>CAJMSD010000005.1 GCA_905215965.1 uncultured bacterium | reverse complement strand
ACAATTCTTCATTTTATAAGCTCCAAAGCGCTTCTTGGATCTTGCATACAGTTCAATGATATAGCTGCGGATCCTGCGGTTTTCAAGCTCTCTTTTTGAAGGCTTATGATGAAGAAATTTGTAATAAGTGCTTCTGTTGACATTAAGAACTCGGCAAAGAGTTGTAACAGCGTGTTCCGATGACAGCAGCTTAACAGCCATTAATCTTTGTCTGAGCGAGGCGTGAATATCGCAATGGCTTTTTTTAGTATCAGATTTTCCTCCTCAAGCTGCGCATTTCTTTTTTGAAGCTCCTTTATTTGCTTAGCTGTCAGAACGGTTTCATTATCAATTTTTACCTCAGAGTACAGTTTTATCCAATTGGATAAGGCGCTGTGAGATACTCCGTACTCTTTTTGTATTTCAGAGTACGTTTTTCCCGAATGGTACAAATTGACGATTGTTTGCTTAAATTCCTGTGTGTATTTTGGATTCTTTGAAGACATGTTTGATTCCTCCTTTTTCTGTCTTCTATTATATCATACTTGTCCACTTTTTTATTATATGTCCACGAAGCGATATCGGGTACATTCATCTATTGCTGTCCACTGGTACAGATGCTTGCCATCTCGTTTCAATTTTCCTCTCAAGCAACAATATGGCACTTCTTTAACATCTATCTGAACCTTCTTGCCCAGCACTTTCAGATCCGGATAACGGCGGTCATGCTTTCTTGCCGGCTTTTTGGCACTCTTTCCACCAAGCCCCATGCGCTTAGCCGCATACACCATTCCGCTGAAACTACGTGTATAACCGTTTTTCACTGCTTCATCGTAAACTCCGTCCCAGCCATAACGCAGATATTTCTTTTGAAAGCATTTGAGAATCAGCTGTTCTTCCTCTTCTGTATGCCTCTTGGGGTGACTGTGCGGTCTGTGGGACTTTTCCGCAAGTGATTTCCATGTTCCGTCATAGCGTTTGCACCACCGCTTTACGCTTGACATGCTGACGCCGTACATTTTGCTTGCATGACTTTTTCCTTTTTTGTTTGCCAGCTTAACTACAGCTTGACGTTTCTTGGCTTCTTGTGTTATTATATTCATGAGAAATTCCTCCGAGTCGGTATTTTTGTTGTGGTAAACTTATTATACCATATCTCGGTTGGAATTTCTTTTTTATTGGTTCATATCATTTTAGCACATACATTTTCAAAAGATTTTTCATCAGAAAGATGTTTCCATGAACTTAATTCATAATCTATATAAATTATATTACCTCTCATTTCAGGAAATGGCTCACTATAGCAGATGATTGCAGAAGGTTCAATTTTCTTCCAGCATTCTGTTATATCCTTCCATGAATAGTTCTTTTTGAGCTCCATGATGATCGCTTTCATGAAACATATAAGTTGATACTGCTACAACTGAACCCTTTAGTATTCCTTTAAAACAGAAGTCAAAAGAGCCACTGTCTGACCATACAACAGTAGGGATAACTTTTATTCCTTTTGAAGCCATATACGCTCCGCACCAACGATTTCTAAAAGTATTATATATCTGGACTGCATATGGCATCTCTGTATACATACTGAAATCAGGAGTTAAAACGCCCTTATACTTTGAAAGAAGTTCAACATACTTTTTAGTATCTTTCCAAACATTTTCAAAGTTGTAGTCATAAAGAAAGAAGTGAACAATTCGCTCGTTATGAAGTCCGTTATCAGACTTAGTCTGATTAAATGCCAATAGTCTCAAATCTTTAAAATCCTCACCAGTAAATTCAACTTTAGGAATATCAGGAATTCCGTATACATTTGAGGAGTTGAATTGATTCCTTAGAAACATTAGATTCGTACGATAATTTAAATTCTCCAGCGTCATATTATACCTCCGCATATTATATTGAGAATAACTCTCTATAATAGGGCAGAAAATGCTATTTTTTCAACCTAAAACCGTTGATTAAGGAGAAAGTAAAATTAAAAATCAGCAAAATTGACAAATTCATCCTGTAAGGATATTTGTATTTTGATAAATAAAACAAAAAAATCTCTGTATGAAAAATCATACAGAGATTTTGGCTCTGTGTTGCGACTATAAAATAGATGCAAGATAAATCTGATGCTCAATTCGCATTTATCGGATTTTAATCTATGATTTTGTAATCAAAAATTATTTTCCAATTATCTTGTATTCCAGACATTTTTTCATAGTATTTCTTCTTTTTCTCAAATATTTTAATCATCGTGGTACAGTAGGGTGCAATACTTTTAGGAAGAGTATTATAGCCTCTAATCTGCACAACTGTATATTCTCCTGAAGCATATAGCAAATCATCAAATGCACTCCAATTTCGTCCGTACCAATCAGGAAAATCAAAAGCTTCTTTTAGCCTTTGGTGAACATCATAAACATACTTGCATCCGTGCAAGTCGATAGTAATTATTATTGGTTTTTTGGATAATTTCATAAGTAAGTCCTCCTTAAACAATTTCGTAAAAAGTCATATAATGATCGTATGTAACGAATATAAGACCGTCATTTGACCATAGTACTCTGTGTTTATTACGTTTTCCCGGAGTGTAGTTTATATCAGCCTCATACCAAACACGCCCTGATTTAAAACGGGTACTGATAAAGAAGTTTTTATGATTTGAAGATAAGGTTGCGTAACCTCGGTGGTTACGCAGCCTTTCTCTTTTTGTCGTACTTCAAACTGTCAGCGACAGCAGTAGTAACGGCAACGTTAAAGCGATAGTGAATTTCGATCTCCTGCGTGCGATGTCCGCTGCTCTTGTCGGGAGCGTGAACAACGATCTTCTCAATCAGCTCATGCATGATCTCAGGAGTAAGCTCCGCGACACGTTCATACTTCTGCACTGCCTCAATGAACGCAGTCACATCTGCGGATTTCTGTTCCGCACTTTCGATGAATACTGTAAGCTCTGAAACGCTTGCCCTCAGCTTCTTCTGCTCGTCCTCATATCCTACTGACATCATGGAAAAGCGCTCATCGGAGATCTTTCCCGATACATTATCCTCGTAAAGCCTTGTAAACAGTCTGTCAAGTTCTGCGATACGATTCTCAGCGTCTTTCAGCTTTTTCTTGGACTTAGCAAGCTCCGAGGACTGCTTCTGAACAGAATTTTCCATAGCAGCTTGCACAAACTCGTCCTCATGCTCCTTGATACTGACAAGCAGTTTGTTCAATTGACTCAGCACGATCTCATTCAGTACAACAGTTCTGATGAAGTGTGCTGAACAAGCGTCCTTGTCTGAGGAATATGTAGAACACTTCAAATGCTCCTGCTCAGCGGTCAGGCTTGTGGCACGGCACAGATACAATTTCTTTCCGCAATCGGCACAGTAACAGATGCCCGAAAACGGATTGACTTCCTCGTGCTTTGTCGGACGGCGTTTGTTCTTGCGAAGTTCTTGAACCAAGTCAAACTCCTGCTGCGTGATAATGGCTTCATGGGTATTCTCGAAAATCAGCCAATCCTCTTTCGGGTTATCAACACGCTTCTTGTTTTTGTAGGACTTCACATGAGTGCGGAAGTTGACAGTGTGTCCGCAATACTCAGCCTTTTCGAGAATATGGGCAATTGTTTCACTGCCCCAACGATGAAGTTTCGCATTCTTATGACCGTTATCCCTGCCCTGTGACAGAGCGTAAGCCGTCGGCGTGGGGATACCTTCTTCCGTCAAGATTCGAGCAATCTGTGCCGGACCATAGCCATCAATGCACAATCTGAAAATCTTGCGGACAACCTCGGCGGCTTCATCATCAATCACCCACAAGTTCTTATCCGTTTCCGACCTCTTGTAACCATAGATCGGATTGGAAAGATGTTTGCCTGACAGCCCTTTCGCCTTGAAAACGGCTTTGATCTTCTTACTCGTATCACGAGCGTACCAGTCATTAAAAATGTTCTTGAATGCCATCAATTCATTTTCAGATTTGAAAGTGTCAACGCCGTCATTTATCGCAATGTAGCGAACATCGTAATCGGGGAAAACAATTTCGATCAGCTCACCCGTTTTGAGATAGTCACGACCGAGACGGCTCAAATCTTTGGTAATGACAATTCCCACTTTGCCAGCTTCTACATCTGCCATCATAGTTTTGAAGCCCTCACGCTCAAAAGTCGTTCCCGAAACTCCGTCATCCACCTTAACTACGACTTTGATACAATACCCTCAAACCGCTGTTTTCTGTATACCCTGTAAACGAAAGGGGTATTCAAAAAGTGAATACCCCAAGTGCTGAAAAGCATTTTTCAACTCTGTTTTGAATACCCATAGTATTCAAAAAAGCCCATAAAATCTGCATTTCTCAGGGGTATTCAAGGGTATTCATTTGAAGGTGGATAGGGTATTCAAAAGGGTATTCAAATCCGGTTAGGGGTATTCATTTGAAAGCGTATCAAAACAGGAATATGTAACGAAACACTGTGAGTGAGCCATCATAAATGAAAGCCTGCACTGCGCACATAACAAAAAGGGCTGCTGATACTGTGAGAATGATTCATCACACAATACCGGCAGCCCTAAAAAATCTATCTCCTACTTCTTAAACTCCACCCGAATATCGTCCTTTGAATATACGGTCACGCTTTCTACAAGCAGCCCCCAGAGCGTTTCATCAAACTCGGTGATCACCCCCAAGTCCCGTACATTATTTATAAATGTCTCCACGTCACGCTGTTTCCTGTGTGCCTCAGCGACCTGTGCAGCAAGATCCTCATATTTCGATTTCGCTGCCTCATATCTCTCCATCGCAAGCTGATACTTTTTGGCATACTCTTTCTGATCCTGCGCGATACGAGCGTTTTCAGCAATAAGGTTTTGAACGATATCTGCCAGCATCGCCATTTCATCTCTCGCCGCATCACGCTGAGAAATAAGCTCCTTCATGTTCGATGAATTTGCTGCGTTCTCACGAAGATTACTTATGATCTCTTTCTTGTTGGTGATCATTTCATTAAAGGAACGAATGAACACTGCGTGAATTGCTTCTGCCCTCAGATTCGGTGTGGAGCATTTGCAGCCGCCCTTGTATTTATGTCCGCACTGGTAGATCGTCCTGCGGTATTGGTCGGTCGAATGCCAGACCTTTGGTCTGTAGGAACTTCCGCACTCACCGCAGATGAGCTTTGATGCAAGAATATCTACACCGCTGTAACGGCTTTTCGTGCCTTGCCGCCGTTCCATTTCCGTCTGCACTGCATCAAATACTTCCGCCGTGATGATCGCAGGATGGCTGTTCTCTACATAATACTGCGGAATCTGTCCGTCATTCTTTTTCGTTTTCTTGGTGAGATAATCAGGCGTGAAGGTCTTTTGCAGGAGGGCATCACCTTTATATTTCTCATTCGTCAGGATGCTTTTTACCGTACTTGCCGTCCATTTCACCTTGCCTCCCGGTGTGGGGATATGGCGTGCAGTCAGTTCTTTTCCGATGCCGTGCGGCGTTAATCCGGAGAGGAAAAGTCTGTAGATCTCGCGGACTATCTCTGCTTCCTGCTCGTTCACGATCAATTCACCATGCTCACCCCTGTCGTAGCCGAGGAAGCGTCCGAACGGAACGGAAACCTTACCATCAGCCATGCGCCGCCGGTGGCCCCATGTCACATTCTCTGAAATGGAACGGGATTCTTCTTGGGAAATTGAGCTGAGGATTGACAGCATCAGCTCACATTTTGAATCGAATGTCCAAATGTTCTCTTTCTCAAAGTAGCACTCCACGTTATGCTCTTTCAGCTTGCGAATGGTACTCAGACTATCCACAGTGTTTCGGGCAAAACGGGATACGGATTTTGTTATGATAAGGTTGATACCGCCGTTCAGCGCCTCCTCGATCATCGCCTGAAAGCCCTGTCTGCCCTTGATGCTGCAACCCGAAATGCCCTCATCTGCAAAGATTCCAGCGAATTCCCAGTCAGTGCGGCTCTTGATATATTCAGTGTAATAATTCACCTGCGCCTCGTAGGAACTCTGCTGTTCCTCGTGGTCGGTAGACACACGGGCGTAGGCTGCGACCTTTCGCTTTGCCTTTGCTGTCAGCGGCAGATCAGTGAAACGGCTCAGTCGTGCCGGAATCGTGGTTACAGTTTTCTCCATATCTTTTCACTCCCGTCCTTGTAGATATATTTCAGGTCGCCGCCGTCAAGAACGATGATCTGGTCAATGCTTCGTATGAACATCTCATCATAAAATTCTGATGTCCCAAGAATGTGTGCGGAAATTACTCTGAGCTGATAGTCTGTGAAATTCACATTATTGCAGATGTGCTTCTGCTTGCCGTAGCATTTCCAGTAACACCAGCGATTTTTGCCGTTTGATCTGTGGTAGACTGTTCCGCATTTTCCGCAGACCACTTTGCCGATGAAAACGTCCGTCACAGTATGCGGATGCTTTGCGGGATGCAGATGCAAATTTGTCCACATTCTGCGCTCTCCGTTTTTCAGTGAGAAGTGGACATTACCTGATACATCCACGGACATGGCTTTGATTCTGCTTTCATAATCTTTGCCAATAGTTGCAGTACATATCTTGATCAGTTCATCTTCAGCAAAGTTGTCGATTTCACAAGTGCGTCCTTTTTCTTTCTTGCTCCTGCATATCCAATGCACATAAGTGCGACCACGCAGCTTGCTTTTCTTCCGTGTAAATGTGTTTCCACAGCACTCGCATTTTATCAATCCAGTGAAAAAGTAAGTCGGATTTATCATGGCGTTGCGCCTTTTCAATTCCTCCTGCACCAGTGTGTAGGTCTCCCTGTCGATGATCGCCTCATGCGCATCGCTGTAAAGATACTGCGGCATTTCGCCGTTATTTTTCACTTTCACCTTGCTGATCGGGTCAGGAGTGAAGGTCTTTTGCCGGAGAATATCCCCGGCGTAGACCTCGTTGATAATGTGATTTCTCACGGATGCTTCCTGAAAATTGTTCCCTTGAATCGTATGGATTCCTGCGGCAGTCAGCTTGTCGGCGATTTGCTGGTAGGAATAACCCTCCAAGAACAGCCAGAACATATATCTGACGCTCTCCGCTTCTTCGGGGATGATAACATACCGTTGCAATTGTTCGTCATACTGGTAGCCGAGAATGTGCTTGTTTGCAGTACCGATCAAGCCTTTCTGAAAGCGTTTTCGGATACCCCATTTGCAGTTATCGGAAATGGAGCGTGACTCCTGTTCAGCGAAACTTGCGAGAAGCGTGATCATGACCTCTCCCTCAGATGAGAGTGTGTTGACACCCTCTTTTTCAAAGCGAATTTCCACACCGATTTCTTTCAGATGTCGCACAATGTTCAGCAGATCCACAGTGTTGCGGGCAAGGCGGCTGATGCTTTTGCAGAGGATGATGTTGACAAGCCCTTTCTCGCAGTCTGCTAAAAGCCGCTGCAATTCCGGTCTGTTGTCCATACTTGTTCCGCTGATGAAACTGTCTGCGTACACGCCTGCATATTCCCATTCCGGATTCTTCTGGATCAGTTCGCTGTAGTAGCTCACCTGTGCTGAAAGGGAATGCATCAAGCGGTCTGTTTCCTTTGACACACGGGCGTATGCTGCCACCTTGAGCCGAGGCTTTACAAGCGGAACGACCGGCTCTATTTTCGTGATCTTCGGCATAAAACCGACCTCCTTTCAGCTACCATATTACCGTCTTACTGCGTATCAGTCAACGACTTTTCGCAGAATAATGTGCCGATTTTCGGGCTATATTTCGCCCGCATTTTTGTATCAATTACGGCGTATTCCTCTGCTGTGATCAGCCCGCTTTCGAGCATTTTCTGAAACAGTTTCATCGTCACAAGGTAGGTCAATTCGTTTTGGCTCATTTGATTCACCCTTTCCGTAGCGGTCAGTGATATAACAGGCGTGAGAGCAGTATTTTCTGTGATGTCCCTTGTAGTCGGAAAAGACGCACCCACAAACAGGACAGGTCGTGGTGACAAAAGAGGGATGACGCATCAAGTCACGATGTTCCCGCCAGAAATCTCTTTGACAGATGGCAGAACAAAATGATTTTTGCCTGTGACCGGGCGTATTGATCAGCTCTGCACCGCAGTATTTGCAACAATTGAGAGCAAGAATCGGTTTGTTTTGAGTTGCTGCTGTATTCACATGCCGTCTGCAAAAGGATTTCACTGCACTCTCTGGAACTTGCAGTGTTACAGCGATCTTCCCGTATCCAATTCCAATTGCACGCATTTCAGTAATTTTCTGTTTTTGTAGATCTGTCATGGCATACCTCCCCGAAGATGATAGTTTCATATATGAAAAAAGAAGGGCAGAGAAAAATCCCTGCCCCTCATGCAGATGTGGCTTTTACCCAATGTGACATTTCTGTCAAAAATATGAAACCTGTGTGAAAATTAGCACTCTCCCCTTGACAGTGCTAATTCAGAGTGCTATAATATAATCAGAACAAAGGAACAGAGAAGCACCAAAGGATCCGGGTGCTGAACTCTCCGTCCCCTTGCTCGAAGCAATGGAAACAATGTGACGAGTAAAAAGGAGGACTGACCTATGTTATATCCAAGCATTTTCGGTGAAAACTTATTCGATGATTTCTTCAGATTCCCTGATTTTAGCAGAGACGTGGAGAAGAAGCTGTACGGTAAACACGCCGCCCAGGTCATGAAGACTGATGTTCATGAGCATGATGATCACTATGAGATCGCGATCGACCTGCCGGGCTTCAAGAAGGATCAGATCAATCTGGAACTCCAGAACGGTTACCTGACTGTCAGTGCCGCAAAGGGTCTTGACAAGGACGAAAAAACTAAGAAGGGCAAGCTGATCCGTCAGGAGCGTTATGCAGGCGCAATGCAGAGGAGCTTCTACATCGGTGATACTGTTACCGAAGCCGATGTGAAGGCAAAGTTCGAGGACGGTGTTCTTGACATCTGCGTTCCGAAGGCAGAGCCTAAGAAGCTGGATGATCACAAGTATATTGCGATCGAGGGATAATACCTCGCTAAGTTTTGATCCCGAAATAATGCTCCCCGGAGCTGTTCGTTAATGAACAGTTCCGGGGAGTTTTTTATGCCTTATTCAGTTTGCCGCTGTACTTCTGACCGTCAACCGTGACCTCGACCGTGATGCCGTCCTCCGCAGCAGGCGCAGGCGGATTTGGCAGCACCGGCTCAGCGCCGTAGCCGTTCAGCCCCTTGCCCTTGATGATGGTCGGGAAATCCTTGTAGCCGATGTCCAGATCGACGTTGCCGTTGATACCATCCACACGTCCCTTCTCAGAGTGCTGCCAGATGCCGTAAGCGCCGCCGTAGCTGGTCTTGTCCACCCAGTGCGCCAGCCAGATGGTGTAGCGGCTCTTGATGTTATCGGCGGTGTGCGTGGTCAGCGAAGAAGCCGAGCCGTACAGACCGGCAAAATAGCCTGCCGCTTCCACTCTTTCAAGGAACGCCCGCATGATCGCCGACACCTTCTCCTTGCCGAGGGCAAACTGCTTTTTCTCCTCCACATCGTAGTACACCGGGAACTCGAACTGCTTTCCCTTGATGATGGACAGGAACACATCCGCTTCCAGCCGTGCCTCGTCCTCGCTCATGGCGTAGGAGTACCAGTACGCACCGATCGGGATGCCCGCCGCCTTTGCGCCGGAATAGTTCTGCTCGAAACGCTCGTCCTTCTGCGATGCCAGCCTGCCGTAGCCTGCACGCAGGATCGCAAAGTCGATGCCCGCATTCTTCACTTTCTGCCAGTCGATGTTGCCGTTGTGTACGCTCACATCAATACCCTTCATATCCTCGCCTCCAAAATACTTGTAAAAATCGTCAGTCACGGTGTTATTGCCGTGGACTTCATCGCCGTACCACTTGCCGTTCGGACGCACATCAACGTGCGTGTACTGGTATGCCGCTGTGATGTTGGCGATGCCACGGAAGCCGGTATCCTGCGCCTTGCAGCAGACCACCTTAGAGGAGATCGGCTGACCGTCCTGCCCGTAACAGCAGATGTCCGCCGCATTGCCCTTCGTGTGCTGCCCCGTGCCGCTGCCGCCGACCGTTCGGTCATGCATCGAGCAGCGGAAGCCGCTGGTCACGATGATCTTGGAGCAGTCCAGCGCAGCATAGAGCTGTTCGAGCTTTTCGACAAGCTCATCGGAAAGGAGCGTGTCGTGCGCCTTGCCGCATTTGCAACGGAACTCCGACACATTGAAGTGCGCCGAGAGCTGGGTAGTGTCGTTAAACGGATAGGTTTTGATCATATTACTTTCCTTTCTGCGAATAATCGCCGGTTATGGCTTGACAAAAGCGGTATAATAATGCTATAATTAGAAAAAACACGGAGGTGCATGAACAATGCCAAGAAAACCTGCAAGTCAGAAAACCGATACTACAAAGAAAACAACACGCAAGAAAAAAGCCGCTGCCGAAGCAGTCGTAGAGACCACTCCGATTACAGCAGCCGAGGTTGTAGAATCTGTTTCAGATACAGCAGTCGTTGATGCACCTGCTGTCGAAGTCCCTGCCAAGAAGCGTGGCAGGAAGCCTGCGGCAAAGAAAGCCGAAGCTGTCGCTGAAAAAGCTCCGGTCATCGCAGAGCCGGCCGCTGAAACTGTCACCGGAGCCACTGTTGCTGAAACGCCTGTAAAGAAAACACGCAAACCCAGAGCGAAAAAGGCAGACAAGAAGGCAGAGCCGGTTCTTATCACCACGCTTCAGATCGGGGATGCGGAGTTTGACATCAGCGATATTGCGGCAAAAGCATACAAGGCTTACAAGTCCACGCACAAGCGTAAGGTCGTTACTGAATTTCATGTTTATGTCAAGCCGGAAGAAAATGCCGCATATTACACCGTCAATGGTGAAGGGTCTGCGGACTTCAAAATCGAATTGTAATAAAAAGATGCAGCGGAGACACACTCTGCTGCATTACTTTTTATCGTCCTCCTCCATTGTATCGATCATCTCTTGAATCTCGTCATCAATGTGAGCTGCCCTCTTCTGAAGCACCTCGATCGCCTTCCTGATTGCGGGCGGATACGGGATACCCATGAGACTGGTGTTCTCGATGATCGACAGCAGTTCATTCACGCAAAATCCGATGCACGTTGCATCGCGGATATAGGTCGTGCCAATGAGAATGTCCATCCGGACAGCGACCACGACCATAAGCAGGATGCAGAACTTTTTCGCAAGTCCGACCCAGCCCGCCTTGGAACTGAGCTTGCCGGTCTTACTGTGTTTGCTTCTGCCCATTGTTGCGGTGATCAGACCTGTGGTGAAATCGATTCCCATAAAAATGACCAGTGTGATCATAGCGGAATCCCAGCCGCCAAGCAAAGCAGCGATGAACCCGCCGAACACACCGATCACGGTACAGATATTTTCCTTCATGCCTCCACCTCCTTTACCTTCACGCTGCGGATAATGGGATGCGTGTTGTTGCTCCTGCCCACCCAGCAGAGGTAATATTCACCCGGCTGGATGCCGGTGCAGTCGGTCTCCGTGGTGATGAACTTCTGTGTCTGCAACCACTGGAAATCAAGCTGAATGGCTCTGCCGTACTCGATCTCACTCCTTGCATACAGCGTGATCGGAACATCGATCTTGCCTCCGGGTGGGTTGATAAGATACAGCATACCGTCCTCGGTTGCGCCGGAATTGTAGCAGAACTGGATCTTGCTGTCCGAGGTCAGCTTGATGCGCTGCTCGACACAGGTCAGAACCTGCGCATCCCAGTTGAAGTCCTCCTGATCGTAGAACAGCGCATAGTCGTTTGTTTCTGCACAGAAATTCGGGAACTGGCTGCGCATATTCGTCAGCGTCCGGAAGCCGCCGTTCACCACGAAGCCGAGTAGAATGCCGTATTTTTCAGGCACATCGTCCCCGCACTCAAACAGTACAGTATAGCCGTTATTTTTCAGTGCATCGATCTGCGCCTGCAAGTCAACGAGCGTTGCCTGAATGCTGGCAATGTCCGTCTCGTTCACGCCAATGCGGGCGGAGTTGTTGTCGCACTTGCCCTTGAACACGGTAAGCTCCGTGGACAGCGCATTGAGCTGTGTTTTCAGCGTGGAAATGCTGTCCCACTCGTTGATCTTCGCCTGCGTGATGCTGTTCAGCACCGTGAGATTGTGATGCCAGTGCGCCTGCGAAACGACCGGTTCAACGGACTCCCGCACCGTCTGAATTTGCTGGGTGACGGAGTCCTCGAACTGCTGGAGACCGCCGAGGTCATCGACCATATCCTGCGTGATCGCATCAAGCGCCGCCTTATTTTCGTGCGTGTGTGCCGTATTGGAGAAGTTGTTGACCAGCTCGAACAGCGTGTGGATCTGCTCCCGTGTCCAGTCCTCGAAGGGTCCGAAGTCCTGCACAGCGGTCACAATGGCATCCGTGATCTTGTCCAGAACCGCCTTGTTGGTGTGGTTATGAGAAGCGTGTTCCAGCGGTGCAATGGCTTCCCGCACAAGCAGGATCTGCTCGTTGAGTGCGTCCTGCGTGGCATAAGTCTCCGGCGAGATGCCCGCCAGTTTCTGCTGTTCCTCGGTCGTATACGGTGCAGTCGTGGCATCGAGGACTGCCATATTATTGTGTGTATGCTGCCCCTGTCGTAGATTGTCCACGGCTTCATTGAGCGTCTGGATGTCGTGCTTTGTGCTGTCCTCAAACTGCTGCAAGCCGTCCAGCTCTCCGAACAGTTCCGGCGTGATTGCATCGAGTGTTGCCTTGTTATCGTGTGTGTGGGAGTCCTCCGCAACAGGTGCAATCTCACGCTCGATGCCCTTGAGATTGTCTTTCCTGTTATAAACAGAAATTTCCGGGTCGGGATACCAACCGATGCAATCATCCTGAAAACGCAGTGCATCCTCACGGGTGCGGATTCTGAACCATTGTTTTCGCTTTTCGGTGTTTCTGCATCTGTCAGTATAGTAGTCATATGCCGACTGCATTGCCTCTGTCAGCGTTTGCCCGCTCCTGCACCCGATCAACTGCATGATCATAGCATGATTCGGGGTCGAAATTTCAAGATCAGCGATCACGATCACATCAAGATAGAATGCGGTATCGCTCCCGTCTGCACAAGCACAGTCGATCCGTTTCAGCGTAATACCGGTCAGCTCTACTTTTGCATCATCGGGCAGCGGCTCTCCTCTCAGTTTCAGTGCGACTGCTCCGTTTTGGATCGCTCCGGCAAGACACTGGCGGTAGTTGCTCCAGCGTGCTGTTACCACATCAGATACAGACTCATATGTTCCGGGACTGACATCCTCCAGCTCCCAGTCCTCGATGATTTCGGCTTCACCATCCTCCGGGACGAACCCCATACCATTAGAATTCTTATACCAAAATGCCATTGATTTCCTCCAGTATTAAGTCAATAGAGTGTAAATACTTCTTTCTTTTTCGATTTTCTGCGGTTTTTGATAGGTTCCGCAGACTCACATAACAAATACGTTCGGTGGCGTTTCAGATCATCCATAGAAGCTGTTATTCAGTATCACCCACCACACACCATAAGGCGGGCTACTGTTGTATCTCTCCTATGGAAAAACCTCATCTGCTATTATAGCACATTCTTTGTGATTTGTAAAGACTTGGAAATGAAATTTCGAATCTTGACAAAGCACTAACTATGTGATATAATACAAGTAAAGAGGGGCTAAAGCATGGATCCTTATAATTTTTAAGCCCCAAAATCAGCGTGCTGCACAAAACCAAGACACAGTCGCTGTGCAATATGCTGCTGAATTATCCATTATGAGAAAGGAGTAATCTTATGGCAGAGCAGAATGAACCGAAAAAGGCAAGACCTGTCCGACCATATGCAGGCAGACGCAGTATGCAGGATGCTACAAACAGTGATACAGGAAAGGAGATACCTGTTCTTTGCAAACGAATACGGCTTTATCGTGAGAAAAAAGGGATCGAACAGAAAGAGCTTGCCGCAAAGGTAGGTATCAAGTCCAATGCAGTCAGTAACTGGGAGAACGGTAGAACCAGACCGGATATTGCACTGCTGCCCCTGATCTGTCAGGTGCTGGAGGTCAGCCTTGACGAGCTTTTTGATATAAAGAAATCTGATGCTGAACCAATTGAAGAGGGGAAGCCAGCTATTATAATGACTCAAAATCCAGTTACTGAGGATGATATCCTGCTGGAGGGGTTCCGGCAGCTTTCGGAGGGGCATAGGTCTGTTGTGTCCTCTATGGTGCGACAGTTATGTGATATGGAGGATCAGGAGATTTATGACAGCATATCCGAAGAGATATGCTTTACCAAGGGACTCTGTGCAGGCTTTGATGCAGGTGTGGAATACGAAGATCAGGGCGAGCCGATACATCTATATAAAAGCAAGGTGCATCCGCTCATGGACTGCGTGTTCCCGGTCAGCGGAGACAGTATGGAGCCGGATTTCCACAACGGTGATCTCGTCATGGTGCAGAGACTTTCTGATCGTTCCGACCTTTATTACGGTGAGATCGGAGCGTTCAGTGTGCGCAATGAAACATATATCAAACAGTACAGTAAGAGAGGCCTAGTCTCCCTGAATAAGAAGTACAAGCTCATGCGTTTTACTGAAGATGAAAGTGTTTATCTCATAGGCAGGGTTCTCGGCGTGCTTGATCCCGATGCGATTGTATCCTATGAGGATATGCAGAGATATGAACGGGTAAAGAAAAGACTGGAATCAGAAGATTAAACACACTTGTGTTTACATAAGGGGGAATAGATATGAAACGGCCTGTTATCCGCATGGAGCGTGTGTATGTGAAGGTCACATCTGACTTTGATGCTACAGGCTTCATGCAGCCAAGAGTTATTACATGGGAGGACGGACGGGTGTTCCCGATAGAAGCGGTAAAAGATTTCCGTCCTGCCGGTACTCACCATGACAGCTCGACTTGTGATTGCTACACAGTTGTGATCCACGGAGAGAAAAAGCATTTGTTTTTTGAGCGTACAAGCCGATACCAGAAGAGTTCAATTGGCAGATGGTATGTAGAATGTCCGGTAACTTCGTAATATACAGCCTGTCCGGAGGTGAGAGCTATGGAGAAAACATATATTGCAATTGACTTGAAGAGCTTTTATGCATCAGTTGAATGTGTAGACCGGGAATTTGATCCGCTGACCACACATCTTGTGGTCGCTGACGAGTCCCGCACTTCCAAAACGATCTGTCTTGCGGTCACGCCCTCACTGAAAGCCTACGGTATCTCCGGACGAGCAAGATTATGGGAAGTAGAAGATGCCGTCAAGAAGATCAATGAGAAACGTTTTACAGCGGCATTTCGCAAGGGTGTATTGCCGAAAAGCGACGAGGGTAAGTATCACTTTACATCAGAATCCTTCGATGCGGAGGCACTTGCGAATGATCCTTCTTTGAAGCTCTCTTTCATCATAGCTCCGCCGAGAATGCGTTTATATGAGGAGATCAGTACAAAAATATTCTCCATCTATATGCGGTACGTCAGCGCCGAGGATATACATGTTTATTCTATAGACGAGTGTTTTATCGATGCGACCGGGTATCTGAACACCTACCACATGACCGCCCACGAGCTTGCAATGACGATGATACGTGAGGTTTTATATGAGACCGGTATCACGGCGACCGCCGGCATCGGTACGAACCTATACTTAGCCAAAGTCGCAATGGATATCGTTGCAAAGCACGTTCCTGCTGACAAGGACGGTGTCCGTATCGCAGAGCTTGACGAAAAACGGTACAGAGAGCTGCTCTGGTGTCACACGCCGCTGACGGACTTCTGGGGCTTCGGAGCAGGTACAGCGAAACGTGTCGCAGCCCTTGACTGTTTCACAATGGGCGATATTGCACGGCTCAGTACACAGAACGAAGACCTGCTATACAAGGTACTCGGAGTAAAAGCAGAGATCGTGATCGACCATGCATGGGGCTGGGAGCCGACTGAAATAAAGACTATCAAGTCTTACCGTCCCGGCAGCAACTCTCTATCCTCCGGACAGGTGCTGAAAGAGCCTTATGATTCAGATCACGCCCGACTTATTGTTAGAGAAATGACCGAACTTTTAGTATTAGATCTGGTGCGGAAGTATGTTGTAACGAAAAAAATCACTCTGACGATTGGATATGACAGAACGTCTTTAGAACTGTTATACCGTGGAAAAACCGAGAAGGAAAGTACCTATAAGGTGACGACGACCGGACAGGTATACAAGGGCAGAGTTACCAAGGATCATTACGGCCGCATCACGCCATATCATGCACACGGCACAGGCAATATCGACCACTGGACATCATCTACAAAAGACATCGTGGATACTATAATGCGGCTCTATGACCGGATCATTGACCGTGATCTGCTGGTGCGCAGGGTAACGATCGCTGCTTGTGACCTCATCTATGAAAAAGATATCCCGGAAGATACTGCGCCTGTTCAGCTTGAACTGTTCGTTGACTATGAAGAAGCAGAGAGGCAGCAGGCTGAGAAGAAGCGGAAGGCTGATAAGGAGAAAGCTCTGCAGCGTGCCACATTATTATTGCAGGATAAATACGGTAAGAATGCTGTTCTGAAGGGCATGAATTTCATGCAGGGAGCAATGACGATAGAGCGCAACGGTCAGATCGGCGGTCACAAGGCAGGTGATGGTGGATGACAGAGGGAATCAAAATGGATGAGCCGAATGCACGAGAGGTCTATGCTGATATTATCGACCTTCCGCATTGGCAGTCAGACAAGCATGAGCATATGTCGCCTTTGGAGCGTGCCGCACAGTTCTCTCCTTTTGCTGCACTGACAGGCTACGAGGATATGATCGATGAGGAAGCAAGAGAGGTCGGAGCATTTGAGGCGCTGAGTGAAGCAGAGATGGAGATAATGAATGCAAAGATAAACCTGATCATTGATGCTATAGAAGCCGGTCATCATCCAGTGCTGAAGTTCACCTACTTTATAGCTGATGCAGCGAAAGCCGGCGGCTCGTATGTCAGTATTACGGAAAGAGTGCGGCGGGTGGACACAGTTGACAGGAAGATACAGCTTTTCAAGAAAACTGGACTGTCAGGGAGTTACATGGAGCTTGAGATGGCTAAAATAAAGGACATTAGCGGTGAGCTGGTAGATTTTAAAGAATGAGGAGAGATGCATTATGAAAAAACAGGAATATGCAGCCACAGGACACGATTTAACAAATCCGGCACCATTTAAAAAGTTACGCATTCCGCTTCCACAAAAACTAGAAACGGATGCGGAGTTCACTCAACTTTTTCACTGGGCGATATCTGAGTTTCATCATGCTATCAATGCATATGGGATGCGATATGGTTATGCGGATAGGCAGCGGCTTCTGGTGTATATCATGCAGGCACTGAAGGAGGTCATGCCAAAAGTCAATCCTGAGTACATCGAAAACTTTCCGGAATCTTTAAACGGTATCAGGTCTCTCGTAGCACAGGTGGTCATTATGTCAATGGATTATACGGGGAAGCATCCAGAGGAGGATGGCATCGAAAAAATGTATATGAAGGATGATCAGTAAGACCGGTGGAATCATAAAGGCTCTGTGGTTAGATAGGCAGTTCCCGACCACAGAGCCTTGATTATTTACTGTTTACTGCTTGAAAACAGACGGCAGATATGCTATAATAGAAATAACTACTATCTTATGGCAGAGGAGCGTGAATACAATGACCGAAAAAGAACAGAAAGCCGCAGCGAAGGCGTTTGCTGCGTTCTGGAAAGATAAAGGCTACGAAAAGGGCGAGAGCCAGAAGTTCTGGCTTGACTTGCTGCAAAATGTATACGGTGTAGAAGATGCGATCCGCTTCATCAGCTTTGAAGATCAGGTGAAGCTCGACCATACCTCGTTCATTGACGGCTACATCGAGGCGACACATGTCATGATCGAGCAGAAAGGTCTCGGCAAGGATCTCCGCAAGGGCATCCGACAGTCGGACGGCTCTGTGCTGTCTCCGTTTCAGCAGGCAAAGCGTTATGCGGCAGAGCTGCCGTATTCCAAGCGTCCGCGCTGGATCATCACCTGCAACTTCTCAGAATTCCTTGTGTATGACATGGAAAAGCCCAACGGTGAGCCGGAACAGATCCTGCTGAAAGACCTGCCGAAGGAATACTACCGCTTGCAGTTTCTTGTGGACACAGGTAACGAGAATCTGAAAAAGGAAATGGAAATATCCCTGAAAGCCGGTGATCTGGTCGGAAAGCTGTACGATGCGATCTTGAAGCAGTACAAGAACCCCGACGACCCGGAAACGCTCAAAAGCCTGAACAAGCTATGTGTGCGTCTGGTGTTCTGCCTGTATGCGGAGGATGCCGGAATCTTCGGCAAGCATCAGATGTTCCATGATTATTTGAAGCAGTTTCCAGCAAAGGAAGTCCGTGAAAAACTGATAAAGCTCTTTGAAGTCCTCGATACCAAGCCGGAGGACAGGGATCCGTATATGGACGAGGAGCTTGCGGCGTTCCCGTATGTCAACGGCGGTCTGTTCGCAGATGAACACATTGAAATTCCGCGCTTCACTGACGAAATCGTCAGCCTGCTCCTGCACAATGCAAGCGAGGACTTCGATTGGTCGGGCATCTCTCCGACGATCTTCGGCGCTGTGTTCGAGTCTACGCTGAACCCCGAAACCAGACGCTCCGGCGGTATGCACTATACCAGTCTGGAGAATATCCACAAGGTCATTGACCCGTTGTTCCTCGATGATCTGAAAGCGGAGCTGGAGGACATCAAGGCGCTGAAGGTCGAGAAAACACGCAAGGACAGATTGCAGGCATTCCGCAAAAAGCTGTCCACGCTCGTTTTCCTGGACCCTGCGTCCGGAAGCGGAAATTTCCTCACCGAGACATATATCAGCCTGCGCCGGCTGGAGAACGATGCGCTCTATGAGGAGACGCACGGTCAGATGATGCTCGGCGACAACGATGTGATCCAGGTCGGCATCGGGCAGTTTTACGGCATTGAGATCAACGACTTTGCTGTGACCGTTGCAAAGACGGCGCTGTGGATCGCTGAGAGCCAGATGATGCAGGAGACGGAAACGCTCATGCAGATCAACCTTGACTTTCTGCCGCTGAAAAGCTATGCCAATATCGTGGAGGGCAATGCGCTGCGGACGGATTGGGAGAGCGTGGTCGATAAGAGCAAGCTGTCCTATATCATGGGTAATCCGCCGTTTGTTGGACATCAAATGCGATCTTCATCACAAGTGGATGATATGGCAATAGCCTTTTACGATTTGCCAAAGCACGGAAAACTTGACTACGTCTGTGCATGGTATAATAAAGCAGCCGATCTGATGGCAGGAACAAGTATTAAAGCTGCCTTTGTGTCAACCAATTCAATTATTCAAGGAGAATCTGTCGGTGTTTTATGGCGGTTTCTATTTGAAAAGAAAAATGTAGAAATTCAGTTTGCACACCAATCATTTATTTGGGACAGCGAAGCAAATCTTAAGGCTCATGTTCATTGTGTAATTGTAGGATTTACTGACTATAAGACGAATGCAGAAAAGATGATTTTCAGCAACGGCTCTATGCTTAAGGTTAGCCACATCAATGGATATCTTTTATCGGCACCTGATGTGTTTATTCAATCCAGAGGCAAGCCACTCTATGCGAACATGCCAGAAATGAGTAAAGGAAGTCAGCCGACAGACGGAGGAAATCTGATTTTCTCAGAGGATGAGAGAAAAGAACTTATTGCCTTGCACCCAGAGATTGAGCCGTTCATGCATAGATATATTAGTGCTGATGACTATATCAATAATAAGTATAGATACTGCATATGGCTTGACAAAGTCTCTCCGTCAAAATACAGAAACATACCTATCATTATGAAAAGGCTGGAACTGGTTGCGGAATGCCGCAGAAAGAGTCCAACAGCATCTGTAAAACTTGCTGCTGACACACCAATGATATTCACACAGATTCGTCAGCCGTCCACAATGTATCTTGCAATGCCAGAGGTTTCCTCCTCAAGAAGAAGGTATATACCATTTGGCTATATGTCCCCGGATGTTATTGCCAGCAATATGCTGTACCTTGTTCCGAATGTAGATTTGTATATGTTCGGTGTGATGACGTCTAACGTTCACATGTCATGGCTTCGTGTAGTTGGAGGAAGATTAAAAAGCGATTACAGATATACCCCTGCTGTTTACAACAACTTCCCGTGGTGCAGTCCAACAGACGAGCAGAAGGCAAAGATCGAACACACCGCACAAATGATACTTGATGCTCGTAATATGTATCCGGATTGCTCCCTCGCTGACCTTTACGACGAAATGACAATGCCGCCGGAGCTTCGCAAAGCCCACCAGCTCAACGACCGTGCTGTCATGGAGGCTTACGGCTTCTGGGGCAAGCTGAACACGGAGTCCGAGTGCGTGGCGGAGCTGATGAAGATGTATCAGAGATTGACGGAAAAGGAGTGAAACCTTATGTCTAAACAGTATAAGCTCACAGATGCCAATGGAAACATCTATCTCTCTGATACGCCTGGTGAATACGGCGGTAACAGCAAACTGAAAGTATATGGCCGCCTTGATTGCGGTACCGCACTTGCATCCATGCGACGTTTTCCCGGCGAGTATCAGAGACACCGGGTGTTCTTCGCAGATGAAAAGACTGCCCTTGCAGCCGGATTCCGTCCATGCGGGAACTGCCTTAGAGCCAAGTATAAAGAATACATGGATGATCCGGAAGCATACAGGAAGAAACATGGGCTGTAAGCACTATTATCATCTAAAGGAGACGGTGATCTCATAATGGACACGCTTGAATTCAGGATCATCCCCGCAAAAGATATGATTGAGGACTGGATGGATGATTGGACTGAGGATGAACTGAATAACCGCTTTCTTGTCAATATCTTCGTTAACGGAACAGATCTGATCGATACAATAAGAGATATCGAACTTCCATATCAAACAGCCGCTGGGTATCCGGAGAATGCCGGTGACTATGGTCACAATACAGTTGAACACATGGAGTGGCAATTTCGTGAGGCGCTGCAGCCCGGTACTTATTCTTACGACAGCGGCATCGAGTTGTTCTGCTGTCCTGATTGTGGAGAAGGCGGATGTTGGTCTGTCATGTGCCGCTTTCGGAAGGAAAATGGATTAATTTCCATGACAGACTTCCATCATAACCATAGATCGTGGGAGTATGATATCTGTTATCGTTTTTCGGAAGAAAACTACTATACCGAGATCGAGAAGATGAAGGCTGCTACAGAGGAGAGAAACAACCATGAATGATAGATTCTATATTATTGAGGAGATCCGGCGAAAGTCAAAACGCTCGTGGAAGAATATCTATCAAGCAGCCAGGAAGGAAATCGGAGCCGACTATGAATTCGGTACTGGTAAAGTGGAAGCATCATCTACATCAATATTGCGAAAAATGGTCAATGAATCTGGTATGTCAGTTGTCGAAATAATGAACGAGATCGAAAAACGAATCAATTGATCGACTTACATAGAGAGGACATTTATGCACCTATTATTCTTATGCAGCCAGAACAAGAGACGCTCACTGACAGCGGAAAAGCTGTTTGATGGCTACGAAGGTCATCAAGTGCGTTCCGCTGGAACGGAGAACAATGCTCGCATCAAACTTACACCCGGACTGATCGGCTGGGCAGATATGATCTTCTGTATGGAAAAGAAGCACTTACGGAGAATCAGGGAAAAGTATTCAGATATCATAGCCGACAAAACGGTCATCTGTCTGAATATCCCGGATGAGTATTCCTACATGGATGATGACCTATGTGAGTTGTTAGAGTGTGTCGTTCCGGAGTACCTATGAATTTGATTATCCATAGAACAGGAGAAACTGATGGAAAAACTCGTAAATCGTGCGATCCGAAGATACCTGAAAAAGCACTATCCGGATGAAATGGAACGCATTATCTATCGTGCAGCCAAAATCCGTCCGAAGCTGATGCGCCGCGCGCCCGATCTCGGCGGAAAAGAGAATACTCTTGCCAACAATCTGGATATGTTCATTCTGTTTCTGTCCTACTACGAAGCCAGTAACCACAGAATGGGCGGTGATGCGATTGATGAGATCATCGCTGACCTTTACAAGCGGCTAAAATTTCTAAATGTTGTCATTAACATCAACAGACCACGATTTCTTGCCGTTCTCAGAAAGTACCTGTACAGGAGCTATCAGGATTACGCTGATAAGGTAAAAGAAAAGCGTAAACAAGGGCAATGGCTCGATACATGGGGCATGATTGTCAATCCGAACCATACGAATGAGGGCTTTGCCTTCACGCTGGTCGGCTGTCCACTTGTTGAATATGCGAAGAAATATGGCTATATGGAACTCATGCCCCATATGTGTGCGCTCGACCACGCCTATGCCAAAATCATGCACGCGCGGCTGATACGCACACATACCGTAGCAACCGGGGCAGATTCCTGCGATTACTGGTATGTCCCGGATCAGAGCAGAACTGCAAGGGAATATAAGGGAAAGATACTATGATTTTCCAAGCTTTAGCGTAATAACGGGAGGTTTCTTATGTTTTGGGATACAGTATCACCTGTCTATGACATTTTTGAAGTAATTTACAACAGCCGTGTTTATCGTAACACAGGCAAGGCAGTAGCGAATTATATTTCCGCATCCGACATTGTACTGGAGTGCGCTTGCGGAACTGGTGCAATCAGTCAGTATATCGCGCCGAAATGCAAGCTCCTGATCGCGACTGATCTGTCAAAAGGAATGCTGAAACAAGCCGCACAGAAGTGCGCAAAATTTGATAACTCCAGATTTCGGTATGCAAATCTGATGCACCTCAAATGCCGCGACTGCCGGTTTGATAAAGTTGTCGCCGGAAATGTCATTCATCTGCTCGATGAGCCGGAGCTTGCAGTGAAGGAACTGCTGCGTGTATGCAAACCCGGCGGAAAGCTCATCATTCCGACCTACATCAACGATGAGGGAACACAGCAGCGGAAAGCCGTGATGCTGCTGGAAAAGCTGGGCGTGCAGTTCAAGCGGGAGTTTGATTTCAGAAGTTATCAGCAGTTTTTCCGGGATATCGGTTTTCCGGTTGCAGCATTTCATGTCGTGGAAGGCAGGATGCCCTGTGCAATTGCAGTCATCACAAAAGAATAACACACCCCCGAAAGAAAGACGGAGTATCATCCTATGGAGATCAAAGAAAGATACCGCAGCTATGGTTCATCCTCCCATGCGGAAAGCCCATCGTTCAAAGCCACCCTGTTAACGATTGCAGCAATCGCTGCTATCAGTCTTCTGGTCTTAGTTTTTCTCACGGTGCATCCAGTGCATGATGTTGGCAGTCTGCTTTTGCTGCTCATGCTGTATGTAGCTGCATTCTGCTTTTTTGTCAACTACGTCAGCCGTGCAAAGGACAGTGGTTTCGTAGCAGATGACGCAAGCGTTACCTTTACACGGAGATTTGCTAAAGATATCACCATTCCCTACATAGATATCGACACCGTTGTAGTTTACACAGAGCGTAAAAGCGGCAACGGGAAGGCCGGATCATTTTATGTTGAAACCATCCTGATCACCACCCTTGACGGTCAGGATCATGAATTCAAAGCGGTAATGGATATTAAGCCGAACGGCAGGCTTGAAGCGACTGGCTTCATGGATAAAATGCTGGAGATGGGAAAGTTCAGTGTGCTGAAGAAACACATTGAACTGCAAAGGATCGATAGGAACCCTGTTGCGGGTAGTACATTATTTCCGTCATAAGAATGACTTTTCCACATTTATCAACAGCTTTTCCACAGAGTTTTAAACAACAAGGAGTATGATAACCATATGAGCCAACCCATGATCGACCGCGATACCTACCGCACCATAAAGAAGATGTCCCGTGAGGAGCTGCAAGCTTTTCTCATACGGTATGCTGACAGTTTAAGAGAGGATGCACCTACGCTTGACCTGAGAGCGCTGGAGAAGGATATCAAGGGTGTGAAAGGTATCGGAGAGAAAAGAGCCGAGGCGATCATGACTATTATTGAACGTCACTTAGGCGTATAAAAGAACGGAGGTGCTGCGATGGCTTCTAACAACAGATATTCTACCGTTGATACCAAGGACCTTGTAGCAACTATAGCCTATCTCATAGGTGTGAAGAAACACATTGTAGAGAAATGCTTCGATGCGGAATGTCATGAGCTTTTACAGACACTATACAGATCCCAACCGGCAACGACCATACGCTATCTCTGTAAGCTGCGGACAGCTCTGTTCCTGAAATACAAGAAAACTGACTATGAGATGCGGAACAATCTGAAGAACCTGAACACGCTTGAATGGTATGATGCTGATAATATCGCTCAGCTCGAAAAATGGGGCATCCCGATCATCAAGGCAAACTATCGCTCCGAAAAGTATATGCTCGACCTCAACAAGCTGATTGCCAACCACATAGACGATGTGGCAGCGCTGATTCCTGACTGGTGCGAGTGGCAGTACATACGAGAACTGTTCGTCATACCGCATTACAACAACCCGATTGCGCTGAAACGTGAGTTCGAGAAGTATATGACAAGTAAGATGTACTACCCGTTCCAGGTCTACATATACTGGACACCGTTTGACTGTGGCTCTATGCTCCTGTCTGACCGGAAGTTCCTGCAAATCATATATGGCTTACATCACGATTCCTTTGAAGACCCCAGTAAATACAGAGATGCGACCGAGGAGACCAAGAACAATATCTACACCTTCATTCGCAACAGTATGAGGACGGTCATCGCTGTAGACTGCGAGAATTCCGATGTTTATAAGCTGTATGCTACACTGAGGAACCTCGACCAGAGTGAGTTGGATAAGATAGAGAAGATCTATCTGTACGATGACCACCACACGACCGTCGGATGGCAATGGCTCGATAAGTTTACCGAAATTCCAGTGGAGCATATCCTGATAGACCGTGTCACGGAGCGAAAGAGCCTTGTTGATATTGTCATGACTGCCGGTGTCTGTCAGAGCCACTTTGCAGAGGGCATCGATAGCTTCATCCTCGTGTCCAGTGACTCGGACTTCTGGGGACTGATCACCTCGCTGCCGAACGCAAGGTTCCTCGTCATGTACGAATACGAGAACTGTGGCAGAGCGATAAAGAACGCTTTAGAAGAGCATGATATCTATTATTGCGCTATCGATGACTTCTGTTCCGGAAATGTTGACGGCTTCAAACGGGCGGTTCTGCTCGGTCTATTGCAGAAATATCTGCCGGACATACTGTACCTGAACGGTAAGGAGCTTGTAAACCATTTGTACGAAGAGGCGTGGATTGAGGGAACGGACAGCGAAAAGAAGCATTTCTACGATAGGTATGTCAAAACACTGAGCCTGAAAGTTGACGGTGACGGAAACTTTACGGTTGAGGTGAAGAAATAGGAGATAGAAATTACGAAAAGCTGGAGGTCAGTATGATGATAGTTTCAAGAATGCAAATAAACGATTTACTGCAAGATTATTATGAAACAGAACAAGAATTCCTTGCTCAAATTTGGAATCCTAAGGTTAGACAATGGTCACCGCATAAGCAGGCTATTTACAATAATGGCGTTGTCATTGGAAAATATCTTGAACGCGATGCCATCACACTCAGCCTTTGTTCGGAAGATATTACCGATGAAGCAATTCAAACAGAAATTAAACATTATTTAGAACAAAGTATTTCATCTTATGTGCATAAGCAATACTTAGATATTGTGGATACCATGAATTTGGAATCTGATAAGAAAATGCTTTATGAGCTTTTACACGAAAATGTAGATACTTGGATAAACAAATACTGTGGATGGTTTGATTATAATATTGACAGTTTATCGCATCAGCATAAAAGGATTCTTGTTTTTCTCTATTATTCAATCAGAAATTATAGTTACATTAAAAGACATCCATTGTCGGATGAGATGGACATTTTGAACGGATTATATGAAGGAACTTTAGATAAACAAAGTCAATATTATAAATATGGATTACTTCAATTAGATAATAGCCGTGAGTTAATGATACTTACCCCGCCTCGAATATATGATAAAAACATAGATAGAACATTACTTGTAAAAAACACCCCAGTTCATTTGCTAGAAGTATTTGATCGGATGCGCTCCAATGGAATGATTGGTGATCTTTCGCTGAGATTATATAACGAGAAAGGTTGGCAAGGAAGAGTTCAATTAGAATATATTGCAGAAGCTGTAGAGCGTGGACAGATATTTGATTTAGTCAATCTAAGAAGTTATTCTGTGACAAAGTTATACTCAACAGAATATGAGAATTGCTTATGGATAACCATCGATTCTCAAAACATGACTTTTGAGGAACTATGTAAAGATTTTAGGATTCACAACGATACCATTGTAACGCAAGTAGTACATCTCCAATACCTTATCGAAAGCAATCAATTCTATATTACGCATTTAGATCACGAATACGTATTCTATACAATTGAGGAGTATGAAAAACGACAAAAAGATGCAACTCAAAAGGGAACAGCAAGACCACGTCTTAAATCGTTTAAAATCGACAACTCCAGAATTCCGTTTGATTATAGATGCGATAATGCTAGAAAGGATGAAAACGGCAATAATTTGCCAATAGAATCTGAGCAATTTTTATGTTATGTATTAGAATGCTACTTTGAACATAAAGAATTGCTGCGAGAGTATTTCGAGAAAGTATTAAATGAAAAATAACCAGCACACATCGCCCTTTAGCCGCGTGAACAGACGAAGTTCAAAGGTAACCAAACGGCGCAAACTGGCTGCTACTCTGCCATTGACAAAATAGAGTGCCTGCAGTGCGCAATCCTGCTCTCTGTCTGTGCGGACGGCTGGAGCGGCGGCAGTAATATCGCTGCACTCAATGCAGACGGGCAGGAGCTGAACGGCATTATCAAGGTCGGCGATGATTCGCAGCTCACGCTGAACCTTACGAATGGTTCGACATTTACAGGCAGCATCGACGGCGAGATTCAGAATTCCAAAGGTACAACAGTCTCTACCGAGGTTGGCACTGTTGCTGTGACGCTCGATAGCTCCAGCACCTGGGAGCTGACGGCAGACACCTATATCACGTCTTTTGATGGTGATGCATCGAGTATCGTGTCTAACGGATTCACGCTGTATGTCAATGGTACGGCACTGAGCGGTACGAAGTGAGAAGATCTTGAGGGGGTGGAAGTTCGCATCATATCATGAAATAAACTGTTTCGGTTTCAACTGTATATGCAAACGCTTCCCAGAGATGATACTTTATTCCTATCTCTGGGGGTCATTTGTATGCGATTTTTTCGTTGCTGATGGTTTGTTACCGCCACGCTCTTTGTCTGAACTTAGCTGATCGAGTGCAGACAAAACAAGTTGCTTTTTCTCTGAACCTACGTCCTCACCAGAAAGAGGTTGAAAACTGATTCCGTTTGTGATATAATGATAGTATCATACAGAAACGGAGATAACAAGAATGAAATTTGTCATATATGACGATCAAGCGGATATGGCGGATACCTTGAAAGCCATGCTGATGCCGCTGTTACCTGGCAGCATAGTGGTAGACTGCGCCTATTCTCTGGAACAGGCACGGACACTCATCGACGATCAGACGGATGTGGTATTTCAGGATATTGAGCTTGACACCACACAGAATGGGATCAATTTTGCGTTGCAGCTCCGCAGGCAGTTTTCTCAGGTGCAGTTCGTTTTTATCACAGGTTACACCGAATACTTTGAAGAGATATTCATGGTCGATCCCATCGGATTTATCCAAAAGCCATTCCGCCAGGACAGAGTTCATCTCTGTGTGGAACAGATCAAACGACATCTTTCTATTCAGGAGCAGCAAATCGCCGTCAGCCTGACAAAGGGACATATCCAGACGCTCTTTCTCAAAGATGTGGCATATATCGAGAACAGTGACCGGCGTCTGCTGCTGCGGACTGCCGGAGATACAGTGAAATATACGCTGCGAATGCGCATGGCTGAGATTGAACCACTGCTGCCGGGGTCATTTGTGCGCTGCCATCATAGCTTCTGCGTAAATATGAATTATGTCTCTGAGCTGCGCCGGTTTTGCTTTGTGCTGAAAAATGGGCATGAGATCCCCGTCAGCGGCAGGCGCTTTGCACAGACAAGAGAACAATATCTTGCATTTCTGGGGAGTTTGCTATGAGTGATACTATCATGTTTTTTGCCATTACCTTTGTCCAGCTTTTTTTATATGGCTTCCAATGGTCGGAGATCTGTCGGTGCAAGCTCCCGCTTCCAGCATTTGTCACGCTGATGTTCCTGGTCAATGCCGGCACAGATGCGTTCAGTCTCTATGTACTGCATATTCCGCACGGAAATATACCTTATACGATCGTACAGACAGCGATCCTGTTCACTGTTATGTGGCTCGTATTTGACGGGACGATTCGTGAAAAGATCCGGCTTATCGTTGTCGGCGCCCTTCTTGCCCTGCTTGCAGAGCTCAGCTCGATGCTGATACTGTTCCTGGCTTTCGATGTTCGCTGCTATAACTACCAGGAGCCGAGCGAGGAGCTTTCTGCAATGCAGCTTATCTCTATCGACGATTTCCTCGTCTGCATCGGTATCATGATATTTATTATGAACCGGAAGCAGGAGGGATTTCGGGAAATACGACGCTATCTGGTCATGATCCCGCTGTTTGCTGTGAGCCACATGATCTATCTGATCCTGTACTACAAATCTGGAGTGGAGCTTATCAATCAAAATCTTTCGCTTCAATTGATGCTGCAAGCGTTGATGTGCTTCCTTATCATCGGGTTTTACCGGCTCGTCAAGCAGCATCTTGCCCGGCACAAGTCCGAGGAACGTCTGCGGCAGATGGAAAGCTCCATGCATTCCACACATGAGTATTACCGGCTGGCACACGAAAAATTTGAAGAGATCATGCGCATCCGTCATGATTTCCGCAACCAGTTGCAGACCGTGGAACGGCTGCTGGCGGACGGTCATACTGCGGAGGCGCAGGAAAGCGCCTCCCTGATCGAAGAGGCACTGGAGGAAACACGGCTGCCCAGCTATTGTCCCGATCCGGTCGTGGATGCACTCCTGACTGTCAAGCTGGGCGAGCCGGAGAATGCTGGGATCAGCACGGAGATCATCCTGCGGGACATGGATCAACTCCCGCTGGATTCCTATGAAACGTGCAGTTTGTTCTCTAACCTTATCGACAATGCACTTGCTGCCGCTCGTGAAAATGGGATCCCGACCCCGTTCGTCCGGATCCGCAGCGGTGTAAGGGGCGGGATATTCCTGCTTAAGGTGGAGAACAGCTATGATCCGGCTGCTCCGCTCAGACACGCCGGCGATCCGGAACACGGCTACGGCTTGCAGATCATTGAGACGATCACCGGCCGGCACGGAGGCAGCTTTCGGATCACACAGGAGGCACAGACTGTCACGGCACTGGCCGCTTTTCCGGTCAGCCAGATATAATACTTTTTAGAGTCAACATTACATTTGTATGCTGTCGTGTCCCTGGAACATGACAGCATATTATTTTTGCACTTTTTCGGTGCAATTTTGCATTTGGTGTTTTCTTTTGCGATTTTATCATATATAATATTCTTATGATATGGAATGAACTTTTGTTTAGTTTACACAAAACGGCGGAAATGATTGGACTGAAACAGAAGGAGGTATAGAAGTGGCTGCTCGCTGTACCGAACACATCCCTTCCGAACTGGCGTGCAGGGGATCTCTGTAAGGATGATAAGCTTGATGTGTTTGACTTGTGTATGATAAAGAGTGTATTGTTAGATCCGCCTCCAATGTGATGTGAACATTGTTGACCTGTTGGATCATCGGTCATGAAAGGAGTTTTACAATGAAGAAAAGAAGTAAGTACGTTGCACTGTTGTGCGCCGCCATGCTGATGACCGGAAATCTGACACAGATACCGGCAGGCATCACGGCTGCCGCAGTGGAATCCGCATCGGCAAGCGGAGAATGCGGCGATAGCGTTTTCTGGAACTTCGACAGTACATCCGGGAAACTTAGCATCTCCGGACAAGGAGAAATGTCTTTCTATTTCTCACCTTGGGATGCGTACAGGGATGCGATCAAAAAAGTGGAGATCGAGGAAGGCGTGACCAGCATCGAAAGAGAGGCTTTCAGTGACTGTAAGGCACTGACGGAGGTCACACTGCCTGCCAGTGTCGAAGTGATCAGAGCAAATGCCTTTTCAGGCTGTCCCCTTTTGTCGTCTGTTACCCTGCCGGAAGGCCTCACATCTATCAGTCGGTACGCATTTGATGGAACAGCGTGGCAAGATTCCCTGAAATCCGTGAACGGTCTCGTCATAGTGGGCGACATTCTGCTCAGCGGGCAGGAGTGTAAGGGCGATGTCATCATCCCGGATTCGGTCAGAATGATCGCCGGATCTGCATTTTTTGGATGCGAGGAGCTATCCTCTGTCACGATCCCGGAATCAGTCACCATCATTGATAACGGCGCTTTTGCACGTTCCGCACTATCGTCCATCGTGATCCCGGACAGTGTGCAGAAGATCGGATACAGTGCGTTTGCAGGCTGTACATCACTGACGGACTGTACACTCCCTGCCGGGCTGAAAAAGCTGGATCATTCTTTGTTTGAGGGATGCACCTCCCTCCGGAGCATTACTATCCCGGATACGGTAACGGAGATCGGATACAGATGCTTTAATTCGTCCGGTCTGACGAGCATCGAGCTGCCTGACAGCGTCAGAACTATCTATGACGGTGCATTCTGGAGATGCAGTTCTCTCCTTCACGTTGGGATGACGGATTCTGTCACGGACTTTGGCGCACTCCCAAAAGAACAAGACTATATCGGAGAAGGCGGTCTTGGGGAGACGCGTGGAATTTTCCGTTCCTGCACTGCACTCAAGGAAGTGCGTCTTTCTGATTCTCTGACTGAGCTTGGGGGAAGATGCTTTGAGAACTGCACCTCCCTTGAAGAGATCACTCTGCCTGCAAAGCTGACTAATGTGCGCTATCAGGACTTTCTGAATTGTACATCGCTGAAAACCGTTGAGTTCCCCGACATACTTGAAAACATCGGAAACAGTGTTTTCGCAAATTGCGCTCTGACAAAGATCACCATTCCTTCCGGGGTCAAGGAGATCGACAGATCGGCATTCTCTGGCTGCCCATTGCAGAGCATCAGCGTAGAATCCGGAAACAGGTATTTTTCTTCGAGCGACGGCATTCTTTTCAACAGTGATCGCACGGAGCTGCTCCTGTATCCCTGTAATAAGACAGCCGTTAACTACAAGGTGCCGAACGAAACACGCATGATCGCAGACCAGGCATTTGCCGGTGCATCGAATCTCAAGCAGGTCATGCTGACACGCAATGTCACCAGCATCGGAGATTCGGCATTTTCCTCATGTGCTGCGCTGGAGAATATCTGGATCTATAACCCTTATTGTCAGCTCAAAGGCTGGGGAGGTACTGTATGCAATGGATATGTGGAAACAGAGAAAGGCTTTTACAGTCCCGCTTACAGTGGCGTCATTCATGGCTATAAAGGCTCAACGGCTCAGGAGTATGCAGAAGCATATGGCTATCGTTTTTCCTCAATCGGGGAAATGCCTGAAACAGTGCAGGGTGATGTTAATGCAGACGGCAATCTCAACGTTGCCGATGTTGTCCTGTTACAGAAGTGGCTCCTTGCCGTCCCGAATACCAGTCTGCCGAATTGGAAGGCGGCTGATCTATGCGCAGATGACAAGCTCAATGTATTTGATCTGTGTATGATGAAGCAAGCACTTCTGGATCAAACGCCCCGGAATCTTACATACAAGGGCCTGATCCGGTTCGATATGCATGGGATCAGTACGCCTTGTGTCGCTTACATAGATCAATTAAATGAAATGGCGAAGTCCCATATGTATGAGGGAGATTCTGTAGACGCTCTCCCATGGGAAATGCTGTCAATAAATGACATCACATTCGGAGATCCCGCTATCGCCATTTCACAACCGGAACCGAGCGGGCGTGTCTCGATCGGAGCTAAGTCTGTAGGCGAGACCACACTCACTTACAGGCTCGGGGATATTACAGTGAACTTTGATATTTATGTCTATGACAGTACGTCTTTGCAGAATTGATGACTGAGCAAGTCTTTCTGTTTTTGACAATGTGAAAAATGAAAGCTATGAAATGAGGGATAAGTATGAAACGGTTTGTAGTTAAGCTGAGCGCATTTCTTATGAGTGTATGCATGGCTCTGCCCATGCTCTCCAACACTTTTGCAGCCGGCAACGGAAATACTGCGCTTGCTGTTGAAACAGATGCAGAAGCTGGCGCTGCGCTTCGGAAGAGTCTCAAAGTAAAAGTAGGCGATGTCATTTATTACGATGAAAAAGCATATCTGTATGACGCTGAAGGAAATGAACGGAGAGCTGGATCCGGATGGAACATGTGGATCATAGGAATCGATGATGAGAACCAGAGATTCCGAGTCGATGTCCCTAAGATGAGAGAGGAAGGCAATAGCGTCTATTATCTTCTTTATGCAGACTGCACGGAGGATCCATATTATTACCCTATAGGTGTGTCACATAATGGCTATGTATTAGGCGATCTTGACTATAACAGGCGCGTAAATGTATTTGATCTGTGTTTGATGAAGCACTATTTCATCTGCGGCTGGGACAGTCCCGTACTAAAAGTTCTTGCAGATATGAATGGCGATAACGATGTAACGGTGGCTGACATTGTTTGGTTACAGAAGTGGCTTCTCGGGATCCCGAAGCCCTGATGCGCACTGCGGTTTACCTGATCTGTAAATGTCCAAAAGGATGCTGATGAAAAAAGCAAATGACAGGAGGAAATATTATGAAAAGACCCATTATATGTATCACTGCTGTCGGTCTCGCACTCTGCATGAGTGGCAGTGTGCAGGGTATCGAAACGGTCGGTCTAACAAGCAGTGTACTTTCCGCCAGCGCTGCGGAGATCTCTGACAGCGGCACCTGCGGTCAAAACCTGACATGGACGCTTGACGATGCAGGCACGCTGACCATCAGCGGCACTGGCTCCATGACGCAATATGCCCAAGGCGGGTCACCGTTCTATGCTAACACCGACATAAAAAGGATCATCATAGAAGACGGTGTTACCAGCATAGAAAACTATGCGTTTGAAAAGTGCGAGAACGTTGAATCGGTCGCTATCCCGGATTCTGTTCACCTGATACTCGACGGTGCTTTTTATTGCTGCTATGCGCTCAGGACGTTCACGATCCCTGATTCTGTTTCCTTTTTAGGGGACAGCGCGTTTTATGGCTGCTATCAGCTCGAAACGATCCATATACCCGATTCTGTCACTATCATCAGCAATAATACTTTCTATAACTGCTCGAGTTTGACCTCTGTCAGACTCCCCGATACAGTTAGGAGGATAGGATGGCATGCATTCGGCAACTGCAAGAGCCTTACATCAATCACGCTCCCTGATTCCCTCACAGACATTGGATTTGCAGCATTTTACGGGTGTAAGAGCCTCACATCGGTCAGCATTCCCGATTCGGTCACCTATATAAGTGGTATGACGTTTATGGACTGTGCCAGTCTTGCAACGATCAAAATATCTTCTTCTGTCACGGTCATAGAAAATGATGCCTTCGATGGCTGCGGCAGTCTGACATCGGTCACGCTCCCTGATTCTGTAACTGAGATCGACAGCGACGCATTTTTTCTCTGCAAAAACCTTAAAGCAGTCACAATACTGAACGCCGAGTGCGAGATATACGATTCAGCATCTACGATCTCCAATTGTTACGATTCTGAAAAGAGATGTAGTTACTTCGACGGCACGATCTACGGCTATACAGATTCCACCGCCCAGGCATACGCCGAAAAGTATGGATACAAGTTTATTGCGATTGACAAGCCGAGCGGAGTCAGCGGCGACATCAACAATGACGGTGTACTCAGTGTTTCTGATGCAGTGTTATTGCAAAAGTGGCTCTTGGCTGCTCCGGGCACTCATTTGATCAACTGGAAAGCAGCTGATCTCTGTAAAGACGGGAAGCTCAATGTATTCGATCTGTGTATGATGAAGCGGGCATTGATCGGAGAAAATGAAACGGACACACCGGAGCAGGAGGTCACATTGTACGGACAGCTCAATATCGTGAAAGATTCCGCTGTATATGCAGAGGAATTAGGCAGCAGGAGCTATTCAAATACATATGGGTATTCGGGTCATGATCTGACTGACGTGCGCTGGGATCTTTTGACGGATGACGGCATCCAGGGCGGTGATCCGAGCATCGCAAGCTCGATCCTAGATCCTCATGTTCTGATCGCCGCCTTTTCAGCAGGCGAAACCAGGCTCACTTACTCGATTGGAAAGACGACTGTGATTCTTAATGTCTATGTAACCGACCCTGCGTCTCCGTGAGCGGGTCGGCAGGCACAACAGACTTATATGAAAAGGAGAAGTGAGTGTAATGAAGAAGCAAATGATGGCTTCACTGATCTGTTCAGCTCTGCTGCTTTCCTCTGCGCTGCCAGCAGGGACAGCACAAATGCTCTGCACAGCCGCAGAAGAAAGCGCAGATGCACCTGAGTTCGTGATCGAGGACGGTGTGCTGTGTTCTGTTAAGAACTGCAAGGGCAACATCGTCATCCCGGAGGGTGTGACGCACATTGGTACAAGTGCCTTTGAGAAACACACCGATATGTCAGCAGTGACTATTCCGGATACTGTGACGGAGATCGGGGACTATGCGTTTGCCGGATGTACTGGTCTGACGAGCATCGTGATCCCGGACAGCGTGACGGCGATCGGGGCAAGTGCTTTTCAGTCCTGCAAAAACCTGGAATCCGTTACCCTGCCGACAGGTATCACAGAGCTGAAGGACTACACATTCATGCGCTGCGATTCGCTCCGGGAAATCAATATTCCCGAAAGTGTGGTCAGCATCGGCTGCTACACGCTTCCTTCCTACTCTCCGTGGGCGGATGCAATGCGTGAAACGGATCCGCTCATCGTCGTCAACGACATTGTGGTCGACGGCACCAAATGTGACGGCGATATTGTGATCCCAGACGGCACCAGAAGCATCGTTCCCTGCGCATTTTTAAACAGTACGATCACATCCGTCGCTTTCCCTGACACCCTGGAGAGGATCGGCGGTGCTGCATTCATGTCCTGTACTGCGCTCCGTGCGATCCATCTTCCCGACAGCATGAGGGTGCTTGGCAATTCTGTGTTCGTCGGATGCACCTCTTTGGAGGAGGTGACTCTCCCGGCTTTCCTTGAAGAGATCGGCAGCAGCGTCTTTATAGATACCCCTTGGCTCGAAGCGCAGCGGGAGAAGGATCCGCTCGTCGTGGTCGGCGATTGCCTGATCGACGGCGTTGCCTGTGAGGGCGATGTGGTCATTCCCAATACGGTCACGAAGATCCAGGATCAGGCTTTCTATCAGTGTAAGGGAATAACATCAGTGGACATCCCTGACAGCGTGACGAGTATTGGTTACCGTGCATTCGGGGAATGCAGAGCACTCACAACGGTCACTATGGCAGACAGTGTTGAGACTATGGGCACCCAGGTATTCTGGAATTGCAGCAGTCTCCAGAATGTGACGCTCTCCGGCAGCCTCAAAAGACTGCCCTCCTATACCTTCGATGGCTGTGCAGCTCTTACCACGCTCACGATTCCAGAGGGAATCGAGGTGATCGGCGACTATGCATTTGAAGTAAGCGGTCTCACCGAGATCACGTTCCCGGAGAGTTTAACGACCGTTGAAAACGGTGCTTTCTTCAATTGCAGCCAGCTTGGTTCTGTCGTTTTCCCCAAAAGCGTATCCTCCATCGGCGTAGATCTCTTCATGTACTGCACTAAGCTTGAAACAGTCACCATTGAGAATCCCTACTGCACGATCTATGACAAGGATGCTTCGATCGCAAACGGCAAAGACGGTGAAGGAACGTATGTATTCTCAGGCAGTATTTACGGCTACACGGACAGCACTGCACAGGCGTATGCGGACAAGTACGGACGTACTTTTGTCTCCATCGGTGAGATGCCTGAGTCCCTGTGCGGTGATGTCAATTGGGATGGTGTATTCAATGTCTCTGATGTTGTCCTGCTCCAGAAATGGCTCCTTGCTGTGCCGGACACGCACCTTTCCAACTGGAAGACAGCCGATCTCTGTGAAGACGGAAAACTCGATGTGTTTGATCTTTGTATGATGAAGCGGTTACTTCTCGACAGTCAGTGATGTGTATTCTGAATCAATAGGAAATAACTTGATGTTGCACATTCTTTAGGTTCTTCATTCGGTTAGTTCATAACAATAGCAAGGGGGGTTCTTATGAAAAGAAGGGCTATCGTGGTATTGACTGTATGTGCCATGTTTTTTTCCACGTTCCCACTCACAGATTCGGTCGTCATGCCTGTGTCCGCTGAGGAGAAATATGTGTTTCCTACTTCTGGAATATGCGGTGACAATGTCGAATGGATCCTGGAAGATGACGGAACTCTGATCATCAGTGGTACAGGTGATATGTACTATTACTGTGCTATGGACGCTGGCATTGCACTCGGAGGCCCGTGGGAACATGCTGCTGTCCGCAAGGTCGTGATTAAGGAGGGCGTCACTTCTGTCGGCGGCGGCGCATTTGCCGACCACAGCGCTCTTACTTCGGTCATCTTGCCAGACAGCATTAAAAAGATAAAGTATCGAGCTTTCTTTGGCTGTGGCTCCCTGCAAACGATCTCGATCTCAAAAAATGTTGAGGAGATCGACAGTCCCTTTAATGGATGCCTGAGCTTAAAAGAGATCCAGGTGGATCCGGAGAATTCGTTTTATTACAGCGCAGATGGTGCGCTGATCAGTAGAGAAGAAGCCGGATTGATCCAGTATCCGTTAGGCAAAGAAGCCACATCCTATGTGGTCCCGGACGGTATCAGGAGAATCTATGATGGCGTCTTTGGGGGCTGTGAGACGCTGCAGCATATCACACTGCCGGCTAGTCTGGAATACTATTCGCCTTATGGTAATTTTGAAAACTGTCCAAACCTTGTCAGCATCGACGTTGCACCAGATGATAAAGCATACAAGAGCAGTGACGGTGTTTTATTTTCCAAAGACGGAAAGGAGCTCATACAGTATCCTGCTGCCAAAGAAGGTAGCTACATAGTACCGTATGGCACGGAAACGATCAACAGTTATGCGTTTTTTGAAAGCCGGATATCAAATATCCAACTACCAGACAGCATTACAAGTATTGAAACCAGTGCGTTTGAAGGATGCAGCAATTTAGAGGAGATCGTGATCCCTGTGAACACCGAAAGGGTCGGTGACCATTTTCTGTGTGATTGTGAAGCTCTGCGATCGGTCATATTCATGGGCACTGATTGCATAATTACTTCCACGACCGCAACAATTTGCAACAAACTTGATTCTGAATGGTACGAGGTGACAGGGAGTCATGCAGTTAGCTCCTATTCCGGTATACTGTCTGGACCGCTGGGATCTACGGCTCAAAGATATGCATTGGATCAAGGATATCCGTTCTATGTGATCGGTACGGATACGCCCTTTGACCCGTACGATGGTTTCCCGGTAGTCTACAAGCGTTCTTCGGATCAAACGGAGGTGACGGACGACGGACGTCATCTCAGATGCAGTATTTACAATGTCTGGGGAAACGAGATCCGGGATATCGACCCCGAACAGGAGATCCAAAGAAAGATCACGGTCAATTTCCATGTTTCCGGCATCGGAACAGATTCCGTGGATCTGAGCGAGGATGGCACAGGTATGCCGCTGGCGGTATATCTGTGCGGTATGATCGGCGCAGAGAGCTATTTCTATAGCGATCAAACGAAGGAATCATTTCCCGATACACAGGTCGCGATGATTCATGGTGATGGGAACTATAGTGTTAGCTGGTATGTGGAATCGCCATCGGACAGCATCTCTTGTCTGTATCTGGATTCCAATATCGATGTATTCTATTACGGTGCAGTTGATACGAGTTTAGTCAATTCCGGATGCAAGGCGGCGATCAATGTGGATTCGATCTATATCGACGGATACGATGCACCGGACGGGGATGTCAACTATGATGGTGCGTTTACCATCAGCGATGTGGTCTTACTCCAGAAATGGCTCCTTGCTGTGCCGGACACGCACCTTTCCAACTGGAAGGCAGCCGATCTCTGTGAAGACGGAAAACTCGATGTGTTTGATCTTTGCTTAATGAAGCGCTTACTGCTCGACAGTCAGTGATGTGTATTCTGGGTATTTTCAGAGGAGGTCATATAAATGAAACACAAAAGAATTCTCTCTGCACTTCTTGCAGCTGCAATATGCCTGACCAGTGTGCAACTAAATATCGCCGTGAGTCCGACTATTTCCTTGACTGCAAGGGCGGAGGACCTGATCTATGCAGAACAGGGCTTAGAATATGACGTAATAGACGGTGAAGTAAGAATCACCGGACATACGAAGGATCTGCCTGCTGAAGTTGTGATTCCTGCCGAGATCGACGGGAAGCCTGTGACCGGGATAGATAGCTGCGCCTTTGAATACTGCTTCGATCTTACGAATGTTATAGTCCCTGACAGTGTGACAAGCATTGGTTACGAAGCGTTTTATGCTTGCGATAGCTTATGGGGCATCACGATTTCGGATAGCGTTACAAGCATTGGCAGTGATGCATTTTACGGTACACCGTGGCTGGAAGCAAGGCGGCGTGAAGACCCGCTTGTGATCATAAATGGTATTCTCATCGACGGTATCGACTGTTCCGGAGATATCATAATTCCGGACGGTGTCAAAAGCATCGGAGATGGCGCATTTCAAAGCGCCGAAGTGACCGGCATCATAATCCCAAACAGTGTGTCGAGCATTGGCGAACATGTATTTCAAAGTTGCGAAAGCCTAACCACTGTCACGATCTCAAACAGCATGACACGCATTCCTCCGTATGCATTTACAGGCTGCACCAATCTGGAGTGCATCGTGATACCGGATAGTGTTACAAACATCGGTGACTTTTTGGACGCTCCCTGGGTTTTTTCAGATTGCCCGAATCTGACGATCAAAGGCTATACAAACAGCTTTGCCGAGATCTACGCAAACTGCTACCACATTCCTTTCGAGTCGCTTGGTGAAGCACCAGGCAGTGAAGGAATCACCAGAAAGGGGCTGGTATATGAGGTAACGGAAGGTGAGTACTGGTTCGAGGTGAGCATCACAGGATATACCGAAGACCTGCCTGCCGAGGTCGTGATCCCTTCAAGCATCGGTGGGGTGCCTGTAACGATCAGCAGGGATGCGTTTTACGACTGCACCAGCATGACCAGCATCACGTTTCTGGACGGTGTGACCGGGATAGGAGAGCATATGTTTTCTGGCTGCTCGAACCTGACCAGCATCACGATTCCGGACAGCGTAACGTTCATAAGCACTTATGCATTTTCCCGCTGCACCAGTTTGAGAGACATCAAGATTGCGGAAGGCAATCCGGATTACTGTGATGTGGACGGCGTTTTATTCGATAAGGACTGCACCGTTTTACTCTTATATCCGAAAGGAAGGAAAGGCTCATACACGATTCCGGACGGTGTGACATGCATCGGTGAATCGGCATTTTACGGCTGTACTGGTCTGACCAGTGTGACGATCCCGGACGGTGTGACATACATCGGTGAATCGGCATTTTACGGCTGTACCGGTCTGACCAGTGTCACGATCCCGGACGGTGTGAAAAGCATTGGGTATGATGCATTCGGGAACTGCACTGATCTGGAAAACATCATTATTCCTGATAGTGTTGGATTCTATTGTAACCCATTTTATGGTACACGCTGGCTGGAAGAAAGGCGGCGTGAAGATCCCCTTGTGATCGTAAACGATATTCTCATTGATGGAGCAGCTTGTTCCGGAGATGTTACAATTCCCGATGGTGTGACAGAGATCATCAACGAGGCATTTTACGGCTGTACAAGTCTTGACAGCATTACGATTCCGGCAAGTGTAACAGCGATCGGCGTTGATGCGTTTACTCTCTGTTCGTCGCTCACTGTCATCAAGGGCTATTCCGGCTCCCATGCTGAAACCTTTGCCGGATGGTGCGGCATTCCGTTTGTATCCCTCGGAGAAGTACCAGCACAGTACAAGGGGGATGTCAACGGGGATGGCGCACTCACGGTCTCCGATGTTGTCCTGCTCCAGAAGTGGCTTCTTGCTGTGCCGGACACCTATCTTGCCAACTGGAAGGCAGCTGATTTCTATGTGGACGATAAGCTTGATGTATTCGACCTTTGTATGATGAAGAGAGCTTTGATTTCAAATGAAACATAAAAGGAGTGAACATGATATGATGAAAAAGTTAATTGCTGGAGCATTATCTGTTTTTTTATTATGCAGTTCTGTTCAACAGTTTATCTCATCAGAGCCTATGACAGCGTACGCAGAGGATGTCGAATATATAGAGAGCACTGAAAATGAACTGGTGTTTCGCATCTATCCAGACCACGCTGAAGTGATCGGTTATGAACAGGATATACCAAGCGATGTTGTCATCCCAAAGGAAATTAGAGACGTTCCTGTTACGAGCATTAACAGGCAGACATTTAGAGGATGCAACAGTATGACATCAATCATAATTTCAGACAGTGTCACGAGCATCGGCTCTGATGCGTTTTCCTATTGCGGTAATCTAACAGAGATCGCAATTCCAAACACTGTGACAAGCATTGGCGATTTCGCATTCTATGGTACACCTTGGTTGAGTGAACGGCAAGCAGAAGATCCACTTGTAATCGTGAATCATATCCTGATCGACGGCAGCACGGCCGAAGGAGCTGTCACGATTCCAGGAGGCGTGACAAGCATTGGAGCAAGTGCATTTCAGGAATGCACAAAACTGACGCACATTACGCTCCCGGAAGGTGTGACAAGCATCAAGGATCTTGCGTTTTATGAGTGTACTGAGCTTGTCTCGATCTCGATCCCAAACACTGTGACAAACATTGGGCGTCATGCGTTCTATGGTACGCCCTGGCTGAGTGAACGCCAGGCAGAAAATCCACTTGTGATCGTGAACCATATTCTGATCGACGGCAGTACAGCCGATGGGGTTGTCACGATACCAGAAGGCGTGACGAGCATCAATGGTTATGCGTTTTATGAATGTACTGGCCAGACCACGATTACGATCCCAAGAAGTGTGACTACTATCAACGATTATGCTTTTTACAAATGTACTGGTCTTACCTCGGTCACGCTCCCGAACAGCGTGACAAGTATCGGATGGATGGTATTCAGTGATTGTGAGAATCTGACCAGTGTCACAATTCCGGAAAGCGTGACAAGCATCGGAGGGAGAGCTTTCCAAAATTGTAGAAATCTGACGAACATCGTGATTCCGAAAAATGTGACAAGCATCGGAAATGGGGCATTCGATTGGTGTAGCAGTCTGACAAGCATCACGATCCCGGACGGTGTCACGATTATTGATGATCGTGTGTTTGCAAACACCGGTCTAACCACGGTAACGATTCCGGATGGTGTGACACGCATTGGTGACGCAGCATTTGATAGTTGTTCCCTGACTTCGATTTCGATCCCGGACAGCGTGACAAGTATCGGTGATTGGGCATTCGATGGTTGCAAAAATTTGACCTCGATCACAATTCCGGACGGCGTCGTGTACATTGGTGATTATGCGTTTCGTTTCTGTACTAACCTGACGGAAGTTACGATTCCGGAGGGTGTGACAAGCATCGGTGATTCCGTGTTTTATAAGTGTACTGGTCTGACTTCGGTCTTGATTCCAGACAGTGTCACGAGCATAGGCGACTCTGCGTTTTATGAATGCTCCGCTCTTACTTCATTCGGAATTCCGGAAGGTGTTACAAGTATAGGTAATTCAGCGTTTAATATGTGTACCGGTCTAACATCGATCACAATTCCGGATGGTGTTACAAGTATTAGCGATTCTGCGTTTGAATGTACCGGTCTGACTTCGATTACGATTCCGGAAAATGTAGCAAGTATTGGCAATAATGCATTTAGTTTATGTTTTGGTTTGACGGAGATTACGATTCCTGGCAGTGTGAAAAGCATCGGTGATAGAGCATTTGATGGCTGTTACAATTTGACTTCCGTCACACTCTCTGACGGAGTGACGAGTATCGGCGAATACGCATTCTCAGATAGTGCGATACGATCTCTATCGCTTCCTTCTAGTGTGTCTGTTGTTGAAACGTTTGCTTTTTTTTCGTGTGAATCACTTGAATCTCTCATCATTCAGAATCCGCATTGTACGATTGGCGATGACACTGAGCCACTGAACTATATACTTCCATACTCCTATAACGGAAGCATTTCCGGTTATAGCGATTCTACTGCTTACTGGTATGCAATGAATCATGGCATTAGCTTCATCTCCCTCGGAGAGGCTCCTGTGGAGTTGGAAGGCGACATCAATAATGACGGAAAATTCAACATAGCCGACGTTGTTCTCCTGCAAAAATGGCTTCTCGCTGTGCCGGATACCCATCTTGCTAACTGGAAGGCAGCTGATCTTTGCAAGAATGATAAGCTTGATGTATTCGACCTTTGTATGATGAAGAGAGCTTTGATCCAGCAGCAGCAGTAATTGTTGTTTATATCTTGCGGCCATTATCTGCACTTAACTTGGCGCAAGGTGTTAACATAAGGGACAAATCAGATAAAAATGTATTCCTAATTCGCTATATTTTGATTTAGCTTCGTACCCCTTCACGAAGTAAGCAAAACAATGTGAAGTAACTTATTTATGCAGAGAGCAGTTCAGTTGCTCTCTGCAATTTTTCTAAATTAGAAGGAACCCCCCACAGTTTCGTCACACTCTACAAATAAAACGAATGCATAGTAACAGAGCCATCGACGACTTGAACCGAAGTGAATAAACTCCCTATTTTCGGATCATACTTTTGCTTCATCCGCGCATTGATCGCTTCGTAGTCATCTTGACTCAGCATCGATTCGTCCATCATCTTCCGGAGCAACAGCATAGTAACAAGGTAGCTGACTTCATTTTTACTCATTACAACATCTCCCATACCGAACAGCAATGTAGCATTGGTGTGAGCAGTATTTGCGATGCTTCCCTTTGTAGTCGAGAATTACTTTTCCACAACTGGCGCAGATGCAGGAGACAAGGGATTTACACAGTGAAATATCACGATGTTCACGCCAATAACGCTCCTGACAGCTTTTGCTGCAGAAAATCTTCTGCCGGTGCCTCGGCGTGTTGACAAGCGGCGCGCCGCAGCGTTTGCAAAGGATGTCGCTGGGACTATCTGTTTGTGGGTGTGGCACTATCTTAGTCTTCCGGCGAATATGCGATTTAACAGTGCTGAGCGAGATCCCCAACGTCTTTGAGATCATGTTGTAGCTATAACCTTCTGCTCTCAATTTTTCTACTTTTCTCTTTTCTGTATCGGTCATTGACTTTACCTCCTTGATGAGCGATCAAAATGCTCTGGTATCAACCGCGAGGGGCTGATCTCAGCTTCTAATTTTACGCCTGTAAGAGAAATAAGTCAACACGATCAGCCCACAAATAAATCGGGTCTTTGCAACGAGAGAATTGTGTGAGGCGAACAGAATGAAATCTGAGGCTGAGAAACATAGAAATAGGCACTTGACAGGAGGGGTATTTGTATGCTATACTGAAAGCAGGAAAACTAAAGCATTTGCTATTCCTTACAGCTTGCGGTTGCTGTGTACACAGGCTGCGATTTGTTTTTAACAAATGATAAGCAGCTCAGACAGTTTAAAGAATTGAAATGCTTGACTGTTGAAGAATGGCTGCTGTCGTAATGATTTGAAAACAATACGCGTTTCGTCACACCCCACAAACGGAAGCCCTGCACTCTCAAATAAAAGTCGCACCCCCAAAACGAAAGCCCCATCAATCATTTGAAAGTGTCCTAAATCCGCCCATTTCTGTGACGAAACTAATCTGCGCTTTTTAGCGCATCTACGGCATTTTCTGCACTTTCAGCACTACCAAATGAAAGACGGTTGCACGATACAAATGAAAGCTTTGCAATCATTTGAAAGTGCGATAACTCCAGTAGCGTGGGCGTCCGAGGCTTAAACGGTCAATCTCGCTCCACCCCATAACAAAAAACAAGGTCAACTACCGAAAATGTCGCAATTCTGCGTATTATTCGGCGGTTGACCTTTTATTTGTTTGTATCCTATCCGTAGTGAAAGCATCGACATAGAAAGCCGTGTTACGGAAATTGTTGTCATCGGCGTATCTCTTGAGGATAGCCTTCTGATTGGTGATGCTATTGCTCTCACCCTGCAACATATCGTCCTGCGAAAGACGACAATATAATGCTGTGATCTTGTCTGTCATAGTAACCTCTCTTTCCGACAGATACAGCAAGCTATGTTATCATTATAGCGCATATTATGGTAAAACGCAATGCGCCGATATTCCAAAGTTACACAGCCCGCTTCTCAGGTTCTTGTCCGGATTCACCGAGGAGTTTTTCACTTTCTCGGATAAGCAACCTTTTCATGATTTCCGAAAGGCTTTCCTTTGAAGCAGGGTTGAATACAGTTGTCACTGTATAAAGGGTATGCCCGATCTTGTATTCGGACTTTGTGATAAAAATGTTGTCTGCCTTTTCTTTATCTACGGCAATTGTGTTATTATCCATAGCTTGTACTCCTTAGCTTCTCTTTCTCTATGCTTTTAGAGCGAGGGGTTCGCTTTCTCTATCTGCCCCTCTTTTTGTTTTTGAAATAGCTGTGCAGAACGGCATCGCTGCCGTCCCATTCACAGTTATCGTTTTATCATCGGATATATGTTAGTTCTCGTAAGGATTTCTCTTATCCGTAAAGCTCATCTGTTGACCGAATTTATCATCAGCAAACTCTGAAGTAACAGCACTATCCGAATCAGGCAAAATGTCGGCTTTCAGCATTGCCGACTGCTCACGCTCTCTTGCAAGAACTTCCAGCAGTTCACGACCTTCGCAGTTGTATTCAGCCTTGATTTCAAGATAGCTCAGGTGAGCGTTTTCATCAACCAGCTTTTTGAGCTTTGTCTTGCTGGTCTCAAATGTAAATCGCCCCAGAGGGGCGTTGGAAGAGTAGCAAGCACGGCATCATGTGGGTGCGCACAGCGACTTTCACATGATACAAAGCTTGGCAGAGGGCTTTTGCCCCTACAACCCCGAATTGAGAAAAACAAGAAAGGATAAACAGAAATATGAAAGACGAGAACAAACGTAACTTGTACCTAAAGGTAAGAGTAAGTCAGGCAGAAATGGACGCTATCAAGAAGAAATTTCAAAATAGCGGCATGAGCAGTCTTAGCGGATTTGTGAGGGCGATGATCTTTGAGGGTTACATCGTTCAGTTCAGTGAATCCGAGCAGAAGGAGCTTGTCCGCCTTGCAGGAAACATCGCTAACAACGTTAATCAGATCGCTGTTCGTGTAAACAGTACAAGTAAGATTTACAAAAATGATATTGATGAGATAAAGGACGGAGTTGATAGACTCTGGCAGCCGCTTACGTATTTTCAGTCGCAGTTATTGCGGTTAAAGCGTTGAGTTGATATGTGCGCCTTGCACTGGATCATCATTTGAAATTGCTGCGCACTTCACAAAAATGGTTACAAATATTTCGCAGCACTGGACTCTTACACGGTTATGGTGTATACTGTATCTACAATGATGATTTGGAGGTACACAGCTATGTTGAAAATTCCAGAATTGGCAATGCCGAGAACGCGAAAGATCACTACCGTCTGCAACGGTAAGCGTGAAGTCTGGATGAACTACGAAGAAGCAAAGGCGTATTTCCTTGAACTTATGATGACTACTGAGGCCGAGGAGCATGATCGAGCAGAGTGCGTTTATATTCAGCTTTTACATGGGCTGGAGGATTGCAGTGACGAGGATGAATTATTTATTGTTCGAAAAAGCCTATCAGATAATGACTGAATACTCTTATTGAAGAATCATTTGTCATCAACCGAATAAGATACTAAATTTCGTGTAGAATATATGGATTCTATGTGAGATTTTTTTCATCTTGGCAATCCCTTGGGATTTTCATTGATGATCCTTTGTGATCAATTACCCCAAAACGCTTGTAATATTATAAGTTATATGGTATAATTAAGTTGAATTTTTGAAGAATCCAATAGTTTTTTAAGATTACTTGTAGAGTTGAGGAGGGAAATATTGAATGCTTAAAAAAATTCTTAAAATTGTACTGATTGTACTTATCATAATTTTGTTTTTGATTGCGATATACTGGTTCGGACTTCGCTGCTTATTAGCAAAGAAAAGCCTGAACGAAACACTCAATGCAATGACAACTGGAGATTACACAGAAGACTTTTACTACGCCAACATCAACGGTGCTGTTCAAAAGCATTTGGATACAAGCGAGCTTGGGTACTTAACTCTTACAAAATCCACATTCGAAGTTGAAGAATGTGATCTATCCTGGAACAGCTTTGAAGCAACAGCTACAATTAATGTAAGCTACCCGAATATCTATCAGTTATTCAATGACCTATATGCTACGGCTGATACCATCCACACAACCGAAGAAATCAACCAAATGTTGATTGATGCCCTGAATGACAAAAGTGACATTGATTACTGTGAAGAAACGATAAAGGTGACCATTGTTCAATACGGCACAAAGTGGTATCTACTTGAAAATGAAGCCTTAATGAATATCTATTCTGGTGGATTATATTCGGAGTACAAAAAAGCACTTTCCGAAATGCTTGCTGAATAAGGAGGTGTAATGTTATGAAAAGAATACTCGGTGTGTTAATTTCCAGTGTAATGCTTGTTGTGTCCTGTTTAACAGCAATGCCAGTTTCGGCAAAAGAAAAATACACAGAATACATTGTGCCTTTTTACAGCGATCAGACAAAGCAGAGGCAGGTACTCGGAATATCTAACGAATCTTTGCTAAAAGACGGAGTGGTTCTGATTCCTCTTGAAACTGCCTGCGAAATTGCTGGTGCCTCTATTGCAGAAGAAAATGATGAATCTATAATTATAACTCGTAATTATATTTCTTGGTGTTGTGAGTATAAGGATGAGAAAAATCAATATTTACTTGTTGATAGTAGTACAGGTATAGGAAATTATTATAAATCCGCTTTAAAGTGTTTAACAGAATCTTCATGGTCTGGCACTTCGTTTAAATATTCTTTAGATGACGAAGGTGTTATTAACCTTCCTATCGATACTTATTATCAAACTAAAATATCTTATGAGTATTTTGATGATGAGCTGTATGTTTCTTTTTATGATTTTCTTGTTATGATGGGTATTGACGTTGACCTGATTGACTATGAAGCCGTAAATGAAATCACAGAATTCTACACTTCCATGGTTGAGCAGTACACAACTGAAGAAGATTACAAGACAGTGGTTTCGGAAATTGACAAATTATTTTCAAACGGAACAGGGTACGAACAATTCTTTTACTGTACGCTCGGAACTCCAATTGACGAATTGTATAAAGCATATTATGATTGTGATTTGATGTGTGATATAGGAGATTATTATGGAACCGGAAGCGTAGAATGGGCAAATTTAGTAAATGCAATTGAGAATTATGACGGTCTCACCAAAACAGCACTGGCCGCCTTGAATTTGAATACTGATTATGAAGATGCATTAATCAATATCGTAACATATCATGGGGATTCAAAAGACGACAACTTTTCTAAAACAGTTGATGATTCAGTCAATATCATTCAGCGATTATTGTATTTGCGTGATTATGAACTTTCTGTTGAGGACATCTATGCTGCTGATTCTGCCCTCGAAACTGTTTGGAAGATGCAAGAAAAAGCAGATAGCATTGATCCTATTCTTTCAAATGTGGATACTTTGGATTTGAATTCTTCCTTTTCTCCTGATGTTATAAGCATGTTCTATAGCGGTTTGTGCGGTGCTATGAATAACTATGCCAAATACAGAGAAATGAGTAATCTGTTTGAAGGCGAACAGTACTTGATAAAGAACACTATCCTTTCTTCTGATACAATGGCAAACAATACCACAGATGAAACAAGGGATAAGTTTATTAATCACATATTAAATCTAAATCAAATGGGAAATGTAATTGAGATTCACAATAATCTTAGAAACGAAGAAAATAGTTATTTCAATTTGTATCATTCGGCTGTAAAGGTACAAGAAACTATGAACGTCTCTTCGCCAACTGCTTGGGCTGCTATTTGGGGTGCAATTGAAGAAGCTGCATATTCTGTTGGTGATGATTTAATCATGGGTGTAATTGATTATACATTTTTTGGTGGACTGCCTGTTAGCAGTCTGGTGAATTCTGGAGTTCTATTTTGTGTTGATGGCTTGAAAAATACTGCTTATGGAAAAGAACAGAATCAAATTGCCGAGTTGGATGATTATGTGTTTATACAAGAAGTTGCAAAAGACTGCTTTAAAGAATATAGCCTTACATCAGAAAATGCCTACAATAGTTTTATTTTGGGACTTAAGTCAACTATGTTGGCATATAAAACGAACGGTGAAGATACAGGTTGGGAACCAAACAATAAAGATAATGACAGTATAAAGGCGTATAATGATATAAACATGATGCTAAACGTCGCATTTTCAAATTCAATTAATACTGATTTTTACAATGCATTTCCAAGTGATTGCGACGATCTTACCAAAATGCTTGGAAGCAACACAGACATCTCAAAACTTGACACTACGCCTCGTAAGGATATTACAATTGATAACAGTTTTCAAAATAAAGTTAATGATAATTGGTTGCAGGAATCGTTTATTAGTTCAAATGACGATATATTTACTGCCGAAGAATATGAAACTGATACGCAGGTTATGACTGAATGGCAATTTGGAAGCGTGGTAAAAGATGAAGATACAATTTTGTTTGCACAACGAGATTATAACAGCATGGGCTTTTCAATTGTTGCTCAAGATGTTCTAAGCGGCAATTTGAATACTCTAATAACAACAGAAATGTCAAGTTATGAAAATTATTCTAATATTGCTTTGATTGGAAATCAGCTTTATTATTCTGATAAAAACGGTATAAACGCCTATGACATAGAAACTATGAGCAATGAGTTAAAGCTGAGTGAAAGTTATATTAGTATTGTTGGAGTAAATGACGTTGAACAGTACCTGATTTTACAAAGCGACTATGACGATACAAAGTATTATACTTATAATATTTCAAACAAAGAATGTAAAAATATCCTTCAAGAAAGTAATGCTGGTTTATTAACCACAGATGAATTGAATCTCTATTATTATACAAATGATGATAAGAACTTTGAATTCGATAAAATTTATCATACTCACATCTATAAATATGAATTAACTACAGGAATAACAACTGAACTCGCTGCTATCCCAATTAGTGTTCATATTGGTTATCCAACATATGGGATAAGCTACGTAGTTAATAATAAGTTAGTTTTCTCTTATGGTTTTTATGATGGTAGTATAGGCGGTGGTGGAGAGGGGTGGTTTTATTACACTATTGCTTATTATGATTTACAGACTCATGAATTGAAAACCATTGCTACGGATATTGAGGTTAACATTAAGACTAGCAACGGCATAGCATTTGAATTTGCTGATCCTTATGTGTACTATTACGACGGATATAATAATAATACCATACAATACAATATCGAAACAAGCGAATATAAAACTTTAAATATCAGTTGGGTTGATAACGCAATAGAGAGCGGTCTTCTATACACTGTAGATGCTAATAATAAATACAACTACTGCAAATATGATTTTTCAAGTAATCAAACCATGACATTAATAAATCAAAGCGATATAATAACAAGTATTGATCCAAGCGATGCATATTGTAGCTATAATTGTATAGGTGTAATCAATGGTCAAGCTGTAATTGAAGTCACTATTTACTCTTATCAAGAAGAATATAATCCTTTTGGGTGTAACCCCGGTTATGTTAGAAGTATATTAAAGATAATTAAAATCGACTGAGGGAAATAAATAGCTTAACCTTCAGATCTGAACCGGTTGTAAAGAACAAATACATTTTTTCAATTTTCTGAAAATAGAGTTTTTCTCATTGATCAGGCGTTTTGTAGTTGAGCATACTATGTGGATGTTCGCTATTGTAAAATTTGACATCATGAAACTCATGTAAAGCCCATATACTCTACACGTTTTTCATTATAGCAACTCGTATTCTACTTCCCACTCACTATTATTTGGCTTCTTTTCTCTGAGATTGTGCATCCAGAAGTTCCGCTATGAGATACTCGACCTTTCCCTTATCCCGTTCTGACAGGCAGTGCCAGCTGTGAAGCAGATTCTGTTCATCTTCGCTGGGTAACTGTTCATTCCTATACTTTTGACGACCTGCCAGATAATCCAGGCTTACCCCGTAATATTCCGCAAGCTGAATTGCTCTCATAAACGGCAGTTCCCGTTCTCCTTTTTCATATTTTCCGTAATATTGTGCCGTTGTTCCTAAAAATTCTGCGACCTCCGTCTGTGTTTTGTCAGAATCTTCCCGTAAATCACGAATCCTTTTGTACCAAGCCATAAATGACACTCCCTTCTAATAAGATTTTATCATATATGACTAAAAAGTATTGACATTTGAATCTAAATAGGTTATAATATACACAAGAGAAGTCAGATGTGACTATCTGCGTTCTCTGCATCTATATTATTTTATTTCAGGGAGGTTTTATTATGAAACGTAACCGCTTTTTAAGTTTTCTTCTTGCAGGGCTCATGGTGTTTTCGTTTTTGTCTGTGTTCCCGAACGACTCATTCAGTCCGTTCACCATGATTGAAACGCACGCTGCTGAGGGCAGACTATACAATCAGAATGATTCTTATTGGAAAACTGTTAAGTTTACAAAGTATGCAACATCCGGTAATGATATGTATACTTCCGGATGCGGAATTTTTTCATTCTGTAATGCAATTTATGCCTTGAACGGAAGTAAAATTGATGCCGTGGAAATTGCAACATGGGCAGTTAACAATGGTTCCTATCAACCCGGCAATGGCGGATTGTACAGACAATCTTTTTACAATAAGGTTGAATCAGGTTATGGCAGCAGCTACGGCTTCAAAATTGATGGTCAGTATTACGGAACGATTTCTGACAGCAGATTAATCAGTCATTTGAAAAACGGCGGTGTTGCTGCAATTCATGTTTCCAATCACTTTATGGCTGTTACAGGCTATAATGCAAGTAATGGTACATATCATGTTATAGAAAGTGCTGTTTACAGCGGCAGAGGACTTCAAGCTGATAGCTGGGTGAGTGCTTCAAAGTTATCTTCGGGTTCTACGAATGTGGATTGGTATGCGTTGATTAGTAAATCTTCCTCAATCACAGAGCTTTCTTCTCCACAATTATCAATCAATAAGATAGCTGCATCTGTAAGTGATACAATAACCATATCATGGAATAGAGTTACAAACGCTACTTGGTATTACTTGTCCTTGTACAAAGATGGGATATTATACATAGATAAAGGAGTAGATAATAATCTTAGTTATAGTAACAAGTTGCCAGCTGGAGATTATATTGCATATGTATGTGCCGGAGATGGTGCGATTACGTCAGAAGCTAGCAGTATAAGTTTTTCTGTTTATGATACTGCACCAACTTCACCACAACTTACCATTAACAAGAACCTTCTTTCAATGAATGAAAATGTTGAAATTCAATGGGAAACTGTAAAAAATTCTGAGTGGTATTACATGTCGTTATATAAGGATGGAGTGTTATATATAGATAAAGGTTTAGATGACAATTGCAATTATAGTAACAAGTTACCTGCTGGAGATTATATTATATATATATGCGCCGGAAATAATGTAGGAACTTCTGTTGCAAGCAGTGTTAGTTTTTCAGTTTATGATTCAAAGCCCACAGCACCGAGTCTTTCTATTAATAAGCCTCTTCTATCAATAGATGAAAGCGTTGAAATTAAGTGGAGCGCAGTAAAGAATGCTGAATGGTATTATATTTCTCTTTACAAAGATGGAGAATTGTATATCGACAAAGGATTAGATAATAATTGTAGTTATAGTGAAAAACTTCCAACAGGAGGATATATAGCATATATATGTGCTGGAAACAATATTGGGACTTCAACTGCAAATAATGTAACATTTCAGGTTATTGGTAACTTGAAAGCAACACTTAATGCAAATGGTGGTACATGTTCAACGAAAAGTATTACTGCCGTATATGGTGGAAAGTATGGTGCATTACCCAAACCTTCCAGAAGTGGATATACCTTTGATGGATGGTATACTGCTGCAAATGGTGGAACAAAGATAACAGAAATGACGAATGTGACTGCTACAACAAATCACGAACTCTATGCTCACTGGATTCCAAATAAATATACTGTAACATTCAATGCCAACGGCGGAACGTGCAGTACAGCAAGCAAGAGCGTAACCTATGATGGCACATACGGTGACTTGCCGACATCTACACGTACAGGTTATGTTTTTAACGGATGGTATACTGCGTCAAACGGCGGCACAAAAGTCACAGCCGATTCAAAAGTGGCAATTACAGCGAATCAGACCTTGTATGCTCAGTGGACGCTGAACACATATACAGTTAAATTGGATGCAAATGGCGGCACTACACCAACTTCATCGGTCAAAGTAACATACAGCAAGGGATACGGAACACTACCCGAAGCTACAAGAGATGGATACACTTTCCTTGGTTGGTTTACAGCGACAGAAGGCGGCACGGAAGTTACCGCATCCACAAGTGTAACAACTAATAAAGACCACACGCTTTATGCACATTGGGAGAAAAATAAGGTTGTCGGTGATGTCAACGCAGATGGAGCTTTTAGTGTTGCTGATGCTGTATTGCTTCAAAAATGGATTCTTGCTGCACCTGATGTAACACTTGCAGACTGGAAAGCAGCGGACTTATGCGAAGACAGTAAGATTGATGTATTTGATCTCTGCATTATGAAGCGTATGCTGATTGAAAAAAGTTAACACCTCTCTATCTGCACAATAAGAGAGAATATATGGGTTTTATTTCAATATGATGGGACAAACAGAAACCTCCGCAGGACAACTCCTGCGGAGGTTCTTCTTATAACAAACTCTGAAAAAAGATATAATCTTGAGACTGGATAAATCTAAGGTTTAGCGCTACAATAAAGCGAGATCTTAGTGTAAAATAAAACTATGTCTGAATCGTTAGAAAAGCTGATTTGAACGGTGGTTTTTGTCAAATTTAGAAAAACAGCGTATTTACTTCTACAATAATCAGAAAAATCAGTTTATGAGAGTGTTTTATCATACTCACCTCGAATGGTGCTAAAAGGCAAGCTTTGCTTAACTGGTTTACTATTATTGAAAATTATGAAATAGAGTATAATAAAACTAAAACAAAAAACAGGCAGATACTTCATTGAGAGGTATCTGCTGTTTAGTGTAATAGCCTGCTGTAAAGTTCACGTTTATAATAGTTGTGATAAACTTCTATATTAGTACCGCCCTTATCCGGTAAGTGCTTATCAGAATTATCATATATTCCTTTAGTAAACATTTTACCTGGAGCATATTTTGATGGTTTGTCTCCTGGTCTCCAACCAAGTTTAGATAATTCTATATCATCAATATAATAATCTGGTAATTGCCCTTTGTTCTTTAAATGCCAATCTGCACCATTTTGCCCGTCTTTAGTAGCATCGCCGGCTTTAATTGCATTTAACGGTACAAGTTGACATTTACATTTTGGATGAACAGGTGGTTTGAGATATGAATAATCATCATTATCATACACCCTTCCATGCTGCGATGAACAAAATTGGCACATCGCAGGAGATAATGCTGACAACCATTGTTTATAATTCCAACTGGTAAAATACGGTGGATCATATGAATCAAGCGCACCTTTTTCACATAATACATATCCCTGTCTGTAAACCTTTACGTACATAACATTCCTCCTTTTTAGTTTTGAAAAATAGACTTTTAATGCATCTTCCATAATATAGCAGAAAATACTATTTTTTCAACCTAAAACCGTTGATTAAGGAGAAAGTAAAATTAAAAATCGGCAAAATTGACAAATTCATCCTGCAAGGATATTTGTATTTTGATAAATAAAACAAAAAAATCTCTATATGAAAAATCATACAGAGATTTTGGTTCTGGGGTGGGAGATGGGATTCGAACCCACGATCTTCGGGACCACAATCCGACGCTTTAACCAGCTAAGCTACACCCACCATGAATATTCAATAAAAAGCGAAGCGCCCCATTATATAGCAAATATGTAACGGAGCGTTTCGAGATGGCGCGCCTTATTGGACTCGAACCAATGGCTTACTGCTTAGAAGGCAGTTACTCTATCCAGCTGAGTTAAAGGCGCAAATTGGAGCGGGTGATGGGAATCGAACCCACGTAACCAGCTTGGAAGGCTGGAATTCTACCATTGAACTACACCCGCACCTAATATATGTTGCCGTATCAACATGAAATATTTTATCACATTATTATTTGATTGTCAATACCCGACTGTAAAAATAGTCGCTTTGCACAAAAATCAGCTGTACAAGCGACATATTTTCAACATTATCTATACGGCTAAATTTCTGCAAACGAATAAATCGCTTTATTTGCTTTCCGCAAGACCGTATTTAATTTTAATTCTGTCCAATTTTTCTAGCATGGGTTCGGCAGCGATCATCAAAAAGAAAACCGTAGCGAAAGCGTGAATGCAATCCATAGGGAACCCGGATATATAATACGCTGCCAGCACGTTTTTGCCAAGCGTTTCGCTGCTCCAAAGCAAAACCGATGCAGGATTCATAATTCCTCCGTAAATTACGACCGCAGCGATCGCGCCATAAATGCAAAGTGACGTTTTAGTTCTTCTTATCAGACCTTTTCGGAACAGAACGCCTGCAAAGAATCCCGATATTCCCATGGCAAACATCTGCCACGGAGTCCAAGGTCCTTGAGAAAAGAGTACATTTGACGCAAGCATTGTGACAGCTCCCACAAGGAAGCCCGTTTCTCCGCCAAAAGCGACTCCGGCGATTATCGTGATCGCCATGACAGGCTTGAACTGCGGCAGCATGAAAAACGCCGCTCTTCCTGCCACTCCGACAGCACACAGCGAAGCTATTATCACAAGCTCACGTGCCTTTGGTTTTTTTCCCTCAAAAATCATAAAAAACGGTATCATGCACTCCAGCAGAACCGCCAGAGCAATAACATTATATTTTTTGCTTTCAAGATAAAATATGCTTATAAAAAGCGTAAGAGGAGCAGCTATAAATATTGTCAGTGCCGCAGCGATCGTTCGCTTTTCAAGCTTTTTATCTTCTCTAACGAGCTTTTCGTGCATCGGTATCTCCTCACGTCTGCCAATCGAAAAAGCCATTACAAAAAGCGACGCTATAAACGCTGCATATATTCCAAGCTGCTTGTCCGCAAGAGCCGTAAATCCGTCGGCATTTATGATCTCGGTCAGATCTGTTGTTCCTGCTGCATAGACGAAAATCACAAGGGCAATTATCCCCGAAACGACTGCCGTTACTTTTCTCCATACAGGCAGCTTTGACGACCGCTTGACCGGAATCTCAATCCTTTCACCGCATTCCGACACAGCTTTCTTTCTCTCCGAATGCGGTTTTACCAAACCTCCGCAGGCAGCAATTACATCATTGGCAGTAACCGCCTCGGGCAGCAAATGTCGTGATATCCTGTTCGCAGCCGTTGTATAAAAGCTGTTTCCCGAAAAAAATTCACGCGGACTTCCCTGCGCAGTAATTTCTCCGTCAAAGAAAATCGCACACCTGTCAGCATACTCCGCACAAAATTCAATATCATGACTGACCATAAGCACCGCTTTTCCGCAATTAAGCAGATCTGCAAGAGTTTCCGCGAAAATTTCCTTGAATTCCGCGTCGATTCCTTTCGTCGGCTCGTCAAGGAGCAGTATATCAGGCTCGCACAAAAGCAGCTTTGCAAGAGCGGCTCGCTGCTGCTCTCCGCCAGAAAGGTCGTAGGGGTGCCGCTCCATAAGTCCGTCTATTCGGCACAATTTCGCGGTCTGCGCGATCATATTTTCCTGCCGGGACTTCGATAAACCGCTTCCGTTCAAAACCTCCCGAAGATCTTCATACACAGTTTTCTTTACAAACAATGTCTGAGGATTCTGCGGAAGAAACCCGATTTTCCCGTTTCGCCGTATCTCTCCGCGGTAATGCTTTTTCAGCCCGGCAAGAACCTTGAGCGACGTAGTCTTTCCAGTTCCGTTTCCTCCAAGCAATGCGAAAAATTCGCCCTCGTACAGGCAAATATCAAGTCCGCGCACGATGTCGTCTCCGTTCTTTTCATACCTGAACCATACTTCCTCCGCTTGAAGCATTATCCTGCCGTCCGTTTTTGGAGACTTCTCCGCCGGAATCCGAAGCAGCTCGTGACTCTCGGAAAAACGGCTGAGGAATCTACTTCCCTCACACACTGTAACGGGACATTTTTCTTCGCTTTCAACAGCCGCCCAGATACGCATAGCTGTCGGCATAGCGAGAAACATACTGTGGCCACAGCTTTTCAGCTTTTCTCCTACTTCCTGCGCAGTACCGATGCAGAGAATTTTTCCGCTGTCCATTACGACCGTCTCCGAAGCCAATGGCAAGGCTTCTTCAAGACGATGCTCCGTGAGAATAACGGTAACGCCAAGCTCACGATTTATTTTCGCCAGCACGGAAAGGAAATCGGACGCGGCAACAGGATCAAGCTGACTTGTCGGTTCGTCCAGTATAATAATGCTCGGCTGCATGACCATGACCGAAGCAAGATTAAGCAGCTGCTTCTGACCGCCCGAAAGCTCGTCAACGCTTTTTCGAAACCAGTCCTGAATGCCGAAAAACGATGCCATTTCGGCAACGCGCCGCCGTATCAGCTCCGTATCCTCTCCCAGACTTTCAAGTCCGAACGCAAGCTCGTGCCAGACCTTATCCGTCACTATCTGATTATCGGAAGACTGTCCCACAAAGCCAATTTCGGAAGCCTGAACACGCAGATCAAGCTCGCCAAGCGGCACACCGTCGAAGAGTATCTCTCCGCTTATACGTCCGTGAGGAGCAAGAACAGGCTTCAAATGCCGCAGCAGCGTTGATTTTCCGCAGCCTGACGGACCGCAGACAACGACAAACGCGCCCTTTTCGATCGACAAGCTTATTTTGCTCAGAGCCTCTTTCTCCTGCTGCGGATATGAAAAGCTCAGATCCTTGACTGCAAACTTTTCCACCTGTGCAGCTCCTTTCCATTAATAATAACCGGAGTCAAGCAAAGCATAAGATATACCGCATAAAAACTCACAGACAGCGGAGTTACAGCTCCGCCGTAAACTCTTGGGAAAAATCTCCATTCAAACGCTCCCGCAAATACTCCACAGGCAACATATATGCCGCAGAAGATTATCCACGCAAGAGCGGCTTTGTCACGGCTGCCGAAACGAAAAATCGAAAACGAGCTTCTTCCTTTCAGACCATATCCGCGGCTCTTCATACTGTCGGCAGTTTCAACAGCGTTCTCAAGCGACCACGTAATAACAACGGACAAAACGGCAATTGCACTTCTCATTCGGCGAAAAATATTCCCCTTGGAAGCATCGCGCCCCATGCATTTCTGCGCTTCCTTTACCGTATCAAACTGCTTTTTTAATCTTGGGATAAATCTCAGCGTCATGCTCAGCAAAAGCGACAGCGAGGGAATTATACGTCCGAAAAGATAGATAAGCTTATCCGAAGTTATTATCTTATTAAAGCTTACAAACCAGCTGAGGATAGCCGCAAGCATAACTCCCGAAAAAATTCCGTAAAGTATGCTTTCAAGCGTAAGCGGATTTCCCGTAGTAAGATAGGTCAATATCGTTCCGCCCTCATGATTGAAAAGCGGATTTGCTATCGCCGTCAAAATAAGCAGAGGAAGGCTGTATTTCAGATTAAAGGCAATTCCCTTGCTTCCGCAAACGGATATTCCGCAGCAGACCGCACAGACGAGGGATATTATCTGACTTACAGGATGAGCAAGAATCATAGAAAAGCCCAAAACAAACGCAAAATAGGCAAAATTCACCAGTGGATGAAAGCCTGAGAATTCATCGCCGAAGCTTTTATTTTCCCGAGAGCAAGCCACAGCCAACATCCTTTCCCGAATCGCAGGTAAAGCGCCATTCCACCACATCGCCGTCCGCAAGCTGATATCGGCTGCAGCCGTAATTGGGATACCAGCCGTTCACGCGGTATATCCAGCCGGAAAGCGCTCCGCAGTCAAATTCATATAAATTATTGATACCCTCAACGTAGGCGCTGTTGTAGACCGGCGTCACCGAAGCTTCCATGTGTATCTTATTTTCCTTGCACACCCTTTGCAGGACGTCGAAAACGGACTCCCCCTCCTTGAATTCAACTGTCTGCTCGGCAAAAACAATGCCGTCCGAGGTCAGAACGTCCAGCTTTTCCGGTTCAAGCTGCGAAATATTATTTAATATCGTTGTACATTCAATTGAAAACGTACAGGTCAGGATATTTGATTCGTTTATCTCAGCGTCGTCAGGCTCAACGGGCATAGGTCTGCCCTCGGGTATCGGATCGGTACGATACAGATCCTGATTTGTAACGCTTCCGTCGGAATAAACCCGTCCGCTTTCATCATTCGGCGAAAGAGAAATATCACTGCTGATCTGAGAATCAGCGGCAGGATCGTCCGAAGCTTCATTGTCCGAACCGTATACAGGCTTTTCATCAGTCTGCGGCGTATCTGCAAGATAATCGGATTTCTCATTATTTTTATTTTCAGCGGTAATTTCGTCTTTGGAATAAACCGTTTCGCCAATGCCGCTATATTCCTCCGTATCAGCCGTTACAACATACTTCCCGCAGGTCTCGGCAAGCGAAAAGTTGAGTATGCTTGACTCCTTTCCGGTTATAGAAGCGCTGCAAACCGGGGTCATATTTCCGTCGTTATCGGAAAACACGGAAGCGCTTTGAGCCTTCCATACCTCGTTCAAGTAAATCGACAAAGTAGGCTTAAAGCCGAAATTTTCAGCCGAAGAAAGCGTAAAAGCTATTGCTTCGCCGTCTCTGTTTTCATCAAACGAAAGAGCCATATCCAGCTTCTTCGGGTCGGAAATATCGCTGCCGAAAACCGTCCACTCATATTTTATGCCGTTGGATTCGCCGCAAAAAACAGCGATCGAGTTTTCAGCCTTGAGCTGCTCGAAAACGCTTTTTTCAATAATTCCGTTTTCAGGTATCTCAATATTTCCGCTTATCGTCCTCGGAGCAGTATTCGCGCAGCCGAAAGCAAGCGATAAGACAACCGCGAAAAGCATACACACGACAGACCTTATACATTTTTTCATGCTAATCCTCCAAAATTATTCTTCCGTTCTGAGTTTGCAGAGTTCCCGAAATGCTTGCAAGGCTTTTTTCGCTGTCAGTTGCGGCAAAAACGGCGTCCTCTACCGAAAGCTCATAGATATCGCCGGGAGCTGCACTTCCGCGCAGACGGAATTTCAGCCTGAGCAAAACGTTTTGTTCTCCGCTTATCCGATCGTCCGAAAAAGCATATCTTCCTCCGCTGACATCGAGATACAGTATATTTATCTGTCCGATATCGTTGCTGCGCTCAACATTAACGCTCCACTCGGGAAGCGAACTATCACTGTCCGAGCCAACGGTAACGTTACCCTCCTCTATACCGAGAAATTCAAGGTTTGACGAATCAAATCCCAGTGAAAGGCTTGCCGCAGGATAAGCCTCGCCTCCAAGCCTTGAAACGGTTACGTCAACCGAAAAAGAATCACGAAAATCCGCTTTCAATTTTGCCGGAGCAGTAATTTTCAGCAGCGGCTGCCCGATATCGGTATTATTTTCCTTTTTAAAATACGAGGAAATAAAAGCCGTCGCCGTCAGCAGGATCACGCCGATCAATATAATAACGAATTTTTTTATATTGAATGTTTTATTATTCATTGCCGTCTCCGGAAAGCGCAGCGGCTTTTTCAATTACTCCAAAATCAGAACCGTTCACAAAGGCTTCCGATATTCCAAGCGCGTCAAAGGTATTTATTCTGCCGTCTCCGTTTACGTTAAGTCCAAGCATCTGCTTATCATCGGTTAGCTCGGTCTTTCTCAGCCATACGTCAACGGACGCAAGAGCGTCCTGAGCGTTTATTACTCCGTCACCGTTTGCGTCTCCAAACACCAGAGTATCGCTCGATACCGCACTGTTGACTGTATAATTTTCCGATCTTGCAAAGCTGTTCATGTCAATCTCGGAATCGACAAGGGCAATATATACGGGTATACCGATCTTATCCGAAGCCGATTTATTATACAGAAAATCAGCTGTATGCTTTCCATCGTTAAACTTAACTTCCGATTCGGGCGCAAGCTCCGTAACCGCAACGGCAACCGCCATTTTCGAGGACGGAATAATATCCACATCGTCTCCCTGATACAGACGCACCGCACTGAACGAAATTCCGCTTACGACCCTGATATCAGCCGCCGAATTTTCCGTATCCACCACCGTCATGGAATCCTCATCATAAGGGTCGGAATCCGTTTTCAGGGACATTCCCGAGATGCCGATACTGAGCTTGTCTGCCGAAATGTCTTTTTTGACCTTAAATCCGACGGAAAACAGTTCGGCATAACCGCTGCCACTATCAAACATGATATCACTGTTGCTGTTGGGATCAAAATATACTATTCTCAGCTTTCCCGTGTTCTCCTCAAAGCCATACTCCAACTGACCGCCGCCAAGCTTGCTGCCGACGGTAACATCGGTGACCTCAAGCACGTCGGGAACGCTGATAATGCAGTCCAGAAGCTTATATCCGCCGTTATTATCCCAGCCTGACATATTTACGGAAGCCCTGAAGCTGCTTCCGCTGCGGCTGCTTATTTCTGCAGGAGCACCAACTGCCGCAAGAAGCGTATTTTTGCCGTCAAAGCTGCCGTTCTCTTCGGGAGCTTTATTATCGTTGCTGTTATCCTGAGCGCCGTCTGTTTTGTTTTCCGAACCGTTCGGCGGATTCTTGTTATCGCTGTCCGACGGCAGCTGAACTGCCGAATCCGTTCCGCCAATATTGTAAAGTCCGTTTTTGCCGTCCGTAAAAAGCTTATAGGCAATAAGCGAAAGAATTGCCTGATCTGTCGCTATCGCGTTGCCGCCGTCGCCTATAACATGACTGAACACGGACGATTCACTGTTATAAAATTTCAATACCGCGTCCACTGCCGAATTGCCGTTCTTAACAAATCTTTCGTCCGTATTCGGATCGATCCCAAGCGAAGTACAGGCTATTACGACCTGTGCTGCGCTTTCCAGGGTTACGGTTCCGTAAGCTTTGTAGCTGCCGTCGTTCAATTGAACTTTCGAAAGGCAGTCCACTCCCCTTTCAACAGCCGCCGCAACGTCTTTGTTCTCCGTATATCGGGAAAGAGCCTGAAGAACCATACCCGTGATATTCGGGTCCGCAACGCTTCCCGATAACGCCCAACCGCCGTTTTCGAACTGTTTTTCAAGAATATATTCAATGCATTGCTGTCTGACAGATTTGTCAGCTGTTTTATAATTCATGGAATCAAGAGCAATAAGCGCAAACGCCGCTCCGTTTACTCCCTGTTTTTTTATCCAGTCAAAATCATTGTATGGAGTTATAAGATTCCAGCCGCCGACATTTTCCGGATCTTTTCCTATTGCCGAGAGAGCAAGAATAAGACGTGAATTCTCAGTAGATTTCACGTTATGAAGCGCGCCGTTCTTATTTACCGAAGCAGCCGTTGTTTTTACCGCATCGACAATGCGCTCATAATAATCGGAAAAATAAGCGTCCTCGATTCCGTAATATCCGCTTCTTGCAAGACACAAAACGCTCCAGTCACCGTATTCCGTACCAAAGCTCGGCTGCTCGACAGTGCCCGCAAGCTGTGAAAGCGCATCGTTCAGGACAGAATCCGCTTCATCTATATCGACCGCGGAAACGTTATTAAATCTATCCGAGCATGATTCCTGCGAACGAAAAAAGCAGTTCTTAGGCGCTAAATTCAAAACGGCAGCCGCAAGAACAACACTTACGATCTTTTTTATATAACGTTTCATATTCTTTCCTCCGATCGACATTTTACCATTATAATTATATCATTTTGCACCTTCTATGTCAATATTACCGGCGCGTCAGATTCCTTTCCTTCGGCTCTTTATCGTAAAATTGTGCAAATTCTCACGATTATATTGCACTAAATTTGTTGAATAAGCATCTTGAAGTTGACGTAAAAATTGTGTATTATATATTTAGTTGTAAGTTGGCGTTTCCCTCTCACATATTCGCCGCTTACCGTTCAGCTGTGCTTTCAAGGCAGAAAGCGCAACGGATCTTGATTTCTGCTTTTATAAAATTTTATGAAAACAGATTCTTATTATCGGATATTTTTTCAGAAAGGGTTTTTTACTATGACTACAAAAAAATTACTTGCCTGCCTTATGGCTTCATTAATGGCTTGCGGCACTCTCGTATCCTGCGGTGACAAGGATAAAGATGATGACAAGAGCTCTTCTTCAGAAAGCTCAGCTTCCGAAGAATCATCGGAAGAAAGCTCCGAAAGCAGCGCAGAAGATTCCGAAAGCAGTGATTCTTCAGCCGAAGAGGGAACTAAAGCTCCTGTTGCTGTTGATACCGGAGATTTCGAAACTCCCGTTGCTGCAGAGTCAGGCGACGCTTATCTCGCTATCGTTGACGGTCAGTGGTGGATCCAGTACTGGGGCGAATATGAAGACGGTTCTGCTCTCGCTTACGACGCAGGCGTTGTTTCGATCGACGGCGACGGCGAATATACAGTTAGCGTTACTGCTGATACAAACGGATTCCGTTATGACACAACAGGCGACGTAAACGGCGAATGCATTCCAAGCGGCTGTTCATTTGCTGCCGTAAGAGTTAAGGACGGTACAACACTCTATCCTGACATGGCTATCGAGATCACAAGCATCAAGATCAACGGCGAAGAGGTTGAAATGCTCAGCAAGAACTACACTTCTTCAGACGACGGAATAGAGATGCGTGCGAACATCTACAACTCATATGTTTCTACAACTCCGGAAGACGCTCACGACGCTAACGGCTCTGTATTCGGCAAAGACGATGAGTATTCAGCTCAGATCGTTGATCCTGCTGTATTCGCAGACGGCTGGACAAACGTTGAGGTTACTTTCAACGTTACAGGAACAGGCGGAGTTGCTGAAGGCGGAGATTCATCAGAATCTGCTGAGGATAGTTCATCGGAAGCTGCTGACAGCGAAGCTTAATTCACCGGACAACTTTATTACACCTCATAAAATCAAAAGCGTATGGATTTTCCATACGCTTTTATTTTTTAATATGGCAGCCGCAGCGGCTTACTGCTGCTCCAAAACGGCTTTTCTCAGCAAGGTGATATCAAGCGAGTTTAGAAGCTTATCGCCGTTCATATCAAGCTTTTCAGCCTGCTGTACGGTAATTGTGCCGACCTTCGTCACATACTTATACAGAATAACAAGATCAGCCGCACTGTATTTTTCTTCACCGGCACTTCCCTGCAAATAATCCGCAAGCTTTTCGTACCAGAATTCTCCCATTTTGGCATATCCGGACTCCGTGGGGTGAACTCCGTCATACAGATCGCTTTTATCGAGAACTACGTTTACATCGGCAAGCTGAATATTCTCGCCCTGCGCAGCTTTGCGCTCGACGATCTCTCTTATCTGCGCATTATATGCGTCAATGTAAGCGTCCATAGATTCAACGGTAAAGTAATATTCGTTGATGTAAAGAGTATTATTTGCGTCCATGCACGGAATCGTGGCAAGATAAAGCATTCCGTCATCGGGAATGTACGTCAAAATCGTATCAACAAGCGACTCAAGACGCGTTCCGATATTATCAAGGTCATAAAGGCTAAGAATATCATTCGTTCCTATCTGGAGCATTACCACATCGGCAGGATAAGTTTCCATAAGCCAGTCTATAAAGCTTGAAAGTCCTGTACGCTGTCCGGATATCGAATCCTCCTGCGCAATATTATCAATTGAATAGCCGCTGAAACCGGCGTGCTGGGGATCATATCCCGAGCCGCCCCAATTCGGTCCCACAAAATCTATTTTATCAGAATAACCGTTTTCCTGTAAAAGACTGCACAAGCTGTTTCGATAGCCGCCAACCGTTGAAAATCCGTCGGTTATCGAATCGCCGAGAGGCATAACTTTAAGCTTTTCTTCGGATTCCGCTTTCACCTGCGGTCTTACAGACGCCGCACCGACAGTCAGCATCAACACCGACGCAATTATTGAAATTATTCCTTTTTTCATATCACATCACACTTATAGAACCGTTCTGCCAATGACTGAACGCATATTCTTGAATGTCATCGGACGTTGCAATATTTGTGAACATATCTCCTTCGATCGAGAAAAATTCAAGCGGATAAACTGTTCCGACCTTTGCGTCCTCGGGAATTTTAAAATAGAAAGTGGCAATATTTCCGTCCTTGCCCGAGTCGGAAGAGCTCATTGCGGCAAAAAACAGCGAATAATAATTGTTATCGATCATATAATCGGTAAGATTTTCCTTCCACACCGCCGCAGTAAAAGCATTAAGATCCTTTGCGGCATTTCCGAGCTGATAGTCGGCAAACTTTTCGTCCTCCATACGGCATTCCAAGCTGTTATCATAGTAAAAGTGAACTCCGCACGACGCCCATTTTTTGTCCGCGCCGCTTACGGAAACGGTCACTTCTACGGTCTCGCCGGGACGTCCCTGAACATCGTTGATAGACAGCACAGGCTCGGCTCCGGAAAGCGGCTTTTCAACCTTTGACTGCGATTGCTCGGAGGCTGAATTTCCGTTTGAAGAATCCTTTTCTCCGTTGTCATTCTTGCAGCCCGGCATCAGCATAAACGACGCCATTACGGCTGCGGTCAATAATACAGCAATTTTTTTCATCATCAATTCTCCTTAACGCCGTTTACGGTAATTGCTCCGTTGTCGGCAGAAACAGCTATTTTATTTACTTCCGAAGCTCTTTCGATAATGATCTCAGCGACCTTATCCTCGACCTCCTGACGGATAACGCGTCTTATATCACGCGCTCCGTAGGGCTTTCCGTAGGATTTTTCCGCAATAACATCAAGCGCCGCAGAATCGTAATCAAGAGTGATATTCTTTTCGCCGAGCGGCTCTTTCATTTCGTCAAGCATAAGCGCGGCTATCGAAGCAAAGTTTTCCTTTGTAAGCTGCTTAAATACGACTATTTCGTCAACACGGCTTATAAATTCGGGGCGCAGGAAGTCTCTCAGACCCTTTATCGCCTTATCTCTTGAGATCTCGTTTTCGGTGCGGTTAAAGCCTACTCCCACAGTTTTATCGGTAGAACCTGCATTTGAAGTCATACAAATAATCGTATTTTCAAAGTTTACCGTTCTTCCGTGAGCATCATCGACCTTGCCTTCATCGAGTATCTGCATGAGTATATTCATTACATCAGGGTGCGCCTTTTCAATTTCATCAAACAGAATAACCGAATACGGACGGCGGCGAACCTTTTCCGTAAGCTGTCCTGCCTCGTCATATCCCACATATCCCGGAGGCGAACCTATCATTCTTGCAACCGAGTGCTTTTCCATATACTCTGTCATATCGAGTCTGATAAGCGGCTCGGTAGAATCGAAAAGCTCCTCGGAAAGAGCCTTGACAAGCTCCGTTTTGCCGACGCCTGTAGGGCCGACAAATATAAACGATGCAGGACGGCGGCGCTTATTAAGGTGAACTCTCGTTCTCTTTATCGCCTTTGAAAGCAGTTCAACAGCGTCATCCTGACCGAGAACGCGCTTTTTCAGCGTTTCTTCAAGCCGTGCGATCTTCAGGAATTCAGTCTCGGCAATTTTATTTGCGGGAATTCCCGTCCAAAGCTCTACTACCTTAGTGATATCGGCTTCCGTTACTTCAACGTTCTCAGCCTTTTGCTTCAGCTCAGCCTCGCGCTCTCTGGCGTGAATAAGCTTACCCTTAACTTCGGCAAGAGCCTGATAATCGGGTTCGCTTTCCTCTGAAATAGACTTTTCCATATCCTCCAAAACCTTAAGCTCCTTGCAGAACTTATCGTATTCGGCGATCTCGGGAGAACGTATGCAAGCAGACGCACAGCCCTCATCAAGAAGATCTATCGCCTTATCAGGCAGAAATCGGTCGGTAATATAGCGCTCCGAAAGAACTGCGCACACACGCACAAGATAATCGGATATTTTTACTCTATGGTACTGCTCATAATATTTTTTTATCCCGAGAAGAACGTTTACAGTGTCCTCGATAGTCGGCTCTGTGACCGTAACAGGCTGGAATCGTCTTTCAAGAGCAGAGTCCTTTTCGATATATTTTCTGTATTCACCGAAGGTCGTAGCTCCGATGACTTGAACCTCGCCTCGTGAAAGCGCAGGCTTAAGGATATTCGCAGCATTCATCGAGCCTTCCGAATCGCCTGTTCCGATAAGATTATGGACCTCGTCAATAAACAGTATGATATTTCCCTCGCGCTTGACCTCGTCAATAAGTCCCTTAACACGGCTTTCAAACTGACCTCTGAACTGAGTTCCCGCAACAAGAGCGGTAAGATCGAGAAGATACAGCTTCTTATCCGCAAGGTTGAACGGCACGTTTCCCTCATAAATACGCTGAGCAATACCCTCGGCAATAGCGGTTTTACCTACGCCCGGTTCGCCTATAAGACAGGGATTGTTCTTGGTGCGTCTTGAAAGGATCTGAACCACGCGCGAGATCTCTTTATCTCTGCCGATTATGTTATCTATCTTGCCCTCGGCGGCTTTCTGAGTAAGATTGGTACAGTAGTTTCCAAGGAATTTCAGTTCTTTTGGTTTTTTATCCTTTTTGCCGAAAATTCCCTTTTTCTCCTGTTTACCGTTCTTGTTTCCGGCTGCTCCGGGACGCGTATCGCCCGGTTCGGAAGATAACGGCTCTTCAGGACTGTCCATAGGCATTTCTCCGGTCATATTATTCAGGAAATCCGGCATTATTCCGGAACCGCCCATGACAAAGCTGTCCCCGTCGAGCATACTCATCATCTGATCCGATATCTGGTCAAGCTCGTCGTCCGAGATCCCGAGCCTTTCCATATATTCCGCCACTTGCGGAATGTTCATTTCCTTTGCGCAATTAAGGCAAAGTCCCTCATTTTTCTTTTCATTACCCTGCACTGATGTTATAAACACCACTGCCGGTCTTTTTTTGCATTTGCTGCACATTATCATCGGGCTGACAACCTCCTGTTTTAATTATAGCCAAAATACTCGATTTTAAAGTTTTTCTGCAAAACTGTATATATATTTAAAGACGTATGTCTTTTTTATGGTATCTCCGTTAAACATTATCATCTCGCTGTTTCCGATCTCAGCAAGAGCACGTATTGCCGCCGCAATTACAAACAGTATTATAATACCCTCCGCAACGCCGAATAATGCTCCGATAGCATGATATGAAATTGCCGTATCTTCGCCGTATTCGCGGTTTGAATTTATCCTGTGCTCAATAAATCCGGCAATTATAATAATCAGAAGAGCCGTAATTGTAAAAGTCATGATCTTAATCATTTCGGAAGAAGCTTTTCCTGTAAATTTTTCTTCCATAAACTCGGCGGCTTTTCTGTACGAAACGTCCTCGCCGTCCGTGCCTGCCTCAATAAGCTGCATCATTTCCGCGAAGGATGTCATATCTCCTTCGACTGCTTCAGCCGAAGCCTCGCCTATATTTCCGCCAAGAGCTTCCGTCACGATCGTATTGGTCATGTCGGCGAATCCCTGCGTCATTTTTTCGTTGAAGCCGGCTTCCGTATCGACCTTTTTTCCGTTTATGTTGTTTACGTACTTATAAAGCTCCGGAAGAATATCTTCTCCTTTTTCAAAAATTTTTGAAAGCTCGGTTTCATCTACCTTCACATTATAGCCGAATCCCTCGATGCTCACCTTTGTTTTTCGGATCATATCATCTTCCGACAGAGCCTTATCGAGCTTTTTTATGTTGTTTTGCTTTATGACCGTATCGTATAAGGATCCGGAAAACGCGCTGCTGAGAGAAACACCCAGTATCATCGCCGATATGCAGCCCAACAGCATTACGAACGTCTTAACAAATCCTTTTTTCCCGGCAAGAAATACCGCTATCAGTATTACCGCTACCGAGATCACATCAAAAAACCACCAGAACTGCGTACCCATATTTCCCTCCTTAAAGAATCTCAAATAAATCCGTGCCTTACGTTTCAGCGCAAAGCCGTCAGCTTTCGTAATCGATCCTGTCAACGCGATTATAGCTCATAAGAAATATATATTCATCGCTTCTTCTGAATTCATCGTAAGAATCGCTGATCTCTGCTCTTGAACGCAGATTTCCCTTAAAATCATATGCTTCTATTACATTTTGATTCATAACATAAGCAAGACCGTCATACACCTGAGTATATTTAAGCGGAGAATCAAATTCTATAATTACAGGATTCTGCGCTCCGTCAAATAATGCAAGCGTATATTTTCTTCTGTCGTCGTCATTGATAATGACAGATGTTTTTCCCGACTTGCTGTCTCCTCCCGCAAAATCTCCGTCATACTTATAATATGAGCTTATCTGTCCGCTGTTGTCAACGTAAGCGCAGGCAGTATAGCCGATAACGGATACTCCTCCATCATAATCGTAAATATCAAGACCAAAGGTATCTATTGCAGGCGACCGCCACTTCTCCTTATCGGAATCAAAGGTTATTTTCTGAACAGTCGTAGCCAGCGCTCCGTTTTCGGCTCCGAGATAACTGAGTATGCAGCCGCTGCTTCCGTCGGTAAAGCTTATATCGTTGATCCGTTCAACGCAGCTTCTGCCGTAGACTTTTTCACCCTCGTCGTCAAAAACGGTAAGCTCGCAGGCATAATTATCCGAAGCCGTTACTACAGCCAGATAGCCTTTTCCGCTGACCTTTGCAAATATTATCGGAGAATCAAAGTTTTTGCTGTAAAGAATCTTATTTTCGGTTTCCACGGTAAGCTCATCGCCGCCGCTCTCAAAAACAAGAACATATTCACCGGCAGAGCTCATGACCGAATTTGTATATGCATGCTGACGCTTTTTCAAACGGCCGCCGTCCGTATTGTAGTAATAAATGTACGCGTCACTGAGAAGATACAGCGTATCGTCGCCATAGCTGAGCTGATACTCCGCACCGCTGTTGATCTCAATGGGAAAGTTGCCTTCCGCAAGCTTGCCGTCATTGGTTATCATGCTGTACTGTTTTCCTATACCCTGAAGCTTCGGCAGCCATACGCTGCGGTAATGATACAAACCGAAAACAACGAAGATCACGAGTAAAGCAACAAGCAGCTTCATTCTCCGCTTATGTCTTTTCTTACGATTTTTAAGTTCAACTATATCTTCTGCATCATAATGCGGCATAGACTGTCCCCCTTTTCTTCAGAAATTACATACCGGAATATTCCGGATGCGCCGCCATAAGCTCCTCCTCGGTATAAAACACCCGATTAAGATAAAGACCGTGCGCCATAGCTGTTCTTCCGGCGCAAAGCCTGTCTTTTGCGGCAAGTATCCCGGGAATACTGTCGGGAGCTATACGCTTTTCACTCACATCGATAAGAGTCCCGACCATGATCCTAATCATATTATACAAAAAACCGTTGCCTTTTACAAGCATTATCACAGTATCTCCATATTTTTCTATGTCAAAAGAATAAATTGTTTTCACAGTTGTGGAGACATTTGAGCAATCGGCACAAAACGAAGCAAAGTCATGAGTTCCAACAAAGTATGATGCGGCTTTGCGCACAGCGTCAATATCAAGCTTTCTGCGGTAATGAAGCATCAGATCGGAAGCAAACGGATTTTTTGATTCGCTGCAATGCATCTTATAAATATACTCTTTGCCCTTGCAGTCAAAACGGGCATGAAAGCTTTCGTCAGCCTCCTCACAGTCAAGGATAGAAATATCGTCGGGAAGCTCGCCGTTGACTCCTCTTACAAAATTGCGGCACGGTATACGGCTTGAAGTTTTAACGTTGAAGCAGAATTCATTTGCATGAACGCCCGTATCGGTCCGCGAGCAGCCTGTTACGGTTATCGGCTCGTTCAAAACCTTTGAAAGATTTTTTTCAAGCACCTCCTGTACGGTAACGGCGTTGTTCTGACGCTGAAAACCGTGATAATTCGTTCCTCTGTAGGCAATTTTAACTTTCAGATTTCTCATTTTCTTCCTTCTTTGTCAGCTGCGCCGTCTCTTCCGTCAATTCTTCCGAACCTGCGGAAGTTTTTGGAGCATTCGTCTCGTCTTTTTCGTTTGTATCGGCAAGATCCTCCATTTCGGCTGCGGAATTTTCAGCGTTTTCGTTTTCCAGAACGCCGTTTTTTCTGCGCTTTTTGTCAATGAACGCAGTTACTCCGCAAAGCGCAAGGCTTATTCCGGAAGCTGCCGTTCCGGCTGCAAATCCCTCAGGAACGTATTTAAGAGTTATTTCATGCGCGCCGGCAGGAACCTTTGCTCCGAGCATAGACTGAGCGACAGGCATTGTTTCCGTCTTTTCTCCGTCAACGTAAACGCTCCAGCCTTTTTCATAGGGCATCGAGAAAAACATTATACCGTCCTCTAAAGCATTTACCGTACCTTTTATCTTGGTATCGGAAAATTCCGTTATCTGAAGCTGCTCGTCGGCAAGCTTTTCATAGGCTCTTTCAAATATCGACTGATTCAGAGCATAGACCTTCAGCACATAAGTGCCGTTTTCATTTTCGTTTTTAGCGTTTATTGTAACCTCGGCAGTTTCTCCATCCTGAGCATTTCCCATCGGGAAAACTATCGGATAATCCTCGATGCTGACGCTGCTGTCAACAATAACATCGCCGCTCGATACTTTGAGAGAATCACAGCCTCCGTTTGTCGCATAGCCGTAAAGATACGAGCCTGCAACTCCGTCATAAGTATAAGTAGCAGACGCGGCAGTATTTGCTCCGTTTTTCTTCGTGTAGGTGTAATTGCCGAAGCTTCTCTTTGATACTTCAAGCTCATTATACGACGCAAGCGCTACAGGCTGCGGGGTAAAGCAGTCATAATCCGTTCCCGAAGCATATCTGAGAAGTAAATTCTGATATTCCAGCGGATCCAATGCGTTTTCCTCGCCAAGCTCAAGGATCTTGCTGTCCACCATATAGCCGAGGGACAGAGCGTATTTGTTTTCATACATATAGCTGTTATTGGCATTTCCCGAATAAGCCAGCGCCATTTCCTCGCTGTTCAGCTCTCCGTCCTTTGAGATAAGATACTTGATACCAAGCATTGAATTTACCACAGGAGTTGAAATTCTGTAATAATATCTGTTTCCTGCCTCAGAAGCATAAAGGCCCATTTTTTTCATGAAACGAGTTACCGAAACATTAGCCGCGGATGAAAACTGTGAAACTCCGTAATATCCGTACAATGCGCTGTCATTGAGCGTATATGTCTTAGTCACCTCGGTACGATAGAAAAGATCGTCGTCGGCTTTTTCGGCAGCGTCAACAAGAGCTGTTATCTCATCATATTTTGTCGGATATGAATTATAATCCGAGCTTCCAACCGTTTCCACACCGATGACCGCGTTGCTGTAGCATTCTCCGATAACCGCAGCTCCGATAAAGAGACTTAACGCAGTGTTGCGAACCTTTGGCTTTGTAAACGGGAAGATCTTTACTGCCACGAAAATCAGTATGAACGCGCCTGAAATAATAAGCGAATTTCTAAGCGGTTCCGAAAGAGCATTTTCTTTCGCTTCCTCGGCGACCATAACGTTAAGGTAATAGATCACCCACGGGAACGCTACCATTCCTATTATCTGATATATTTTAACGCCGTTTTCGAGTATCACATCATATGCCCTGTAGGCGGCGGCTATCAGTATAAAAGAGAAAATAAACGCAAATCTGTAGGGTATCATATTGGTAAAATGGAACCCGTGCCAGATGTAATTCAAAATATTCATATTACAGCTTACCGCAATGACCGCAAGTCCGATGAGAACCGAAAGCTTCTCACGTATCTTGATTCCAGCAGAAAACAGAAATACTCCGAAAAGCACGACAGCCAGCATACCGCACGCAAAATTCGGAAGTCCCTCTTTCATTGCCGGTTTACTGTAAGAAATAAGATTTGCAAATATATCTATCCATGATTCATACCATGACATTTCCTTGGGAAATACGTTATTTGCGCTGTGAGTAAGCTTAAGTCCGTAATATGCAGGCAGAAGTATAAAGCCTCCCAGAGCTATTCCCAGAACTGAAGAGCGCACTATTATCCAGAGCTTTGCAAAAAAGTCCTTTATTCCGCGTGCATTGAGGATTATCATTGCCGCAAACATGAATATGGTAAAAATACAAGTGAAATATCCGATATAGTAATTTGAAATAAGAGAAAGTGCAAGAGCAAAGGTATATGTCATCCACTTTTTCTCACGGCATATAGCCACAACTCCCATCATAACCAGAGGGAAGAGCGCAACCGTATCGAACCACATTACATTCCAGTAGTATCCCAGCATATAGCTGCAAAGCGCAAACATTGTCGAGAAAATACATATTGAGAAATCCTTGCGCTTAAAGGTGTATCTCAGGAAGCAGCTGAAAAAAGCTCCGCTGAAGCCTATTTTGGCAATTAGTATATATGTCAGAGCATCGCGCACATTATCCTCGCTGAAAAATATGGAAAGCCAGTTAAGCGGACTTGCCGCATAATAAGAGATCAGCGAAAGGAAATTTGTTCCCATGCCGTTCATCCACGAATAGAGAAAAGAGTCGCCGCTCAGCAGCTTTTCCCTTACAACTCTGAAAAACGGATAATACTGATGTCACAGATCTACTACAAGCATCTGCTTATCACCGAAAGGATGTATCAGATTTTTTCTGAATGCAAGCGTCATTATTATTACGGGAATAAGAAATGATATCAAAAAGTAAAGAACACCCTTATCGTACATAAGACTATAGAAGCTGCTTTTCCTGTATGCAGCAAGTCTTTTTCCCATTTCCGATGGTTTTTTTATTTTATCCTTTTTATTTTTCATTATATACCTCTCGTCACTATAAAAAGATTTCAGGCAAAGCCGTACTGCTTCCCGTCGGCAAGGCAGCCGCAGGAAACGAAACGTCAGATCGGCAGGAATGCTGCCGCCTTAAAACAAATTATTTATTACGATCGCCGCCGCAAGAAAAAGAAGCGACACCGCAAGAGCCGTATAATCGCGTGCTCCGGACTTTAGCTGTCTGAGCTTGGTGCGTCCCGCGCCTCCGCAGTAGCATCTGCACTCCATAGCCGTAGCCAGCTCGTCGGCACGTCTGAACGCGGAAATAAAAAGCGGTATCATTATTGAAACAAGATTTCTCACTCTTGCCGTAAGGCTGCCGCTGTCGATCTCTGCGCCCCTCGCCTTCTGCGCCGACATTATTTTATCGGTCTCCTCAATAAGCGTAGGAATGAATCTGAGCGCTATCGACATCATCATTGCCAGCTCATGAACGGGAAATTTCAGCTTATTAAGCGGCGAAAGCAGTCTCTCGATAGCGTCCGTCAAAGTTATCGGGGAGGTCGTATATGTCAGAAGCGAGCTTCCGGCAATAAGCAGCACGATCCTTATTATCATAAACACGCTTATATTTACTCCGCCCGAAGTTATTTTTATGAATTTCCAGTGAAAATAGACATCTCCGCTGCTTACAAGAAACAGATTAAGAGCCGCAGTTATAAGCAGAAACGGAAGCAGCGGCTTAACGCTTTTCCAGAACATCTTCAGCGGTATTTTCGAAAGCAGCACTGCCAAAGCTCCAAATATTCCGCCTGCCGCAAGACACATAAACGAATCTCCGATAAAAAGCGTTACAATAAATATCAGCGTAATAATTATCTTAAATCTGGGGTCAAGCCTGTGAATTATACTATCGCCCGGAAAATATTGTCCGATTGTGATATCTCTCAGCAATTCACTGCTCCTCCCTTTCATTTAAATACCTGAGCAGAAGCTCCTTGGCATATCCGACCGTATAGACCTCCTTGCCGAAGTCAAGCCCTTGTTTTTTCAGCTCTCCGAAAACCTTTGTAATCTGAGGAACGTCAAGTCCGATCTTTTCGATCTCCTCCGCACGTCCAAAGACCTTTTCGGTATCGTCGTAGCAAAACAGCCTTGCATTGCTCATAACAAGTATTTTATCGGCGAACTTGGCAATATCCTCCATGCTGTGTGAAACGATAAGGATAGTATTTTTCGTTCTTCGGTGATAATGTTTTATATGGTTCAGTATCTTGTCGCGTCCGGCAGGATCAAGCCCTGCCGTAGGTTCATCGAGAATAAGAAGCTTCGGTTCCATAGCCATGACTCCGGCAATGGCAACTCTTCTTTTCTGACCGCCGGAAAGCTCAAAGGGTGAACGCTCCAGCAGCTCCTCGTTAAGACCTATATCGTGAGCGGTCTCATAAACGCGCCGTTTTATCTCTTCGTCACTAAGTCCCATATTCTTAGGACCGAACGCGATATCCTTATAAACGGTCTCTTCAAAGATCTGATATTCGGGATACTGAAAGACAAGGCCTGCCTGAAAACGAACCTCACGTATCTTGCTTTTATCCGCCCAGATATCCCTTCCGTCAAGGAAAACCTTACCCGAAGTAGGCTTCAGAAGTCCGTTGAAATGCTGAATAAGCGTAGATTTTCCGGAACCGGTATGTCCCATAACGCCTACGATCTCTCCCTCCTCTATTTCAAGGCTCACATTATCTACGGCAGTCTTTTCAAAAGGAGTACCGATACTGTAAGTATACGTCAATTCTTCGGTTTTAAGGATTGCCAATAATATCGCTCCTTATCTTCATATTTTTGCCAAACAGCCGCATAATAGCTGCCGTACACTCCTCTTCGGTTATAATTTCGGAAGAAATATCGTATCCCGACTTACGCAGCTCCCACGCAAGCTCCGTTACCTGCGGAACATCAAGACCTATGCGTTTCAGCTCGTCAACATGAGAAAACACCTTTTTCGGGATATCGTCCAGAACGACCTTGCCCTTATCCATTACGACTATCCTGTCGCATTGAGCAGCCTCGTCCATATAATGAGTTATCAGAACTATTGTAATGCCGTGTTCGCGGTTCATTCGGCGGACGGTAGCCATTACTTCCTTTCTGCCCTGTGGATCGAGCATTGCGGTAGGTTCGTCAAGAATTATGCACTTAGGTCTCATAGCGATTATTCCCGCTATAGCGACTCTCTGCTTCTGACCTCCGGAAAGCTGGCTCGGCGAGTGCATACGGTAGTCGTACATATTTACGGCTTTAAGGGCATCGTCTACCCTTTTCCGCATTTCTTCGTAAGGAACTCCGAGATTTTCAAGAGCAAACGCAACGTCCTCCTCCACAATAGAGGAAACTATCTGATTATCCGGATTCTGAAAAACCATTCCGGCACGCTGACGAAGCTCAAAAATTTTACTTTCGTCGGACGTATCTATCCCGTCCACAAAAACCTTGCCGGAGGTAGGAGTAAGTATACCGTTAATATGCTTGGCAAGGGTGGATTTTCCCGAACCGTTATGACCGAGAACAGCCACAAATTCTCCCGGCTTGATCTTCATATCTATACCTTTCAGAACCTCGACAGGCTCTGCTTTTTCTTCCTCCTGCGCATACGCGAAGCGCAGAGATTCGATTTCGATTATATTTTCCATTATTCGCTGTACTCTATTCTTTCTATATCATCTATCACTATTATTATCTCTGCCAGATCGCCGTAGAACCGCATGGCAAGGTCATTCCCGTAGATCCGACAGGCAGTCCTATTTCGTCGAAGCTTACGCTTCCGCCGAATTTTTCCGTCATAACGCTTCCGAGAATATATCCCATTACCGACGGAGAAAGTCCCGTCGTGTAGCTGTTTATCAGGAAGAAAAGAGGATCGTCCGACAAAACTCCCGAACAGAGCTTTACAAGATCGTAAACGCAGTTTTCCAACTTCCATACCTCTCCTCCCGGACCTCTTCCGTAGCTTGGAGGATCCATAATGACCGCATCGTATTTTCTTCCGCGTCTGATCTCGCGCGCAATGAATTTTTCACAGTCGTCCACTATCCAACGCACAGGCTTTTCGGTAAGTCCCGAAGCCGCGGCGTTGTCTCTTGCCCATTGGACCATGCCCTTTGAAGCGTCCACATGACAAACGGAAGCTCCTGCTTCGGCACACGCAAGAGTTGCTCCGCCCGTATACGCAAAGAGGTTAAGAACATTTATCTCACGATCCGCTCCTCTGATCTTTTCCGACATAAAGTCCCAGTTTACGGCTTGTTCAGGGAAAAGTCCCGTATGCTTAAAGCCGGTAGGACGAATATTGAAGACAAGATTTTTATAACCGATATTCCATGATTCGGGAAGTCTTTTTCTGAACTCCCATTTACCGCCGCCCTGAGAAGAACGGTGATAATGACCGTCGGCGGTATTCCACATCTGAGATCTACGTTCCGTTTTCCAGATTATCTGAGGATCGGGGCGCACCAGAACGATATCTCCCCATGTTTCAAGCTTTTCTCCGTCAGAGGTATCAAGTATTTTATAGTCTTTCCAATTGTTTGCTGTTCTCAAATTAATTCTCCTTAAAGCAACACCGCCAAAAATTGTGCGGCAGATGCACTCTGCGAGCATAACTCAGTCAGATTTTTTGTCGGCTGCCGTCAATCACGCAAAGCGCATCTTTCCTTGATTTTTCGTGCAATTTCCATAGCCATAGCGTTTATTTTATTAAATTCTTTGCCTTCTATCATGATGCGGATCATCGGCTCAGAGCCGCTTTCACGGACAAAGATCCTGCCTGAATCACCGAGAGCTTTCATATGCTTTTCGATAAGTCCCGTAATTTCACCGTCATTTTTCCACATTTCCTTATCCTTATCCGAAATGCGGACATTCATCATGACCTGCGGCAGCTTTTCCATAATATCGGAAAGCTCGCTCATTTTCTTTCCCGAGTTCTTCAATATTTCCAGAAGCTTTACTCCGGTAAGCTGACCGTCTCCCGATACCGCGTTGTCAAGGAAAAAAATATTTCCGTTCTGACTTCCGCCGAGATTATATCCGCAATCAAGCATTTTTTCAAGCACATACTCGTCGCTCGCCGTAACGGTTTTTATGGAGTTATCCCGCGCAAAGCCGTGAAATCCGAGATTTGTCATGACGGAAACGACAGCGGTATTATCCTTTAATCTGCCTTGTTCCTTATAATATTTTGCAAAAATCGCAATAAGCTTATCACTGTCAACAAGCTCGCCGTTTTCGTCCACAGCAAGGCATCTGTCCCCGTCGCCGTCAAAAGCGATACCGCAGTCGCAGCTGTTTTCCGAAACAAAAGACATAAGCGTTTCCATATGAGCGATTCCGCAGCCTTTGTTTATGTTGACTCCGTCTGGCTCGCTGCTCAAAAGCAGGACTTCCGCGCCAAGCCTGCCGAAGATCTCCGCCGCAGTGACCGACGCGCAGCCGTTCGAGCAGTCCAAAGCGATTTTTATGCCCGAAAGATCGGTTTCAACGGCTGATCTTATATGCTCTTTATAATCATCAAGAGCCGAGTCGTTACGAATTATGCGTCCCGGACGGCTGACAGGCTCGATATCGGCGTCTTCGGCAAGAAGCTCCTCTATTTTCTCCTCAGTCTCGTAGCCGAGCTTGCGTCCCGTTGACGAAAAAATTTTAAATCCGTTATATTCTGCATTATTATGGGAGGGCGATATCATAATACCTGCATCGGCACGGTACTTGGCAGTAAGATACGAAACGGCAGATATCGGCACTGTTCCGAGAAGCTCCGCATCGGCTCCTGCCGAGCAAATTCCGGCGCAGAGAGCTGCCTCCAGCGTATCGGAGGATATTCTCGTATCTTTTCCGACAAGTATTTTCATGCGGCTGCCGGATTTATTTGTCAATGCGTTTACAACGGCTCTGCCTGTCTGCACAGCAAGCTCACAGGTCAGCTCGGTAAGTGCGATTCCCTGCAAACCGTCTGCACCGAATAATCTGCACATTTTTATTCTCCTTATGATTTTTATTCATGAAAAACGGGCGTTGAGCATTGGTATCAGCGCGCCCTATTTTTCGGAGCAATATCTATAGGCAGCGATAGGCTTTCTGTTTCCGAGCAATTCTATCGCCGAGCCGAAATTTCTCGGTTCGGGACAATTGCCGTAGCGATTATAAACGGTTATGCCGTCCGCTTCCACGGTACAGAAAACCGTATGGATAGTTGAAAGCAGCGGAAAGCCTGTCCAGAAGTTCAAGATATACGCTCCATCTTTGCTTATATCCTCAGTACGCTCAAAGGCTGCACCGTACATACCCAAGACCTTTGCGGTACGGTACGGATTGCAGCCGAAAATTCCAAACAGCATTTTATACCGCTCCAGACAATACGCTATCTCGGAAAGCGGCTGAGGATCATTAAGATAGACAAGCGCATTATAAACGGCAATGCATTCGCAGCCGTTAAAGCTCATACGGCACAGACCGTAACGCATATCGGCAGCATATCCAAGACGCTGACCGTTTATCATCGCGCCGTCTGCAAAATTTCTTTCGATCGCCCGATTGCGGATAAGCCGTCTGCGCCTCATAGAGTAAGCTGTCCATCGTCGGCGCCGGTATCCTGAGCTGTCTCCTGCTTTAAGCCGAGATGATCGTAGGCAAGCTTTGTAGCACAGCGTCCTCTTGGAGTTCTTCCCAGAAATCCGAGCTGCATAAGATACGGCTCGCAGACATCTTCTATCGTAACGGCTTCTTCTCCTATAGCCGAAGCAAGCGTTTCCAGACCTACAGGTCCGCCGCCGTAGCCCTTGATTATCATTTCAAGCATTCGCCTGTCAAGAGAATCAAGACCCAGCTCGTCTATTTCAAGGCGGCTCAGAGCAACAGAAGCTATCTCCTGTGTTATTTCGCCGTTGCCCATAACATCGGCAAAATCTCTGACTCTTTTCAACAGCCTGTTGGCGATTCTCGGAGTTCCTCTTGCACGTCCCGCAATTTCGCCGGCGCCGTCAGCTGTACAAGGAATACCAAGTATCATGCTGCTTCTGCGCACTATATCGGTAAGCTGTTCCTTGCTGTAAAGCTCAAGACGCTGGATCACTCCGAATCTGTCTCTCAAAGGTGATGAAAGCTGACCTGCTCTCGTAGTAGCTCCAATGAGAGTAAACGGTTTAAGATCCATACGTATCGAACGGGCGGACGGCCCTTTTCCGATAATGATATCTATCACTCTGTCCTCAAGCGCGGGATAAAGTATCTCCTCAACGGCTCTTGAAAGGCGGTGTATCTCATCGATAAACAACACATCCTTATCGGAAAGACTTGTAAGAAGCGAAACAAGATCGCCCGGTTTCTCGATTGCAGGGCCTGTCGTTATTCTTAAATTAACGCCCATTTCGTGGGCAATGATTGCGGAAAGCGTAGTTTTTCCGAGTCCCGGAGGTCCATACAGAAGAACGTGATCCAGCGGTTCGTTTCGTCTTTTGGCAGCCTCGATATATATGGCAAGATTTTCCTTTATTTTATCCTGACCGATATACTCGTGCAGCGTCTGAGGTCTCAGCGATACCTCGATATCGCTGTCCTCCGAAGTATTCTCCGGAGAGATCACTCTCGGAGCAAATTCCATTTCCTCTGTCTGTATCAACTTATCATCTCCTTTAGCCGAACGTCAGCAAAGGAGTTCGGATCATTTCTCAAAATATCTTTTTTTGCGGACATAAAACGGTTCGACCGTAGCGGCAGCCTTTTTGCCCATGTCCTGTTCAAGGCTGATAAAGCAGAGATGCTCGTTGCTCTTCACTGTTTTCGACAGATATTTTGACAGAGGAACGAAAAGCTTTCTTGTGCTTCCCATCATATCAAGAACCATAAGCAGCTGGGGTCTTTCACAGCCTTTTATCATTTCAAGTATGTATGCTCTGTCGACATTCGGCTGCTTTGCAAGGAATTTAGAAGCCGCCTTTGTAATATGGCTTACGGAATGCTCAACAGGACGATAGTTTATAATATCCGCCTCGTTATAGGAGATCGCTTTGATCTTTAGATTTCTGGCGATAAGAAGTATGCTTTTGATCTCCTGTGATGAAAATTCCTTGCCGTATGAATTAGGATTAAGAACGGCGGAAACCGACTGGATAAGGTCAAACAGTCTCAGACAATTGATCTTATAGCAGTCAACGTATCTTTTTGCAAACTGCTGCAGCGCTCTGAAGCTTGTGAAAAACGGAATGAAAATATCCCCGTCCGGATTCTGCGTAGTGATAAGCTCAAGCTGTATTCCGCCTTCGTTGCCTGTTTTGTCCTGCTTTACGGGATTTTTGCAGATAACGTAAACGTCGCTTTTAATAAGCGTCTGCAGGAACTCCGACCGCTTTGAAGAGTCGGTTATCGCTGCTTTTAATAATTCATCAAGATTCATAGTTTTTCTTCCCTTCCGTATATTATAACTTTAACTGTATTTTTTTGCAGATACCTTAACGCAGGTTCTTTTCTGCAATTATTTTCAATGTTTCTTTTATCAGATCCTGAGTGCTGAGAGACGAATCCAATTTACGCAGGATCGGAGCGACCTCTCCCTGAGAATATCCGAGCACCATAAGAGCTTCGAGCGCCTCTCCTGCCGAAGACGAAGCCGAATCAGCCGGCGCATAGTCTGACATATCCGCAGCAGCCGAGCCTGAAACATATTCCGACGATATTTTATCTTTAAGCTCCAGAACTATTCTCTGCGCCGTTTTCGCGCCTATTCCCTTAGTTTTTGTAAACGCCTTGCTGTCTCCCGAAGCCACAAGGAAAGCAAAGCTTTCGGGGGTAACGTCTGAAAGAATCGCCGTAGCCGCCTTTGGACCGACTCCGGAAACGCTGATAAGCAATTTAAAGCAGCTAAGCTCCTGCTGCGTAGAAAAGCCGAAAAGCTCGACCAGATCCTCTCTCACATAAAGGTAGGTATACAGCATTATTTCGCTTCTGATCTCTCCAAGACGCGAAACGGTAGTATAGGACGTGCGGCAGCCATAGCCGACGCCTCCGCATTCTATGACCGCAAAATTCGGTTCCTTTACGGTAAGAATTCCTTTAAGGGAATATATCATTGCTTTCACCTCTGAAAATTAATTGCCGTGCGGCAAAACTATCGATAATCAGCCGAACCGTGTGCTGTGACCGTGGCAAATCGCAATTGCAAGCGCGTCGGCAGCGTCATCGGGCTTCGGTATCTGTGCAAGATTGAGTATGCGCTGAGTCATCTCCATCACCTGACGTTTTTCCGCCTTGCCGTAGCCGACGACCGACATTTTTACCTGAAGCGGAGTATATTCGAAAACTGGAACGTTTCTCCTTGCGGCGGAAAGCACCGTCACGCCTCTTGCCTGAGCCACGTCGATCGCGGTTTTCTGATTCGAAGTAAAATAGAGCCGTTCAATAGCCATGCTGTGCGGTCTGAATTTATCGAATATAAATTCAATATCCTCATGAATGGCGCGAAGTCTTTCCGGGAAAGGCTGACCTGCTTCGGTAAGAACCGCTCCGTACTCAACTGGAGTAAATTTAACGCCGTCATAATCGAGAACTCCGAAACCGACTATAGCGTATCCGGGATCGATCCCCAGTATTCTTATCATCTTGTAATTCCTTTTTCCGCACACCCGGCACATGTAAAGCAGAGCCTGCGCTCCTTAAAATTTCAGCGATGCCGAGCGTTGATATATCATACAACGTTATTATAACACATCTTGTTTCACTTTTGCAATATATTTATCTCTTTTTTATTGATTTTTACAAAATTTTCTGTTACAATATATGATATTGTACAAAGCAAATTTCTTATCGGAGGTTATATTATGGATTTAAAGCAGCTTCGCGACGGGATCGATGAAATCGACGAAAAAATACTCAAGCTTTTTCTTGAACGTATGGAGCTTTGCCGCAGCGTTGCCGAATATAAACGCGTAAATGCGCTTCCTGTTTTTCAGGGAAACCGCGAAGAGGAGATCATAAGCCGCATAAAAAAGCTTACTCCCGTTCCCGATCTTGAAAGCGGAACGGCAGCTCTTTTCACTACCATCATGGATATAAGCAAAAGTCTGCAAAATCAAAGCAATTTTATACATGACGACGCTTACGCTCTCAAAGCTCCGGATTTTAAACGTGACGGAAAGATCGTATGTCAGGGAGTGGAGGGAGCAAATTCCGAAACTGCCGCCCGTATGATCTTCGGAGACAGACCTCTTACCTTTATGCCTACCTTTGAGGACGTTTTCAGCGCAGTCGAAAAAAAGGAAGCGGCATTCGGAATCGTTCCGATGCAGAATTCCACTTCCGGATCGGTAGATCCCGCCTATGACCTTATGGGAAGATATTCGGTTTACATAGTAAAAAACGTCTGCGTAAACATAAATCATTGTCTTGCCGTCCGCCGCGGCATCAGGCTTGAAGATATAAGCTGCGTTTATTCGCACCCGCAGGCGCTTGCCCAATGCTCCGAATTCATCGCAAAGAAAGGACTTGCTACCGCCAATTATGCAAATACCGCAATGGCGGCGGAGTTTGCGGCAGCTTCGGAGGATAAGATCGCGGCAATATGCTCGCCGCAATGCGCGGAAAGGCTCGGACTGGATATAATTGCCGACAATATTGCCGACTGCTCCCTTAACCGCACAAGATTTATCTGTATTTCCGATCAGCCTCTTGCAGAACCTCAGTCGGACGTTATTTCCGTTATGCTGAAAATTCCTCATACAGAGGGCAGCCTTTACCGTCTGCTTTCAAAATTTTACATTAACGGTCTGAATCTTTGCAGGATCGAAAGCCGTCCCGTCAAAGACGGAAGCTTCGACGTTCTGTTCTATCTTGACTTTGCAGGAAGCGTCGCCGATAAAAATATAAGAGCGCTGCTCAGCGATCTGTCGGCAAATCTTGAATATTTCAGATTTTTAGGCACATTCAAAAACGACTGATACGGAGGTTTTACTATGTCAAACAAATTCTGCTCGCTGCTTGACGGCAATAATTTCATTTTCCTTGACGGAGGAATGGGTACGATGCTCCAATCCGCAGGCATTGTGACCGAGCAAGTTCCCGAGCTTCTGAATCTCAGCGATCCGGAAGCCATTACGAATATCCACAGAATGTATGTTGAGAGCGGTGCAGATATCATATATGCCAACACCTTCGGAGCAAACAGATACAAGCTCAGGGACAGCGGTCACACTGTCGGCGAGGTTATCGAAAAAGCGATCGCCAACGCAAGAAACGCGGCAGTCTGCGGAACGCTTGTCGCTCTTGACATAGGACCGATAGGTCAGCTGCTTGAACCGTCGGGAGCGCTTTCCTTTGAAGAAGCCTATGATTGTTTCCGCGAGATAGTCCTCGCCGGAAGAGACGCCGACATAATAGTTATTGAGACAATGACCGACCTTTACGAGGTCAAGGCGGCACTTCTTGCAGCCAAGGAGAATTCTCGGCTTCCCGTTTTCGCGACCATGACCTTCGAGGAGAATATGCGTACATTTACAGGAGTATCGCCCGAATGCATGACGGCAGTGCTTGAGGGATTGGGCGCGGACGCTATCGGCGTAAACTGTTCCCTCGGCCCGGACGAGCTGCTTCCTCTTGCCGAAAAAATATGCAGACTTACAAGCCTTCCCGTTATCGCTAAACCAAATGCAGGACTTCCAGACCCGGTCACAAACAAATTCAATGTTTCTCCCGAGAAATTCGCCGAAAGCGCGTTAAAGCTCGCCCGTGCAGGAGTAAAAATAATCGGAGGCTGCTGCGGAACTACTCCCGAACACATTCGTGCCGTTCGCGAAGCTCTTTCCGACGAGAAATTCACTTTCCGCACAACGGAAAAGCGATACGGAGTCTGCTCGGCTGTTAATTACGTTGAAATAAATCAGCCGCGCGTTATCGGAGAACGCATTAATCCTACAGGAAAAAAGCGCTTCAAGGAAGCTCTTCTGGCAAACGACATCGCTTATATCCTCGGTCAGGCTGCGGAACAAGCCCATGCAGGCGCTGAAATTCTTGACGTAAACGTAGGTCTCCCCGGAATAGACGAAAAAAGCATGATGGTCTATGCCGTTAAAGCAATACAGGGTATATGCGATACTCCGTTGCAGCTTGATTCGACTATTCCCGAAGTTCTTGAAGCAGGACTTCGCGTTTACAACGGCAAACCTATTGTAAATTCAGTAAACGGCGAGGACGAATCCCTTGATTCTATTCTTCCTCTTGTAAAAAAATACGGAGCTGCCGTTGTCGGTCTTACTCTTGACAAGAACGGAATCCCAAAAACAGCGGAGGGAAGATTTGCAATTGCAGAAAAAATTCTTAAAAAGGCTATCTCCTACGGTATTCCGAAAGAGGACGTTTTCATCGACTGTCTGACGCTGACCGCTTCGGCTGAACAGGACGGAGCAGCCGAGACCCTGAAAGCTCTCAGCCGTGTAAAATCGGAGCTTGGATTGAAAACCGTTCTCGGCGTTTCAAATATTTCATTCGGACTTCCCAACCGCGAGCTTATTACGCGCACTTTCCTTACAATGGCTCTGCACAGCGGACTTGACCTGCCTATAATCAATCCGAATATAGATTCCATAATCGGAGCTGTACGAGCATATAAAGTTCTTGCAGGCATTGACCGAAATTCGGCAGAATTTATTGACGCATACGCAAATGATACGGGAACGGCTGCTCCAGCAAAATCAAACGCAGCAAAAGCTCCCGGCCTGACTTATGCCGTTGAAAACGGACTGAAAGAGGACGCCGTTCGGGCCGCGGCTGAAATCCTTGCCGACACCGACGCGATGGAAATAATCAACAATTATCTCATTCCCGCTCTTGACAGCGCCGGAGATAAATTCGAAAAGGGGAAAATATTCCTTCCGCAGCTTATTCTAACCGCAGGAGCAGCTCAGGCTTGTTTTGAGGTAATTAAAGAAAAAATCTCGGCAAAAAGCGGCGAGATCGTATCTAAAGGAAAGGTCGTTCTTGCAACCGTTAAGGGAGATATCCATGACATCGGAAAAAATATCGTAAAGGTGCTCCTTGAAAGCTATGGATTTACTGTCATTGATCTGGGAAAAGACGTTGACAAGCAGCAGATCCTTGAAGCTGCCGTAAAGCATGAGGTTAAGCTTGTGGGACTTTCCGCACTTATGACCACAACTCTCGGAGCAATGGCTGAAACCGTCGCGCTGCTTAACGAAAAATATCCGCAGTGCAAAACAGTAGTAGGCGGAGCAGTTCTCACCGAATCATACGCAAAGCAGATAAACGCCGATTTCTATGCAAAGGACGCCAAGCATACAGTTGATATCGCTTCTCTTATTTACGGAGAATAAGATCTATGACATATAAATTTATGTATAAAACTCCGGAGAGCTTTTCCGATATAATAATGAACAGCGACGGAGAATACTTAACAGGTTTATGGTTTGAAAATTCAAAGGATTCCTCTAAGCATCAATTGGACTGCACAGAAAAAGAATTGCCAATATTTGCGGAAACGGTCAAATGGTTGGATATATATTTCAGCGGTAAAGCTCCCGATTTTACACCGAAATACAAAATCGAAGGCTTGACTCCCTTCAGACAGGAAGTTATCGATATAATGAACACCATACCTTTCGGCAGAACATTAACATATAACGATATATCCAAAATAATCGCAGAAAACAGAGGAATAGGAAAAATGTCGGCTCAGACGGTAGGCGGAGCAGTCGGCTGGAATCCTGTCTGCATTATAATACCTTGTCACAGAGTAATCGGAGCTAACGGAAGTCTGACCGGTTACGGCGGCGGTATCGGCAACAAAATAGGTCTGCTGAAACTCGAAAAAAATGATATGAGCAGATATTTTATTCCGAAGCACGGCGCACGGTTATGAAAAAATAAGAGCCTGAGAAGATAAGATCTCTTCTCAGGCTTGATTTTTAAATTATATTTGTTTTTACGCTGACTGACGTTTTCACATCTTTATCTTCAATTAAAGCAACGAAATTAAAGTGACATCTTTCGCCCTTCGGAGGAGTTTTTACCGGAAGCATGAAAGAAAGATTGTTATTATCGACCGATATATATGCGATCTGCGATAAAAGCGCTCCTGCATCATCGCTGAACCAATAAGACAGCTGTATCTTTTCCGCGTTTAATTCGTCGATAATTTTTCTGTCTATAGTCACCGAAACACGCGTCCAACAGTCTGCCTTAAGCTGAAAATATGCAGGCGACGAGACAGCTATCTGGTCATTATTTGACTTAACGACCACAAAGGACGGAAGCTCCCTGTACTGAAGCCAGTAATCCTCACAGTATGAACGGTAGACCTCTCTGCTCTCCATCTGCTTTTGAATTTCACGCGAGAAAAGCATGACCTTTTTCATATTTTCCGATTCGATACCGTCATAATATTCCTCGGAGAAGCCCTCGAAAACTCTGCCTTTTTCATAAAGCACACTGTAATGATTTTCAAAGACGAACTCCGACGGCTGAACGTAAAGATCCCAGTCGCTTCGCGCGCCCGGCCAACCCATTGATACATACGGAACGGTTTCGAACATATCGGGATAAGCATGGATTCCGTAATTAAAATAAGCCGACCAATCGCACAAGCCCTGCGTTGTTATTTCGGGATATTTTTCAACCATTTCGTTGAATATCCTTTTGTCGATAGCCTGCATCTGATGCGACGAATACATCATTGTAGGGAATCCGTTAGCGGAAAGGAAATCCCTTGTTCGTTTCATGCTGACATCGAACGATGTCGGATTGCCGTAGGTTCCCTGCCATTCTTTAAGATCGTGGCAGTAAAACGCCTGGTATCTTCCGTTCTTTACGAAAGTATCCTGATCAATGATATGAAGCGGACGGTAATCGTCATCGCTCATGATGAAAACGTCGTCAATGATCGGATTGCTGAAAATAAGGCATCTGAGGAAGAAATTTCTCATCGCATGATCTTCGGGCAGACTTTTTCCTGCAAGAGCCTGACTATCGGTGATAAATTTCAATTCAAGACGTCCGTTATACTTCTGTTTAAGCTCGTCCACATTTTTATCGGGACAGCAAATAACCATTTCGGTGATAAACGGCATGAACTTATCAATGTAGGGTAAAGTTGCAAGTATATCGTCATTTCTGGCGGTAAGCATAACTATCTGTTTGATCTTCAGATCGTCCGGAACAGTTTTCGGATCTTCGGAAACAGATATAACAGCCGACAGCATATCAGCCGCAGACTGTTCCCATGAATAAGGAACATACTCTTTAAGACGCTCTTTTTTCTTCGCGTAGCCTTCGGTATCGGAAAGAAGATTTTCAACACATCTGACAAGATCGTTCTTGTCGTTAGGATCAAAGAAATCGGCATAATCTCCCGCAACCTCGTGAACCACGCCTATATCCGAACCGATAACGGGCGTACCTCTCTGGAATGCTTCAATAACGGGAAGTCCGAAGCCCTCGTTGAATGTAGGGAACGCAACGGCAAAAGCGTTTTTATAGAGATAATCCACAGTTGCGTCATTCGGCGATTCAACAAAGAAGAGATTTTTATTATACAAAGGATGAGTTTTTATTCTTTTTTCAAGTGAATCGACATTCCAGCCGATCCTGCCTGCAAAAATAGCCTTGACTCCCTTGTCGGCGAGTCCGCTCTCAAGAGCGTCTATAACAAGACTGTGATTCTTTCGCGGTTCGATAGTGCCTATCATAAGAAGATATTTTCCGTTTGCTATCTCCTTGACCTTTTCATCCGCTTCTTCACCGGAAGCCTTTGAACCTCCTTGAAAATCGCTGCCAAGCGGAACTACGACCGCTTTTTTACGTTCAATGCCAAGTCTATCGGTAAGTTCGTTAAGAGCGTCTACCGTAGCATTCGCGTTTGAAATGATAAGATCCGCATATTTAAGATTTGCTCCGATATACACCATAAAATTCACAGCGGTATTTTCGTGGCTGAACTGCGGATGCGTGATCGGTATCAGATCATAAACCTGAGTTACGATCTTCACGCCGTTCTGCTTGAGTATCGGGAACAGAAAGCTTCTCTTCAGGCGGCTGTTCCATACGCTGTCGATATCAAAAAAAATCGAACCGGAAGGAATTTCATTGAATCCTATATATTTTTGAACGGGAATTTTATTTTTTTCAATTCTGCCGCCCGTAAAATAATCCTTAAACTTCTGATTATCAAGAACCATAAAAGCATTTTTCGTATGCGAATATGTCATAAGAACAAGCTCAGCGCGCTTATCATCGATCATTCTGACAGTTATCTCTCTGACAACGCGCTGAATTCCGGTAACAAAATTAACTGACATCAAATTTGTCAAATCCATATATATTTTCATAGAATTTCCTTTCCGTCACTACTTGATACCGGCGATCTTACGTTCGATTTTCTTCATAAATTCGGGCTGTTTTCTATAAATCTTCAGCAGCTTTTCAGGCATTGTCAAAGCTCCGGAAGTCTGTGCGCTGTTGAGATTTCCGCCGTAAACATTTTTCTGTGAATAAATATTATTATAAGCCTTCACCTGTGAACGATTGTATTCGGCGGAGCTTATCATAGTAATGACAAGAAGCCGCTGAAATTCACTGCATGGAAGCGAAAAACGTTCGTTCCAGCTTGCAAAAGCCTTTTCATCGGCAAGTCTTTTAAGAAACGAAATATAGCACTTTTCAAGGAAAATACGGTTATCGGGCTCCTGCGAAAGCCTGAAAACGTCAACGCAGTTAGGCCGCTCCTTCGCAAGATGAAGATAAGCATTTTTTGAAACGGAAAAGCTTTTTCCTGCATTTTTCATATTTTCGTTGACAATATCAAAAATATCCGAATAAATATTACTGTCACTCATTACACCACACCTTTTCAATAAAACTATAAACACACCTTGCTATAACCGCAGATTTTAGTCAAATTCCGCCTCAAATGCAAAATTTGCTTAAGGATCAATATACTTTGATCTTTTTTCTTATATTATATCCGATCGATACGCTGCAAATCTATTTAAATTCTTTATAATTTTACCACTTTCGGAAAATTTTGTCAATAGCTGCCGAAAAATCGAACTCGGCAACATTGAAGGATAACAACATAAGTGAGACAATTTACAAAAAAGGCTTGACTTTTGTACAAAAAAGCTGCATAATATAATTATGCAATTTCAAACATAAAAACTTTAAAACGTTAAGGTCCACAACAAAGGAGTTTTCTATAATGCCTATTACCGAAATTCTTGAAAAAAATGCCGAAAAATTCGGAAACGATATAGCTCTTATTGAAGTAAATCCTGAAATTCAGGAACGCCGCCGAGTTACATGGAAAGAGTATGAGCTCATCGAGACCGACGCTACATACTGCCACTACAGACGTGAGATAACATGGAGCGTTTTCAACGAAAAAGCAAACCGCTTTGCCAATCTGCTTCTCAGCCGCGGCATTAAAAAGGGCGATAAAGTTGCTATTCTCCTTATGAATTGCCTTGAATGGCTTCCCATTTACTTTGGTATACTTAAAACCGGCGCTCTTGCCGTTCCGCTCAATTTCCGCTATACTTCGGACGAGATCAAATACTGCCTTGAGCTTGCAGAGTGCGATGCTCTTGTGTTTGGTCCTTCGTTCATAGGACGAGTTGAGGATATCGCCGACGATATCGGCAAACACAGACTTCTGTATTATGTCGGCGGCGGCGCAGGCGGAGTTTGTCCTACATTTGCCGAGGATTACGACCAGCTTGTTGCCAACTGTTCAAGCGCTGCTCCGAATATTCCGCTTACCGACGAGGACTTCGCCGCTATCTATTTTTCATCGGGAACAACAGGATTCCCAAAAGCTATCCTTCATAAGCACCGCAGTCTCGTGCATTCCTCAAAGGTCGAGCAAAATCATCACGGTCAGACCAAAGATGACGTTTTCCTTTGCATACCTCCTCTCTATCATACCGGAGCTAAAATGCACTGGTTCGGTTCGCTGCTTGTCGGAGCAAAATCGGTAATTCTGAAAGGCGTTAAGCCGAATATGATAATTGAGACTGTCTCCAACGAAAAATGTACTATCGTCTGGCTTCTTGTTCCGTGGGCGCAGGATATTCTCGATGCCATAGACAGAGGCGAAATAGATCTTGATAATTATGAGCTTTCACAGTGGAGGCTTATGCACATAGGCGCACAGCCTGTTCCGCCAAGCCTTATAGCACGATGGAAGGAAAAGTTCCCGCATCACCAGTACGATACCAATTACGGACTCAGCGAATCTATCGGTCCGGGCTGCGTTCACCTTGGCGTTGAAAATATCCACAAGGTAGGCGCAATTGGAAAAGCCGGATACGGCTGGGAGGTCAAGATCGTTGACGAAAACGGCAATATCGTCGAAAAAGGAAAGGTCGGCGAGCTTTGCGTCAAAGGCCCGGGAGTTATGACCTGCTACTACAACGATGAAAAATCAACCGCCGAAGTCCTCAAGGACGGCTGGCTCTTTACCGGCGATATGGCTCAGGAGGACGAGGACGGCTTTATCTTCCTCGTAGACCGTAAAAAGGACGTAATTATTTCCGGCGGTGAAAACCTTTATCCCGTTCAGATCGAGGATTTCATCAGAAGCAATATCAAGGTAAAGGACGTTGCGGTAATCGGTCTTCCGGACAAGCGTCTCGGAGAGATCGCCGCAGCTATCGTAGAAATCAAACCGGAATATGATTGCAGCGAAGAAGAGCTTATGGAATTCTGCAATGAGCTTCCGAGATATAAACGTCCTCACAAAGTAATTTTTGCCGATATCCCAAGAAATCCTACAGGTAAAATAGAAAAGCCGAAGCTCCGCAAGATCTACTGCGGAGAGAGTCTTGTTGCTTCTCAGAACAAGGGATAAACAGATCGTAAAGGAACGCTCCGCACGGAACGTTCCTTTTTAGTCGTTCTGTTTGCACGGTAAGCTCTAAAACCTCTGCCAAAATTACAGCTCTTTTCCGCTTTGATCAAAACCTCTTGACAAGAAGAAAAACAAGTGATATAATATGTATATGATTCCGAAATATAGATGTGCGGGCCCTGTGCAACGAGACACTGTGAACCATGTCAGGCGGGAGACCGAGCAGCATTAAGCGGACCGTCTTGTGTGCCGCAGCAAGCCTGCACATCTATGTTCCGGAATTTTTCGATAACGGAGGAATTGCTGTGAAAAAATTAAAAAAATTCACGAACGACTTTTTTGACGCTGTTATCATCGGCACTTTTATTGCCGTGATTATTTTTTACGCAATACTCCTGCTTGCTGTCCTCGACAGTCCCGATAAGCTTATTTTAGCCTTGACGGGAATCCTTCTCTTTATAAACGTTGTCTGCATTCTTGTATGTGCTATGGCTAAGACCTTTCAAAAGCCGCATAAATACGACTCCGAGCTTATTGGCTATAATTTCGTGGGGATCAGCAAAAAAAGCCGAATATTCAGACAGTCTGTAGAAAATTTATTCTCGCAGTCGCTGAATCAGGCTCTTGGCGGATTTAAAGAGATCGAAGAAAAATACGCGGATAAGCTCGCTGAAAGCGAAAAAGCCGTGCTTTATTTCTATATTGCCAGATGTTACGATATCATGCAATATTATCCCAACGCTAACAGCTATTACATCATGTCGGGAAAAAACAGAGCCGACAGCGTTGCGCTTAAAAATATTCTTTCGCTGCTTCACGCGCGCTGTCTCGGAGCTATGGGCGATGCCGAGGACGCTGCCGAAAAATACGCAGCCGTACTCGCCGACGAAAATAACCTGTACCGCTGTTATGTAAGAACGGATATGGGAAGAATGTATCTCATGCTTGATAATGCCGAGGAAGCTCTGAAATGGTACGGCGAAGCAATTGAAAACAAAGAAAATACTGCCGATGCTTACGGCGGAATGGCTGTTGCCTACGCCATGCTCAGCAATGCGGAAAAAAGCGAGAACTTCTATAAGCTCGCCCTGATAAACAATATCGATGACAAGGAAGGCTTTAAGGAGCTTTATAACGAAATCCGAAATATGCCAAAATCTAAGTCTGATCACGAATCTCAAGAAAAGGAGTAATCGAGTTGTATAAAGCATTGTACAGAAAATGGAGACCGATGACATTCGACGATGTCATTTCTCAGCAGCATATAACCGATACGCTGAAACGTCAGATAATCAGCGGAAAGACAGCTCATGCTTATCTCTTTACAGGCTCCAGAGGTACGGGAAAAACTACCTGCGCGCGAATTCTTGCAAAAGCTGTCAACTGTGAGAAGCTGAAGGACGGAAATCCCTGTCTTGAATGTGAAATGTGCAGAGACGCGGACAGCGGAGCTCTTACCGATATCGTTGAGATAGACGCAGCTTCAAATAACGGAGTTGACGATATACGCGACCTGAGAGACGGCGCAGTCTATACTCCCGAACGCGGAAAATTCAAGATATATATTATCGACGAGGTTCATATGCTTTCGGTAAGCGCATTTAACGCTCTTCTGAAAATTATGGAAGAACCGCCGTCTTATGTAAAATTTATACTTGCCACAACAGAAGTCCATAAAGTTCCGGCAACTATTTTGTCACGCTGTCAGAGATATGATTTCCGGCGTATCCGCGCCTTTGACATCGCTGAAAGACTTAAATATATAGCTTCTCAGGAAAAGCTTGATCTTACGGACGACGGCGCGGCTCTCATCGCAAAGCTTGCCGACGGCGGTATGCGCGACGCTGTTTCTCTTCTTGATCAGTGTTCGGTATGCGCCGATGTGATAAACGCAGAAACGGTTTCAAATACGGCAGGCATCGCCGGCAGAGAGTATCTTTACGAGATACTTGACAGCATTGCTGCGTCCGATGCGGCAAAGGCTCTTTCCGTAACAGGCAGGCTTTATGATTTGTCCAAGGATCTTACACGCCTTTGCGAGGAGCTTATCATGCAGCTGAGAAATATCATGCTGCTGAAGGTTTCGCCCGAAAGCGCGGAAGAGCTTATCGTATGTATGCCCGACGAGCTTGAAAAGCTGAAGCAGCTTGCTTCAAGCACAGAGCTTGAAACGATCATGGCTTATCTTAACGCGCTTCAGGAATGCCGCGAACGCATGGCTAAGGTAATGAATAAACGCGTTGAATTTGAAATGACGCTTATAAAAATTTGCGGAAAATCAACGAATGTGTCCGAAAGTATTGACAATTCTGAAATATATGATAAAATAAAACAGTTAGAGGATAAAATCAGCAGCGGCGTTCAGATCGGCAGGACTGATCCGCAAAACACACGCCCCGAACCCGAAATGAAAGCAGGCAGTCCTGTTCCGGAAGCCGAACCTACCCCTAACGTAGATCTGAAAAAACTCAAAACCGAGGACATAAAGCCTTTGGCGCAATGGGCGGAAATTCTCGAAGAATTTAAAAAGGTGAATCCTGCCGTTGCGGGAAGCCTTGAAGGCTCGTCTGCAGGAATCGCAGGCAACGTTGTATTTATTGTCTCGCAGAACAGATTCTTTATGACGCTTTTCAAGCAGAAGGAAAATGCTCTTTCTCTTGGCGATACGATCGAAAAAATTACCGGTCAGCGCTGCGTCTTAAGAGCAAGATGCGCTGTTTCTCAAAATCAGCAGAAAACTATGGCGGAACAGCTCATAAAAAAAGCAATTGACAGCAAAATTGAAACGGCTGTTGATAATAATCAATAATATGCAAGAACCTGTTTATGCGGAAAACGTCTCACAGTTTGATCCGTATATCATGCAGATAAAACAGGTTCCGAATCAAAAGGAGAATTTAAAATGAAAGCAAGAATTCCAAAAAATATGGGCGGCGGCGCTCAGAACATGAACTCAATGATCAAGCAGGCTCAGAAAATGCAGGATCAGATCACAGAGCTTCAGGCTGATATCGAAAACAGAGAATTTTCAGCAACTGTCGGTGGCGGAGCTGTCGAGGTCGTAGTAACGGGAAAGAAAACTATCAAGTCTCTTAACATTAAGCCCGAGGCTGTAGATCCCGAGGACGTTGAAATGCTTCAGGATCTCATTATCAGCGCCGTAAACGAAGCTATCAATAACGTTGAGACTACTACGGAAGAGGAAATGGGCAAGATCACCGGCGGAGTTTCACTCCCTGGACTATTTTAATCGGTAATGGCTGACTGCAATGCGCTTCCGCTTGTAATTCTTGCGGAAAAATTTGCTTCTCTTCCCGGTATCGGCATGAAATCGGCTCAGAGGCTTGCTTATCACGTCATGTCAATGGACGAAGAAAGCGTCTGCGAATTTGCTCAGGCTCTCATAGACGCCAAGAAAAATGTCCATTGCTGTTCGTGCTGTCAGAATCTGACGGAGAAAGAGCTTTGCCCGATATGCGACGACAGCGAAAGAGACAAAAGCATCATCTGCGTTGTCGAAAGTCCGAAAGACGTTACCGCTTTCGAGCGCACAAAGGAATACAACGGCGTTTATCATGTTCTTCACGGACTCCTTTCGCCTATGGACGGCATTACTCCGGACAAGCTCAAGATACGTGAACTGCTTGCAAGAATAGCGGACGGCTCGGTAAACGAGGTCATAATGGCTACGAATCCTACCGTAGAGGGCGACGCTACCGCCATGTATATCGCCGGACTTCTTAAGCCTATGGGGATCACGGTAACAAGACTTGCCTTTGGTCTGCCTGTCGGAGGTATTCTTGAATACGCCGATGAGGTCACGCTTTACAAGGCACTTGAAAACCGAAATAATATGTAAAAAAGAGCGCATAATGCGCTCTTTTTTTATTCAATCACAGGCAATACCTATTTTTTCTCCGCATTTAACGACCGTTTCGCAGCCGTCAGCCATATTTTTCAGAATATCGCCGTCAATTTTTATTCTGTTTCTCTCAACAAGCAGAACTATCGTCGAACCGCCGAAAAGGAACTTTCCCTTTTCCTCTCCGCGGCTGAATATGTATTCCTGATGATAATTATCAATTTTTCCCACAAGCATTGCGCCGACCTCGATCTGCACAATATCGCCGAAATTATCCGTATGCATAACGGTATACTCGCGGCAATTGCGCTTGTAAATATTATAATGCTCCAGAGCGATCGGATTAACGGTATGAAGCTCGCCGGGAATAAATCGATTCCGCGACTTGGTTCCGCCGTCAATGTAAAAATACCTATGGTAATCATTGACCTCAAGCCTGAAAATAAGGCACAGACCGCCGTTGTATTTTTTTGCGAGAGCATTGTCGTTCACAAGGTCATTAACTCTGTAAGCCGAATCCTTTATGCGAAAAATGCTGCGGTCACATATACGGTACACCGAAAGCTTTGAATCACAGGGACTGACAAAATGTCTCGGTTCGCAGTCAAAGGGACGTTTACCCTCCTTTATCCTGCGCGTAAAGAAATCGTTATATGAATTTATCCCCTCCATAACATACTGAGAGGTGTCGATATTATTCGTCCTGATAAATCTTTTTATAAGAGGCTTCGACGCACTCGAATCCATAAAAGCTCCCACCGCCGCGGAAACCTGCAGAGCTGTCAGAAGCTTCAGCGACATTCTTCCCGCTGCCGAACCGTACAGTCCTTTTAAAAGCCGATTCTGCTTTTCGTTGGAATCAACTATTTCGCCGTTTCTTGTTTTTATCATGATTGTTTCCTTGCATTGGCAAGCATAAGCTTGATCCTGTTTTCCTGATTTACACGGGTAGCGCCGGGGTCGTAATCTATAGCTACGATATTCGCATTCGGATTATCCTTCTTTATCGCGCGCGACATTCCCTTTGCGACGATATGATTAGGCAGACAGCCAAACGGCTGAGCGCAGATAATATTTTCGACTCCCGACTTTGCCAGAGCAGCCATTTCGGCAGGAATAAGCCAGCCCTCTCCCATAACGACGCCCTGATTGATATACTTGTCGGCAAGCTTGCGAAGGTGCTCGAAGTCGTGGAGCGGCTCGAAGCTGCCCTGCTTTTTCATGGCATCGATAAGCTCTCTCTGCTTCTTATAGATCAGCTTGTAGCCTAGCTTATAAATACTCGAGGACATGGTTTTCTTATCGTAGATCTTTGCGTCGTTGAAGGTTCCTGCGGCGCAGTACATTACGAATTCAAGAAGCGACGGAACTACAGGCTCACAGCCCTCGGAAATAAGGAAATCCTCAAGATGATTATTTGCAAGCGGCGAATACTTTACATAGATCTCGCCGACAATACCAACACGTATTTTCTTGACCTTGCTAAGCTCTACGGCGGCAAAGTCATTCAGGATCTCATTATACAGCTTTTTTGTTTTCAGATATTGATTGCTGCCGGTTCTGAAAATCTCTCCAAGCTTGTTCTGCCATTTATTTAGAACGCTTAAGGATTTTCCCTTGACAAGCTCGTAGGCTCGGCATTTATTGTAGCAGGTCATAAGCAGATCTCCGTAAAGAACGGCATAAAGCAGCTTGAGAAACATCACAGGCGTGATCTTAAATGCGCTGTCCTTTTCAAGGCCGCTGAAATTGAGCGAAACAACAGGTACCTGCGGAAAATTTTTCGCTACGCTCTTTCTCAGCAAATGAATGTAATTTGAAGCACGGCAGCCTCCGCCCGTCTGAGTTATCAGCAAAGCGGTCTTATTCGGATCGTATTTACCGCTTTTAAGCGCGTCCATAAACTGACCTATAACGAGAAGAGCCGGATAACAGGCGTCGTTGTGAACGTTTTTCAGCCCCTCGTCCACTACCGAACGCGATTCGTTCTGCAAAAGCTCCATTTTATAACCGTTTGCTTCAAAAATGCTGATAAGAAGCTTGAAGTGGATCGGAAGCATATCCGGCACGAGGATCGTATGAGTTTTTATCATATCCTGCGTAAATTTTACGTATTCAGGCATTTTTGTACCTCCGTTAATCTATTCTTTGTCTGTTCAGCGGTTCATAGCTGCAACAAGGCTTCTCAGTCTTATTTTTGCCGCGCCGAGATTATTTATTTCATCGATCTTAAGCTGAGTATAAAGCTTTCCCTTAGATTCAAGGATCGTTCTTACCTCGTCGGTGGTAACGGCGTCGATTCCGCAGCCAAAGGAGACAAGCTGAACAAGCTGCATATCGGGCTGAGTTGTTACATACTCTGCCGCACGATACAGCCTTGAATGATACGTCCACTGATTAAGAACTCCGAGCTTAGGAGTATGCGCAAGATGCGCAACGCTGTCCTCCGTAACTACTGCCATTCCGAGGCTTGTTATAAGCTTATGGATTCCGTGGTTGATCTCCTTATCTATATGGTACGGTCTGCCTGCAAGCACGATGATATTGCGTCCCTCGGCGCGAGCCTGAGCAATGATCTCTCTTGCCTTTGCGGCATTATCATTTGAAAATTTCGTCATGGCTTCGTATGCCTTATCGACCGCGGCAGGAATTTTTCCCTTGATATTGTATTTTTTAAGCGATTTTTTAAGAACATTGACAACGTTTTTGCGGTTGTTCAGATCCATATACGGGTGAACGAAATTTTCATCGTTCAGGCGCGGATTGTTTGCAAGAAGAAGCTCCGGATAATACGCAACAACAGGACAGTTATAATGATTATCGCTTTCGCCCTCGTCGATATTATAGCTCATACACGGATAGAAGATGAAATCTACGCCTTTGTCGATAAGGTTTTCAATATGTCCGTGTGTAAGCTTTGCAGGATAGCAAACCGTATCCGACGGGATCGTATGCTGACCGAGATAATACATATGACGCGAGCTTTCATCGGATAAAACGGTTTCAAAGCCAAGCTCCGTGAAAAGCTTGTGCCAGAAGGGAAGCTGTTCATAGAAGCTGAGCGCAAGAGGAAGTCCGACCTTTCCGATCGGATTTGAAGGCTGTCCGCTTTTTACGGTATTGATTATGCTGTCATATTTGTATTCATAAAGATTTGGAATTTTATTTTTATTTGCAAGACCGCTTCCCTTTTCACAGCGATTGCCCGATATAAAGCGTCTGTTTTCGCCGAACTGTATGATATTCAGCTGACAATTGGCAGTACAGCCGCCGCACTGGGCAGATCTTGACGTATACGAGAAATTTTCCACAGCATCTTTGCCGATGAGAGAAGAAACTTCTCCGCTGTTCATCTCCTTGGCATAAAGAGCGCAGCCAAAAGCTCCCATAAGTCCCGATATAGCCGGACGGATAACGTTTCTGCCAAGCTCCTTTTCAAAGGAACGCAGAACCGCGTCGTTAAGGAATGTTCCGCCCTGAACAACAATATTTTCACCGAGTTCATCGACAGATTTCGCACGTATGACCTTATAAATGGCATTTTTGATGATAGACGAAGAAAGTCCTGCGGAAATATCCTCAACGGTAGCTCCGTCCTTCTGCGCCTGCTTGACAGAGCTGTTCATGAATACGGTGCAGCGGGAGCCTAAATCTACAGGGTGCTCGGCGAAAAGACCGAGCTTTGAAAATTCCGAAATATCATAGCCGAGCGCCATAGCAAAGGTTTGAATAAACGAACCGCAGCCTGAAGAGCAAGCCTCATTGAGCATAATGCTGTCGATCGCGCCGTTTTTGATTTTGAAGCATTTAATATCCTGACCGCCTATGTCGATGATGAAATCTACATTCGGACAAAAATAGGAAGCTGCTTTAAAATGAGCGACCGTTTCAACAATGCCGAAATCTACTGAAAGTCCGGATTTTATAAGCTCTTCTCCATATCCTGTAACAGCCGAGCCTTTTATCGTTATGCCGGGATTCATGATAGAATAGATCTTTTTGACCTGAGAAACGATTTTATCAAGCGGCTGTCCCTGATTCGAAGAATAATGACTGTACAGCATTTCTCCGTTATCGGTAATAAGAACGAGCTTGGTAGTAGTAGAACCTGCATCTATTCCCAGATAAGCGTCACCTGTATATGTAGCAATATCGGCATATTTAAGGTCGAATTTCTTATGACGCTCTATAAATTCATCGTACTCCGCATGAGAAGCAAAAAGCGGTTCGCTTGTAATGATATTGTCAGACGCATGGGCATTTTCAATTTTTTCTATAAGCTTTTCGATTTTATAGGAATCGTCAAGCTCCGAAGCGTAAACGGAACAGCCGTAAGCTACAAAAACAGGAGCTTCCTGCGGAAATACGGCGTTTTGTTCGCTTAATCCGAGAGTTTTCACAAACGCCCTTTTAAGTCCGTCAAGGAAGAAAAGCGGTCCGCCGAGGAAAAGGACTTTTCCCTCGATAGAACGTCCCTGAGCAAGACCGGAGACAGTCTGGTCTACAACGGCTTGAAAGATACTTGCCGCAATATCCTCGCGGCGCGCTCCCTGATTAAGAAGCGGCTGTATATCCGATTTTGCAAAAACTCCGCAGCGCGAAGCTATAGGATATGTTTTCTGAGAGCGAAGTGAAAGCTTGTCGAGCTCGTCAGCCGTAATTCCGAGAAGAATAGCCATCTGATCTATAAACGCGCCTGTTCCTCCGGCGCATGAGCCGTTCATACGCTGCTCAACTCCGCCGGTCAGGAAAATTATCTTAGCGTCCTCGCCGCCAAGCTCGATAACAGCGTCTGCGTCCGGCTGCTTTTTCTTTACGGCAAGGAACGCAGCGTGAACCTCCTGAACAAACGGGATCTCAGCCGAATTGGCAAGTCCGAGTCCTGCCGAGCCTGTAATACAAACGGTAAACGACTCGTCGGGATAATCGGCACGTATAATTTTCAGCTGATCTATGACCGTTTCCTTTACTTTGGACATATGACGCTGATATTTTGAATAAATTATATTTCCATCCGCGTCGGTAATAACCGTTTTAACCGTAGTTGAACCAACGTCGATACCGAGAGAATATTTTTTTATCATATTGCACCTCAATTATAAAAAAGAAATTTACAATTTGAACATTACAGCCGATTCAAGCAGTACTGCGGATACTCGCCCATAATATGTTCCTGCACACATATACATTATACACTATTTTTATGAATAAATAAAGCGAATTTTGAAATTTTTTATCGGAAAATAAATCTTCGTAAAATTTCCTTGACAGCCAAAAAACGTTGTTTCATTAATAGTATGAAAGCTTTTTCCAAAAAAGTACGCAAAAAAGGACGTATCAACGATACGTCCCGAAATATTTTCAGATATCAGACAGCTTCCTTTTTTTCTTCTTTCACAGCAGCATCAGGAACACTTACTTTTTCGATATCAGCGCCTATAGCTCTAAGCTTCTCCTCCATACAGTCATATCCGCGTTCTATATGGAAAATATCCTCAATTTCAGTAATTCCGCTTGCAGCAAGACCGGCTATAATAAGCGCAGCTCCGGCTCTGAGGTCGCACGCCTTTACAGGAGCACCCATAAGATGACCCGTGCCCTCGATAACGGCAACCTTTCCGTCAACGGAAATATCGGCTCCCATGCGTCTCAGCTCGTCAACGTAACGGAATCTCTGTTCCCATACGCCCTCAGTCACTATACTTGTACCCTCCGCCAGTGTAAGCAGCGTAGCGATCTGCGGCTGCATATCAGTAGGAAATCCCGGATGCGGAGTAGTTTTAACGCTTGTCTTGACAAGAGGACCGTCCACCCAGACTCGCATGCTGTCGTCGTAAAGCTCTATATTTACGCCGATTTTTTCAAGCTTTTTGGTAATGGATTCAAGATGCTTAGGTATAATATTTTTGATTATAACGTCGCCCTTGGTTGCAGCAGCAGCTATCATAAACGTGCCGGCTTCTATCTGATCGGGAATTACCGCATAGGAGGTTCCGTGGAGACGTTCAACTCCGCGCACCTTGATAACGTCCGTGCCCGCGCCCATTATATTAGCTCCCATAGAGTTCAGGAAATTGGCAAGATCAACGATATGCGGCTCTTTGGCAGCGTTTTCGATAACGGTAAGACCTTCGGCTTTTACCGCGGCAAGCATTGCATTCATAGTAGCGCCGACCGAAACAACGTCAAGGAATATCTGACTTCCTCTGAGGTGATCGGCAGTAAGATCGATCATTCCCTGACTGAGGGTATAATCTGCTCCTAAAGCTGCAAACGCCTTAAGATGCTGATCTATCGGTCTGTCTCCGAGCGGACAGCCGCCGGGCATAGAAACTCTTGCCTTATTAAACTTTCCCAACAATGCGCCGAGAAAATAATATGAAGCGCGCATTTTTCTTGCGATCTCATACGGAACACAGAATTTGTCAATGCTTGTAGGGTCGATTTTATAGCAATCCTTACCGAGGCATTCGACCTTTGCGCCCATTTCTTTAAGTATCCTCAAGCTAATATTTACATCGCTTATGTTCGGGACATTTTCAACGATACAAGCCTCGTCGGACAGAATTACAGCAGGCAGAATAGCTACTGCGGCATTTTTTGCTCCGCTGACAGTTATTTCACCGGAGAGGCGTCTGCCGCCTTTGATCACAAACTTATCCAAAAACATTCTCTCCTTAATTTTCAGGATCTATATATATCTTGCTCCTGAACTCTTTCTTTTATTCCGTGCCCAAAGCACCAACACATATTATAATAAATTTACAAAATTACTCGTAATCTTCAATATACCAGTTAAGGTCTTCGCCGTTGTATTCGGCAACCTTAACGGACTCCATAATAACACTTTCAAGAGGCATTGAATTGGCTTCATTAACGGCTACGTTCTGGATATCGTAAACTATGTCAAGACCTTCAAAGACCTGACCGAAAACGGTATATCCGCCGTCGAGCCATGGCGCTCCGCCGATAGTCGTATAGAGATTCTTAACCTCGTCGGACATATCAAGGCCGTAATATGCAGCCATCTGATCGAGAGTTTCCTCGTCGTAAGAAGTACCGGTAACGATGTAGAACTGCGAACCGTTTGTTGAGGTAGCGCCGCTGTTTGCATAAGCTACAGCTCCCGACATATGAATAAGATGAGGATCTGTACCTCCCTCGAACTTATCGCCCCATATAGACTCGCCGCCTGTACCTGTACCGAGAGGATCGCCGCCCTGGATCATGAAATCCTTTATAACTCTGTGGAAAGTAAGTCCGTCGTAGTAGCCTTTCTTGGCAAGCTCCACGAAATTTTCAACGCCCTTGTCGGCATATTCTGGGAAGAGCTTGATCTTGATCTCTCCGTCATAGCCTTTAACTTTCATAACGATGATCTGCTCACCGTTTTCCGGAGCAGTAATATTGGCAACGGAAGAGCTTTCGTTATTTTTTGAACCTTCCGAAGCAGAGTCTTCATTATTTTTCGAAGATTCCGAAACGGAACTTTCCGGGTCGTCGTCAACCGTAATTTCTTTTCCGCATGAGATCATGCAGCCGGCAGTAAGCGCGCTGCAAACCAAAACAGTCAATACTTTTTTAAGCATTGTGTTCACTCCTTAAATAATCATTATAAAAAACTTTATTTTATTAAGCAAATAAACTATGTGCAATATCAACCTTTATATTATACAATAATTACTTTCATTTGTAAATAGCCGATCCGAAATTTTGTCAGCTTTTAGAAAAGGTATGGCAAATCAGACGAAAGAATTATCTCAATTTAACGTAATACACAAAGTATAAACCGCAATTAATTATTATTTTTCACATTATCCTCTTCGGAAGAATACTCGCTGATAGTAACCGAGTTTATCATGATATCTTCCTTGGGGATTTTATACGTTCCTTCCTCGGATTCTTCAACTTCAAGCTGAGAAAGCTGTTCAACTATATCGATTCCCTGATACACCTGACCGATAACAGTCATTTGCTGTGAAAAATTCGGTATACCGCCGTTTTCGATAAAGGCTTCGGCGATTTTTTCGCTGCCCTCCGAGGAAGCACGCAGCTCTTCCTTTATCTCGTCGGTAAACTCGATAGTGTTTATCAAAGCAAATCTGCTTCCGCAATAATAAGTTCCTCCGCCGAATACGGATTCAAGGAAGCTTTTATCGACTGTTGAAGTAAGACTGCAAACCGCACCCTTGAAAGGCCAGAGATTCTGATTAAGCTCGCGCTCAACAAGCTCGGTGTTTTTATCGTAATCGTCTCCAAGAGTACCGTCCTTGTTCGGAGATCCCGCTGCGCTGTAAGCTCCGGACTCCGAGTGGAAAACGTAAGTATTGTTATACGTGCCGCTCTCTGCAAGCTTAATAAAATTTTCAACCGCATTAGGAGAATATTCCGGATAGAGAACAAATCTGATCTCTCCAAGCGAAGTATCCACAACAGCGATAGGCGCTCCGTCATTGATCTCCTCAAGCTGAACAAGCTCTACGGAATCGACATCTATAACCATTTTATTTTTTGAGCCGAAATACGCCGAGATCAGCATATAAGCAAGCATACCTACCGACATAACAAGCGTAAAAATCAAAACGGCCTTAATTATGCCTTTTCTGTTGTTCATAGAACACCTCACAAAATACAATATTCGACTTTATTACTAATAATTATATCAAACATGATCGGATTTGTCAATATTTAGTTTCTCCCGTACCAATACTGCGGAAAAGAAACACAAAAAGCAAATCTCCCAAAGATTGCTTTAGAAACTTTTTATACATTTATATTCTATATTCGCTGCTGCTGCAAAACTCCCAAGAGATGATGAACCGAAAATTCGTATGTCAAAAAGACGGCAAGTCGGATTTTATGCCGAATCTCCGGAGTTTTGCGGCAGAAATGCATATATATAAAGCCAAATACTATCAGCAATATTATTCCCTAAAGAAGCTCCTGTATGCAGAAAATATATTTTTAAAAAATAAAATTGAAAAAAAGTTTGAAATTTGTCAGAATATGTGCTATAATAAAAATATACTTTGCATTAGTATAGATTTACATAAAAAATCAGCCTGAAATATAAAGCGTAAGCTGTCAAAATTAAGAAAAGGAAATGGTAGACATGGAAAATAAAAAAGGATTTTCAATTTTAAAAACCGTTATCATTATTATCTGCATATTATTCATTGCAGTCTCGCTTGCAGTAAATATTCTTTTTTCAAAGAATAAAACTCCGCATATCTTCGGACGATACATCTATATTGCCGGCGACCTTAACCCAATGGGTAATATGATCGAGGACGGCTCGGCTATTTTAGCCGCCGATGCAGCCGATGCCAATATTACAAAAGGCGATGTCGTAATCTGCTATCCTGCGTCCGATCCGACAACTCTCAGCCTCAGAAGCATTTACGAGGTCATCACTGCCGAGGACGGTTCGGTTAAATACGCTACGGCAACCTCAAAGGGCTACGAAACGGACAGCGCCATTGCAAAGGAACAAATAGTAGCTGTATGTACCGGCAATCCTATAAGCCTTGAGCTCGGAAAATTTATTAGATTCACTCTCAATATAAAAGGTATTCTGCTTGAACTTATACTTCCGTGCGTTATACTCGTCATAATGCTTATCGTCAAAATCGCATCGTCGGACGTTGAAGAGGACGATCAGGATTACGATTTCTATGAATATGACGAAGAAGAAGCGAAAGAAGAGGAAAACCGCGTTCCTTCCCACGCAAAGTCGGGAACTCCGCTGTTTGAACCTTCACAGGAGATCCAGCCAAGCAACGACTTTGAGCGCAAAAAGATGTCAATCGCCGAAAACTTCAGCCAGAAGCAGGTAAATCCTGATTCTCCTTATCAAAAGGAAAAAGAGCGCACAATGCAGTTCAAGGCTCAGAGATCCGCTGCCGAGTCTGCATTTGCCGCAAGAAATATGGGCGGACAATCATCTACAGCGCCTACAGCCGACGCACTCAGAGAAGAAATGCTGAGAAAAACAGCCGAAGCAGAAAGAACCGGTTCGTTTAATACAAAGCTTTACGGACAGTACGAAAAATTGCCGAACGAAGCTGTTACCGATAATACCGGAATTCTTTCAAAATCTCAGCTTGCGGAAATGGCAAGAAACGATGTTCCGAAAACTGCTCCATTGAGAAGTCCCGTATCGGCTGCTCCGGCAAAGAAAAGCAGCTCGCCCGATATTGACGATATAATTTCAAAATCCGAAACAAACGAAAAGAAAAAGAGATCATCGGATATGTCAGTGGACGATCTTATCAAAATGATCGAAAACGAAAAAAATAAGCTTTAATACTTGGAACGGGCAGATAACGCCCGTTCTTTTTTATAATTAGTTCAGCTTAAATATACTTTTAGTATAACCGTATTTCTAATCAACGCAGGGAAAACATTTCAATTAATTTTTTCTACGATGTGTAAAATTTCGTTGATAAATATTTGTGAAAATATACAATTGCAAAATAAGACAAAATATAGTATAATTATTAAGGCGTTTTGTTGCTTTCTGCTGTGGAACGTTAAATTTGTCGTTTCATGGGCATAATTATTATTATCACAGACTGCTGTTGTATCCGGCGCTGCACAGCGGCTTTTGAATATGTTTTCGCCGGAGAAGGAGAAGTTTATGGCTACTAAAAAAGCAAATCCTCTTATGGAACAAATTAAAAAGGATTTTCCGGAAAAGCTTCAGATGCTTTATAATGTATCACCCGAGGAAGCATCAGATAAACAGGTTTATCAGGTTCTTTCATCTATAATCGTTTCAATTCTTGAAAAAAAGAGACAGAGCTTTGTAAACCATACTCATTCTGTGGGCGGTAAGCAGATATACTACCTTTCAATGGAATTCCTTATGGGACGTTCGCTTAAAACAAGCATTTACAATCTTGAGCTTGCCGATGATATCCGCAGTATGCTGAAGGAATATGATATAAATCTCGATAAGATCTATGATAACGAACCGGACGCAGGTCTCGGAAACGGCGGTCTCGGACGTCTTGCAGCCTGCTACCTCGACGCTCTTGCAACCGAGGGTTATCCGGCTATGGGCTACTCCATCTGCTATGAATACGGCATCTTCCAGCAGAAGCTTGAGGACGGCTGGCAGACCGAGCTTCCCGATAACTGGCTTCCCGGCGGCTCCGTTTGGCTTGTGGCAAAGCCGGAGCTTTCAATAGACATTCACTTTGAGGGCGAGCTTCAGGAATACTGGGATAATCAGTATCACCATATCTCTCATGTCAACTATAACTCTGTTGTGGCTATCCCATACGATATGTACGTTTCCGGATACGGCTCAGAGGGCGTTTCCGTTCTCCGTCTCTGGTCGGCAAAAGCTCCAAGCTTCGATATGAATATGTTCAACAAGGGCGACTATGCAAGCGCGCTGGCTCAGAACTCCATCGCAAATGCAATTTCAAAGGTCCTTTATCCTAACGATAATCACCTTGAAGGTAAGTCGCTCCGCCTGAGACAGCAGTACTTCCTCTGTGCGGCTTCTATCGGCGATATCGTAAACAATCATATGGCAGTTTACGGAACTCTCGATAATCTCCACGAAAAGGTCGCTATCCATATCAACGATACCCACCCGACGCTTGCTATACCCGAACTTATGAGAATTCTTCTCGACGACTGCGGATATACATGGGAAAAGGCTTGGAATATAGTTACTAATACGTTTGCCTACACAAATCATACCGTTATGGCAGAAGCTCTCGAAAAATGGGACGTTAATCTCGTTAAGCACGTTATTCCGAGAATATTCTCTATCATCGTTGAGATCAATAACCGCTACTGTCAGTCTCTTATGGAGAAAAACGGATACGACAGCGCAAAAACTACCCGTATGTCGATCATTAAGGATAATCAGATACACATGGCTACTCTCTGCGTAGCTTCCTCGCACAGCATCAACGGCGTTTCAAAGCTTCACTCGGAGATCATTAAGAGAGATGTTTTCCGCGATGAATATGAAAATACTCCTGAGAAATTCAAGAACGTAACAAACGGTATCGCTTACAGAAGATGGCTTTATCAATCCAACCCCGGACTTACACAGCTTCTTACCGATACTATCGGCGATAAATTTATTAAGGACGGCGCTTATCTTTCAAAATTCAAAAAATATGAAAACGATGAGGAAGTCCTCGCCAAGCTCATGGACGTTAAAAAACAGAACAAGGAAAAGTTCTGCAAATACGTTAAGAACACAACCAAGCTCGTTCTTGACCCGAACAGCATTTTCGACGTTCAGGTAAAGCGTCTCCACGAATATAAGAGACAGCACCTTAACGTTATGAATATTCTTGCGGATTACAATTATCTTCTCAATAATCCTGACGCAGATTTTACTCCGAAAACATATATTTTTGCCGCAAAGGCTGCTCCCGGTTACTACCTTGCAAAGCAGATCATTAAAATGATCTGGGCAATTTCCGAGGAGATCAGAAAGAATCCGAAGATCTCAAAGAAGCTCTCCGTAGTATTCCTTGAAAATTACTGCGTTACACTTTCCGAGATCCTTATGCCTGCCAGCGATATTTCAGAGCAGATATCGCTTGCCGGAACAGAAGCTTCCGGTACGGGAAATATGAAGCTTATGCTTAACGGAGCTGTTACTCTCGGTACTCTTGACGGAGCTAATATCGAGATCAAGGAAGCTGCCGGCGATGAAAACATCATCATCTTCGGTATGAAGACCGAGGAAGTAAACGCTCTTAAAGCAAGAGGATATAATCCTACGGATTACTTCATGAACAACGATATCATCAGAAATTGCATCGAGCGTATGTATCACGGCATAAACGGCTGCACCTTCAACGACGTTGCAGATTCTCTTAAGGACCGCGATCCGTATATGGTTCTTGCCGATTTCGATTCGTACAGACAGGCTCAGAAATATTCGACCGAGTGCTATAACGATAAGAATAAATGGGCAAAGATGTCGCTCAACAACATAGCAGGCGCCGGAATCTTCTCCGCCGACCGCGCCGTTACAGAATATGCCGAAAACATCTGGCATTTAAAATAATTTCGCACCTTAAAACGGGCGGGCATTGCTCGCCTGTTTTTTCGCCGAAATATTCCCGCAAACAACGTATCTGCGTTACTCGACTGCCTGTCCACCCCTGTTTTCACCGAATTTTGTTGACATTTTTCCAAGCGTTATCTATAATTTATTTATGGAAACATTGCAATGCGCCAAATTCATTTGAGGTGAAAAATTATGCAGGATAAAATTACATTCGGAAAATTCATTCAGGCAAAGCGAAAGGAAGCAGGTCTCTCTCAGAAAGCCCTTGCCGAACGGCTTTACGTTACGGAATCCGCCGTCAGCAAATGGGAAAGAGGAGTCTCCTACCCCGATATCACCATGATCTCCGATATATGCAGCGCTCTTAATATTACCGAACACGAGCTTTGCATGGCAAGCGACGATGAAAATCAGCGCAAGCTTGTACAAATGGCGAAAAAATACAAAATATTTGTTGCGGTATATAACGCCATACTCGCTTTAGGCTATTTGTCGGCGATCATACCCTGTTTCATTGTTTTTGTTATCAGGGAACACGCTCCGTCAAAGCTTTGTATTCTTTTAACTTCGCTAATGCTTACCGCTTCGCTGCTTAACGCTCCGGTCATCGCAAAAAAACATAAGGGACTTGTCACCCTTGCAAGCTCCTATTTTTCACTGACGCTTCTGCTGCTTTCGGGAAACATATACAGCGGCGGCGACTGGTTCTTTATGGCATTTTTGTCCGTAACTCTGGGACTGTGCATCGTTTTTCTGCCCTTTATCGTTCGCTGTGATCTTATCGGCAAATATATCGGAAACAACAAGGCTCTTATTTGCATGGCTGCCGATACCGTTATGATACTGGCAGTTGTCGCCTACGGAACTCTGAAATACGGAGTTTGGGAAAGCTTTCTTACGGGGATAATCGCCGCCTTGTGCATTTTGGCTTTGGTATGGGCAATTTTTGCAGTAATAAGATATGCTAAAATAAATATTCTTCTCAAATCGTCCGCGATACTTGCTATGCTCGGAGCATGGCTCTTATCAGCAGAAAAACTTGCTTTGCAATTCCTACCGTCAAGCGTGGACTTTTCGATCACAATAAGCGACGATGTTTCAACAGCTGTAGTTTCAGCAGCTATTATCGGTCTTGCAGGAATCTTAGCCGCTGCGGGACTTGTTTTCAAATACCGCCGTAAATAATATTCAGCGGCGGAATGTCAATAATTAATTTGGAGGTATTTTGATGAACCCGATATATGACTCGTGGGATCTTAATTACAAATCAATTTTCGGAGCTATCAGGCAATTTGAAACCTGCACTTTTTCTATCAGGCTTCCAAAGGACGTTATACCTGACTTTCCTCCGGTTCTCGTGCTGTTTCGCACCGGTTTCAAGGAACGCTTTCTGACTATGAAGCTGTCTGCTCAGGACGATGAATGCAGCGTTTATTCCGCCGATTACAACGCCCGCTACAACGACGTTCATTACTATTATTTTTCATATACCTGCGGAGGTATCCGCCACTATATAAAGAAGGTCAACTGCCACGAAGGAGCTGTCGATACGGGAGATATGTTTCAGCTTACCGTCTATGCGGACGATTACAATACGCCCGACTTTTTAAAGGGCGGCGTTATGTACCAGATCTTCCCCGACCGCTTCTGCAAAAGCGGAAAAGTTCATGAAGATATTCCTTACGGCAGAGTTATGCGCGATGATTGGGGAGGAACTCCCTATTATAAGCCGGACGAAAACGGTCATGTCTGGAACAACGATTATTTCGGAGGCGATTTTGCCGGTATTCAATCAAAGCTGACCTATCTTGAAGAGCTTGGAGTTACCTGTATTTATCTGAATCCGATTTTTGAATCCCACGAAAATCATCGCTACAATACCGCAAATTATATGAAAGTCGATCCTCTTCTCGGAACTAACGAGGAGTTCTCGGAGCTTTGCGCAGAAGCAAAAAAACACGGAATTTCCGTTATTCTTGACGGAGTGTTCTCCCATACCGGAGCAGACAGCGTTTATTTCAACAAATTTAACCGCTATCCGAATGACGGAGCTTTTAACTCAAAGGAAAGTCCGTACTATGAATGGTACACTTTCACAGATTATCCAAACAGCTATGAGGCTTGGTGGGGCATCGATACTCTTCCGAACGTATGGGAAAACAACGAAAGCTATACGGATTATATCTGCGGAGACGACGGAGTTCTGCAATACTGGCTTTCCCTCGGAGCCGCAGGCTGGAGACTTGACGTTGCCGACGAGCTTCCCGATAAATTCCTTGACAACCTGAGAAAAAGCGTGAAAAGCTTCGCTCCCGATAAAATAGTCATAGGAGAAGTCTGGGAGGATGCCTCCAATAAGGAAAGCTACGGAGTAAAACGCCGCTATCTTCTCGGAAATCAGCTCGATTCCGTTATGAATTATCCGTTCAGAGAAGCGATCATAAACTATACAAAGGGCGGCTCTGCGGAAAATCTTATAAACTCCGTTATGACCATCATGGAGAATTATCCTAAGCCCAGCATAGACGTTCTTATGAACTTTGTTTCAACTCACGATATCGAACGTGCAATAAATCGTCTCGGCGGAGAAAACTGCGACGGCAAGAGCAAGGACTGGATGGCTGAACGATATCTGAACAACGACGAGTACTATAGGGGAAAATGCCTGCTTAAAACCGCAATGGCGCTTCAGTTTTTCCTGCCCGGCGTGCCAAGTATTTATTACGGCGACGAAGCCGGACTTCAGGGTTATAAAGACCCATTTAACCGCCGCTGCTATCCTTGGGGAAACGAGGATAAGGAGCTTATAGAATATACCCGCGAGCTTTGCAGGATAAGAAAGCTTATGCCCTCAATGAAAAACGGCAATATCTATTTTATCTACAGCGACGATAACGTTATAGCCTTTTCGCGTACCGGCAAAACGGATAATCTTATTTTCATAAACCGCTGCGGAAACGACGCTTATGTAAATAATATCAGCGAAATTCTCGGAAATTATCAAATCACCGGTACGGTTTGCGGAAATTACGAAAATAATACCGTAAAAATATCGCCTTACGGATATACGATACTTTCGGCTAAAAAGGTTAACTGATCTGTTCAAATTTACGCAAAAGTTTTTATTGATATATTTTCCTTTTTTTAAGATTATTTTAAGATTAGTTATCTATAATAGTAAATGGATAAAGGAAATGCTGATTCATCAGTTTTCCCTTAAGTAATCCCCCAATTCCCCCTCTAAATTTATTTTATCTCTCCTCGAAGGCTGTACATCATAAGTACAGCCGTTTTGTTTTAATAGCAATATAAAATGATGCACACAAGTATAAGTCAAAAAATTTGATTTTATATGTTGACAAAATCTCCGCAATATTATATAATAATTATTATGCTTATCTGTTTCTTTACAGAAAATCATTTATAAAGTTTGGTGAGGAAAAATATGATTTTTTTAAGATGGATAATCGTGTTATTGATAGCATTTTTTGCAGGAAAGCTTATTGCAAAGTTAAAATTGCCCTCAATTCTTGGCTGGCTGATAGTCGGCATGATACTTGGACCGCACGCCGTTGCTCTTATGCCGCAGGACGTCATTGATTCAGCATGGTACAAGCTGATAATTACATGGATGCAATGCGCCTTTGGATTAATGCTCGGCACTGAGCTTATATGGAAGAAGATAAAAAGCTACGGAAAGGCTTTAATAGTAACAACTCTTACCCAGTCATTGGGTACATTTTTATTTGTATCGTTAGTTTTCGGAGTTATATTTTATTTTACGGACGTACCGATTTACCTTGCCTTTGCCTTTGGAGGAATCGCCCTTGCGACTGCTCCCGCCCCAGCCTTGTCCATTGTACAGGAATTCCACACCTCCGGACCGGTTACGGACGCTCTTATCCCTATGGCGGTATTAGACGATATTGTTGGTATTGCCGTATTTTTTACAGTCAACTCATTTATAGCGCGCAGCGTATCGGGAGGAACCGTTCCGCTTTACATGATTCCCGTTATGATTTTTCTCCCGGTTATTATCGGCGCTGTTGTCGGATTTGCTGCCGGAAAAATTCTGCAAAAAATACACGGAAAAATCAGTACGGTGGCAACGATCATTTGCAGCATTACCGTTACTGCCGCTGTCGGACTGATCCTTAACAAAACGGTATTTACAAATATAGCTCTGAATTATATGCTAATTGGCGTTTCGTTCTCTGCCGTATTTTCCAATATGATCTCAGAGGAAAAACTGAACGAACTGATAAACTGGGTACATCCTGTCGTTGCGGTCAGCTTGTTAGCCGCAATCGTTGACCTCGGCGCACCTTTAGATTATCATCTTATCATGGGTGCAGGTCTGTATACCTTCGTTTATATCATATCACGTATGTGCGGAAAGTACGGCGGCGCAAGGATCGGAGCAAAGCTTTGCAAAATGCCGATCACCGTACAAAAGTTCCTCGGACTTACCTTGCTGCCGCACTCCGGCGTTTCATTGGTCTTTACGGGAATTATCAGTTCCGTACTGGCAGAGTCAGAACCTGAACTGGCAGCAATAGTAACAGGTACAATTGCTGCTGCTGCGGTCATCAACGAAATTATCGCCGTAATTGCTTCGAAAAAAGGCTTTGAGCTTGCAGGAGAAATAAAAGCAAAATAATCAACGGAATAAAACTCAGCCCGAAAGTGATTTTGTTTGATCACCTTCGGGCTTAATTTATTATCAGCATTTTGATTCAGTATCTTCCGAACGCTTTACGAGCCAAAAATTGATTTTAGCAAAGATAATACCCATTCTCCTTTTCCGTAGGAATATATGGTCTCTGCCGCAAGATCAGGACGATCGGTAATAATATTGTCCACGCCAATTGAGATCATCCGTTCCATCTCGTCGCGGCTGTTTACTGTCCATACAAAGACCTTTTTACCGTTCCGATGCGCACCGCTTACCGTGTTCTGATTAACAAACAGATAATTCAGACTTACCGCGTCAATATATTTCAGCTGCGAATAAACTACCGTTGACGAAATGTTGGTAATAAGTCCTGTCTTTATATCTGGATCAACACTTTTTATCTCTTTCAGAGCCTTATAAGAAAAAGAAGTAACATAACAGGAGCCTGTCATTCCGTATTCATTGAGAAGCTCCGCAACCTTATCGGCAGTGTCGATCACGTCTCCGCACTTTTTTATTTCAATATTCAGCAGTATTTCCCCGTCGCACAGCTCAAGAACATCTGAAAGCAGCATTATCCGCGCATCGTCAAATTCATTGCTTTTGCCGAACCAGCTTCCGCAGGAAAGACGCTGAAGTTCATTGTAAGTGAAGTCCGAAACATTTCCCTTGCCGTCTGTAGTTCGTTCCAGATTCGTATCGTGCATTACAACAAGCTGACCGTCCGCGCTTTGCTGAACGTCAAGCTCGATATAATCAGAGCCTATTTCAATCGCTTTTTCAAAAGCATACAAAGTATTTTCAGGCGCGGCATAGGAAAAACCTCGGTGAGCAGTCATCTGCGGCTTTGAAAAAATTCCCGCGTTAAATTTGATATTGCCCTTATAAATTCCTTGAATATAGGAAAAATTCAGAAAAACGCTCAGAGCTGTAAGCACGGCTGCAAAAGAAATCCGCAAGCCTTTTGATATTCGTCTGCTGTCAATATCGGGAACATCGATCTTTTCAATTCCCTTGGTCTCCTTGCGGAAGCCTGCTGTAAGATAACAAACAAGAACAGGCGTAGAAATTATATAAGCAATTATCAACAGCACTTTTCCTGCGTAGTTAAGCACCTTGAGCGAGGAGATCAGCGCAGCCTCCGGACGAGAAAATCCCTTGATAAACAACAGTATTATAAAGCTTACAATAAATGTAACGGCTGCGACCGCGGCAACAAGCATAATTCCCCATAAAATTAGTCCTGCGGCCGTGCGAAGCTTTTTTCCTTTAAGAAGCTCACGGCTTCTTTTATTGCATTCAGAAAACTTATAATCGGTAAGCACAAGGTAATGCAGACTGTAGCTGCGGCTTGCAAGCATAAAAATTATAATGGTTTCAAGCAACACAAGCAGCGTAATAATAACGGGACTGCCGACTATATCGACCGCTTCACGGATAATCGGAAAAACCGGAGCAAAGAAAATACCTGACGATAAAGTAAAATGAGCAAGAGGCATAACGAGCATAAAGCCGAAAAAGCTGAATATCCCCGTTCCTTTGAATGCTTTTACAAAGGTTTTCAGTCCTATTCTGAATGCGCCGAAAGCAGAAAACCTTCTTTTTTCAAAGCTGTTTGCATAGCAGGCTATCAGCGCAGACAATTCGACTATTGAAAAGAAAGCGACAATAAACAGCGTTATCAGCGCAATTCCCCAAGTAATCGGATTTTTCAGCAAGAGACTTATTCTGTCCGTTGTCAGATACGAAACGCCTGCGCTTTTCATAGCTGCATTTATCAGGAAGGTGAGAAGCGGAGCGCCTATCGCCGTCAGAATAAGCTTATAAATAAACTCAAATAAAAATATTTTCGGGAAGGTCTTAAACATCGTTCCCGTTGTTCTCAGCATTGACCTCATTTGCCGTCGGCAACGGAAACGGCAGTTTCAAGAGCTATTTCCATCATATCGCGGAAGGTCGATCTGCGCTCTTCTGCCGTCGTCGAAAGACCTTTAAGCGGACAATCGGATACGGTAAGTATGCAAAGCGCGTCTTTTGCTGCCCTCGCGGCGTTCATATACAATGCGGCAGATTCCATTTCAATGGCAAGGACGCCCATCTTCTGCCACTCGGCAAGGCTTTCCGCATCATCGTAAAAAGTATCGCTGGAAAAAATATTCCCAACATGGTAAACGGAATTCTTTTCATCGGCAGCCTTGACCGCAGCCGAAACAAGCTTCCACGAAGCTGTCGGAGCATAAATTCCGGGAAGTCTGTATTGAGAAGCATAATTCGAGTTTGTGCTTGCGCTTATACCGATAATAACGTCGCGAAGTCCGACCTTATCGGCGATCGAGCCTGCCGTTCCCACGCGAATAATATTCTGAACATCATATTCGTTATAAAGCTCCCACGAATATATTCCTATCGACGGCATACCCATTCCGCTTCCCTGAACGGATATAGGAACGCCCTTATATGTTCCGGTATATCCGAGCATTCCTCTGACATTGTTATAGCAGATGGGATCATCAAGGTAATTTTCGGCAATGAACTCGGCTCTGAGAGGATCTCCGGGCATAAGTACGGTTTTTGCAATATCGCCTTTAGCGGCGCTGTTATGAGGGGTTGGCATATAAATACCTCCTATTGTCTGCTCATTCGGTTCAATAAAAGAGCAAAATTAAGATCATATATTTATTATACACAAATTGTGCGCAGAATACAAGAGCGCAGTGAAAATAATTATAAAATAAAAGCTGCCGGGAAAATTTCCCGACAGCTTATCCAATTAAATCAGCGCCGCGCAAATCACGCTTTTTCTGCTGCAATTGTCCATGTCATGGGCATTTTTCTCACATCTGCGGGCAGATTTGTCATAAGTCCTCCGCCTGTCGGAATAATATACTTTACCTTGAATCCGCTGCACGAAAGCTCTTCAAGTATACTTTCCTTTGTCCAGAAAACATCATATATGTTATAATTCTGCCAGCCTGTTATTTCCTTCAGACGAAGCTCAAAATCAATATTGGGAACGTCTAATATCATAATTCCATGATCGCACAGACAGTCTCTGAACTTTTTGTATATAAGCTTTCTTGTTTCATATTCAAAATGTCTTATATAGCGGAAACAGGTTATAACATCGAAGCTGCCGCCAAGTGTGTCGGAGATAACGTCGCAGATCTGAAGCTTTGGCTTATTTTCCTCTTTTTCAAAGCGGCTGCGCACTATATCGAGCATTGCAGGACTCGCGTCTATAGACGTACACTCGCCGTATTTTATGCACTCGCTTGTGATCCTGCCGTCTCCACAGGCAACATCGAGGATTTTCGGCTTCCTGTCAGCAAAACAGCTGCTTATTATTACTCCGATATTCTGGCGTTCTATAAAATCAAAGTATTTCAGCGCCTTTGAGGTGAATCTGACTTCGGTATATTTATCGGCGATTTCCTGCTGCTGATAATACTCCTTCATCGCCTGATGACCCTTAACAAGATATTTGTTGTTAAGCTTTAGACGTCTGTCCCACTCATACAGAGTTACAGCCTTTGCGGAAAGCGGTCTGTCCGCCTCATGCTCGATAAGATCGACAATGTTTGTATTATCCAGTATCTTTTCAAGTCTTTGTCTGCACCGATCGGAGGAATATGTTTTATAATCGTCTGCAATTTTTATGATAGCCGCAGAGATTGCTTCGCAGTCCGCAGGAACTACCTCGCCGAGACCGCACTGCTCAACGACCTCCGATACTCCCGAAACATCGGTGCTTATTACCGGAATACCGTTTTGCATTGCTTCTATTGCCGAAAGCGAACAAGCATGATTGTAATCAAAGCTTTTATACGGAACTATAACACAGTCAACGGAAGAATAAAACTCCGTCATATCGACCTTTCCGTATTCTATCCTGCAATTGGCGGAATTTTTCATGATCTCGGGAACAGCAGCCGATTCATATCTCCAGAGAATAACAAAGCTTACGGAGGGATTTCTTTCGATCACACAGCACAGAAGATCGATTCCTCTCGCTTCCGACTGTTTGTCGTCCATCGGGGACGAAGCGAAGCCTATTGTAAAATTATCTCTGTTATAGCTTCTCTTTCTCAGATAAATTTTTCCCTGACTGATAAGCGGATAAGAAACCACAGGTTCACGGAATCCGTTGTCGATAAGAGTCTGTGCAGCCCTCTTTGACTGTACAAGATATTTATGAACTCCAAAATCATTAAGGTGATTAAGCTCTTTTATCGTATTGGCGGTCAGTTCCTGAATGGGATTCTGAGCGCTGAGCTTCAAAACCGCTCTGTTAAGGAGCATTGAACAGTTATCCGAAAGCAGGATATGCGGAGAGCTTTCGCAGAAAACGCACAAAACCGGATCAATCGACGCAATATAGCTGCCCGCGCCCTTTTCCGGGATAAAGGTTATCTCGTCCTGCTGAGATACCTCGACGATATCAGGCTCGATTGAAATAAACCGAATATTATAAACGCTTGCTCTTTTAAGCAGTCTGTAAAGCTCAAGAGCTTCACTGCGGACAGCCTCTATTCCCTGACTGATCTTAAATCTTTTGCAAATAACGGCGATTATTTTCTTCGTCGCTTCGCGCTCCATATTTCCGATCTGATGCATCACAGAATTTCTGTATTCTCTGCCCCAGCTTTCAAGATCGACCTTTTCTTCAGGCTGACGGACAAGCTCATCGGCAGCGGAATTTGCAAATTCGCGGCTTATATCGAAGCACTCGCTGTATGCGGCATTACGTCTTTTATCGGGATCAACTCTGCGGATATATTCATTAAATTCGCTTACGTTTTCATTGCTTCGATTTATTGCAGCGGCTTCCACAGCGCTGTCGGAAATTTTAAGCTGCTCGACCTCTGACGCCAAGTGTGATTCCAGCTGCATGATACGCTTTTCAAGTCCTGAAATCGAACCTTTCAGCTTGTTTAAATTAGCTGCGGCAAAAGTGCGTTCCGCAGCGATCTCCTTATGAAGCTCCTCACGGTCTGCCGCAAGCTGATCGTCAAGGTCGCTTTCGGCAGCCGTAAGCTGCTCCACAGCCCTTGCGGTAAGCTTGTTAAAACTGTTTTGCCTTTCTCCGAAGGGCTGAACGTACCAGAACGTAAGCTTTCTTCCCAATCGCATAAAAAACTTTTTCACGGGATTTACTCCGTCAACGTTTTCCGATTTAAAAACAGAAGCAGAAGCTTTCAGCTCTTCGTTATTTACAATTTTATCTGCTTTCAAAAAATCACCTCCGCGGTCAATTGAATTTCCATGTATGATCGAGCTTTACTACGCCGACCTCGTCTACATTATTGTAAACGGTAAAGCGTACTGCCTGAGCCTTATAATCGTATGCGAACATATCCTTGTCGCGGATAGCTATATCGATCCAGTACGAGCCTTTTACAAGATTAAGCTTATCTATCTCAAGCAATATCTCGCCTTCCTCATTCAAGGTAAAGCTTTCAAGACGTTCCCTCTGAGTATTGGTGCCGTAGCATTGAAGCTTATCGTTCCTGAAGAAAAGTATGCCTATAAGGACTCCATTAAGCTTTGACGGTTCGGCTTTATACGAAATTTTAAGAGTTACCTTTTCGCCCGTGCGGTATTTGCCTGAATTATTGCCGTTTTCACCGATAAGCTCCGCATTTGTTATCCACGCGACTCTGTCCTTAGTCGATTCGCTGTCCTCTTTTTTCTCTTCCGGTTTCTGTTCTGCCGCAGGATTGATCGGACGGCGTTTTTGGCCCATATATTCAAGATACTTAGGGTGAACTTCGTTCGGAGAGCCTACCATGCGGATCTTACCGCCGTCTATCCAGATAGAACGCTCGCATATCTGTTCTACCTGAGCAAGAGAATGCGAAACTATAACAATGGTCGTACCCTTGGCTTTTATATCGAGAAGCTTCTCAAAGCATTTTGCCTGAAAAGCAGCGTCTCCGACGGCAAGTATCTCGTCGATTAACAAAACGTCCGCATCAACATTAATGGCAACGGAAAAAGCAAGCCTTGTATACATACCCGAGGAATATGTTCTTACAGGATTATCGATAAACTTTTCAAGCTCTGAAAATTCGATTATTTCGTCAATACGGCTTTCAATTTCTTTTTTTGTAAGACCGAAAATAGCCGCATTTGTATAAATATTTTCTCTGCCGGTCATATCCGGATGAAAGCCTGCACCAAGCTCAAGGAGACTTGAAACGCGTCCCTGAATCTTGATACTTCCGCTGTCGGGATAAATAATTCTTGTCATCAGCTTCAGCAAAGTACTCTTTCCGCAGCCGTTATGTCCAACCAGACCGACAGCCTCGCCCTTTTCAACGTCAAAAGAAATTCCGTTCAGAATTGTTCTTTCCTCATAGCGGTTTCTTTTTCTGAAAAGTATTTTCTCCTTAAAGGTCTGTCCTTTATCATAATAGACCTTGAAGCTTTTTTTAATGTCACGAACCTCAATAACTGCCATAGATCAAAGCTCCTCCGCAAAGTGTTTTTTCAGCTTGCCGAAAATAAGGAATCCTATAACAAGGACAACTGCCGATTCGGCGGCTATAAGAAGCAGAATCTTCTTCTCGGGAAATTCCCCGTAAAAAAGTATATCTCTGTATGCTATTATGATCGGAGCCATAGGATTCATCAGATAATATTTCTGAATGCGCTCCGGAATATAATTCAGAGGATAAACCACAGGCGAAGCGTACATCCACGCCATACTCAGTACACTCATAATATGCTCAAGATCACGGAGATACACTGTCAGAGACGAAGTTATAAGCGTCATTCCTGTCACAAGCATATATTGGAAGATCATCACATAAGGCAATGCAATAAACGTAACAGGATTGATCTTTATTGGTGAAATTATAAGCACTATAAAGATAATTATAAACGATAAGAGCATATTGACAAAGCTGCTTGTTGCATACGAGATCGGCATTACCTCTCTCGGAAAATAAATTTTCTTTATCATATTAGCCTGTCCGAGAACGGCTCTTGAACCTGTCGTCAGAGAAGAAGAGAAGAATATCCACGGAACAAGCGCAACAAACAGATGCATATAATAATTTTCCATAGGGTTTTTCAGGATCATCTGAAAAACTACCGTATACACGGCAAGCTGAAGAAGCGGATTTATAAACGTCCACAGAAAGCCGAGAGCCGAGCCTTTGTATCTTCCCTTAAGATCTTTTTTTACAAGAGAAGCGATCATTGCTCTGTACAAATAAAGTTCTTTAAAAATATTCATTGCAGTCCACCTTTTGTTTAAAAAAAGTCTACCCTTTATTTTACCAGATAATACATTAAAAAGCAAGGTTTTTAAGAAAAAATCCTTATGAGGCAAAATTATTTTCAGTAAAAAGCAAAGACTCTCCCGCATATACGGAAGAGTCTTTCCGATCATAATTACGATTTCGGCATTCTTGCAAGTATCCTTGAAGCAAAATCATTGAAATTCTGCGTCTGAAGAATAATTCTTCCGGGACCTGTAAGCCTGGTCAGGAAAAGTCCTTCTCCTCCGAAGAAAATATTGCCAAGCCCCTTTACGGTTTCTATCTCGTATGAAACCGTAGGCTCAAAGGCTACGATATTTCCGGTATCTACCTTGATCACCTCACCGGGAGCGAGCACACGCTCGACCTTATCGCCGTCAACCTCAAGGAAAGCCATTCCGCTTCCGAAAAGTCTCTGGAGAATAAAGCCCTCTCCGCCGAAAAGTCCGGCAGAAAACTTTTTTGTAAACGCTACCTTAAGATCTACGCTCTGCTCCGCGCAAAGGAACGCGCCCTTCTGACAGATAAGCTCGCTTCTGGTTATATCCACCGGCACGACCGTACCGGGAACAGTAGAACCGAAAGCAATTTTTACTCCGTCAGCTTCGGCAGTATAGTTTGCCATGAAAATAGACTCGCCCGTAAACATTCTGCCAAGGCTTCTTGCGATTCCTCCTCGTGCATTTGTAGTCATTTTAACTCCCATACTCTGCCAGACCATTCCGCCGGACTGAGTAAACATTGATTCTCCTCTGCCAAGCGTTACTTCAACAGCAGGAACAGTCTCACCGATAATTTCATACTGCATAATAGATCCTCCCTATACAATTTTATTTATCCGAATCCTCGGAATCCTTAAGAGCTGCTCGGCGAGCTTATTTGATATATCCGCTGACCGATGAAATAAATATCACGATCATAAAAACTGGACATATATACTTAAGCATCACACGATACATACCCCTTGCTCTGAATTTTGAATTAAGTCTTACTTCCTCTTCAACATAAGCAGGCTTTGCTACATATCCGATCAGAATGCAGGTAAGCAGCGCTACGATCGGCATAAGAACATTGTTGCTTATGAAATCGAACAGATCAAGGAACTGATAGCCGAATATAAGAACGTTATCCCATACGCTGTACCCAAGTACCGAAAGCATACCTACTGCAAAGGAGAATATCATGACGATGATACTCGACACAATGCGGTTAAGCCGGAACTTTTCCATTACTATCGAAACCACTGTTTCCATAAGGGAAATTGATGATGTAAGAGCCGCAAGAGCCACAAGAAGGAAGAAAACTATACCTATTATTCTTCCGCCGGTCATTGAGTCAAACACCTTTGGAAGCGTAATAAACATGAGGCTCGGTCCCTGATTAAGAAGCTTCTCCTGATTTTCTCCGCCTGAAAAGGCAAATACGGCAGGAATTATCATCAATCCCGAAAGGAATGCGATCGCAGTGTCAAAGATCTCGATTTGTCTTACGCTTGTTTCAAGGCAGTCCTTCTTGCGCATATAAGAACCGTAGGTTACCATGATTCCCATTGACAGCGACATCGAATAGAAGAGCTGTCCCATTGCGGCAACAACCGTTTTAAGGGAAAATCTGCTGAAATCCGGCTTAAGGTAATATTTAATTCCCTCTGCCGCTCCGTTAAGCGTCATTGAATATACCGCAACGCCTATTGTAAGAAGTATAAGAACGGGCATAAGCACCTTGCTTGCTTTTTCAACGCCCTTTTCAACTCCAAGCATAACTACAACAGCCGTAAGAAGCAGATATATAACAAGGAAAAGCGTCGGATAACCGGCATGACCGATAAAATCCGAGAAAAATCCGCTGTAAGCGTCTGAGTTAGCTTCCGTTGTTTCAATGCTTGCCGAGCTGCCCGATATAAACACGGTGAGGTATTTCAATACCCAGCCGCCTATTACACAATAGTAAGGCAGGATTATCGCCGGAACAAGAGCCGCTATCCAACCAAGAGGTTTGAATTTACCATTGATAGCGCTGTACGCACCGATGACGCTTTTTCCTGTTTTTCGTCCGATAGCTATTTCGGTTATCATAAGCGAAAAACCAAAAGTTACCGCAAGTATCAGGTATACAAGAAGAAAAATTCCTCCTCCGTATTTTGCGGCAAGATACGGAAATCGCCATATATTTCCAAGACCGACGGCAGAGCCTGCCGCCGCAAGAACAAATCCTATTTTAGAGCTGAAGCTGCCCTTTGATATTTCTTTACTCATTAATACTTACTCCGGTTTAAAAATCTTATGATAATATGCCGTTATTCGGCAGCTGTTGTCGATTCTGCTGCTGTTGTCGATTCAGCGGCTGTTGTTGCTTCGGTTTCCGGCTGAACGCCGTCGTTTCTTGTTAGTACGGCGTCGTAAAGAGTTGCGATAGAGTTGTTTCCTTCCGTTTCCGGATATGCTATTTTAAGCGTATTAACTCCGCTGACATCTATGGAAAAAGCTGCGGCAGCCGACGAGCCTGTCATTTCGGGAGACGTATAAAGGAGCTTTCCGTCACCGTATACTTCGAAATACTTGGTATTGCTGTCGTTTCTGTTTAAATAAGCAGGTGCACAGGTTCCCGAGAACTTATCATAGCAGCCGTTAAGATCGTACTCTGCCCAGTAGCTGCCAGTACCAAAGCTGCCGATACTGTAGGAATACTCATGCAGGTTATCCTTATTATCATATGCATTTGAGTTGTTATAAATACTGCCCGAAATATCGGTATAATCAAGCTCGTTAATATATGTAGGAAGATACGACATATAGTTTATATACGCATTTTCCAGATCTTCATCGTCAACATACCACATAGCGTCATTGACAAGCTCGGCGGCAGCCTCGTACTCCTTGGAATCGGCAAGTCCGTCAGCCTTATTTATTGTAAATTCAACATAATCGTCATCAAACGAATTGTACTTGCTTTGAATTTCAGCAACATCGCTGAACGTATATGAAAGATCGCTTATATAGGAATACGCGCTATAGTAGTCGTTATCTTCAAAATATGAGTTTACGGTTTCGTCGGCATCGGCAATAGCTCCGGCAACAACATCTTCATAAAGCTTCTTATATTTTTCATTCTCACTGAGCGTATCCTCATAATAATTAAGAAGTCTGTACGCTTCGGAATAATCCTTTTCGTCGATATACTCCTGAACCTCGCCGAGATTCTCGTCAACGATAGCGTCCTCAGCCTCGGAAATTTTCTTCTGAGCGTCCTCATAACAGCTGTCGCTTTCGATAACGTATCCGAAATAACTGATAGCCGTACTGTAGTCCTTATCTTCAAAATATTCAAGAGCATCCTGATAGCTTTCCTTCGAGTACACAAGCTCATAGTAATCGTCATAGAATTCTTCAAAATTATCGTCGTCAAGCTTCAGCTCGTCAACAAGCTCATAGAGATCGTCGATATCGTCCTCGTCTATTTCAGCCTGATTGAAAGCTTCGAGGATAACTTCGTATCTGTCTTCCATTTCTTTTTTGATCTCTTTGCGGATATCGCGTTCTTTCGAGCTTCCGTCTATTTTATCCTCGTAATAATCAAGCGCGTCCGAAAACTCATATTTATCGATATAATCGAGCATCGTATCAGTTTTGCTTCCGCAGGAAGAAAGAATTGCGGCGCAGCCTGCTATACTTATTACGGAAAAGATCGAGTGTTTGATTTTCATAGATAAATAAACCTCCATTATATAACTTATATATTTTTATTTACATTTTCATTATACAGCCAAACGCGGAAAATGTCAACGCAAAACCAAAATATCCACAAAAATCACAAAAAACGCCTTGCTCAAACGGAAATCTTTTAGTTTTGAACGGCAAAAACCGTATATATTCATGATCTTGGCGTTTATTACGGCAAAATCAAGCGGACAGCTTTCGCTGTCCGCTTTTTTAATTATCTTTTCTTTTTCTTCTTTTTGCCGCCGGAGTTTTTATTTCCGCCTTTATTCTGCGTACCGCCGCTTGTTGACGTTCCGCTGCCTGTTTCCGCCTGCTGTTCGGGCTCTGGAGGTTTTTCCCCGGTCTGAGGAGTTTGTGCCGTATTTCCCGACTTGATAATCTCTACAGGCTTTTTAGACTCGGCTTCGGCAGCTGCTTCTGCTCCCGACGCTTTGAGCTGTTTTGCCTTGAGACGCGCAATTATTACCTTATTGTTTTTTCTGTCGTACATATACAGCACTATCATCGCGCCGATACCCAATATGAGCAGTATAACTCCGGGGATAAATCCGGGGTGAGTATATTTCATAACGACAGTATGCTCGCCGGGTTCAAGCTCTATACCGATAAACGCATTAATAACGTCTATCGTATCCGTCTTTTTGCCGTCTACCCACACAGACCAGCCCGGCTCGCTCGGGATAGTAGTAAGCATAAGCTGACCTTCCTTAGCGTTGATCTTACCGGAAATGTAGCGGTCGCTGTACTCTTCGATCTGCCACTGATTCTGTGCAAGCTTGTCGATATCCTCTTTAAAGAGATCGTAATTGAAATGATAGAAAAAGAAGTCCTTGATGATCGTATATTCGTCCTGATCGGGATTTGTATTGTTAAGACGAATTGTAAGTCTTATTTCAAGCTCTGTTCCGGCAGGATACGAGCCTGCTCTTACGATAGCGTAATCATGATTCTCAAAATAGGAATTCGAACCGAGCTGCTTATGATTTATAAATTCTCCGTTCTCGTCCTTTTCGCTTGAGATCCATGTATTTACAGCCTTTTCGTTATAGGTCTTGAGATACATATAGATCATTTCTTCCGACTGAGCTGTAACGTGAATATTGATAACAGGATTTACAGCGTCCGAGTCCGCAGTAAAGAGCTTCTGATCGCCGTAAGGAGATTCCGTACACTGTGAAAGCGAATATTCAACGCCGAGCGGAGTATAATATTCCTTGTTGCCGTCTATCTGTATTACTTCTCCGTTATCGGTGTTTACCGTTGAGAACTGAGTATTTCCTGTGATAGTGCTCATGAACATATTCTGGCTGTTAAAAGGATTGTCGTTTCCGAGGTGACCGAGATTTTTTATATCATCGTCTACCATGTAGCCTACAGAAAGCGCATTCGGATTCTTATATACATGGAAGGTAGCTTCGTCCTCGTTATTGTTGATATACTGCTGAGTAAACAGCTCCTCATAATTCGGATTCAGCAGAGACGAAGACTTTGAAGGATCGTCAACGACATACTTTATGCCGAGGAGCGAATCCGCAAGATCGGTATTTCCGTCGTATCTTGTAACATAGCTTCTCATTGAGTAGCCCATTGTTTCGATAAAGTTAATGATACGAGTATTCATTACAGAGCTTGAATGAGAAATTCCTCTCATTCCGTATGCAAGGTTATCGTTTACTGTTCTGAAGAAGGTTTTTTCCGAACGGTAAAGTCCTGCTTTGTCGTGCTCGGAATCATATTTTTCAACAGCGTCCGTAATATCGCGTCCTGCCTGTATCTCATTATAATAGGTAGAACCGTCGGAGAACGCAACCTCCTTATCGACCTTCTTAAAGGAATCGTAAGCGTTATACGAAGCTTCAAAGAAAACAACAGCCGCCATACAGCAAGTAATCACCGTTCTTGATTTTTTCTTGGAGGTGTTGCTGTAAAGGTACAGCATAACAAGATAGAACGCCGCCAGCATAACGCCGAAAACGAGCGTGCCGAGCCAAAGCTCCTTATAATTGTCTCTTTCGCCGTAGAACAATGAACTGTTAAGATCGACTATCCATTTAACAAGCTTTGATTTTATCGAGCTGATTGAATGCTCCGTCGAATACGGAAGCACTGCAACATATTTATATCTTGCTTCCGAATATTCGAAGGTTTTCATAAGCGCCTTGAAAATAAGCACAAGCGCGGCTATTCCGGCAAAAGTTCCGCCTGCCGCCTTAACGGTCAGCTTATATCCGTCCAGATTTGAGAACACCGTCGCCGCCATTGAAACAAACACAAAAGCAAGCAGGAACGAATATCTGTACGGGAGCCAGTTAGGAGTCTGTCCGCCGTGCCATAGCATATCCAGCGGTTTTATGTACATACTCAGGAGCATAACAAATACTACAAGAGAATATCCGACCTTAAGATTCTTCTTGATCTTCTTATTCACGTAGAACAGGGGAAGAAGTACTGCCGAAAGAACTCCGCAGTATATTTCGGGAAGTCCCTGCATATTAACTGAATAATACTGATTTGGCAAAAGCGTCGGTACAAGCTCGATCGGAGAGAACTGCGTTGCAAAACTGTAATCCGGAGTTGAAAATTCAAATTTACCGAGCTTAAGAGCATTATACACCGGCAGAATCATTATCGCGCTGCACATAAGAGCTGTCAGCGTTGCTATCGCCATTCTTAAAATGACCTTGAAATAAGCGTCGCCGTCCTTGAATTTTCTGTCCGTTCCGAAGAAGAGATAGAAAAAGAAGTATATGGCAACAAAAATCGCCGTCATAAAGCCGATATAGAAATTGGCGATGAACATTACCGCAAGAGGGATAATAAAGTTAAGCTTTCTTCCGTCGTCGATAAGATATTCAAGACCAAGTATTATCAGCGGAAGGAAAACTATACCGTCTATCCACATCGGGTCGATAAGCTGTATTACCGCATAGCCCATCATTGCGTACATAGTTGAAAAAATAAGCGACTGCAAGGGCTGTACGCGCTTTGATTTCTGAACATAGATACTGAAAGTAAGTCCGGCTGTTCCCAGCTTGCAGAGCTGCATGATAAACAAGCTCTCAAGGATCATTTTTCTCGGAAGGAGAATGACTATAAGCGTAAACGGACTTGCAAGGTAGTAGCCTATGATACCCATAAATTCACCGGAAAGATCACGGCTCCAGTTGTAAAAAATGCTGCCGTCTCCCCAGAAAGCGTCGCGTATCGCCTCAAAGTAATAAACATACTGACCGTTAAGGTCGAGAGCAAGCACCGAGCGGTCGCCAAACGGGAATATACCGAAAAAGATATACGCGATAAGCGTCAGCAGCGCAGGAATAAAGAACGCAGCCACATATATCCACGGCGAACATTTGACATTCAGCAGAGTATTCTGCAAAACGTCGGTTTGCGCAGATCTCGGCCTGACTGCCGCGGCTCTGTTCTTTTTGCCCGCATAATTTTTTTTCTTGTTTTTAGCCAAGATTGTTCCTCCTTTGCTTTTTACAAATAATCATACTCTAACATTATACATGATTTTTTTCCCTATTGCAATACTTTTAAGAAATAAAAACGCAAAACGGAACAAAAATCAAAAAACACTTGAAGAAATCAAAATAATATGATAGACTATATATAGGGGATTTTGCCTTGATTTGACATGAAAGTCCAAATAATTCATGCATATAATATTTTAAAGGAGATAGGATCTGATGATGTATTATGTTTATTTAATCGCCTCTCTGGTCGGAGATCTATTCATAACGCTGGAAAACAATTTACTTGAAACCGCCAAGGATCTGTGGCGTTCGATCCTGATATATCCGCTGCTCTTCCTTATATGCGTAATTTTTCATATTGTTATTATATGCACGGTTTCGCTGTTTGCCGAAAGAAGCACCGAGCGGCGCAGTCTTAACAGCATTTACAGATGGCTTACTCTTGAGACCATCGACCTTTATCTTCACATAATGCGTATGGATCTGCACGTAAGCGGTGAAGAGATAATACCCGAAAACAGGCGATTCTTTTTCGTCGGAAATCATATTTCTATTTTTGATCCGATGATAGCAATGCTGTTTTTCAGAGACAAGGAGCTCTCGTTTATTTCAAAAAAAGAAAATATTCAGATACCGTTCGGCGGCAGACTTATGCTTGCAAGCGGAGTTCTCCCACTCGACCGCGAAAATCCGCGAAATGCCGTTTATACTATCCGTGAGGCTGCTTCAAGAATAAAAGACGATTTCTGCTCTATCGGAATTTATCCGGAGGGCAAATGCAATAAAACAGACGAGCTTCTTCTGCCGTTTCACAGCGGATCGTTTAAAATAGCCGAAAAGTCGAAAGCTCCGATCGTTGTGGCAACGATACGCAATACCGAGAATATGCACAAGAGATTTTTATTCACATCTACCGACGTATATCTTGATATTATAAAGGTGATCGAACCTGATGAATACGTGCAGCTTCGTACAAACGAAATAAGCGAGCTCGTATGGCATGAAATGTACAGTCATCTGAGCAATAAGCTTTGTCCCGAGGCAGAAACAAGCGCCGAAATTGCCTAAAGAAGGATCGCTTTTTCTTAGATAAATAAAAGCATGAATTTTTTGTGCACATTGCCTATGACATTTTTACAAAAAATAAGTTATAATTATATTAAAGCGATCTTTTGCTGATATACAGGCATATTGCGGCTTTGCGAATGCCGCGGATATGCTTTATCGTAAAAGCTTTATTTTCAACGTGTAGTTTGCTTTGCAGAACGTAATTCCTGTTGAAGCGGCTGCGCGTTTTATTTTAGAACGGAGGAATCAAAATGTATAATGTAAACGATATTGTTGTGTATTCTCCAAACGGAGTATGCCGTATCGATGAAATAACCAAGCACGATTTCAGCGGCGAACCAATTGAATATTATGTGCTTCACCCTGTCAGCGGCGGAAAAAATACATATTACGTGCCTACTCATAACGGCGATCTTGCCTCTCATATGCGCAGGACGCTTTCGCCGGACGAAATCAAAGAGCTGCTCAAAAATATAAACGATACAGGGATCGTTTCCATTGACAACGAAAATGAAAAGCGCGAACAGTATAAAACTGCTCTGAAAAACGGCGACTGCGGTCAGCTTCTGAAGCTCGTCAAAGCGCTGTATATTACACGGCACGATAGGAATATCCATAAGAAAAAGCTTAATTCTTCCGACGAGCACTTCCTGAAGGACGCGGAAAATCTGCTTTGCGACGAGTTCTCCTACGTGCTTAATATTTCAAAGGAACAAGCCTTTTCATACATACGCGAGAATATTTAAAGCAGCATATTCCTACGGAAAGCAGTCTCCGATCCCAACAAAATTATCCCGGAACAATTTATCAGACAATTTACACAAAATTCATTGACAACTATTCCACAAAGTGTTAAAATAATTGTATACGTTTTGGCAGAGGCTTCTGCACTGGGTTTCTGTTAAATATATTTTATTCAGGCTTGTTCAGATCAATCGTAAAAATGAACAAATAAGCCTGTAAATATTTCGGGAGGAATTATGATTACAAAATTTAAAACTATCAAACGCTTGATCAGCGCTTCGGCTGCGGCTGTATGCTTGGTCTCAGCTTTTAATCTTCCGCCTATCGGCGATGAAGAGGCTGCTGCCGCAGACACAATGACAGCATTCGAGATCACTGAAAATATGCAGATCGGCTGGAACATCGGCAACTCCTTAGACGCGCCGTCCGAAACCGCATGGGGCAATCCAACATTAACCAAAGAACTTATTGATGCGGTAAAGGCTAAGGGCTTCAATACGGTTCGTGTTCCTACTACTTGGTATACGCATCTTGATTCGGACAACAACATCAATGAATCATGGCTCAGCCGCGTTCAGGAAGTCGTTGACTACGCCTATAGTCAGGATATGTACGTTATCCTCAATCTTCATCATGAAGAATGGGTGAACAGAGCAGATATCGGCACAGCTTATGACGAAATGTCGCCTAAGCTTATAAAGATCTGGCAGCAGATAGCCGAAAGATTCAAGGATTATGACCAGCATCTCATTTTCGAGGGTATGAACGAGCCTCGTGCTGTCGGTACATCTCATGAATGGTGGGGGCCGGAACAGTCCGAGGTCGACACCATAAACAAGCTTAACGCCGATTTTGTTAATACGGTCCGCAGCATAGAATCTCCGTATAAGGATACCCGACTTCTTATGATACCGCCGTACTGCGCATCGAGCGAGCTTACGATAATGAGTAAGCTTGAAGTTCCCGACGACGATTTTGTTGCAGTTTCCATTCATGCGTATTCTCCGTATAATTTTACTATGAATACAGGTGCAGGCGCACAGCACGAAACATTTACCGAAGCTTATAACGATGAGCTGGACGGCATACTCAGCAATATCCAGAGAACTTTCCTTGAAGAGAATATTCCGGTTGTTATCGGAGAATTCAGCGCGTCAAACTTCAATAATACCGACGCTCGCTGCGAATGGGCTAAGTCATACATAACAAAAGCAAAAAATTACGGTATTCCCTGCGTTCTCTGGGATAACAACACTATCACAAACTCCGCAGATCCGGGCGAATGTCACGGCTATATAAACAGATACTCTTACGAGTGGTACGATGTCTCCGAGCCTGTTGTCGATACTATGATGGAAGTCATCAATGATCCTTCGATCAAATGGGGAAACAGCTCAAAATCTCCGACATACAGCCATCAGGATATGAGCGAGGGCGATGTTCTTTACAATGATGCGGCAGGCGAGCTTCTCGACGCTTCTTCATCAAAATTCTGCTCGGCAAATTACGCTGTAACACCGGCTCAGCTTGAAGGCAAGGATATTGCCGTTAAGTTTACAGGCGACGCTCCCGTGGCTGCATTCATGGACAGCAGCTGGGGCGGCTGGACTGAGGTTGCACCGTACGAAGTAGACAAGGAAGCAGGAATCGCTTATATTTCAGGCGAAACCGTTAAAAAATCATGGTCTTCCGATACGGAGTTTAGTTGGCTTTGCTTCAAAACAAGCGGCGTAACCACTATCACCATGGTTTCAATTATCGACGCGGCTGAAATTGAGGAGACAACCGATCCTATTTTCACCGTTCAGAATTATGACCTCACTCTGCCTGCCGATACAAGAGACGGAAATCTTGTCCTTTATCTTGAGGGTGATGCAGGAGCTGAAACCAACGGATGCGTAGGATTTATGAACGGCGAGGATTGGAGCTCTATAACATGGGAAACTGTTCTCGGCGACGACGGCAAGACTGAAGTCAGCATTCCTATGAGCGAAATTCCCGAAGGCATAACGTCCGCTCAGGCACAGATCTGGTGGGCAGCAGTCGGCGGAGAGTTTGCTGACATCAAGCTTACCGACTATTCAATAATCACTGAAACCACCGAAATTATTTACGGCGATGCCGATCTCGACGGAGAGACAACAATGGACGACGTTGTACTTATTCTCTGCAATGCTTCGGACAAGACGCAATATCCGCTTTCTGCCGAAGCTGTCAACGCTGCCGACGTTTATCAGAGAGGCGACGGAATAAGCGCAAATGACGCTGTTTCGGTTCAGAAGCTTCTTACACTCCAGATAGACTCACTTCCTGAATCATATGCCAACTAATTTAAAATCAACATAGCTTTTGCAGCTTTATCGGTAATTCCGATAAGGCTGCTTTTTTATTTGTGACGCTTTCTCTCTATACGGCATATTATACAAAAGCTGTTATCAAACACAGTATATTGTTTCAGGAGAGAATTTTCATGTTAAGCGAGATCTTTTTAGCGTTGACAGTTTGCCTTGATATATATCTTGCCGCCGCCGCGTACAGCAACAGTGATATTAAAATTCCGCCAATCTCAGCCGTTGTCATAAGCGGAATAGGTGCGGCTGTTTTAGGAGCGTCACTTGCATTTTCGGGATTTCTCGGAAATATCCTCCCAATTTCCGCGCTTAAAACAGCCGGACTTATCACTCTCACCGTTATCGGAATGACGGCTGTTTTTAAAAGCTTTATGCGCCGGCTTGTACGCAGGCTCTCCGACGGCAGCGAGCTTTCCTTGAAAATGAACGCAATGGGGATCGTTGTAAAGCTTTATCTTGACGATACTGCCGCCGATATCGATAAATCGAAAACGCTTTCTGTCGGTGAAGCGGCGATGCTTGCAGCCGCAAGCTCCGTAGACTCGGCGGCAACAGGCTTAAACTGCGGATTTTCGGGAATAGATCCAATTGCAGCCTCTCTGCTCGCTTTCGCCGCAGGAACTGCTGCCATATTGCTCGGAGGACTCACAGGCAAAAAAATATCCTCCCTTAACCATGATTTTTCATGGATAGGAGGATTGCTTCTGATATCTTTTGCAATATTTGTTTATATTTCATAAATCACGACCTCAGGCGGATTAAATAATCTTAACTTTCCAAGACCGCCGGAAACGAGAAGTTTCATATCTCCGACCGTATAAATTCCCTTAGAATATTTCGGAAACAGCCTGCGTTCGGGCGAAAGCAGTCCTATATCGGTAAACGGTATCTTAGCTGCTCCGCCGTGAAGATGTCCCGAGAACGTATAGTTTGCTCCCCAATCGGCATAAATCTCTGCAAACAGCGGATTGTGCGCGATAAGCAGAACTTCCCCGTCAGAAGCTTTCCCGAGCTTTTCGTTCATTTCCTTTATCGTAACTTCATCAAGTCCGCGGTAACTGCCGTCCTTCTTGTATACGGTCGATTCGGCTTCAAAACCGAATATATTAAGCTTTCTGCCCTTTATCGGCACAAGCAGACTGCCGTTTCTCAGCAGAACCGCGTCCGCATCACGTACAGATCTTTCAAACTCCGCATAATATTGCGGCAGCAAATCGGTTTCGTGATTGCCGTTTGCCATGTAAACAGGAGCAATTTTACCCAGTTCGGTCAAAAGCGCTCTTGCCTCCGAAAAATCCGTACAGTCGCGCGAAACCAGATCTCCGCTGATAAGTATGATGTCCGGAGCTTCCCGACGTATTGATTTCAGCAGCCGGGCATTATTCTTTCCGAAACGGCGATGATGGAGATCAGAAATATGGGCGATTTTAATTCCGCTGCCGAGCTTCTCACGGCGAATTCTCAGGAAAAATAAATTTTCCGCAGCAGCATAGATCACAAATGCGGCAGCAATAAACATCAATATATATTTCACTTTTTTGTTCCTCTGCTGTCAATATACTTCAATATCGGAACGTCTATCGCCGCAAAAACCGCCAAATACAATGATGTTACCATAAATCTTCCCGCATAAACGGAAATCAGCTCGGGAGCCGTACCTGTATATTCCGCGTCGGGATTAAACGTGCTGATTCCCGGATCAAGCAGCAATAACACAACGGTCAGTACAAGACCGACAGCAAAAGGAACTGCCGATGAAAAAATAAAGAAAAATCTTCTTGAAAAGCAATTTTCCTTACCGGCGTCAAGCTGAACAAGATGATACATAACACAGAGAACAAGCGGAGTTATAAACGTAAACACAACAGAATAGCCGATCTTATCAAAAGCGAACCAGTTAAGCCATTGTGAAAAAAGGCTCAAGACCGATATAACTGCCGCCGATTTCCATGATTGCCCGTAACTCATAAATTTTTCCTTTCACAATAAAAACAATGCCCATCATTATGACGGGCAGCTTAAAGCGCATTCACACGCGGTGACGCGCAGGATTTTATTCAATAGTAACAGAAACCTTGAGGTCTTTTTTTGCAGCGCCTGCACGCATAATTATACGAAGCGCCTTTGCAATTCTGCCCTGCTTTCCTATAACTCTTCCCATATCTTCGGGAGCAACGGAAAGGTGAAAAACGATAACGCCCTCATCATCAGGCTCGTCCTCCACAATCTTGATAGCAGTTTTGTCCTCAACAAGTCCTGCGGCAATTGCATACAATAAATCCTTCATAACAGAACCTCCGTTCAATGCTTAACGGATACAGAGGGCACGGACATCAGTCCACCCTCTTTCCGCAGCAGGAATCTCGCAATTAAAGAATGCCTTCGCTCTTAAGGATAACCTTAACTGTATCTGTAGGCTGAGCGCCCTTAGCGATCCAGTCCTTAGCCTTATCAGCGTCTACCTTGATAACCGACGGTTCCTTTGTCGGATCATAGTAACCGATTTCCTCAACAAATCTGCCGTCTCTTGGGTATCTTGAATCAGCAACAACAATACGATAGAAAGGAGCTTTCTTAGCGCCCATTCTTCTGAGTCTGATCTTTACTGCCATATTATTCACCTCCGGAAATAATTTTTATATATCAAAGCGGGGAGACCGCGTTTGAGCTTAAATATTTTAAAATTTGCTGTATTCCAGCGAAGAAACCTTATCGGTTTCGGTATTTATATAGATGAAAAGCGTTCCATGCTTATCGTTTCCGCTTCCGAACGTTACCATATCGCGGTCGCCGTCCATAAGCTGCCATTTTTCCTTATCATCGGAAAGCGCGCTTCCCTTTTTCTCAAAGAACTCCTCAGCGGTATCGAGAGCCGAAGCTCTGCTGTCGCCCACGCGTATACCGAGGATCGAATAATCGGAGCTGTCACCGTTATAGACCGCGACAGACACCTCGCACACCTCATCGCCGTGAAAATCCATATTTATCACATCATACGAATCGCTTCCCGAAGAATTCTGCATCCAATAGGAGTAGGAGTCCGAGCCGGAAGCCGCAAGAAGCTGATCAAATTCCGCGTCGCCCGTAGATTCGGACTTATTCGGCTCATACTCGATCTCATCTATTTTTTCGCGGCTGACGCCGATAGCGTTTGTCAGCTCGTAATCGGAAAGATCGTAGCTTCCGCAGCCGAAAAGCGTCAATGCAGCGCATAAAGCAACTATAACAACTGTAATTTTTTTCATTTTTACCTCTCTGATATCATGTATAAGTTATTTCTGACTATGCGAGCGGCGGCAGATTTCCTCCGCCCTTTCCGGTATATTTATCGAAATTCATACCGGCAAGCTGTTTTCTTGCGCGGCGCATATTCATTTTGCTGCCTTTTCCGGTAAATTTTTTCATCATCTGCTGCATCTGGTCGAATTGCTTGAGCAGACGGTTCACATCTTCGACCTTAGTTCCAGAACCGGAAGCGATACGTTTTTTTCGCGACGGATTAATTATCGACGGTTTTGCACGCTCGGCTTTGGTCATTGAAGTTATCATAGCCTCTATGCGTCCGAGCTGACTTTCGTCTATATCTGCGTCCTTTATTTTCGAGCTGACTCCCGGAAGCATACCGAGGATAGATTTCATTGAGCCGAGACGTTTTATCTGACGCATCTGATCGAGAAGATCGTCCATATCGAAAGTATTTTCCTTGAATTTTTTAGAAAGCTTTTCAGCCTCCTGCTTACTCATTACGTTTTCGGCTTTTTCTATAAGAGTAAGAACATCGCCCATACCGAGAATACGCGAAGCCATACGCTCGGGGTGGAACTGTTCGAAGTCATCGAGCTTTTCGCCCATACCTACGTATTTAATGGGCTTTCCGGTAACTGCAAGAACCGATAAAGCCGCGCCGCCTCTTGTATCGGAATCGAGCTTTGACATAAGCACGCTTGTGATCCCTACCGCCTCGTCAAACGACTTGGCGACATTTACGGCGTCCTGACCCGTCATAGCGTCTACAACGAGCATTATTTCATCGGGATTTGTTATTTCCTTAATATCCTTAAGCTCCTGCATCAGGGCTTCATCAATGTGAAGTCGGCCTGCGGTGTCGATAATAAGAACATCGTGTCCGTAATCCTTGGCATGAGCAAGCGCCTGCTTGGCTATAACAAGCGGACTGATCTGTCCCATTTCAAAAACCTTTACATCAGCCTTTTCGCCGACAACCTGAAGCTGATTGATAGCGGCAGGACGATAAATATCGCAGGCTGCGAGAAGCGGACGGTGTCCTTCCTTTTTAAGCAGCTTAGCCAGCTTGGCGGCATGAGTGGTTTTACCCGAGCCCTGAAGTCCGCACATCATTATGACAGTAGGCGGCTTTGAGGCAAAATTTATGCGTGAGCTGCCGTTGCCCATAAGCGAGCACAGCTCTTCGTTTACGATTTTAATTACCTGCTGGGCAGGAGTAAGGCTTGTAAGAACGTCCTCGCCGACGGCACGTTCGGTGACCTTGGCGACAAAATCCTTTACGACCTTATAGCTTACGTCAGCCTCAAGCAGGGCAAGACGGACTTCCCGCATAGCTTCCTTGACGTCGCTTTCGGTAAGCTTGCCCCGTGATTTGAGCTTTTTGAACACATTATTAAGTTTTTCCGAAAGACCTTCAAATGCCATGCTTTATCTCCTTTACAAATACATTCATGTCAGAGCAGCGAAATCCCGCGCCTGATCTCATTTTTCAGCGTAGTGCGAACAGAGAGATCGCCAACCTTATCGGCAGCCGAATCAAGCCGTTCAAAGCATTCCTTCATTTCCCCGAGCTTAGCCGCAAATCCGAGCTTCTGCTCAAAATTGAGCAAAATAGCCTCTGTGCGCTTGATAAGAGCGCGAACTGCCTGTCTTGTAATGCCGAGCGGCTCTCCGATTTCCGAAAGCGAGAGATCCTCGCAGTAATAAAGCTCCATAACATTGCGCTGATGCTCAGTTAAAAGCTCTCCGTAGCAATCGATAAGCAAGACAAATTTCAATTCTTTAGCCATGATCAAGCTCCAGTCAAGTGTAATCTAAAACTACTTTACATATTATACCTCATATTCATTCTCTTGTCAATAGCCGGACGCAATTTTGTTGCATTTCACAAAACATCGGTATAAAAACGCCTTTCATTCAGCGCCGGCAGCAAAAATATGCCATACCTGACATAAACAGCCGGTATGGCATATCCGCTTTCATGATATAAGATCAATATTCGATCTCGGTTTTATTGTCAAAAACTATCTCGCCGTTTGTTTCAACGACCTTTTTATACCAATATCCCGAATCCTTAACGGTTCGTTTCTGAGTCGTATAATCAACGTGGATAAGTCCGAACCGCTTGTCATAGCCCGAAGCCCACTCGAAATTATCCATGATCGACCAATATGTGTATCCCATGATCTCGGTGCCGTCCTGAGCCGCACGATGAAGCTCGCGAAGATAACGCTTTACATAATCGATACGCTGCGAGTCATGAATATGTCCGTCAAGCTCTACCCAGTCGTGACAAGCCATACCGTTTTCGGTAATAAGAATAGGCTTTTTATAGCGCTCGCTCAGGAATATCGGAGACCAATAAAGCACCTCCGGAGTAACAGGCCAGCCCATCTGCGTTCTGGGACATCCGATATAAGCGTTCTCCGCATAGCCGTAAGGATTGAAGCTTGCCTTGCTTTCGTAGGAATTCAATCCGTAGAAATCAACAGGCTGAGAAATTATTTCCATATCGCCGTCCATGACCTCGGGCATATCTTCGCCCAGCTGCTCGTAAGCCTGTTCGGGATATTTGCCGAAGAAAATAGGATCCGCCCACCAAGAAGCGCAATAGGTCATATCGCTGCTGTCGAAAGCAAAAGTCGCCTTTTTTGCATCGGCTATCGCCGCTTCGGAATTATCCTCGGGAATAAATGCGGGAGTTACCATTGCAAAGCCTATAACAGGCGTAAGCTTAGCGTTTTCTCTGATTATCTTAACTGCCTTTCCGTGAGCCAGAAGCACATTATGGCAGATCTGCGCCAGATCCTTGTTATTGTGCTGCTCGAAAGGAGCAAAGTTTCCGTATTTATAGCCGTTTCCGACAAACACCTGCGGTTCGTTGAGCGTCATCCAGTATTTTACTCTGTCGGAGAGCGCGTCAATGATCACCTTTGCATAATCGGCAAACCAATCGGAAGATTCATGATTCAGCCAGCCGCCTCTCTTATGAAGAGCGTAGGGATAATCCCAGTGGAACAGCGTAACAAGCGGCTCTATTCCGTTTGCGACAAGCTCGTCCACAAGATCGGAATAAAATTTCAGTCCGGCTTCATTGATCTTGCCTGTGCCGTCGGGAATAACTCGGCTCCAGCTTATAGAAAAGCGATAGTTCTTGATTCCCATTTCACGCATAAGCTTTACGTCTTCCCGAAAACGGTGATAATGATCGCAGGAAACATTTCCGTTCTCGCCGTGTTCTATCTTGCCCGGCTCCTGAGTATATGCGTCCCATACGCTGAGCTTTCGTCCGTCGTCAAGGTACGCTCCCTCAACCTGATATGCAGCCGACGCTGCTCCCCACATAAAATTTTCAGAAAATTTCATAACAAAACTCCTTTCCGTCCGCCTGTGCGGTGTTGCCTTTGGTGCCCCGAAAAAATAATTTTCAGGGGGCAACAATATTATACACTATATATTTTCTTTTTTCAATAGAAATTTTTTATATCATGATTTTTCCGCCTGCAAAGAATTTACATATTAAATACTTGACTTTTGTATCAGATTGTAATATAATAATTGTAATTGTCAGTGTGACATTATATTTTTAGGAGGCATGAACGTGAAAAAGATTGGAAAATCTACTTTCTTCATTGTCATTGCTTTGATATTATTGTTCTCTGCATCATCGGTATTTGGTCTTGACTATCAATTCGGCGATACCTCAACCCCTTACATCAAGGGAGTTGACGATATCCGTCTCGGTATTGACATTCAGGGCGGCGTTGACGTAACATTTGCTCCGTCTGACGACTATGACGCAACCGACTCACAGCTTGATGCTGCTACAGAAATTATCAAGGCAAGACTTTCTTCGCTGGGAATCAACGACAATGAAGTCTACAGCGACAAAAAAAGCGACAGAATCATCGTCCGTTTCCCATGGCAGGCAGGCGAAAGCGACTTCGATCCCGAAGCTGCCGTTAAGGAGCTTGGCGAAACCGCTTTGCTTACTTTCCGTGTGGGAACAGATTACGACACCGACGAGGAAGGAAACATTACTCCTACAGGTGAACTTGTAATCGAAGGAAAGGACGTAAGCGAGGCTTCCGCAAGTATGCAGCCGGACGATAGCGGCGAGTATAAGTATGCCGTTAAGCTCGTCCTCAACGAAAGCGGAAAAGAAAGCTTTGCTCAGTATACAACAGAGCTTGCAGGTTCGAGCACGCCTATTTCTATCTGGATGGACGATATAATGATCTCTTCTCCGTCGGTAAATACTGCTATTACAGGCGGCGAGGCTTATATCACAGGCGAGTTTACTTCCGATGAAGCAAAGACTCTTGCCGATAAGATCAATTCCGGTTCTCTTCCTTTCAAAATGGAAACAAAGAGCTTCAAAACCATTTCACCTACAATGGGCGAGGGTTCTCTTCAGGCTGTACTTCTTGCAGGTATAATCGCGCTTGCTCTTATTGCGGTTTACATGATAACTCTCTACAGACTGCCCGGATTTGTTGCGGTCATCGCACTTATCGGTCAGGTAGCAGGAAGTATCGCAGTCGTATCCGGCTGGTTCGGCTTCAATAACGGCTCTACTCTTACGATTCCCGGTATCGCCGGTATTATACTTGCGGTCGGTATGGGCGTTGACGCCAACATCATCACAGGCGAGCGTCTCAAGGAAGAGCTTCGTTCGGGAAAATCCCTTGATTCAGCCGTAAAGACAGCTTACAAGAAAGCATTCTCGGCTATTCTCGACGGCAATATCACAAACGTAATCATTGCCATTGTACTTATGGGAGCTTTCGGCGTTCCGTCAAGCTTCTTCTCAAAGATACTCAACAGCACTATCTTTGCCGCATTCGGAGCTACTACGGAGGGTGTTGTCTACTCCTTCGGAATCACGCTCCTTGCAGGTGTAATCTTTAACTTCATCATGGGCGTATTCGCCGCAAGACTTATGGTAACTTCACTTACCAAGTTTAAATGCTTCAAAAACAGAAAGCTTTACGGAGGTGACGTTAAATGAGCCAGAATACTAAGAAAAAAGCAAATAACGCTCCGGTCTATAACGGTAAGATCTACGACTTCTGTTCAAAGAAAAAGATGATCCTTATTATTGCAATAGCTGTTGTTGTTATTACTCTGGCAGGAGCACTCATACGCGGTGTAAACCTTGCTATCGAATTCAAGGGCGGCACGCTTATCACTTATCAGTACAGCGGCGATATTGACACAGAAAAGGCTGAAAGCATCGTCTCCGGCATCGTAAACGAAAAAGTTAAGGTAAGAAGCGGAGAAAGCCTCAGCTCGGATACCAATGAGCTTACAATTTCCTTTACCTCCGAAAACGGTCTCACCGCCGACAGGCAGACAGAGCTTACCGATACTCTTCAATCCGAATTTGCAGATAATAATATCGAGCTTTACGATTCAAACGACGTAAGCCCGTCGACAGGCTCGGAATTCTTCTTTAAAAGCCTTGTTGCAATGCTGTTTGCAGCAGTTCTGATAATCGTTTATATTGCAATCAGATTCAGAAAGATAGGCGGCTGGTCGGCCGGTCTCTGCTCCATCTTGGCGCTCCTTCACGATCTGGTCGTTGCATTCGCAGTTATCGTGCTCTTCGGCTTTGAATTCAATTCAAACTCTGTAGCCGTAATCCTTACGATACTCGGTTATTCTATCAATAACACTATCGTTATCTACGACAGAATCCGTGAAAACAAGACCTTGATGCCAAAAGCTCATATAACCGAGCTTATCAACGCAGGCTGCTCGCAGTCACTGACGCGTTCAATAAGAACATCGATAACAACTATCGGTACAATGCTCGTGATCACCATCGTGATTCTGATCACAGGATTTGATTCGCTTCTCAGCTTCTCTGTACCTCTTATGTTCGGTCTTATCTCGGGTACTTATTCATCGATTTTCGTAGCACCTGTAACATGGTCTATCTTTGAACTCAGAAAAGCAAATCGCAGCAAAAAATAAAATTATTAAAGCAACGGGCGGTCTTACGGACCTGTGCAGAAGTACAGGTCCTGAGAACGCCCTCTGTTTTAGGACTTGATAGTCTTGGAAAGGAATGCTATGTCTGTACATGATGAACTTCTGAATACGCTTGCCTCGGCAGGCAGCGAATATATATCGGGCGCACAGCTTGCCGAACAGCTGCACGTCAGCAGGAATGCCGTCTGGAAAGCCGTGCGTAAGCTCGAAAGCGAAGGCTTTGTTATTGATTCCGTATCGGGAAAGGGCTATAGAATATCCTCGGAAAGCAATAAGCTGTGCAGCGAAATTATTGCCGCTTCGCCTTATCCCGAACCGAAGAACTGCAAAATACATATATTTCCCGAGCTTGAATCGACCAACAATACGGCTAAGAAGCTGGCTTCCGAAGGCGCTCCCGAGGGAACTGTTGTCATTGCCGAGCAGCAATCGTCGGGCAAGGGTCGTCTCGGGCGCAGCTTTTTTTCTCCTCCGGAAATCGGACTGTACGTAAGCGTTATTCTGCGTCCGGATTTCTCCGCCGATATCACTCAGCTTATTACCTCGTGCGTTGCCTGCGCCGTCGCCGAAACCGTAGAGAAGCTCAGCGGAAGCCGATGCGGCATAAAATGGGTCAACGATATTTACATGAACGGTAAAAAAATATGCGGCATACTTACCGAAGCTTCATTCAGCCTTGAAACTCAAACTCCCGACTATGTAGTTGTCGGAACGGGTATAAACGTGCGCTCCGTGAAAAATATTTTTCCCGATGAGCTGCTAGATACGGTCACATCTATCGAGGACGAGACCGGGATCTCAATCAGCCGCAATACTCTGTGCGCGGAATTTATTCACCGATTGTTCAGCCGTATAAAAACTATACGAAGCCGTGATTTTATAGATTTTTACCGCGAGCGCGAGCTGCTGACAGGGCACTACATAACGGCTTTTGTAAACGGCGAAAAGGTCACTGCAAAGGCTGTAGGCATCGACAATAACACAGAGCTTATCGTCGAGCTTGCGGACGGAACCCGAAGCGTTATCCGCTCAGGCGAAGCAAACCTGTGCCGAAGGATCGACTGATCTATACTTCATCTATGCTGCACCCGGGATAATAATGCGTAAGAATATCCTGCCACGAGCTGCCTGCCGCCGCCATTGAGTTTGCTCCGTACTGGCTCATTCCTACGCCGTGACCGTAGCCTTTTGTGGCAAAAATAATATTGTCTCCGGCGGACTTCACTTCAAAGCTTGCCGAACGCAGGGCAAGAGCAGTACGTATATCTGCTCCCGAAACAGTTATTCCTCCGACGTCTGCGGCAAGAACCGTTCCAGATTCCGAAACGGACGTTACTTTTATCCAACCGGAAGCGTCCTCGCCCAAGTTCGCCTGCGGAAACGCTGCGGTCAGCTTTTCACGCAGAATATCCTTCTGATAAGACGATTCCTCAAAATATTTCGGAGCAGACGTATCATAGCCGCTGTCAACAGGTATCAGATACGCTACGGGAGCGCCCCATGCATTCTCCGCACTTTCGGTAGTTCCCGACGACATGGAATGAAAAGCCGAAATTATCGGTTCGTCCTCGTAAGTAAGCATATAATCAATAACTTCCGACGCGGCTTCTTTTACCTTGGGAAAGTATATGTCATAATTTTCACCGTAATACTGCTTTGCCTGATTTTCAGTAAAATATCCCTGATATTTCGAAGTATCATTGGAAAAATACGCTCCGCACAGCTCGGGATCAGGATTTTCCAGCTCCCTCATTTTTTGTCTTTCCGCATACGTATGAGCCGCAACCGCCTGCGCCTTTAGAGCCTCTTTCTCAAAGGTCGCAGGCATTTCCGCACACACTGCTCCCGTTACGTAATCAAGCACGGAAACATCTATGACCTGTCCTGTTGAAACGTCAAGAACTTTGTAAAATTCTGCCGAAACGTCGGTTTTCTCCGCAGATTCGGTTTGTCTGGAGCTTTCTTCGGGAACACTGTCAACAAAGTTTTCAACATTATCAACATTTTCCTCTGTTGAAAGCTGTGCAGAAGCAAGCTTTACAGGGATCGCAGGTACTGTCAGCAAAAAAAACGCAAAAATCAACGTGCAAATTATGTGCCTTTTCATATTTATTTCCTTTCTTTTTGTTTTGAACCTTAAATCAGTTTTTGTAAGAACTTTTTCTCTAATAATTTATGTTTGACATAACGCCGAATATGGTGTATAATTAAGTATGATTATTTACAGGAGAGTGATTTTTTAATGCCGGCTTTTATATCAGGTTCCAATATTACAAATTTATGCAGCGAGCTTAAGAAAAATTCCGCTATCGATCCAAAGCTTTATGAGAAATACCATGTCAAAAGAGGGCTCAGAAGAAGCGATGGTACCGGTGTCGTTGCCGGCATAACCAATATCTGCAACGTTCACGGTTATGTGATGAACGAGGGCGAGATCGAGCCTATTCCCGGCGAGCTGATCTACAGAGGCTACAGCATTACCGACCTCGTCGAAAATGTTGAGGCGGAGGACCGCTACGGATATGAAGAATGCGTATTCCTCCTGCTGTTCGGACATCTCCCGACAAAAGAGGAGCTTGACACTTTCAGTACATATATCTCCCTGAAAAGAGACCTTCCGTCAGGCTTCGTTGAAGATATGATACTCAAGGCTCCGTCTAAGAATATTATGAATAAGCTGGCGCGTTCGGTGCTCGCCCTTTATTCCTATGACGACGAGTGTGAGAACAAGAGCCTTGAAAGCGAAATGAGAACGGCAATAAGCCTTATCGCCAAGCTTCCTGTCATTATGGCTAACGCCTATCAGGTAAAACGCAGATGCTTTGATAACGAAAGCATGATCATGCACCCGATAAACTACGAGGAAAATACCGCTCAGTGTATTCTTTCTCTGCTGCGTCCAGACAGAAATTACACCAAGGACGAAGCTCAGATGCTCGACAGACTTCTTATGCTTCAGGCCGAGCACGGCGGCGGAAACAACTCCACCTTCACCTGCCGCGTACTTACTTCATCGGGCACAGATCCGTATTCGGCATATTCTTCGGCTATCTGTTCTCTCAAAGGTCCTCGTCACGGCGGCGCAAATCTTAAAGTTATACATATGCTTGATAATTTCAAGCAGAATATCAGCAACTGGTCCGATGAGGGAGAAGTTGCCGACTATATGAGAAAAATAATCCGCAAAGAAGCCAATGACAACTCCGGTCTTATTTACGGTATGGGTCATGCCGTTTACACGATCTCGGATCCCCGTGCGGTAATCCTTAAAAAGAAAGCCTTCGAGCTTGCTAAGGGAAAAGAGATCGAAGCCGAATTCAAGCTTCTCGATACCATAGAGCGCCTTACTCCCGAAATTTTCAAGCAGGAAAAGGGAAGCTCAAAAGCAATGTGTGCAAACGTGGATATGTATTCGGGACTCGTTTACAGAATGCTTGGCATTCCCGAGGATCTCTTTACTCCTCTGTTCGCCGTTGCGCGTATGTCAGGCTGGGCAGCTCACCGCATGGAGGAAACTCTCACAGGCGGAAGAATAATCAGACCTGCTTATAAGGCTATCGCCAAGGGCAGCAAATATATCAAGCTTTCCGAAAGATAATCAAGGCGCAAAAGAAAGCAAATTCGGAGGTTATCTTGAAAAAATTTAAAATTGCTGCGGCAGCTTTAACTGTCGTTTTTCTCGGAGGCTGTTCCTTCGGTTCAAGTATCGATAACCTCATGACGCCTCCGAAGCTGAGCGTTCAGCAGGAACAGATATACAGCGCGCTGACCGATGCCGTAGGCACGTCGATAAGTCTTAAATATCCTAAATCGGGATCGTATCTTTCCGCTTTCATTGTCGAGGATATCGATAACGACGGCGGTTCGGAAGCCGTTGTTTTCTATGAAAAAAAGGGACTTACCATCGAAGAAAATACCCTGCGCATCAATATTCTCGACCAGTTTGACGGAAAATGGCGCTCGGTCTGCGATACTCCCGCCGACGGCTCCGAAATCGAAAAGGTAATAATTTCAAAGCTCGGTTCAAATGAGCGAACCAACGTAATTATCGGCAGCAGCCTTATGAACCGCTCCGAAAAAAGCGTATCGGTATACAACTACGGAAACGGCTCTATTGAAAAGACCTTGTCCCTTTCCTACTCCTTTATCGATGTCACCGACCTCGATATGGACAACGAAAACGAATTCCTTCTGCTTGCCGGTCAGTCTTCGGGAGCTCCTGCCATTGCGGAGTCATATAAACTCGACGAAAACGGCAAATATCATAAATACAGCCTTGAGCTGAGTGGCAGCTTCTCCGAATTTGATAACATTACCTACGGAAATATCAGCGGAGACAGGCGCGGTCTTTACATTGACGCCGTCGCGGCTACAGGCTCGGTTCAGACCGATATAATATATATGGACGAGAACGGACTAAAAAAGGTTTTCGATACGGCTGAAAAAAGCCTTTCTACCGTAAGGCCGTCAGGCTGCCGATCCTATGATATCGACAGCGACGGCATACCCGAAATACCCGTTCAGACTATCGCTCCCGGCTATGAGGAGCTTTCCGAAAGCGAACAGCTTAAGCTTACATCTTGGCTGTATGCCAATGCAGACAACGAACTTGTAAGAAAATATTCCTCGTATTACAGCGTAACCGACGGTTATATCTTCATTTTCCCCGAAAAATGGCTTAACCGAGTAACTGTCCGCAGAGATTCGGTAAACGACGAATTGGTGCTGTGCGCCTATAATAACGGCGAAATAGGCCGCGAGCTGTTTAGAATATACTGCGCTCAGGATTCGGCTTCACGCGAGGACAGACTTTCCGACGGTTATCTTCTGCTTCATGATAAAGGCGAAGCAACTTACCTCGGCCGCGTACCCAATAACGGCTCTGCCGAATATGACGACGGTCTTGATATAACCGCAGGAGACGCCGCTGTCTGCTTCAGATTCCCCGAATAATTTTATGTAAACTGTCCCAAGCGTTCGGACAATATCAACGCGCCATAGTTACAAAAATCCAATAAAAAGGAGTGAGCTTAATGAAACGTATTCTCGTCTGTGAAGATGAGTCTACTATCCGTGAATTTGTGGTCATCAATCTTCAGCGTGCCGGCTACGACGTCGTCGATGTCGACTGCGGCGAAGCGGCTTTGCAGATCTTTGAATCCGAACACGGAAATTTCGACATCGTTTTGCTCGACATAATGATGCCCGGCATAAACGGCTTTACAGTATGTAAAAAGATCCGTGAAAAAAGCTCTACCATCGGCATTATTATGCTTACGGCAAGAACTCAGGAAATGGATAAGGTCAGCGGTCTTATGATCGGCGCCGACGACTATATAACAAAGCCTTTTTCACCCTCGGAGCTTACCGCCCGAGTCGATGCGATCTACCGACGTGTCTGCATGAGCTTTATAAAAAACGAAAAACAGTCCGTTATTGAATCAGGCCCGTTTCTTCTTGACCTGAAAAGCCGTACCGTTACAAAAAACGGAAAGCATATCGAGCTTACTCAGGTAGAATATCAGATACTCGAATTCTTTATGAATAATAAAAATACCGCTCTCGACCGCGCAAGCATTCTCAACCATATCTGGGGAGAAAGCTACTACGGAGACGATAAGATAGTAGATGTAAATATCAGGCGTATTCGTATGAAAATAGAGGACGAGCCGTCAAGTCCAAAATATATCGTAACTATATGGGGTTACGGATATAAGTGGAACGATGTTCAGTAATGGCTAAAAAAAGTATTACAAAACGCTGGATAATAAATAACCTCGGAGTAGTTTTCCTTGCTCTGCTCGTTATCGAAATGGCATTTATTTACGCTATCCGAAGCTATTATTACAGCTCTGCAAAACAATATCTTGTCTCAAAGATAAACGCCGTTACAAGCGTTCTCAGTATCCATTCTCAGGATAATGCCGCCAACTTTTCGACCGAAATGCGAAATATGCTCGAAACCTTCAACGAAAAGGATAAGATCGAGCTTATGGCGATAAATTCCAAAGGAAGAGTAGTCCTTACCTCGTCAGGATTTTCTCCCGACGAAAGCCGTATCATGCCCGATTATGAAGAAGCTATCGATTCGGGCGAGGGATATTACGTAGGGAAAATATCGGATAACGAAAAAATAATGGCGGTATGCGTGCCTATATCCTCAATAAACGGGGAATACAGCGCAGTTCGAATGGTCACCTCCCTAACCGATATCGACGATGCGATAAAAAACTACATTATCGCCATTACGGTCGTCTGCACCGCCATTTTGTTTATTATCATCACCACCGGACTTTTCTTCGCAGGCTCCATTGTCAAGCCTATCCGCCAGATAAGCGCTATTGCGCGCCGATTTGCCATGGGAGATTTTTCCGTGCGCATTAAAAACAGCTCCGATGATGAAATAGGCGAGCTTTGCACGGCTATCAACAATATGGCTGACGAGCTTTCGACTGCCGAAGCTATGAAAAACGAGTTTATTTCCTCCGTTTCCCATGAGCTTAGAACTCCTCTTACGGCGATAAAGGGCTGGGCGGAAACACTCATGTATGACGGCGAAAACAATTCCGCAACAATGAAAAAAGGGGTCGGAGTCATCGTGGGAGAAACGGAACGTCTTTCTCAGATGGTTGAAGAACTGCTTGACTTTTCACGTATGCAAAGCGGCCATTTCACGCTCAGAAGCGCCGATATGGACGTTCTTGCCGAGCTTGGAGACGCTGTGCTCATCTACAGCGACAAGGCGCGGCGCGATAATATAAAGATAATTTACGACGAACCCGAAATGCTGCCTTTTGTTTTCGGAGATAAAAACCGCATACATCAGGTGTTTATAAATATCATCGACAACGCTGTAAAATATTCCTCTGCCGGAGACTGCGTCACAATTACCGCAGAGCATTCGGGCAGCAGCGTGATCATAACCGTTGCCGATACAGGCTGCGGAATAAAGGAATCAGACCTTTCAAAGGTCAAGACCAAATTCTATAAAGCCAATCATACAAAGAGAGGTTCGGGTATCGGACTTGCCGTTGCGGACGAAATAATCACGATGCACGGCGGCTCGCTCGATATAAAAAGCCGCGAGGGCGAGGGAACTACGGTCGTCATCACTCTTCCGGCAAAAAAATAACGCTATATAGTGGTACATTATGATATTTTCCGTTAGGAGTTAATCAAATGAGTAAAAATTCAGCTTCACCAAACGGTGAAAAATTCAAATCTAAGATCGGCGGACAAGCACTTATCGAAGGCATTATGATGCTCGGTCCTACGACCGGAGCTATGGCTTGCAGACTGCCGGACGGTTCTGTCGACCTCGAAACATGGGAGGAAAAAAACGGAAAAAACGCACCGTGGTATAAAAAAACTCCGCTTGTACGAGGCTGCACCAGCTTCATACTGTCTATGGTCAAGGGTTATAAATATATGATGAAATCCGCCGAAAAACAAATGACGGAAGAAGAAAAAGCCGAGGAGGATTCGTCCGCTTTCTTCAATATTTGTATGACTATAGGAACGGTTCTCGGCGTTGTAATAGCGGTAGGATTATTCATTTTTCTGCCTAAATTTATAGTCGGACTTATCCCTGTTCTGACTAAATCGCGTATAATCCGTTCTCTTGCCGAGGGTATCATAAAAATAGCCTTATTTGTCGGATATATGGCTCTGACCAGCCTTATGAAGGATATCCGCCGGCAGTTCGAATATCACGGAGCAGAGCATAAAACCATTGCCTGCCACGAGGCTGAGCTGCCTCTTACCGTTGAAAATGTGCGTATTCAGAAGCGTTTCCATAAACGCTGCGGAACAAGCTTTATTTTTATCGTTCTTATCATAAGCATTCTTGTTATGTGCCTTGTGCCGTTTACCGTGGTATGGCAGCGAGTAGTATCAAGCGTCCTGCTTCTTCCGCTTGTAGTGGGAATTTCATACGAGTGTATTCGTCTTGCGGGAAATCACGATAACTTATTTACGAAAATTCTCTCCGCTCCCGGACTTGCCATGCAGAGAATAACTACTCGCGAGCCCGACGACAGCCAGATAGAAATTGCAATTGCTGCGCTTAAACCGTGCATTCCTGCCGATAAGGAAGAGGATAAATGGTAAGCCGCAGAGAGCTTTTTCTTAGGGTCAAGGATATCCTCCGCGCAGCAGGGATCAACGGCTTCGGCTTTGACGCTAAATGCATTATGGAAGAAGCTTTCGGATCGCCGCTGCCGGTTATTCTTATGGATCCCGATGCCGAATCGGACAGCAGTGCCGCGAAACGCTCAATTGAAATGTCAGAGCTTCGTGCAAAGGGAATTCCCTTGCAGTATATAATCGGTCAATGGGAGTTTTTCGGATATCCGTTTAAAATAGGCGAGGGAGTTCTTATTCCACGTCCCGATACGGAAACTCTTGTCGAACAGATCCTTGATATTTGCTGCGAAAATAAGCTTTCGTCGCCTAAGATCGCCGATCTTTGCAGCGGAAGCGGCTGTATCGCCGTAACGCTGAAAAAAGAGCTTCCGCAGGCGCAGGTATTTGCCGTGGAGTTATCGGAGATTCCCTGCGGCTATATACGCGAAAACATGAAGCTAAACAACGCCGATATTCAGCTTGTCCGCGGCGATGTGCTGAGTCCCGAAACAGCAGGAATGATCGGCGGACTTGATATAATAGTTAGCAATCCGCCTTATCTCACGGCGCAGGATATGACCGAGCTTCAGACAGAAGTCGCTCACGAACCCGAGCTTGCACTGTTCGGCGGAAACGACGGACTTGATTTCTACAGGCAAATCACTCCGCTGTGGAAAAATTCACTGAAAAAAGGCGGCTTTATCGCCTATGAATTCGGACTTGATCAGCATGACAGGGTTCGTGAAATACTCGAAAACAACGAATTTGAAAATATAAAATTCCGCCGTGATTCCGCGGGAATTATCCGAACGGCAGCGGCACAAAAACGGAGGTAAATCATGGCTAAAAAAGAACTTGCAAAAAAAGCCGCGGTAGTGCGCGTTACTGCCAAGGAAGACAGAAAAACCGCACTTGACGGAGCTTTAAAACAAATCGAAAAAAAATACGGCGCCGGAGCCGTAATGCGTCTTGGACAGAATAAAACTCTCAATGTCGACGCTATTCCAACAGGCTCAATGACGCTTGACATGGCTCTCGGCATCGGCGGCGTCCCAAGAGGACGTATTATAGAAATTTTCGGACCTGAAAGCTCGGGAAAAACGACCGTTGCTCTTTCGATCATTGCGGAAGCGCAGAAAATGGACGGAGAAGTCGCGTTCATCGACGTGGAACACGCTCTCGATCCGGTATACGCTCAGGCTCTCGGAGTCAATATCGACAATCTTCTCGTTTCACAGCCTGACAGTGGTGAACAGGCGCTTGAGATCGCCGAAGCTCTTATACGCTCGGGCGCTATCGACGTTATAGTTCTCGACTCGATCGCCGCAATGACAACACGCGCCGAAATTGACGGCGAAATGGGAGATAATCACGTCGGTCAGCTTGCAAGACTTATGTCTCAGGCAATGAGAAAGCTGACCGCCGCAATTTCAAAATCAAACTGCGCTGCGATCTTCATCAACCAGATACGTGAGAAGATCGGCGTTATGTACGGAAATCCCGAAACTACTCCGGGCGGCCGCGCACTTAAGTTCTACGCTTCGGTTCGTATCGACGTAAGAAAAGGCGAGGTAATCAAGGACGGCAGCGAGATCATCGGTTCACGTACACGCTGCAAGGTAGTAAAAAATAAGGTCGCTCCTCCGTTCAAGGAATGCGAATTCGATCTTATGTACGGTACGGGAATTTCACGTACCGGCGAGGTGCTCGATCTTGCCGTTGACCTTGGAGTTATCAAGAAAAGCGGTTCATGGTTCAGCTATAACGATCAGAAGCTCGGTCAGGGACGCGATAACGTAAAGGAATTGCTTAAAAACGATGCCTCTATGATGAAGGAGATCGAAGAGAAGATCCTCGAACATAAGGACGAGATCAAGCCTCCTCCGAAGAAATCAAAAAAGAAGAAAGGCTCTGATTCTTCCGATGACATCGAAGAAAACGAGATCAGCGAGTCCGATCAGATCAATGACAGCGATGTTCTTGCCGATATCGAAGAGGATTTTGAAGAATTCACTCCTGTCGATTAAAAATGAGAATATTATCGGTAAGCAAATATAAAGGCTCTACATATGAAACAGAGCTTGACGACGGACGTAAAATTTATCTTCATGCTGATATTATCGCTGATTTTGCCGTCCACAGCGATATGGAGCTCGATCAGACCGAGCTTAGAAAAATTATCTACGCTTCCAATTTCAGGCGAGGATATCAATACGCTCTGCATCTTCTCGATTACAGAGACTATTCATATAAAGAAATGCTCGAAAAGCTTGTCAAGACCTATAAAAATGAAAATCTCTGCATAAAGATCATGAAAAGACTGACCGAACACGGCTTTATTGACGACGAACGGTATGCGGAAAGACTTGCAAGAAAATATATCGAATCAAAACGCTACGGCGAAAGACGCGTTCGAAGCGAAATGATGCGCAAGGGACTTGATAAATTTGTTATCACGGACGCTATCGCCCAATATGACGAGCTTTTTGAGGAAAATCTCGACTGGCTGCTCGAAAACAAGCACTCCCGTAATTTGCAGGATAAAAACGACAGAAAGTCAGTCGAAAAGGTAAAATGCGCTCTTGTAAGATACGGCTACAGCTTCGGTGAGATAAACGAAGCCGTTTTCCGCTATTTTGAGGAGCTTGAAGCACAGGAGGAATGACAAATGCCAATCAAAGTCGGAATGGTATCGCTGGGATGTTCAAAAAACCTCGTTGATTCCGAAAGAATGCTGTATAAGCTGCGAAAGCATGGCTACCAGCTTGTGACCGAACCGGGACTTGCGGATATCGCCGTTGTAAATACCTGCGGCTTTATTCAGTCCGCCAAGGAAGAGGCTATTGAAACGATCCTCGAGCTGGGCAAGCTGAAAGCCGACGGTACGCTGAAAAAAATCATCATTACCGGCTGTCTTACCGAACGCTACCGCGAAGAAGCTGCCGAGCTTTTTCCCGAAGCAGACGCTGTTGTAGGTATCGGAAACAATAAAGATATCATCGACGTGCTCGACCACGTCCTCGCAAACGAAAGATATATTAATTTTGCTCCAAAGCTTGACGCCGAGCTTACGGGAGACAGAATTATTTCAACTCTGCCCTTTTTCGCGTATCTTAAAATAGCCGAGGGCTGCAGCAACTGCTGTACATATTGCGCAATTCCCATGATACGCGGCAAATTCAGAAGCGTTCCTATGGAGGACGTTCTTTCCGAAGCAAAATGGCTTGCCGATAACGGAGTAACGGAAATTGTGGTAATCGCTCAGGATACCACTCGCTACGGAGAGGATCTTTACGGCGAATCAAAGCTTCCCGAACTGCTCCGTAAAATAGCCGCTATCGACGGAATCCGCTGGATACGCGTGCTGTATTGCTATCCCGAGCGAATAACCGACGAACTTCTGGACACAATAGCTAATGAGGAAAAAATTGTAAAGTACCTCGATATCCCTATCCAGCATTGCAGCGAGGATATCCTCAGCCGCATGAATCGCTGGGGCAATGCCGAGCAGCTTGAAGCTCTTATGAATAAGATCAGGGAAAAAATCCCCGGAATTATAATCCGCACCACTCTGATTACAGGCTTCCCCAGCGAAACGGAGGAGCAGTTCGAGGAGCTTGCGGAATTCGTTCAGCGTATCCGCTTCGACAGATTGGGCTGCTTTGCATATTCACGTGAAGAAGGCACAAAGGCTTACGATATGCCGGAACAGATCGACGAGGAAACGGCTGCTCACCGCGCTGACATCATTATGGAGCAGCAGCTTTCCATCAGCGCGCAAAACAACAGCAAATTAATGGATACCGTTACGACTGCCGTTGTCGAAGGCTTTGACCGCTTCGGAGAGTGCTGGTTCGGACGCACCGCCGCCGACGCTCCCGATATCGACGGAAAAATTTTCTTTACATCGCCGCATTCTCTTGAAATAGGAGACTACGTTACCATAAAAATTACAGATACTCTTGATTATGATCTTATCGGTGAGGTGATTGCAGAATGAATCTGCCCAATAAGCTTACGCTTGCACGGGTATTATTGATCCCGTTCTTTATGCTTTTTATGTATATTGAATTTCCGTTTCATTATTTTGCGGCTCTTGTAATATTTGCCGCCGCGTCTATCACTGACGCACTGGACGGTCACATCGCAAGAAAAAATCATCTTGTTACAAATTTCGGCAAATTTCTCGATCCTCTTGCCGATAAAGTCCTTGTGATGGCTGCACTTGCTATTTTTGTTGAAATGCCCGAGGTCAGCGTCGGAGCAGTTCCTTTCATTATAATAACGGCAAGAGAATTTATGGTTTCCGGTCTCAGACTTCTTGCGGCAAACAGCGGAGTCGTTGTCGCTGCCGGAATCTGGGGAAAGCTGAAAACCGCGTTCACAATGGTCACTATAGTCGGCATTCTTTTATGGCTGTGCGTTAAATACGATTGCAGCATCTGGTTTACCGTACCGAAAAATATCGTAAACTGCATAGACAATTGGATCGTTACGTCGCTTATATGGATATCGACAGCGCTTACCGTTATTTCGGGCGGCATCTATCTCAAAGGTTATTGGCATCTTATTGATTCGGACAAATAACAGGGAGGTATTATATGAATCAATGCTCAGGTCATATCCGTTATCTTATTGCAATTAAAGAGCTTATGGAAACAAACGATACCATTAAATGCGTTCATATATCCCGTCATCTTGGCGTTTCAAGGCCAAGCGTAAGCAAAATGCTTCGCTGTCTGGCTGCATCGGAGCTTGTTTACGAGGATTTCTGCAACGGTGTAAAGCTTACTCCCGAGGGAAAAAAAGCCGTTAGTGAAATTTCCGACGTTTTTGGAGAGGTTTATTTGTTCTTCCGCAAATTCCTGAAGCTCTCCCACGAGGAGGCTCATAAAAGCGCGGTCACTTTTTTGACGGAATATCCTCTTGAAACGTGCAAGCGTTTAAAAGGTATCGTATCCCGCACTATAAACAAGAGATCTTCCGCCAATGCTTCAAATACATAAGCGCACGCGCCGAAAACTTATTCAACAACAAAAAAACGAGCCGTTTTCGGCTCGTTTTGCTTTATTTTATTTCTTCATAAATTCCGATATGCTGTCCGTTCCGCCTGTTGCGGTATATGCATAGTAAGCGAGGATAGTTGAAGCGTCGGAGGAATCGACCGCTTCATCGCCGTTTACATCGGCTGCTGCTTTCTGATCTTCGTTGAATGTGGGAGCTTCTCCGGTCGAAGTGAGAGCATACTCGCGGAGAACAAGTGAAGCGTCGCTAGAGTTTATTGCGCCGTCATTGTCAACATCGCCGAGTTCTGTTTTGGAAGAAATAACTTCAAATTTACAATCATATTTTTCAGCATAAGCCTGAGCAGTTGAATTTTCATAGCCGTAAATCGTGACGTTAAAATAATCAGTATTATAATCGTCACCTTGACTATTAGTTATAGTATCCTTGCTGTCATATATTTCACAATTGGGATTTCAATTGTTATTGAGGTCAAACCTGAACAACCGTAAAACGCCTTAAATTCAATGGTTGTAACGCTGTCGGGAATAGTTACAGAGGTCAAGCCTGAGCAATAATAGAACGCATAATCACCGATGCTTGTAACGCTGTCGGGAATAGTTATAGAGGTCAAGCCTGAGCAATAATAGAACACATAATCACCGATGCTTGTAACGCTGTCGGGAATAGTTATAGAGGTCAGGCTTGAGCAACCGGAGAACGCACTAGCGCCAATATTTGTAACGCTGTCAGGAATTGTTATTGAGGTCAGGCATGTACAACCGTTAAACGCTCTAACTCCGATGCTTGTAACACTGTTGGAAATTGTGATTGAGGTCAGGCTTGAACAATTGTAAAATGCATAATCTCCGATACTTGTAACGCTGTTGGGAATGTTTATAGAGGTCAAGCCTGAGCACAAATGGAACGCCCCATAACCTATACTCGTAACAGGCACTCCGTCAATTTCAGACGGTATTTCTACGGAAGTCGCCGAGGCGTTACAGCCAGAAATTTCTATGTAGTCACCATAATTTTTATATGTAAGAGATTCGTATGTTCACTTCGTATACTCCTCAGCCGCGCTTGCTGAAATGACGTAATTCTGCGGATTTACAGCGATCGGCACAGCTCCGCCAAAAACAATACTGATTGCAAGCAAAGCAGATAATAACTTTTTCATAGTAAAAACCTCCAAAAAAATTTATGTTTACATTATACAATATTTCTATAAAAATTCAAGTAAACAAATATATTTCTATAATTTTATTTTTACAGAATAAAAACGGCAGGATTTATCTCCTGCCGTTTTGTAACATTTAATTATATGATTCCGGAAGCGAATCGAGCTGCTGCGAAAGATATTTCTGAATCGAAACGGCATCGTTTACACTTACTCCGTCTCCGTTCTGATAAACGTCGGCATTTTTTAATCCCGTCTCTTCCAGCGGGAAAGCCACTCTGTCTGAGCTGTAGCAGAGAATTTTGATAACGTCGTCAAGATTGACTTTTCCGCTAAGATCCGCGTCTCCCCAGAGCGTAACCTTAACTTCTTCCGAGGTTGTGACAGTCGTTGAAGTTGTTGTGGTCGTGGTTGTCGTAGTAGTAGTGGTTGTAGTAGTGGTCGTGGTTGTCGTAGTAGTAGTGGTTGGTTTTGTGGCAGTTGTCGTTGCTGCAGACTTGCCGTCGGTGTAAACCTTAACGGATTTTACGGTAAACTGGCTGTTGTCTATCCACCAGATACCAAATTTAAGCTCTCCTCCGTATCCCCTCTGAATAATGGCAGATGTTGCTGAATCAATATCCCACGAGATCGTTCCCGATGTGCCCGAGATATACTGCTCCATCTGATCGGTCTGAGTCCAGTAGTCCGGAGAAACAACGGTAGACGAGCCGAAAGCTCCCTGCCATTTTCCGAGATTAGATGAACCGGAAAGAGTCACTTCGACCTTTTTAATGTTTTCGTTTGCGGGAATATTAAATTTACTCCACTCCCAGCCGATCATTTTATCGCTCATGCTGTAATAATCATAACTTTCGTTCACATTAAGAACGTATTCTCCCGATGAACCGCTGTTATTATTTGTTGTGGTCGTTGTCTGGGTAGGCGGATTATGATTTGAAGTCGTTGTGGTCGTTACCGACGGAGTTGTTGTGATCGGATCATCATATACAGACGAAACTCCAACGATAGAAGTGGCGGTCTTTCCTGTTTTGTAAACCGAATAAAGTCCGGCAGCCGCGCCCACAAGACCTGCATTGTAATCGCAGGCTACCTCGTTGCAGACATAGTCCGCACGGCTGTCCTGATAAGTGCCGTTAGCGTCAGTCGGACCGCCGACAAGAGCTCCGACAAGAACGTATTTTGAATCGGAATTATCTTCGGCATTAGCCGTTCCGGAACAAGCTCTGTGATGAGGCCTTTTTGCCGAATTACCTGAAAATCCCACAACAAAGCAGGTATTGGCAGGATTGTTTCCGAGGATATAATTCATCTGATTTTTGCACCAAGCCGAGTAATCCGCGCTTGAATTCTTTGAAGCTGCGAGAGCCGTAAACTGCATGGAGCAATTGAGACGCGCGCTTCCCCATTTATCGAGGAAGTAATAATTATTGCTGGTGCACTGACCGCTTATCCAGCTGTTTACCTTGCTCCAGTCTCCCGTTATATGGGAGTAAACGCAGGCTGCGCCGAGAGCAACGTTATCCCAGCCGTGAACCCAGCCAATATACTGAACCTGATTGCTTGCGCAGTCGTTCTTATATGATTCTTCCTTTGTTGCAAGGTAAAGCCAGCCGGCAGCCCATGCGATATCGTCGTTTACGCTTTTTGACGAATAGAATCCCTCGCAGTCGCCGTTTGAAGTTGAAGCATTATTTTTCGCATATTTGTAGAGAGCCTTTGCATATTTAAGATCCTCTGCGCTGCCGAAGTTTATGTAGCTGAGCGCAAGCGACGCTGCATATTCGGCAGCAATATCGCCGCAGCCCGAGCTTCGCCAGTCACAGCCGCCTCTGTAGCCCTGAGCTTCGGGAGATCCCCAGTAATTGTGGTCGGTCTGACCGATTCCCTTTTGTATACAAATGCTTGAAACGTTATCGCCCGAAAGCTTTGTACAATTTCTGAAAAATTCGGAAAAATGATCCGAAATGACTTTAAAGTGAGCTGTCTGACCAAGGGAATCATAAGCATCACCAAATTCGTAATAGCTCCAGCCGAGCGTTGAAGCGGTAAATCCCTGCGGCAGACCGAACATTGCGTGATCGCCGGCATCGTGGAAGCCTCCGTCAACCTCGTCGCTTGTATGACAGTCTCCGCGCCAGGTGAGTCTTGATCTCTCGCTGACCTGAGAACCGCACATATTTGCGTCATAAAAATAGAGAGAGTATTGAAGTAATTTTGCGTAGTTATCATTTTCAGCCGCATTAGCCGTAAGAGGAGCAGAAAGATTGGCTGAAAGCGGAGCTGCAAGAGCCGAAACCGAGATGATACCGCTTATGATAACCGATTTTATCTTGTTTAATTTTTCCTTTAGCATATTATCACACTTCTTTCAAAAGATGCTGCCTATAATATGTTATACATATATTATACATATTTTATACAAAAATTTATTACAATTTGGTTGCAGAAATATTAACATTTGGTTACTAGCAAGCTTTTCAGCGTTTTATATAAGAAGATAAGTCAAACTTATACATAATTACCACACATACAGAATCACAGCTTCACATAATATTAATAAATTAAAAACGGAGAAAAAGTTTTAAGGCAGAAATCAATAAAAAATCAGTCCGTTCCGCATAAACGAAAAGGACCGAATTTTAAAAATATTCAGTTGTTTTTAACTCAGTGGCAATGCTCGCATTCACCGATATCTCCAATGATCGGAAGAGGATCGATGCCCTGTCTTGTATAATAATCCGAAAGAGCCGCCTTTATAGCCTGTTCGGCAAGAACCGAGCAGTGAAGCTTAACTGCCGGAAGTCCGTCCAGAGCCTCAACTACAGCCTTATTAGTCAGCTTCAGAGCGTCATCTATGGATTTTCCCTTAATAAGCTCCGTAGCCATTGAAGAAGTAGCAACGGCAGCTCCGCAGCCAAAGGTCTTAAATTTAACATCTGTAATAATGCCGTTATTTACCTTGATGTACATTTTCATGATATCGCCGCATTTTGCGTTTCCTACCTCGCCAACGCCGTCTGCGTCCTCAATTTCTCCTACGTTTCTCGGATTTGAAAAATGATCGAGTACCTTTTCGCTGTATAACATAATAATTCTCCTTTATTTAAAAATTAAATTGATGTTGTGTTTCAAAAATTTTATAAGACAAGCCGCATCAGTCTATCTTTTCGTTCTTGACGATCTTCTCCCAGAGAGGAGACATCGCTCTCAGACGCTCAACGACCTTTGGAACTGCATCAAGAATATAATCTATATCCTCGTCAGTGAAGCTTTCGTCAATTGAAAGTCTGAGCGAGCCGTGGGCAACCTCGTGCTTAAGTCCCAAAGCAAGAAGAACATGAGAAGGATCAAGAGAACCCGATGTACAAGCCGAACCCGAAGAAGCGCATATTCCGTACATATCGAGCATAAGAAGAAGCGATTCGCCCTCTATTCCCTCAATGGAAATATTGCAGTTTCCCGGAAGTCTCTTTTCTCTGCTGCCGTTAAGACGAGTTCTTTCGATTTTAAGTATTCCGTCGATAAGGCGGTTTCTCATTTTCGTTATCTTTGCGGCTTTCTCCGGAATATTATTGCAGGCGATCTCCATAGCTTTTGCAAGTCCGACAATTGCCGGAATATTTTCCGTTCCTGCGCGCTTGTTACGCTCCTGCGCTCCGCCGTGAATAAGATTTGGCAGACTAAGTCCCTTTCTCACATAAAGTGCGCCGATACCTTTCTGAGCGTGGATCTTATGTCCGGATAAGGACAGCATATCTATTCCCTGCTTATGAACGTCGATCTCGACGTGACCGACAGCCTGAACCGCATCGGTATGAAATACAACGCCCTTTTCGTGACAGATCTCAGCGATCTCCTCGATTGGCTGAATAGTACCGATCTCATTATTCGCATACATAATAGTTACGAGAGCCGTATCATCGCGAATTGCGTTTCTTATATCCTCGGGGTTTACCATACCCTCGGAATCAATCGGCACATAAGTAACCTCATAGCCTTTTTTCTCCATATCCTGACAGGTATGCAGAATGGCGTGATGCTCAAAAACAGAGGTCACTATATGTTTTTTCCCCTTCGGAGCAAGTCTCTCGCAAATTCCCTTAACAGCCCAGTTGTCCGCCTCAGAACCGCAGCTTGTGAAATATATTTCGGAAGGATCGGCACCGATAGCGGCGGCAACAGTCTCTCTTGCCCGAACGATAGCCGCCTGAGCGTCTCTGCCAAGCTTATATATGCTTGAAGCGTTTCCGTACTCGGTACGGAAGTACGGCATCATAGCGTTCAAGACCTCCTCAGATACCTGAGTAGTTGCTGCATTATCCGCATATATGAATCTTTTTTCCATTTTCTTTGCCTCCATTACTTTGAATACTTATCGCGCTGTTCAACAGCAAGCTTATCGCAGCGCTCGTTTTCGGGATGACCGGCATGACCTTTTACCCAGTTGAACTGCACATCGTGACGTTCGAGGAGCGGAAGAAGCTGCTCCCAAAGATCAACATTCAGGGCAGGCTTTTTATCGGACTTCACCCAGCCTTTTTTCTTCCAGCCGTAGACCCAGCCTTTAGTAACGCTGTCTACAACGTATTTGCTGTCAGTAGTAAGTATGACCCTGCACGGTTCTTTAAGAGCCGACAAAGCTGTAATAACTCCAAGAAGCTCCATGCGGTTGTTGGTAGTTTCAGCCGCTCCGCCCGAAAGCTCCTTTTCAATATTACCGAATCTAAGGACTGCGCCGTAACCGCCGGGACCGGGATTACCGCTGCAAGCGCCGTCGGTAAAGATCTCTACCGTTTTGATATTGCTTCACCCCTGAATTTATGTCATTTTAGTATATACATATATTATAACCTAATTTTCACCAATAATCAACTCTGTTAACCCGGTGCAATTCTATTATAGCAAAGCGGTTTAGCACTCTCGAGGTTAGAGTGCTAAAGTTTACATATTATTAATAAAATAGTCACACATTATATGATTTTCAGGAATATACTATAATTACATTAAAGAAAGAGATGATTCCAATGAACAACATAATGCATTCCGATTAACCCAGCCGACCTTATCGGATAATACAAATAAAGGGCGACATAATAAATATTATTTAAGATTATCTTGGAGGTATTAATTATGTTTGAACTTAGTAACAGAAATAACGGTCGTCATCTCAGCAGCTATAATCCTTTCCGCGAAATAGAAGAGATGGAAAGAAACTTTTTTGAAAATCCGTTTGGTGCGTTTTTCGGCAGCAATGATTTATCCGAATTCAAAACAGATGTAACGGACGAAGGCGATCACTATCTTTTGGAAGCAGATCTGCCGGGATTTGATAAAAAGGATATTCAGCTGGATATTTCGGCAAATACGCTTACCGTAAAAGCAGAACGCCATTCCAAATTTGAAGAAAAGGATCAAAAGGATAAAATTGTTCGCATCGAGCGTTCCTACGGAAGCTACAGCCGTCAGTTCGATGTTTCCGGCATCGATACGGATGAGATAAAAGCAAAATATGAAAACGGAGTTTTGCAGTTAAGACTGCCCAAAAAGGAAACTGTTCAACCCGAAACAAAACGCCTTGAAATAGAATAAACTATATATGTGACGCCGTCCGTTTGGGCGGCGTCCTTTTTATATCGGAGATATGCGCCAAAAAAGACGGAACCGCAAATATTTTGCGATTCCGTCTCTTATATTTTTATATAGCCTGTCCTTATTCCTTGCTTTCACTCTGATTCTGCTGTACGATAGGCTTCATTGTGGGGAAAAGATACTTTATATTTTATATTTCCTTTACACTCTTTATATCCCTACTTTACGACAAAGATTTTTAGTTTATGCTTTATAACACTACGTATTTTATTATAATCTGTCGTAAGTTGGTCGTAAAATGGTCGTAAGCTTAATGATGCTTATGTGGCTTGATGTACCTTAAAAAACTTTTCAAAATCAATCATTTCACTGCGTTTCAAATCGTTGGTTGCTTCTGCATAAATATCCATTGTGGTTTCTGCATCTGCATGACCTAAAATATCTTGCATAGCTTTGATATTAACTCCAGCTTCACACATTCTTGTTGTAAATGTGTGCCTTAATGAGTGATTGCTGAAATTAGGAAGAAGCACAGCATTTTCAGCATCTGTGTTTTCATCCAGTACCGCATAATTGCAGTCACGTATGATTCTTCGCAACGCTTTGTTAAGCGTTCCTTGATGTTGAGCACCGCCAAAACGATTAACGAAAATAAAATCGCTATAACCGTCAATTGATACTGTACACTTTATACCACATGACTCTTGATATGATTTTTCCATCAAAAAAGCTTCTCTGACCTTTGGGAGCATCGGAATTATTCTTGTGCCTGCTTTAGTCTTTGGAGTGTTAATAGCAAAGGAACAACCTTGTTTTTTGCCTCTGCTATAATAAACAAGGGTATGATTAACTGAGATTGTTCCTTTATCTAAATCAATATCAGACCAACGCAAGCCTGTGGCTTCTCCTACTCGCATACCTGTCCATAATAAAATTATAAAAACAGGATACCACTTGTGGTATTGTTTTGATTTACTTAAAAAAGCCTCAAATAATTCTTGTTCTGGAACAGTTAAAGCACGTCTTTTGATATACTCATATGCATGAGCTTTTTTCAGTTCTTTTAAAGCATTATCTGACGGATTATATCTCAGGTAATCATCTTCAACGGCTAATTCAAGGACTTGATGTAGTACGGTGTGAATGTTATCAATTGTAGAAACTTTAATGTGACGTTCATCTGCAAGGCAATTATAGAAAGCTCTTACATCTGTCCTTTTCAAGTCAACAATTTTGGTTCTTCCGAACTCTGGTTCAACAAACTGTGCATACATAAACTTATAATTAGAAAAGGTATTATCTTTCAAACCTCTTTTCAGTTGTACCCAGAGATTAAACAAGTCATTTATGGTCAGACTTGTTTTTTCAGTTCTGATACCATCTAATACATTTCTTAATACTTCCAGTTCCTTATTGCGAAGCTCATCAAGAGTTTTGGCATAAATAGAGTGACGTTTCCCCATCTTGTCTCTCCATTTAAATTCAAATGTACCATTTGCCCTTTGATACTCGCCGTCTTTTAAAAGACGGTTTTTGTTGTCTTTGCGTCTCTTTACTGCCATATTATCATTCCTTTCATAACACTAAAGAGAACACGTTTAAGTATATTATAACTCAAACGTGTTCAATTTGTCAATAGTTAATATGAAGCTAAATCGAATAAGCTTTTGACAGGTATTCCTCTAATTGTTTACGCTTGATAAGTCTCTTAGAACCGCACCAAAGAACAAAAGTGCAATTATGTTCATTTGATAGGTCTCTCAGCTTGTTAATGCCAATGCCAAAATAGGCAGCAGCTTCTTCAAGTGTAAGATTAGATTTTTCCCATATTGGGATTGATTTTGCCACAATCAATTCTCCTTTCTTGAATAATTCCGAAATCTTTCAAAAGCTCCTTTGTGCTTTCAGTTCTGTCATCTATATCAATCTTGTTAGATTTTCTTTCATTTTCCATAGCTTTATTTATCATGTCATGTGCACATAAATATTCATCTGCCTGCATTTCAAAAGTTTTATACTCACCGTTTTTATTTTTATAATGATAAACTATAACATTTAATCTTCTCAAAAATTGTTGCAAGGAATCTATGTTGCGTTTACTTTCATCTACCATAAACTTATACACTTCTTCTGGAGGATATATTGAACAAATAATTACAGATGTCCAGAGATTATATGTGTTTTGATATCTGCAATGTTGTTGATTTCTACTGTACACGTCAAGAATGGATAACAGTTGATTATACGGAATGTTTCCTCTGAACTCATCCAGTACAACAAACTTGGCAGGATTATTTGAATAGAAATCGAATCCACCACCACTACTGCTGGAATTAGAGTAGTCATTACACAAATAAACATCATCTGGAGAATTTTCTTCACAAAGCTTTATATATGTGAAAGTTTTTCCTGTTCCGCTTCGCCCAAAATGATATTCATTATTCATTTTCTTGATTAATGGAGTCTCTTTTATTCTTCTGCTTAAGAAATCAGTTCTAATCATCTTTTCATATTTACGATATCTGAATGACAGTTCAAATATTTCTTCTGGTGTTGCACCACTGTTCAATAATTCTTCTATTTCTTCTAAATCATTTCTTTTTCCTTGTTTATCTGAAATAACATCTAATCCTTTAGTATATAGTACTTGTTCGCCTTTTTCAGCATATGTACCCTCTTTGAGGAGATAATTTTTCAATTCATCTTTACCGCCTAATTGTGGCTCAATATGTGATTGATATAAAATATCTGATACTTTCTTTAAAGTTGTAGTATTGCCATAGCAAGCTATATGAGCATGATAACATCCATTAAGTGAAACGCATATTGCAATACCCGCTTTTCGACCTTTACCGCTTTTTTCCCAGAGGTTTATAAAATAATCAGCAATGTATTCTGGATTTTCGTATTCTTCTTTTATTAAGCCTGCTTTTTCCATGTTTTTTATCTGTATAGTGCCTATCCAACATCTACCTCTTGTATTTGCTGAAAAAGCCAATTTTATCACATCCTTTGATAAAGTCACAATTACTTATGTGACTATAAAATGACGTAAATACGTTGTATTCCTCTGTAAATCACAGTCACATAAGTGAGTGGGTAATACTGACCACTCACTTATGTCAAAGGGTGCTGTAGCTTCGCCACAGCTTACCCTTTGACGGAGTTTTTACCTCTTTAATAATGACAGAAGCTTTTGCTTTGAAACTCTTGGAATAATAAGCGCTTTTAATGGTTGTCCATCAATAAGCACTATTCCTTTACCTTGTCCAAACTGCAATAGTTCTTCGCCTTCAAAATGTTCGCCAGCAAATAAGCCTTTACGTCCGTCAACTGTTAAGTTACCTAAACCTACACATACGTGAAAGTTATCAGCACTTCCGCTTGATGACGGAAATATAGAAGCAGAATAACGTTGCATTGAAAGCCATAAAAAACAGCATCTACTTCTGCCGAGCATTAAGATAGAACTCATTATATTCCGTATTTCATCAGCTTTCTGCTTGCCCTCTTTAGTCATAGAATAGTGTGTTAAAAGCCCAGCAATTTCATCAATTAAGAGTATTTTTATGGTTGTGTTTTCCTCAGGGGTATTCAAAAACTCTTCGTAAAATTTTTTAATCCCCTCATAAGAATCCTCAAACTCAAAAAAATTGTCGGTTATACCATCAAATTCGTGGCTTGCTTTAAAATCCACGATATGTAGAATACACCTCGATTTTTTAATTTTATACAGCCAGTATAAAATGCTTGTGCTTTTACCAGAGCCACTTCCGCCAACCACAATAATATGACTATTCAAAGGAACATACAAGGGAATTTTAATCCCTTGTACGCTGAATACACTTAAATCGTAACCGAGCATGAATGTATTATTATTCATCTAAGTCCTCTTCATCCTCCGTGTCAATAACAGCATTATTAACTGTAATCACATTTTGACGAATACAATTCAAGCTATAATTGAGAATATGTTGTTCTTCACTTGTGCGTGCGTATCTTATCTCTAAGTACGGCATATTAAGGTCGTAGCGAGTTTTCCAATCGACGAGAATTGCCTCATTATAGCCAAACTTACGAAGATAATCTTTTACAAGATTAGTGAGGACAGTTTCCAACCTCTGTTTTTCGTTGTCATCAATATAGAATAACGAAATTACAATATGCGGCAATCCGCTTTCGTAACCGAACGCAAGCAAAGGTGGATTGATGATTGTATTTGACAAGTCGCACAGTTGCTGAAATCTTTTAACACCTATGATGTTTCTAACGCTATCCCATACAGCATTAGCAAAGCCGATATCATTTTCAAAAGAATAGTGTGATTTGCCACTTAGGAAATTATGTAACCTCGTTACTGCTTCTTGGGTTGTACAGCCTGTCCACAACTTAATAATATGACAAGTCAAATAATAACCGCCTATACCAATAAGTAGGACGGCTAAAACAAATAAAAGTATTTGCATTAATATACCCCCTTAAAATTGTGGGAGGGGAGTTTTCCCCTCCCGTAGTGTAATTAGCCAAGAATTTCTATTCTCTTGATAGGCTGATATGTACCATTTCGTGTGCTTACAGCTTTGTCATAGAAAATATCAATTTCCATACCAAGCTCCAGTTTAGAGCAATCGTATTCACCGACGAAAACTTTATCGACTTTTTCGCCGATACAGCCTCTGCCAGCTTCTGTATTGCTGTAATAGTCATTGAATGGCTCACTGACGTGAAGAGTAGTTACTCTTTTCCCATCAGCATTGGTTGAATAATTCATTCCTACTATGTACATAATAATTTTCCTCCTTTCTGCCACATCATATTTGGCAATTTCGTTTTGATGAATTGTCCTCCTCGCCTGTCTATATATTATCACATCTTCTGTTGTCCAGTTTGGGCAACTTCTTATTATAGGCAAAATTAACAAACTATATCATATTATTTTGTGCAGATACACAAATTTTCTTGAGTTTTATAAGTTTCTTCCGGAATAGCTTGAGATGATTTTATAGATTCTGAAGCTCAATCAATGCAAATACCCAATAATAAACTTTCTGAGCTTCAGAAAGGAATGATTGTAATGTATTATTACAAGCTTAGCAACATTAAACGCTGTAAGAAGACTCTCGATAATGCTCAATGTAGCAAAAGGGGGAAAAGGAGGAAGGAAGTGTGTCAGAATCGCATTAGATACTTAGAGGCAGAGTATCAGCGCCTCAGAATCGAGGTTATTCCGTTTGTTAGGGAGGTGGAGCGAGTATACGGAAGAACATACGTAAAGTTTATCGAAGGCTATTTCTTCGAAAACTCTCCCGCAAACAGTTTGACACTCAAATGCTATCCTAATAAACCAGATAGTATTCGTCGTGATATTGAGCGCTTTAGCAGAAAGATGTAATTCTACATAACAAAAAGCAGAGTGAAACTTATCACTCTGCTTTGCTTTTGTCATATTAAGTTTTATACTTCGGGCACATATTTCAATATATCCCCAATATCACATTCAAGAAAATCACAAATCCTTGCAAGCACAGGTAGGTCTATTCGCTCAACCTTGTTATTGCAGTAGTTGTTAAGCTGAGTATGACTGACACTACAGTTTTTGATAATCTGGTATTTGCTGATACCTTTTGCCTTGCGGAACTCATCTAATGTAATAACCACTTTACCGACTGCCATTTCTTCACTCCTCACAGATTTGCTGTTTTAAGTATAATATATCAGATGAAGTTTTAAAAGGTCATAGAAATTTGAGTGAAAAAAGTTTCATATATAGATTGACAAACAAGACAATAAGAGCTATAATTAAATAGAAAATTATCAGAAAGGGTGTTTATATGTCATTTAGGGATAAACTCAATGGATTGAGCAAAAATAAGAAAATTATAATTGCCATTATAGCAGTCTTACTAATCGGAGGCAGTACAACTGTCGGCGTTTTGATACATAATAATTCAAACAAGCATGATAATGCAGAAGTATCTTCAATAAATGATATTATAACCGATTCTATGGAAGATACTAATGAAACAACAACCGTAACCACGACTACAACAACTGTTACTACAACCTCTAAAGCTACAACAACAACTACGTCTAAGCCAAAAACGACAACTACAACTACTAAGAAAGTGGAAGAGAAGAAGCCAGCGAATAGCAGTAATGCAGAAACTACTGGAGGCGGAGGACAGCCATCTGGAGGAAATAATTCTGGAGGAAACTCAGGTGGAGGAAACTCAGGTGGAGGAAATTCAGGTGGAGGAAACTCAGGTGGAGGATATGTACCTGAAACACCTAAGCCAGTAGTAACTCAGGCACCAGTTACTACAACTCCAGCACCAGTGGTTACTGCACCGCCTGCACCAGTAGTAACTGAGCCACCTAAGCCTGCTAATAATGAGCCGACAGGGAACTTTAGCTTCAAGGGTATGAGTTATATGGTAGATGAAAGTGCTGGGGTTGTATATGAAAATCATGGTGGTGCAGGTTGGGAGATAGTAGTAAATGGTGGTGCAAGATGGCAGAGCTTCAGTTATGTCTGGAATTTAGAAAGTGTTAAGGATGATAATACAGCGTATAAGGCATTAAATTATGCTTGTGCTGCGACTGTAGAGTACACTGGTTGTGATGTAATTTATATTCCGTCATATTGGACGGCGGAAGATGTGTATAATAACTATGGCTTTGAAGTGCAAGGAAGGCTGTCTTTTGGAACATATATAGATAATACAGGAGATGGTTGCTACTGGTACTACGGTTGATTTTTAATAGGTCAGTACTAAGTCGAGTGCGGTTTCGTAATGTAAACTGCACTCGATTTTTATTTGTGCTTTATTGTCTTTATTATACATGACATTTATCTATGTTGAGTTTTGTTTTTGTGAGATGGAAATAATACTCATGTAGTGTGCAAGATGCACTCTACTAACTGGTTTTAATTTGCAATGGAAACCAATATTCTATTAAGGAGGTAGTTTTCAAAATGAGAACAAAAAAGCACATTGCAAGTATGGCTTTATGCTGTACAGCACTTGCAGTACCCATTATGACGTATGGCTCTGCAGGCTTAGCCGTGTCTGCGTTGGATTATTCCAGTATTGAATCATTATAAAACAAAAGACCTGTCGGGTGTTTCCGAAAGGTCTTTATTGTTTATAGTACTTTTACTTTACAAAAAACGTGTTCTCTTCATTTTGGTCGTAAGTTGGTCGTAAGATTATTGGTTTTCCTCTGTTTCTTCCTTTGTTTTGCCGTTATTTGAGGGCAGGGGTTTCATTGTCGGGAAAAGAAGAACATCTCTTATTGAAGCGCTGTCGGTAAGAAGCATTACAAGTCTGTCAAGACCAAAACCAAGACCGCCCGTAGGAGGCATACCGTATTCAAGAGCCATTATGAAGTCCTCATCGACCTCGGCATTAGCTCCCTGAGCGCGCTTAGCTTCTACCTGCTTAACAAAACGCTGTTTCTGGTCGACAGGGTCGTTAAGCTCGGAGAAAGCGTTGCCCATTTCGCGGCAATAGATGAAATATTCAAAACGCTCCGTAAATGCGGGATCGCTCGGCTTTCTCTTTGCAAGCGGAGAATTCTCAACAGGATAATCATAGATGATAGTAGGCTGAACCAGTTTATCCTCAACGAAAGCGTCAAAGAATGCGATAAGCACATGACCCTTTGTTGCCGAGCCGCCCTCTTCGACCTCAACGCCCTTTTCCTTAGCGCAGGCACGTGCAGCGGCATCGTCAGCCCAGTCATTATAATCTACTCCGGCATACTTTTTAACTGCCTCTACCATAGTAAGGCGTTCCCACGGACTTCCCAGATCTATCTCGATTCCCTGATATGTGATGACATCGGTACCGCAGACATTTTTTGCGATAGTCTTATACATATTCTCGATCAGATCCATCATTCCGATATAATCGGTATATGCCTGATACATTTCAACGGTAGTAAACTCAGGGTTATGAGAAGTATCCATACCCTCGTTTCTGAAAATACGTCCTACCTCGTAAACGCGGTCGAAGCCGCCTACAATAAGTCTCTTTAAGTAAAGCTCGGTTTCGATACGCATATACATATCCATATCGAGCGTGTTGTGGTGAGTAACAAAAGGACGAGCAGCAGCGCCGATCTCAAGAGTATGGAGCACAGGAGTATCGACCTCAAGATAACCGAGGTTGTCAAGATAATTTCTTACTTCCTTGGTTATAAGGCTTCTCTTTATAAACGTATCCTTTACGCCGGGATTAACGATCAGATCAACGTAACGCTGACGATATCTGGTATCCTGATCTTTAAGTCCGTGCCACTTTTCGGGAAGCGGAAGAAGAGATTTTGAAAGCAGAGTGATCTTCTGAGCATGGATAGATATTTCTCCCTTGCGCGTTCTGAACACAAATCCCTCAACGCCGACAATATCGCCGATATCCCATTTTTTGAACTCAGCGAATTCCTCTTTGCCGATATCATTTGAACGCACATAAACCTGAATGCGGTCAGTATTATCGCGGACATCTATGAAGTTAGCCTTACCCATATCGCGCCAGCTCATGATTCTGCCGGCAATTTTCAGGATATTTCCATGCATGGCTTCAAGACCGGATTTGATTTTCTCCTCATCGCCGTCGGCGGAAGCTATGATCTCAGCCTCTGCCGCTTCGTACTCAGCCTTAACGGAAGCAGCCTTGGCATTGAAATCAAATTTTGTGATCTGATACGGATCTGCATTGCGCTTTTTGAGATCGTCAAGCTTTTCAAGACGTATCTTTTTCAATATATTTATATCCTGTGCAGGTTCTTCTGCGGCAGGAGTAACATTTTTCTGGTTTTCACTCATTGTACTTCAGAATCCTTTCGGAAAATTATTTTGAAATTTCAAGAACCTCGAATTCAAGCTCTCCTATCGGTGCATTGACGATAAAAACATCGCCGACCTTCTTCTTCATAGCGGCTTTGCCGATCGGTGATTCGTCCGAGATCATACCGTTTTTTATATCGACATGATTCGTACCGACAATAGTAAAGGTTTCTATCTTATCCGAACCGATACGTCTGATCTTGATTTTCGAGCTCATACCGATCTCGTCTACTGATATATTGGAATCGTCAACGATCTCGGCATTATCAATGGTATGCTGAAGCTCAGCGATCTGTGCTTCAAGGATAGCCTGTTCATTTTTTGCCTCATCGTATTCGGCGTTCTCGGAAAGGTCTCCGTAGGAACGTGCAACTTTAAGACGCTGTGCAACCTCGGCACGTTTTACGGTAATAAGTTCATTAAGCTCAGCCTGAAGCTTTTCAAAGCCGGCTCTTGACATTTGTTTTTTAGCCATTCTCTTGCATCTCCCTTATATATTTTGAATTAGCATTATTTATAATTATAATATAATATCTTCTGATTGTCAATATCCGCGCCAAATTTTCCCTTGTTTTGTTAAGGGCATTCCAAAACAAAGATTGTACGGTTTAACCTTTTTTTCAGTCGTACATATAATGTTAAGGGAATGCCGGCAAACGGCAAAACTCCCAATAAGGAGATTTTTTATGAAAAAGAAAGAAAAGCTTCTGATTGCAGGCGGAGATATACGTCAGATCTACTGCGGTCTGCGCCTTGCTGATAGATATGATACGGCTTATATCGGATTTGACAAAAAATATACATCATTGTTCGGCGATATCAGAGCTGCCTCGGAAGAGGAACAGTTTGATTATGCCGTGCTGCCTGTGCCTCCGCTTGACGGAGAAGATATAAATTCTCCGTGTTCCGAAGCCGAGCTGTCCGTCAACAGTATTAAAAAACTGCTGAAACCAGGCGGAATTATTCTGGCAGGTCAGGTAAAAAACAATTTGAGGGAACTTTTTCCCGAGTACGAGATAATTGACTATATGCAGCGCGAAGAGCTTAATCTGTATAACGCTATCCCGTCAGCCGAGGGAGCAGTTCAGATTGCTCTTGAAGAGCTTCCGGTTACTCTTAACGGACTGAGCGTTCTGATAGTCGGCTGCGGAAGAATAGGCTCTGCCCTTATCGGAATTCTGCGCGGTTTCGGCGCTGAGGTGTCTGTGGCGGTGCGGAACAGTCAAGGAGCGGCTAAGGCAAAGCTTCTTGGAGCAAAGACCTGCTGTACGAACAATATATTCACCAAAGCCGATCTTGTTTTCAATACTGTTCCCGATATGATCTTCGACCGCGGCAAGCTCAGTCTTTTCAGCCAAAACACTCTGTTCATCGACCTTGCCTCAAAACCGGGAGGAATCGACTTTGACGCTGCGGCAGAGCTTGGCTACAAGGCTATCTGAGCGCTGGGACTTCCCGGCAAAACTGCTCCGATCACAGCCGGAGAGATCATCGCTGATACGATAAACGGCATACTTACGGAAAGAGGTGAAGCCTGTGGATAAAATATTCAGCGGACTGCGCATAGGTTACGCTGTGACCGGTTCGTTTTGTACGTTTTCAAAAACCTTTGAACAAGCAAAGCTGCTTACCGATATGGGAGCTGAGCTTATCCCCATAATGTCGGAAAACGCTTCGACTATATCAACGCGGTTCGGAACGGCTCAGGACAATATCCGCCGTTTTGAAACCATATGCGGAAAAAGCGTTATATCGACCATCGAAGCTGCCGAGCCTATTGGTCCTAAAGACATGACCGATATAATGGTCGTCGCTCCGTGTACTTCAAATACGGCAGCTAAGCTTGCCATGAGCATTACGGATACGTCGGTGACAATGGCAGTAAAATCGCATCTGCGCAGCGGAAAGCCCGTATTGCTCGCGATTGCATCAAACGACTCGCTGCTCGGTTCGGCAAAGAATCTCGGCGAATTATTCAACAGAAAAAATTACTATTTCGTTCCGATGCTTCAGGACGACTGTATTAAAAAACCGGCTTCGCTTGTGGCGGAATTCACCATGCTTCCGCAGGCTGTCAAAGCGGCAATGGAGGGTATTCAGCTGCGTCCTATCATTTATCATGACGCCGGATAAAACTTACCGGAAACGCAGGGTATATTGCGCTTAACCGCAATACGCCCTGCATTTGTTTTCTATAAAACAAATTTTTACCGCATAAAAGCGCATCTTCCGACATTGACTCTTGACATCAATACGTTAAAGTAGTATAATTTTTATGATATATACGGGTGAATGCATATTGATTTTCCATGAAATTTATAATAAAAACCTTGCTCTGCTACAAGCGGAATATAATTCAATAAGGAGTGATTTTATGTTACAGTATTACAAGGAGCTTGCAGAACGTCTTAAAGGATTAAGAGAAGCCTGCGATTATTCGGCAGGAGAAATGGCTGAAAGTCTGGGGATAAGCGAGAAACTGTACCTTTCTTATGAGGATAACGGCGAAAATATCCCGATAAGCGTCCTGTACGAAATAGCCAATAAGTGCGGTGTGGATTTTAATGAAATAATCACCGGAGAGGACGCAAATCTTGACACGTATCACGTTGTAAGACGCGGGCACGGAAAAAGCATCGACAGATTTGAAGGTTATCGTTTCCGCGATCTGGCTTTCCGTTACAGCCGCAAGATCATGCAGCCTCTTTTGATAACCCTCGACCCTACGGACAAGCCTGCCGCTCTTGTTACTCACGAAGGACAGGAATTCAATCTCGTCCTCAAGGGAAGCATTCTGCTCACATTTGACGATACCGAGATCATACTGAACGAGGGCGACAGTATTTATTTCAATCCTACGCATCCTCACGGTCAAAAATGCGCAGGCGATACAAAAGCAAGATTTCTTACGGTAATTGCAGAATAATAAGGAGATTTGATAACTATGCTGCTTGACAGATTCCTTCCGCGTATTGAATTCGATTCATACGAGGATTTTAAAAAAAATTATAAAGTAAACGCCCCCGAGGATTTCAACTTCGCTTATGATATAGTTGACGAATGGGCAAAACAGGACGTAAACAAAAAAGCTCTTGTATGGTGCGACGATCACGGCGGCGAAGTAACGCTTACCTTTGAGGAAATAAGAAAAATGTCCAATAAGGCAGCAAACTATTTCAGCTCGCTGGGACTGAAAAAAGGCTCGGTCGTACTTCTTATTCTCAGACAGCGCTGGGAATATTGGGTATGCGTTACCGCTCTCATGAAGCTTGGAGTTATCTTTATCCCCGCAACGCTTCAGCTTACAAAAAAAGATATCGTTTACCGCGCTAATGCGGCAGGAGTTGAGATGATACTCTGCATCAACGATGATTACGTTGTCGATCAGGTAGAAGCTTCTCTTCCGGAAATGCCGAACGTAAAGAACATAGGACTTGTCAACGGAAAACGCGACGGATGGTTCTATTTCCATGAAGCCATAGAGCCGTTTTCGGACTCCTTCACTCGTCCGGAGGACGACCAAAAGGCAGGCGGCAAGGATATCATGCAGATCTATTTTACCTCCGGCACAACAGGTATGCCAAAAATGGTATGCCATAACTATCTGCATCCTCTCGGTCATATCGTTACGGCTAAATACTGGCACATGGTTCAGGAGGACAAGCTCCATATGACTAATTCCGACTCAGGCTGGGCTAAATTCGGCTGGGGAAAAATATACGGTCAGTGGATATGCGGCGCGGTTATTTTTGCTTATGATACCGATAAATTCAATGCAAAAAATATGCTTTCGGTCATTGAAAAATATAAGATCACCACGTTCTGCGTTCCGCCGACAATTTACCGATTTATGCTTCAGGAGGACGTAAAGGCGTACGATCTTTCCTCCGTTGAGCGCTGGACCACTGCCGGCGAACCGCTCAGCGCCGAGGTCGTAAACAAATGGAAGGAGCTTACGGGACATACCATAGCTTCCGGCTTCGGTCAGACCGAAGGAACAGTTCTTATCGCGGAATTTCCTTGGTTTGAAACAAGACCCGGCTCTCTCGGCAAGCCGTCTCCGATCTATAATATACAGCTTCTCAATTCGGACGGCGAGGAATGCGAAAGCGGCGAAGAGGGAGAGATCGTTATCAAGGACGTTCTGACAGATCCTCCGATAGGACTTTTTGTCGGCTATTACCATAACGAGGAAATGACGGAAAAAGCCCTCGGAAGCGGTATTTATAATCTCAAAGACGTTGCATGGAAGGATACCGAAGGATACTTCTGGTTCGTAGGACGTCACGACGATGTTATCAAATGCTCCGGCTACCGTATAGGACCTTTTGAGGTCGAAAGCGCACTTAACGAGCATCCTGCCGTTATCGAAAGCGCAATAACAGCCGCTCAGGATCCTATAAGAGGTCAGGTCGTTATGGCAACGGTCAAGCTTGCCGACGGTTATTCACCGTCTCCCGAACTTATCAAAGAGCTTCAGAATCATGTAAAAAAGCTTACTGCACCGTACAAATATCCAAGAATAGTAGAATTTGTGGACGAGCTTCCAAAAACAGTCGGCGGAAAGATCAAACGTGCCGAAATAACAAGAAAGTACAACGAACGTATGCTTAAAGGATAAGACTTTTTCTGACTTTCAGTGTCCGAAAATTCAGGAGTTTTTATGAAAAAAATAACTAAAGCATTCTGCCTTGCAGCGCTTGCCGCACTGATCGTCGGCTGCGGTGAACGCGTCGGCACGGCTTATGTGGAAAATGAAAAGGAGTTTTCAGATTCCGAAAAAACAACAGAAGCCGATACCGAACCGACAACGGGGACAGTCACCGAGGCTGCCGTTAATTCAAATCCGCCGGAAGAGGCAAAGCTGATCGGAGCCGAAAATCTTGAAGTGTATTCGACAGTCACTCTCGAAAGCTTCATAGCCAATACGGACGTTCAGCTTTCCGAAAGCGGGCTGCTTGTGGATACAAACGAACTCGGCAGCCATGATATCACTGTACAATATACATACAACGGGATAAAATACGAACAGACTCTCAGCTACAATGTGGAAGATACGACTCCTCCGGTAATTCTGAACGGAGGATATAAAACAATGGCAGAGGTCGGAAAGGCTTTCGACCTTAACGACTATGTAGGCTTTGCCGACAACTACGACAGCAAGCCGACGCTTACATATACCGGAAGCGTTGACACCTCCGCTGTTGGGATTTATCCGCTTACCGCGACTGTCAAGGACTCTTCGGGCAACCAAACAACATGGGAGCTTACGGTCAATGTGCTTAGCGAGATCCCCGTTCCCGAGGATAACAACAGCCGCCTTTCCTTTGAAACCTTTGCTCAGGAATACGGCGGAGAAAACGTTCGCCTTGGCATTGACGTTTCGAAGTGGCAGGGAGATATCGATTTCCAAGCGGTAAAGGACGCAGGCTGCAGCTTTGTCATCATGCGTATAGGAAGCTATTATGGCGAAAACGACATGGACGCATACTACAAGCCGAATATCGAAGGAGCAAAAGCGGCAGGTCTCGATGTTGGAGTATATTTCTACACGACGGCAAATTCGGAAGAATCGGTAAGATCAAACGCAGAATGGATAGCAGAGCAGCTCGGCGGAGAAGAACTTGATTTCCCGATAGCGTTCGACTGGGAAAGCTTTTCGACCTTTCAGGAATACGGAATGAGCATTCACGACCTGAACTCATATTTTGAGCTTTTCTCCGAAGAAATGAAGAAATACGGATATGATTCCATGCTTTACAGCAGCAAAAATTTCCTTAACAACTTCTGGAGCGTTCAGAATGATTATCCTGTCTGGCTTGCGCATTATACCGACGAGACCGACTATACGGGAGATTATTCGATCTGGCAGATGAGCTGCTTCGGCCGTATTCCCGGTATTGCCGGAGATGTCGATTTTAATATCCTTTATACCGATATGCCGATATGAACATATTTATAAAATTTAAACGCCTTTTATACTAAGTATAAAAGGCGTTTTTGTTTGCTTTGATTTATATTATTCCGAACGAAGAGCCTCTACAGCGTCTTTCTTTGCTGCCATCTTAGCCGGCAGATGTCCTCCGATCATAGTAAGAACAGTGCTTATCACAACAAGTATGACTGCGTGCAGCAGCTGAAGCTGCGCAACGTTTTCAAGCTCCGTCATGCTGTATATGATGCTGTTTATAGGGAACGTCAGAAGCCATGCTATGATAACGCCCAGCGTACCCGAAAATACTCCGAGAATGCAGGTCTCCGCATCGAACACACGGGTTATATCTTTCTTTCTTGCGCCCAATGCCTTGAGAATACCGATCTCCTTTGTTCTCTCAAGCACAGAGGTATATGTGATGATACCGATCATTATCATGCTCGTTACAAGAGAGATCGCCGCAAACGCGATAAGTACAATAGTTATACCGTCCATAATACCGCCCGAAAGATCCGACATTGTTCCGGCAAGATCAGTATAAATAATGGTATCCTCGTCCGACTTTGTTTTATTGTATTCGTCAAGATATTCAAGAACCTTGTCCTTTGTATCAAAATCCTTTGGATAAAGCATTATAACAAACGGAGTGCTGTCTCCTCCGAGATAAGCAATAAACTGACTTTTAGTATCTTCGTCAAATTCTTCCGTAGTAATTACATTGAAGTCGCTTTCGCGCTGAGCTTTTACAATATCCGTATCTTTATTTTCATCTACGATAAGCTGAGTAAGCTCGTCGGAATACGCTATTCCGGTTGAAAGAAGAGCAATTTTAGCGTCCTCTTTCTGACGCACGATACCGCAGATATTCAGCGTAATGCTGTCCTTGGAATCATACATGGCTTCATAATCCATAGACGGCATAAACGTGCCGTATTCTGTTTTTCCGTAATAATCGTTATTGTTTACAGCTTTGAACTCCGTGCCGATTATCTCGTCGAAACGCATTGTTTCGTCGCCGTTGGCATCAAAGCCCATTGCTTTCAGTATCTGGCAGTCAAGCTGATTCTTTGTGCTGATGACAAGAATAACATCGGTCTTTTCTTTCGGATACTCGCCGGCAAGCAGTTCATAATTCTGCTCAACGTAGCTCTCTCCGCCCTCTTCAAGCTGCTTCGGATACGATGAAAGTCCCATAGCCGACATATCCGTGGAAGTCGAAGCGTTTGCCGCGGTAAATGAAACAGGGAAAACTCCGTCGTCTGTTTTGCGTATAAGATTCATTCCCGTAATTCTTGTGTAGCCCAGATTCTGACAGTATTCCGGATTCACGGCTTCTACATAATCGATAAATTCCTGAGAAAAATTATTTTTGTGAATAATTGTATTTTCAGCCGAATCAAAAAGATATATCTCCTTAGAATCGGAATATTCGACGTTTCCCAGCATATTATCTTTCATTTCTTCATGCATTTGCATCATGGTTTCCTCATCGACGTCCATTGCCGTCTGAGAAATCGTTATAGGCATCTGAGCAAGAGTAGTCCGCTCCATTTCGTCTATCTTGACCTGAAAACCGCTTGACAGACTAAGTATCACAGCGATTCCTATTATACCGATACTTGAAGCAAACGCCGTAAGAAAGGTTCTTCCTTTTTTGGTACGGATATTATTCATTGAAATTCCGAGAGCCGTTGTGAATTTCATTGCCGTATGCTTCAGCTTAAATCCGTCATCTTTCGGTCTTTCCTTGTGCGGATTGGTATCATCGACAATATTTCCGTCGCTGAAACGGATTATTCTGTCCGCATACTGCTCGGCAAGCTCAGGATTATGAGTTACCATGATAACAAGTCTGTCCTTGGCAACTTCCTTTATAAGATCCATTATCTGAATGCTTGTTGCCGTATCAAGAGCGCCCGTAGGCTCGTCGCAAAGCAGGATCTCGGGATCGTTTGCAAGAGCTCTGGCAATAGCTACACGCTGCATCTGACCGCCCGAAAGCTGATTTGGCTTTTTGCCGATATGATCGCCAAGGCCCACCTGTTTCAGCACCTCTACGGCTCTTTTATGTTTTTCCTCCTTGGAAACTCCGCTGAGAGTCATTCCCATTTCGACATTCGCAACTATCGAAAGGTGCATGATAAGATTGTAACTCTGGAAAACAAAGCCGATAGAGTTATTTCTGTATGCGTCCCAGTCCTTGTCGGTAAAATCCTTGGTTTTTTTGCCCTTTATAATGAGGTCGCCCGAATCGTAGCGGTCAAGTCCGCCGATAACGTTAAGGCATGTAGTTTTGCCCGAGCCGCTCGCTCCGAGAATGGCTACAAATTCCTTCTCACGGAAAGCGACGCTGACTCCGTTAAGAGCGCGTGTCTCGGTATCGCCCGTCTTGTATATTTTGGTAATATTCTTTAATTCTAACAATTTACGATCCCCTTTCTTATACGCTTAAATAATATCACTTATAAATAATAACTCAAACGAAAGTAGATGTCAATGAAAATAATGTAAATTTCCACAAGTTTCATTTTCTCCTCACAAAGCTTGATATATCCTACAAAAATCACTATAGATTTTGGTAATATATTGCACGCGCAGCAATCGGCACATACAAATATTAAGGCAGCACCGCGCAGCGCCGCTGAAGCGCGCTTTGTGATGCTGCCTATATTATCTTTCCTTGTTCTTTTTATATATAATATTTTCGGTCGGCAACGCCGTTATAAGCGATCGTCATATTCATCGGAAGCCATTATCGCCTCGTAAAGCAATTCTATATCTTCCGCCTTAAAAAAGTATTCTCTTGAAACGCACGAGCCGTTTTTCAAATTATACGTGATATCAATATATCCATCGCATTCGTCTTCATCATAATGCTCCAATATTTCCTCATGCAGCTTTGTTGTTTCTTTAATTACATTTTCGTCTTCAAACGAATCGCATACATAGAATTCATTATACTTATATGCGGAAATATTCAGCGAAACATATTCGACCGACGAAGCCTTTGGCACATAGTCACCAATGCCGAAGCCCTTTGTAGCATCGCATATACCGCAGAAGACAAATACTGCCGTTACGGTTGCCGCAAACTTGATGACCGACATCCAGAAACGCTTGAATCCGCGCTTTGAAACGACTTCGAAAATAAAGTAGAAGATTGCGCAAATAAAAATTCCGGTTGCTATCTCGGTGTCGTTCGACACGAAATTGGAAAGTATGCAAAAAACGCACAGTGCAAGAATAACGTGATAAAAGCCCTTATAAACATACGGCTGCGAAACGCTTTCGACCTTGCGGCGCTTATAGAGGAAATATGTAAAGACAGGCAGGGCAATATTAATTATCAGAGCCTGTACAAGCCAATGCGCATAGTTGTTTGCCGAAAAGCTTCCATTATAATCGAGCGAAGTGATATATTCGGCAAGATATGCTGCCATTCCGGCAGGACTTGTAGTTGTAAACACCGGTTTTCTCAAAAGAGATTCGATCGTTACGCCGTTTCCGGCAGAATTAGCAATAACTCCGTTTACACACGCAATAGAAACAGGAACGATTATCATTAATACAAACGTATTGAAGTGAGATTCAAATTTACTTCCGCAGCAAACGGCTGTCAATACGGAAAATGAATAATACATTATTATTCCGATAAGAACTATCAGCGATGCCTTGATGAAACACGAAATATTCTCCCAAAAATACGACACATCCAAGAAATTTGAACCTATCGCAATAATTATCAGAGAAAGGATCCCGGAAATTATCACAGGCACTGCATACCCGATAAGTCCCGATACATAATCGGCGATAAATCTTTGTCTCGATGTAAGCGGAAGCGAATAATTCATGTCCGCAAGCGGCTTGTCGCTAAGATACTTGAAAGCTCGCGCACCAAAAAGCACACCCGAGGTCAGGCTTATAACAAACGCAATTACGGCTACGGCAATAATTCCGTCAAAATCCGAATCATACGCATATCTGTAACCGTAACACTCAATTTGGTATTCCTGATAAAACGAAAGTGCAAGTGCCAGCGGCATACCTATAAGCTGCAAGATCAAATTTACTACGATAAGCTTGCCTTGTTCCGTGAAATTATTTTTTAATCGTCTTGCAAAAAAACTTTTCTTAACCTTTGATGTCGCTGCTGTCATATCCAAGCACCTCCAGTTCATAAATAAATATTTCCTCCAAAGTAAGCGGAATAACCTCAAGAAGCATCGGCTCTTTCGGAGCAAATGCCGCTCTTACAGTCTCCTCGTCGCCCTTTGCGATAATATAGTAAATACTCTGACTGCGTTCAAAGTGGAGTATTTCAAGTCCGCAGGCAGCGATATCCTCTCTTGAATATTCCTGCGGCGAGCCGTCGTCTTTAGGCGGGAATACGACCTGTACCTTATGTATACTGCTCTTTACGCTGTCGATATCGCGGTCGAAAACTATTTTTCCGTCATGAAGAAGCGCAGCCGTATCGCAGACCTCGTTTATCTCTTTCAGATTGTGAGAAGAGATTATAGCCGTAAGCTGGCGGTCGAGCATCGCGTCCACAAGCATTTTCTTTACGATTATCCTCATTGTCGGATCAAGACCGTCGAAGGCCTCGTCAAGCAACAGATAATCCGTCCGGCAGGCGAGAGCTATTATAACTATTGCCTGACGCTTCATTCCCTTTGAAAAATCGCCGATCTTTTTATTCAGCGGCAGCTTTATCTTGGCTCTCAGCGATTCAAAAAGCTCTTCGGAAAAATTAGGATAATATCCCTTATAGTAATTTTTAAGCTTTTTCAGCGTATATCCGGTAAACTGAATGGTTTCGTCATTGATAAAAAACACTTTCTGTTTAAGCTCAACGTTGTCATATACGGGAACTCCGTCTATGAGGACCTCTCCGCCGTCCGGACGGTAAATTCCGGAAATAAGCCTTAGTATCGTTGATTTTCCTGCTCCGTTCGAACCGAGAAGTCCGTAAGCCGTACCCTTTTCGATTTTAAGATCTGCGGCGTCAAGAGCAGTAAAATCTCCGAATTTTTTAACTGCCTTTTTAAGCTCGATCATTTATGATCCCCTCCTGTATATCATCGATTCTTGCTTTCAGCTCGTCTGCGTTTATACCTATATTCATAGCTTCGTGAACAGCGGCGTCAAAGTCGGAAAAAACAGCTGTTCGTATTATTTTATCATCCGGTTTTGCGATAAAGCTTCCCCTGCCCTGAAGCGAATATATAATACCGTTCCGTTCAAGCTCCTGATACGCTTTCGCCACAGTGTTCGGATTTACGCCTGTATCCTTTGCAAGGCTTCGCACGCTTGGAATCTGATCGTTTTCATGCAGAGAGCCTTTTATAATAAGCTCGATTATTTTTTTATAGATCTGCTCATATATGGGAACTCTGCTCATAAGGTCAATAGAAAACATAAAAAACTCCTTTCTGTAACAGGTGTACTAATTTTGCTATTACAATAATAACACACCCAAAAACTTTTGTCAAGCATTTTCCCAAATTTTCATAAAAAAAGACCTTTCATTGCAATAAGCAGCGAAAGGTCTTGGTTTATCTTAGATCATATCTGTAAAATCAATTTTTCATCTCGAAATTCTCGCCGAGAATATCCTTGTTTGCCTCAAGGATAGGATCAACGCATTCGCTGAGGAACTCGTCAACCTGCTGAGAGCTTCTTCCCGTGTAGTTTTCGGGCTTCAGAACAGCGTCAAGCTCTTCCTTTGTAACCATAAACATAGGATCGGCTTCGATAAGCTCGCAAAGGTTGTTGTCCTTTCCGTAAACCTTTACCTGTTCGCCTGCCATCATCGAGTAATCCATGATTCTGTCGTGAAGCTCCTGACGGTTTCCGCCTTTCTTAACTGCGTCCATCATAATATTTTCGCTTGCCATGAAAGGAAGCTCTGCCATAACGCGTCTGCGGATTATCTCGGGATAAACAACAAGACCGTCGGTAACGTTCATCATGATGTTGAGTATCGCGTCAACTCCGAGGAAAGCCTCGGCAACGGAAATTCTCTTGTTTGCGGAGTCGTCAAGAGTTCTCTCGAACCACTGTGTTCCTGCTGTAAATGCAGGATTAAGGCTGTCTATCATAATGTATCTTGCAAGCGAAGTAATTCTCTCGCATCTCATAGGATTTCTCTTATAAGCCATAGCGGAAGAGCCTATCTGCTTCTTTTCGCGCGGTTCTTCCATTTCCTTGAAGCTCTGGAGTATTCTCATATCGTTGGAGAACTTGCTGCACGACTGAGCGATTCCGCTGAGAACGGAAAGAACCTGAGAATCAACTTTACGTGAATAGGTCTGTCCGGAAACGGGAACAACGCTGTCAAATCCCATTTCTTCCGCGATCATTTTTTCAAGCTGCTTGATCTTATCGGTATCGCCCTCAAAAAGCTCCATAAACGAAGCCTGAGTACCTGTTGTTCCCTTAGAGCCGAGAAGCTTGAGTGTGGAAATTCTGTATTCAAGGTCGTTGAAATCCATAAGAAGCTCGTTGAGCCAGAGCGTTGCTCTTTTTCCCACGGTAGTGAGCTGCGCAGGCTGGAGATGAGTATATGCAAGGCACGGCATATCCTTATATTCGTTTGCAAAGCGCGCAAGATTGTTCATTACGTTGATAAGCTTTCTGCGAACGATCCGAAGAGCGTCACGCATAATGATGACGTCGGTATTGTCGCCGACATAGCACGAGGTAGCTCCAAGGTGAATGATTCCGGCAGCTTCGGGACAAACCTTTCCGTAAGCGTAAACGTGGGACATTACGTCGTGACGGCAGATCTTTTCCCTTGCCTCGGCAGCTTCATAGTCAATATCATTTATATGTTCCTCAAGCTGATTGACCTGCGCTTCCGTTACAGGAAGTCCAAGCTTCATTTCAGCTCTTGCAAGAGCGACCCAAAGCTTCCTCCATGTAGTAAATTTTTTATCCGCCGAGAAAACATACTGCATTTCCTCGCTTGCATAACGCGTACAGAATGGACTTTCATAGCTGTTGTAGTTACCGCTCATAATTGAAAATATCTCCTTTAAAAATCATTTGCAGCATTAACTGCATTATTATTCATTATAATTATAGCATTTTCGATTATTTCTGTCAACCGAAACATACAGGCAATCGGACTTAACGAGAAATTTCCCTCCGCCCTTGACATTCTCCGAGATTTACAGTAAAATAAAAAAGACGATTATTTTTTGAAACGAGGTTACATATATGCTTAAAAATAATGAAAAAGTAATGGACAAAATTGTTGACCTTTGCAAGTCAAAGGGATTTGTATATCCCGGCTCTGAAATTTACGGCGGTCTTGCAAATACATGGGACTACGGTCCGCTTGGCGTAGAGCTTAAAAATAATATCAAAAAAGCTTGGCTCAAGAAATTTGTGCAGGAAAACAAATACAATGTCGGTCTTGACAGCGCAATTCTCATGAATCCGCAGACATGGGTAGCTTCCGGTCATATCGGAGGCTTCTCCGATCCGCTCATGGACTGTAAGGAATGCAAAACGCGTCACCGCGCCGATAATCTTATCGAGGACTTTGACGGAACAAACGTAGCTGGCTGGTCCAACGAACAGATGATGGATTATATCCGCGAGCATCAGATAGTTTGTCCGAACTGCGGAAAATCAAACTTCACCGATATACGTCAGTTCAACCTGATGTTCAAAACCTTCCAGGGCGTAACGGAGGATTCAAAATCCGAGCTTTACCTTCGTCCGGAAACCGCTCAGGGCATCTTCGTAAACTTTGCTAATATCCAGAGAACTACCCGTAAAAAGGTTCCTTTCGGTGTTGCTCAGATCGGAAAATCATTCAGAAACGAAATCACTCCCGGAAACTTTATCTTCCGTGTACGTGAGTTTGAACAGATGGAGCTTGAATTCTTCTGCAAGCCCGGCACAGACCTTGAATGGTTCGAATACTGGAGAAGCTTCTGCAAGAACTTCCTTATTGGTCTCGGTCTGAAAGAGGAGAATCTCCGTCTCAGAGATCACTCTGCGGAAGAGCTTTGCTTCTACTCAAAAGCTACCACCGACTTCGAGTATCTCTTCCCGTTCGGCTGGGGCGAGCTTTGGGGCGTAGCTGACAGAACGGATTACGACCTCACTCAGCACATCAATACCAGCGGTAAATCGCTTGAATACTTTGATCCCGAAACAAATGAAAAGTACATTCCTTATGTTATCGAACCGTCTCTCGGCGTTGAAAGACTGTTTCTTTCTATCGTTACCGAGGCTTACGATGAGGAAGAGCTTACTTCCGTTGACAAAAACGGCAACGAGAAAAAGGAAACAAGAACCGTTATGCACTTCCACCCTGCGCTTGCACCTTATAAGGCTGCCGTTCTTCCTCTCGTTAAGAAGCTCACTCCAAAGGCTGAAGAAGTTTACGAGATGCTTTCCAAGAAATTTATGGTCGATTTTGACGAAACAGGCACTATCGGCAAAAGATACCGCCGTCAGGACGAGATCGGTACTCCTTTCTGTATCACTTACGACTTTGATACTCTCGAAAAGGACAACTGCGTGACTGTCCGCGACCGTGATACTATGCAGCAGGAACGCGTAAGCATCGACAAGCTTGTTGAGGATCTGGAGGAGAAGATCGCGTTCTGATCTTTTCTTTATAGGTTATTGGAGGTTTAAAATGGGAAGATTATATGACAATCAAAAAACCATTGGATATTATCACGGAAGTTATGTTACTGTTAATTATAGCGATACAAAAGAAGTGGCTAAATATGACGGGGGATTAATTACAGTAAACGGACATTATGTAGCCACTTGTGATGAAAATGGTTATATTTATTCAGAACAAAATAGAGGTGTTGCTTTAGCTCAATGCAAGGACGGCTGTGTCAAAGACTTGAATAAAAGTGGTTATAACGTTATTGCTTATTATGACAGCGATATGTACGGTGCTGCGGCAGCCGTAGCTGCATTGATTCTACATCTTGGCGGTGAAAGTACCGCAAGCATTTCCAACAATGGAAGCGTACAAACCGATAGCAATAGTTCAAACAGCGGCGCTTCAACCGCAGTCGGCTCACAAAGCAGCGGTTCAGATAGCAGCGGCTGTTTTTCAGCAATAGTACACATTCTTTTAGGCATAATTGTTTTCGTTCCTATGTGTATTTGGTGTATTTTACCGTTATTTATGATTTGTATACTAACTTTATTTGCTGTTTTAGATGAAATTAATATTTTGGATGAAGAATTAATGGTCCAAATAATGGGATTTTTGATAGTTATATCGCTCATCGTCGGAAGTGTAAACGCTATACGTATCATAAAAAATTCAAGGCAATTCAAGCTTGAAAAGAAACAGGTAAGATTAAGCCGTTTGATCAACAACAGCGGTATTATCATTTATTATCTTTTCTCTGCTGTTATTAATGCCTTTACAACATCTGGTCCCGGGCTATCTCTTAACGATGTAAAACCGGCATTTGCTCCTCTTTTGGAGATCATAGCCCTTGCCGCAATATGTTTATCTCCTATTCTGACAATTGTTTATTTGCGTAAATGCAAAACGAAGAAGCAGTAAGCTTCTCCTCATTGGGCGGCCGAAACGGTCGCCCGTAAAGTTTACAGTCAGCCGCTTTGTAAATGTGACCGCCGATAAAATTTCCCGGCAAAAGAAAATACGGAGGAAATCAATGAAAAAAATCTATCTTGAAGCAGGTAAAATCGTCTCTGTCCACGGCATAAAAGGCGAGGTCAAAATTATGCCTTACTGTGATTCGGCAGAGCTTTTTTGCGAATTCGACCGATTCTTTATCGGCAAAGATCACAGTGAAATAAACGTAGAGCGTTCCCGCGTGCAAAAAAATATGGTGATCGCCAAGCTTGAGGGGATAGATTCTCCCGAAGCCGCCGAAAAGCTCCGCAATAAAATGCTGTTCATGCACCGCGACGATCTCGAGCTTGACGACGATACCTACTTTATTCAGGATCTGATAGGAATGCATGTAAAAAATGCCGATACCGACGAGCTTTACGGCAAGATCACCGACGTTATGCAGACAGGCGCAAACGACGTTTATGTGATCCGGGGCGAAAAAAGAGAATACCTCGTGCCTGCTATCCCGGAGGTCGTTATCTCGACCGACATAGATGAAAATATTATGACTATTCGTCCGCTGGAGGGACTTTTTGATGAGAATTGACATCGCGACCCTTTTCCCCGAAATGTGCGAGACCGTTCTGAGCGAAAGCATTATCGGACGCGCCAGAAGATCCGGAGCTATAGAAGTTCACTGTCACCAGATACGCGAATATACTCAGGACAAGCACCGCAGAGTTGACGATACTCCCTACGGCGGAGGAATGGGCATGGTAATGCAGTGCGAACCGATCTACCGATGCTATAAGGCTGTCTGTGAGCAGCTTGATAATAAACCGCATACAATATATATGTCACCTAAAGGAAAAATACTCGATCAGACAAAGGCTGCCGAGCTTTCTCATATGGAAAATCTTCTCATAATCTGCGGCCATTACGAGGGCGTTGATCAGCGCGTGCTCGACAAGATCGTTGACGAGGAAATTTCCATCGGCGACTATGTACTCACAGGAGGAGAGCTTCCTGCCGTTGTTCTCGTCGATGCCGTGGCAAGAATGTGCAAAGGAGTTCTCTCCGACGACGTGTGCTTTATGGACGAAAGTATTTACAGCGGACTTCTTGAATATCCGCAGTATACACGCCCCGAGATCTGGGAGGGCGAAGCCGTTCCTCCTGTCCTGCTTTCCGGACATCACAAAAATATAGAAAACTGGCGCATGGAGCAAAGTTTAGCCGTTACAAAGGAAAAAAGGCCGGACTTATTCGAAAAATACAGCAAATCCAAATAATCATTTCATTAATGTTCAGCGTTTGTTGGTATTCAACATATATTTCTGTTGGGATTTATGAAGCTTTAACAAAGACAGGCAAACATTTTTGTGGTGATTATTAACAAGCAAACCGAAAAAAAATGCTCCGCATTTAATCTAAATGTAGAATTTAATGAAAACTGCGATTTTATAGCCAAAAATACGTTGACTATGCGCAAAAATGACGGTATAATTATAATCAGCAATTGAAATATAATTTGCACAAGACCGATATTCAATATCGGCATATAAGAATAGGAGAGTTGTATATGTTTGTCAGAGAAGTAATGGTTAAGAATCAGGTTGGACTTCACGCAAGACCTGCAACCTTCTTTATTCAGAAGGCTAATGAGTTTAAGTCATCTATCTGGATTGAAAAAGAAGAGCGCAGAGTAAATGCTAAGAGCTTGCTTGGTATTCTTTCACTTGGTATTGTTGGCGGAACTAACATTAAGGTTATCGGTGACGGCGCTGATGAAAGAGCTGCTGTAGACGCTCTCGTAGAGCTTGTTGACAATGGCTTCAGCGAGGAAAGCAGATAATCTTTCCTTTTACCTACTTTGGGCGTTACAAAAGTAACGCCCAATTATTTTTATATTTTTGTAAACGCATCAATCGGCAAGCATATTTTCGGCAAATATCGCATATCCCTTTTCGGGATCGGCAACAAATACGTGAGTTACCGCTCCGATAAGCTTACCGTTCTGAATGATCGGACTTCCGCTCATACCCTGTACTATTCCGCCGGTATGCGTGAGAAGCTCCTCGTCGGTTATTTGTATTACCATGTTTTTCGTCGTTTCCGCACTGTTGTAATCGATCTTTAATATCTCAATGTCGTAATACTTCGGACGGTTTCCCGAAACTGTCGTTAATATCTGCGCTTTGCCCGTGGTGATATCCTGACAGTATCCCATTTTGTATTCGTATCCGTTTTCCGCCAGATCGTCAAATGCAGACTGATTCAGAACTCCGAAAATACCGCATTTATTGTTTACGATAAGCGTTCCGAGGGCGTCGGCTGTTGTAAATGCGCCTTTAAGCTCTCCCGGAACTCCCGTTACCCCTTTTTTAGCGGAGGTTATCTCAACAGGGACAGCCTCTCCGCTTGAAACAGGCACTATTTCTCCGGTATCGGAATCGCAGACAGGGTGTCCAAGCCCTGCAAATTCACCTGTCTCCTTGTTTATAAAGGTCATTGTGCCGATTCCGGCTATACTGTCCCTTACCCACATTCCGCCTTTGTAAACGTGTTCCTTCTGAGAAAAAACAGGTTCAAGATACGCTGTAAACTCCGATCCTCCTCTGTTAACGGAAAGCTTTAGCGTCCGTCCTTCAGCTCCGCCGATGATCTCGCTCAGCTGGCTGTTGGAAACTACCGAAACACCGTCAACAGTGCGAATAACATCGCCTTTCTCTATTCCGGCAGCAGCCGCAGGACAGCACTCTTTGCCGCTTTCGTCGGTAACGTCTCCCAGCTTTGTCACCATTACTCCGTCCATGAGAAGCTTTATCCCGAAAGGATTTCCGCCTGCAATAAGCGTCGGAGCAGCTTCTTCGCGAACTGCAATATTTTTTACGGGAATAGCTCCGTAAAGACTTAATGTCACTCTGCCCGATGAGACAAAATTATCCGATGTTCCAAAGCTGCCGCAGGATATTTCGGGATATTCGGCTATTTTCAATAGGCTTCCGCTTTCCGCCGTTACGGAAGAAGGCAGACGCCCGGAATAATATCCCGCAGTGCCGAATAATCCCACAAGAGCCGCAGACAATAAGACTGCCGCCGATTTTAAAAATTTTCTTTTTAAATGCATTTTTATTATTCCTTTCGCATCAGAACTTACGTTATAGTATCTATCGAAGCAATAATTTTATAAGTGAAAATTAGTCACAGAAATTTTTATAGAGTTTGTCCTCTTTTTGTTCCAAAAAATTTTTAGGAGCTGTTTTTATGAAAAACAAAAATATTCCTCATACTATTAAAAAGAAGCATCCGCTGCTGACGCTCGCCAAGATCATTCTCTCTTTGCTTACAGCCGTTTTCCCCATGTTCATCGTCATAATGACGGGCGCAGGGCTTATCTACAACCGCGCAAGCTACGGCGAAGAGCTTTTTCATACGGGTATATTTTTTATAATTTCGGGAATCCTTATGACTGTCGGAGTAATTTTCGTATGGCTGAAACAGAATATTGCATCGATAATATGCTCGTGCTCCGGTTTCGGACTTTGTATGCTGATGCTGTACAAGCTTGCCGATCATGCCGATAAAAGCGGCTGGAGCGACAAATACACGATGCTGCCGATAAGCGATATGTACATAAGCCGCATAATGCCGACTATTATACCGTTTCTGCTTGCCGTTTTGATATCGATCGTGCAGTTCTTTTCTTATGAAGCCGCAGAAAAACGCAGCGAAAAAAAGCGTATCAGAGAAGAAAAGGAAAACGCTCCCGCTCCGCCTATTATTTAGTACGGCAGCGCATAAGCTCTATTTTATTATATCAAAAAAAAGACGGTTTATCCGTCTTTTTTTGTCATCTGAAAAAATTCAAAGTAACGCTCTGTCCGTATCCTATTATATACCAATAATTTTACACAGTCCGTTTGTCAGCATACACATTATCATTCCGACAGCCGTAGGAAGCGCAAAGCTAAGCAAAGTCCACTTAATACTTCCCGTCTCCTTTTTTATCGTCATGCAGGTAGTTGCACAGGGAAAATGAAACAGCGTAAACAGCATCATACATAGGGCGGTCGATATTCCCCAGCCGTTAGACGCAAGAAGCTCTCTGAGCTGCGCGGTATCGGCAATATCCACAAGCGTTCCCTGAGCAAGATACGTCATTATTATTATCGGCACAACTATCTCGTTTGCAGGAAATCCGAGAATAAAAGCAAGCAGTATAACGCCGTCCATACCCATCAGCGAACCAAGAGGATCAAGGAAATTCGATATATGAGCAAGAAGCGTTTCGCCGCCTGCCGTTGTATTTGCCAGTATCCATATTATCAAGCCGCACGGAGCTGCCGCCGTACAGGCTCTTGCAAGGACAAATATGGTCCTGTCGAAAATCGAACGGATAATGACCTTTGAAAACTGCGGCCGGCGGTAGGGTGGGAGCTCAAGAGTAAAGGACGAGGGTACTCCTTTCAGTATCGTAGACGACAGGAGCTTTGAAACAAGCAGCGTCATTACAACTCCGAGTATTATCGCCGCAAGCAGTATCAAGGCTGACAGAACAGAGCCGCCTACTCCTCCCGCTGTTACAAAAAACATGGTTATCACGGCTATAATAGTTGGGAAACGTCCGTTGCACGGCACAAAGTTATTGGTAAGTATGGCGATCAGACGTTCTCTCGGCGAATCGATTATCCTGCATCCGGTTACTCCGCAGGCGTTGCAGCCAAAGCCCATTGCCATTGTTATTGCTTGTTTTCCGCAGGCTCCCGAACATCTGAATCCCTTGTCGAGATTGAACGCGGCGCGCGGAAGATAGCCAAAGTCCTCCAGCAGCGTAAACAATGGGAAAAATATTGCCATGGCTGGTTACAAAAAAAGCCGACCAATGAAAAATCCACCTATCAGTTACTACTATTATAATGCTTGTACACAATAAAATCAAGGTTAGCAAATAATTTTATTGTTTTACAAGCAAATAATTTTATTGTTTTACTATAACGCCCCTTAAATTTGCTAATAGCCACCAAATTCATAAAAAAATACTGTCAAGGGCGCGAAAGCGTGCGTTTACCCTTGACAGTATTTTTTTATGAATTACAATGAGAATGCAAATTTGAGGATTATGTCATATTCGTTCTATTAATGAATAGGATATAATAAAACACAGTAATAATGATACATATTTATCAAATACGGCTCTAAAAAAGTCGCTTAGTTGGCTACTAAGCGACTGACAAACTTTCTTAATTTATACTATTATTTTACACAGAATTAGTAAAAATGTCAAGAAAAACAATTCATCAAGTTCACAATTTCTACAGTAATCACAACAATACTAAATCTTTTTTGTTTATATCATACATTAAAATCAGAGATTTTTTCTATTAAGGGTCAGAATATGGGTCAACGTACAGGAGGTTATTATATATGGCAAAACGCGGAGAAAACATTAGAAAACGAGCAGACGGAAGATGGGAAGGACGATATATTGAAGCATATTCAAGCGATGGAAAAGCTATTTACCGTTCTATTTATGGAAGAACATATAAAGAAACCAAAGAAAAATTGTCACTAAATAAAAATCTTTGCAACCAAAATACAAGCAACAAAATCAGCATGGAGCAGTTGTTCAGAGAATGGCTGTATATAAAGGAAAACACAATTAAAGCGTCGTCAAAGGTAACATATCGTTATTTTATTGATAAACACTTTATTCCTTATTTTAAAAATGTAAAAGCGATGTACATAACAAGTGAGATTGTACAGGATTTTATATCAAAAAACAACCAATTATCTCCCAAAACCGTGTGCGATATGATTTCACTTTTAATTCAAATAATAAAGTATGGGCAGTCAAAGAAATATATAAATTACTTTGATTTTGATTCTATTGTATATCCAAAATCGCAGAAAGACGAACTGCCAGTTTTGAAGAATTCCGAATTTATAAGGCTTGTAAATTATGTACAGACAAACTTTGAGGTACAAAAAACAGGCATTTTATTGTCATTATTTATGGGTATCAGATTGGGAGAAATTTGCGCTTTGCAATGGGAGGACGTGAATTTTTCAGACGAAACAATCCACATCGGCAAAACAATGCAAAGACTGAAAAACTTAGATAAGAACGCAAAAACTAAAACGAAAATTGTAATTGACACTCCGAAAAGTCAAAAGTCGATTCGTGATATTCCGATACCGTCGTTTCTGCTCGAATTACTGAAAGAGTATAAATCGGGCGATAAATCGTATATATTAACCAGTACAACTGAGTATATCGAGCCACGTTCTTATCAGAAAAAATTTAAAACTTGTCTTGAAAATGCGAGAATACCCGACACAAATTTTCATGCATTAAGACATACATTTGCAACAAGAGCAATTGAACAAGGCTGCGACATTAAAAGTCTTAGTGAAATGTTAGGGCATTCAAGTGTAAAATTCACCATGGAACGCTATGTACACCCATCAAATGAGCATAAAAAAATGAATCTGGAAAAGCTTGCCGTTTTCTATTAGGGGTCAAAAATATGGTCACGCTATGTGAATTTCTCCCTATTTTGCGTTATTCTTCAATTAAAAGTCGCTTAGTAGCCAACTAAGCGAACTGATTTCACGATTCGGGTCATTATTATGATAACTCGTTTTGTGAGAAATATGCAAAATTTAGGGGGGATTTATATGAAAGTAAAAAAATCAAAATATCTTATAATGCTTTTTTTAATCATAATGTCAGTAACAATGCTGTTCTGCATTGGTGTACATGTAAATGCAGAAAGCGGTAAAGAAAGATTATTAGTAACAATTTCGTCGGACAAGGAAAATTATAACTTGGAAGATGAAGTCAAACTGAAAATCATAGTCAAGAACACCAATGATTTTGAAGTAAGCAATATCAAGGTGGAAAATATATTGCCCGACGGGATTTCGCTTATATCAGGTGATATATCAAAAGATAGTATAACGCTTAAAGCAAACGAAGAATACGCCATGGATCTAACTGTAAAAAAAGAAGGCGTACAAGCATATGCAACGGATAGCACAACTAATAATGTAGGAATTACAGAAAAAAATACTACTGTATCAAAATCCGAAAAGCTTCCTAATACTGGAGACAGTAATAATATTTTAATCGCCTTGATAGCAATGTTTATCTCAATTGCAGTTATGATTTTTTGCTTTTGGAAAGGCAGAAAAAAACATCTGAAAATTTTGTCCTTATTTTTGTTTTTGGGTATTGCAAGTACTTTTGTAATAACAAGCATTGTTCACGCTTCGTCAGAAAACAATTACAGTTTTATTTATGAATATACTTACAAAATTGACAATAATGATTTTGTTCATAAAGTTGTTGTTTCTTACAGCTTACAAAAAGAAAATAATGATAAAAATAATACAGATACTGAAAAGAAAATACAAGACGGTTATGTAACAGATAATTTAGCACAGTTTAAAATGGAAGATAGATTTGACAGTCGAATGGATATAACTAAAGCTATGATGAGCAATACAAAATGTGAATTTAAGAATGTGAAATATGAAAAAGATGGCAAAGGAACAGCTGAAATTACAGTATATGCTCCAAATATGGAAAAAATATTATCTGACGGAGTAAAGTTCGCTACAGAAAATCAAGAAATAATATCAAACTATAGTGGAGAAAATTTGCAAGACAAACTTAACAATTGGATAAATGATTATTCAATTGAATTAATAAACAGTAGTAAATATGAACCGCTTAAAACAGAATTGGCTATTACAATTTATAAAGAAAACAATCAATGGATTGTTAATGTGGATTCAAAGCTAAATGACGCACTAACAGGAAATATAAATGCTTTTTTTGAAAATCAATTAGAGGATTTATATGGATAGAAAGGAATGTTTAATTATGAAAAAAATATTCTGTTTCTTTTTATCAATGTTTTTATTATTAAACATTGTAAATATGGATATATTGCGGATAAATTCATCAGCAGAAAATAATGTATCAGAATATGCCACAGTAAAGGTAATAACCAATAATATATCAGAAAAAATTGTGGAAGGTGCTCAAATTGGAGCGGATATAAAAGAAAAGAAAATCATATTAATTAAAAAAGATAACAGGATCTATATGTCGTTAGATGACATATGTGGATTTACAAGAACCAATAAAGAAAAAACTGACAATAAATATATATTAAGACAAGGAAAGTAACCGCCAACCACACCCTAACGTTGATTCAGCACTAAAAAAGCGATAAAATAGTTCCAAAGGGATTTACCCCGAA
>CAJMSD010000004.1 GCA_905215965.1 uncultured bacterium | reverse complement strand
TATTCGGGTTCGAATTGGCTGTCCATTTTTCGGGATGGGTGCAAATTTTTACTGTCCACTTTTTGGGGGACACTTTACTGATATCCCAGGTGGAAAATGGTGGAAGGTTGATTTTCATTTACATACTCCTGGTTCGTATGATTATGGGCATGGAGATGAATCACAAGCCAATATTTCTCCAAAAGAATTTCTGATTAATTGTATGGAAAAAGAACTTGATTGTATTGTGATAACTGATCACAATACTGTTAGATGGATACCTCAATTAAGGATCGCTTTAGAAAAGCTAAGAAGAAATTATAGTAAGTTCAGAGAACTTGTGATTTTCCCTGGATTCGAAGTAAACGTGATTGGAAATATACACTTACTATGTATATTTGATCCCAAAACGCCATATGAAAATTTAGTAAGTATGCTCTCGCTAATCGGTTATGATGTTGACACCGATACAACTACAAAAACAATTCGAGAAATCATAGAAATTGTAACCTTAAAAAATGGAATTGCTATTCCGGCTCATGTTGACAAGTCGAGTGGGCTTTTTTTCAGTTCTGCTTCTGACGTTCGAGCAGCTTTGTCTGCAAATGGCCTATTAGCATTTGAGGTTGTGGAAAAAGCTTTCCATAATGGGCAGTATGCAGATTCTAAGTTACATCTTTCCTATGTGTTAGGAAGTGATTCTCATTGTATCGATACGATTGCTGATAAGTTTACATGGGTAAAAATGGGTGAACCCAATATAGAGGCATTAAGGCTTGCATTATTTGATACTGAAGATAGTGCTATCCGTAGTATTGAAGATGCAAAGAATCCTAATTATATTCAAAGTCGAACATATATTAAATCTTTGAAAGTTTGCAATGGACAATGTATTGGCAGAAAAGAACCATATGTTGTTACATTCAGCCCATGGTTAAGCAACATAATTGGCGGACGTGGTGCAGGAAAATCAAGCATTCTAAAATTTATTCGATTTATGTTAGACAGGCGCGATGAATTGCCAGAAGATTTAAAAGCAGATTTTGATGCATTTGCTTGTATTCCTACATCGAGGCAGGAAAAAGGAATACTAACGAATGATACAACTATTGAAATGGTCATGGTTGTAGATGGCGTTGAACATACCTTGAAATATGAAAATGGTAATATTCTCGAGTATGATTTGGAAAATAATTTATTTGTTTCTGCCACTTCAATTACCACTCGATTTCCTGTAAAAATATTTGATCAAAAACAACTTTTTGAAATGACCAAAAATCCATATTTGCTTTTTCATTTTCTTGATGGAGAATGGGATTATGCAAATTGGAAAGTTAAATTTGAAACTGAAACAAATTCATATAAAAAAGCTGCACAAGAACTGCGTGAATTAGAGGAAAAGAAAAAGAAAGCCAAAGAACTGAACGCATCTATCAAAGATGTTGTTTCCAAAATTTCAGTTTTTGAAACGCCAAAGACTCAGAAAATTTTGGACGAAAATCAAAGATTTGACTCCTACAGAAAAGAAATAAAAAGAATATACGATTCCTACTATTCTATTATTGCTATTGAAAAAATGGTGAATGCAGTAAGACTACCTGCAGAAATAGATTCTGTTGATGGATTGGATGAGGAAAGTGCACAAGCTTTAAATCGTTGGATATCCAGTTTGCGTAAACTATATGATGTACTATCACAAGCAGTTCGAGGTTTCTCTGAATATTGTATTTCATATGAAATGCTTGAAAAAAGCTTGAAACTTACAGAAATGATTGCAGAAAATAATGTTCAAATGAAACAGATTTTGCAAGAATTGCGCGAAGCTGGTGTGGAGGGTGTAGATAAATATGCGTATTTAATAAAAGAAAAGAAATTATTGGAATCACAAGTTGCAAATTACGAGAAAATTGAGGATAAAATTGTCGAAAAAAAGAAGGAATTGCAAGATTGCCTGGAAAAAGTATATGATTTAGTAATAGAACGATATCACAATAGAGAGCAGGTGATTTCCACGTGGAATAAGATGGGGAATTTGAGATTGAAATTGCTTCCTTTTGGAGATCTTACTCAAAATGAAAAGACATTTCGTGAGATCATTCGAAAAGATAGTGGATTTGATAATTATATTCTTTATTTTAATGCTGATTCAAATGAACCAGAAGACGGTATCGTTTATAGAATTGCGCAGAACGATGGTGATATTAGAAAGGCTATTTCTAACCTAAGGACCGAGAAAAAGAATCTTCTTGGTATCTCATCAGAGTCATAAGGAAGATTTTTTTCATCGTTGAGAAGTTTATATGAGAAGCATATTGAGAGTGTTGATGAATTGGCCACATGGATTCCCGATGATAAAATCTGTCTTGAAATTAAAGTTGGAAAGCAATATAAGCCTGTGGATGTTGGTTCTCCAGGACAGAGAACATCAGCTATACTGTCACTAATTTTTGAAATAAGCAAAACGCCTATTATTATCGATCAACCAGAAGATGATTTAGATACTCGAAATATTACCGAAATTGTAGTAAATAGTATAAATAATAAAAAGAAGAGCCAGCAGATTATTATTGTCACACATAACCCCAATATCGTTGTGAATACAAATTCCGAACAAGTCATCCAATTGGACTATGTAAATGGACAAATTGTCACTGTTTGTAGTGGTGCGTTGCAAGATCATGCTGTTAGAGATGGAATATGTAATGTTATGGAGGGAGGGAAGGAAGCACTTGAAAAAAGATATTATCGTATATTTAAAGCATTAGAAAGTTAACATTTTTTGTTTCTATCTTTTAGATGTATTATTCATCTATTTTATAGTCGCAACACAGCCGAGTGTTCTCGGCGAACGTATCGGGTCTGCTTTTTAGTAGGTCCGATATTTTTTTGCACGTAGTTTTTTCTAAAGACTTATTATATATTATTGAGAACTTTGGTCAGGTGGGTGACTCCCCACAGTGTGGGGAGATGTCACGAAGTGACAGAGGGGACGGGCGACCGTTGGGGGACGTGCGCTGTGGTCGCTCACCACCGCTTAGCGAGCAGCTCATGATAAATAAATCGGGTCTACTTTATAGCAGACCAGTTATTTTTTTGCTCAGCGGCTCAGTTATTGTCCTTATCGGTTTTATCTTTATTTGAGGGCGATCCGGGAGCAGATTCCTTTTTCAGCTTTAACACCTTGAACACGAATACCTCGGTTGAAATGATAGCCGCTAAAATTGCTGCCGCTATCAGTGCGATAACACCGATATTCGAGCTTTTATCCGTATCCTTGCTGTTATTATCGGACTTATTGTCGGAATCATTCTTTTTGGAGTCAGAATTGCTTTTCGAATCTGATTTTGAATCGTTCTTTTCGCTGCCTTTCACGCTTGATTCATCATTAACGCTTGAATCATTAGATTCTCCGCTTCCGCCGTCGTTGGAGATGCCTGCCGAAGCTCCCGTGCTGTTCGGTACAATACCGCCGTTCTCCTCGGCGACAAATGACGCGAGCCATGCCAGAGAAGCGTTCCAGTTGATAGTACACTCGTTTACCGACCACGCTTCGATATGATCGAGATAACATTTCTGTGGAGCTATCTCTCCCTTTTTCCAGCCCGAGCCCTGTACCCAAGGATCCTGCATTCCCGAATTTGGTCCGCCCGAAAGAACTCCGCAGGGAGCTTTCGGGAATTCCTCGTCTATCTGATTCGACCAGTATCTGTGATGCGGATTTTCGTAAGCGTGAGTTCCGTAGCCTGTGACATAGGAGTAGTCAACGGCGTTTCTGCCGAGAAGATAATCGATTCCCGAAATAGCTCCGTTGATGTATTTATCATCGCCCGACAGCAGATAAGCGTAAGCCATAACTATGGAATTATCGGCAACGAACGAGTTCGAACCCCAGAGATATCCCTTGTCGGGATCGTTGTAGGCAAGAGTGCTCTGACCGTAGGGAAGTCCGTAACCCTGGCCGTTTTCGATATCTATATAATGATCGGAAGCGCTGAGGATATTTTCCTTTGCCTTGCCGAAATCATCGTTTCCGACCGCGTCCTCGTTGAGCGCGAAGCTGAACGTACCCAGAGCCGCAACATTTCCCCAGTCGAAGCTTCCGACCGTATCCACGCTTTCGCCGCCGCTGAGAGTTGTCGGCATTTCAAGGAAGAACTTTGAATTTTCCGCGTCGCTGTAGTAATCCTTGTTGCCCGTAGTTATGTAAAGCTCGCAGGCAGCCCAGTAGAACTCGTCGGTCGCGTCGGTATCGCCGTATGCTCCTCCGCCTATAGATTCATCGAGAAGAGCGTACATATCCGGGTGCTTTTTCGCGGCAGCATAGCAGCTTTCCGCAGCTTTAAGGCAGGTATCGGCAAAATCGTCGTCTATGCCCTTCCATACACGCGCAGCCTGAGCCGCACAAGCAGCAAGATTCAGCGTAGCGGCAGTCGTAGGAGGCTTTATGATACGCTCCATTTCGTCGTCGGCAGGAGCGATTCCGAGGGCAGTCCACTTAATATCGTGAGCCTTGTGATAGACCATGTCCTTGTATTCGCCGTTATCGACGATCATTTTCAGCATCCATTCCATTTGCCAGCGCGCCTCGTCAAGAAGATCGGGCATACCGTTTCCGTTTTCGGGAATACACATTGTTCCGTCGGCATAAACGTCGTCAAAGCCGAATTTTTTTGCGGTCTCGTACTGATTCTGCATCATCCAGAGCGAGAATCCGCCGTTTACCACATATTTTCCGTGGTCGCCCGCATCGTACCAGCCGCCTGTCACGTCTACCGTGCCGCTTGAGCCGGAATATCCCCATGTCTGCTCGATAGTGGCAACGTCGGAGGTATGTCCTGCCGCACGGGCGAGGGTCTGAGGGTCGCCGGAGGTTATGTATTGGCTTTCAATTTCGATGCCGCTTCTGTTCTGGTAGAAGTAATTGAGAGCGTCGTAAAGCATACTTGAATATATATCCGAGCCGCCGATGGTGAATTCGCGGCTTTTCGCACCGTTTTCCGCTTCAATGAAGAACGTTCCCTCATCGTTGAAGTCCGAGAAATCAATTACGTGAACGGTATCGTCCGAATCCTCATCGTAGCCGAAATACTCGCTTTTGCCCGAGTAGACAGAATTTCCCGAAGAATCCTTTATCTCAAAGTCTATTCCGTCCTTATCATCGCAGAGAAGAGTAGCTTTTTTGGCGCGGTCGGTAAAATATCCTACCTGATTTGTAAGAATGTCCGCGCGCTGCCACTTTTCCTGTTCGGGATAGTCGTTTTCGTCTCCGGTGAGGTCTATGAGCGACATATTGTCAAAGGTTATGACAGTTCCGGCAGGGAAGCAGCCTCCGGGAGTATACTGACCGTCTCCGCCGAGGTGGAACGCCCACTCCGCGACCTCAAGGGACTGACTTGCCGTAAATGTAAGCTCGACCTTTTTTGTTTCGTTTGCGTTTATCGGGATAGGATCCCAGTTATTGCCGAAGTCGCCTTCGTTTGTGGACATATTGTGCCATATTTCGACATCGCCGTCAAGATTTCCGATTTTCGTGTAGTATTTACCGCTGTTTGACGCAGTTATCTCATAGGAGACCTTATATTGATGACCGCTTACTATTTTGAGACCTCTGTGGCGGAACTGACAGTCCCATCTGTCCTCGCCGCCCTGTGAAGCTCCGCCGGGATTAACGATAGTGATCTGGTAAACACCGTTGTCGATGAGAAAGTCCATTTCTCCGGGAGCCGATTCGCAGACGTGCCAGGGAAGTCCAACGCCCTCGTCAAAATCGGTCTGTCCGAGCTGCTCGCCTGCATTGGCAAACATCGGGATAACTCCGATAACGGCAGGCGCAACGGCAGACGAAGCTATCACTGCTGCCGAAACGGCAGAGACGGCTTTGTATTTAAAGCTTTTATATTTTTTCATAAAAATATCCTCCGTGATTAAGATAAGTCCGAAGCAAATTTGTATATGTGAAAAACTTGCCAAATTTTTCGGACGCCAATAATTACTACTTTAATACATTTATGAGGAAAAGTAAAGCATATCACGGAAAGTTTACAAAACAGTCGAATTTTTTTCGATTTTAAGGCGGTTTTTACAGAGAAATCGTTTTTGGACATGAAGAAACCCACAGCAAAGCTGTGGGCGGAAAAGCTCCTTTAATTCTTCATTAGCGCGTTTCTCAGAAGTTTGAGTTATTGTTGTTGTTCTTATTCTGAGAGTTCTGATTATTCTTGTTCTGGTTGTTATTGTTGTTCTGCGAATTCTGGTTGTTGTTATTGTTCTGTGAATTCTGGTTGTTGTTCTGATTATTATTCTGGTTGCTCATAATGATCCACCTTTCTCCGCACACGGCACCTTTAGCTGATTCGGAGTGCGGAATCCGTTTCAGCGTTAAGTATCAGTACCGGCAGAAGTTTAGAACTTGTATTCATTTTTTTCTCCTGCGTGTTTATTATTGACGGTTCGCAGTAATTTATACCAAAAGTTTTATTTTCCTATTTTCTTTTTTGTGCGAATGTGTTATAGCGGGGAGTCCCCGCCGACAATTTCGTGCTACAAAACGTGCTCCGTGTAATTTTTCGTGCGAATATTGCTATTTTACGATTTATATGCTATAATTTAATGTATTATAGTAAAAGGATTGATAAATATGTCTTTCGTTGAAATGAAAAATGTTTACAAGCGTTATAAAATGGGCGAGGTAACTATAAATGCCTCGGACGGAATAAATTTCAGTATCGAAAAGGGTGAATTTGCGGTTATAGTCGGCGCTTCGGGCGCAGGCAAGACCACCGTGCTCAATATGCTGGGCGGCATGGACAGGTGTGATGAGGGAAGCATCATAGTCGACGGCAGAGATATCGCGGCTTTCAGCAAGCGTGAAATGACCTCCTACAGAAGATATGACATAGGATTTGTGTTCCAGTTTTATAATCTGGTTCAGAATCTCACTGCCAAGGAAAATGTCGAGCTTGCCGCGCAGATATGCAGAAACGCAATGGACAGCGAAGAAGCTCTGCGCAGAGTCGGACTTGAAGAACGAATGAATAATTTCCCGGCTCAGCTTTCGGGCGGCGAGCAGCAGCGTGTCTCTATTGCCCGTGCTCTTGCCAAACAGCCGAAGCTTCTTCTCTGCGACGAGCCTACGGGAGCGCTCGACTATAACACGGGAAAAACCATTTTAAAGCTTCTTCAGGATACCTGCCGCAAGGAAAACATGACCGTTATCGTGATAACTCACAATCAGGCGATAACTCCGATGGCTGACAGGGTGATAACAATAAAAAACAGCCGTGTGGAAAAATCTGTTGTAAATGAAAATTCCGTTCCTGTTGAAAATATTGAATGGTAAGGTGCACATTATGAAAACTGCTTTGATAAAAGATACGCTCAGACGCATCGGCAGGACAAAGGGAAGATTTTTTGCGATCATGGCGATAATAGCCATAGGCTGCGGATTTTTTGCGGGAGTTAAGGTAACAAGCCCCGATATGAAGAAAACTGCCGATACATATTATAAAGAACGCAATCTGATGGACGTGCGGATAGTTTCCACCTTTGGTTTTTCCGATGACGAGGTCGAAAAAATTTCCGCTCTCGACTGCGTTAAAGGAGCTTCCGGAGGGTATTCCTCCGATATGTTCATTAAAATGGAGAACGGCACAAGCCCTATCGTAAGAGTGTATTCGCTGGGAAATTCCCGTTCCGACCTTTCGCCGTCATATATAAACCGTCCCGTTATAGAGGAGGGACGTATGCCGACCGCCGCGAACGAATGCCTTATCGAGACGTCTACTCCCGAGGAATATTCTATCGGCGATAAAATAACTCTTGAAACAAAGGACAGCGATGATCCTGCGGAGGATGTTCTGAAATATACGAACTTTACTGTAGTCGGCAAGGTGTCATGGGTGCGTTATGTGGATTTTGAGCGCGGAACTACCACAATAGGAAACGGAAAGGTCGAAAGCTTTCTTATAATTCCGCAGGAAGCGTTTTTGTCCGAGTATTACACCGAGGTCTGCGTTACTCTTAACGGCGCGGAGGAGCTTGACTCCTTCAAAAGCGAATATTCCGATTTTGTGGAAGCTAAAAAGGGCGAGATCGAAGCTTACATGGACGATATCCACGCCGACAGACTGGCTGAGACGCGCGAGGAGCTTGACAAGGCGGCTTCCGAGCTTGAACAGGGAGAAAAGGATTATCAGGCTGCCCTTGACGAATATAACGCGAAGCTTCTTTCTGCCGAAAATGATATTGCCGAGGCTAAGGCTGAGATAGAAGCAAAGGAAAAGGAGCTTGCCGACGGCAGGGAAGCCTATGAATACGGCTTGCAGCAATATGCGTCGGAGACGGCTTCTCTCGGCGAGACAAAGCGAGTTCTTGAAAACAGAAGCTCCGAATATTCTTATGCGAAGGCTGCCCTTGAACAGTCGAGACAGCAGATGAATTCGCTTTCCGCTTTTATTGAGAAATATTCGGAAGAGCCTGCCGATGAAAATGATGAAACGCTTGCTTCGGCTGTTGAGGAGCTTAAAATTTATGATACGGACGGTCTTTCCGTCAGTGATGCCGCCTACGAGTACGCGCAGCTTCCTGCCGACGCGGAACAGAAAGCGGTGCTTGCCGAGATTCTGAATCAGACTCTCTTAAATGTAAGCGAAACGATAAATACGGAGGACGCGCGTCTCAGCTCCGCAAAGGCTGAGATAGACTACGGATTTTCTCAGGCGGAGTATGCCCAGTCGGCTTTGAACGATACATATTCTCAGCTTATGGAGACAAAAACTCAGCTTGACGAGGGCGAGGCTCAGCTGGAGGAATCAAAGCTTCTTCTTGAGGAAAGCGAAAACGGCATGAGCGGTAAAAATTCCTCGGCTAAGACCGAGCTTGACAACGCAAAAGCCGAGCTTGACGAGAACCGCAGAAAGCTTGAAGAATCGGAAGCGGATTTCGAAAAGATGTCGTCGTCGATAAAGTGGTATATGCTTGACAGAAACGATAACAGCGGCTATTCCTCCTTTGGAGACGACGCGGACAGAGTTGATTCCATAGCGCGCGTTTTCCCTGTCTTTTTCATACTTGTTGCGGCATTGGTATGCTTCAATACAATGACGCGAATGGTCGAGGAGCAGCGCACCGAGATAGGAACTCTTAAAGCTCTCGGCTATGGAAGCGGCTCTGTAATGGCTCAGTTCCTGATCTATGCCATATCCGCAAGCATTATCGGCAGCGTGTTGGGTCTGGCTGTAGGATTTCAGCTGTTCCCGAGAGTTATTTTCAATGCCTATACGCTTATGTATGATTATCCCGACGTTATATGCGAATACAGGTGGGATTATGCCGCAGGCTGTATCGGAGCGTCGCTTCTGTGTACGGGAGCTTCGTCGGTCATTGCCTGTTTCAGGGAGCTTAACGGTCAGCCTGCGCAGCTTATGCGTCCCAAGCCGCCGAAAAACGGAAAGCGCGTTCTTCTTGAACGGATACCGTTTATCTGGAAGCATCTCAGCTTTAACATAAAAGTTACCGCAAGGAATATTTTCCGATATAAGAACCGCGTGCTTATGACGGTCATCGGAATAGGCGGCTGTACGGCTCTTATGCTTACGGGCTTCGGATTGAGACACGCTATTTCGGCGATCGTTGATCTTCAATTCGGCGAGATATTTAATTATGACGCAATATGCACGTTTTCGGCTGAAAGCGGCGAGGAGCTTGACGCTCTGAGGGAAAGCACGGATTCATGCGAAAGTATTGCGGACAGTCTTTTTGCAATGCAGAAAAGCGTAACGGTAAAGCATGACGGCGCTAATGTTGAAGCGTTTGCCATTGTTCCGGAAGAAAGCGGCGAGATCGGGGATTTTATAACTCTTCGAAACCGTAAAACTCATGAACCGTACAGTCTCGGCGACGACGGAGTAATTATAAATGAAAAGCTTGCGTCGCTGCTCGGAGCGGAAGCAGGGGACGAGATCAGTTTTTCCGACACGGAGCAAACGGTGAAGATCTCGGCAGTTACGGAAAACTACTCCAATAACTATGTTTATTTTACTCCGCAGCTTTATGATAAGGTTTTCGGAGACTGCGAGTTCAACATATTGTACGTCACGAAAGCTGACGGCGCGGATAATGACGCTGTCTCGGAGAAAATTCTGGAAAACGAATGCGTTATGTCGGTCAATTTTATGGAGTTTGCGGGAGAGAATTTCAGAAAGCTGATAAAAAATCTTAACGCGATAGTCTACGTTATAATCGCTTCCTCGGGAGCACTCGCCTTTGTGGTGCTGTATAATCTTGCGAATATCAATATTAACGAGCGTATGCGCGAACTGGCGACTATAAAGGTGCTCGGCTTTCATGACGGAGAGGTCGGAGCTTATGTTTATCGTGAAAATACGGTCTCGGCGGTTCTGGGAATGCTTCTGGGACTGTTTCTGGGAATTTTCCTTACGAAGTTTGTTGTCAGGACAGCAGAGGTGGACGTTGTGATGTTTTGCCCCGATATACCCGTATACTGCTTTGTTTTTGCGGCACTGCTCACGGCATTGTTTACCGTTCTGGTGAATGCGCTGCTTTATTTCAAACTAAAAAGCATTGACATGGCAAGCTCGATGAAAGCAATTGAATAGATATTAAGGACGGAAAAAAACCGTCCTTTTATTTTTACTGATTATTTGAAATCAGATTTATTTTAACATAAGCACAAAAAATCAGTTATCAAGTATTATTAATCATTGCTAATTTGTGAACGGAGCGGTATAATGAGTACAACAAATATGAAACATATCAAAACTTGTTCTCAAGCGTATATTATTTTTTGGAGGGAAATTAAATGAGAAATCTTAAAATGAGAAAGCGCATAGCCTCGTTGACGGCAGCAGTTGTCATGACGGCTTCGGCTTTTTCCGCAGGAACTTTAAGCCATGTTCCTTTTACTTATTCGCAGGGCGCTTCCGTTACGGCCTTTGCAGCCGAAAGCAGCGTTGTTTTCACTGAGAGCGCAGGCTACGGCGAGGGCGCATACGCCGAATGGGCACCCGTATCAAACGCTACGGGCTACAATGTTTACTGCGACGGCACTCAGATCGATTCAATGCTCATCAGACAGTATTCGGGCTATTTCCGCGCAGACGCGGTAGGTCTTAAGGCAGGAAGCCATACACTTAAGGTAGTTCCTGTGATCAACGGTTCTGCCGACACCTCAAAGGCTTCGGAGGTAAAGGTAACTTCGACAGCTCTCGACAGAACGGGATTTGCCTTCAACGGTCAGAACGGAGCTTGCGGCGTATATAATGCCGACGGTACTCTTAAATCAAATGCGGTAGTTCTTTATGTGACCGAATCAACAAAGGATACCGTTTCAATGGACGTTGTTACAAGCTCTAAGGGCGCAACAACAGCTACCACAGGTATACAGAATATCTTCAACGCTCTCAAGAAAGGCTATGAGACAAGACCTGTATGTATAAGAATTATCGGCACGGTTACAGACCCCTCTGTTACGGATAAGGGCGATATTACTGTTGACGGCGGCGGAAAATACTCGGCAGGAATGACTATCGAGGGTATTGGCGAGGACGCAACTGTCAACGGATTCGGTTTCAGAGTAAAGAATATGTCCAATCTTGAAATGAGAAATATAGGAGTTATGCTCGTAGACAGCGACGAGGGCGATAACATAAGCCTGCAGCAGGGCAACGACCATGTATGGGTTCATAACTGCGATTTCTTCTACGGAGAAGCAGGCGGAGATTCGGATCAGGCTAAGGGCGACGGCGCGCTTGACTGTAAAAAATCGACTTATATCACATTTTCTTACAACCACTTCTGGGACAGCGGAAAATGTAATCTTCTCGGTCTGAGCGAGGGTACTACCGACGATCTTTATATTACATATCATCATAACTGGTACGATCATTCCGATTCAAGACACCCGAGAGTAAGATATTACTCCGCACACGTTTACAATAACTATTATGACGGAAACTCAAAATACGGAATGGGCTCAACTCTCGGTTCGTCAATTTTCTCCGAGAACAACTATTTCAGAAATTGTAAATATCCTATGCTGACTTCAATGCAGGGCTCTGATATTGCAACGGGCGCAGGCACGTTTTCAAGCGAGGACGGAGGAGTTATCAAGGCATACGGAAATTATATGACAGGTCAGAAGGCTTTCGTTCCGTACAGTCAGAACAGCACTGAATACGACGCTTACGTCGTTTCTTCCAAGACAGAAAATGTTCCGTCGTCGGTAAAGTCGAAGCAGGGCGGAAATTCTTACAATAACTTCGATACAAGCAGCGTTATGTACAGTTACACTGCTGACGCGGCAAGCGATGTTCCTTCAAAAGTTATGGCAAACGCAGGACGTCTTAACGGAGGCGATTTCAGCTTTACATTTACTTCAAGCGATGACGAGAGCTATGCTGTAAATACGTCGCTTATGTCGGCTCTTCGGTCCTACAAGACATCGGTTGTTGCTATCGGCAGCGGATTTAAAGAGGACACGGGTTCTGTTTCGACAACAACTACGACCAAAGCTCCTGTTGTTACTACCGTTTCAACAACAAAGACTCCAACTGTTACAACTACAACAAGTGCTGTTATTGCAACAACGGACGTTATCTACGCTTCACCTAACGGCGGCGGAGACGGAAGCTCCATGAGCAAGCCTACAGACGCTCTTTCGGCTATAAATTCGGTAAAGGCAGGCGGTACTGTTTATCTTCTTGACGGTACTTATAATTTCAGCGAAACTATCCTTATCAGCGATTCCAACAGCGGCTCGTCGGGAAAATATAAAAATGTTTTCGCTTATCCCGGAGCTGAGGTAGTATGGAATTTCTCGGGACAGGGAGCTGCCGACGGAAGCAAGCGCGGTATAGTTCTTGACGGCGATTACTGGCATTTCAAGGGCTTTGAAATTGAAAAGGCTGCCGATAACGGTATGCTTCTCTCAGGCAACAACAATATAATTGAGATGATGATCTTCAATGATAATCAGGACACGGGACTTCAGATCTCAAGATACAATACAAGTGCAGCAAGTATTGCAGACTGGCCTTCAAACAATTACATACTGAACTGTACTTCAAAGAATAACTGCGATAATGAATCAATGGAAAATGCCGACGGATTTGCAGCTAAGCTTACCTGCGGCAACGGCAATGTATTCGACGGATGTATGGCTTACAACAACTCCGACGACGGCTGGGATCTCTTTGCAAAGACGGATACAGGCTCTATCGGTATCGTAACTCTTAAAAACTGTATCGCATTCAGAAACGGATTTACGGAATTCGGCGAGGGCTACGGCAATTGCGACGGTAACGGTTTCAAGCTCGGAGGTTCGGGAGTAGGCAGCGCTCATGTTCTTGAAAACTGTCTTGCATTTGAGAATCTCAACTGCGGTTTTACCGATAACAACAATCCGCTTCTCGGCAGCCTTACAAATTGTACGGCATACAATAACGGCGTAGGCGGAAACGGAAAGCCGAACCTTTCATGCTACCGCTGCACCGATACCACAACTCTTTTCACAAACGTAATGTCATACATGAATACTTCAAAGGTTTCGAGCCTTGGAGCTGCCGGCATAAAGGTTTCAAACGATAAGCTTGTCGGCAAGGCAGTAAATACAATTTACTATAACAGCAAATATTATTTTGCGTCAAGTGAGACTATGACAAACGGAGCAAAGCTCGGATCTGTTATAACTCCTTCCGATTCCGATTTCATTAATCTCAGCGTACCGGCAATGGGCACAGACTTCCATAAGGCATGGAGAAATGCCGACGGTTCTCCGAATCCGGGCGGATTTGCTGAAACCCCGTCAAACGGCGCTTATTCTTCTGTCGGTTATCATATGTACGACGGCTCGCAGATCATTCAGACAACAACCACAACAAACGGCGGTTCAACAGGCTCTCAGACAACGACTACTACAAAGGGCACAGACGCTCCGATCGTTGCAGGCGGCTATGTTCACAACTTTACATTAAACGGAACAGCAAGCGATTTCTATACGATCTCAGGCAACCTTTCAACCTCCAAGGGCAGCGTTTCATACGCAGGACTCAACCTGACACAGTGTCTGAAGATGGAAACGGCTACAAGCATTAACTTTAACGCGCCTTCGGCAGGAAAGCTTACTCTTGTATTTGTTGAGCCGAGTGCAACGGTCAAGATCGACGGCACAAAGTATACATCGTCGGGAGACGGAATAATTTCCGCTGATCTTTCGGCAGGAAGCCATACGGTTGCCAAAGCCGATTCTGCTAACCTGTTCTATATGGTTTATTCGCCAAACGGAGAAGTTTCCACAACAACCACGACAACAGCCACAACAACAACAACTACTACTACCACAACCACCACATCTACAACTTTACCGCCTACAGGAGTTTACGGCGACGCTGACGGAAACGGTACTGTAACTATTGACGATGTCGTACTTATTCTCTGTCACTGTGCAGACCCCGCAGCATATCCTTTCACTCCGGAAGTTATTAACATATGCGATGTTTATCAGCGCGGAGACGGAATAAGCGTAAACGATGCTATATCGGTTCAGAAGTACCTTGCACTGATCACGCCCTCTCTTCCGGAATCAACCTTATGATGGTTCCACAATAATATACATTTTGAAAACAGGAATGTGAAAGCATTCCTGTTTTCTCTTTTGTCGGGAAGATTTTCGGTGTATAATTTAAAATTGTGTAGACATTTTCGGAAATCTGTGATATAATACTTACTATGGGTTATTAGGCGTTTAGGAGTGTTATATGTGACTGAAATTGAAAAAATAAAAGAGCTTATCGGCAGCGGACTTCCGCATAAGGCTTATGTTCGAAGCTTTGGCTGCCAGCTGAATGTGTCCGACGGTGAAAAGATCAAGGGACTTCTCAAAAAGATCGGCTATGAATTTACCGACGACGAGAGATCAGCCGATCTGATAATTCTGAATACCTGCGCGGTACGCGAGAATGCCGAGGACAGAGTTTTCGGAATAATCGGCAGCATGAAGCATCTTAAGGAGAAAAATCCGAAGCTCATTATAGGAATAAGCGGCTGCATGACCGCTCAGGAGCACATTTCGGAAAAGATAAAGAAATCATATTCTCAGGTCGATTTCGTTCTCGGCACATCTGCACTCGGTTCGCTTCCGCGGCTTCTGCTCGACTGCCTTGAAGGAAAGAAATTTTCTTCCGATACAAACGAGTATTCCGGTTTTTCCGAGGTCGCAGAGCAAGTCAGGGAAAGCAGCTTTAAGGCTTCAGTTCCCATAATGTTCGGCTGCAATAATTTTTGTACCTACTGTATCGTTCCGTATGTCCGCGGCAGGGAGCGCAGCAGACGTCCCGAGGACATTATCCGCGAGGTCACTCAGCTTGCCGCTGACGGCTACAAGGAGATCATGCTGCTCGGACAAAACGTCAATTCTTACGGCAATGACCTTGGCGGCGAGATAAGCTTTCCTCAGCTTCTGCGCAGACTCAATGAAATTGAGGGCGATTTTGTGATAAGATTCATGTCGTCGCACCCGAAAGACGCGTCTAAGGAGCTGCTTGATGCTATCATCGAATGCGATAAGGTCGGAAAGCACCTTCATCTTCCCGTGCAGAGCGGCAGCAACAATATCCTCAGCGCTATGAACAGACGCTATACCGTGGAAAAGTACCTCGAAACGGTCGATTATCTGCGCAGCCGTATTCCCGATTTTTCGTTCACTACCGATATAATTGTAGGCTTCCCTAACGAGAGCGACGATGATTTTGACGATACTCTTAAACTCATGAAGCGCGTAGGTTACGATAATATCTATTCGTTTATATATTCAAAGCGCACGGGAACAAAAGCTGCCGAGATCGTCGATAAAATTTCCGACGAGACAAAAAGCCGCCGAATGAGAGCTCTGCTGGAGCTCCAGCGCAGTATCAGCTCCGAAAGCTATAAGCGCTTTGTCGGCAGAAAAATGCGCGTTCTTGCCGAGGGCGTGAGCAAAAAGCATGAGGGCTTTCTTACCGGAAAAAGCAATGAGTTTATTATAGTAGAATTCGAGGGCGACAGCTCGCTTATCGGAAGCTTCGTGGACGTTGAGATCATTGAGGCGAAAAACTGGGCAGTTATAGGCAAAATTACAGGCTGATCCATTACTTGGTAATGGGGAAGCTTGTATAAAAATAAATTTATTTATTAAAAGGAGAATGTTAACATGGATGTAATTCAGATGACAAGAGAGCTTGGAAAGGCTATTCAGCAGGACGACAGATATACCGCATATATGCTCGCCAAGAAGAAGAACGACGAGGATAAAGAGCTTCAGGAGCTTATTGACAGCTTTGACAAAAAGCGCTCAGAGCTTAACATGGCTATGAGCAGCGAGAATAAGGACACCGACCTCATAAAAAGCCTCGATACTGAAATAAAGAATATCTACGGCAAGATCATGAGCAACCCGAATATGGCTATTTTCAGCGGAGCACAGGCTCAGCTTGAGCAGCTTATAAACGATGTGAACCAGATCATCACAATGTGCGCTAACGGAGAAGATCCGGATACCTGTCAGGTTCAGCACGGCTGCTCCGGAAGCTGTTCGACATGCGGCGGCTGTCACTGATCTTTTGAAGACAGGTTCTAAGGCAATACCGCAAAATTTCTGCGCGGCATTGCCTTGAATCTGAGAGGAGGCTTATAAACATGGATATTGACAGAAGCAGGATCTCTCCAATGATGAAACAGTATTTCGAAGTCAAGGATAAGTATGAGGACTGCATTCTTTTTTTCCGTCTTGGGGATTTTTATGAAATGTTCTTCGATGACGCTATTGTTGTGTCAAAGGCTCTTGAACTGACGCTTACCGGAAGAGACTGCGGTCTTGACGAACGCGCTCCGATGTGCGGAGTGCCGTATCATGCGGTTGATATGTATACGAAACGCCTGATAGATATGGGCTACAGGGTCGCGATATGCGAGCAGCTTACCGATCCTGCCGAATCAAAGGGGATAGTCGTGCGCGATGTTATCCGTGTGATAACTCCCGGAACGCTTACCGACAGCAATATGCTTGACGACGGCAAGAACAACTATATTTGCAGCGTTTTTTACGATGAGGAAAACGTATCGTGCGCCGTTGCTTCGGCGGATATTTCCACCGGAGACGCAGCTCTTGCCGTGTTTGAGGGAAAAGAGCTTGAATCGGGCGTTATCAATGAGCTTTCACGCTGTATGCCTGCCGAAATAATTTTTCCCGAAAGCTTCCTTTCTCTTAAAAATGCGGCGGATTTCATAAAGCTGAAGCTTGGCTGCGCGGTAACTCTCCGCGATAAAATATGTTTTTCTCCGTCTGAAAACAGGAAAAACGTCGAAAAGGTGTTTAATGTCGGCTCTGTAAGAGAGCTTGGTATAAGTGAGGACGGCGCGGACTGTTCTGCCGTCTGCGGCCTTTTTGACTATATAAACGACACGCAGAAAACCTCGGTTTCGCGTTTTACCTCGATAGAGCTTCTCAGCGGTGATTCCTTTATGGGACTCGATCTGAACGCCAGACGCAATCTTGAGCTTACCGAGACAATGCGCAGCAAGGAGAAAAAGGGATCGCTTCTCTGGGTGCTTGACGATACGAAAACCTCTATGGGACGCCGTCTGCTGAAAAACTGGATAGAGCAGCCGTTGAAAAGTCCTGCCCGTATTATCGAACGCCTTGACGCAGTCGATGTTCTCTACAGAAAAAGCGTCGTTCTTTCCGACCTTACCGATCTGCTCGATAGGGTATACGATCTTGAACGTCTGATGACAAAGGTCATGTACAAAACGGCTAATCCGAGGGATCTGAAATCGCTTTCGGCTACGGCTCTTCAGCTTCCTCTGATAAAAAAGGAGCTTGATAAGCTGAGCGAGTCAAAGCTTATCGCAAAATATAACAGTGAGATCTCGGAGCTTAGCGATATTGTCGGACTTGTGGAAAATGCCGTAACGGACGAACCTCCCGTAAGCGTCAAGGACGGAGGAGTTATAAAAGAGGGCTTTAACGAGCAGCTCGATTCGCTTCGCCATATCATGAACAACGGCAGGGAGATCATAGACGGCATTGAAAAGCGCGAGCGCGAGGCTACGGGAATAAAAAACCTTAAAATAGGATATAACCGCGTTTTCGGATATTATATCGAGATCACACGGTCGTACTACGATCTTATTCCCGAGGGATATATCCGCAAGCAGACTCTTGCCAATGCGGAGCGCTTTATTACAGAGGAGCTGAAAAATGCCGAAAATACGATACTCGGCGCAAAAGACAAGGCTCTTTCTCTTGAAGCCGATATTTTCTCCGAGGTGAGAGATTACCTTGCGACAAAGCTTGAAAGCGTCCAGAAAACCGCGTCTGCCGTTGCGGCAATAGACGTGCTTGCTTCCTTTGCCTCGGTCGCACTGAAAAATCTGTACACAAAGCCCGATATTTCTCTTGACGGCTCTATAGATATAAAGGCGGGACGTCACCCTGTCGTTGAGCTTATGCTGCAAGATGAAATGTTTGTGCCCAACGATCTGTACATAGATACGCGTTCAAGCAGAATGTCGATCATCACCGGACCGAATATGTCGGGTAAATCAACGTATATGCGTCAGGCTGCGCTTATTGTCCTTATGGCGCAGATAGGCTCGTTCGTTCCTGCCGATTCGGCTAAGATATCCGTTGTGGACAAGATCTTTACAAGAGTCGGAGCTTCCGACGATCTTACCGCAGGACAAAGTACCTTTATGGTCGAAATGAGCGAGGTTTCGGATATCCTTAAAAACGCCACTCCCGACAGCCTTGTTATCCTTGACGAGGTCGGAAGAGGTACGTCTACCTTTGACGGAGTAAGTATAGCGCGCGCTGTTGCCGAGCATATATGTTCATCGAAAAAGCTTGGCTGCAAAACCCTTTTCGCCACTCATTATCACGAGCTTATCGGACTTGAAAACGAGATAGAGGGTGTAAAAAATTACAGTATCGCCGTCAATAAGCACGGCGGAACTATTCGATTCCTGAGAAAAATAGTGCGCGGAGGCGTTGACGAAAGCTACGGCATCGACGTTGCAAAGCTTGCAGGACTTCCTCCAAAGGTCATAGGACGTGCAAGAGAGCTTCTTGCGGAAATGGAAAAGGCTCATGCTTCCGATAAAAAAATAACCGACACCGAGGAAAACGAGCAGATAAGCTTCGGCTCGGTAAGCCGTGAAGCCGCCCTTGAAATGCTCGAAAAGACCAACATCGACGAGCTGACGGATCCCGAATGCCGCGAGCTTCTCAGGGATATGAGCAAAATGATACACGGTATATGATTTGGAGGGAACTATGCAGAAATTTTCAAAGCAGCAGATGTATAAATGCCTTGATAGGGCAGGAGAGCCGTATAATTATCCGCTGTACGTATCCGTGCAGAACAAAGGCAAGTTTCTCAGTTCGGCTTCCGATATCCATTCGGGATATGCGGCGCTGACAGTCGGCGGAAGTATACTGATAGCCGATTTTAATATGATGGATATTATGACCGGCTCGTCTGAGCCTGATCTGATCGTGCTCCCTCTTGAGAATGTCACAAGTATGAAGATAAGCAAAATGCCGCTTGTAAATATTTATAAAATAAGGATAAAGCTGACATATAACGGAAAAAAGTACGATTATGTCATTTCGGCTGCGGATAAGGTGCGCTGTACCGATCTTGATGAACAAAAGCAGAATCTTGAGGGATTTATGGAAGCACTGAGACAGTTTGCGTGATCAGCTGCGGTCTATACCGTTTTGAAAGGAGTAAATGTTAATGCCGTCAATCAACGTATTGAGCAAGGAAGTAGCGGAGCTTATTGCGGCTGGCGAGGTGATCGAGCGTCCTTCGTCGGTAATAAAAGAGCTTGTTGAGAATTCTATCGATTCGGGAGCAAAGCATATTACCGTTGAAATAAAAAACGGCGGCACCACATATATGCGTGTTACCGACGACGGCTGCGGAATGTCCTTTGACGACGTTCCTACGGCATTTCTGCGCCATGCTACCAGCAAAATAACATGTAAGGGCGACCTTGATAAGATAAACACTCTCGGATTCAGGGGAGAAGCTCTTGCTTCCGTGGCTGCCGTAGCGAGGGTCGAGGTAATGACAAAGCAGAGCGACGAGACCTACGGCACGGTCTACCATATTGAGGGAAGCAGCGAGATATCTCACGAAAAGGGCGGATGTCCCGACGGCACAACGATAATTGTCCGCGAGCTTTTCTATAATGTCCCCGCACGTCAGAAGTTTATGAAAAAAGACGTGACCGAGGCAAACGCGGTAAGCCAGATACTCCAGAAGATAACTCTTTCTCACCCAGATATTTCTTTCCGCCTTATACGCGACAACCGCATGGAGTTCAACTCGAGCGGCGACGGAGAGCTGTTTTCCGCTGTCTATGCGGTCTACGGACGCGATTTTGCCCGTGATCTTATAGCCGCGGATTATGAGTACAACGGTATCAGAGTGAGCGGTTATGTTATAAAGCCTCTGTACGCGAAGAATAACCGAACGTTTCAGAACTTTTTCATCAACGGACGATATGTTAAATCAAGGCTCTGTTCGACTGCCCTTGAAAGCGCGTTCGTCAATATGATAATGACGGGGAAATTCCCTGCGTGCGTGCTTATGATAGAGCTTGCTCCTGCGGCTATGGACGTTAATATTCACCCGGCAAAGGCAGAGGTGCGCTTTACCGACGAGAAAACCGTTTCCGACGCTGTTTATTTTGCTGTGAAAAACGCGCTTATGAACGACGGTCTCATCTATGAATTTGAGCTTAAGCCAAATGTGGACTGGACAAAGCGTGAGGAAACGGAAGAAGAGTTTCCGCAGCAGGAAATTATGTTTACTCCGATCGAGGATATAAAGGAAAAGGAATCGGCTTTAAAAGCGGCTGATGCGGCGGAATCGCGCTATGTCTGCTCTTATGCGGATAAAGCTTTGGAAATTGCGTCTGCCGATGAAAAAACGGAAATAAAGGCTGCGGAGAATAAACCTGAGATCGAAGATAATCCCGAAAAATCGGATATATCCGAGCTTTGCGAGAAAAAAGAGTCTGAGACCGTTGAAGGCTTCCGATATATAAACTCAGAGTCGTTTGAAAAGAAGCCGTCTGCCGCCGAAAACGAGCCTGCCGTGAAGCCGGAGAGCGAGCTTCCGGAGATCCATGTTATCGGCGAAGCGTTTAAAAATTATATTATTGCCGAAGCTGATAATAATGTTGTTATGATCGATAAGCACGCCGCCCATGAACGCATTATTTTCGAACGTCTGAAAAGCCGCAGCTGCCGTCAGTTCAGCCAGATGCTCATGACTGGAGTCAAGGTGCTGCTTTCGCTGGATCATTTTGACGCGCTTATGAATAACACCGAGCTTCTTGCGGATATGGGATTCCGGTTTGACTTTTCCGACAAGCCGTGCGTTACGGCGACGGCTGTGCCGACTTTCCTTATGGAGCTTGATCTTGATGAAATAATTCCGGAGATCGCGGAAAATCTGTACCTCGGCAAAAAAGATCCGCAGACGCATATTTTCGACGATATGCTTCACTCGATCGCCTGCAAATCGGCGATCAAAGCCAATGACAGAAATGATATAAGCGAGCTTCAGGCTCTTGCCGAACAGGTATATTACAATGAAAAGATACGTCATTGTCCTCACGGCAGACCTGTTATGTTTACAATGACAAAGGGCAATATAGAACATCAATTTAAAAGGACGTAGGTTCGGGCGGCTCGCTGATTCGGACGCACATCAGCCTGTATGGCGGAGAATTTTATGCAAAGTATTTTTAGATTAGCGAATGGAGTAAATTTAAAATGCATTTGATGACTAAAATAATTATAACTGCTGTCTGTTTTGCGGCGGCTTTTGTTCTGCTAATGTTTTTGTTCATTAAAAAACCTCATATTATTAAAAGCAAAAACAGGTATATACGTGCAGTTATGTTTTTTTCAATTTTGTTTGTTCCCGGAGTCCTTGCGGCTTCGGTTGCTGCAAAGACGATAACGTCTGTCTATAATCGTTTCTTTGATAACGGCACAGATATTGTTGAGGAGTATTCGGAAGACGACGCCGAGGAGTATGAGAGCTGTTCAGGAAAAAAAATCTGAAAGTCTTGTTTTTATAATTGCGGAAAAGAGCGTTGATCCGGTGAAAATTAGTTTTTATAACACTTGGAGGTTCGGTATGACTGATAAAATTGAAAAACCGTTTGTGCTGGCTGTTGCAGGTCCTACCGCCTCGGGAAAAACTTCTCTCGGAGTAGAGCTTGCCAAGCGTTATGACGGAGAGATAATTTCCGCTGATTCGATACAGATATACAAGGGTATGGATATAGCCTCCGCCAAGCCGTCAAAGGACGAAATGCAGGGGATACCTCATCATCTTATAGATATTCTGGACAGGGAAACGTCTTTCAGCGCCGCCGATTACGTTAAGCTTGCCAACGAAAAAATACGCGAGATTCTCGGCAGAGGAAAGCTCCCGATAATTGTGGGAGGTACGGGACTTTATATCGATTCGCTCTTGAATAACGTCAGGTTTTCGGAGGGCGGAAGCGATGAAGCTTATCGAGCGGAGCTTTACGGATTTGCCGCGGAAAACGGCAATGAGGCTCTTCACGCACGTCTTGCGGAGATAGACGCAGAGGCTGCACGAAATATTCACCCCAATAATCTTGTGCGCGTAATAAGAGCCTTAGAGGTCTATCATGTTACGGGAAGAACCTTTTCCGAGCTTAAAGCGGAGAGCCGCCTTGAAGAAAGTCCTTACGATTCGCTGATAATCGGTCTCGACTATACCGACAGGCAATTTCTCTACGAAAGAATAAACCTCCGCGTTGACAATATGGTAAGCCGCGGACTGATAGAGGAAGCGCGGACTTTGCGGCAGGAATATGCCGGTATGAAAACTGCCGCGAACGCTATCGGGATAAAAGAGCTTATGCCGTATTTTGAAAATATGATGCCATTGCAAGACTGTATCGAGAAAATTAAACAGGAAACCCGCCGTTATGCCAAGCGTCAATTGACGTGGTTTAGAAAAAATGAACGTATTAAGTGGATTTTTTTGGGCGAATTTGATAAAAAAACTGAAATTTTAGAGAAATCTGAAAAATGTATAGAAAAATATAGAAATGTATGATATAATAAATTGTGTGTATTTATATGCACTTGCAGATTATATAAAGATATTATTATGAACAGGAGAATGTGTATGAACAAATCAATCAATTTGCAGGACGTATTTCTGAATCAGTGCAGAAAAGACAGGATCGTTGTTACTATCTTTTTAACAAACGGCTTCCAGTTCAAGGGTATGGTAAGGGGCTTCGACAGTTACTGCGTTATCCTTGACTGCGACGGAAAACAGCAGCTTGTTTATAAACACGCTATTTCTACGGTAATTCCGGCAAGAATGGTTTCTATCCTCGACGCTTCGGAAAAGACCGAATAAGACGGTGATGTAAATGCGTCCCGAAAATAATTTTGTTTCCAAGCTGCTGCGAAATATCGTTCTTGTGCTTTTTCTTGTGATATTTATAAGCGTTATTTATAATTTCAGAAACAGAGAGAGCGATACGGTCAGCGCAATTATGGCGTCGGCTACTTCATCTGCTGAGTTCAAGGGCGTTTTTATCCGCGACGAACAGGTGATCACCTACAGCGGAAACGGAGTTCTGAGCTATAATGTTCCAGACGGCGGCAAGGTCGGAAACGGTTCGGTCATTGCCAACGTATATCCGAACGACGAGCAGATAAGCATCAACAGGGAGATTGAACAGCTTTCTTCTGAGCTTGCGATCCTGAATAAGATCCAGAATCCGGGTACTGTTGAGTCGGCTCAGCCGGCAAGCCTTTCCGAAAGTATCGAGGAGACCTACAGAACGCTGATATACAGCCGCGATACCGGCGACTATAAAACGATCGCCGCAAAAAAGGACGACCTGTTGGTTCAGCTCAGTACCTATCAGATAGTTACCGATGAAGACGTGGACTTTAATCAGAAGATCAACGACATAAACAGCCGGCTTACTCAGCTGCGGCTCAGTACCGTTTCTCCTGTTGAAGTGATCTCTTCGGACCGCTCTGCCTATTTCGTCAGCTACAGCGACGGCTATGAGAATTTGCTTACAAAGGAGAATATTGGCTCGATAACGGCTGAAACTATTAAGAGTATTCAGGATTCCAAATCTGACGACCCGTATACCGTCGGAAAGCTTATAGACAGCTATGGCTGGTCACTTGCAGGCATTATCGACAACTCGCACAAAGAGTATGCCATAGGCGACAGTGTTATGTTGAGATTTGAGACTGCCGCAGATACTTTCGACGCGACGATCATAGATCTGAGAAGCGAGGGCAATCCTGCGGAAACAGTTATTGTTGTTTCCTGCGATAAATTCAATTATGAGCTTGTTCAGCACCGCTGTGAAAATGTCGAGCTTATAAAAGGCGAGTACAGCGGACTAAAGGTTCCGCGAGAGGCGGTAAGATTCAAATCTATCGAAGAGGAGATCGTTGACGAGGAAACAGGTATCAGCTCTGTTGTTACAACCAATTATAAGGGCGTTTACATACAGGAGGGCGAACAGATAGAGTTCAGAAAGATCGACGTTATCTATGAAGGAAGCGATTACGTTCTTTCCGACGTCAAAGAAGACGACAGCGATTATCTCGCTTTGTATGACGATATTATGATCGAGGGTGTTGATTCTGATGGAAAATGATTATGAAAGCGTAGACGTAAATCTCAGGGAAATTCTGTTCAATGTCAATGAAGCTGTGGAAAAATACCGCAGCAGCGGCGATAAGGTCAGGGTGATGGCGGTCACTAAGACAGTCGAGCCCGAAAAAATCAATCATGCCGTAAAGCTCGGTATAGACCTTCTCGGAGAAAACAGAGTTCAGGAATTTATGTCGAAGAAGGACTTCTACGATAAGTCAGCAGAGGTTCATTTTATCGGTCACTTGCAGACCAATAAGGTCAAATACATTATTAACGACGTGACAATGATACAATCGGTCGACAGCGTCAGACTGGCAGAGGAGATAAACCGTCTTGCCGCTAAAAACGAAAGAGTTATGGATATCCTGTGCGAGGTCAATATCGGCGGAGAGGAAAGCAAGAGCGGTATTGCTCCAGAAAATCTCGGTGAGCTGCTCAATGCGGCGGAGGAGCTTGAAAATATCCGCGTGCGCGGACTTATGACGATCCCTCCTGTCTCGGGAAGCGATATATACTTCGGAAAAATGCAGGAGCTTTTCATGTCGGTCATGGAAAGAAGATCAGAGCGTATTTCAATGGATACGCTTTCAATGGGAATGACACACGACTATGTTCAGGCTGTTAAATACGGCTCAACTATTGTCAGAATAGGTACAGGTCTGTTCGGGGCAAGAAATTATAAATAATTCAGCGCAATGCTGGTAATTTTGCCGCTTGGATCAAGCATAGAGCAAATGAAAAAATCTTCGGCGGCATCTGTTTATTAGGCTATAAAAGTTCGGAATATCCCGCATTTCATGTTCCGGATTAAGAACCCGTCTTCACAAACTGCAGCGCACATCTTTTCGACAATCTTTTGCCGCTGGCTTCGTTAAAAATCCTTGTCATACACCAGTATGCCTGCGAATTTTTGCCTTGTCATCAACAAAATCTTGCCGAAAATCCGCACACTGATCTTGTGCAGACAGGTTCTAATAAAAAATTTATAATGCGGAGAATGGGAGTACAATATGAAACTTTTTGAGAACATCAAGGAATTTTTTCTTTCAGACGAAGATGACGATTACGAGCAGGACGATATGCCTACTCCTCAGAGAGGCGGACGCGGTGTAAGCTCGGATTCGGACGAGCCGGTTTCTCACGACGGAAGAAGAAATAAGGTCGTAAATATCCAGACAACGGCACAGCTTCAGGTCGTTCTGGTTAAACCTTCGGCATTTACGGACGCAAAGCAGATCGCGGATCACCTTATCGCAAAGAAAACCGTGGTTCTTAACCTTGAAACGGCTTCACCTGAGAATAAGAGAAGAATTATCGATTTCCTCGTCGGCGTTGCTTACGCAAACGGAGGAAGCCTTAAGCCTGTAGCTAACCTGACATATATCATTACTCCTTACAATGTAGGATTTATAGGAGAAGATCTTGTGGGGGAGCTCGAAAATAACGGCGTATTCATCTGATGAACCGCGATCCAGATGATAAGCTTTTTGCCGCAAAGCTCGGAGACATCGTCAGCCGAAGCGAGAGAGACGGCATTTGCCGCTTTTCGAATTTTCTTGACGAGCGTCAGTGCGCCGAAGCTGAGCGCTGGTGCCTGAATAATACCGGAGGGCTGAGATATATGCTCTACGGCGGCTATCAAAATGCCGCAAGACGTATGCTTGCCGTTTTTCCCGATTACTGTGAGGACTATATTACCGAGGAGTTCCCAATAAAATGTCTGACGTTTACTTTTCGCAAAGAGGACAGGCTTTCACACAGGGATTTTCTCGGAAGCTTTATGGGAATGCGTTTAAAGCGCGAGGTTATCGGCGATATTATTATTGCCGAAGGTATTGCTCAGACCTTTGTCACGGAAATAGCTGCAAAGCTCATTATGTCGTCGGTTTCAAAGATCGGCAGAACAGGCGTTAAGATCTCCGACAGCGAGCCTTTCCGCATTGAATCAAAGCAGGAATTTGAGGAGATCGGAACGACCGTCGCTTCACTGCGTCTTGACTGCGTAGTAAGCGCTGCCGCAAAGCTTAGCCGCGAAAAGGCTGCCGGACTTATCAAAAGCGAGAATGTAGCGGTGAATTATTTCCCGATAACAAGCGTTTCCCACGAGCTTCATGAAAAGGATATCTTTTCGGTTCGCGGCAGCGGTAAGTTTATTTTAAGCAAAATCAACGGAATATCCAAAAAAGGACGTATACACATAATTTTACGTAAATATAAATAAGAGGTGAAGATCAAATGATTACTTCCAAGGATGTAAGAAATAAGAGATTTGAAAAGGCTGCTTTCGGTTATAAGCAGGAAGAGATAGACGAGTTTTTTTCTCAGCTTGAAGCCGAGCTCGACGAAATGGAGAAGGAAAGGCTTGAAAGCAATAATAAGATCCAGATACTTGCCGATAAGGTGCGCGAGTATATGAAGGACGAGGACGCTCTTAAGGACGCTCTTCTCGGCGCTCAGAAGCAGGGACATCAGGTGATTTCAGAGGCTCACGGAAAGGCAGACGCAATTATTGCTGAGGCTCAGGCTAAGGCGGACGCTCTTGTTGATGAGGCTACACGTCAGCACGAAGAGGCTATGGAGAAAAACAGAGCAGAGATCGCTAAGGAGCAGGAAGCTCTTATTGTTGCTCAGCAGCAGGTTGCAGACTTTAAGAAGAGTCTCTTTGATATGTATAAGGAACATCTTGAGCTTATTTCTTCAATGCCTGAGACCTACGAAGAAGCTTCGGAGCAGGAAACCGAAACCGCTGAGGAGATCGCTGCCGCTGTAGCTGCTGAAAATTAAGCCGGCGATCGCTTAATGCGCATATAAATTTGCATTATTTCAGCTTTGTGATATAATTTTTTAACAGGCAAAATCAGACCTACGGAAGGAACAGGGTCTCATTCGGAAATTACGGCGAAAGGAGGATTTTTCATAGCTTCCGTATGAAAAATCAAGTAAGAAATGGCACAGGATTATAATTCAACTATCAATTTACCAAAGACAGATTTTCCTATGAGAGGAAATCTTCCTAAAAGAGAGCCTGAAACTCTCGAAAAATGGGAAAACGAGAGACTTTATTATAAAATTATCGAAAAGAATCAGGGCAAACCTACGTTCATTCTTCATGACGGACCTCCTTATGCAAACGGCGAGATCCACCTGGGAACGGCTCTTAATAAGACTTTAAAGGATTTTATAGTAAAATATAAAAACATGAGTGGATTCTGTGCTCCCTACGTTCCCGGCTGGGATACACACGGTCTTCCTATCGAGTTGAAGGCAATGAAGTCCATCGGCGTTGAAAACGGAGCTATTCCGCCTGTGGAGCTTAGAAAGCACTGCCATGATTTTGCAATGACTCACGTTGCAAATCAGATGAAGCAGTTCAAGAGACTCGGAACTCTCGGAGACTACGATTATCCTTACTTAACGCTTCGTCCCGAGTTCGAAGCCCGTCAGGTCGAGGTTTTCGGAGAAATGGCAAAGAAAGGCTATATGTACAAGGGATTAAAGCCTGTTTATTGGTGCCCCGACTGCAATACGGCTCTTGCCGAGGCTGAAATCGAATACTCAAACGACCCTTGCTATTCTATTTACGTAAAGTTCAACGTTACCGACGATAAGGGGATCTTCTCCGGCATGGGACTTGATCTGTCCAAGATCTATTTCGTTATCTGGACTACGACAACATGGACTATCCCCGGAAACCTTGCAATTTGTCTCGGTCCTGAGTATAACTATACTCTCGTTCATGTCGGCGACGAGTACTATGTTATGGCTGAAGAGCTTGTCAAGGCGACAATGGAAACAGCCGGAATAACCGAATATACTACAGAGGGAATTTTCACAGGCGCAGAGCTTGAAGGAATGAAAACGAAGCACCCTCTTTACGACCGTCCGTCACCGATCATCGTAGGTGATCATGTTACTCTTGAAAGCGGTACAGGCTGTGTTCATACGGCTCCCGGATACGGTGTCGAGGACTTTGAGGTCTGCAAAAACTACGACGATATCGGTATTATCGTATGCGTTGACTCAAAGGGCAGACAGACTGCCGAAGCAGGCGAGTTTGAAGGCATGGATACCGATACTGCAAATAAGGCTATTGCCGCAAAGCTCACGGAAGTAGGAGCTATGCTGGCAACACAGAAGATAGTCCATCAGTATCCTCATTGCTGGAGATGCAACAGTCCTATCATATACCGCGCTACAGAGCAGTGGTTCTGTTCCGTAAACGGCTTCAAGGACGAGGCTATCAAAGCTATTGAGAACGTTAAATGGATCCCGGAATGGGGCGAGGAAAGAATCAAGGGCATGGTTCGCGACAGAAGCGACTGGTGCATTTCCCGTCAGAGAACATGGGGCGTTCCTATCCCGATCATCTACTGCAAGGACTGCGGCAAGCCGATCGTCAATGACGAAACTATCTCGGCAATTGCCGAGCTTTTCCGCAGGGAAGGCTCCGACGCATGGTGGACAAGAGAAGTGTCCGAGTTTATCCCCGATTCCGTTAAGTGCGAATGCGGCTGCGGCGAATTTACCAAGGAATACGACATCATGGACGTTTGGTTCGACAGCGGCGTTTCTCATACTGCCGTTATGGACGAATTTGACAGTCTTTCATGGCCTGCCGATCTCTACCTTGAGGGCGCAGATCAGTACAGAGGCTGGTTCCAGTCGTCGCTCCTGACATCTGTAGTTTATAAGGGCTGCGCTCCGTATAAGGCTGTCTGCACTCATGGCTGGGTAGTTGACGGCGAGGGCAAAACTATGCATAAATCTCTCGGAAACGGTATTGATCCGAGCGAGATCACCGATACCTACGGCGCGGATATTCTTCGTCTCTGGGTCGCTTCTTCCGATTATCATTCAGATATCAGAATTTCTCAGCCGATCCTGAAGCAGCTTTCCGACGCTTACAAGAAGATCAGAAATACCGCAAGATATATCCTCGGAAACCTCGGAAACGGCTTTGATCCAAACACTGACTGCGTCTCCGATGATAAGCTGACAGAGCTTGATAAGTGGGCGCTTATGCGTCTTGACGCGCTTATCGACAAGGCTAACGAGGGATACAACGCATTCGATTTCCATATTGTTTTCCACGCTATTCACAATTTCTGCGTAATTGATATGTCCAATTTCTACCTTGACATCATCAAGGACAGACTTTACTGCGAAAAGGAAAATTCTGAGCTCAGACGTGCTGCTCAGACCACAATGTACAGGATCCTCAGCGCTGTTGCAAGACTTGCAGCTCCGATAATCTCGTTTACAGCCGAGGAGATCTGGCAGTATATGCCGCATACCTCCGAAGATGACAAGGAGAGCGTTTTCCTGAATCAGATGCCTGAGAAATCGGGAATCGAGGTAAGCGATGAATTCAAGGATAAGTGGAGCTTTATCTGCAATACAAGAGAAGCCGTAAACAAGGTTCTTGAGGAAAAGAGAAACGAAAAGGTTATCGGCAAGTCTCTTGAGGCTAAAATAATCATTCACTGCGGCAGCGATTCCGACGCTGAAAGATATGATTCGTTTGCAGGTCATCTTGAAGAGATACTCATTGTTTCCGGAGTCGAGGTCGTTAAGGACAGAGACGGAGAAACTGAATTTGAAGTCGTTAAGGCTGACGGCGAAAAATGCGAACGCTGCTGGAGATACTCGACAACAGTCGGCAATGACAGCGAGCATTCAACTCTCTGCGAGAGATGTGCGGCTGCTATTAAGTAAATTTAGCACAATATTGCCTGCTGTCTGTATGGCGGCAGGCAGTATTTATACAATTGAAAGGAATCTGTATTATTGTGTCTGTTTTGTTTTTGATAATTGTCGCTGTACTGATCGCGGGAGATCAGGCACTGAAATACTGGGTGGACAGCAGCTTTGCACTGGGAGAAAGCCGTGATTTCCTCAGCGTCGGAAATGTTGACCTGTTTGACCTTACCTATGTGCGCAATAACGGAGCGATTTTTGGAAGTATGTCCGGACAGCGTTGGTTCCTCATAGGCTTTACCGGACTTGTGATAATCGGTTTTATTATATTTTTCTTTTTTGCGGTGAAGCGTTCGAAATGGCTTGCTACCGCGGTTGCGCTCTTTGTTGCCGGAGGTATCGGGAATCTGATTGACCGTATTCGCCTTGGCTACGTGATCGATATGTTTGATTTCCAGTTGTTTGACTTTGCTGTTTTCAATATCGCGGACATCTGTGTGACCTGCGCTTTTGTTATGCTGATCGTGTACGTCCTCTTTATCGAACCGAAAATTGCAAAAAACGCTCCCAAAACCGAAAAAAAGGCGGAGGATAATGAGTGAGTTGATTAGGCTTACCGCTGATGAAAATTCTGCGGCGGTAAGGATAGACAAATATATTTCGGACAATATTGCGGAGCTGACTCGCTCGGCTGTGCAGGGAATGATCGCTCAGAAAAACGTTAGGGTGAATGGTTCGGAAGTAAGCAAAAATTATAAGCTGCGCTCCGGAGACATTATTGAAGTCGTGATACCCGAGCCTCAGCAGCTTGATACTCTGCCGGAAAATATTCCGCTCGATATCGTGTACGAGGACGATGATCTTCTGGTGGTGAATAAGCCTAAGGGAATGGTCGTTCACCCTGCACACGGGAATTATCAGGGGACGCTTGTCAATGCGCTGCTTTATCACTGCGGAAGCAGTCTTTCGGGAATAAACGGAGTTATCCGTCCCGGGATCGTCCATAGGATCGACAAAAACACCAGCGGACTTCTTATCGTCGCCAAAAACGATAAGTCGCACCTGAAGCTTGCCGAGCAGATCAGAGAGCACTCCTTTACTCGTGAGTACGAGGCTGTTGCCGTCGGATATTTCCGCGAAAAGGAAGGAACGATAGACGCTCCGATCGGGCGGCACCGCATAGACCGCAAAAAGATGTGCGTTACTCAGGAGAATTCAAAAAATGCCGTAACTCATTACTCGGTTATCAAGCAGTTCGGCGGCTATGCGTACGTCAGGCTTCGGCTTGAGACGGGAAGAACTCACCAGATACGTGTTCATCTTGCGTATATCGGTCACCCTGTTTTCGGCGATGATGTTTACGGAAAGCCATGCAGGGATTTCGAGGGTCAATGTCTTCACGCGCGGAAAATAGGCTTCATTCACCCGACAACAGGCAAGTATATGGAGTTTTCGAGCGAGCTTCCCAGTTATTTTTCAAGCGCGCTTTCCAAAATTGAGAAAATGTAGGAGGTATCCATGTTTGAGGATATTTCAAAAATCGTGCTCGTCAGCGATATGGACGGCACTCTTCTGACTTCGCAGAAGAAGGTCTCGGAGGTTGACCGCAAGGCTTTAGAAAAATTTATAAATTTCGGCGGCAAGTTTACGATCGCTACGGGACGTACCATTCAGTCGTTCGAGCAATATAATGCTATATTTGATTTGAAAATGCCGATAATAATGTATAACGGCGCCGCGATCTATGATTATAACGCTCAGTCGCTGTTATATACTCAGCCGCTTCCCGATTCGGCAAAGACGATGACCGCCGAGATACTTGCGGCTTTTCCGCAGGTCGGCGGTGAAGTCCTGAAAACGGACGGCACTTATGTTTTCAGAAACAACGATTATCAGAAGCTTCATACAAAGCTCTGCAATATAATTCCAAATTATGCCGAGGTTAACGATATCGAGAACGGCGGCTGGCTGAAGGTGCTTTTTGCAATGGCTCCCGAGGATATCCCAATGCTTGAAATTTACGTTAAGCAGCGCGGTTACAGCGGCGTAAGCTTTGTTAAATCATCTGAAATTTTTTATGAGATGCTGCCCGAAAATGTGACAAAGGGTACGGCTCTTGAGCAATACCGTCAGCTTGGCGGCATGGACGGATTGATCTTTGCGGCGATCGGAGATTTCGATAACGATATCGATATGCTTAACAAAGCCGACATAAGCGCTGCACCGTCAAATGCCGAGGATTCGGTCAAGGCTGCCGCTGATATCGTTCTGAAAAATTCCTGCGATACCGGAGCTGTTGCGGAGTTCGTTGACTATCTTATCGAAAGGAGCGGACGCTGTCAATGAAAAAATTTTTAGCCGTGCTTTTTTCCGGGATAATGCTTTTAATGTCGCTTTGCGGCTGCGGCAAAGACGAAAGCTCCTCATCTCAGGCAGAGCTTGTCTGCAAACGCGCCGGTGAGGAGAAGTACGGATATATCGATATTCCGGAGGAATGGGAGCCTTACACCGACGATTCTCTTGCGGATCAGAAGCTGATCCAATACAGCGATTCTCAGGGCCTTGGGATCGTTACTTTGCAGTATGTTAAGGATACGGACGCTCAGAGCTTTACTTTGAATCTATGGGGAATGCTTGAGGAATCGGTGCAGGAGCTTACCTCTGCCGTCATTGAGATAAACGGAGTCAAAACGTATCATCTTTACGGTTATGTGCCCGATATTCAGAAAATCATGGGCTGTTGGGTTCTTGACGACGAAAAGGGAGTAACTCACTGTATTACGATCGAATGCGCCGAATCAAGGTACTTTGAGCTTGCCGACACATACAGATTCGACGAGTAATTTGTTGATTTGCGGTATATCCGCTTATGTATATAATTTAATTTAAGGAGGAAAATTATGAACAGGTTTGCAATACTCTTACTGCTTGCGGCAATTCTTGTGCCGTCTATGCTTGGCTATGTGAAAAAATCCAGAGAGCTGAGTCAGAAATACGAGGAACAGACCACGCAGGATTGGTCGTATGGTGACTACGAAGATGACTATGAATATGACTATGACTACGACTTTGATTAATGTACATTTCGTTTACAGTTTTAATTGATGGAGGTTATTATGGACGAAAAAATCAAAAAGAATTTGCAGAAGATCGCCTGTAAGGTGAGAATGGGAATTATTGAGGGAACCTACAATGCAAAGTCGGGACACCCCGGCGGTTCGCTTTCGATAGCCGATACCCTTACCTATCTTTATTTTGCAAAGCTTCACCTTGATCCAAAAAATCCGGAAATGCCCGACAGAGACCGCCTTGTTCTGTCGAAGGGACATACTGCTCCCGCGCTCTACTCAGTTCTCGCTCAGAGAGGATTTTTCCCGGAGGAGGAGCTTAAATCGCTGCGTCATATAGGCGCACTGCTTCAGGGACATCCGTGCATTCATATTCCCGGCGTGGATATGTCGAGCGGTTCGCTTGGACAAGGAATTTCAGCCGCCTGCGGAATGGCTCTTTCAGGAAAGATAGATTCAGCTCCGTATAAGGTTTACGCTGTCCTTGGAGACGGTGAGATCGAAGAGGGTCAGGTATGGGAGGCTGCAATGTTTGCGGCTCACTACCAGCTTGATAATCTTGTTGCAATAGTCGATAACAACGGCTTGCAGATAGACGGAAAAATCACGGAGGTATGCTCTCCCGAGCCTATAACCGATAAATTTGCAGCATTCGGCTGGCACGTTATAACTATGGACGCGCATGATTTCGACGATATTGAAAGAGCGTTCAACGAAGCTGAAAATATTAGCGGCAAGCCTGTTGCGATCATTCAGAAAAGCACAAAGGGAAAAGGCGTTTCCTTTATGGAAAATCAGGTTTCATGGCACGGCACAGCTCCCAACAAGGAACAGTACGACACGGCAATGGCTGAGCTTAATGCGCAGTTAAAAGGATTGGAGGACTAAGATCATGGCAGACGTAATTAAAAAAGCTACCAGAGAAAGCTACGGTGAGGCTTTGAGAGATCTTGCCGAGCAGTATGAGGATCTTGTCGTTCTTGACGCAGACCTTGCCGCAGCCACAAAAACAGGAATCTTTAAAAAGGCTTATCCCGAGCGTTTTTTCGACTGCGGTATTGCTGAGGCTAATATGATGGGCGTAGCGGCAGGACTTGCTGCCTGCGGAAAAATCCCTTTTGCAAGCACCTTTGCAATGTTTGCGGCGGGAAGAGCGTTTGAAATTGTAAGAAATTCTATCGGCTATCCTCATCTGAATGTCAAGATAGGAGCTACTCACGCCGGTATTTCCGTAGGAGAGGACGGCGCAACTCACCAGTGCAACGAGGATATCGCTCTTATGAGAACGATTCCGGGAATGACGATAATCAATCCATGCGACGACGTTGAAGCAAAAGCGGCGGTCAAGGCTGCTCTTGATTTTGAAGGCCCTGTATATATGCGATTTGGCAGACTTGCTGTTCCTGTTGTAAACGATGCCGAAACATATAAGTTTGAGCTTGGAAAAGGCGTTGTAATGAAGGACGGCTCTGATGTTACAATTGTTGCTACCGGACTTATGGTGAACGAGGCTATCGAGGCTGCGAAGAAGCTTGAGGCTGACGGAATTTCGGCAAGAGTTGTTAATATTCATACAATTAAGCCGCTCGATACCGAGCTTATATGCAAATGCGCAAAGGAGACCGGAGTTATAGTAACGGCTGAGGAGCACAGCATAATCGGAGGTCTTGGCTCTGCCGTGACTGAAACAGTTGCGGAGAGCTATCCCGTGCCTGTTGTCAGAATAGGCGTAAATGATGAATTCGGTTATTCGGGTCCGGCAGTTGAGCTTCTTAAAAAGTTCGGACTTTCTGCTGATAACATCGCCGAAAAGACAAAGGAAGCAGTAAAGCTGAAAAAGTAAATTTTAGATAATTTTAGGACACGGGGCTTATGTTCCGTGTCTTTTTTTCAGCCGTTTTTGTATATTTTCTTTATCAGCTATTGCAAAGCAGCCAAGAAAATGGTATAATTATTTTGGTATAGCTCCACGTTAATGAGCTGCCGCACAATCTTTAAGGAGAACAACATGAACACCAATTATTATACAAGCTATATAAATAAGATCCTTGCAGAGGTCAAGAAAGCCGTGATCGGTAAAGATAAAATCGTGATCAAGGTACTGCTTGCTATACTTTGCAAAGGTCATATTCTTATAGAGGATATTCCCGGCGTGGGAAAAACCACACTCGCGCTTGCTTTTTCAAAGGCTCTTGCCCTTGAACATAATCGTATGCAGTTTACTCCCGATGTCCTGCCAACGGATATTACGGGCTTTAATATTTTCAACAAAGTGAAAAATGTGTTTGAATTCCGTCCCGGAGTTGCTTTCTGCAATCTTTTCCTCGCAGACGAGATCAATCGTACATCAAGTAAAACTCAGTCCGCGCTTCTCGAGCTTATGGAGGAAAAACGCATAACGGTTGACGGAGTTACCTATAAGCTTCCCGATCCGTATACAGTAATCGCTACGCAGAATCCTATCGGTTCAGCAGGAACTCATAATCTTCCCGATTCTCAGCTTGACCGCTTTATGATAAAGCTGAGCATGGGATATCCGTCGGCTGCCGACGAAGCTATGATACTGAAATCAAAGCACAGCGAAAATCCGCTCGATAAGGTTTCAGCCGTTGCAAACAAGGAAATTATTCTGGAGCTTCAGCAGGCTGTTTCAAACGTTTATGTTGACGATAAGATCAATGAATATATTGTTGCGCTTGCATCGGCTACGCGTAATCACCCTATGATAAAGCTTGGTGTAAGTCCGCGAGGAGCTCTTGCTCTTATGCAGATCTCGAAGGGGATAGCCGTCGCTATGGGACGAAATTACGTTATTCCCGATGATATTGCCTTTATATGCAACGACGTTTTTGAGCATCGAATAATTTTAAGCTCAAAAGCTAAGATATCTGAAAAAACGGCTTCCGATATAATTTCAGAGATAATCAGAAGCGTTCCCGTTCCGAAGATATCGGCGGACGGAAGGTAAAGTTATATGCTTTTGATGAAATTGATCTTTCTGCTCCTGATAATTGTCTGTGCTGTGTTTTATATTCTTTATGTGTGGGATTTTTCTTTTGTCCTTCTTGTTGTTGTGATCGCTGTTCCCGTCGTGATGTTTGCGGGACTTCTTTCGGTCAAGCTCATGACAAAGATACAATTCTGCCTGAAAAGCAAGACCGTGTCAAAAAACGAGAGCTTTGACATTCAGCTGTACGTTTCAAATAAAAGTTTTTTTCCGGTCGGAAAAGCCGAAGCGGTCATTGAGTACTATAATATTTTCAACAACAGTATCAGCAGCATAGAGCTGCATTTCCCGATCCAGCCGAGGAACAGTCAGCGCGTTACGTTTCAGCTAAGCTCCAAATTCTGCGGCATGGTAAAGGTAAGCTGCGCTTATGTTACGATTTATGATCCCTTGCGGATCTTTAAGTTCCGCATCGGTAAAAATATATGTGAAAGCATTGTCGTGCTTCCCGAATGCCACGATATTAATGGATTTGTGAGCAGCTCCGACCGCGTAAACGAAGAAAGCAAGGTTTTTTCCGAGCACCGTCCAGGAGACGATCCGTCGGAGGTCTTTGACCTGAGAGATTACCGCGCCGGAGACAGACTTAACCGTATACACTGGAAGATAAGCTCCAAAAAGGAAAATCTTATCGTCAAGGAGTACAGCTGTCCTGTTGATTCGCCTGCCGCTGTATTTATTGATCTGCTGTGCAGAGAGGAATCCGAGCTTGCGCTTCCTATGTACGATACTCTCCTTGAGCTTGCCATGTCGGTCTCGCAGCTTTTTATTGAGAATGAATCCGTTCACAACGTTATATATTACAGCTGCAGCGAAAAGGACTTTGTAACGCGTACCGTAAACAACATCGATACGCTTGCGTCTGTTATGAAAGAGCTTATAACGTCGCTTGACGATAATTTGTTTGCCGAGAATCCCGAAAAATACTTTACCGATCATTCGGAAAAAGGCTGGGCTTCATTCAATTATGTAACGGCGCGCTGCGATGCGGGTATTCTCGAAAGCATTAACGACGAGCTTGACGCAGATGTAAAAAATGTCTTTACCGTTGTAAAGTCTGCAAGCGAAGCGTCGGCAATTCGGGAAAGCTTTTCCTCGATCAATATAATACCGGTGGCAGCCGGAAAAATTTCGTCCTCTGTAAGGGACATAGAACTTTAAGGAAGTAATATGAAAAAGAAAGAGAGCAGCAATTTCAGCGGAATCACAGTATGCGACAGTATTACTATGTCCGTTAAAAAGAAAAGACCCGATTTGAGAAATATCGAAGCGGTCGTTATTGCCGTTGTCGGATTTGCTTCGGTAATATTGTCTTTTCTGAAAATGTTTCACTTGAACTATAGTCATTCCGCAGCAATTAAGGCGGCATTGCTTTTTTCTGTAGTATATATAATTTTTTCTCTTGCCGACAGATTTACTCTGTGGCTTACGGGCGGCTCGATAATTGTGTTCGGAGCCGCACTCTATAAAAATATAGCCAATATAGTTAAAGGATATAAATTTGTTTATAATGTGATCTACAACGCCGCCAATCAAAATCAGATAAAGTATTTCAAATTCTTGGATCCCGATGACGAAAAATACTGCGTAACGCTTTTTCTGGTATTTTGTATATGGCTTCTGGCAATTGTCATTTATACGTTTACTATTAAGCGGCCGAATCCCATACCGGTTATAATCGTATCGTTTCCCATAATCGAAATAGGTCTTTATAACGGTATCCATATACCGATTTTCTGGGGAATACTAACCGTAGCCTACTGGCTTTCCCTGCTTGCGATGTGCAGCATAGATATCGGAGAATATTCCGGCGGAAACGGCGGATTTGTGCGCAAGGACAACCTTTTCTTCCCGAAAAGACAAATGCGCCTTAAGGTCACCGAAAAATGCGGTCTTTTGATAATTTCTTCTATCCTTCTCATAACCGGAGGAACTCTTGCTTATATGAAGCTTTCCGGATACGAGCGAAGCAAGGAGCTGAATCAGAAGAGAAGCGATATCAAGTATGCGATCAATTCCTTTACCTTTGACGACCTTGCATCAAGCGTTTCTGCGCTTACGGAATCCTTTGGTCTCACGTTTAATTATGAGAGCCATAAGCTCGGCGATGTTGACGGCGTAAGATACAAGGAGGTCACCGACATTGTTGCGACCTTTGAAAAGAAGTGCGATAATGCCGTTTATTTAAAGGGATATTCGGGCGCGGTCTATGAGGATAACGAATGGTTCGATCTTGATTCCGATGCTTATAAGGACGCGAACGGTCTTTTCGGATATTTTTCCGAAAACGGATTATATCCGCAGGATTTTCCGAATATTTTATATGATGAGGCTGATCCGGATAACTGCCTGAATACCGTTTGGCTCAATGCAAAAAGGAAAAAGAACAAAAGCTGTGCGCCTTATGGTACGGTCAATTACGGAGGTCTGAAATACGACCGCGACTGTACGGTAAGCTCCAAAAGCAATTCGGCTGACAGCTATTCATACAAATTTTCTAATGTAAATATAGATAATGTATGCTTCATACTTGGAGGAAATTCTCCTAAGTATCTTTCTGTTAACAGAGTCGGCGATAGTGATATCCGCAGCCGTATTGACGAGTTCTGCGATGAAAACGGACTTTACATCAGTGATTCGTTGTTCACGGTCAACAGCGGACTTTTAGTCGATTACGACAATTTGAACAAAAACGGCGAGGCTGTTCTGGCAATGCTTCTGGAAAATCAGTACAGGGATTTTGTTTACGATAATTATTTGCAGATCCCCGATACTAAGGAAATTGACGAGGTAAAGGCAGCGTATTCCGACATTGTTGAAAACGGTAAAAACGCCGCAACGGCAGAGGAAAAGCTTGAGCTTCTGAATCAGCTGAGGGAGCGCATTTCACAAAGTGCCGAGTATTCTCTCAGACCCGGAAAAACTCCGTCAAACAGGGATTTTGTAAACTATTTTCTCCTTGAAAACCACAAGGGATATTGTACTCATTATGCGTCTGCGGGAGTGCTCCTTGCACGTATGGCAGGCATTCCTGCGCGCTACGCAACAGGATACATTGTGGTCAGCGATGATTTCAACGACAGTACGCACAATGCCGACGGAACATACACGGTAACGCTCAAAGATAATCGCAGCCACGCATGGACGGAGGTTTACATTGACGGTTTCGGTTGGATGCCCTTTGAATTCACTGCAGGTTACTCGAATTCGACCATTAATACCGAACCTGCCGCTACTACTTCTGCCGAGGCAAGCGCTACCTCAACAACGACGGTCACAGCAAACGGAACGACAACGTCTCATACGAGAAACAAGCAGAAAACCTCGGCTTCTTCTACATCGACGGCGCAGACTTCTACCGAAACGATTTCTTCGTCCACAAACAAGTCCTCGGGCGGAGTAACACACGCAAAGGCTTCGTTCATGGATAAGCCTGCAGTTCGCAGAACGGTATGCGCAGTTCTGATCGCTGCGATAGCCGCGGCCGTTATATGGCTGAGAAGAATACTGATCCTGAAAAAAAGGCGGAAGAGATTTGCTTACGGAAAAAATTCCGACAGAGTGATCGCTGCGTACGGCTATACCGAAAGCCTGCTGAATATTATGAAGCTCAAAAAAAGCGGTATGAATTACAATGAATTTGCAGAGCTTGCGGAAAGCCGCCTTTCTCCGCAGTATTTCGGGGAAGGGGAGTTCATGTATTTTATGCAGATCGCGCTTTCAAGCAGCTTTTCAGATGAGCAGCCGTCGGAAGCCGATGTAAAATTTGCAGAAGAATTTTCCGCAAAACTGGCAGCGAATATTTATCAAGGTCTTGGATTTTTCCGCAGACTTAAAATGAAGCTTATCACGGTACTGATATAAGGCAACACCGCGCAAAGCGCGCCTGACGGCTTTGTGCGGTGCTGCCATAAAAATTCTGTTTTTCAAGGAGGAATTATGAAGGAAATTAAACTTGACTCGATAGTCAGAGGAATTTTAATGATAGCCGTCGGTCTTATTATTGCAATATTTCCCGATATTTTTTCAAAGGTATTTCTGATGATCGGCGCAGCAATGATAATTTACGGTATAGTTCGGATAATCATGGAGTATGCCGGAGACAAAAATACCGCAAATATTATAAAACGCTTCGGCGATATATTTGTTGGCTTTCTGCTTATAATTTTGCCGAATCTGGTTGAGTTTGCCGTTCCCGTAATACTTGGTATGATAATTGCATGGGTGGCGGTTGAGCTGTATATACAGGCGTTTTCGCTGAAAAACAGCGGCAGAAGCTGGATACCGACGCTTGCCGCGGCGATAATTTTTACTGTTGCGGCAGTATTTTTGTTCTTCTATCCTTTCAAGGCAAGTCTATTGTTCAAACGAATTTTCGCGCTGATACTTATAGCCGGAGGAATCGTTCAGCTTGTTAAGGCAAATCGCGGTTCCGACGACATGGACAGTGACGGCACTCCGGGTGTTATAAACATCAGCAGCTTTTCGGTTAAAGACGATTAAAATTCTATATTGTTGCATAATAAAAAAGGAGCGTCATTTGACGCTCCTAATTTTTTAAAGTTTCGATAAATCGCCTGAATGCGGCTTTGCCCGCGTCGTTTCTTTTGAAAACTCCCGCATCGCAAAGAACCTGTTCGAATACTGCTCCTACCTCAAAACGTAAAATGTCTTCGGCATTTTCAGCTGAGAATTCGGGGTGACGTTTCAGAAGCTCGCGCGCCCAGAGACTGTGAGAGGATGTTGCAGGATCGTCGTCAAGATTTTTTCCGCTTAAAATAGCTTCCGCGAGAATATTGAGTTCGTTTGAAAGACGAGCCGGAAGAACTGCAAGTCCCATGACCTCGATAAGACCGATGTTTTCCTTCTTTATGTGATGAAGCGACGGATTCGGGTGGAAAATTCCCAGCGGACGCTGTTCGGTCGTTCGGTTATTGCGAAGAACCAGATCGCATTCGTATTCTCCCGATTCGTTTTTTTTTCATGATCGGAGTTATCGTGTTATGCGGAGTTCCGTTCGTTTCGGAAATTATGTCTACAGATTCGTCGCTGTAGCTTCTCCATTTTTCAAGAATGAAATTGCAGGTATCGGCAAGCTTGACCTTATCGGTAAATCCCGTAAGCCTTATGACCGACATCGGCCATTTAACTATACCTGCCCTGCCGTCGGATTCGTTCACGCATTTAATTTTGAAGCTTTCTTCGATCTCTGCTTTTTCCATACCTTTTTTAATCGGCAAGTCAAATGCTTTTGCGTCGGATTCGTTCACGCATTTAATTTTGAAGCTTTCTTCGATCTCTGCTTTTTCCATAGCGAATTTGCAGCGTCCTCCCTGAAAATGCTCGTGGCTGAGGATAGAACCGCCCACGATAGGCAGATCGGCATTCGAACCTACAAAATAATGCGGAAATTCATCGGTGATCGACGCAAGCTTGATGAAAACGGAACGGTCAATTTTCATGGGCTTGTGCTCTTCGTTAAAGAAAATGCAGTGTTCGTTATAGTAACCGTACGGCGAATATTGCAGCTGCCAGTTTTCGCCGCCGACATTTACGGGAACAGGACGGAGATTTTGTCTTGCAGGGTGATTTATCGTTCCTGCAAATCCTGCGTTTTCATAGCAAAGCTGGCATTTGGGATAAGAAGAGGCTTTGGCTTTTCCTGCCGCGGCGATATCTCGTGGATCTTTTTCTGGCTTCGAACAGTTGATAGTTATGTCAAGATCTCCGTATTCGGAGCTGTATATCCATTTCTTGTCCTTTGCGATGCGTCCGGCACGAACATAATTCAAGCTGCGGCACAGGCTGTAATACCAATCCGTGGCAGATTTTGCGGAATAGAGTCGCTTACGGCTTTCAAATTCACGTATGACCTCACGGGGCATTGGCGTAATAATTCCCATAAGCTTGGTGTCGAAAAGATCGCGCGAAGCCGCAGTATTTTCTATCAGTGAGCGCTCACAGGCATAGCTGACAAGCTCCTCAAGGATCTCATCGATCGTCAAATCGCTGTTACAGTCCGGTGTTTCCTGCCAGTCCGTGAGCTTGAAAATATCCATATAGGCGTTGCGGACAACAATGGCGTCGCATTTTTCTATAAGTCCGCAATTTATGGCATAATTTATCAGAGCCTGAATTTTATTGCAAATCATGGTCATACCTCCATATCGAATGCAAATCCGCCGAGTGAACGGATTTTCAGCACATGACAGCTTCCATCGCCGAAAATACTGTTCATGCAGTCAGAGTAGTCCTTGACGAGTTCTATTGGTACGAAAGCTTGGATCGTACCTGCAAAGCCTCCGCCGTGTACTCGAACCGCTCCCTTGTCTTTCAGGATATGCTTGCTCATCATTATGGCAAGCGGTATCTCCTGATTCAGCGGATTTTTGGGGGAGTAAAGATTCTGTAAAAGATCAGCCGAGGATTCTCCGGAGCTTTTTACAATTTCGAGGAATTGGTCGAATTTACCTGCGGAAAGCGCCTTTTCTTCGAGACCTGCGCGTTTGTTTTCATCGAAAAAGTGAGCGGCTCTCATGATAGCTCTGTCCGAGCAATTTTTTCTGATATTTGAAATATTGCGATAGAAGTCGTCCTCATCTGTTTGGCGGAGATTATCCTTACCGAAAAATGCGGCAATTTGTTTCATCTCGGTCGGTATCGATACATAATCATCTGTCAGATCGGCATGGCTGCCCTTCGTATCGGTAATGCAAAGACAGTGACCTGCGCTTTCAAAATCAAAATTGCAGGTTTTGATGATCGGGGCGGATGTATTGTTAAAATCTATGTAAACGAATCCACCGACAGAGCTGACTGTCTGATCCATAAGGCCGCTTGCTTTTCCGAAGTAAGCATTTTCCGCATACTGACCAATTTTTGCGATTTCAACAGCGCCTGCATTTCCGTTGTTATAGTGCTTGTCGATAATAGTACCGATAAGTACTTCAAATGCGGCTGAGGAAGAAAGACCGCTTCCGCTGAGGACATCGGAGGTCGTGTAAGCGTCAAAACCGCTGATCTTCACGCCTTTTTCCTTGAATTTAGAAGCAATTCCTCTGATTATCGCATTGGACGTGCCGCATTCCCTTGAGTTGGCATTCAGTTGGGAGAGATCGATCTTGTTTGCCTTGTGCCCCTTTGATTTCAGACGAATAATGCCCTCATCATGAAAAGAAACGACAGCAATAACGTCAAGATTTACAGCAGCGGCAAAAACGCAGCCGTTTTGATGATCGGTATGATTCCCACCGACCTCGGTTCTTCCGGGAGCCGAAAAAAGAAATATATCTTCGCGCTGCGGATAAAGCTTGCAGAAGCTTTCTATTGCTGCGATGTAGCGGTTGATCTGTGCATTGATGATATTTTCGTCATGTCCGTACAGAAGCTTTAACGTCTCGTTAAAACCGCCCTGACGGAGCTTTTCAATAGTAACAGTTGGTTTCATGGTTTCCTCCGTTTTTTGAGAGAGTATATATACATTATATATCATTGCGGAGAAAAAATCTATACTTTTTGAAAATTTTGCTTCAAAACATGAAAACGGACGCTTCATATAAAGAAGCGTCCGTTTAGTTCAAAGCTTTTTAATTTAAATACGATTCGGGAAGCTTATTGATCTGGAGAGTCAGCAGCTTCTGTACCGAAACTGCATCGTTTGTACTTACTCCGTCTCCGTTCTGATAAACGTCGGCATTTCTGAGAGCCTCTTCCGATAAATCAAATTTTTCCTTATCTGACGAATAGCACAAGATCGCTATAACGTCGTCTACATCTACTTCTCCGTTGAGATCGGCGTCTCCGTAAACTATTGAAGGATCGGTAGTAGGTTCTGTTGTTGTGGTCGTAGTAGTTGTAGTAGTTGTTGTTGTTGTTGCAGTCGTAGTTGTTGTTGTCACGGGAGTATCGCCGCTGAGGATCGTTCCGCCGTCAAGGTTGCTTCCCTCTGTGCGTGCGTAATTTTCATAGAAATCACTGAGCGAGATACCTGTTCCGTTATTTCCGAGAGCCTTCTGATGGTCGAGACCGATAAACTTGCCTGTTTCTAAAGTCTGCCAGAGAGATTCCTCGAACAGCGCGTATTTTTCTTCTTCCCACGTAATTTTAGTTCCGTCATTCAGCGAATACTGGAAGCCTGCCCAGAGACCGCCTGTATCGCCCGAGTTTGTATTAAGGCACCAGAATGTGTGGTTGATGTGGTTTTTGATCATATAATCGCGGAGAAGCGTCATCCACTTCTGATTCTCCGCACCGTCCATGTGACCGCCCCATTCGCCTATAAGCTCCGGAGCAATATCCTCGGCGTTTATATATGCCCATGTATCGTACCAGTAATCGTCAAGAAGAGTCTGAGTTGTAAAATCCTTATCGAACCATGTCTGCGCATAAACCGACGGACCGTAATCGTGCGGAGAATAAACTATCTGGCTTGTACCGTGCTTTGGAGTGATAGGATACTCTCTTGCGCCTCTGAAGTTGCCGCCCCACCATGCTCCGATATACGGTGAGTTATCGCGTCTGTCGGCAATACCCCAGTAATCTCCCGGCATAGCTCCGCTCAAGGACTGTTCAACGCCCTCAATGAAAATAAGAGCGTTCGGGTTTACGTCAAGAATAGCGTCGGCACAATTTGTAGCGGCATAAGCCCAGTTGTTTTCATCGGTCGAGCCGTCCCATTTAGCAGCGTTTACACCCTCCTGACCCTTGCCGTGAGGTTCGTTTTTAAGGTCATAACCGATAAGCGTATCGTTATTCTTGTACTTATCGGCAACCCAAACAAGCGTATCCTGCCATATTTCGGTAGTTATCATAGTACCGTCAGTAGCTTCCTTGCCGTACCAGAGATTATAGTTATGACCGGAGTTATCAGTATGCGGACTGTGAATGTCAATAAATGCCTTTATACCGTACTTTTTGCACTTATCGAGAATAACGTCAAAGATCTCCTCGCTGTTTTTCAGCGTTTTGCCGTCTTCAAGCAGAAAATCCTTATTGATGTTTCCATAAGTACCGGCTTTTATGATACCGCCGTTTCCGTCATCTTTATCGTAAGGAGGATCGTATGAAGCCTGAACGCTTCCGACAGGATTCGGTGTTCCGTTCATCCATGAGAGCAGCAGCTCGGTAGAGATTGGGAAACGGATAACGTTTATTCCTCTGTCGGCAACTTCCGACAGCATATCATCGCAGTCTCCGCTCCAAAGGTAATGCGGTATAGCTTCGCCGCAGTTGAGACCAAACCAGTTAGCTCCCGTAAGCCATACCTCGTTGCCGTTCATGTCATACAGGCGGCTTCCTACGGCATGGAGCCAGTCGTCGTTGTTATCGTCAGTTACCGCAGAAACATTGGCATTGCTTGTTGCAGCAGGTATAGATGATGATATACCCGATACGGTCAGCGCAGCGACAGCGGCAAAAGCGGCTATTCTTCTGATTGCTTTTTTCATAATTTTTCTCCCTCTCAAAATATATGATATAGCGTATTTTATACTGACTTAATTTTAACATATATGTTCAAAATTGTCAATAGACAGACAAAAAATTTATTGCATATTACCGATGTGCAAAATCTGTTTGTATTATGAGAGAAATGTCATCGGGAGAGCGTGTTTTTCCTTTTTAGGCTTATCCGATCGTATTCGCTAAGCGATATGAACGTCATGATAATGAGCATCACGGACGGTATGGGAGAAGCTGCTTGGTGAGTATGCACATTCATGCTTGCGGCAGAAAGACTTACATTTTTCAGCATAAAAGGAAGCAGCAGGCGGCAGACAGCGGAGCTTACAAAAGCCGCGGCTGTGCGGATAAAAAGCATCGGCAGCAAGCTGATGCCGTTTTTTGTAAGAGAAGCTATCTGCATGAAAACGCAAAGTCCGCCAAACGCTGTAAGACCGCATATTACAGGCAGCTGACTGTAATCGTTGACAGGTAGCGAGCCGATAGCCGTAATATCAAGAACGGCGAAGATATATTCGTCTCTGCAGTTCGGAATGATTCCGCTCAGCCGGGAGATAACGCCCGATTTTTGAAGAAAAGCCGTGATTATTGAAAATGCTCCCGTCATTGCGCAAATTCTCATTATAGAGACGGCTCCGTTCATAATGCTGTCGTTTACAACAGCAAGGTCGAGCTTTAATTTGGGAGGAGTATATTTTCTGTGTACTGACGGCAGAAGCCTTGATACAAAAAGAGCAAGTATAGTGTTTGCCGAGAGCGTAGAAATAATTATGATATATCCTGCGGCAGGACTGCCGTAAAGCTGCGAGGATATGCAGCCGAAAATGAACGCAGGACCTGCGCCGAAGCATATTCCCGAAAAGAGTTCGGCGCTTCGTCGATCTACGGAACCTTTTTCATACTCTGTGAAAAGCATTTTAGCTCCGACCGGATATCCTGCGAAAAGACTGAAAACATATATCGGAAAAACCGGACCGTTCATTTTAAACAATCTGCGTCCGATCATACTGAAAATATGAGGAATGTTTCCTATAATGCCGCTGCTTATGAGAAGCGAGGATATTATCATCATACCATAAAGCGACGGTATAACGGTATTTAGGCAGCGTGTTACGGCAGTTGTGACCGCTGCTTTTACGGTCTCGGAGTCGGCAAGGCAGAAAAGAGAAATTCCTGCGGCAGCCGATATTTTCAGGAGTATGCCGGTTGTTTTTCCTGATTTTTTCATATTCATCACCCGATTAATCATATTATTCTATACGGGATAATATTCTGCTTGGAGGGATTGGCTTGTTTGAAAAAATTTCAGATAAAACACGGGACGCTCTGTATATGAACGCAGGCATACACATCGAGGGAAACAAAGAGCTTATTATTGACAACTGCCGCCGAATAGAGGAATATAACGAGGTTTTCATGCGTCTGATATCCGGCAGGCTTTGCATACATATATGGGGAAGCGGTCTGAGAGCCTTTGATTTCAAGACGAAAGGACTTATTGTGCGCGGAAAAATTTCTCGTATTGAATTTACGGAAAGGAACGGAAGAAGGAATGCGGAATCAGCTAAGAGGCAGCGTGAAGATTAATGCAAGCGGAAAACGCCTTTACTCGTTTATAAACAGGATGCACTGCGGAAGAATATGCTGCTTTGAACAATATTGCCGTAAGGATGTGTTTTATGCCGAAATTTACCGCAGCGACCTCAAGCGCGTTTGTGAGCTTGCGCAGGAGTGCGGTATCGAGCTTAAATATGCCGAATATGAAACTCTTTCGGCTAAGCTTCTGCGTTATCGCAAAAGAATAGGAATTTTTATTGGAGTGTTGGCTGCTGCCGCCGTTGTGTTTTATTTTTCCGGAGTTGTTGTAACAATTGACATTCAGGGAAATAGTTCCGTAAGCGACGAGGTCATCATTTCGGCTCTTGAAGAACTTGATATAAAGCAGGGGACGGCGATAAGGGATATTGACTTCAAATATTGCGAGAATAAGCTGCGTGTAATGGTGAACGGGATCGCATGGGCAGGCATACGTCATACTGGCAACAGAGTAGTCGTTGAGGTAACGGAGCTTGTTGAAAAGCCGGAAATGCTCAACGAGAGAATGCCGTGCAATGTGATAGCGTCGAAATCGGCGGAAATTACGTATACTTCGGTATATGACGGAATGCTCATGCGTATTGTCGGAGATCATGTCCGTGCCGGAGATATGCTTATCAGCGGAGTTACAGAGGATTCGACCGGACACGTAGTAAAGCATCATGCGATGGGAAAAATACTCGGAAAATATGAAGAAAACGTAGTATTCAGCGAAAGCTTCGTTGCGGAAACATATCTTCCCACGGGAGAAACGACAGACGAAAATTATCTTAAGCTTTTTAATCTGCAAATACCGCTGTTTTTCGGGAAAAACGATTATGAAACGGAAATTGAAGAAACGGCTGAAAATGATCTGAAGGTGTTCGGGAAAACTCTTCCTATAGGTATCGTACATAAAAACCGTAATGAAACAAAGCTTTCGGTTCGTGAATACACTCCCGAGGAGCTTGAAGAGTGTATTATGGAGAAAATTTACCTTTACGAGCAGAATTTTCTTGGCGATTCGAAAATAATAGAGCGCGAGATAAGTTCTGAGCAGACGGAAGAGTCGCTTACCTATACGGTAAAATATGTTATTGAGGGTGAGATAGGCGAGCAGAGAGAAATTTTTATAAAATAAGAATTTGTAAGAACAAGTTCTAAATCAAGCAAAAATGTAACTGTTTTGATATGCTTTTGTTATTGATGAAAAAAGGAATATATGGTATACTATGGTAAAAGGAGCGGATATTATGAAAAATTTTCGGATAAAATATTCTGCTGTTATCTTAAAATCATGTATATTGTTATTTCTTTTTTCGGGCATGATCTTTGCGCTTTGCAGCTGTTACGGATTAGGCGCGGGAATAGAACTTGAAACGAATTGTCCGAGTGATTTGACCTTACATATTCTTCTGCCAATGACGCCAGAGGGAGATGTTTCCGAAGCTGACACCGAGCTCAAACGCTATAATAAGGACGGCTTTATCTGCGCTGACGAGTGGGACCCGAATATCGGCATACGCTACGGAAAGATCATGTTCAAAGACAGCATCAAAGCAAACGAGCTTTATCAATATGTGGAAAAATACAAGGAAATACGTATTGCGGCTGCCGACGAAGACGGAGAGATATTACAGGTGTCTCCTACCTTTTCGCTTGTTATTGAAAACAGAAATTATTACTGGAAAGAAATTTACTATGATTATGATCTGAATATCATAAACGGAACAGATCAAAAAAGCATAGATCAATCACACTTTAAAGCAATGCTTAAATGGACTAATATTTCTTTTGTATCGCTGTTGATCATGCTTATTGCTGTCGGAATGATGCTTGATGAGAAGCGGAATTGGAAGCTCGTCTGTCCGGTAATATGGGCTGTATGCAGCATTCCCGTATTTATTATGATATCGTATCAGATCGTTGAATTTTTTGATCCGTATTATGCTTCGGACAAATGGTCGAATAAAAATATTGCAATGTTTATGGGAATATGCGACCTGCCGTGGCTTATAGCTACCATCGCGTTCGCTGGGGTGTGGGTATCAAAAATGATTTCCGAAAAGAGATCAAAAAAATAAAATAAAAAGCAGGGATATTTCCCTGCTTAATTTTTTTTGAATTCCTTGTAAATTATTGCCGTTATAACATCGCCCTGTGTAATAAACATATTGAGCTGACTAAGCAGCTCGTTCGCGCGTTTGAGGCATTCGGCGGACGTTTTTCCCTTAAAATATTTATCATCCCTGAGATAATCGATAAGATACCGCACAGCAAGCTCGCCTGTAACATAGAGTATTCCGTAATACAAGGAGTATATTTCATCGCTGCTGAGCAGACCGTCAAGTCCGTCGGCGAATCCTCTTGTAATATTCCGTATAACTCTGAAATCAAGCTTTTCGGCAGTGCATGAGGAGCGTATGATATCGCCGTAATCGAGTGCGGCATAACCCTGCATAGTTGTATCGAGATCGATTATGCAGCTTTTTTCGCCAAGGATAACATTGTCACGCTTTGCGTCGTTATGAACGTTTCTCTTCGGAAAATCAACGGTAAACACCTGAGAAAGAAGATCAGGCAGCGTTAAGAATCTGCGCATGACGCTGTTGTCTATCTTCTTCATTGCGGAAGAACCGTCTGCTGCGATGAGTGTGTTGAAGTAAGAAGAAAAGCTGTGAAATTTATCGACAGTTGTTTCAAGACGAATGTTTTTTTCGTTCAGAATGCGGATATACGTGCCGAAAGCTTTTCCTGTCTTGTAGTCCTGTCCGTCTGTTGATTCGAATGGGACAGTATATTTGTACAGCCTGTATATTTGTCCGTCAGATTCCGCAAAATTACGTCCGTCGGGAGCATTGCAGTATTCCGGAACGGAAACGTCCGCACAGCCTGAATCCCAAAACGCTTTTGATATGATTCCGATATTTGACATTACCGAAGCAGGCTCGCGGAATACTTCCGTGTTCAATGATTGAAGCACGTATTTATCTCCGTTTCCGCATTCTGCAAGATATGTACAGTTGATATGTCCGCCTTTAAGCTCGGATATGCTTATGATATCCGAGCAGCCGAACATATCGGTTATTTTTTCTATATCCATACCGTGCTCCGGGATCAGTTTTTAAGGCTGTGCATTGGAGCAGGTATTCTTCCTCCGCGGTTAATAAACTTGGCAGGAGATTTATCCTTTATCGGCATTACGGGACCGCTGCCGAGAAGTCCGCCGAATTCGAGCGTGTCGCCTTCGCTTTTGCCGATAGCAGGGATAAGACGAACGGCTGTGGTTTTTGTATTTACCATGCCGATAGCTGCTTCGTCGGCGATAATTGCTGAAATCGTTTCGGGAGTAATATCTCCGGGAACTACTATCATATCAAGTCCTACGGAGCATACAGCCGTCATTGCTTCAAGCTTTTCAAGGCTCAGAACTCCTGCAACGGCGGCGTCGATCATACCTGCGTCCTCGGATACGGGAATAAATGCTCCCGAAAGACCGCCAACGGTAGACGAAGCCATTACTCCGCCTTTTTTGACAGCGTCGTTGAGCATTGCAAGGCAGGCTGTCGTTCCGTGAGTACCGCAGGTCTCAAGACCCATTTCCTCAAGAATATGTGCAACGCTGTCTCCGACTGCCGGAGTAGGAGCAAGGGAGAGATCGACAATACCGAAAGGCACTCCGAGAAGCTCTGAGGCTCTTGCGCCGACCAGCTGACCCATACGCGTTATTTTGAAAGCTGTTTTCTTGATTATATCGGCGATCTCGTCTATGGAAGCGTCGGGATATTTTGAAAGTGCGCTTCTTACAACGCCCGGTCCGGAAACGCCAACGTGTATTTCGCAGTCAGGCTCTCCGACGCCGTGGAAAGCTCCTGCCATGAAAGGATTATCCTCAACGGCATTGCAGAACACAACGAGCTTTGCAGGACCTATGCAGTCTCTGTCGGCAGTTCTTTCGGCTGCTTCCTTTACGATCCTGCCCATGATCTTGACCGCGTCCATATTGATTCCCGATTTGGTAGAACCGATATTTACCGAAGAGCAGATATTCTGAGTTACATCAAGAGCCTCCGGGATCGATTCGATAAGTGCAAGGTCTCCTGCGCTGAATCCCTTATGAACGAGCGCTGAGTAGCCTCCGATGAAATTTACTCCGCAGGTATCGGCAGCTCTTTGGAGAGCGAGCGCGAATTTTACTGGGCTTTCGTTCGGACAGGCTGCGGCAAGCATAGCTATCGGAGTTACCGATATTCTTTTATTGATAATGGGGATACCGTATTCCTTTTCGATTTGCTGACCTACGGGCACAAGACGCTCAGCCTTTGCGACGATCTTATTGTAAACCTTTTCGCAGGCCTTGTCTATGTCCGTATCGATGCAGTCGAGAAGAGAGATACCCATGGTAATAGTTCTGATATCAAGACACTCGTCCTGAATCATACGTATAGTTTCAAGTATATCATAAACATTAAGCATAGTTAAAGCAGTCCTTTCCGTCAGATACTGTGCATTGAATTAAAAATATCCTCGTGCATTGTATGTATGGAAAGTCCAAGCTCAGTGCCGAGATTGTTCATTCTGTCGACCATTTCGGAAAAATCGCGGGAAATTTCTGAGATATCCACAAGCATGATCATAGCGAACATATCCTGAAGAACGCTTTGGGTCACTTCTATAACATTTGCATTGAATTCGGTACAGATTCCGCTGACCTTGTGAAGAATGCCTACGTTATCCTTACCGATTACGGTTACTACTGCTTTCATATGAAAAACCTCCGTGATAAATGTTGTAGTACTATTATACCATACAAACTGTAAAATTGCAATATCCGCGTGAAAAATTATACAGAGCACGTTTTGCGGCGCGAAATGAGGAGGTAAACCATAGATTAAAAAAATTTTATTTTTTAAGCATCGAAATTTAAAAAAACTATAGAAAAATCCTGTACATTATGATATAATTACATATATGTATTGAAATTTGTATTGAAATTTTTTCCCGGAAGGAGACGGCTTTATGAATTTGATAGACTGTCATACGCATACTCGGTTTTCAATGGATTCCAATGCCGATGTGAACGATATGCTTCGGCGCGCGGCGGAGCTTGGACTTGCCGCTTATGCCGTTACGGATCACTGCGAGTGCAATGCGTGGTATAATGAGGAGCATTACGCCGACAGATCGAATCTCGATTACTTTGGATATGCCGAAGATTTCGAGAATTCCGTTTCCGCAATAACCGCAATGAAGGAAAATCACAGCGAAATAAATCTGATATGCGGTACGGAAATGGGACAGGCAATGCACGAGCTTGATATCGCGGAGCGCATAGTATCCGATAAAAGGCTTGATTTTGTTATTGCCTCGGTTCATCAGATAAAGGGTGAAAAGGATTTTTACTATATAGACTATGAAAAAATGTCTATGAATGAGATATACGATCTGCTTGAAAAATATTTCAATGAGGTCTACGAGCTTTGCCGATGGGGAAAATTCGATGTGCTGGGACATCTTACTTACTGTATAAGATACATGAAAAAGCGCAGCGGTATTTCTCCCGACCTCAGCCGCTTCGATGAAGTTATCGCCGAAAGCTTCCGCGCGCTTGCCGCTAACGGAAAGGGAATTGAAATAAATACCTCCGGCTTGCGTCAGGGAGTAGGCGAAACGTTTCCGGGGCTGAAGTATATCAAGCTTTTTAAGGATCTGGGCGGAGAGATCATCTCGGTCGGCTCGGACGCGCATAATGCCGACGATCTTGGAAGCGGAATTGCCGACGGCGCAAGGCTTGCTCTTGAAGCCGGATTTAAACATCTTTGCTATTTTAAACAGCGAAAGCCTGTTTTTATGGAAATTTAAGTAACTCCCCGATTATCGGGAGAAACGGAAAGGATTTGAATTATGAACGACATTATCAGAATTTTACAGCAGAATGCCCGTATTTCCAACAGAGAACTCGCGGAAATGCTTGGGATCACAGAGGCGGAGGTGGCTGCCGAGATACAAAAGCTTGAGGACAGCGGCGTTATTAAGGGATACAGCGTTATTGTAGACGATGAGCTTTATGATAAATCCACCGTTTACGCTACTATCGAGCTGAGAGTTACTCCGCAGCGCGACTGCGGCTTTGACGATATCGCCAAAACTATTATGATGTACGACGAGGTTGAGTCAATTTCGCTGATGTCCGGAGCTTACGATCTTGCCATTGAGGTAAAAGGCGGAAATCTTAAAGATGTTGCGCTTTTTGTTTCGGAGAGACTTTCGACCATAGACGGAGTTTTGTCAACGGCAACTCATTTTATTCTTAAAAAATATAAGGAAAAAGGTATCTTCATCGACAGTGAGGATATTGACGAAAGGGGATTAGTTTGCCCGTGATAGATTATGATAAAGTTCTTTCAAATAAGATAAAGAATATAAAACCATCGGGAATACGTAAGTTTTTTGATATTGCCGGAAAAATGGAGGACGTTATAAGCCTTGGAGTTGGCGAGCCTGATTTCAATACGCCGTGGGTGATAAGAAAAGCGGCTATTCAGACTCTTGAAAGAAAGCATATAATTTACGGTCCGAATAAGGGCATCGACCGCTTGAGAACCGAAATATGCCGGTATATCAAGGAAAAACATGATGTTGAATATTGCTCTGAGAACGAAATTATTGTTACCGTAGGCGGTTCAGAGGCTATTGATATTTCGATCAGAGGAATTATTGATCCCGGAGACGAGGTTCTTGTTGTCGAGCCGTGTTTCGTATGCTATGCTCCGCTTGTCGAGCTTGCGGGCGGAGTTGTTGTTCCGGTTTCGACAAAAATCGAAAATAATTTTAAGCTGACCGTTGATGATCTGAAAGGAAAGATCACCGAACGTACAAAGCTTCTTATCCTGCCGTTCCCGAATAATCCTACGGGAGCTATTATGACCCGTGAGGATCTTGAACCGATAGCGGAGCTTCTTCGCGATACAAATATCATGGTTCTTTCGGACGAGATATATTCCGAGCTTACTTACGGAGTAAGACACTGTTCGATAATCGAGCTTGAGGGCATGAGAGAACGTACTATTTTTGTAAACGGTTTTTCAAAGGCTTTTGCAATGACAGGTTGGAGACTGGGATATGTTACTGCTCCCGAGCCAATTATCTCCCAGATCGCAAAGATCCACCAGTACGGTATAATGTGCAGCCCGTATGTCAGCCAGAATGCCGCTGTAGAGGCGCTTTCCTCATGCGAATCCGAAGTAAAGAAAATGGTGAACGAGTACAATATCCGCCGCCGTTATCTTGTGGGAGAATTTAACCGTATCGGACTGGACTGCTTTGATCCGCAGGGAGCGTTCTATGTATTCCCGTGCATAAAAAGCACGGGACTTACAAGCGACCAATTCTGCGACAGACTTCTTTACGAGGAGAGAGTTGCGGTCGTGCCGGGAAGCGCCTTCGGAGAGAGCGGAGAAGGGTTTGTCCGCGTTTCTTACGCATACTCGCTGAAGCATCTTATGGAAGCGATGAAGCGTATAGAAAGCTTTATTGAAAAGCTGAAAGGTGAGAAAAAATGAAGCTTAAAAATGCCGCAAAAATAAATCTTGCACTTGATATCACAGGCAGACTGCCGAACGGATATCATCTGATAGAAAGCGTATTCCAGACGGTGGGGATTTACGACGAAATTACCGTTGAGCCTGCCGACAGGATAACAGTGTCATGCAGCGTTCCCGATGTTCTCTTGCAGTCCGACGATATACCGTGCGACGAACGTAATATTGCTTATAAGGCTGCAAAGCTGTTTTTTGAGGAGATAGGTACGAAGGGCGGCTGCTCGGTACATATTAAAAAGGGGATACCGTCTCAAGCAGGAATGGGCGGAGGAAGCTCCGATGCGGCGGCGGTCCTGTATATGCTGAATAAATTGACGGGAGCCGATCTGTCCGCGGAAAAGCTTTCGGAAATTGGTCAAAAGCTCGGCGCGGACGTCCCGTTTTTTCTTGTCGGAGGTACGGCGTATGTTTCGGGGATCGGGGAGAAAATCGTTCCGATCTCCGATTACTCCGGAAAAATTTTAGTTATCGGAAAGGGAAGAGAGGGAGTTTCCACGGCGGCTGCATATCAAAGCGCAGATTCGCTCGAAGCTCCTGTCCGTTTGCAGGTCAAGGAGCTTGTTGAATGCATAAATTCAGGCGGAATTGACGCTCATCTCTATTTCGGGAATATTTTTGAGTCTGCTGTTAATTTGAGCGAGGTTGAGACGATAAAGGAAAAAATGCTGCAATGCGGCGCGCTGAATGCTGTTATGACAGGCAGCGGCTCAGCGGTTTTCGGTCTGTTTGACAGCCGCGATCAAGCCGAAAAATGTGAAAGCATACTTGCAGAACATGGATTTTTTGCTCAGACCTGCAAAACGGTAAGCGAATCATTTAAATATGACTGATAAAATTATTTATTCGGGAGGATATACATGAAAAAGTTTTTATCTGCGCTCCTTGCCGTGGGTATTGTTTTCGGCGGAGCTGCGCCGACCGCTGTAAATCCGCAGAATTACGTCATTTCAGCAAGCGCGGCTGAGGAGTACACCGAGGGAACTTACGATGTTCTTAAATATAAAAATTACGGCGACCATATAGAAATTTCAGATTGTTACAGATTGGCAACGTCTGTTGAAATACCGTCAGAAATAAGCGGAGTGCCTGTTACAAGTATTGGTGGTTGGGCATTTGAACACTGCTCAAAATTAACTTCGATAACGATTCCGGACAGCATTACACGCATAGATAAATTTGCGTTTAATGCTACCCCATGGTTTAAAGCGAAGCAAAAAGAAAATCCGCTTGTAATTGTAAGTAATATTTTAATTGATGGCACCACCTGTTCGGGCGATGTTGTTATTCCCGCAAGCGTTGCAAGTATCAGCGCTTATGCGTTCTGTAACTGTTCAGGCTTAACGTCTGTAACCATTCCCAACAGCGTTACAAGTATCGGCGAGTATGCATTTGAGTCTTGCGAAAGTTTGAACCCTATAGTAATTCCGGACAGCGTTACAAGTATTGGCGATCATGCGTTCTACTACTGTCAAAGTTTAATTTCGATAACTATTCCCGATAGCGTTATAAGTATAGGTATTAGTGCGTTTAAAGGCTGCTTAAATTTGACTGAAATTCTTGTTGATAAAAATAATCAATACTATGTAAGCATTAACGGAGTATTGTTTAATAAAGATAAAACTGAGATCTACGCATATCCGAAAATGAAAACCGAAACAAAGTACAGTATTCCGGACAGCGTTACAAGCATAGCTGACGGTGCATTCTATGGCTGCTCGAACTTGTCATCAATAACAATTCCCAACGGCGTTAAAAGTATCGAGGATTGGGCATTCATTGGGTGCTCCGGTTTGAAATCAATATTCATTCCCAACAGTGTTGAAAGCATTGGCAAGAACACGTTTTTGGGCTTCCACGGAACAATTTACGGCTGCGAAGGTTCTTATGCTCAGACCTATGCTGAAGAAAAGGGAATTGAATTTGGCGCTATCGGTTTGCTTGGAGACGTTGACGATGACGGAGCAGTAAATTCCAGTGACGCTTCTCTCGTTCTCCGCGAGTATGCGCTTATTGCAACAGGAGAAGCTCCTACATTCAGTGAATCCCAGAAAATAGCCGCCGATGTAAATGCAGACAGCGTCGTTGATTCCTCCGACGCTTCAACTATTCTCGCCTACTATGCTTACACTGCAACAGGCGGAACGGAAGACATCAATAATTTTATGAAATAATTAAACAGACTTGCAAATTCTGCCAAAGTCATGTATAATGAAAATATAAATCATTTTTGGAGGTTTTTACCATGAAAAAGTTTTTATCTGCGCTTCTTGCAATCAGCGTTGTACTTGGCGGAGCTGCGCCGACCGCTGTAAAACCGCAGGATTACGTCATTTCAGCAAGTGCGGCTGAGGAGTACACCGAGGGAACTTACGATGTTCTTAAATATAAAAATTACGGGGACTATATAGAAATTTCAGATTGTGACGAAGCAGCCGACGAGGTCGTTATACCGTCAGAAATAGACGGAGTGCCTGTTACAAGTATTGGTGATGAGGCGTTTCAGGAGTGTACAAGATTAACTTCAATAACTATTCCCGATAGCGTTACAAGTATTGGTAATTCTGCGTTTTATTGGTGCAACGGACTGACCTCTGTAACCATTCCCGACAGTGTTACAAGTATTGGTAATTCTGCGTTCTACTTCTGTACAAGTTTAACCTCCGTAACCATTCCCGACAGCGTTACAAGTATTGGCAATAATACGTTCTGTGACTGTTGGAGTCTAACTTCAGTAAACATTCCTAACAGTGTTATAAGTATCGGTGATTATGCGTTCCAGAACTGCTCAAGTCTGACCTCGTTAACTATTCCCGACAGCGTTATAAGTATAGGCTATCTTACGTTCAATAGTTGCTCAGTTTTGAATTCAATATTTATTCCGGACAGTGTTACAAATATTGGTGAAGGTGCATTTAGTTACTGTTTAGGATTGACAGAAATTCTTGTTGATGAAAATAATACATACTTTACAAGCGACAATGGAGTTCTGTTCAATAAGAATAAAACCGAACTTTATACATATCCGGCAGGAAAGAGTGAAAAAGAGTATACTATTCCCGACAGTGTTACAAGTATTCTTGAGGATGCATTCCTCTTTTGCTCAAACTTGACTTCTATAACCATTCCTGATAGTGTTACAAGTATTTATTATACGACGTTTGTTGGTTTTACCGGAACAATATACGGATATGCAAACTCAGCGGCTCAGACCTATGCCGAGGAAAACGGATACAAATTTGAATCTCTCGGTGCTGCTCCGGAAAAGCCCAAAACAGGAAGCGGAGACATTGACGGAAGCGGAGCAGTAGACGCTTCGGACGCTTCAATGGTTCTTGCCGATTATGCGACCGTTGCTACCGGCGGAGCTTCAACGCTTTCGGAAGCACAAAGACTTGCCGCAGACGTAAACGGAGACAACGCAGTCGATTCCTCTGATGCTTCAACTATCCTTGCATATTATGCTTACACGGCTACAGGCGGAACGGACAGCTTAGCGGAATTTATGAAGAAATAAAAACTAATGACCTGAGATATTGACAAACAAAGGACAGCAGAAATGCTGTCCTTTTTGTATATTTGCAATGCACGGTATTTTCCAGTAACTTGGCAAGCCTCGCTGCATAAGATATATTATCATTATACATTGAACGGAGGCAATGACCACGGAAAATCTTAGCTTTTTTACCGACAGGAATTATAATTGCGGAAAATATCGGGAATTTGACGGTGCAAGACTTTATAATATCGTAGGTCCTGATCTTGCGGAAAAAGGGAAAACTCTGCTTAATATTGCGGAGATATTTTCGGAAATGGAATGTCAGTTTTATTACTCGCCGTACGAAAGAAAGCTGCCTTGCGCGATATATATACCTAAGCTTAAGATTGTTGCGGCGAGCAGCTATAATAAGTATTCGGCGGACAGCTTTAAATCAAGAACGTACGACATATCGCGCATTCTCGGTGAAAAATCTTCGGCAGTAGAAGCGATAGCAGGGTATACCATGAACCAGAGCATCTCATATATGCAGAAGTCGCTTGATATGCTGGGGATCGCCGATATCTTGCTCAAAGAGTACATAAAAAACGGAAGAGAGCTTGTGAATGCCGATAAGATCACAGCGTATGCAAGGCGCAGAATCGCGGCGGTTCTTGAAAAAAGAGAAGGAAAGGGACGGATTATCAGGCGTTCGATTTCCGCAATAACCTGCGGAGGTTATCATTTTGCCGATATTCCTAACGATACACGGATAATCAGGCTTTTTGACCGATACATAGCGGCTTCGTCAATTTTTGCGGAGTCGGCTGCGTCCGCTGCGAATAAGCTCGGCTATGATGCGGTGATCTCGAGAGCGGCGGATTCGGAGAATGCTCCGCTTCATCTTTATATTCCGCAGGGAAAGCTGCTTTTTGTTTCGGAGACTCCCGTGCTACCGGAGCGCTTTACAGACAGCCGAAGAATTTCAATGGAGCGTTTTTACAATCGGAATCTTTTGGCTTCAAGGGAGCATGACAAGGAATTTTTCGGGGAATACATTAAGCGTCTTTATAATGAATCGGCTTTGTATGCGCGGATATGCATGGATATAAAAAGTCAGGGAAGAAAGCTGCTGATGCCCTTTGTTTCCGAGAAATCCGCGTCGGGAATAGCGGCAGAGATCGTAAACGATATACTTGGAGAATGTTCAAGGTGATCGGGCAGCCGTAATTCGATCATTTAACAAAAAGGGACGGATATACCGTCCCTTAAATTTAGTTATATATAATTTGAATGCGGAATATGTCGGGAAATGCCTCGGAAATATTATTTAACGGCAATAATTATGAATCCGTCCATATTGTTGCCTGAAACGGTATAATTTCCCGTTACAGGTATTCTCACGGGAGTAGTTTCACCCATGGAAGCCGTATAGTAAAGCTCATAGCTTACGCCGTCGAGCTGATAGACAAAGGGGGCAGAATCGATCGTATAATTTTTGAGCCAGTTTACGTATTCCTCAAGGCAGAAACCGTTGTCACGCATTATTGCGGCATTTACCCTGCCCACGTATCTGAGATGCCACGGACAGTATCCCTGACCTGTAGAGCCTTCCTTACCCTGCGGATATCTTACGATAAATCCGTAATTTGCGCAGTTCTCGATTATCCATGCTTCTTCGTCCATTCCGTCGTATGCAAGGATGTTGTTTATTCCCTGAACGGCAAGATCGAAAGTATAGCCGGAAGCGTTCTCGGCAAAGGAAGCGGAGCAAACGGAATCTCCGGGACTGTTCTGACCGTTGGTATTGTAAACGATAAAATCGGAAAGACATGTAGCTGCATTATAGTCCGCCATCATAAGATTGAAAGCGTCAATGGCTTCCGGATTAGCTTCGATATTTTCGTAATGCAGCGAATAAAATTCGTTTTTTCTGTCGATGAGCGCGGAAAGATTTTCACCTGTATCAGCGGCAGGATATGCTTCGTTCACGACCGTAAGCAGTCCCTTTGAAAGCTGAGCCTGCGGCAGACTTATCTCGGAATAGCCAAGGTATGAAATGCTGTTGTCGATAGTCGATTTCTGAACTGTGGTATTGTTGACTCCCGACGGATTTTCTGCGGACGGAGCTTCGGGAGCGTCTATACTCTTGAAGTCGCCCTGAATAGTGATCGTATTGTCCGGAGTGAAGAAAAAGTCGCGTCTGATAACATCGGCGCCGACAATCACAGCAGCAATGGCAAAGGCTGTTGCAAAGAATCTGCCTTTGTTAACGTGTTTTTTTCCCATTGTTTATCTCCTTATTGTTTTCTACACAATATTGTAATTTATCTGAATATATTTATTTAAATTATTTGGTCGGAGGAATATATTCTTCTCCGCCTGCGCAGTAAACGCTGTAATCGCTGAGGGTCGAATAAATGACCTGCCATTTTGAAACCGCGCCTGCAATTACCATTATATAGGTTTTTCCGTTTATCTCGGCAAAGGTTTCAAGGCACTGTCCCGCCTCGTCGGTAAATCCGGTTTTGCCGCCGATTACAGTAACTCCGGGCATTTCGGTGCCCTCCATTCTGCTGAAAAGAGTGCTGGTGAGCGTCAATCCCTCCGGATTATACTCGGTCGGAGCTATCTCGTACTGATAAGTTGAAAGTATTTTTCGGCAGGTCTCGTCTTGTATCGCATATTTAAGAATGAGAGCCATGTCCTCTGCGGTACTGTAATGATTTTCGTCGTGAAGACCGACCACATTGGTAAAGTGAGTGCTTTTAAGTCCCATATCCTGCGCTTTCTGATTCATCAGCGCGACAAAAGCTTCCTCCGAGCCTGAAACGTAACAGGCGGCAGCAAGAGCCGCGTCCGCGCCCGACGGAAGTACAACACCATAGAGCACCTGTTCGAGAGTAGGAGTTTCACCTGCGGCAAATCCGGCTCTTGAAGCGTGCATATCGATCATGGGATCTATCATATCATTAGTAATAAGCACGGTATCGTTAAGATCTTCAATATTTTCCGATGCGACGATAAGCGTCATGACCTTAGTCAGAGAAGCAGGAAACATTCTGACATCGTGATCCTTGTAGGCTACAATTTCATTGTCGTCAACATTCATAAGAATAGCATATTTAGCGTCCATATCTTCCGGGAATTCAAATGAATCCGCGGTTTTCTCGGGATAAAAAATAACAGGTACGGCTTCTGTAGTGGTTTCAGTGGTCGGCTGGGGAATCGCATTATCCGTGCTGTCGGAAGCGGCAGGAATTTTATTATCAGCCGGCACAGCGTTATTGCCGTTGCCGGAACATGACGAAACGATAAGTAACAAGCCGATAATTATAAGAACCAAAAGAAGAAATGCCATACCTATTCGAAAATAGCGTAATTTATGCTTTCTTTTTCTTTTGTTCATTCTACACCTCAAAATATATTTCTGTAAATTACATTATAATACAATTTCCACAAAGTGTCAACCAAAAAAATAAAATCTGCGTTTTGCACAATTGACGGCAGTAAAATTTGTTGTTAAAAGCGAAAAATCTGCAAATCTTTTAAGAAATCCTGCATTTTCCGAGAATCTATAAATTACGGAGGATCATTTTATGAAAATCAAAAAAATTATTTCGGCAGCCGCCGCAGCCTTTCTGATCGCTGCCGCTGCTCCGGTTCCGCAAAAGGCAATGGCGGAGGATATCTCTTATATCCTGATCGAAGCTGATACGGGAACAGTCCTTGAAGAGAAGAACGCAGATGTTCGGCGAAGCTGCGGATACATGACAAAGCTTATGTCGCTTCTGCTCATAGCGGAGGATATGGAGACGGGAAAATTCTCGGCTGACGATATGCTTACGGCTTCTCAGTCGGTCGCGGGAACGAAAGGCTCGGTAATATGGCTTGAACCGGGAGACAGTTTGTCTGCGGACGAATTGCTTCGCGGCGCGATAATTGGAAACGCCAATGATGCGGTTACCGTTCTTGCGGAGAAATCGGAGGGGAAAGTTGATGATTTTGTGAAGCGCATGAACGGAGAAGCCTTTAATCTGGGACTGCGCGAGACGGTGTTTCGCTCGCCGAACGGCTGCACGGACGAAGAGGAGTACACTACGGTGCGTGAATTTGCCGTGATTTGTTCGGAGCTTGTAAAGTATGACTTTATGCTTCCGTATTTTTCAACATGGAGAGATTTTATCAAAAACGAAAGCGTTGAGCTTGTAAATGAAAATACGCTTTCACGAACCTACGACCGTCATATCGGGTTAAAAGCGGCTCATTCCGAAAAATCGGGCTATTGCATTGCCGAGGCGGCAAGAGACGAAAACGGGATCACATATATAGCCGTTGTTTTTGGCGCTCCGGACGAGGAAGCTTCCTTTGCGGAGGCTAAAAGACTCGTGAAAAAGGGATTTTCCGACTATAAGGTCACTGTTCCGGGATTCCTTGACGAGCTTCTGATGCCGATGAAAGTTACGAACGGAGTTGACAGCGCTGTCGAAATAAAGCTGAAAACCCAGAGCACCGTCGTTATTCCGAAGGGAGTAAGCGAGCTTCACAATGAAATAATTCTCCCCGAATATATTGACGCGCCTGTCAAAAAGGATCAGAATATCGGAACGGCAGGCTTCTATAACGGAGATACTCTCGTATTCGAAACGGATATCGTTACAAAAAATAATGTGGAAAGGTTGTCTTATGGTTATATTCTCAAGAAAATTTTGTTAAATCTCATAGGAAATCATTAACATAATTGTGTAAAAAGTACAATTGTGCGAATTAGACTTGAAATATTGTTCAAAATATAGTATCATAATAGTGGTAAATTATATTGTATCAGATTTTTCTTATACAAAAACTGGAGGTATATTACAATGTCTTTAAAGCTTAATACGAAATATCTTGAGAGTTTTGTCAATCCTGACGAAATGAACGGCATCAAGGCTCAGGTAGACGCCGCCGCCGCAACTCTTCATAATAAAAGCGGACTCGGAAACGATTTCCTTGGCTGGGTCGAGCTTCCTACAAATTATGACAAGGAAGAATTCGCAAGGATCAAGGCTGCTTCCGAAAAGATCAAGTCTAATTCCGATATCCTCATAGTTATCGGTATCGGCGGTTCTTACCTCGGTGCAAGAGCTGCTATCGAGCTTCTTAAATCACCTCTTTATAATAATATGAAAAAGGATACGCCTGACATCTATTACGTTGGAAACAGCATTAATCCAACTTATCTTAACGAGGTAATTTCTCTGTGCGAGGGTAAGGATTTCTCCGTAAACGTTATTTCAAAATCGGGCACGACTACAGAGCCTGCGCTCGCTTTCAGAATTTTCAAGAAAATGGTTGAGGATAAGTACGGCAAGGAAGAAGCTAAAAACCGTATTTTCGCCACAACTGATAAGGCAAGAGGAACTTTGAAGAACCTTTCCGACACAGAGGGTTACGAGACCTTTGTTATCCCCGATGACGTAGGCGGAAGATTCTCTGTTCTTACGGCTGTAGGACTTCTCCCGATAGCTGTTGCAGGCTGCGATATCGACGCTTTGATGAAGGGCGCAGCTAAAGCACAGGCTGATTTCTGCGCGGATTTTGATAACAACGACTGCTATAAATATGCGGCTCTCAGAAACATCCTCTACAGAAAGGGCAAGTCGGTGGAAATGCTTGTTTCCTATGATCCGAGCTTTGTTCTTATGTCCGAGTGGTATAAGCAGCTCTTCGGCGAGAGCGAGGGCAAGGACAACAAGGGAATTTTCCCGTCTGCTGCTGTTTTCTCTACAGACCTTCACTCTATGGGACAGTTCATTCAGGACGGATCAAGAGTTATGTTCGAAACCGTCGTTGATATTAAAAAGCCAAAGAAGGATTTCTTCCTTGAAAACGATGCCGAGAGCCTTGACGGTCTTAATTTCCTTACTAACCAGAATATGTCCGTTGTAAACAGAAAGGCATTTGAGGGTACTGTTCTCGCTCATACAGAGGGCGGAGTTCCAAACATTATTCTCGAGCTTGACGACACAACCGAGGAAAGCGTCGGCTATATGATCTATTTCTTTGAAAAGGCTTGCGCAATTTCAGGATATCTCCTTGGCGTAAATCCGTTTAACCAGCCCGGAGTTGAAAGCTATAAGTCCAATATGTTCGCTTTGCTCGGAAAGCCGGGATATGAGGGAGCAAAGGCTGAACTTGAAGCTAAGCTCGGTTAATCCGTGCTTTTGAACTCGTTCCTATAGGAGAACGCACGCATCTTTTCGGAAAATTTTGCCGATCACCGCGTTGAAAAAGCTCACTGTACGATAGTATGCTTTCGCTTTCTCGTTTTGCGTTCGACAAAATTATTCCAGAAGATCTGCGCACGGATCCTATAAGGACAAGTTCTTAGAATATACCAAAAAATTCACACATTTGCCTGTACGGCAATGGAAGGAGTAAATTATGATTAAGCTTATTACCGGAAAAAAAGGCACAGGAAAGACTAAGATCCTTATCGATATGATAAACGATGCCGTTAAAACCACAAACGGCAGCATCGTATGCGTTGAAAAAGGTTCAACCGTAAGGTATTCTATCAGCCGTAAGGTCAGATGGTGCGATACCGAATATTACAATGTAGAGGGCTATGAGACTTTCTACGGCTTTATTGCAGGCCTTCTGGCAAGCAACTACGATATCACCGATATCTATGTAGACGGTATCTTCAAGATCGGTGGAAAGGATTATGAGGCTTTCGGAAATCTTCTCGATAAGCTGGACAAGCTCACTGGTGAGGATACTGCCGTTATCTTTACCGTTTCAGCAGATAATTCCGAGCTTCCTGAAAGCGTTACAAAGTTTATTAAGTAAATTTTTGCCGGAATTTGCCGTTTGTCTATTGACAGAAAGCGGTAATTAGTGTATAATATACCTTATGGTGCTCTGAAGGATTTAAGATATGAGAATCAATTTAAAACAACTCTTTAATATCGTCGGTGAATCTAAGAAGTTTGAATATGCCGTTCCTGTCGAGGAATTGTCCGATATACACGGAGTGAGCTTCGGCTCTCCTCTGAATATTGAGGGAAAGCTCTTTAACAGGGCAGGCGTCGTATTTCTTAATTATTCGGTGAACGTTGTCCTGCTTCAGCAGTGTGACAGATGCCTTAAGGAGATTGAAAATTGTTATCGCTTCGATTTTGAACATATTGTGGTTCCTGCCGTAAGCAATGATAACGACGAGTATATCGTTGCCGACAATGAGAGCATTAATATGAATGAAATTGCTGTTACAGACTTGCTTTTGCAGCTTCCGTCTAAGTTTTTGTGCAGTGAAGACTGCAAGGGGCTTTGTATGATTTGCGGCTGCGATCTGAACGAGTCTGAATGCGATTGTCTAAAATAAACTGAGCTTTTTGCTCTGTAAGGAGGTGCCAGAATGGCTGTACCAAAGAGAAAAACTTCTAAGGCAAGACGTGATAAGAGACGTTCTGCTGTATGGAAGCTTAACGCACCGGCTATGTCCAAGTGTGATAACTGCGGCGCATATAAGGCTCCGCACAAGGTTTGCAAAAACTGCGGTTTCTATAAGGGCGTTGAGGTTCTTAAAATGGACGCTGAATAATCGGCTGTATCCGATAAATGAGGAGGAGAGGAGGAGTAATCTTCCTCTCCTTTTTAAATTTGCGCGCTTAGGAGAATATTATGGTTGAAATCTGCGGAGTTATCAGCGGCTCTCCTGCGGAAAAAGCGGGAATTGCCGCCGGTGACTGCCTTTTGGAAATTTGCGGACATCAGATAAATGATGTTCTTGATTATATGTTTTATTCGGCTGAGGAATCGGTTAAGCTGAAAGTTATCCGCAGCGGCTCGGAATTGGTTTTTTCGATTAACAAAGGCGAATACGATGATATCGGACTTCAGTTTGAAACTTTTCTTATGGATAAAAAGCAGTCCTGCAGGAATAAATGCGTTTTTTGCTTTATAGATCAGATGCCGCCGAATATGCGCGAGACCTTGTACTTTAAGGACGACGATGCGCGTCTTTCGTTCCTTCAGGGAAATTATGTTACTCTTACAAATCTTGAACAGTCGGATATCGATCGTATCATCGAAATGAAGCTTAATATTAACGTGTCGGTCCATACGACCGATCCGCAGCTGAGATGCAAAATGATGAACAACCGTTTTGCGGGAGAAAAGCTTAAATATTTGTATCAGCTTGCGGAAAGCGGTATACAGCTGAATTGTCAGATAGTTTGCTGTCCCGGGCTGAACGACGGCGACGCGCTGAGACGCACTCTCAGCGACCTTGGAAGCCTTATGCCAAATATAACGAGTATTGCCGTCGTGCCTGTCGGTCTTACGAAATTCCGTAATGGATTGTATCCTCTGGAATGCTTCAACAAAAAAACGGCAGGCGATGTCATAGGCATTATCGAGGAATTTCAAAGCGGTTTTCTTGAAAAATTCGGTACGAGGACGGTATTTCCGTCGGACGAATTTTTTCTCACAGCCGAAAAACCTCTTCCCGATGCCGAATACTATGAAAATTATCCTCAGTATGAAAACGGAGTGGGAATGCTGCGTTCGCTGATTGACGAATTCGAAGGCGCTGTAAAAAGCGCCGAACAGAACGAAAACGAACGTCATGTCTCAATAGCCTGCGGATACGCGCCCTACAGCGTGATAAAGAGGCTTGCCGAAATTGCCGAAAAAGCTTTCCCGAAGCTCAGATGCAGCGTTTATCGTATACGCAACGACTTTTTTGGAGAGACTATTACCGTTACGGGTCTGATTACTGCGCAGGATATTATCGCTCAGCTTAAAAATAAAGAACTTGGAAATACGCTTCTTATATCATCGGCTATGCTCAGATGCGATTCTGAGGATTTCCTTGACGATCTGACAGTGTCTGATGTTGAAGCAGCCTTGAATGTGAAAATTAAAGCAGTGTCAAACGACGGCTACGAGCTTCTTGACGCTATGCTTGGAAACGAATACTGAGATCACGGACAAACTGCGAAATACAGCGCAGTCTCCCTGATCGCAATCCACAATTGACAAAAGGAGTGTGGGAAATATGTCTTTACCGATCGTTGCAGTCGTGGGACGTCCGAATGTCGGAAAATCTACGCTTTTTAACAAGCTAATCGGTCAGCGGCTTTCTATTGTTGAGGATACTCCGGGTGTTACACGAGACAGGATCTATTCAAAATGCGAATGGAGAGGCAAAGAATTTATGGTCGTCGATACAGGCGGCATCGAGCCTGACAGCAGCGACGTTATCCTTGCACAGATGCGCCGTCAGTCAGAGCTTGCTATCGAAAAAGCCGATGTTATCGTACTCGTTACTGATATAAAATGCGGAGTTACCGCCGATGATTATGCGGTTGCGGAAATGCTTATAAAGAGCGGAAAGCCTGTTGTGCTTGCGGTAAATAAGTGCGACGCTCTCGGCGAACCGCCTCTTGAGCTTTACGAATTCTATAATCTTGGTCTTGGCGATCCTTATCCGGTTTCGTCCGTCCACGGTCACGGAACAGGCGATATGCTCGACGCCGTTTTTGAGTATCTTCCGGACGCTGACGAGGAAGAGTATGACGACGATTACATTAAGGTAGCTGTTATCGGCAAGCCTAATGCGGGAAAATCATCGCTTATCAATAAAATTGCCGGAGAGGAGCGAGTTATCGTTTCCGATATTGCCGGAACTACCCGTGATTCGACGGATACAGTTATCGAAAACGAATTCGGAAAGTTTGTTTTTATCGATACGGCAGGGATCCGCAAAAAATCTAAAATAACCGAAAAGGTCGAGCATTACAGCGTTCTGCGAGCCTATATGGCGGTCGACAGAGCCGATGTCTGCGTAATCATGATAGACGCGGCAGAGGGATTCACCGAACAGGATTCAAAGGTCGCAGGATATGCCCACGAACAGGGAAAAGCCAGCGTTGTTGCCGTAAACAAATGGGATCTAATTGAAAAGGACGGCAATACGATGGCTGAATTCCGCACAAAGCTTGAAAACGATTTCAGCTTTATGTCGTATGTTCCGTTTGTGTTCATATCGGCGAAAACGGGTCAGCGTATCAATAAGCTTTACGAGCTTATCAAGTATACCTCCGATCAGAACAGTATGCGTATTTCGACGGGAATGCTCAACGATGTTCTTGCGTATGCTACAACAAGGGTCCAGCCGCCGTCGGATAAGGGACGCCGCCTTAAAATTTACTATATGACGCAGCCCTCGACAAAGCCGCCGACGTTTGTAACATTTGTGAATCGCGCCGATCTGTTTCATTTTTCCTACAGAAGATATATCGAGAACCAGATACGCTCCGCTTTCGGACTTGAGGGAACTCCCGTGAGATTCATCGTTCGTGAGAGAGGGGGAAGCGATAAGTAAATGAATTATGTACTTGCGATCGCTGCCGCCGCTCTGATAGGCTATCTGCTTGGCAGCTGTAACTTCTCGATCATTGTCGTAAAGCTTTTTAAGGGACAGGATATACGAACTATGGGCAGCAAGAATGCCGGTCTTACAAATACGCTGCGCTGCTGTGGAAAAGGCTGCGCTCTTGCAACTCTTATCGGCGATCTTGGAAAGGGAGTAGTCGCCGTGATCATTTCAAGGTATGTCTGCTCGCTTCTTAACGCAGGAGTACCAACCTCCGATAATACCTATTATATAGGATATGTAGCAGGTCTTTTTGCAATTATCGGTCATGTTTTTCCGCTTTATTACGGATTCAAAGGCGGAAAGGGCGTACTTGTAGGTGTTTCGACGTTTATAATCGTTGACTGGCGCGTTTTCTGCATATTGATCTCTATTTTCATAATTGTGCTTTTTATTTCAAAATATGTTTCGCTGTCTTCTATTATTGCCACAGCCTGTTGTCCGATCGTTGTGTTTTTAGTGGAGCTGGCAAGGAATACTCAGTGGCAGATATGCTTGCTGTATCTGATCCTTGCCGTGCCTATGTGTGCGATAATAATATGGATGCACCGCACTAACATACAGCGCTTGAAAAGCGGAAGTGAAAATCGATTTACATTTAAATCCTCAAAATAATTACAGCGTATAGACTTGAAAGGAGATTCATAATGGCTAATATTGTTATACTTGGTTCCGGAGGCTTTGGACTCAGTCTTGCGGTAATGGCTGAAAGATATGGTCATAAAGTGACAGTCTGGTCGAAGTTTCAGTCTGAGATCGATGAAATAAGAGCGCACGGAGAGCACGTTCAGAAGCTTCCCGGCGTTCCCGTATCGGAAAAAATCGGACTTACAAGCGATATTTCATGCGTAAGCGGCTGCGATATGCTGATTTTCGGTATTCCGTCAACATTTCTGCGAAGCGTTGCCAAGGAAGCTAAGGAATTCATTTCCGATAAAACGGTCATAGTTAATACGGGCAAGGGACTTGAAGACAAGACCCTGAAGCTGCTGAGCGTAGTTCTTACCGAAGAGCTTGAAACAGATAAGATAGTTACGCTTTCAGGACCTTCTCATGCCGAGGAGATAGCAAGATTTATTCCTACAACGATCGTTGCCGCTTCGAAAAACAAGGAAGCTGCAGCGTATGTTCAGAATACTCTTTGCAACGAAGCGTTCAGGATATACCTGAGCGACGACGTTATAGGCTGCGAAATAGGCGGAGCGCTGAAAAATATAATCGCGCTCAGTGCAGGAATCTGTGACGGTCTGGGATACGGAGACAATACGAAGGCTGCGCTTATGACGAGAGGTATTCACGAGATCACACGTCTCGGCACGGCAATGGGAGCGCAGGCTCAGACGTTCAGCGGTCTTACCGGTCTCGGCGACCTTATAGTTACCTGTACGAGTATGCACAGCAGAAACAGACGCGCAGGTATGCTGATAGGGCAGGGAGTTTCTCCGGAAGAAGCTGTAGAAAAGGTCGGTACGGTCGAAGGCTATCACTGCTGTAAGACGGCGTATGCCCTTGCAAAGCAGCTGAATGTTGAGATGCCGATAACCGAAGAGCTTTACAATATACTTTTCTGCGGAGCAAGCAGTAAGCAGTCCCTTTCAAAGCTTATGGGACGTCCGCAGATCTATGAAGTCATATAACAGATCACATAAATTAAACGGGATTCCAAAGAGTCAGAGGACTTTTGGAATCCCATTATTTTTCAGAGCTTGAGTAGATCATGCAGGTTCGGCAGATATGGAATAATTTTGTTTGTTTTTCAATTTTCTGCACAATATTAAATAGAATATGATCTGCGCAATAAATGTCAGCGACCACGAGATCGCGTATGAAATATACAGACTTGGCAAGGTATGAAACTGCGGAATACGGAAGATAGTGTATATCCATGCAATTCTGAATCCGCATACTCCAAGAACGGTAATTATCATCGGCGCGATAGAAGAATCCATACCGCGGAGAATTCCCGTTGTTACGTCCATAAGTCCGCACAGGAAATAAGGCAGACATATAAACGCTATACGTGTTACACCGTATTCGATCGCTTCGGCAGAGTCGGTTATATAAATTCCCAGAAGCGGCCGCGCGAAAATAAATACTGCTGCGCCCGCAACAAGTCCTGCCGTAAATACGCTGCACAGACATATTTTCATGATACGTCCGATACGGTCGTATTTTTTTGCACCGAAATTCTGTCCGGTAAAGTTGAGCGCTGTCTGGTGGAATGAATTCATTGTAGTATAAACGAAGCCTTCAATATTTCCTGCCGCCGCGTTTCCCGACATTACGACCGAGCCGAAAGAGTTTACCGACGACTGGATTATTACGTTGGAAATTGAGAAAAGGGAACCTTGTATGCCTGCCGGAACTCCGATTCTTATTATTTGAATAAGCTGACGTTTATGTAATTTTAATTTTTTAAAGCTGAGCTTACAGGCGTCATTTCTTTTCATGAGAGCGCATATTACGAGAATTGCAGAGACAATCTGTGAGATCGACGTAGCAAGCGCTACGCCGGCAACGTCCATTTTGAAAACTATGACAAACAGCAGATTCAGCAGAATATTTATTATTCCTGCAAGAGTCAGGTAGATCAGCGGACCTTTTGTATCTCCGGCTGCGCGGAGTATGGCAGCTCCGAAGTTGTAGAGCATACTTGCCGTAATTCCGCAGAAATAAATTTTCATATAAATATTTGAAAGATTAATTACATCATCGGGAGTTCCCATAAGAGAAAGGAAATATTTTGAACCGAAAATTCCGACAACAGTGAGAATTATACCGCTGATGAAAGCCGTAGGCATTGCCGTGTGGACTGTACGGCTTGCGTCGGTGCTGTGACCTGCGCCGATAGCATGAGCGACGGTAACTCCCGCGCCTACCGACAGACCAATAAACAGGTTTACAATAAGATTTATGATCGCGCCTGTAGCGCCCACGGCTGCAACGGAAATGCTTCCGCAGTATTGCCCGACAACTACAAGATCGGCGGCATTAAAAAGAAGCTGTAAAACTCCCGTCAAAATAATCGGTATGGTATATAAAATGATTTTCTTAAATAAAGGTCCCTCGCACATATCGGAGGTCTTGCTGTTCATGTAAGTCACTTCCATTCTATAATATAATTATATCCCTGTATCGCAGCTTTGTCAATAAAGTGCAGTTTTTTTGAAGTGAAAATAAATCGGCACATTGAATATTTTTTATGTGAAAATTCATGAAATTATTAAGAACCTGTATTCACAAGATCAGTGCGCAGATTTTCGGCACATCTTTCCCATGAATACAGGTTTTAAAGTTGTCAGCGTTTTATAAAATATTCCTCATACCATACGAGGAACGTGTAGATCGTCCAGACCTTGCGCCAGTTATCCGAATTTCCGCCGATATAATCGTCAAAAATCGCGTTTATTTCATCAAGATCAAAGAACTGAGCAGCCATATTGCTGCGGAATTTTGCTTTCACGTCCTGATTATAGCGTTCGTCGGCGAGCCATATACGTATAGGCACAATGAATCCGAGCTTTTTGCGGAAAGCAATTTCCTGCGGAAGAACCTTTGCCGCAGCGGTTCTCAAAGCGACTTTATTTTGCTCAGAGTTGACCTTGAATTCGGAAGGCATTCTTGATGCAATATCAAATATCCTGAGATCGGTAAGCGGCATTCTTATTTCGAGACCTGCGGCAGAGCTCATTTTGTCCACGTTGAGATAAATATCGCCCTCAAGCCAGATTTGAATATCGACATCGGACATTTTTGTAAGAGGATCAAGTCCTTCGGTCTCATCATAGATATACTTTACGAGGTTGATCGGCAGAATATCAGGATTATAATTTTTAAGGATACGCTTTTTTTCGTCTTCCTTCATGATGTTGGTGTTTCCGACATAGAAGGTTTTCAGGTTTTCGCCGTAACGTTCGGCATTGCGGTACATATTATATCCTCCGAAAAATTCGTCTGCGCCCTCGCCGGAATAGCACAGCGAAGCGTGCTCGGCAGTGGCTTTGCAGGCAATGGCGAAGGCTATTGCGGAAGCGTCGCCGAGCGGCTGCTCCATATTATACATAACGTAAGGAACAATGTCGAAATACTGCTGCGGAGTTATCAGGCATCTGGAGTTCTCACGGCCGAGAATATCAGCGGTTTTCTTTGCAAGGGAGGATTCGTCAAAGCGTTCGTCGTCATAGCCGCAGGAATCGGTCATCATTGCATCGGACACCGCAAGCACGTAAGATGAATCTACACCGCCGGAAAGAAACGATTCGGCAGTTTCGTCGTCGGTTTTGACTTCTTTCATGATATCGACGAGCGTGGAATGTATCTCGTCAGCCCAGTAGTCGAGGCTTTGGGAATTATCAGGCTTGAATTCGGGCTTCCAGTAGCGTGTAATGGCGTATTTTCCGTCCTGCCACTGAAGAAAGCAGCCGGGCATGAGCTTTTTTACTCCGCAGAAGAACGTATCCTCTCCGGCTACATAAGTAAGGCTCATGTATATCTGGAGCATATTTACATTCAGTTTTTTTACAAACCGCGGATCATCGATGATTTGGCGGATCGTTGTTCCGAAAAGCAGTTCGCCGCCGTCCGTCCGGTAATAGTAAAAAGGCTTTGTACCGAATTGATCTCTCAGGCAGAAAAGCTTTTTTTCGTCTTCGTCCCAGAGAGCAAAGGCAAACATACCGAAAAGATGATCGGCAATTTTTTCTTTCCACTTTTTGTAAGCTTTGATGATGATCTCGTGTTCACGTTCGCTGCGGCTGAGAGAAATGTCGATATCAAGCTCTTCGCACAGCTTTTGCCAGTTCCTGATATGACCTCTGTATTCTTTGATTTTTATCATAGCGCACCTCTTTATGCAAAATTTTATTCTGAGAGTTCTCTAATAATTTTACCACAATTACACTAAAAAATCAATATTGATTTACGTAATGCTTTATAATTATACTATGTTTGAAATCATTTTTATAGAATAATACTTGCACGTTAATATAAAATGTCCGCTGCGAGCTTTAAACAAACAGCGGACATGATATTATTTAAATTTGTTGTATGAGTGAATTACTTAAGAGCTTCCTCAACAGCAACTGCGCAGGCAACTGTTGCGCCAACCATCGGGTTGTTGCCCATACCGATAAGACCCATCATCTCAACGTGAGCCGGAACCGATGAAGAACCTGCAAACTGAGCGTCTGAGTGCATTCTTCCCATTGTATCTGTCATACCGTAGGAAGCAGGTCCGGCAGCCATGTTATCAGGATGGAGAGTACGTCCCGTACCGCCGCCTGAAGCAACTGAGAAGTATTTCTTTCCTGCGTCTGTACGTTCTTTCTTATATGTACCTGCAACAGGGTGCTGGAATCTTGTGGGGTTAGTGGAGTTACCTGTGATAGAAACGTCAACGTTTTCCTTCCACATAATAGCAACGCCTTCTCTTACGTCGTTTGCACCGTAGCAGTTTACCTTAGCACGGAGACCGTCTGAGTAAGGCTTGCGGAAAACTTCCTTAACCTCGCCTGTATAGTAGTCCATTTCAGTTTCAACGTATGTAAAGCCGTTGATTCTTGCGATGATCTGAGCAGCGTCCTTGCCGAGACCGTTAAGAATAACACGGAGAGGCTTCTGACGAACCTTGTTTGCCTTTTCGGCAATACCGATAGCGCCCTCGGCAGCAGCGAAGGATTCGTGACCTGCGAGGAAAGCGAAGCACTCTGTCTCTTCTTCAAGGAGCATTTTTCCGAGATTACCGTGACCGAGACCAACTTTTCTCTGATCTGCAACAGAACCCGGAATACAGAAAGCCTGAAGCCCCTCGCCGATAGCGGCAGCAGCGTCAGCAGCTCTTGTGCAGCCCTTTTTGATAGCGATAGCGCAGCCTACAGTGTAAGCCCACTTTGCGTTTTCGAAACAGATAGGCTGAATGCCTTCAACGAGCTTGTAAATGTCAAGACCTTTTTCTTTGCAAATATCTGCACATTCTTCGATAGTCTTGATGCCGTACTGTTCAAGAACTGCGAGAATCTGCTTTTCTCTTCTTTCATATGATTCAAATAAAGCCATTGTACAAGTCCTCCTTATTCTTTTCTTGGGTCAACGATCTTAACGGCATCGGCAACACGTCCATACTGACCCTTAGCTTTTTCGAAAGCGGTGTTAGCGTCGTCTCCTGCCTTGATGAAGTCCATCATCTTGCCGAAGTTTACGAACTGATATCCGATTATCTCATTATCCTCATTAAGAGCGAGACCTGTAACATAGCCGTCTGTCATTTCAAGGTAACGAGGACCTTTTGCAAGAGTACCGTACATAGTACCAACCTGTGAACGAAGTCCCTTACCGAGGTCTTCAAGACCTGCGCCGACTACGAGACCGTCTTCCGAGAAAGCGCTCTGTGAACGGCCGTAAACTATCTGGAGGAAAAGCTCTCTCATAGCCGTATTGATAGCGTCGCAAACGAGGTCGGTATTAAGAGCCTCAAGAATAGTTCTTCCGGGAAGAATTTCAGATGCCATAGCAGCCGAATGAGTCATACCCGAGCAGCCGATAGTCTCAACGAGACATTCCTGAATAACGCCTTCCTTAACATTAAGAGTGAGCTTGCAGGTACCCTGCTGAGGCGCACACCAGCCAATACCATGTGTAAAGCCGGAAATGTCCTTTATTTCCTTAGCTTTGATCCACTTGGCTTCCTCTGGGATAGGAGCAGCGCCGTGAGCAACGCCCTGAGCGATAGGGCACATTGTTTCAACTTCGTGAGAATAAATCATAAAATTACTCCTTTCATATATAAGGCACATTACTGCACCTTAGCATATAAAAACATTATACAACATTTTCCGTTTGAAATCAAGTGTTTTTTACATTATTTCCTTAGTATTGTGCAGGAACGGAGCTTTTTTATGTATACTTGATTGTCAAAAGCGCGGAAAACTCGCTGTTTTAGCAGATAAACATTTTGATCACAATTTATCGGAAGAAAGACTCTGCCATTCGGATTCTTTGAAACCGACCAGAACCTTATTTTCCGAAACGAGGATAGGACGCTTTACAAGCATACCGTCGGAAGCAAGCAGCCTGAGCTGCTCTTCCTCACTCATTTCACCCAGCTTGTCTTTAAGTTTAAGAGATTTGTAAAGCAGACCGCTTGTATTGAAAAAGCGTTTCAGCGGCAGTCCGCTGAGCTTATACCATTGTGAAAGCTCCTCGTATGAAGGATTATTTTCCTTTATGTTGCGAAGCTCGTAAAATATCCCGCTGCTGTCGAGCCATTTCTGCGCTTTTTGACAGGTCGAGCATTTTGGATAGCAGATATAGATCATAATATTTCTTTCCGTGTAATATATGAGTGTTTAAGGCACACCGCACAGATACGATAAGCGGTCTTTGTGCGGTTTTGCCTGAAAAATTATTCGTTCAGAGCCTTGGTTACAAGCTCCTTGACCATGCCGGGATTTGCTTTTCCCTTAGAGGCTTTCATGCATTGACCAACAAGATAGCCGAGAGCATTGGTCTTTCCGTTTTTGTAGTCGTTTACGGATTTTTCGTTTGCTGCAAGGATATCATCGACCAGCTTCTGAATAAAATCAGAGTCGGAGTTCTGAGCAAGTCCGAGCTTTTCGATAATTTCGGCAGGCTCTCCGCCCTCGTTTACGATGACCGAGAACACCTTCTGAGCAGAAGTAGTCGAGATCTTTCCGCTTTCAACGGCTGAGATAAGATCTACAAGCTTTTCGGCGGTAAGCGGAGTATCGAAGATACTTTTTCCGGTTTCGTTTGTGAATTTGGAAATATCCGCAAGTATCCAGTTGCTTATGCTCTTTGGACGGCATTTGTTCATAGCAACGCAGCTGTCGTAAAGCTTGGACTTTTCAACAGATTCGGCAATGAGGGCAGCGTCCGTCTGTGAAAGACCGTGCTCCTTGACATAACGCGACAGCTTAGCGTTTGGAAGCTCGGGAATACTTTCCTTGAGCTTTTGTACGCGTTCTTCGTCAACGACGATGGTTCGAAGATCAGGCTCGGGGAAATACCTGTAATCCTGAGCGTCCTCCTTTGATCTCATCGCAAAGCTCATGCCCTTTGCATCGTCCCAGCGGCGTGTTTCCTGAGTTATCGTGCCGCCTGCTTCAAGAACCTCTATCTGACGTTTTGCCTCGTATTCAATACCTCTTACGGCGGCGCTGAAGCTGTTGACATTCTTCATTTCGCAGCGCGTACCGAATTTTTCCGAGCCTTTTTCGCGTACTGAAACGTTTACGTCGCAGCGTATTGAACCCTCCTGCATTTTACAGTCGGAAATGTCGATATACTGAAGAATGCTTTTGATCGTTTCAAGATAAGCCTTTGCTTCGGCAGAGCTTCTGATATCAGGCTCCGATACTATTTCGATAAGAGGAACTCCGCAGCGGTTAAGGTCTACGAGCGAGCCTGCAAAAGCTTCGTCGTGAAGAAGCTTTCCTGCGTCCTCCTCAATGTGTATTCTTGTTATGCCGATCGTTTTTTCTGCGCCGTCCACCATAATATCGAGATGACCGTGTTCGCAGAGCGGAACGTCAGCCTGAGATATCTGATAAGCTTTCGGAAGATCGGGGTAAAAATAATTTTTTCTGTCCTGCTTGCATATCCTGTTTATGGAGCAGTTCAGAGCGTGTCCCATTTTTATCGCGTAGTCCACGACTTTTTCGTTAAGAGTAGGGAGCGTTCCCGGCAGAGCCATACATATAGGACATATCTGAGTATTTACTTCAAGACCGAATGCGTTGCGGCAGTTGCAGTAAATTTTTGATTTTGTATTCAATTCGGCATGGACCTCAAGTCCGACGACCATTTCATATTCTTTCATTTTCTGTGCTCCTTTCGGTTAAAGATTTTCTATCGGCGAGTTGAAGCCGCCGCATATTTTTTCATAAGCATTGGCAGCGTTAAGGATAGTCTGCTCGGCAAATCTGTCTCCGATAAGCTGGAGACCGAAGGGCAGACCGTCGTTGTTTTTGCCGCATGGAACGCTTATAGCCGGAAGTCCTGCGATATTAACCGTAACGGTGCACAGGTCGCTTGAATACATGGTAACGGGGTCGTTAATATGCTGACCGATCTTGAAAGCGGCAGTAGGGAAGGTAGGCGTTGCGATAACGTCGCAGCAGCTGAAGGCTTCCGAAAACTCATGAGCTATACGTCTCTGTACAAGCTTTGCTTTTTTATAGTATGCATCGTAGTAGCCGGAGCTGAGCACGAAGGTACCGAGCATGATTCTTCGTTTTACCTCGTCGCCGAAGCCCTCGCTTCTTGTCTTTTCATACATTTCGGTAAGGTCGCTGTAATCTTTTGCGCGGTAACCATATCTGACGCCGTCAAAGCGTGCAAGATTTGAGGAAGCCTCGGCGGAAGCGATGATATAGTAAGTGTTGATAGCGTATTCGGTGCTTGGAAGAGCGATTTTCTTGATTTCCGCACCGTTGGCTTCAAGCTCTTTTACAGCCTTGTAAACGGCGTTCCTTACATCGGCGTCGATGCCCTCTCCGAAATACTCCTCGGGAACTCCTATACGCAGTCCCTTGGCGGATTCCGTAAGATTAGCCGCATAATCGGTATTGCTTAACCGAGCTGAGGTAGCGTCCATAGGATCGAATCCGCATATAGCGCTCTGAACCATAGCAACGTCTCTTACAGATTTTCCCAATGCTCCTATCTGATCGAGGGAGGAAGCGAATGCTACCAGACCGTAGCGTGAAGTGCTTCCGTAAGTAGGCTTCATACCGACAACTCCGCAGAGAGCGGCAGGCTGTCTTATAGAACCTCCCGTATCCGAACCGAGAGCGACAATAGCTTCTCCTGCCGCAACGGAAGCAGCAGAACCTCCCGATGAACCACCGGGAACGTAATCTAAGTTTCTGGGGTTATGAGTCAGGTGCATATAAGATGTCTCGGTTGACGAGCCCATTGCAAACTCGTCCATGTTGAGCTTACCTGTTATGACCATGCCCGCGTCGTTGATCTTGTCGATGACAGTTGCATTGAACGGCGGAACATAATTTTCAAGCATTTTCGACGAGCAGGTCGTGCGCAGACCTTTTGTGGAGATATTATCCTTAATGCCGATCGGTATGCCTGCAAGAGCGTTAAGCTGTTCGCCCTTTGCGAAAGCCTCGTCGATCTTTTTTGCTGCGTCCATAGCGTTTTCGTTAATAGTTGTGTAAGCTCCGACTTTGCTTTCAACATCGGAAATGCGCTGATTTACGTCGTTGAGTATCTCGACTGCGCTGCATTCCTTGTTCCTGAGCATATCTGAAAGCTGTGAAGCGGTTTTTTCATATAATTTCATTTATATCGTCTCCTTTATTCAACTGTTTTCGGAACTACAAGGCAGCCTGCCTGAATTTCCGGAGCATTTGCGAGAAGCTCGCTTCGGCTGAATTTATTCGAAACCGCCTCGTCGGCGCGGAGCTGCATAGCGTTTTCCGGATTGAGCGGAAGCTCTTCATCGATGTCGGGGAGACGGTCGACCATAGTAACTATTGCTTCCATGTCCTTTTCAAATCTTTCAAGCTTATCGTCGTCTATCCTTAGACGTGAAAGCTTAGCGATTCGTCTTATATCAATACTCATAGTATATCCTCCTTATTAATGCTGTTGATTTTATCTAAAAGCTCGGCTTCGCTCAGAACGGTTATTCCAAGCTCCTGAGCCTTTGTAAGTTTGCTTCCTGCTTCCTCGCCGGCAACTACAAAGCTTGTCTTTTTTGAGACCGAGCCTGAAACCTTGCCGCCGAGATTTTCTATAAGCTTTTTTGCTTCGTCGCGCTTCATGGTAGGGAGAGTTCCCGTAAGCACAAAGGTGAGTCCCTTGAAGCGGTCGTCCGCAGCACTTTCCTTGCTGTATGTCATATTTACTCCGGCATTGCGCAGACGTTCGATAAGATCTATCGTATTAGGCTCTTTGAGAGCGTTGACAACGTTTTCAGCCATTATGTCTCCGAAGCCCTCTATCGCTGATATCTCAGCCTTTTCCGCGGCAAGAAGCCTGTCGATATCGGGGAATCTCTCGCACAGCAGTAAAGCCGCTCGCTGACCGATATTTCGTATGCCGAGAGCGAATACAAGCCTGTCAAGTCCTGCATTCTTAGAAGCGGCAATAGAGTTTATAAGGTTTTCGGCAGATTTATCCGCGAATCTTTCCAGTGAAAGAAGCTGTTCCTTTTTCAGATCGTAAAGGTCGGCAGGGGAGCTTACAAGTCCGCTGTCCACAAGAAGAGACATATTTGCCGGACCGAGACCGTCTATATCCATCGCATTTTTTGACGCGAAGTGTATCATATTTTTAAGAAGCTGCGCAGGACACTGTACGTTTGGACATCTGAGAACGCTTTCTCCGTCGTATCTTACGGAAGGAGTTCCGCACACGGGACAAACAGAGGGAAGCTTAAAGCTTTCGGAATCCTTTTCATGACTTGTCGAACGCAGGACCTCCGGAATTATTTCCCCTGCCTTGCGAACGATGATAGTATCGCCTATACGTATATCCTTTTCATCGATAAAGTCCTGATTATGCAGAACTGCGCGCGAAACGCTTGTACCTGCAAGCAGGATCGGTTCAAATACGGCGACGGGAGTAATAGCGCCCGTGCGTCCGACGTTCACTTCAATGTCGATAAGCTTGGTTTCTTTTTCCTCCGGCGGATATTTGTAAGCCACAGCCCACTTGGGAGTTTTCGAGGTAGCTCCCATTATCTCACGCTGAGCCAGACTGTTGACCTTTACAACAACGCCGTCTATATCAAAGGGAAAATCGGAGCGTTCCTCACCAATGCGGACAATTTCGCTGTTTATCTCGTCAAAGCTGCGGCATACCTTATAAGTTGGAACAGTCCTGAATCCGAGCTCGCCGAGATAATCGAGCGTTTCGCTGTGAGTTGTAAAATCCCTGCCTATACACTGCTGTACGTTGAACATGAACATATCGAGTCTGCGCTGAGCAGTTATTCTTGAATCCTTTTGCCTGAGAGAGCCTGCCGCAGCGTTGCGCGGATTCTTAAAAGGCTGCTCGTCCATAAGCTCCTGCTGAGCGGTAAGCTCAAAGAAGCTTTCGCGCGGCATATAAACCTCGCCTCTTACCTCGAGAAATTCGGGAGCATTTTTCAGCCGCAGAGGTATCGAGTGAATCGTTTTGATATTGGCGGTAACGTCCTCGCCGACAAAGCCGTCGCCTCTGGTAGAGCCTCTTACAAGGATACCGTTTTCGTATTCGAGAGAGACCGATAATCCGTCTATCTTAGGTTCTACCGAATATTCGGTCTCTCCAAGCTCTTCTCTGCACTTTGAGAGAAAGCCCTGAACCTGTTCAAGAGAGAAAACATCGGAAAGGCTTGCCATCTGAACGGTGTGCTCGACCTTTGCAAATTTACTAAGGGCCATGCCGCCGACTCGCTGAGTAGGCGAAGCAGGAGAACGAAGCTCGGGAAATTTCTCCTCGATGGCTTTAAGCTCCTGCATGAGCATATCGAATTCATAGTCGCTGATTTCCGGATTATCGAGGACATAGTATTGATAACTGTATTTTTCAAGCAGCTCTGTCAGCTCTGCCGCACGATTTTCAGCGGATCTTATATCCATATAATTCCTCCGTTATTAGGGTTTGTCCGAAGCCGGCGGAATCCGCCGCGCATTCAAGTATTATTTTTTATTATACCATGAAATCGAAGATTTTATGGTATAATCGTCCGATATGCAGGGAGCAAATTTAAATTTGCGTATCTGCAAGGACATTTAAATAATGTATAATAAATGCTTTGCATTTATTATACCATATTTTTGCTGCGAATGCTACCTTTTTTAAGAAAAAATTGAAACTGCTTAATAAATTTGAAGCTTTTTCGGAAAATGATACTGATTCTTCGGTTAGTGTCGGCAGTAATTTGCGTTACGAATTCAACTTTTATGGATATCTTCCCATACGTTGATCGCATTTTCGGGAACCTCGCCGACTATTATATTTTCCGCAAGAAGAAATTCAAAATCCGTTTCAGTATTGAATGAGTACAATGGCAGCGACGAGTTTATATCGGCTGTTACCATAACGGAAATACGATGGCATGTTTGGTTCATGCCTGCCGAGGAGAAGCTGCTTGTAAGGCTGACTGACGCTTCACGTGCAGGACATATTCTTAATCGCAGATGAGGTCCTTTTCCTGCAAGCATATATGAATCCGTAAGCGAGCCAATGGGTATCTCCGCGCTGGAGCTTCCCGACTGTTCAAAAGCGGTGTTGATCTTCTCCGTAAGCTCCGATTGAACTTTGTTTATGTTATATGTAACTGCTTCTATGGAAACGGCTTTGCCGTCAGCGTCGTACAGAACCGCTGCAAAATCGCTGTATGTATATCGGTTCTCTTCAAGATAATCGCCGACGGCAGAGCTGATTATTTTATTTGCCGTAATTTTTGAATAATGCTTTGCCTGAAGCTGAGCAACGGGACGAACTGCATGATCTATCCTGACAACGGCTGTAATTATAAGTATGATTATGATGATAAGCAGAGCTGCGCCTGCTTCGGCACGTTTTGTAAAGCGTTTTTTTCTGCGGCGGTTCCGTTTCATTTTGCGCCTCCATATGATAAATGATTTATCGTTTTAAGGCAATACCGCACAAAAATTGTGCGAGCAAATGTCGTGCAAAGTCGTCAGATGTGCTTTGTGCGGTGTTGCCTTAACAGAACGCTCTTTTTGCAGAGCGTTCCGCGTTTTGTCAGTCTTTTTTTGTCAGCTGTCACAATTCTTACATTTTTCGTCCGAGCAGCCGCAGCTTCCGGGATTTGTAAAGCCTGCGTCGTTTAGCGTCATCGGAGAGAATTCCTCTGCCGGAAATTTCAGCTTTTCAAAGATCTCGCACGGAGAATCGTTATCGGTGCAGCATTCCTTGCGCGGTATCGTATAATCGAGCGTCGGAACCATTATCGTTACGGGACGCGTAAGCTCAACGACCGAGAAAAGTCCGAGAGTAACGAAAATATTCCGCTGATTCGTGTATTCCTGTTCGCTGTCGCATTTACATGAAGGGCAGGCTTTACGTATCTTGGTTTCAAGGACAATAGGCTCAACGACCGAAACGGCAGCCGTAGGCAGATTCACAGTATTGCAGCAATCGTCCGTGGTGCCTGTTGAAGCCGTACCGTCGCTGAAAAACGTTTTGGTTGCTGATTCGCTGCCGTAAAGTATGCAGTTTTTCGTCACATACGTTGTTCCCGTGAAAACGATCGGAGTAGTGCAAGCCTTTTCATATCCGAGAATTTCAAGACTGAATGTAAATGTTAGATCAATAGAATAGAAGCCTTTGTTAAACGGAACAGGCTCTACGCTAATGCAGACGTCATCGACAGTAACGCATCTGCTTTTAACTATGTGGATATTTGACGGGATCGAACCGCAGTTCAGCGTGACCGGAAGTCCGCTGAGACAGTCTTTGTCGCTGCAGCTGTCAAAAACGCGGTTTACTTTGATCGGCACGCCGTCGCTGCAGCCGTTCTGCGATGTAAAATTATATTCGCTCATTGTTTTCCTCCTGTAGTGAATTGATGCAGCTTTTTTCTGCATTCTACTGCATTATATTCAAAAGGCGGAGAAATAGTGACTGTATGCGTTAAAATTCGCAAAAAAAGCCGCTCGAAGTGAGCGGCTCATTTCTATTTTTTCATAAAAGTCATAATATCGTTTGTTCCGCCGGTAGCGGTGTAAGCATAATAAGCGAGTATAACCGAAGCGTCTGATGAATCGACAGCTTTGTCTCCGTTTACATCGGCAACTATTTTCTGAGCATCGTTCAATGTCGAAGCTTCTCCTGTTGCAGTCATCGCATATTCATGAAGGACGAGCGAAGCGTCGCTGGAATTTGTCACGCCGTCAAAATCCACATCTCCGAGCATGAGTAACATAAATTTATAGCCGTTTTGTTCGGCAAATGCCTGAGCTGTTGAATCTGCATAGCCATATATAGTTCCTGTAAATTCCTTAAATGCATCATTTCCGATACTTGTAACGCTGTCGGGGATAGTTGCAGATGTCAAGCTTGTGCAGTAAGCGAACGCTAAATCATCAATACTTGTAACGCTGTCCGGAATGTTTACAGAGGTCAAGCCTGTGCATTCATAGAACGCAGAATTTCCGATACTTGTAACGCTGTCGGGAATAGCTATGGAGGTCAAGCTTGTGCAGTAAGCGAACGCAAAATCATCAATACTCGTAACGCTGTCCGGAATGGTTACAGAGGTCAAGCCTGAGCAGCCCCAGAATACGCCGTTCTTAATACTTGTTACATCGTTTGGAATAGTTACTGAAATCAAGCTTGAGCATTTATCAAATACACGTTCACCGATACTTGTAACACTGTCGGGAATAGTTACAGAGGTCAAACTTGAGCATCCCCAGAATACGCTATTCTCAATACTTGTAACACTCTTTGGTATAGTTACTGAGGTCAAAGCTGAACACCAGCTGAACGTATAATCATCGATACTTGTAATGCCGTCGGGAATTGTTATTGAAGTCAGACTTGAGCAGTACTCGAACGCACTCTCACCAATACTTTTAACGCTGTCGGGAATGGTTATAGATGTTAAGCCTGAGCATTCTCTGAACGCATTCTTACCAATACTTGTAATGCTGTCAGGGATAATTATTGATTTCATCTCTGAGCGTTTACAGAACGCAATCTCCTCAATGATCGTAACAGGCACTCCGTCAATTTCAGAAGGTATAACGACTTCTTTCGCTGAGTTATCGCAGTGGAAGATCGCTATATGATCTCCGTAATTTTTATAAGTAAGAGCATCATAGGTCTCCACCGTGTATTCGGAAGAAGCATAGACTTGTGCGGTGTGGTAATTTGTAGAATTAAATACCGCCGAGCCTGTGCCCAAAACCATGCTTATGGCAAGAATTGCTGATAAAAGCTTTTTCATGGGAAAACCTCCTAAATAATTTGTAAATTAATTATACACTATATTTACCGAATTTTCAAGTATTATCGGCAGATTTTTTCTGCTTGTCGTATTGCAGTAAAAAATATACGAGAGTACCTATATTGCACAATACAAGAATAAGCCAAGGCAAAGAGATTGATTCCGCTAAGTGCAGGATCGAATCTTTTGCCGTAACGGTTATGTTTGCGGCGTTTATAATCATCAGACCGAGAATTATAACTGTTGGGATATTTGTTATAGCAGCAGCGGTAAGGTATCTTTTATACCTGATATTGCTTCCGTTTCTTTTACGGCTTGTGAAAAATACGCACAAAATAACTATAACAGCGATAATTGACAGTATTTGCAGTAATACTGCTATAGATGAAACGATCAGCATTTCCGGCGGAGCTGTATAGCTTTGTTTTATGTAACCGTTTTCGGGATCGTACTGAATGCTTCCGTTTATATAGTAGTATCGGCTTGATTTGAGAGGAATATCATTGCTGACGTACAGGATAGTTCCGCTGCTGTCGAAAACTGCAATGCGGCATTTTTTATATTTGTCGCAGAATTCAAGAAAGGCTTCTTCTCCGTATGGGTCGTGCCCGATATGTGTTTCGTCTTCGTCAGGAGCGTTGCCTGCATATCGCCATTCTACAGGCAAATTAATACAAAGGGAAATTTTATCCGGTTGACCGCTGTATTCTTTATGATAGTCGGGATACCCCTCGCTGTCCCGCACAAATCTGCTGAGATATGCTCCTTTCATGTGCATGAGCATACTTTTAAATCCGTCTTTGCTGTAAAGTACGATATCGCTGTCAGCAGGGACTTGAAGAAGCTTGTCGTCGTACTCATTATAATCGGTATATAGTTCGTCCGATTCTTCAATGGGCAGCAGCAGGTCTATGCTTTTATCGGACATATAATCGCCTTTTACGGAGAATGAAAATGAGGTGTCATAGTAAGCGCATCCGCCCAAAAGCATGGTAATTCCAATCAGCGCAAGCAAAAAGGATAGCTTTTTAAAACAATGTTTATTCATGTTTATTTCCCCTGCTGCTTCATCTGATAGCGAATGTCCTCGCCTTTGAATTCCATGCAGGTGTAAACGGCTGTAATGCGTGAAACGACTCTTTCGTCGTAACGGCGGCGGATTCCGGCAAAATCAAGATTTGTGCTGATTATGGTCGGCTTTCCGCTGTTTAGGCGGGTATTGATAATATTGTAAACGGTCGAGTTATAAAACGGAGTTTCATACTCGGTGCCCATATCGTCGAGAATAAGCAATTCCGTATTCATAATGAGATCTATTGTCTCGGAGGAATGCTCGCGGCTGAAATGCTCCTGTTCGATTTTCCTGAGAATGTTTATGATCGAATCATATATCACGCTGTAGCCCTTTTTCATAACAATGTCCGCAATGGCAAGGGAGAGATGAGTTTTTCCGAGGCCTGTTTTGCCGAACATAAGTATGCTTTCGGATTTCGGAGTAAAGGTATCGGAATAGCGTTTGGCAAACTCAAAAATTTTCTTCATAGTGAAGAAATCGTCGCCTTTGTAGTAGCTCAGATCAAAAGTATCAAAGCTTGAAAGCTTCAGCTGAGCGGTTTTGTTCAGCTCCTGCGCCTCAAGAGAGCCGCACAGCTTCTTGAAGCAGTCACAGAATTGTGAATTGCAGTAGCCTGTATCTCCGCATTTGGGGCAGGTATACGGGATATCGAGGTAGTTCTGAGGATATCCGTTTTGTGCAAGAAGCTGTCTTGACATAGCCTGAGCGCCAAGGTTGAAATTTTTCAGCTGTTCGATCCTTTCTTCAACGGAAGAGCCGCTGTTTTCGGTCACTATACGGATAAGCTCTCTGCCGGTATTGCAGAGCTGAGTGTTGATCTCGCGTATCTGAGGAATTTTTTCGTTGATCTCATTGATACGGCGTTCGTTTTCCCGTACTGCTTTAAGGCGGCGGTCAGTCAGGATCGCCTGTGCTCTTTCAAATATTTGACTGTTCATAATATCACCTGCTTAGATCTAAAAATTATTAATGAATATTTTATACTTGTCCACATCGAAATCGTCGTCCGCGGAGGAGGAAGCTTTTTTATCCCTGCGGAAGTCGGCTTCCGAATCCTTGACGTTTTGGACGGTTATGAAGCCCTTGCTTTTCCATGTTTCGAGTATCTTGTTTATGTATTCAAAGGAAAGCTTATCGATGCGCTCGATAGTTTTTTCGTAGGCATAGTGGATAAGCTCGATGCTGTAGCCCTCTTTTTCCCACGTAGAAATAAACTTGCGCTGCTTGTCGGTAGGAGAACGCTTCATTTCAAAAGCCTTTGTAACTTTAGCTGTAAAGTCATAGCTTTTTGTCATACGCGTTATCTCTTCCTGAGCCGCTTCAAAGCTGTTGATGCCGTTTTCTGCCCAGCTGAAAGCAATTTTCTCCACGTAACTCGCATTTGTTTTTTCAATAGAAATGCAGTATCCGAGCAGAGTTATAATAACTTCGCTTTTCAGTCCGAGATAATTGTTCATCCAGATGAGAGAATTCTGCTGAGTATGATTAAGCGAGCCGAGAAGTCCTTCGGCAGTTTTAAACAGCTGCGCAAGATCGGTAGATTCGTTCATTATCTCAGATATCTCAGACGGATTAAGATCTGCTCTGCGGCTTGATTTCGACTTTGGAGCAGGCTTGATCTCGGTCGGCTGTTCCGGTTCGGGCGTGGTCATGATGTTGTTTTTGAGTGCAGGCGATGAAGAGTCGGAGTGAAGAACATTCACCTGCTGCCAGAAAGCGATAGACTCCGCAGCCTCCGAGGGAGACATTCCCGTATTGGCTGCAATTTCCTCATAAGAGAAGCTTGTTCCCGGACAGCGCAGAACGTATAAAAGAGCTTTAAGCTGTTTTTCGGTAGCTATTTTAAGAAAATTGTCCGCGACAATACACGGAACACCGAACATAGTGCTCCAGATGCCGCTGTCTGCCTTAAGATTCAAGATGATTCCTCCTGTTTGTGAAGCCTGTCAAGCTTCGAGTAGTTGTAAATATTATTATAACACACAAATCGATTCTTGTCACTATAATTTTTGATTGACTTATAGCATCTGACGCAGACTTTATAATAAAAAAGAAATTTTGTACAAGAAATCGTGTTGGGTTATTGACAATCATAGAAGAATGTGCTAATATTTAAATGTAATATGTTCATAATTTGTTTTAACAAATCATGAACATGTAAAATAATTAAAAGGAGTTTTGCAAATGAATTTAATGAGAAAGGCTGTTGCAGGAGCTTTGACATTGAGTCTTGCTTCAGCGTTTATAGTATCTTTGCCGGCAGATAAAAATATTCCGGATGTCAGCGCTGTTTCTTCGCTTGCAGACAGCTACAAATGGGATTCCCTGAAAATCGGCGGCGGAGGTTTCGTTTCGGGTATCGTTACCGGTCAGAAAGAAATGTATCTTCGTACAGATGTCGGGGGCGCGTACAAGTACGATTATACAAATAAAAGATGGGTTCAGCTTTTTGATTTTATGAATGAAGATGAACGGGGACTGCTGAGCGTAAAGGGCATAGCCATTGATCCGAACGATGACGATACGGTTTATTTCCTCTGCGGATGCGCTTATTTCTCCGGAGCAAGAACGGTTATTTATAAAACAACAGACGGCGGCAAGACCTTTACAGGTACTGATGTTACGGAACATATACAGATCCACGGCAATGGCGACGGACGTGAATGTATTGAACCTATTGCAATAGACCCTGACAATACTGATACTATTTATGCAGGCGGAGACGTTACTGCCGGAGAATCCGCACTTATAAAGTCGACCGACGGCGGTAAAACGTGGAATCCCGTAAAGGGATACGACGATCTTGGATTATTTAAATATTCTATGAAATATCCCCACTGGACAGACCACATTGCACGCGGCTGTGAAGATAAGGGCGAACAGGGCTATAATCAGCAGAACGGTATTGCATCAATTTTGATCGAGGGCGGCAAGGTTTACGTCGGAACGTCCGTAACCGGTCAGGCAAATATCCACGTTGCCGATGTCAAGGACGATAAATTCACGGAGCTTTCATCGGATCTTCCGAACGCAAATTATCCCGTTTCCATTACAAGCGACCATAACGGAAATCTTTTCTTCACATATATTGCAGGTCTTGCATTTTCCGGTGCGGCTGGCGGAGCTTACAAATATAACGTTGAAAGCGGCAAGGTCTCGCAGCTTTCCGTTACAAATAATGCCGTTGGCATGATAACCGTCGATAAAGACGATCCTAATAAAATGGTAGCAAGAACGTGCGGCGTGTGGTCCGATCAGTGGTACGAAAAGGAATGGACAGAAGGCAGTATCGCATGGGGCGATCATTTCTTCCGTTCAACAGACGGCGGTGAAACATGGCTGGATATTACTCCCGGACAGGGCGAAACAATTTACGATGAAAACGGTTCGCATAAAAATTTCCTTTCACTTCCTATAGATATCAACGGTTATGACTGGATCTATGGCAAGGCTTGCCATTGGGGCAGCGGTATTCTAATAGATCCGAGAGATCCGGATAAGATCCTTATGACCTCGGGCAACGGAGTTTTTGCCTGCGACAATGTTTGGGCAGACGAGGGAATTCAGTTTTATTTCGATCCGGACGGCGTAGAAGAGGTCGTTGCTCTTGATATGGTAAGCGTTCCCGGCGGAGCAGCTTACTCGGCGATAGGTGACTATGACGGCTTTATTCACGAAAGCGAAACCGACATACCGCAGCAGTATAAGCCGAATATCGGCTCGACAAGCGCGATTGCATATTGCCCTCAGAATCCCGATGTCATGGTAAGAGTTTCCGAACACGGCAGCGACAACGGAAGCGGATATTATTCTACAGACGCAGGTAAAACATGGACAAAAATGGATATCTCCTCAGGCGGTAAGGTTGCCGTAACTCAGCTTGAGGACGGAACATACAGAGTTATAAAAGCAACCGACAGCAACGCTTCTATGAAATATACAGATGATTTCGGTGCAACATGGAAAGATTCAACGGGTCTTGACGGTTCAAAAACAACGTATCCGCTTGTTGATCCGAATAATCCGGCTATCGTTTACGGATCGGGCATCAAGCACAACGATTACTGGGCGTCCGATCCCAATAAAACAGAACCTACTCTTGACGAGTCGCACTATTCGTTCTATATCAGTACGGACTACGGCGCAACCTTCAAGGAAACTGTTGTAAGCAGATACGACCAGTGCGATCATACGGGTGACCTTGCTTATATTACAGATGATACGCTCGCTATGGCAGTTGGCTGGAACGGTATGTATATAATCACAGACGGCGGAAGCAAGATAGAAAAATCCGACGTATTCTATGCTAAGACAATAGGTTACGGAAAGCCCGAAAAGGCAGGCGGAATGAACACTCTGTTCATGTACGGAAAGCCGGCTGAAAACGATGCTGAGGGAATATATCGTTCAACTGACGGCGGAAAGACATGGGTCTGCATCAATACCGATCATCTTTACGGAGGAACAGGAAACGGCAACTTCCTTGTCGGCGATATGAACGAATTCGGCAAGGTTTATATGTCGACCGTAGGCTGTGGAATTATCTACGGAAAAATGTCCTCTGAAATAGAGACGACAACAGGAGATGACGACATTGTATGGGGTGACGCTGATCTCAGCGGAGTAGTCTCAATTGACGACGTTGTAACGATTCTCTGTTATTCGTCTGACAAAAGTAAATTTCCTTTGGAGGCAAAGGCTCTCAGAAATGCCGACGTTTATCAGAACGGTGACGGAGTTAGTGCAAATGACGCCGTATCGGTTCAGAAATTACTGGCATTGCAGCTTGATTCATTGCCTGAATCATATATTTAAAATTTGTTAATACCTGAAAAACGCCCCTTATTCACATTCGAATAAGGAGCGTTTGTTTTTGTAATCAATATTATTGGATTTTGCTCGATAAAGTTATTCTGCGTAGGATTCCGGAAGAGAATCAAGCTGAAGCGTAAGAAGCTTCTGGACTGAAACTGCATCGTTTACGCTGATTCCGTCGCCTCTCTGGTAAACGTCGGCAGCATTAAGAGCCTCATCTGAAAGCGGATAACTGTCTTTATCCGAAGCATGGCAGAGAATAAGTATAACGTCGTCTATTGTAACCCCGCCGCTGAGATCGGCATCTCCGTAAATGATATCGTCATCAGCTTCGGTTGTTGTCTCAGTAGGAACCTCAATACCGTCAACTATTGAATAGAAGCAAGGCTTTGCTTTGTATTCAGCGTTAAAGAGAAGAGGATACTGTGATGCTCTCCAGCTGCCGTCGTCGTTTATTCCCCAGAATACAACGGCTGAAATTCCGTCTGAATATTTAACAAGAATGTCCATAATATTGCTGTAATAAGATGCCTGTACTTCATAATTAGCATCTGTATTTCCCGGAATTGTAGCGTCAAGCTCGGTCACCTGAACGTCAAGACCAGTTTCTGTAAAAGCTTTTACGGCTTTTTCGTAAGCTGAAATTGATGGGAATGCGTCACTGCCGGAACGTGCGTCAAGATGTGACTGCATTCCGATTCCGTCTATAAGACCTTTTTCTTTCAGATCATTAGCCATATTAACAATAGCCGTGGTTTTATTCTGCATATATTCGTTGTAGTCATTATAATAGAGCTTGCAATTGCTCGGAGCATATTTTCTTGCAAATGTGAAAGCGTACTCTATGAAAGAGTTGTCGCCGAAAACCTGTACCCATGCTGATTTTGACGAACCGCTTGAGCCTTGCTCGCCGGGATCTCTCGGAGTTCCGTTATCTGTCCAAGCTTCGTTTACTACGTCGCAGGCATAGAAATCAACATCAGGATATAATTGGGTAAGAGTTTCAAAATAGTTTTTGATATAGTTTTCCATACGCTTTATCATTTTTTCGGAAGAAACCCATTCGCCGCTGGCATCATAATTTTCCTTGAAGAACCAGTCCGGAGTCTGGCTGTGCCATACAAGAGTATGGACCCTTACCGGAATGTTGTTTTTCTGACAGTAGTCAAGAACGCTCTTGGCAGCTGAAAATGATACCTGAGGATTAGTATCATCACCGGTCTCTTCAACATATTTAAGAGTTGCGTTTTTATCGATAACCGAATCCGGCTTCATTTCGTTTCCAAGCGTTATGCTTCCGCTGAAATGCTTATCTACGAGACTCATGGTAGGTTTTGAGCTGAGTGCTGCCGGAGTTATTGCAGTACCGATTTTAAAATAATTTGAATAAACTGTTTTAAGCGATGGAATATCTTCTTCGATCTGGATAGCAGGAACTTCGACAACACTGAAATCGTCAATGAAGATATCGTCGCTTCCGCCCTCAAAATAAACATAGACATCAGTCATATCATCGGTAAAGCTGACCTTGACATTTTCAACTGTCTGCCAGTCGCTGCCGTTCAGATTTTGGACGAGGTTTGAATAGTGAGGTTCGCCTGACGTGTCCGAATACTGGAAGCTTAAAGTAGCGTTGGTATAGTAGCGTCCTTTAACCTTTGCGCTTATGTAATATTCGGTAAACGGCTCACATTTATCGTCAAGTCGGAAAGCAGGACCGTTCCATGAACTTGTACGTCCGCTTGCACAAAGTGAATGAGTGCCGCTTACCGCATTTTCTGTTGAATCTCCGATAACTGTGGTATCGTTTGTGCCTCTGTTAGTAAATGCCGAAACGTCTCCGTCCTCGAAATCGCTTGAGTAAATAATGCGTCCGCTTTCTTCTGCGCTTATCGGAGCCGAAGGGATTACAGCCGGAAAAGCCGAAGCGATAACTGCCGTGCCAATAAGACCGGAGAAGAATTTTTTAAGTGTTGATTTTTGCATAAAAATAAAAGCCTCCTTCATATATTAAGAAATTTATACTAAATGTATACTAAACATTTTATCACATTGAGTATAAAATGTCAACACTTTAACTACAAGTTGTCGTACGATTTGAATATTTTATGTTTTTGTATTATGTGTAAAAAATGAGAATATTCGGGTTGCAATTTAATAAAAATTATAGTATAATAATTATTCGGAATTAACATTTAGAACCTGTCTTCGCAAGATCAGTGTGCGGATTTTCGGCAAGATTTTGTTGATGGCAAGACAAAAATCCGCAGGCATACTGGTGTATGGCAAGGATTTTTAACGAAGGCAGCAGAAAAAGATTGTCTAAAAGACGTGTGCTGTTGCTTGTGAAGACAGGTTCTTATACGGAAGGATAATTATTATGAGTATTTTTGATATATTCGACAGAATTTCTTCGGATTCGCATACATCAGGCGGTAAAATAGAGTATATTATAGCAGGTTTGGGAAATCCGGGTATGGAATATGAAAACACGCGTCACAATGCCGGATTTTTTACTGTCGATGCTCTTGCAAAGCAGCTCGGGACGGAGATAAACCGTCTGCGTTTCAAGGGGAAGACGGCTGAGGTATCTGTTGAGGGAAAAAGATGTCTGCTGCTTAAACCGACTACTTTCATGAATCTGAGCGGCGAATCGATAGTTCAGGCGCTTGAATTTTATAAAATAGACGCGGAAAAGCTTATTGTCATCTATGACGATATTTCCCTTGAACCTGGAAAGCTGCGTATCAGGCGCAAGGGCAGTCACGGCGGTCATAACGGCATCAGAAGCATTATAGAGCTTACGGGACGTGAAGATTTTCCTCGTATAAAAATAGGAGTAGGAAAAAAGCCTCATCCCGATTACGACCTTGCAAAATGGGTTCTTGGAAAATTTTCTAAGGAAGATTCCGAGAAAATGAAGCAGTCTGCCGCCAATGCCGCGGAATGCATAAAGCTTATGGTCTGCGGTAAAACCGACGAAGCTATGAATAAATATAATTCGTGAGTACATTAGGAGATCTTCATAATGAATCTTTTCAGAAGCGTTTTCAGCGAGCTTGACGGCTTTAAAAGTGTTGAGGATTCGCTTAAAAGAAATATATCGCCCGTCTCTGTGACGGGGCTTTCCCATATACACAGAGCGCAGCTTCTTCTTTCCGTAAGCGGCAGGGGAACTGTTCTTGCCGTTACAGGTACGGAAGCCGAAGCGAAGCGGCTTTGCGACGATATCAACATGATGGCAGGAGCAGAGACGGCTGTTCTTTTTCCGTCAAAGGAGCTTGTATTTACTCCCGTTGAGGGCGTCAACCGTGAATACGAGTATATGCGAATAGCCGCGCTTACAAAGGCTGTCAAGAACGATTGCGGAATCATATGCGCAGGCATAGAGGCTGTAATGCAGCCTGTTATTCCGTGCGAACAGCTTATTTCGGGTACTGTAGAGATAAGCTCCGACGATGAGATCAATTTGAAGGAACTGTGCGGCAGGTTGTCTGAAATCGGTTATCAGCGATGCGAAAAGGTCGAGGGAGCTTCTCAGTTTTCGGTCAGAGGTTCGATTATAGACATATTTCCCGTTCAAGCCGCAAAGCCTGTTCGTATTGAGCTTTGGGGCGATGAAATAGACTCGATCTCCGAATTTGAGACCGATACTCAGCGCAGAGGAGAACAAATTGAAAAGGTTGAGATATCTCCCGCGAGCGAGGTCCTGTGCAGCAGAGAGCTTCTTGCGGACGAAATTGAAAAGCTGTGCAAAAAGGTGCGCGGAAAGCGTATGGAGCTTATACGTGAACATCTCGGCGCAGATGTGCATCGTCTCAGGGCAGGGGAAACTCTTAATCACATCATAAAATATTATCCGCTTGTCTATGACCGCGCGGCAACGATTTTCGACTACATTGACGGAACTGTGGCATTCAGCGATTATTCATCGGTTATGGAGAATGCAAACGGAGTCATATCGCGTCATAACGAGGACGTAAAGATACTTATGGAGGACGGACAGCTCTGCCGCGGTCTTGACGGTTACTATATGGAGCTGCCTCAGATTCAGAATGTCATTTCGGGTAAGAACTGCCTTTATCTCAGCTCTTTTGTGCAGAGCGGAGAGCGCATTGATTTCCGCAGAATAATAAGCTTTGAAGCGTTGCAGACGGCTTCGTGGAGCGGCGATATGAAGCAGCTTATCGAGGACATTTCGGACTACAGGCGCAGGGGATACCGCATGATCGTTGCGGCAGGCAGCGATAAAACGCTTCCTATTATAAAGCAGGATCTTGCCGAGCAGGGAATCCCGTGCGATCTTGTTTCGGAGGGCGCAGAGCTTGCAAACGGAAGAGTGTGCCTTATGTCGGGAAGCTTCAGCAGCGGCTTTGAATATCCCGATAATAAAACGGTTCTCATTACTCAAGGCAGAGCAATGAATTCCTCACGTAAAAAACGGCGCAGCAAAAAGAATAAAAGCGAGGAAATTCGCAGTCTTGCGGATATTTCGGAGGGCGATCTCATTGTTCATTCAGGACACGGAATAGGCAGATTTATCGGTATACGCAAGCTTGAATTCGACGGCGTTGTCAAGGATTATATCACAATTCAGTATGCAGGCACGGATAAGCTGTATATCCCCGTAACGCAGCTTGATCTTGTTTCAAAATATATCGGTCCAAGAGACGATTCGGGAGTAAAGCTGAACAAGCTTTCCTCAGGCGAATGGCAGAAAACAAGAAACAATGTAAAGCGCGCCGTAAAAGACATGGCTCACGAGCTTACGGCTCTTTATGCGAAGCGTGAAAAAAGCGTCGGATTTGCCTTTTATCCCGACGACGAGATACAGCACGATTTTGAGGAGCGTTTTCCCTATGTCGAAACAGACGATCAGCTTCAAAGTATAGCCGAGATCAAGGCAGATATGGAACGTGCGCGCCCTATGGATAGGCTTCTGTGCGGAGACGTAGGATTTGGAAAAACCGAAGTTGCACTTCGTGCGGCAATGAAATGCATACTCGGCGGAAAACAGTGCGCGATACTTGTGCCGACTACGGTTCTTGCGTGGCAGCATTATCAGACGGCGCTGCGCAGATTCGAGCATTTTCCCGTAAATATCGAGCTTCTTTCACGCTACAGAACTGCCAAGCAGCAGACCGAAATCCTTAAAAAGCTGAAAAAAGGCTCGATCGACCTGATAATCGGCACTCACAAGATCATACAGAAAAGCGTTGTGTTTAAGGATCTGGGACTTGCCATTATAGATGAGGAGCAGCGCTTCGGCGTTGCGCACAAGGAAAAATTCAAGGAGAATTTCAGCGGAGTTGACGTATTGACGCTTTCGGCAACTCCAATACCGAGAACGCTGAATATGGCGATGAGCGGTATCCGCGATATGTCGGTTATCGAAGAACCGCCGCAGGACAGATATCCCGTACAGACTTATGTTGTGGAATACGAGATAGGTACGCTTGTTCAGGCGATCGTTCGCGAGCTGCGGCGCGGCGGTCAGGTGTATTATATCCACAACAGAGTTGATACGATACAGTCATGTGCCGCGCGTCTCAAGGAGCTTCTTCCCGAAGCGAGAATAGCGTTCGCCCACGGTCAGATGCCTGAGGAGGAAATGTCGGATATCTGGGAGCAGCTTGTCGATCACGAGATGGATATTCTTGTCTGCACTACGATCATTGAAACGGGAGTTGATGTTCCGAATGTCAACACGCTTATTATCGAGGACGCCGACAGGTTTGGACTTTCGCAGCTTTATCAGCTCCGCGGAAGAGTAGGTCGTTCTAACCGCAGGGGATATGCTTATTTCACATTTAAAAAAGATAAGGTCCTAACAGAGGTAGCGGCAAAGAGACTTTCGGCGATGCGCGAATTTACGCAGTTTGGAAGCGGATTCAGAATAGCTATGCGCGATCTTGAGATACGCGGAGCGGGAAGTATTCTCGGCGGCAGACAGCACGGTCACATGGAGGCTGTCGGATATGATATGTATCTGCGTCTGCTTTCGGAAGCGATAGCCGAGGAAAAAGGCGAGAAGCCCGAAAAGATCGCGGAATGCCTTGTGGATATACAGATCGACGCGCATATTCCCGAAAATTACATATCAAGTCTCAACCAGCGGCTTGATATGTACAGAAAAATCATGCTTATAAAAGACGAGGAAGATAAGCTCGATCTTATCGATGAATTTGTTGACAGATACGGAGATCCTCCAAAAGCAGTCATGGGACTTATAGAGGTATCGCTGCTGAGAAATAAGGCGGCGCGTCTCGGAATAACCGAAATATCGCAGAAAAACGGAGCAATGTATTTCTATACGTCTTACCTGAACAGCGATCAGATATTTGCTCTTTCAGCCGCATATAAAGGAAGCATAACAGTGAACGGTACGGGAAAATCGTATGTTTCCGTAAAGATCACTCCAAAGGTCAAACCATTTGATCTGATGCATGAGGTCGTTGCTATTATTGATAGCAAGCGCGAAGATGTACAATAATGATAAAAATCTCGGAGTTAAGCACAATTTATTTGTGGAAAACGCTACTTTACTTTGTGGCGATTTGATGATATAATGAAAATATGAAAATATATGGTGCAGATGATTTTTGAGGCGAGATCTTTGCACAGTTAGGAGTTTTATTATGAAGATGACTAAGTTTTGTTCAGCAATTGCAGCAGCTGCTGTTTCTGTAAGCTCTGTTGCTGCTATGACATTATTTAATGCTAACGCTGCTGTTACAACTATTGCACATACTCAGAGCGCTGAGGCTACAAACACAGAAAATGACGGAAGAAGCCTTCGTGTAAATATTTATAATATATGGGGACAGAAAAAAAACATCGAAGATATTGACCCTAACACAGCTGTTGAGGATAACATAACTATTAATTTCACGATCAAGGGTATTGGTTCAAATTCACATAACACAAACGAAAATATGGAAGAGCTTGACGCTTACTATGCTTTCGTTTCCGGTAATATTGCAGGCGTAGAGGGTTGGGAAGTCGGTACCTCGGGTAATGATAAGGTTATGATCACCGGCGACGGCAGCTATACTGCTGTTTGGAATGGCGTTAATTCAGAGAACATCAGCGCTCTTGCACTTTCAACAAATATCAACTACTTCAACTATGGTCAGTCGATTGAAGAAAGCGGCATCACTATCACTATTGATTCTATCACAACAGGTAAGGCTGACGACGATACGACCGAAGCTCCTACAAACGGTGACGATACTAAAAAGGAAGATACTACAAAAGCTGACGATAATAAGACCGAAGACACAACAAAGGCAGACGATACCAAGAAAGAAACAACTACAACAGCTGCCGATAAAAAGGACGATAAGTCAACAACTACAACGACAGCATCTAAAAAAGATTCCGCTGAAAAGTCTGCAAATACCGGGGTTGCAGGCGTTGGTACAGCAGTTGCAGCTCTTGCAGTTGCAGGTACAGCCGCAGTGATCACAAGAAAAAAGGATTAATTATAACAAGGCTTGATTAATATGATGCCCTCTGATTTCAGGGGGCATTGTTTTTAAAAGGAGGATACTTACATGGACTATAAAAAGCTTCTCGCAGGCGCACTCGTGTTTTCAATGATGGCAGCTGCAGCAAGCTGCGACGATAAAAATAGCGGCAGCTCCGACTCGGCATCGGACAGCGTTTCGGCTTCCGTTCCCGATGACGCTTCAAAGGCGGAAGCGGCTGAGGAAGATACGAAGGAGCTTGTTCCTCCTTCACCTGTTGAAGCCGATGATGTTAATGCCGTTACATTTGACGATGGGAATTTTTCATTTGCTGCTGTTGTAGAGCATGACGATTCCGATAATTCGGACGCCGCTGTAGGTGAGCTTTCCGTTGTTGAAGTTCAGGGCAACAAAATGCTTAAATTTACAGATGACGGCAGTGTTCCGCTTGACGACAGAGTTCAGAAGATACGCATTAATGCTGCCGAGCTTCTCGGTGTTGAGAATCTTGAAAAAGTCAACAGTATTGAATTTGACCTTTATGCCGATGCGACTTCGGATCTTTTTGTAAACGACAACGGCGAGAATGTTAAGGTTCCCGGCTGGATCGGCGGCGGCGGCGGAACTGTTACGGCTGCTGACGATAAGTGGTATCAGTTTACGGAATTCAGCGGCGGCGAGTATGACTTCGAGATGTCAGGAGCCGTTCATGCCGAATTTAAATTTCTGTTGGCGGCGGGCGGTCAGAAATGGTCTGCCGATATGGAGGACGCAAATTTCCTTATCATGCGCTGGGGAATGAAAAACGAGTCGAATTTATATATTGACAATATCGTCTTTTATGATGAGGATGGCAATTCAATTCCCATTGCGAAAAATTGAGGAAATCATATAACAGCATATAATAAACAAAAGGAGCAGATCATATCTGCTCCTTTTTACGGTTGATTTCTTATAAAAATTAAATTTTATCGATAGTATCGACCGCAGCGTCAAGCCAGTCGCCTTCAAAAAGCTCGATAGTTCCCTGATCGCACATTTTTGCAAGATCGGTACAAATAGGAATTCTTGCAAGCACCGGAAGACTGTATTCGGCTGCAATTTCTGCGATATGGCTGTCGCCGAAAACATTTATCTTCTTTCCGCAGTCGGGACATTCATAATAGCTCATATTTTCAATAATTCCAAGAATAGGAATATTCATGAGCTTCGCCATCTTAACTGCCTTTTCAACGATCATTGAAACAAGCTCCTGCGGCGATGTAACAATAACGATTCCGTCTACCGGTATCGACTGGAAAACAGTAAGCGGAACATCGCCTGTTCCCGGAGGCATATCAACAAAAAGGCAATCTATATCTTTCCAGATAACGTCTGTCCAGAACTGCTTTACTACGCCTGCAATAACAGGACCTCTCCATACTACGGGATCGGTTGCATTTTCAAGAAGCAGATTTACGGACATAACGTCAATTCCCATTTTGCTTTTTACAGGATAGATTCCAAATTCGCAGGCATCAGCCTTTGAATTTATGCCGAATGCCTTCGGAACGGAGGGCCCCGTGATATCGGCGTCCAGAATACCGACGTTTTTATTAAGTCTCTGCATACTTACGGCAAGAAGAGACGAAACCATTGTTTTGCCGACTCCGCCTTTGCCGCTTACAACGCCGATAACTTTGCCGATCTTACTGAGCTGATTAGGCTTTTCAATAAAGCTCTGAGGCTCCTGCTGACGTTCTGAGCAGTTGCTTGAGCAATTAGAGCAATCGTGTGTACATTCACTCATAATAATATCTCCTTAAAAATAGTACTGTAGATATTATACCTCATTTTTCAAAAATAGTCAATATATGATTAAATTTGTGGGAAAATGTTTTTGTTTATTTGTAGAGAGGTCCGTAAGCCTCGCAGGCACGGTAATCTGCCGATTCAAGCTCTTTTGTTCCGAATGCCGCCCACGTATGAGGACGATAAATATCGCTGTCGTCGATATTATGCATTGAAACAGGTATCCTCAGCATACTTGCGAGAGTGATGAGATCCTTTCCGATATGACCGTATGTCAGTGAGCCGTGATTTGCTCCCCAGTTAGCCATTACCGAGTAAACGTCGGTGAAAGCGTCCTTTCCTGTAAGGCGCGGAACGAACCATGTTGTCGGCCATGTTTTATCGGTGCGCTCGTCAAGAATTTTATGAACTTCGTCAGGAATAACTACAGTAAATCCTTCTGCAATCTGAAGGAACGGCTGAGAACCGTTGAGAATATTCATGCGAATCATGGTCACGGGCATTACAGCCTGAGTTTTGAAGTGTGAAGAATATCCGCCGCCTCTGAAATATCCGAGATTTGCGCAGCACCAGTCCGTAGCGCCGAGCATTGCGTCGATGTCGTCGTCGGTAACGCTCCACCAAGGCTTGATGCAGCCGTTTCCGTCGGAATCCTTTGAAGCTCCGGTAGCGTCAAGAGCGGCTGCTCCGGAATTAATAAGGTGAATGAAACCATTTTCGGCAAGACCGTCGGGTCTCCAGCCCGAAACGCGCTCTACAGCATCGGGACTCCAGTAGGTGCGGACGTCAGCAAAAATCGAAGCCGTTCCGGTCAAGAGCTTTCCGAACATCATGGCTACGCCGTTAAGACCGTCATTTTCCGTAGCAAGCGTTACAGGCTCTTTTTTGCCGTTCCAGTCGAAGCTTGAGTTGAGGATAGCTTCGGTAAAATCACCGTTAGGAAGCCAGTCCGTCCACATTCTCTGTCCCTGAAATCCGCCGAGTACAGCGTTTCTTCCTCTGCTCTCCTCAAGCCAGCCCATTTCTGCAAGCTTGGGATTTCCTTGCAGGATATCGCGCACGATAAGAGTCATTTTAACGCAGAATTCCCAGTTTTCCTCTTTGTGCTCGGGAGTAAGCGGCTTTCTGAATTCAAAAGGATCGATTCCGTCTTCAAGCTGAGTTTCCTCATTCACGTCCATGCCCTCGGGACAGCGAACCATTGCCCATTTATAAGCCTTTTCGTACTCGTCGTGGTCATATATTTCAAGATTGATACGTCTGAGGATCTCGCTCATGTCCACCCATTCGGCGCGTATTCCGAGGTAGTTCTGGAAGAAATCACTGTTGCAGTACGAGCCGCCAATGCCCATTGCTACCGAGCCGAGACCTACGTAAGCCTTGTTTCTCATCTGTCCTGCGGCAATTGCGCATCTTGCAAATCTGAGTATCTTTTCGCTTACATCTTCGGGGATAGTTTTATCATCGGCGTCCTGAACGTCGCGTCCGTAGATAGCAAAAGCAGGAAGTCCGCACTGGGCGTGAGAAGCCATTGCTGCCGCAAGGTAAACAGCTCCGGGACGCTCTGTGCCGTTGAATCCCCAAACTGCCTTTATCGTCAGCGGATTAAGATCCATAGTTTCGCTGCCGTAGCACCAGCAGGGTGTGACGGAGAGGGTCGCGCAAACGTTCTGAGTTGAAAAATATTCTTCTGATTTGTAAGCTTCCGCTCCACCGCCGATAGTGGACGGAGAGATCACGCACTGAACGGGAGTTCCGTCCGAGTAGCGGACATTTGCTTCGATAAGCTCCTTGGCTGCGTTAGCCATGTTCATTGTCTGTGTTTCAAGACTTTCTCTGATGCCGAACTGACGGCCGTCAATAATTGGTCTGATGCCTATTTTTGGATACATAACGATCACCTTTCATTGATAATTTTTATAAATTTCATGTATGATTCATCATAATTTTTTTGTGGATAATAATCGGTAAGCTCTTCCGAATTGCGTATGATCCCTGGAATATTTTCTTCATTTTTTATAACTCCGCAGCTGATAAGCTGTATCGCGGCATTGCCCATAACAGTGGCTTCTACGGGACCTGCCGCAACGCTGATGCCGCAAACGTCCGCAGTAAGACTGCAAAGGTATTTATCTCTTGTGCCGCCGCCGACTATGCACATTTTTTTATAGGTCTTGCCCGTGCATTCGGAGATCTGTTCGAGAGCAAATCTGTATTTCATCGCAAGACTGAGGTAAATTGTCCTCATGATCTCGCCCAATGTCTCGGGAACAGTCTGATTCGTAGCGCGGCAATACTCGCGTATTCGGGAGGGCATATCTCCCTGAATCGAGAACTCTTCGGCGTCAGGATCGATAAAAGCAGTAAAGCTGTCGGCTTGGCGCGCAAGCTTTTCAAGCTCGGCAAAGGAATGCTCCTCGCCCTTGGATTCAAGAAAAGCTTTGGTTTCCTGAACGAGCCAGAGTCCCGTAATATTTTTCAGGAACGTAATTCTGCCGTTGTATCCGACTTCGTTCGTAATATTAAGCTCCGCCGCTTTTTCGTTCATCAGCGGCTTATCGAGAATCGTTCCCAGCAGAGACCACGTACCGCTGCTCAGGAAGATGAAATCCTTTTCCTCGGCAGGCGAGACGAAAGCGGCGCATTGAGTATCGTGGCCGCACACCGCAATAACAGGAACAGAGGGCAGATTCAACTCGCTGCAAAGCTCAGGAGAGAGCGTGCCTTTAACCTCGCCGGGCATTATAATTTCGGGAAAAATATTTTCAGGCAGTCCGAGGGCGGTTATCGCTTCCTTTGACCAGCATTTTTTTGCCGGATCGAAAAGCTGCGTAGTGCTTGCGATCGAAAGCTCTGCCGAAATGCTGCCCGTAAGCATAAATCCCAGCAAATCCGGGATCGGCAGAACGGCATAACCGTTTTCGAGTATGTAGGGACGCTGATTCTTTTCCGCAAGCAGCTGAAAGGCTGTGTTGATCTCCATGATCTGATTACCGGTCAGGCTGTAAAGCTTGTCAAGGGGAATAAGCTTTTCAGCTTCGCGGATCATGGAGGAGGTACGTTTATCGCGGTACTGAACGGGATTCCCGATAATATAGCCGTTTTTATCGATAATACCGTAATCTACGCCCCAAGTATCAATGCCGATACTTTCGAATCCTCCGAGCTTATTTGCCAGAACAAGACCTTTTCGAATTTCCGTGTAAAGCGAGAGAATATCCCAGTAGAGAGTTCCGTTTACGGAAATTCCGCGGTTTTTGAAGCGATGAACCTCTGTGAGATCAATTTTGGAGCCGTCGGATTCGGCGAGCATGGCGCGTCCGCCGGAAGCTCCGAAGTCGAAGCAAAGAACGCGCCTACCCATTCTTTACCACTCCCTTTTTCAGCAGAATATTGGCGTATATTGCCGTTTCTCCTGTAGCAATGACCGCATAAGCTTTTTTTGCACGTTCATAGAAATCAAATCTGCTGACGAAGCCTATCTTGCAGTTATCGGGCTCATATTTATTTATAATGCTTCTGTATTCGTCCCAAATTGTAGGAGCTTCGTCGTCTCCGGGAACGACCGACATAAGAGCTATCGGCTCGTCAACATATGTATCGAGAGGGAAAAATTTCATAACTGCGTCGAGAATTTCAGGCACATTATGACCGTCAAGCCGTATAAGACGCTGAGCGATTGCGGCAGAGGGAAAATTGCCGTCAGCGATAACGATCTCGTCGCCGTGTCCCATTTCCATGAGGACTTTAAGAAGCTCAGGTGATAAAATTGATGGAATTCCTTTCAGCATTTCAGTCTCCTATTTATTGTATTTTTTGTAGCCCGGGTGTTTTCCTGTAACACCGTATTGAGAACGCATACCGCACAGCCTGTCGATATTTTCGCGTGAGATCTCCTGTGCTCCGCCAAGAAGATGCGCAGTAAGGCTGATTTTAGCGAAAAGCTCAAGGGTCTCCATTCGATAATAAGCGGTTATCAGATCCGCGCCAACGGTGAGAGCTCCGTGATTCTGAAGAAGCATAACGTCATGCTCTTGCAAATAGGGAGCGATGGCTTCGGGAACTTCGTTTGTTGACGGAGTTCCGTAAGGCGTTACCGGAACAGAACCGATAGCGATTACGGATTCTATCATGGTATATTCGTCCAGAGCCTTGTTGGCAACGGCATATCCGGTAGCCGTCGGTGGATGAGCATGAAGAACCGCTTTAACATCGGGACGTTCGTCGTAGCACTTAAGATGCATTTTGATCTCGGACGATGGACGTTTTCCGCCGCTTGCTTCAAGAACCTCGCCTTTTCTGTTGATGAGAACAAGCATATCCGGAGTGATAAAGCTTTTGCTTACTCCCGTAGGAGTAGCGAGAATGTTTCCGTCCTCAAGAAGGACGGAAACGTTGCCGTCGTTGGCGGCGACCCAGCCGAGCTGCCACATTTTATGACAGACATCGCACATCTGGTCTTTAATGATGGACATATCCATAAAAACTCCTGACACAGAACGATCTGTGCTTCGCTGTTGCGGTCAGCGGAATACCGTATTCGGGGAGTGCTGCCTATTGAAAGAGAATAATTAGGATTATATTGCTTTGGAATTGTGTAAATTACTTTAATAATAGCAGCTTCCTAAGTTTGATTATACTACATTTTTACTCTAAAATCCAGTATTTATGGATATTTTTTACAAATTTATCTTAATATTATTTTATTCAATTTTTATTATTGATTTTTGAATGAGCAATATTTTCTTATGTAACGCATTTTGCCTGCAATGAATATAATGGGAATACTAAGGCAGAAATATTTTACATAGGAGGTGCATTATGGACAATATAATCGTTACCTCATTGCTTGTGCTGACGGTTATAGCGGTAATTGAGGCGGTAAGTCTGTTTTTGAAACCTGTGAAGCGGGAGGGAAAACCTGCGTTTGCGGCGGTTATTCCGGTGTTTCCCGATGATACTGAGCTGCGCGAACGGCTTTCTTATCTCAGTGAAAAGCTTTCGGGAGGAACATATTATTTTGAGGAAATTATTATCGTAAATTACGGAGCGACTACGGCTCAGCTGGAAGAATGCAGGGCTTTCTGCGATATCCACGAAAGCGCGCTGATAACCGATCCTGCAAGTCTTGAAAAAATATTGTCAAAAACATTTGCAATCGGGCATAAAACATAGTATAATATAAGAGTATGCAGTAATCTGTATTTTTTCAGTTAAAGACTGCATGAATTAGGACTTTGGAAAAAACTCGGCGAAAGGAATGAAATTATGGAGCACGATGTACTTCACATAGAGGGAACTGTGGAAAACGTGCTGTTCCGCAATGAAAATAACGGCTATATCGTGCTTGATCTCGATGCGGGCGGAACCTTGATAACCGTTGTCGGTGAGCTTGGCGACATAGAAACCGGCGAGGGTCTTATCCTTGACGGAAAATATGTCACTCACCATAAGTTCGGAACTCAGTTTCAGGCTGAATATTGTGAGAGAAAGCTTCCGGATACGGTTGTCAATATAGAAAAATATCTTGCGTCGGGAGCAATAAAGGGCATCGGTCCGTCTCTTGCAACAAAAATAGTAAGAGTATTCGGCTCTCAGACTCTTGAAATAATGGAGAACGATCCGTACCGTCTCAGCGAGATAAAGGGTATATCGGCAAAAAAGTGTGAGGAGATCGCCTCGGAGGCGAAAAAGCTTTTTTCTCTTCGCAGCATAATGACATATCTTTCGCAGTATGAAGTAAAATCGCAGTTTGCCATGAAAGCGTACCGTAAGTTCGGAGAAAATTCAATGGAGCTGATAAAGGATAATCCATATCTCCTTTGCGGCGAAATGATTGAGCTTGATTTCAAAAAAGCGGACGTTATTGCTCATGACATGAGGATAGAAAAGAATTCCGACAAGCGTATTCTTGCAGGAATGCAGTACATATTAAAAATGAATACGACCCTCGGTCATTCCTGCCTGCCGCTCAGCGTTCTCCTGAGCAAAGCCGAAAATGCGCTTGATATAAGCGAGAGAGATTTTTACAGCGTATACAACGACGCTCTCGATGATAATAATCTTTTCCAGTACGTAAAAAATGAACGTGAATATGTTTATCTTCCGGAATATTATTATGCGGAGCATTTTATCGCCGACAGACTACAGATACTGCGTGATTTTTCTTCGCCCGAGGACTTCGACATAAACGCTCTTATTGACATTGAAGAGGAAGAAAATAATATTTCCTATGCCGGACTTCAAAGGGACGCCATAACTACTGCCGTTTCAAGAGGTCTTATGATCATGACGGGAGGTCCCGGTACGGGAAAAACCACAACTCTTAACGCGATAATTTCTATTTTTGAGAAGAAAGGGTGCAGCGTTCTTCTTGCAGCTCCCACAGGCCGCGCCGCCAAGCGAATGTCCGATCTTACTCAGCGAGAGGCTAAGACGATCCACCGCTTGCTTGAAGTGGAATTCGACATCGGCGGCAGACTTAAATTCAAGCATAACGAAAATAATCCTCTTGACTGCGAGGTCCTTGTGGTCGATGAGATGTCAATGGTAGACGTGCTGCTGTTTGAAAGTCTGCTGAGAGCTGTCAGACTCGGCTGCAAGCTTATAATGGTAGGCGACAGCGACCAGCTTCCGTCAGTAGGCGCAGGAAATCTGCTGCGCGACGTTATTGACAGCGGAAAAGTTCCCGTCATAGAGCTTAACGAAATTTTTAGACAGGCGCGCGAAAGCTGTATAGTTACAAATGCGCATAAGATAGTATCGGGAGAATACCCCGACCTTAAACAGAAAAATAACGACTTTTTCTTTTTCAAGCGCGATGATTACGACAAAGCTCTGCAGCTTATCATTGATCTTGCGGGAACAAGGCTTCCGAAAGCTTATAATTATTCACCTATGGACGATATACAGATACTTTCACCGTCAAGGAAAGGAATGCTCGGCACTGTAGAAATAAACAAGGCGCTGCAGAGAGAACTGAATCCGCCCTCCGAGTCCAAGCCCGAGCATAAAAGCTATTTGTATACGTTCAGAACGGGCGACAAGGTCATGCAGACAAAAAATAATTACGACATTGAATGGAAGCGCGACGATGAAAGCGGAATGGGAATTTTTAACGGCGATATAGGAAAAATCGTCAGCATAAACCGCAGTACAAGCACGGCTGTTCTTGAATTTGACGGACGCGTGGCAGTTTATACATTCGATCTGCTTTCTCAGATAGAGCTTGCATACGCTATAACGGTACATAAAAGTCAGGGCTGTGAATTCGAAGCGGTCATAATGCCTGTAATGGGCGGATTCGAAAAGCTTTATTACAGAAATCTGCTTTATACCGCAGTTACCAGAGCTAAAAAGCTGCTTATCCTTATAGGCTCTGAGGAGAAAATATTTACTATGGTCGATAATAACCGCAGAACAAGGCGGTATACCTGTCTTAAGGATATGCTTGCAGGTACGGGAACCGATGCAAACGACCCGTTCAGCCGCTTCCTTACGGATAATGATGAGAGAGAGGATACATAAAATGGCAAATACAGATATTGGAATAGATCTGGGTACGGCAAATATTGTTATGACAATGGGCAATAAAGGCGTGGTTCTGAGCGAACCGTCTGTAATTGCGTATAATACAAGAACCGAATGCATTCTTGCCGTGGGACGTGAAGCCTACGATATGATAGGAAAAAATCCCGATTATATAGCGGTAGTTCGTCCGATAATAGAAGGAGTTATTTCCGACGACGATCTTACTCACAGTATGATACGCGAATTTATTTTCAAGGTCACGGGACATCAGCTCATAAAGCCGAGAGTGGTTATATGTGTTCCGTCGTCTATTACCGACGTTGAAAGCCGTGCCGTAGTTGACGCGGCAAGAAGCGCCGGATCGCGTCAGATATACCTGATACAGGAGCCTATCGCCGCAATGATCGGCGCAGGAGTAAATATAACAAAGGCGAGAGGTCACATGATCGTAGATATAGGCGGAGGTACTACCGATGTCGCCATTGTTTCGATGAACGGAGTTGTTACCTCTCATACGATAAAAACCGCAGGAAATACGATAGATAAATCGATCATAAAGTATGTTCAGAATAAGTACAAGCTTCTTATCGGAGAAAGAACTGCGGAAAAAGTGAAGATAGAGCTTTGCAATCTGTACGACCCGAGCGATGAACGCACCTTTTCGGTAAAGGGAAGAAGTCTACTTAAAGGACTTCCCGCACAGGTTCTTCTCAGCGAAACGGAGCTTTTTGAAGCTATCGAGGACGATACTTTTGCGATAATTGAGGCGATAAGAAAAGTTCTTGAGGACGCTCCGCCTGAGCTTGTAGGCGATATATACGACAACGGAATGCTTCTTACGGGAGGAGGCTCGCTCCTCGGAGGTCTTACTCAGCTTATCAAGAGAACTCTCGGCATAAACTGCCATATAGCAAAGGACGCTATAAACTGTGTTGCCAAGGGCACAGGAATGGCTTTCGGAAAGATGACTACGCTGCTTGACGGATTTGAAGTTGCTCCGATAAGTCAGTACAGATGATCGAAAAGGAGGACATAAATGAATTTTACGAATGAACAGCTTGACGAAGCAATAAAACTAAGCAAGGAGCAGCAGGAAATAATCTCGCGCAACACAAAAATTTTCACGGTAATATGCTTTGCAGTGAATTTAGTGGAGATATTTGTTTTATGCTCGCTTATAGACCGTAATCTGATCATCAGTATCGTGATTATTTTTGCCGTATTTTTAATAAATTTTGCTTCTCTGCCCCTTTGGTCGCCGATAATGCTTTTTGCCAACAAAAAAACGCGCGGTATGTACAATTTCAGAGAATTATACAGCAGCAGTAAATTCTATATAAAATATAAAAATCTGGCAACGGAATGCCTGAACGATTTCGGCAAGATCGATTATACTGCTGTTATTGACGGATATTTGAAAAAAGAGAAAAACAAATATAACAGATATATTCTTTTGAAAACAAAAAATATTTACCTGAGCCTTTCCGGCCGTTTTGACGAAGCGTGGCAGGCTTATGAAGAAGCGTTGAAAACTGTTCCCGATTATAAAAAGGAAGATACTGTTTACCTTAAGCTCAGTACCCTTGACGATCAGATGAACGGCGATGAGTTTATTGCTGTGTTCGATGCAAATAAGGACGAGATCGAGAAAACATTTGTCAAGGGAAGAGAGATATCTTTAATTAATCTTGGAATAGTTTTGCTCATGAGTTATGAAAAATTCAGCGGCAGATATGAAAGAGCTGTAGAATTTTGTAAGATGTCGCTCAGAATAAACAGAGAAGTGCGCTTTGAAGACAATATAAAATATCCGAATTTTCAGCATATAGGCGAAATTGAAAAGTATTGCGCTCTTGCGTACTGTTATGCGATGCTCGGCGATACGGAAAGGGCTGTAAACGGACTTGATATGATAGAAGAAAGAGTGAATATGCTTACTTGCAAGGTTCCGGAGCTTTATATCAATGCCGTTAGAGAAATTTCGGAAATAATCGCAAAGACGGAAAACAAGTAAGCAGAGGACGTGCAAAGCCGTCAGACGTGCTTTGTGCGGTGCTGCTAAAATAACAGGAAACATTTCTGATTTGTCTGCATATAATAACAGTACATCGGCGCTGATTTTGATAGAAAAAATTTTTCTGAGAAATTTCAAAAAAATGCTTGACAAATCAGAAATCTTGTAGTATAATAATTAAGTCGTCAGGTGCTGATGACTTTATAAGCTGGAATGGGAGCTTAGCTCAGCTGGGAGAGCATCTGCCTTACAAGCAGAGGGTCATAGGTTCGAGCCCTATAGTTCCCACCAGTGGCCCGGTAGTTCAGTTGGTTAGAACGCTAGCCTGTCACGCTAGAGGTCGTGAGTTCGAGCCTCATCCGGGTCGCCAGTGCGGATTTAGCTCATCTGGTAGAGCGCCACCTTGCCAAGGTGGAGGTAGCGAGTTCGAGCCTCGTAATCCGCTCCAAATATCGGCGCTATAGCCAAGTGGTAAGGCGTGGGTCTGCAACACCCTGATCCCCAGTTCAAATCTGGGTGGCGCCTCCAGCAGTATTACTGCTAAACCGGGTGTGGTTTAACCACATCCGGTTTTTATTTTTAGACTTATAAATTTGTTGAGAGTATGCAGCTTTACGGAGGTATTTTATGAGCTTTGATGTAAAAAAAACGACAGAGGACATCGTTCGGTGGATCAAAAATTATTTCAACGAAAATGCTGATGTTAATACGAAAGCGGTTATTGGTATTTCGGGAGGAAAGGACAGCTCCGTTGCCGCTGCGCTTTGCGTAAAGGCTCTCGGAAAGGAAAGAGTTCTTGGAGTTCTGATGCCCCGAGGTGAGCAAAAGGATATCGATTGCAGCAGACTTCTTGTCGATACTCTCGGCATCGAAAGCGTCGAGATTAACATCGGCGAAGCTGCGGAAGCTCTTGAAAAATCGATTGATTCAAAGCTCAAGCTTACTTCTCAGGCTAAGATCAATATCCCTCCGAGGATCCGTATGTCAACGCTTTATGCTGTGGCTGCGTGCGTGGGAGGACGTGTTGTAAATACCTGCAACGCTTCTGAGGACTATGTCGGATATTCTACAAAATTCGGTGACAGCGCAGGGGATTTCAGTCCGCTTTCAGAGCTTACGGTCACGGAAGTTATCGCAGTCGGCGATGAGCTTGGACTGCCGCGCGAGCTTACTCACAAAACTCCCATCGACGGACTTTGCGGTAAGACTGATGAGGAGAATCTTGGATTCACCTACGCTTTGCTCGACAAATATATCAGGGGCGAAAGCGATCTTGAGGATATGCCAGAGCTGAAAGCGAAGATCGACAGGCTTCATGCCATAAATATGCATAAGCTGCTGCCAATGCCGAAATTTGAATTTGAAGCTGAGTAAGCAGTTTTGCCGATACAATTTTATACAAAATAAGGGAGCGTTTCAATTCAAACGCTCCCGTTTTTATTGTTATAGAGAAAATTTTATCCTTCTGCATTAACTGCCGCAATTACTTCGGCAAGAAGATTGGCAGGAAGCTGCTCATAACGCATAAATTCAAATGAAAAGCTTCCGAGACCTCTTGTCGTCTGGCGCAGATACATTGCAAAATCATGCATTTCGCGCATAGGAACTTCTGCCTGAATCAAAGTAATTCCGTGAGCTACCGGTTCCATGCCGAGAACTCTTCCGCGTCTCTTGTTGAGTTCGCCCATTATATCGCCTGTTTTATCGTCGGGAGCAGTTACCTTCAGCTCTCCTATAGGCTCAAGCATTACAGGGTCGGCTTGGCGAAGTCCGTCTTTGTAAGCGATGGAAGCAGCCATTTTGAATGCCATTTCGGAAGAATCTACAGGGTGGTATGAACCGTCCACGAGAATCGCTTTCAGTCCGACTACGGGACAGCCTGCAAGCACGCCTTTCTTTACGCAGTCCTCCAGTCCCTTTTGAACGGCAGGGAAGTAATTTTTCGGAACAGCTCCGCCGAACACCTTTTCCTCGAAAATGAGCTCATTGCTGACGCATGGCTCAAATTCGATCCAGACATGACCGTACTGACCGTGACCGCCGGATTGTTTCTTGTGCTTGCCCTCGACCTTGATTTTCTTGCGGATAGTTTCCTTATATGCGATCTTTGGAACGCTGAGCTTTATCTCAACGCCGAATTTAGCCTTTAGCTTAGCGGCCGCAACTTCAATATGCTGTTCGCCGAGACCGCTGAGTATCTGTTCCTTTGTGTTTTCGTCCTGACCGTATGAAAGAGTGGGATCTTCTTCGATAAGACGCTGGATACCGCTTGAAATTTTAGCTTCATCGCCCTGACTCTTAGCTTTTACAGCCATTGAGTAGCAAGGCTTGGGGAAATTCATTTCGGGCAGATCAACGATCCTTGAAACGTCAGACAGAGTGTCACCTGTGTTGGCATTGATTTTTGACGCAACTACTATATCGCCGGCTTCGGCATAAGCAACTTCGGTCTGCTTTTTTCCGCAGAGAGTGTAAAGCTTGCCGATTTTTTCGTTTGCTGCATTTGAAGAATTAACGATCTCGCTGTTTGCCGAAAGCTTACCGGACATAACTCTGATCATAGACATTTTTCCGACAAACGGATCGGCTATTGTTTTGAAAACGTAAGCAGCTGTGGGAGCTTCCTTTTTGCACTCTACCTCGATGATAGTTTTATCGGGAGTATATGCCTCTGACGGGAAAACCTCGCACGGCGCAGGAAGCAGAAGCTCGAATTCCTTAAGAAGCATATCAATGCCTGCGAGATCAACAGCCGATGTACATACGACAGGAGTAATGATTCCTCTGTTCATACCGTCATGAATACCGTCGATAAGCTCCTTCTGGGTGAACGGTTCGCCCTCGAAGAATTTTTCCATAAGCTCGTCTGATGTTTCTGCAACAGCTTCCGAAATTGCAGCAATAAGACCGTCAATACGGTACTCTATTTTATCTGAGATCTCGGAAGTAGGCATATCCGTTTCTACGGCGTTGCCCTTATCGTCATAGCGATAAGCCTTCATCTCGATGAGATTTACATAGGAAACGATAGCTCCGTTCTGAAGAACCGGAACAACGATCGGGCATACGGTCGGGCCAAAGACGGTTTTCAGTTCGGTGAGAACATTGAAGAAATTGGCGTCCTTGTCGTCGATTTTTGTAACTGCGATCATTTTGGATTTGCCCTGAGCGGCAGCCTCGTCGTAAGCTTTCTTTGCGCCGACCTTAACTCCGGATTTAGCCGAAACAGTAATAAGGACAGTATCGGCAGCGCGGATACCTTCTATCATTTCGGCAGCAAAGTCAAAAAGTCCCGGCGTGTCCAGAAGATTGACCTTGATGTTGTTATATTCAAAGGAAGCAATGGAAGTATTTATAGAAATTTTTCTCTTGATCTCTTCCTGATCGTAGTCGCATACTGTAGTGCCGTCAGCAGTCTTGCCAAGTCTGTCGGAAGCGCCTGCCTTGAAAAGCAGAGCTTCAGCCAATGAAGTTTTACCGGAACCGTTATGACCGGCAAGAGCGATATTGCGTATTTTATTTGAATCGTAGTAGTTCATGCTGAAAACTCCTCTTGATTTTATTTGGGAAAAATTTCCCGAAAACAGTGTACATATAAAAACTTATACAGTGTTTATTAGATTATAAACTATTATTTAAAAAAAAGCAATAATTCTTAAATATTTTCTACATTTTACAATACAATCGCCTTACGTTTTTGTTTATTTTTCACAAAAGAAGATCTGCTTTTTAAGGTGCTTTTTGGAATTGAAACGATAATGTCTTTTTCGAAGAGGAAGATCGCGGTATATCCAACTCCCCAGATAAGCGCAAAGATAATCATTCCGGGAATGCTTTTCGTGCCGATCCCGAAAATTCTAAGCAAAAGTTCGGCAGCGTTCATGGTAAGAAATACGTAAACGATCGGCATAATAACTGATTTTATAGGGCGCAGCTTTACTCCCGTATGACGAAGTATTTTTATCACGCGCGAGCAGTTGCCGATCACGTTGCTTGCGTAATACGACGCTACGATGCCGTAAAATCCGAATTTCGGCACAAAGATAAGTACGATCGAAATTCTTACCGCGTATTCGATAAAATAATTCAATGAAGAAAAGCCCTGTAAGCCAAGTCCTTTTATAAGAGCTTCAAGGACTATTTCAAGATATATAAACGGAACGACAGGCGCTATTATTGAAATAATTTTGCCTGCAAGCTGTCCGCCGCCAAGAAGCTCTCCTATTTCGCAGCCGAATTTCATAAGGACGGCTGCCGCAAAGAATGCAAAAATAAGCGTGGCCTCTATCAGCTTTTCCGATATGCTTTTAATGCGTGTTTTGTTTCCGGAAGCCGACGCTCTTGCCGCCTCGCTGACAATAATTCCCGACATCGAGCAAAGAACTACCGACGGGAAAAATATTGTCGGGATAACGATAGCTTCAAAGATGCCGAAGCTTCCGAGAGCTTCGCTTACAGAATCGCCGTATTGGCGCAGAGTTATCGGGATAAGCGCGTCGTTTGTACTGCTGAGCGCAGAAGTTATTACGCTTCCAAGCATTATGGGAATTGCGAGGGATATATACTTTCCAAACGATATAGAAGGCTTTGATCCATAAACGCCGTGAAATTTTACGAACATGATCAAAAAGTAAACGAGAGAACAGCAGGCTCCGGAAACAATGCCGCAGATCATCATCGTACATACCGAGCCGTCGCTGCTGCTCTTTGCTCCGACGGTGAGAGCCGCTATAACGGCTGATTTTACGGCAAATTCCAGAATATCTCCGGCTGCGGTTATTTTTGCGCTTCTCATGGCATTGAAATAGCCTTTGAAGCAGGCGGAAAACGCTCCCGGAATAAGCGCAAGCGGCATAAGGCGGACTGCCTTGCTCATGGCTTCGCTTTTTAGGAATTTTATCCCTATGATGTCCGAAAAACCTAACAGTGCAATTGAAACTGCCGTGCTGAGCATCGTGCAAAGTACGAGACCGTATGCAAGTACACGATTTGGATTTCGTCTTGATTTTCCAAGCTCCTCTGAGATCAGGCGGCTCATGCACAAAAATGCATTACCGTTGGAAACCGTTCCGGCAAGCACGAGAAACGATCCTGTAAGCGACAGTATTCCCATAGCCGATGTTCCGAGACGTCTTGTTATAAAAGCGTTAAGAAGCAGCGATGACGAATCAAGAAATAACTGAAGTGCGGTAAGCATTACTGTATCTCTTATGATTTTATTTTTGATAAGCATAAATTTCCTCCGTGTTCAGATAATACATTCTATTAAGTAAGTCCGCAATTTATACGCGGGCAGAAATTAAATTTTGTGAAAATTTCATAATCATTCATTGACAATATAAGCCGTTTGTTGTATAATTAATGTGTATATTTTGTTCTTATTAAAAACAAGGCTTACTGTATGCCGTAAATGCAGTTGCCGCCGGAACAGCTGACATCGGCGGTACACGGAGTTTTTATGAGTATCTTTAATTTTGACAAAAAGCCGCCTTATCTTAGCCGAGACTGGCAGATATTTCAGCAGTTTATGGGTAATATAGGCGCATTCATGTATATTTCAAAGGAAAAATCAGCTTATCTTGACGAGACTGCCTGCCGTATGCTTTCATGCTCCAAGGATAAAATTAACGAATACGAATTTTTCAATCTTCTTGAAAAAATCTCGAAAAATCCTGTGGACGGTCAGAAGCATATCTATAAATTTTCCGATAACAATACCACTAAATACATAAAGATGAATATTTATGAGACAAGTGACGAATGGCTGGGATTTGTGCAGGATTTCACGCGGCAGATCTCCGAAAACGATAATAAGGGAAGCTTTGCCGAGTACGACCCTATCACCCGACTGTACTCATATTCGTCTTTTTCGCAGAAGGTCAAAAAGCTTATGCCCGATGTCACAAAGTGCTTCCTTGCGACTATGTATATAAACGGTATCGATAAGCTGGGAACTTTCCTTACTGTGGACAATACGAATAATTGCATAACCTCTGTTTCCGAGGTACTGAAAAGCTTTTCAAACGAAAATATAATTATTAGCTCCAAATCAAATTACGAGATCTGCGTCTTTTTCCAGGATTGCGATAAAGCCGATGTCTACAGCCTCTTGAACAGTATGGACGAGGCTGTTCAGAACTGCGTTCTTACCGATGATTTCGGTGAAATAATCGATATTTCCGATAAAAGCACACTCAGTCTTTCTATTGGCTGTTCTTCTTATCCCGAAGAAGCCTCGGACTTTAATATGCTTGTCAATTACTCTGAGTTTGCGTTGTATGAGGCGAGAAACGATCGCCGTCATGTTATCAACTGGTTCTCGGAGGAAAATTATATTCGTGAAAAGGATTCATATAAAAATGCGCAGATCTTCTCACGCATAATACGTGATAACCTCATTACGTATTATTTCCAGCCTGTCGTTGAAACTCAGACAGGAGAGATAGTTGCCTATGAGGCTTTTATGCGGACTGTTGGCGACTATAAAATGACTCCGACGCAGATCCTGAGAATTGCCGCGGAACAGAACAGTCTCTATGCGATAGAAAAGCTTACTCTTTTTAATACGCTGAAGCTTTTGAGCGATAATCAGCAGTTTTTCACGGACAGAAAATTGTTTATAAATTGTCTGCCGAATTCTCTTCTTACCGATGAAGATTTCAACGAGCTTTATATTACCTACGGTGAGCTTCTTGAAAAAACGGTAATTGAAATAATCGAGGAGAAAGCCGCTACCAAGGAAAACATTGAGATCATTAAAAAAAGATGCGGCTTTATGCATTCTGCCCTCGCTATTGACGATTACGGAACAGGCTATTCCAACAGCGCAAATCTGTTGAATTATTCTCCGGATTATATTAAGATCGACCGCTCGCTTATAAGCGATATACATAATGATTTGAAAAAGCAGCAGCTCGTTACTTCAATAATAGAGTTCTGCCACGAAAATCAGCTTACATCGCTTGCGGAAGGCGTTGAGACAGCTCAGGAAATGAAAACTCTCATACGTCTTGGAGTTGATCTGGTCCAAGGCTATTATACGTCTAAGCCTAAGCCTGTTCTGCTTAATAAAATTTCGGCTGAGATCAAGGACGAGATAATCCGCACGAATCTTGAATCGCGCCCTGTCGGAACGAAAAAGATCTATATGGCTAAAAATGATACGGAGATCGATCTTCTTAAGCTTGCCCTTGAGAAATATACCGATATACACGTTTATCAAAGCTCGCTTACCATTGTCGGAGATCCGGAAAAGCCTGTAAAGATGAATATTTCCATTATGGATAATCACAGCTGCGAGCTTACGCTGAAAAATGTCAATATGATAAGCGGCAACAGCAAGCCGACTATTATAATTGGCGAATATGCGCGTCTTGTTTTGAATCTTAAAAAGAACAATAAGCTGAATTACTCGGGTATTTACGTTCCTATGGGATCTCAGCTGGAGCTTACCGGAAACGGAAATCTTACTATAGACTGCTATGCTTCCGCCGGAATCGGAATAGGCAACGACTATGAGCACGGATACGGAGATATTACCGTAAATATGCTCGGTACTTTGGAGATTATCAGCAACAGCGAAGAGACTCTGTGCATCGGCGGCGGCTTTAACGACGACGATTCCGTTATCAGACTGCTTTCAGGTCAAATAAAAATATTTATGTACTCGCATAACGGTCTTGCTATCGGAAGCTTTAACGGCGATGCAGTAGTTGATATTTCGGAAGCCTGTCACCTTGATATGACAGTTTCGGGTATCAAAGTCACAGGTATCGGCAGCTGGAAGGGAATTGCAACCGTTACTTCTGCCGCAGATATCAATATGCTCTGTTCCGGAGCACAGGCTGTCGCTATGGGTGCGCTTGACGACGGAGAGGGCAGCGTATTGATCAAAAAAGGCAAGATCAATATAAAAATGCGCTCGGCGCGTCACTCGTGTATAGGAGCGCTGAACGGTTCGGTCAACGTCAAAATTAAAAATGCCGATATAAATATTGATTCCGAGGGAGATGAATCTGCCGGAATCGGAGATGTTCTCGGAGGCGGAAATGTCACTATAATAGATTCTAATGTTGAATTGAATATGCTTGCCGCAAATCCGATCGACATCGGAACACGCACAGGAGATCTGTCGGTTCAGAATTCTACGATCAATTCTCTTGTAAATAATAAAAAGATTAATTATTCCGGAAGCTAAACAGTGTTGTCTGTATTAGCAATAAAAAAATAACGGTCATGAAAACAATCAGCGTTCATAACCGTCTAAAGAAAGGTCTTGTAAATAAATGAAGCTTGGTATGGTTGGTTTGCCGAATGTCGGCAAAAGTACACTTTTTAACGCACTTACAAACGCAGGAGCGGAATCTGCTAATTATCCGTTCTGTACGATCGAAAAAAATATCGGTATCGTTTCCGTTCCGGACGAAAGACTCGATAAACTGGCTGAAATGTACGAGCCGGATAAATTCACTCCCGCAACCCTTGAATTCGTGGATATCGCAGGTCTTGTAAAAGGAGCTTCGAAGGGCGAGGGCTTGGGAAATAAATTCCTTGCCGATATACGTGAGGTTGACGCTATAGTTCATGTCGTAAGATGCTTTGACGATGCGAATATCATTCATGTTGACGGAAGCATAAATCCTGCAAGGGATATTGAAACTATTAATCTTGAGCTTATCTTCTCGGACATCGAAATGGTGGAACGCCGCATTGACCGAGCCAAAAAGGCTGCAAAGGGCGACAAGAAGTATTTGGCGGAGGTTGATTTCCTTGAACGTCTTAAAGAACATCTGGAAAACGGTAAATCGGCAAGAGGATTTGACTTCACCGATGACGAGCGCGAGATGATAAAATCTACTCCACTGCTTTCGGCTAAGCCTGTTATTTATGCTGCAAATCTTTGCGAGGCGGACTTTGTAAATAACATCGATAATAATGAAAATTATAAAACCGTTTGCGCAATTGCCGAAGAGGAGCATTCTGCCGTTCTTCCGATATGCGCTCAGATAGAGGCTGAAATTTCCGATATGACAGACGAGGAGAAATCCATGTTCCTCGGCGAGCTTGGCTTGGAGGTCTCAGGTCTTAATCGTATCATAAAAGAGGGATATTCTCTCCTTGGACTTATTTCTTACCTTACAGCAGGAAAGCCCGAGGTTCGCGCATGGACTATCAAGAAGGGAACAAAGGCTCCGCAGGCGGCAGGAAAGATCCACACCGATTTCGAAAAGGGATTTATTCGCGCAGAAGTCATTTCTTTTGACGATCTTATGGAGTGCGGTACTATGGCTGCTGCAAAAGAGAAAGGTCTCGTTCGTCTTGAGGGCAAGGAATATGTGATGCAGGACGGAGATATCGTTCTTTTCAGATTTAATGTCTGAAAGCAAATTTTAAATTCGGCAGATAAAGTATGTTTAAAATATATCACGCTCTTCCATGCGTAATGCTTGGAAGAGCGTGTTTTTATTTAAATATTAATTGCACGGCGTCCGCTTTACTTGATGAGCGATTTACCTGTCATTTCGGCAGGCTGCGGAAGCTCAAGAAGCTGAAGCATTGTCGGTGCGAGATCTGCAAGTACGCCGCCGTCGCGGAGTTCGCAGTCATGTCCTACCACGATAAGCGGTACAGGATTCGTTGTATGAGCTGTAAACGGAGCTCCGTCAGGCTCGTACATTTTATCGGCGTTGCCGTGATCTGCGGTAATAAGAGCAGCTCCGCCCTTTGCAAGAATAGCGTCAACCATTCTTCCTACGCAGGTATCGACAGCCTCAACGGCAGCAACGGCAGCGTCAAATATTCCCGTATGTCCGACCATATCACAGTTAGCATAATTGAGAATGATAACGTCATATTTATCGGAATTAATAGCGTCTACAACGGCATCGGTGACTTCGTATGCGCTCATTTCAGGCTTCATATCGAAGGTTTCAACATCGGGTGACTTGATAAGGATCCTGTCCTCACCCTCGAACTGTTTTTCCTCGCCGCCGTTGAAGAAGAAGGTTACATGAGCATATTTCTGAGTTTCGGCAATTCTGAGCTGCGTTTTGCCGGATTTGCTGAGATACTCGCCCATTGTCATTGTAAGCTGCTCCGGAGGGAATGCTACCGAAACGTTAGGCATTGACGCGTCATACTGAGCCATGCATACAAAGTGAATCGGGAAGTAACCGTTTTTGCGCTCAAAGCCGCTGAATTCAGGGTCTACGAAAGCTCTTGTAATCTGTCTTGCACGGTCGGGACGGAAATTAAAGAAGATCACGCTGTCGTCCGCTTTTATCTTAGCGTCCTTTGAAACGACAGTCGGAAGCATGAATTCGTCGGTAATGTTATTTGCATAGGAATTCTTTATTGCTTCAACAGGATCGTTTTCCTGAATACCTTCTCCGAGAACGAGAGCGTCGTAAGCCTTTTCGACTCTGTCCCAAGCGTTGTCTCTGTCCATTGCGTAGAAACGTCCGCTGATAACGCCGATCTTGCCCACGCCTATTTTATTCATTTCAGCAACGGCTTCTTCCATGTATTCGGCAGCCGATGAAGGTGGAACGTCACGTCCGTCGAGGAATGCGTGAACATAGACCTTATCGATACCGTTTCTTTTTGCCATTTCAAGAAGTCCGTAAAGGTGCTCCATATGGCTGTGAACTCCGCCGGGAGAGAGAAGTCCCATAAGATGAAGTGCGGAATTTTTTTCCTTGCAGTTGTTCATAGCGTCAAGAAGAGCCTTGTTCTCAAAGAAATCTCCGGCCTTTATAGACTTGGATATCTTTACAAGCATCTGATAAACGATACGTCCTGCGCCGATATTTGTGTGACCGACTTCGGAGTTTCCCATCTGTCCGTCGGGAAGTCCGACATCAAGTCCGCTTGCTCCGATAAGAGTGTGAGGTCCTTTCATATATTTGTCAAGATTCGGCTTCTTTGCGGCAGTTATTGCATTGCCGTAATCATCGGGATTATAGCCGAAACCGTCCATGATTATAAGTGCTACAGGTTTTTTTGACATTGTTAAAACCCTTTCAAATTAGATTTTTAAGACAGCAGCTTAAGCAAAAAACTGTCTGATTTATCGATGTAATACGGAATGTTGTTTTCATCGCACCATTCCATAATTATTTTAAGTGTATAATTATATTCGAAGCGTTCAAAATCACAGAGGATTTCTCCTCCGTCGTCAAAAGTATCCCAGAACAAATCCCAGAATTCTTTATCCGTACATCCGGCAAAACTGCTCCTCATCTGCTTGTTGCTGAGATTATCAACATAAGCTTTCATTGACATCATTCTTGTGACTATAGGAAACTCAATATAATCAGGGTTTTCATCACGGTCAACATGATCTTCCAAAAAGATTTGATAAGAATAAGGATCGAAAAGACTTTTTACGCGTGTATGGCGAAAAACTTCATAATTAATACACAGTATCATTTTTTATCAGCCGTTTACAGCAGCCTGAACGATTGTGTTGAAATCAGCAGCCTTGAGTGAAGCTCCGCCGATAAGACCGCCATCGATGTTTGGCTTAGCAAGAAGCTCTGCACAGTTCTTAGCGTTCATTGAGCCGCCGTACTGAATTGTTACAGCGTCTGCTGTTGCCTGATCATAGAGCTTAGCAAGAGTTGCACGGATAAATCCGCAAACTTCCTCAGCCTGATCCGGAGTAGCTGTAAGACCTGTACCGATTGCCCATACAGGCTCGTAAGCGATAACAACGTTCTTAAGCTGCTCGGCAGTTACAGACCAGAGATCAAGCTTGATCTGACGTGCGATAACTTCCTCAGTGATATTGCACTCGCGCTCCCATTTAAGCTCGCCTACGCAAACGATAGGCTTAAGACCTGCATTAAGAGCAGCAAGAGTTCTCTTGTTTACGGTCTCGTCTGTTTCGCCGAAATACTGACGTCTCTCGCTGTGACCGATAACGACATACTCAACGCCAAACTCGGTAAGCATATCAGCAGAGATCTCGCCTGTGAAAGCGCCGCTCTTCTCAAAGTGAACGTTCTCGGCGCCGATCTTTACGTTAGAGCCTGCAGTTGTGTTGATAGCTGTTTCAAGGTTTGTGAAAGGAACGCAGGCGATGACCTCAACGTTTCCCTCAGCGTTTGCTACGAGAGGCTTGATAGCTTCGAGAAGCTCCTTAGCCTCGGGTCTTGTTTTATTCATTTTCCAGTTTCCGGCAATAATTGCCTTTCTTGTTGATTTATTCATTTTAATAACTCCTTATTATTTATTTTTCGGCACGTTACCGAACGGCATTCTCCAGAGTTTTCAGCATATACTCCTTCTGCCACGGCATTTTGTAGTCTTTATATCCTTCGATATAGTCTTTTACCGCAGCATATTCATCATGCCATTCCTCCTTGCCGAGATTTTTAAGTATTACTACATAGGTGATCTTTGGAAGTATGGGATAATCGGGTTGATATTTCTGAGCCAATTTCTGCACGTTAGCTAAGCAACTCATGGCAGCCTTTTCATTTCCCTCATAAGAGAGGATATCCGCAGCAGTGGCATAATAGGACATACCATATCTTTTTCTCGGCGGTGATTGGAAGTATATCTCATGGAACTTTGCATGCTTTCTCAGAAGCTCTCCTGCCTCTTCACGCCGACCGGTGTTGATATAAAGGTTCATCAGCACAAAATTGCCCATTCCCTTGATATCGTCGTCCGAAAAGATCAGCGAATTGATTTTTATGCCGTTGAGTATTTCTTCCGCTTCGTCATAGCGTTCGGCTGAAATAAGCAGATCGGCATTCATGATCTTGTCGAATGACGACGGATTCTTCTGAAAAGCAATTACAGCGTCAATATATTCATTGCACGGACCTTTTTCCGCATAGAGCTGCTGAAGTTCTTCGTTCGTCCCTGCGAGCTTGTACAAAATTTTTTTTAATAATCCCATATTATTCTCCTTTATGGCGCAGATATGCAAGCTTCATTTATTGGATTTGTGATATTATTTGAGATAATACTGCACCGTTTCTCCTCACTTCTTTTCGTCCTCATCATCTGGTTCAATCTGAGTAATATTATTATTACTGCCGATCGATATGCCCTTTTTTATTGGAGCAGCTAAAAATCCGACAATAATTCCCGAAAGAAATCCTATCAGAAGCGCAGCAGAAAAAGAATCCGACGTGCGCTCTTTTAATTTATCAACAATTTTCATAAGTAAACTCCTCAATTATTACAATAAGGGCGAATATCTCTATCCGCCCCATTGATTGGTTATAGTAAGCCGCGTAATTCTCCCGCCTACCTTGGGGAAGGTCGCATTTACCTGCCGATGCCTGTAAACGCAGTCAGGTGGGGGAAACGCCTGCACATGCTGCGTGCTTACTTTTCAGCGATAGCTGCAACGCCGGGAAGAACCTTACCCTCGAGGTATTCGAGAGAAGCGCCGCCGCCTGTTGAGATGTGGCTCATCTTATCAGCAAAACCAAGCTGCATAACAGCTGCTGCGGAATCGCCGCCGCCGATAATTGTTGTAGCGTCTGTTTCAGCAAGAGCCTTAGCAACAGCAATTGTTCCCTTAGCAAGAACAGGGTTTTCGAAAACGCCCATAGGACCGTTCCAAACGACAGTCTTTGCAGTCTTTACAGCCTCAGCGAAGATCTCCTGAGTCTTAACGCCGATATCAAGACCCATCTTATCAGCAGGGATCTTATCTGAATCTACGTTCTCGATCGCGATTTCAGCGTCGATAGGATTCGGGAATTCAGCTGCAACAGCCGTATCAACAGGGAGGAGGATCTTCTTGCCGAGCTTTTCAGCCTTAGCAAGCATTTCCTTACAGTAGTCAAGCTTTTCATCGTCAACGAGAGATGTTCCGATAGAACCGCCGTTAGCCTTGATGAATGTGTAAGCCATACCGCCGCCGATGATAAGCGTATCGCACTTTTCGAGAAGATTGGAGATAACATTGAGCTTATCTGCAACCTTAGCTCCGCCAAGAATAGCAACAAAAGGTCTTTCGGGAACTTCAACTGCATTACCGAGGTACTTGATCTCCTTCTGCATAAGATAACCTACAGCAGTTTCCTTTACGAACTTTGTAACGCCTGCTGTTGAAGCGTGGGCTCTGTGAGCAGAACCGAAAGCGTCCATAACGAAAACTTCGCCGTCAACGAGGTCAGCAAGTTCCTTTGAGAACTCTTCGCCGTTCTTTGTTTCCTCAGCGCCGCGGAATCTTGTGTTTTCAAGAACCACGATCTCACCGTCGTTCATTTCAGCAACGGCTTTCTTTGCATTTTCGCCTACGACTGTATCGTCAGCTGCAAAAATAACCTTTGTGTTTACGAGTTCGCCGAGTCTTGCAGCAGCGGGAGCAAGTGAGAACTTAGCTTCCGGACCGTTCTTCGGCTTGCCGAGGTGTGAGCAGAGAACAACCTTTGCGCCGTTCTCAATAAGCTTGTTGATGGTAGGGAGAGCTGCCTGGATTCTGTTGTCGTTAGTGATAACGCCGTCCTTGAGCGGAACGTTGAAATCAACTCTGACGAGAACCTTTCTGCCCTTTACGTTAATGTCTTCTACAGTAACTTTGTTTAATCCTGCCATTGGTATGACATCCTTTCATCATTAAAATACATTATTAAGCGTTGTTAATTTAATAACAACTTCAATACTATTTTACACCATCACGAGGATTTTTTCAAGTGTTTCCTGAATATTTTTCCATAAATTTTAGAAAATTCAGTAAAAACACGGACAGACTGCGGTGTGACGGCTTTCTTGTTACTCTTCATATGTGACGTAGTATGAATTGTAATACTCCGGAAGAGCCTTTGTAAGACCGTTTCCGTAGTCTACAAGATTATTTTTTACTGTAAAATCGCTGAACCAGCCATCGACGACATACATTCTGCGGTTTGTATCGATCTCACCGTATTCTCTGTCCATGTAAAGAGTATTATTTTCAAATTTATTATGATAACCCCAGCCGTCAGCCTGATCGTGGATTTCAAACGCAGCGGCTATCTGAGGATTATTGTTTCTGTAGCCGATATTATCGTGAACATAGCATTCGTTTCCTGCGATGTCGATAAAGCTTCCTGCATAATTTTGTCCGCTCATACCGTCTCCGTAGAAGGTGCAGTTGAAAATTTCTGTTCCCGTGGTGTATTCCTTTACATCGACGTGTTCAGCGGCAATATTTTTGAATGTGCAGCCGTCAACGGTATTGTAATCGCACTTATAATCAAATCCCGAAACGGTATAGGAGCTTCCAATGTAAACACCCTCGCCGTAGCCGGGAGTTACAAGACCGCTGTCGTGAATATTGCAGTTCTGTACAAGACAGTATGAGCTTCCGTCGCGCAGAGCCACCGCCTCGGAGCCTGTGTTTCCGATATCGCAGTTACGGATAATCGTGTGATTGGAATTATCGAGGACAATACCTTTCTGCGAGGTAGTTATAACCAGATCCTCAACTATCCAGTAATCTCCCGTTATTTGCAGAACATAGCCGTTTTCCGGAGTTGTTCCGGTGATAATCGGAGGATTATTCGGATCTGCTGCCGTAAGAGTTATAGGTAATTTCTTTGTTCCTTCAGCGGACGTATCGATTTTCTGCGCTCCCTGATAAACCGTATAATCATACGTTCCGGGCGCGACTAAAATAGTATCTCCCGGCTGAGCGTTTCTCACCGCAATGAAAAGCTCGTCGATATTTGAAACCTCGATTTTTCTTCCCTGAGTTTCGGACTCGTTTCCGATCAGCTCGTTTCGCATAAGGCAGAGATCAAATGAATTGATGATCCCGTCCTCACAGAGATCGCCGTTTTCCCAGTTTTCGAGAATTAAATTATTGTTAAGAAGATATTTTTGCATTAAAACCAGATCCGCAGCATTAAATTCGCCGTCCGAATTAACGTCGCCCTTTTCATCTGCAAGCGCTTTAGCCGAAATTAATGACGGCATAACGGAAAACGTCATTATCCCTGCAAGAAGCGTTGGAAAAAATTTTTTATTCATAGCTGTAACCACTTTTAACCAATTATTTTTTAGATTTCTTTTTCTTAGGCTCAGGAAGTTCATCATACATTGAATTAAGCAATTCTGTCAGAAAATCCTTGTTATCCGGATTTTCTACCAGAAGCATTTCCTTTGCGCCGCTGTACGGCAATTCATACGCAGCTTCGGTCATAAGCTTCTTAGCGGCATCAACAGGCTTTATAAGGAATCTGTTATCATATATTCCACCGACGATCTTGCCGCGGTAATAGATTATATATTCACCCATCATAGCTCTGTAAGAAATGTCGTCAAGATCGGATAGCTGCTCTAAAATAAATTCGAGATAATCTTTGCTTGAAGCCATCTCGTCACCTCTCATCCGATACATTATCTTAATATAAATTATACCATAACCTGTAAATAATTACAAGCATAAATCTAAGTTTATTCTTATAAAATTATGTATTGATTTTTCCCGAATTATGCGCTTCGAGCTTTTTTATTTGAAAACCGTTGACAAACGTTCGGGCACATGATATAATAATAATACGATCTTCGGGGCAGGGTGGGATTCCTGACCGGCGGTACAGCCCGCAAGCCTTTAAGGCACGATTCGGTGAGATTCCGAAGCCGACGGTATAGTCCGGATAAAAGAAGACGAGTGTTATGTAAATCGATTCGATGCCCTGAATTTTCAGGGCATCTTTGTTTTTTGGAGGCGTTTGTATGACCGATGTCGATTTTATGCGCGAGGCAATACGTCTTGCTGAAAGAGGAATTGGATTTGTTAATCCTAATCCGCTTGTCGGAGCTGTCATAGTCAAAAACGGAAAAATTATCGGCAGGGGCGCTCATTTGAAATACGGTCAGCTTCATGCCGAACGCAATGCGTTTTTGGATTGCTCGGAGGACTGCACAGGAGCCGATATGTATGTCACGCTCGAGCCTTGCTGCCATTACGGAAAGAATCCTCCGTGTACCGAAGCAATCATTGAGCACGGAATTAAACGCGTGTTTGTCGGCTCGTCTGATCCAAATCCTCTTGTCGGAGGGAATGGCGTAGCTATGCTCAGAGAGCACGGGATCACTGTGATCGAAAATTTCCTCAGGGACGAATGCGACGCTCTTAACGAAATTTTCTTTTATTATATTACTAACTGTGTTCCGTTTGTAACCATGAAATATGCTATGACTATGGACGGAAAAATAGCAGCTTACACAGGAAAGTCAAAGTGGATAACAGGCGAAGCTGCGCGGCTTGACGTTCATAGGGACAGACTTCGCCATGCAGCTGTAATGACAGGCATCGGCACTGTTCTTGCGGATGATCCTATGCTTAACTGCCGTCTTGAAAACGGAAGAGATCCCGTTCGTATAATATGCGATTCGGGGCTGCGGATTCCGATCCGGAGCAAAATAGTCGGTACGGCAGGAGAGATTCCAACGATCATAGCCGCCTGCCGTCAGGATAATGAAAAGATATCGAAGCTTCAGCGGCACGGCTGCCGCGTCATTATTACCGAGCCGCAGAACGGACAGGTAGATCTGCGGCAGCTGATGAAAACTCTCGGAGAAGAAAATATCGACAGTATACTTCTTGAGGGCGGCGGCGAGCTGAACTGGTCTGCGCTCAAAAGCGGTATTGTGAATAAAGTGAAGGCTTATATTGCTCCGAAGCTGTTCGGAGGAAAAGACGCTAAATCGGCGATTTCAGGCTTGGGAGTTTCTTCTCCAGACGAAGCATTTATGCTGTACGACTCAAAAATATCACAGATTGGAAACGATTTCCTGATAGAAAGCAGGGTGAATTATAATGTTCACAGGAATAATTGAAGAGGTAGGCGTTGTTAAGTCGATTCAAAGGGGAGCGGCTTCCTCTTTTATACAGATCAGTGCAGATACTGTCCTGAGCGACGCTCACATTGGTGACAGCATTGCCGTAAACGGAGTTTGCCTTACAGTTACCGATCTCGCCGGAAATTCTTTTAAAGCGGACGTTATGAACGAAACGCTCAGCCGTTCTTCTCTCGGCTTGCTAAAAAACGGAAGTCCCGTTAATCTGGAAAGAGCAATGTCGGCGCAGGGACGTTTCGGGGGACACATCGTTTCGGGACATATAGACGGCACAGGTATTATAACCGATATAAAAAAAGACGGTATCGCTGTATGGTATACAGTTTCTGCAGACAGCGATATTCTGCATTATATTGTTGAAAAGGGCAGTATAGCGATCGACGGCATAAGCCTTACAGTTGCGGCAGTTACGGATAAAAGCTTCAGCGTTTCTATAATTCCGCATACCTGCGCAAATACTATTCTTACATCAAAAAAAACGGGGGATACTGTTAATCTCGAAAACGATATTATCGGCAAATATGTTGAGAAGCTCTTGATGCGCGAAAATACAGAGAAATCGGGCAAAACGGGAATCACTGAGGAATTTCTCGCGAAAAACGGATTTTGAATTTTAATCATACATAATGCAATATCAGGGAGGATAAATATGTTTCAGTACAATACAGTCGAGGAGGCTCTTGAAGAGCTTCGGCAGGGAAAGATAATACTCGTTACAGACGCGGAAAACCGCGAGAACGAGGGCGATATGATCTGTGCCGCTCAGTTTGCGACTACGGAAAATGTGAATTTTATGGCTACATACGCAAAAGGTCTTATTTGTATGCCGATGAGCCGTGAGATCTGCAAAAGGCTGCATTTTCCGCAAATGGTAGGATTAGATGAGAATACTGACAATCACTGCACGGCTTTTACGGTTTCGATCGATCATATCAATACCACTACGGGAATTTCTGCCGAAGAGCGCGGATATACAGCCAGAATGGTCGTTGATGACAGCTCTGCTGCCGAGGACTTCCGCCGTCCCGGTCATATGTTTCCGCTTGCTTCTCAAAAAAACGGCGTTTTCGAGCGCGACGGCCATACCGAGGCTACTGTTGATCTTATGCGGCTAGCCGGACTTAAGGAATGCGGTCTTTGCTGCGAGATCATGCGCGATGACGGAACTATGATGCGTTCCGCAGAGCTGCAGGAGAAATCTAAGGAGTGGGGACTGAAATTCATAACGATACAGGCTATAAAGGAATACCGAAAATGCCATGATGTTCTTGTCGAATGCGTGGCGAATACAAAGCTTCCTACTAAATATGGCGAATTCAGAGCATACGGCTATGTCAACAAGCTTAACGGCGAGCATCATGTTGCTCTTGTCAAGGGAGATATCGGAAGCGGCGAGGACGTACTCTGCCGTGTTCATTCCGAATGTCTTACCGGAGACGCTTTCGGCTCGCTTAAATGCGACTGCGGACAGCAGTTTGCCGCTGCGATGACTCTTATCGAAAAAGAGGGAAGAGGAGTATTGCTTTATATGCGTCAGGAAGGACGAGGGATCGGTCTGATAAACAAGCTGAAAGCCTACGAGCTGCAGGATAAGGGAATGGATACCCTTGAAGCCAATCTTGCTCTGGGATTTCCCGGTGATATGAGGGAGTATTATATCGGCGCTCAGATACTGCGCGATCTCGGCTGTAAAACTCTCCGTTTGCTGACGAATAATCCCGATAAGGTCTATCAGCTCAGCGGATTCGGAATTGAGATCAAAGAGCGTGTACCGATACAGATGGATGCCACCGCTTACGATCTTTTTTATCTTAAAACAAAACAGAATAAAATGGGGCATATCCTCGACTATTAAAAAGAGGTTAATGATATGGGATTTTTTGAGATATTCAGCATTGTTTTTTTGATTTTGTCCGCTGTTATACTGTTTATGATTATAATGGGGCTGATAAGCAAAACCGTGTGTATTAAAAAAGCCGATAAAAAGATAAAGGTAAAAGCTCAGAACAGAGCGGTCATGTATATGTGGCTTGGTTTATCATCATTCCAGATTTTCAATATGTTTGTACAGATGGCGAAAGCTGCCGAACGCGGTGAATTGTCACGTGAAAGAGACTGCATGTTTTTTGCTGTAGCATGGATAATGTTTTTTATCTATTGTTTGTTGATGATAATCTTCGGCAGATATGCTTATGTGACAGAGGAGCATATTATAATTGCAGATGTGATCAGGGCATGGAAAAGCAAAGATAATTGCAGATACAAAATAAACGGCGAAACAGTTGAAATATACTATAAAAAGCTGAATACACCGTGGAAATTTGACATAATTGAAAGTAAAGATGAGCTTATTGAAATGCTCGGAAATAACTATTTTAAATATAAGGAGAATGATTATGAAAATTTATGAAGGAAAAATTGTTGCGAAAGACATAAGAGTAGGGATCGTTGTTGCCAGATTCAACGAATTCATAACAAGCAAGCTTCTCGGCGGAGCTATCGACACTCTTAAAAGACATGATGTTCACGAGGACTCTATTGACGTTGCATGGGTTCCGGGAGCATTTGAAATTCCGCTTATCGCTTCCAAAATGGCAAAATCAGGCAAGTATGACGCTGTAATTTGTCTCGGAGCAATAATCAGAGGTTCAACGTCACACTATGACCTTGTATGCAGCGAAACGGCAAAGGGAATAGCTCAGGTATCGCTCGGAAGCGATATTCCTGTAATGTTCGGCGTTATCACAACCGAAAATATTGAACAGGCGATCGAGCGTGCAGGCTCTAAGGCAGGCAACAAGGGAAGCGAATGTGCCGAGGGAGCTATCGAGATGATAAACCTTATCCGCGAGATCGAAGACTGATGATAAATCTCATTTTTGATTACGACGGAACTATCCATAATTCCATGAAAACGTATGCCCCTGCTTTCAGAAACACCTGTAAATGGCTTTCCGATAATGGATATATCAAACATAAGGAATATGCCGACAGCGAAATAAGCTGCTGGCTTGGCTTTAATTCTACGGATATGTGGAGCGCCTTTCACCCCGAGCTTGCTCCCGAGATAAAGGAAAAAGCCCGTGTAATGCTTGGCAGTGACATGGCGGAGCGAGTTGAAAACGGCGAGGGAGCTTTATTCGACGGCGCGGAGGAAATGCTTTCAGCACTGAAATCTCGGGGATATACCCTTATATTTCTGAGCAACTGCCGCTTCCATTATCTTAACCGTCATAAAAGAGTTTTCAAATTGGACCGTTTCTTCGATTATTTTTATTGCTGTGAAGAATTTGATTTTATTCCCAAATATGAGATCTTCCGCAAAATAGCTCCAAGGCATGAGGGAGAATTTATAGTTATCGGCGACCGCTTTCATGATATTGAAACGGCGGTAAAAAATGACCTCAGATCTATCGGATGCGGTTACGGCTACGGGACGGCAGAGGAGATCTCGGCCGCCGATATAAAAGTAAACAGCATCTTACAGATTCCCGACGCTGTAGAAAAACTTTCCGAAGTTCTGAAAAATAACAGTCAGCATCAACAGTAATGCGCTAAACGCGCAGCCGACACTTTGACGAAAGGAATTAAAATGAAAAAAAATCGTATTTTATTCGTTATACTTGCAGCATTTCTTACAGCCTCGTTTTCGGGCTGCCGCGATAACTTTGATATCAGCTTCCCGTGGAACAGCGATTATGAATCGGAGAGCGATTCGGATTCGGAAGAATCGGAGGAATCTGATGAAACCAAGGACAGTGAAAAGTATTCGTATCCGTCTGTAGAGGAAGTCAAAGATCACGCAGATACGCTTATAAACGATTCGGAGATACCGGACTCTCCGGATATAATTCATGAAGATATGGATACGCTGCTGAATGATCTCGACGCGGTATCGGAAGCGCTTTCGTATCTGACGATGGATTATTATACCGATTGGTACAACGAAAGACTTGAAGCCAAATATGACAGCTGCTACGAAGATTATTATGTTATGTATGAGCTTCTTGCCTATGCGTTTTCCAATGCATATTCTTCCGGTGAATATAACGAAATGCTTGAGCCTTATATTGATGCGGAAGCTCTTGAATATTATACGCAGCGTTCACTTTCAATGAACAGGCTTGAGGGATATGCAAGAACTGATTACAAGGTTATGGACGAATATCTCGACGAATATTACGACATTGCCTATGACGAGGACATGGACAGCGATGAAAAAAGTCTTAAAGCTGCAGAAATATATATAGACCTTCTCAGCGCATACGAAGCCGATACCTTCTATGACGGATACAATCGTGATTTTTCTCCCGAGGAAATTATGAATGTCAGCAAATTTGTGAAGAATGAGCTTATCGATGCAGAGATCGCTATGGAAGCTGCTTTTGAAAATATCCCTCATTTGGACGACGTAAACGATAATCCGATACTTTTCGACAACGATTTTGAGGTTATCGGAAAATATGCTCCGAAGCTTTCGGACGACATTGATGCCTCGGCAAAACGTTTGCTTGACGAAGAGCTTTATATTACTGCAGGCGGCAGAAACAGCTATACCGGTTCTTTTACCATTGATCTGCCCGTTCAGAACAGCGCGCTTATTTATAATTATAAATATGACGATGCATATGATCTGCTTACGGCGATACATGAATTCGGACATTTCCATGCAAGCTTTTATGATGATACTACGACATATCTGGTAAAAAACAATATTGATATTGCCGAAATACAGTCGCAGGGAATGGAAATGATCTTCATGGAGCATTATGACGATATATTTGCCAATCAGGCTGAAGCTACTAAAATGCTAAAGCTTTACGATACTCTCGACGCTGCTATAAGCGGATTTCTTGTGGGAGAATTTGAGTACACGATCCTTAAAAATCTCGATACCGTTACTCCCGAAGAGGTCGTTGAATGCTTTGAATCATTAATGGAAGAAAACGGCTACGATGTAAGTATTTATGAGATAGACCATATTTTCAGCCAGCCGGGATATTATATTAGCTACGGCGTTTCTGCTCTTGCCGCTCTTGATATCTGGCAGACTTCTCTCAGCGATACGGATAAAGCTATAGAAATGTATGAAAATATTGCGCGCGTTAAATCCAATTCTGATGAATATCAGTTTAAATCTGCGCTTCAGGAATGCGGATTCGACGATGTCCTTACGGAAAGCTATATTTCTTCGCTGGGAAATACAATTATAGACATTGCTGAAAAATATGATTAAGTCTATTGATCTGCATTGGTAATATTACGATGTTTAAGGCAGCACCAAAACGGAATAGTTGGTGTTGCCTTAGTTATGAAAGGAAAAAATAAATGAAACTGCTTATTATTCGTCACGGCGACCCGGATTACGAAATTGATTCTCTTACCGAAAAAGGTTGGCGTGAAGCCGGTTTTCTTGCCGAACGCATTGCTCCGATGAATGTAAGATCGTATTTTGTGTCTCCTCTTGGCAGAGCGAGAGATACGGCGTCTCTTACGCTGAAAAAGGCGGGACGTACTGCCGAGGTTCTTGATTGGCTGAGAGAATACGATGTTCTTATTACCGATCCGAATAGCGGTATGAAACGTATTGCATGGGATATGCTCCCGAAAGCATGGACAAAAGTCGGCGAATATTATGATAAGGATAATTGGTATAATGTTCGGGTCATGAAAAATTCGGACATGGAATCAGGTATAAGAAACGTATGGAACGGACTTGATTCTGTTCTTGAGCGTTTTGGCTATAAACGTGAAAACAATTACTATCTGGCAGAAGCTCCAAATGAAGATACGATCGTTTTTGTCTGCCATTTTGGTGTGGAATGCGTTATGCTGAGCCATTTGCTCGGTGTTTCTCCAATGGTTTTGTGGCATGGAATGATAGCTGCTCCTACCTCCGTTACAACGCTTGTGACTGAAGAGCGCAGAGAGGGGATCGCATCTTTTCGTATGACGGCGTTCGGAGATACGTCGCATCTTTTTGTAAACGGAGAAGAACCTGCGTTTGCGGGAAGATTCTGCGAGATGTATTCCAATACGGAGCAGCGTCACGATTAAAACAGGTTCTGACCTTCAAATAAGATATTGGGAAAATATTGTCAATTATATTGTTCAAGCCGTGCAGCATAGAATATTGTATCAATTTAACACGGAGGTAAATTATGCTGCTTGAACTGCTGAAGAACTTTATTTTCTTTGCTCTTCATTTTGAAAACAATACGGTTTTCCCTAAGCCGCTTTCCAAAAAAGAAGAGGATAAATGCTTTCGCCTTATGTCGGAGGGCGATAAGGAAGCAAAAAACAAACTGATCGAACATAATCTTCGCCTTGTTGCTCATATCATCAAAAAATATACAGCGTCAAATTCAGATCAGGACGAACTGATTTCTATTGGTACAATAGGTCTTATAAAGGCGGTCTCCACTTTTGATTATACTAAGGGAGCAAGATTTGCTACATACGCAAGCAGGTGTATTGAAAATGAAATCCTTATGAATTTCAGAGCGTTGAAAAAAACTACAGGAGACGTCTACATAAATGAACCAATTGAAACTGATAAAGACGGAAACACCTTGACTCTCATGGATCTTATGGAAGATGGAGACAATATTGATGATCGGGTCGATTTATTGATACGTTCTCGTCAGCTGTATAAATTTATTGATGATTGTCTTGATAAGCGTGAGCTTGAAATCATAGTCTATCGTTACGGACTATATGGAACTCATCCTCACACTCAAAGTGAAGTTGCAAAAAAATTGGGAATATCGCGTTCGTATGTATCCCGCCTTGAGAAAAAGGCTATTGGAAAGCTGAAAAAAATGTATGATACGATGCCGTATTGATTTATCAGAAATAAGAGCGTGTTAACGCATATACTTTATGTTAACACGCTCTGAATGCTTAGAGCCGCAATGTTTGACAGGTCTAAAGCAGCTCTTAGAGTTATATTATTTATCAGCCGTGGTTATACGGCTGATTTTTTTGACAAGAGGAATCATCATTGCACCCAATGAGTTGCCGATTGCTATTGTCAAAATATATAAGGCTCCCTTAAAATTCATTCCGTATGCTAATATATAAAACGTATCGGCGATACAGTGATTGAAGCCGCAGAAAATGAAAAGCATTACCGGCAAAACAGTTCCAAAAACCAATGAAACATCATAATTTTTAATGCGGCAAACCTTGGAGTTTTCTATGGCAAGATACATCAGAAGTCCGCAGAAAAAACCGAGTATAATACTGCTGTACGGACTGTCATTAAGCTTTGATTCTGCAACCGGCACGGCTGATGCATGAATTTTTTCCCATGTGCGCGTTAGAGAAAGAAGAAAAGCCGAACAGATAACTCCAATAATGTTCCCGATAAAAGCAGTCAAGACCTCGAAGATATATGAAGGAGCATTATCGGGAATATATCCGACTCTTCCGGTAAACAGCGCAAATCCGAATTGAATTATGCAGAACAGGGCAAAGCTGAAAAGAAGTCCGCCTATATATTTGTTGTCAACGGAGAGATACGCGCTGCAGGCAATAGCAATTATAAATCCGGAAATCAAAGACTTTACAAAGATATTTTCGGAATAATGACTAATCATTTTTTATCTCCGAAAGATTACAGCTTCTGATCTTTTTCCTGACCGGCAGCACCGATGACGGAGCTACCGAAAGCTCACTTATCCCCATAGAGAGAAATTTTTCGGTGAGCGAAGTATCGGAAGCTATCTCGCCGCATATCCCGCACCATATCCCGGCATTATTTGCATTTTTGGCAATATATTCGATCAATTGCAGCAGAGCAGGGTGATGCGGCTCGTAAAAAGCGTCAAGGTTTCCGTTCTGACGATCGACAGCAAGCGTGTATTGGGTAAGGTCGTTTGTTCCTATGCTGAAAAAGTCAACTTCTTTTGCCAGTATATCGCTTATAATTGCGGCGGCTGGGGTCTCGATCATAATTCCTTGGGGAATATCCGCATATTCTATACCATCTTTTTTCAGCTCGGCTTTGACTTCATCGGCAATTTCTTTGATTTTTTTGATTTCTTTGACGGAGGTTATCATAGGATACATAACGCTGACATTTCCAAAAACACCGGCTCTGAAAATCGCGCGAAGCTGAGTTTTAAAGATATTCGGCTGCGTAAGGCAGATACGTATCGCTCGGTAGCCCATTGCAGGATTCTCCTCCGGTTCGAGATTAAAATAATTTGCCTGTTTATCCGCACCTATATCCAGAGTACGTATTATAACAAGCTTGTCGGCCATTGTTTCGGCAACCTTTTTATATATCCTGAATTGAGTTTCCTCGTTGGGAAAATTTTTGCTTTCAAGATAAATAAATTCAGATCGAAAAAGTCCTATTCCATCGGCGTCATTCATAAAAACAGCCGCAAGATCTTTATCGCTGCCGATATTGGCGCAGAGCTTTATTTTTTTTCCGTCGAGCGTGACAGTTTCCTTGCCCTTGAGAGTTTTGAGCAAACGCTTTTTTTCTTCGTCCTCAAGCTGTTTCCGTTTCATTTCTCCGAGAGTTTTATCATCAGGCTCGATTATAAGTCTGCCGCTGTAGCCGTCGGCAATAGCCGTTTTGCCGTTCAGCGAATCGGAAAGAGGAACGCTGCATCTGATAATTGAAGGAATATTCATTGTTCTTGCAAGAATTGCCGTATGAGAATTTGCCGAACCGTGTACGGTAACAAATGACAGAATCATTTCCTTATCAAGCTGAATCGTTCGGCTGGGAGCAAGATCGTCGGCAAGAATAATAACAGGTTCGTCGAGCTGATCGCTGCTGCCTTCGTTGTTGCTGAGAATAGATATAAGCCGTTCAGAGATGTCCCTGACATCGGCAGAACGAGCCTTCATATATTCGCTGTCCATTGAGCTGAACATTTTAGCAAAATTATCGCTTGTTACCGAAACGGCATACTCTGCATGGACAGACTGTGTTCTGATAATATTTTCAATTGAAGAAATATAATCGTCATCGTCGAGCATCATACTGTGGATCTCGAAAATGGCCGCATTTGCTTTTCCTATATCGTGGATCGATTTTTCGTAAAGCTCATTAAGCTGGGCGATAGCCGAACTCAGAGCCGCGCGGAATCGTTTAAGCTCCGCTTCGGTATCGTCTGTTTTTGTTCTTTTAATTTTACTGTCGGGATTGCTTATAATTTTGATCTTTCCGATCGCAACACCGCCGTAAACTGATTTTCCGTTATAGATCTCCATAGCCGCCGACCTTAGAGATTGCTGCGGAAGAATTCGTTCAATTCTTTGACGGCAGCGTCTTCGTCATTGCCTACAGCGGTAACAGTAACGGAAGAACCGCATTTCGCGCCTATTCCCATTACGGAAAAAAGCTTTTTCGCATTTGCTGATTTATCGCCGCAGCTTAATGTTATGTCGGAATCAAATTTGCCGGCAGTTTTTACAAGAAGTCCCGCGGGACGCGCGTGTATCCCGATAGGATCATTGATAGTATAGGTAAATTTTTTCATAATAACAACTCCAATCTGAATAGTATGAAGTTATTATATGAAAAAACGCAATAAAAATGCACGGAAAATAAGATATAAAAAAGACAGGATGTAGTTGTTTACAGCCTGTCTATGCATTAATCATAGTATTTTGCTTCGCGGAAATTTACTGCTCCCGAGAAAACATCGAAGATAATATCATCGCATTCCTTTGAAGATATAAGATATTCGTTTTTGTAAAAAACGGGAATAAAGGAATATTCCTGAACGGCCTGCCGTTCGGCATTGCTGAAGAGTTCAACAAGATCGGAAGAAGCAGCGCATTTTTTCATATTATCGATATTTTCTTTTAGTTTGGCGGATGCTTCCGTATATCTGCATTCCGAAAGAGCTTCAAATGTTGAAATACCGCTGTTGCAGCAGCCTTTAAGCGGATAAAGAGCAATTTGATAATCGCCGCTTTCGAGACGTTTATTGAAATCGGCAGACGAAACCTCTTCAATACCGATATAGACTCCTAAAATATCCTGCCAGCGCTGAGTTATCAGGTGGAGATACGATGTATTTAAATTATCGTTATTTACAAGGATTTTTATTGAATCGAAGGTCTGAATATTAAGATTATTCTTTGCTGTCTGCATACACGACTGCGCTTTTTTTTCATCGAAGCAGTCTATAGCGCTGTCGTCGGTGAGATCGCGGTAGCTGCGTCCAAGAAGCTGAACGGCAGGCGGAATGATCCCATACGCGACCGTAACGTCGCTGCTCATCTGTGAATTTGCAAAATTTCTGTCTGTGGCACAGGCGAGAGCTTGACGGAAGTTAATATCCGAGCAGACTCTATCGGTTCTGTTGAATATAAGTCCGAGAGTAGTACCTCTTACGGCATCGATATTGTACTTCTTGCTGTTATATGAACCCTTGTTCATAACGGTCATGCAGTTGATATCGCCGCTTTTGAAAAGCTCGGCTATATCGGACTGGTTTTTCTCTATAGTGAAGCTGAGATAAGAGGGAGACACCATATCGTCCTCATAGCTGTTGACGGAATTTTTTTTCATATAGAGGATATTGTTGCTGCCATAGGGATCGTAGAACCACTGACGTACGAAAAATGCACCGTTTGACATGACAGATTTGTCGTCGAGACCGTATCTGCCTTTAGTGGCGAGAAAGAAATCCTCGTTGCAGGGACAAGCCGCATTTGTCGCAAGCAGATTTATAAATTCTGCCGATGGATATTCAAGCTCTATCCTCAGGGTAAAGCTGTCGTCGGCGTAAACTCCTGCATATTCGCTTGAAGTATTTCCTTTTATAGCTGATTCGCCGTTTTTTATGCATGAAAACTGTTCCGCGTAAGGAGATTTCATGTCTGGATCAAGGATCCTGCGGAAAGCAAAAACATAATCGTCGGCAGTAACGGGAAAGTATTCTCCGTTTTCTATTTTGTCGTTGTCGTTCGAGTCAAAAAACCAGTTGTTGTCCTCGCGGAGATGAAAAGTATAAACGGTCTCGTCCTCGGATATATCGTAGCTCAGAGCATTGCAGCAAACAAGATTGCCGTCGCTGTCGTATTTCATTAGACCGCTGTAAAGATTTGATATTACCGTAGCGGAGGAAGGATCCTGAGCAAATTGAGGGTCAAGGCTTTGCGGATTATTAAGCAAAGAAGCGTTGTACATATGACCGCGTCCGCTTCCCTGAGAGCTGTCTCCTCCGCATGAAGCAAGCTGGCAAAGCGATAAAGCGGCAAGAATTATTGCGGATATTTTTTTCAATTGATATTCTCCTGTTCTTGTCAAAACTCCGTTATTTATCTGTATACGGAGATACGAAACGGGCAAGCTGTTCAGCCGCCCGTATTATTTGTATTTGTCAGGCAATAGTTACCGTAACGATAAAACCGTCTGAGTTGTTGCCCGATATCGTGTAGGAATAATTTGACGGCACGGGAACGTCTGTGACATTGTTTGCGTTGGCTGCAACATAATAGACCTGATATGTTGCTGTGCCGCTTGTGATCGTAAGAGGATTGCTGCTGGAGAAAGATTTGATCTGTTCGATATATTCCTCAAGACACAAATTATTTTCTTTCATATAAACAGCGTGAGGAACACCTACATATCTGTAAGTATAAGTTCTTGCTTCCTCGCCGGTAACGGAATCCTTGCCGCTCGGATATCTTTCAATGAAGCCATAGCTTGCGGCATTTTGCGCAAACCATGCATATGTTCCCTCGGCATTATAGTAGTTTGAATTCTGTCCCTGAGGGAAGATTCCGATGTCGAAGCTTCTTCCGGTATGATAATCGGAATAACCGCCCTGGAATTTTGATTTTCCGTTGTTATATTTGTCATTCTGCACTTCGATAGTGCGGTAGCCTCCTATGATGCGGAGATCCTTGTTGGAGGTAGCGTTGAAATAAGCCTCCATAAGCGCGTTGAGCTGAGTTATTGTATTCTGATCGAGAGAGATGATATTATCGCTTGTTGTATAACAGTCGTTTCGATGATCGAATACTGTGGTGATCGAAGCGTCGCCCTCCTGGAATTTATATGGATAAAGAGAATTGACAAGCAGCAGATCGCCGTTATTTATCTGAGAATATTCCATGCTCTTTACAGTAGAATCGGAGACAGCTCCCGTAACTCCCGGCTGCGACGGAGTATTAGGATCGGTATTCTGGCTGTCTGGAGTGCTTGCGGGAGGAGCGTTTGGATCTGTTGTAAGCTCGTCCACTACCGAACTTTGCGGCGGATCTTTCTTTTTATCCTTATCGTCTTTTTTTGAGCAGCCTTTAACGCACGACGACAAAAGAAGTATCAATACTATCAGGACGATAGCGACAGCGGCAATTCTGTCATATCTTATTTTATATTTTCTGCGTCCTCTTCTTCGGCTTCCGTTATTCATAAAATTAACAACTCCTATGTAAAGCTGGCATACAGCAAATTTTCAATATACAATATATTATATCACATTTTTCGACATATGTAAAGCACAAATTAAAGAAAATAAACAGGAAAATTCAGTCATAATATACAATTATTTATTATCTGCCGATTTTTTCACTGTTGAAAGCCGTCTGCGGTACACGGTGGGAGTGCAGCCGTTTTTCGCTTTAAACTGGCGCATAAAGTAAGAATCGCTTTCATATCCGCAGCGTTTTGCGATCATATAGACCGACATATCCGTTTCAGCAAGCATTTTTTCCGCAAGAGCGATTCGGCTGTCGATCACATCTTTGATGCAGGTCGTACCGAAAGCCGTCATATATATCCTGTGAAAATAAGTGCGGCTTATTCCAAGCTCGCTGCAAATGTTATCGATATTCCAGTTGTAAGAGGGATCATCATAGATCCTGCACCGTATTTCTTTTAAACGGAAATAATAGGGCACGGAGGAAATATCGATTCCGGATCGCTTTTCGAGCTGGCTGCCGATATCCATAAGCAGCATTTTCAGCGCGCATACTCCGAATTCGTCCATGTTGGAGTCGGAATAAAACGAATGCGACTGCAAAGCCTTCATAATATTGCCTATTGCTATTTGCTCGCGAAGCTCTATCGGAGTATCGAAAGGTATATTGAGCGATGCAATATATTGAAGATCTGCGGGAGTAAGCCTGAAACATATTTTATCCAGAGTGAAATCATTTCCGTCGGCGCTTCGGATAAGCCAAGGAGAATCGCAGCTGAAAATAACTGCGCAGTTTTTTCCGGCAAGAATTTCATTTTTGCCTGAGCGGAGAAAAACGGACGATTTGAAGAAAACCGCCGAATAATCTGCCGAGCGTTCTGTACTCAAGGCTTCGGTAAAGCGGCAGCCAAGCTCAAAGCTGCTGATTTTCATAATATCACTCCAATCAAAAGGTTTCTTCTTTTATAATATTATAACTCGGCGATTTTGTCAATATAAAAATATTTTTTTAAGCTTCGTCTTTTTTGACTTTTAAAATCACTATTTAGTGAAAGATGCAAATTTTATGCTTTCGGAAAAAATTAAAAAGGAGAAAATATTATGAAAAGCAAATTTATAAAATCAGCAGTTCTTGTACTGACAGCAATATTAGCAGGGACAGCTTTTTCCTGCGGCAAAGACAAAAAGGAGGATATAAGCGACAGTCAGGTAAGCGATGACAATGTCGGCGCGGCAGGAACTATAAAGCTGGCGACTATATATGCGAGGGTTGGACTGTTTGACGAAGCTGTCAGCAGTTTTGAAGAATCGAGCGGATACAAGATAGAGCTTGTTGACTATTTTGACAAATATTACAGTTTAAACAGCGAAGAAGACATCAGCATAACAGAAGAAGGCGCCTGCGATATGCTGAAAAAGGACATGGTAAGCGGACAGTGCCCCGATATCATATGCGCAGATCCAAGCTTCATGGCTGATCTTGCCGACGATTATTTTACTGATCTGTACGCTCTGATGGACGGCAGCTCGGTATCGCGTGAAGACTTTCTGCCTAATATTCTTAAAGGCTTTGAGCGTGACGGAAAGCTGCCGATGATATGTACAGGCTTTCAGTTTGATACCGCAGTCGCCCTTACCGAGATCGTTGGCGAAGATGCCGAAAACTGGAGCTATGCTGATGCAATGGCAGCTATCGATTCGCTTCCCGAAGAAACAAGACCTCTTCAATTTATGTATACCGTTAATGATCTGTCGGATTACATGAACAGAATGCTTATGCATGAGGTATACAGAAACGGAATAGATGATTTCAGAAGCAAATATTTCAATAACTGCGAATTTCTGGATAATGTAAACATTACATATAATCGGAAAGACGAGGCGCTGGACGAAAATTTTCTTATATATAATGTTTCATTCTGGGGAATAAATAACGCTGTTCCGCAGCAGCTGTATCTGGGTACAACAAGCTCAGAACCTAAGGAGATTGACGAACAAGATTTGACATTTGTGGGATATCCAAGCAGTGACGGTGTAGGAACACCGCTAATGAACGACTATAGTACGGGAATGTTCGGAATACTTGAAAACAGTGAAAATAAAGAAGCTGCTTGGGAGTTTCTCAGCTGTTTGTTCGACGTCGATTATCAGACCGAGATGACAGTCAAAGGATTCGGCGGAATCCCCGTTATTGACGCGGCGATCGACAAGGCAATGGAATACACAAAATATAACTCGTATTCTATAAATTCTTCCTATATAACGATCGACGACACCGGATATTTCATAAGCGAGGGAATGAAGCAGAAGGTAGCGGACTACATCAGACGAGTGGAGCTGCGCCCATATTACAATACCGAGTTTGATTCGATTTTCAGAGAAGAAAATCTTGCGGTTCTGGCAGGGGAGAAATCTGCGGAAGAAGCTGCCGATATGGTTGAAAACCGTATTTCGATTTATATGAGCGAAAAATCTTGACGATGTGATGCTTGATGATTTTGTCAATATAAAAATATTTTTTTAAACTTCGTCTTTTTTGACTTTTAAAATCACTATTTATTGAAAGTCGTAGATTATGCGTTTTTGAAATTGATAAAAAGGAGAAATATTATGAAAAGCAAATTTAAAAAATCAGCAGTGCTTGTACTGACAGCAATATTAGCAGGGACAGCTTTTTCCTGCGGCAAGGACAAAAAGGAGGATATAAGCGACAGTCAGGTAAGCGATGACAATGTCGGCGCAGCAGGAACTATAAAGCTGGCGACTATGTATGCACATCATGATCAGTTTTATGAAGCAGTAAAGAATTTTGAAGAATCAAGCGGTTATAATGTGGAAATTATCGATTATTATGAAAAATATCATGATGCAAACAGCGATGCGGAAGGAGAAAATATAATCAAAGGAGCCTGCGATCTGCTGAGAAAGGATATGGTCAGCGGCCGTTGTCCGGATATCGTATGCGCAGAACCAAGCTTTATGTCAGATATTGCGGACGGCTATTTTACCGACCTGTATGCTCTGATGGACGGAAGCTCGGTATCGCGCGATGACTTTTTGCCCAATGTTCTTAAAGGATTCGAGCGCGGAGGAAAGCTGCCGATGATATGTACAGGCGTTCAGTTTGAGACCGCAGTCGCTCCTACTGAGATCGTCGGCGAAGATGCCGAAAACTGGAGCTATTCCGATGCAAGGGCAGCCATTGACTCGCTTCCCGAGGAAACGAATATTCTTGGTTTTTCTCAATATCCCATCAATGATTTGTCGGGGTATATGAACGAAATGCTTATGCACGAGGTTTATATAAACGGAATAGATGATTTTAAAAGTACATATCTTGATAACTGTGATTTTCTGGATCGCATAAATATTACCGATGATTGGGAAGGCGAAGAATTGGAAGGAAATTTTTTTATAAGCGAAGTTGTATTTTGGGGTATCAACAGCGGTATTTCTCAGCAGCTGTACTATACCTTAAGTGACGTTTCGAAAGAGATAAATTATGATATAAGTGATACCGGAAAAACTGCAAAGGCGATCGAAAATGACCTGACATTTGTGGGATTTCCAAGCAGCAACGGTATAGGAATATCAATTATGTACGAATATGCTACGGAAATGTATGGAATACTCGAAAACAGTGAGAACAAAAAAGCGGCTTGGGATCTGCTGAGCGGTTTGTTTGATGTTGATTATCAGACGGAGATGACGGTCTGCGAATCCGGCGGAATTCCTGTTATTGACGCGGCGATCGACAAGGCGATGGAATACACAAAATGGAATTCACATTCTATAAATTCGCCTTTCATGACGGCTGACGGTACGGAATATTATATGGGCGAGGAGATGAAGCAGCAGGTAGCGGACTACATCAGGCGTGTAGAGCTGCGTCCGTATTACGATACCGAGCTTGATTCGATTTTCAGAGAAGAAAATCTTGCGGTTCTGGCAGGGGAGAAATCCGCGGAAGAAGCCGCTGATATGATCGAAAACAGATATAATCTTTACAGCGCAGAAAAGTCCTAAGAAAAGCTGCGGATATATGGAGTTTCCAACCTGTGTTCATGGAGAGAATGCGCGTTTTCCCTATGAATGCAGGTTATTTTGCAAAGGGTATTTTGTGCGAATTTTTACTTAAATACGGACGGGATGATTTAAGTTTATTTTGTGCAAATTGCTGATTGAAAATGCTTGTGTTTGTGTTGACATATAGTGAGAAATTTGTTATAATATGCATGTATATTTTGTGTAATTATCCTTGTTGTTACGTGAGGAGGAAATCAAATGAACAACAAATTAAAGAAGACTTTTTCAGCAATGGCGGCTGCTGCCGTCACAGTGTCCGCCTGCATACCGTTTTTAGGCGCGGTAGGCTCTGTATCGGCGGAAGGCGATTACACTCAGTTCCCGTATTCTATCGAGGGCGAAGCTCTCAAGGAGGGCGATGCTTCCGGAGATATGAGCAGCATGAATGATGCGACGCTCTGGACATCGATCTATGAGAATCAACTCCCCGGTTACACTGGCGACGGTTTTGCGTATCTTACGGGAAGCGCACTGAACTTTGAGGTCTCAGTCCCGGAGGACGGTATGTACAATATTTCCGCAAGAGTTGCGCAGATCCTTGACAAGGAAGGAAACGGCAGAATGGAAACCGTTTCAGTAAACGGTTCTGAATACAGCAAAAACGTTCCTTACTTGAATGAATGGACTGATTTCGATTTCGGAGTAGTTCGTCTTAAAGCAGGTACAAACAGGATTTCGTTCCTTAACAAGTACGGCTATATGGCAATTGACAATGTTAGTATAACTGTTGCCGAAAAGCACGATTACTCACTTGCTACTGACGTTACCTGCGATGCCGATGCTACTCCCGAAACAAAGGCTCTTATGAAATATCTGAAGAGCGTTTATGGTTCTCATATAATTGCAGGTCAGCAGGAGATCTACGGCGGCGGTCATAACGATAATTACGAGTGGGAAAATGAATTCCTTGAAGATCTTACCGGAAAGGTTCCTGCCATAAGAGGCGTTGATTTTATGAACTATAATCCGCTTTACGGCTGGGACGACGGTACGACCGAACGCTGTATCGAATGGGCGACCGAAAGAAACGGTATTGTTACGGCGTCATGGCATATAAATGTACCGATAGACTTTGATAATTATACGGTCGGCGATGCTGTTGACTGGACAAAGTGTTCCTATAAGAATTATCAGGCTTCCGGCAGTACGTTCAATACTGCTAATGTTCTTGAAGAAGGCACAAAGGAGCGCGAATATTTTGAAGCGGCTATGGAAGATCTTTCCGAGCAGCTGTTAAAGCTTCAGGAAGCAAATGTTCCTGTTATCTGGCGTCCTCTCCATGAAGCACAGGGTAACGAAGGAAATTACGGCGACGGAACGGCTTGGTTCTGGTGGGGCGACAGAGGAGCAGAGGTGTACAAGGAGCTTTGGAAGCTTCTCTATACGACTCTGACCGAAAAATACGGACTTCACAACCTTATCTGGGAATACAACAGCTATGATTACTCCAATTCCGCTACATGGTATCCGGGCGACGAGTATGTTGATATAGTTGCATACGATAAGTACAATGTAGAGTACAACAGAGGTGACGGCAATAGCTCAGGACCTAACCTGTTGGCTATTTCAGCAAAATTCAACTCGCTCTTTAACCTTACAGGCGGTAAGAAAATGGTAGCTATGGCTGAAAATGATACGGTTCCGGCGCTTGACAATCTTCTCGTGGAAGATGCCGGCTGGCTGTATTTCTGTCCTTGGTATGACGGAGGAGAAGACGGCGGTACTGCTTTCCTCGGAGAAAATTATCAGGATCATGCCGAGCTTACAAAAATGTATCAGAGCGAATATTGTATTACTCTTGACGAGCTTCCGCCCGACCTTTATGTATACAGCGAATCCGGTACTACCGAGCCTTCTTCCGAAACTACAACAGAAGATGATAATATCATTTACGGTGATGCTGATCTCAGCGGAGTAGTAACGATCGACGACGTTATTACTATTCTTTGTTATTCAGCCGATAAGGAAAGCTATCCGCTTTCTGATGAGGCTCTTAACGCTGCCGACGTTTATCAGCGCGGCGACGGCGTAAGCTCTAATGACGCCGTATCGGATCAGAAGCTGCTTACACTTCAGCTTGATAAGCTTCCGGAAAGCTATCTTTAAATATCATGAATAAAAACGGATACCGCAGAGCTTCTGTTTCTGCGGCTTCCGCTTTTTATAAAAGCCTGAGTTATACGGCTGATAATTAGGCAAGCAGCGTTATTTCAGGCAATAAAATAATGAAAGGAAATGAAATTATGGCAAAACCCTCTCACAACAGAATCAGAGCAGTAATTGCAAGCGCGGCTGTTACGGCTGCGGCTCTGGTTTCGCCATTCAAGCTTCCCGTTATAAATACGGAGATGTCTACCCCCTCGATCTCTGCCGAAGCGGCAGGTAATATTACTGTCGATGATATGCCGGATAACTACAAGGAGGCAGCTGAATGGATCTGGCAGAATCGTATCGTTTATGAGAATTCCACAGCAAGACAGAATACGATCTTCGATCAGATAATTGCCGGAAAAGGTACGATCAATTACGTAGTAAAGTGGCAGTCATACAAAACGGTTACTTATGAGCAGCGTCAGCAATTCGAAACAATGCTTTCAAGCTGCATCAATGCGTGGAACGACTGGCTTGCAAACTACGAAAACTGGCCTTATGAACATATCGATGTAAATGTGGTAGGCTGGGCTGTTATCGACGAAAGCTCTATACTTGACCGCCATGCTGATGAAATTATCTACACTGATACAAAATATTACGATTCTCAGTATGATACTTCAAACGGAGTTGAGACAATTCCTAACCTTGAGCCTTATGCCCCATCAGAGCTGTCAAGATTTGATCATTTCACGGATAAGAGTTATGAATATCCCGGCGGACTTGATAAACGCTTCGATATGTATATGTGGGCGACCGAAGGATTCCCGTATATCGGCGGCTGCGGAGGCGACTGGGGTCAGAGACTCGGCGATCAGGCATATCTTAATATGCTTGACGGTTCGGGACTTCACGTTCTTGAACACGAAATAGGCCACGGCTTCGGAATAACAGACTTCTACGGCGAAAACGGCACTAACTCAGGCCCCCCGCCGGAGGGCTTCCCGGATGATGGCACTTCGATCATGATGGCAGGCTCGTCAGCGACCATAACTAACTTTGACGGTTGGCTTCTCCGCTATATGTGGATAAATATCAAGGATGAAGAAGGCAGATTTGACATTGAAGAAACTACTGTTCCTGTAGTTACAACAACAACTACTGCCGAGCAGCCGATAGTTACTACTACGACTACGGTTACAGGCGGTCAAAGTGAAGAAGCTGATTTCAATTATGACAGCGAAAATAAATACTGGACATTCAATGCAAACGGTGCGTCGGCTGTAAAGCTCACCTTTAAGGGAGATGCAAACGGCGGAGGAAACGGTGTGATCGGCTACTGGAACGATGAATGGAAAACGATCGATTGGGAAGGCAGAATTGATGAGAACGGTATAATGGAAGTTCTCGTACCGCTTCCGGCTGGCGAAGTAAATGAAGCTCAGATACAGAAGTATTATGCAGGCGTTTGGGATAACGAGCTTGCTGATATGAAGGATATCGAAATTGAGCTTGTAAAGGTAGAACTCTTCTACGACGAAATTGTTACAACTACGACAACCACCACTACCACAACGACTACTTCAAAAATTCCCGAGCAGGGTACAGTTGAAGTAATTCCGTCCTATAACAGTGAAAATGATTATTGGACATTCAATGCTAACGGCGCTGTTTCAGCTGACCTTATATTTAACTCAGAGCCTTATGCAGGAGCGAACGGAGGCATCGGCTATTGGCTTAACGAATGGGTTCAGACAAGTTGGGACGGCGAATTTGATTCCAACGGCGAGTTGGTTGTGAATATTCCTCTTGAAGCCGGTATCGGGGAGGTTCAGGTTTCAAGCTACTGGGCGCAGGTTTGGAGCAATGCGGCTGGAGACATGGTCGATACTGACGTTGAACTTGTCAAGGTAATTCTTCATTACGGTGAGGAAATCACAACAACTACAACAACTACCACTACTACGACAACAACAACGACTACTACAACAACTACAACAACTACAACTACCTCAACAACAACGACAACTACCGCAACTTCTACACCTGAAGCTTCAAAGTGGGGCGATGCCGATGCTGACGGCGATGTAGATATGGACGACGTTGTTGCCGCACTTTGCGCAGCATCCGGTATGGCAGAGCTTTCGGCTCAGGGAACGGCCAATGCTGACGTTTATCAGAACGGTGACGGTATAAGCGTAAACGATGCCGGTTCTATCCAGAAGTATCTTGCACTTAAGATCGACACGCTTCCGGAATCTTATTTGAATTAACTATAAGAAAACAGATTCTCAGCCGATCCCGCAGAATTGTTCTGCGGGATCGTATTTTTAGGAGATGATTTAATGAAATTTCTTCATACCTCTGATCTGCACATAGGAAAAAGAATGAACGGCGTAAGTTTGCTCGGCGACCAAAAAAATGTTCTGGATCAGATCGTCGGGATAGCTGCGTCGGAGAAATGCGATGCGGTAATAATTGCAGGCGACGTTTATGACAAAGCCAATCCTTCCGCCGAAGCTATGGCGCTGTTTGACAGCTTTTTATGGAATCTTTCGGAGCTGTCCGCCGAAGTTTTTATAATAAGCGGAAATCATGATTCTCCGCAGAGAGTTGATTATCTTTCCGAATTTATGAGCAGAAGCGGAATAAATATTTGCGGAGGCTTTTGCGGAAAGACCGAAACATACAGGCTCACCGATGAGTATGGAGATGTCTGCATTCATCTTCTCCCGTTCATCAAGCCGTCGTCAGTAAGAAGCTTTTATCCCGAAGAAAAAATCGAGACATATGACGATGCCGTCAGAATTGCTCTTGCTCATTCCGAAATTGACAGCTCGGAGCGAAATATAATCATTTCACATCAGTTTGTGACAGGAGCGCAGACGTGCGATTCCGAAGTGTTTGCCGTAGGTGGACTTGATAATATTTCTGCGGAAAATTTTCAGGATTTTGATTATGCCGCAATGGGGCATATTCACGGACCTCAGTATGTTTTGCGTCCGCATATACGATACAGCGGATCGCCTCTGAAATACTCGTTTTCGGAGGCTATGCATAAAAAATCGGTGACAATTGCAGAGCTGCGCGAAAAAGGAAACATAGAAATACGAACAGTCGAGCTTTCGCAGGAGCATGATGTACGCGAGGTGCGCGGCAGTATGGACGAGCTTATGGAAATGCCGTATTCCGAAGATTACGTGCGCGTTACCGCAACCGATGATTATGTTGCTCCGGACGCAAGAATTTCCCTGCGCACCGTTTTTCCGAATATGATGAAATTTGCTGTTGAAAATTCCAAATCTGTCAGTGAAATAACGATGGATGTAAATGATTCTGTGGAGAAGAAATCTCCGTTAGAGCTGTTCAGCGACTTTTATCGAATGATGAACAATGATGTTCCGCCGTCGGAGGAGCATATAACGCTGCTCCAAAAAATAATTGAAGGGATCGATGATGAGAAATGACTCCGATAAAGCTTAAAATGTCGGCATTCGGACCGTATCGTCAGACTACGGAGATAGATTTTACGGAATTTGGAAACAATGGAGTTTTTCTTATCACGGGAGATACAGGCGCAGGAAAAACTACGATTTTCGATGCGATATCCTTTGCTCTTTACGGAGAAGCAAGTGGTGGTACCGAGAAACGTACAGGAAAATCTTTCCGTTCGGATTACGCAATGCCCGATGAAAAAACCTACGTGACTTATGAATTCATGCATAAAGGCAGAACTTATATAATCACAAGAAATCCGGAATATGAACGTGCAAAGCTAAAAGGGAAATCGAAAAGCGAGCTTACGAAGGAATCGCATTCCGCTGAGCTTACGGACGTATCAGCAGGAAAAGTATACTCAAGGCTTGATGAAATTTCCGCAAAGATCGCTGAGATCATCGGATTGACCCGAAAACAGTTTTCACAGACCGTAATGATAGCACAGGGCGATTTCATGAAAATTCTCAATTCTAAGAGCGACGAGCGGAAAAAGCTGTTTCAGAAGCTTTTCGGAACTGCATTTTACAGCGAAATTCAGGAGAAGCTTAAACTGCTCAACAGCTCCTGCACCGAGAGATCGGAAAAAATTAAGGAGAATATTGCGCGCGAGCTTTCGGATATATTCTTAATGGACAACAGTGATGAAAGTGAAGAAATTCGCCGTTTGTCGATTAGCACCGATAATGCAGAGACGGTAATAAAGCTGCTTGAGGATCACAATCGCTGCAACAATGAGCAGCTTGGTTCTGTGAAAAATGATCTTTTGAAAATCGAAGAAAATATGAAAGCTCTCAGTGTGAAAATCACCGAAGGCAAAAGCGTCAACAAGCTTATAAATGCGCGGACAAACGCGGCTGATGAATATGAAAAGCTGACAAACGGAGCGGAAAAAATATCGAAGCTTTCGGCAGCTGTTAAGAGGGCAGAGGCTGCCGAGCAGATTAGGCCAATAAGAGAAAAATTTACATATAGGAAAAAAGACCTTGAAAAGGCAAGGTCGGATCATGCATCGGCTTTGGAAAATATCGAACATATTGCTGCGGAGCTCGAAGCATACACGGTTAAATCAGCCGATGCCGACGCAAAGCTTCCGGAAGCGGAAAAGCTTAAAAACGAGGTTCGGGATCGCAAAAAAGCTTTGGAAATGATCTCGGAGTACAGACGCTTGATAAAAGACTACGCGGCAGAAAGCGAAAAAAGCGAAAAGCTTAACGAGCGTTCATTAAGTCTGAAAAATAGAGCATTGTCAATCAAAAGGAGCTTTTATTGCGGACAGGCAGGTCTGCTTGCCGCAGAGCTTTCAGAGGGAGAAAAATGTCCGGTCTGCGGTTCGAGAGAGCATCCGGAGCCAGCTAAGATTCCCGAGAACTGTCCGACTCGCGAACAGGTGGAGGAAGCCGAAAGAGCCGCGGAAGCTGCCGTAAACGCCGAAAGTATTCAGAGCAGCAAGGCTGCCGCAGCAGCTTCAAGGCTTGAATCGGCAGCGGAGCAAATAAAAGGCTTCGGGGGTTCCTGTGATGAAGATCCTGAAAAGCTGAAAAAGCAGATAAGCGATATGGAAGCAAAAGCGGCTTTTTTTGAAAAAAATGCGGTAGAATTAAAAAATAAAGTGATTGAATTGTCCGAGCTGAAAGCAGTCGGGGAAAAAAGCTGTCATGAAGCGTCCGAAAGGATAAAGACCTACAGCGCTGAGCTTGAAAAGCTATGCGACGAATATAATAAAGCGATATGCTGCAATGGATTCTCAGATGAGAGCGATTTTCTTTCGTCGCTTATTGAATCTTCCGATTTAAAATGCATGAAGAAACTGATCGATGATTTTAATAAGCAAAAAACATCGGTCGAAGCGCAGATAAAAACTCTTGCGGAGCAAATTGACGGCAGAGAAATTGTCGATGTCGCCAAGCTTGAAACGGAGTACAAGACCTGCTGTCAGAAGAGGGACATTTTATCTCAAACTGAAAAGCTGCTGGCAAAAGCCGTTGACAATAATACGGGAGTGATCGCGAAGTCAAAATCTCTTGCACGCAAAAAAAGAGATGTGCAGAAGGAGTGGATAATTGTCAACGAGGTCTATTCTGCGGTGAGCGGACAGCTTTCCAACAAGGTGAAGATAAGCTTTGAAACGTATATTCAGCAGTATTATTTCAAGAATGTGATATCTGCCGCAAATAAACGGCTTTCAGCGCTCACGGACGGAGGCTTTACTCTGAGATGCAGAAAAGAAGCCGGAAATTATCGTTCTCAGAGTGGTCTTGAGCTGGAGGTGCTTGACAGCCTTACAGGCTCGTGGAGAGACGTTTCAACTTTATCGGGAGGAGAATCGTTCATGGCTTCCCTTGCACTTGCGCTTGGACTTTCCGATATTGTTCAGGCAGGAAGCGGAGGTGTAAGGCTTGATTCAATGTTTATTGACGAGGGATTCGGCACGCTTGATGAAAATACCCTGCGCTTGACCATGAATATGATATCCCGTCTTGCGGACGGAAAAAGGCTTATAGGGATAATTTCTCACGTTCCCGAGCTGAAGATCGGTATAGATAATAAGATCATAGTGAGCAAAACTCCGTCGGGAAGCGTTCTCCGCATAGAAAAATAATAATATATGATTTACGTCAGTATGCAGAGTTGTGTGCTGACGTTTTATTTTTTTATTTTAACTTCGTCTTTTTTCGGTGCAGAAATCACTATTATATAGAAACTCGAAACTGTTTCTTACATTATTGCATCTGAAAGGAGAACTTTAAATGAAAAAATTGACCGCATTTTTAACAGCGCTTATAATTTGCACAGGAGCAGTATCATGCAAATCAAGCACAACCGGAAAAGAAAAACAGCCAAAGAATACGATAGCTGAGGAAATGAACGAAACGGCATATAAGAAATCAATTATAGACAAGCCGAGTGATATGCAGCTTGCCTATAAAATGCTTCCGTACAATAAGGGACAGAATTATTTGTTCTGCGGCATGGGAAGTGATGGCACTGCTTTCTGGACAGCCGATTCAAAGCTTGAAAGCTTTAATACGCTTGAAATTCCGGACTTTGATTTCGGTACATCATATGATTTTGACGTAATTGATGACGGCAGCATTATTAGTATTGTAAACAGTGTAGATTACGGAGATCTTCCCGATCCCGATCCGTCTGCCGATGATTATGACGCGGATGAGTACGATGCCGCTGCGGTTTACACGCTTAAAATTGAAAAGTATTCTGTTGACGGTACGCTTGTTTCTTCGAACGAGATAAAGGGCAGCGCAGAGCTTATAGGCGCTAAGGAAACAATAATTTCCGGTATCGCGGCTTCGGGAGACAGAGCGTTTGTATGTATTAACGGCAGTTATTATATGCTCGGGATAGACGGCAGCGTTAAAGGAAAAATCGAAGGAGACAAGCTTGAGCAGATAGGCAAAGACAGCAAGGGTAATTTAATTTGCGCCGTTAAATCGGGAGAAAGCAAGCTGAAGCTCTGTACCGTGAATCCCGATAATGCCGAGATAAACGATACCTCTGTCGAGTATGAAATGTCTGCAAGCGTATATGGACTTATTCGTCCCGGTACGGGAGAATATGATATGTTCCTTAATTCCCGTACTGCTGTATATGGTATTAAATCGGAGGATGCTTCGATAGTTCCGCTGTTCAGTATATCGGATTCAGGGCTTAATGTAAATTCTCTCGGTGATTTCATAATGGAAGAGAACGGAGATTTTATTTTTAATGAGACCAATTACAGCAATTGGAGCGGAAAAATACGCCGTTATACTCAGTGTGATCTCTCAGAGCTTGAAGATATTCCTGTGATTACGATCGGCTGTGAAGATTCTTCAGTCATACTTGCCGAAGAAGTAGAGGAGTTCAATGATTCGCAGTCGGATTACATTGTTAAGATAAAAGAATACACATGGGGAGAAGATGATACTATCCCGGAATTTACCGAGGATCTTCTTGCAGGAAATACTCCGGATATCTATATGCTCTTTAACGGCACGACATTCGGAGGAGTCGATATTATGGAAAAGGGAGCTTGCTGTGACCTTAATGAGCTTATCGAAAATGACAGTGAGATCAGCCGCGATGATTTTGTTTCGAACATAATCGATCTTGCCGAAAAGGACGGAAAGCTTTACTGTATGCCGTCAACATTCTTAATTGATACAGGAACGGTGTGCAAGACGAAATATGCCGAAGGCATTGAGGACTGGAATAATGAGACGAAGCTTGATTTTATAAAGAATCTGCCCGACGGAATCAATCCCGAAAGCAAATGGGAAAGGCTGTGGCAGGTTTTTGAAATATATGATTATGTCGATATGGAAAAAAGAACCTGCAATTTTGACAGCGGCGTGTTTATTGATATGCTGAATTATGTAAATGAAGCGGCTGTTCTTGAGCCTGAATATAGTGACGAAGAAGAGGATATTGAGGCTACAGTGAAGCGTAACAAGCGTTTTTTGGAGGACAGGGAAATACTTAATACGTATGAGAGCATCGGAAACTACAGCGACTGTCTGCGCATTGAAAAGGGCGTTTTCGGTGAGCCTGTTACTTACCTCGGAGATGATTTTACAGCCAACTTTATGGATATGTACGCTGTTTCGGAAAGCAGTGAAAACAAGGAGCTTGCGTGGGATTTTATAAAGTCAAGGATAAGCGATGAATATTTTGCGGAAATGTCCGAAAGCGGAGCGTGGTGGGGATTCCCGATCACAAAAAGCGCAATGAAAATTCGGCTGGATGAGGATCTTACATATGATTCCGATTCTGAAAAGGGCGTAAAGATCTGCTACAGCGATATGTATGACGAAAAATATACGGTAAATCTCGGCGAAATTACGCAGGAATACATCGATAAGACAGATGATATTATTTCAATGGTGAACAAGGGAAATTTATATAATACGTACCTTCCATATGAGTGCTCGGAGAACATAATATACAATGAACTGAGAAACTTTATGGAGGGCGGCTGCAGCGCCGAGCAGTGCGCCGACATTTTACAAAGCAAGGTCACGATATATCTTCCGGAACAGGGATAAAAAATAATTGTTTCATTTGGGCGGATAGAAATATCCGCCTTATTTTTTGCTGTAATGATTTCCGTTTTTTCGGCATATAAATTTACTATCCGCTGAAAAGTACTTTCAGTTAGTACATTTGTATTGGAGTGAATCGTGTGAAAACTCATCCAGATCAGCGAGCTGTCATACTCGGGCAGTTCATAATTGAAAACAAGGCGACTGTTCGTTCAGCCGCAAAGAAGTTCGGTATTTCCAAAAGTACGGTTCATAAGGACGTAAGCGAGCGACTGCCTAAGATAGATTCGGCGCTTTATGCTCAGGTCAAGGATATTCTCGAAATAAATAAACAGGAACGTCATATCCGCGGAGGTCTTGCGACCAAGCTGAAATATCAGCAGCTTGCTATTAAAAAAGCTCCGAAAAAGCAGAGCCTTATCTGACGACAAGGCTCGATCTATCTCAAAACAGCAGTTTTATATATTTATCCCGAGGCTGTTCAAGGGCGCGACCGCAGCCACCTTCGAGATGCATTAATATATCAGACTGCTGTTTATTTTATTTTATGCAGAAAACAGATTTTTGCAACAAGAAATTTCTTACAGCCGCCGTTACTGATTTTTACTTTTTTGACATTTCTTATTATTTGTCGGTTCAGCGCAGTTTATGCCTGATTTTATGTTTTTGAGGAAGAAATTTTTTAATTTTTGTCATATAGGTGTAATCAAATTAAATCGGCGTGTAAATTTCCTGTCCAAGTATTGTATTAATATTGATAATTTCCTGTTATTGCTAATTCTGTGTTAGTGGACTATAATAAAACTATAGAAAAACGGAAAATTTTTCCTGAGGAGGTATTTATTATGAGTAAAAAGTTATCACGTTTTGCAGCAATAGCTTTAGTATGTACAACGGCTTCCACAGCATTTTTCAGCTGTGCCGACAGCGGAGAAAAGCATAGCAGCGGATATAATTACGAAAGCAGCTATTATGATAATAATTATCAGAGAAAAGAGTATGAATCAAGCGAGGAGTCAGCGGAATACAGTGAGTCGAGCGACGAGTATTACAGCGAGCCTGAACCTGTTTCTCCTGCCGAAGAGTATGTGACAATAATCGAGAGCGGCTTCAAAGACCCGAAATCCGAGCCGCTGTCAACCTTTTCAGCCGACGTGGATACAGCGTCCTATGCAAATGTACGCCGAATCATAGAGGACGGAAGCATTATTCCCGACGGTGCGGTTCGTATTGAAGAGTTCCTAAACTATTTTGATTATGATTATCCTCAGCCTGAGAATAACGAAAAATTCAGCCGATATACAGAGCTTGCCGATTGTCCGTGGAATCCTTTAAGCAAGCTGCTTATGGTGGGCATACAGGCGGAAGAGATTAAAAGCGAAGAATCTCCGGATTCAAATATAGTTTTCCTTATTGATTCTTCCGGTTCGATGTCGTCATATAATAAGCTTCCACTTGTTCAGTCGGCGTTTTCTTTGCTTGCCGAAGAGCTTTCACCAAATGATCGTATCTCTATAGTAACGTATGCAAATTCAAGCAGCACGCTGATAGAGGGAGCAGACGCAAGCCGTAAAGACGAAATACTTGAAGCTCTTTATTCGATAACGGCAAACGGAAGCACGAACGGCGAGGGCGGAATCGAACAGGCATACAGAATTGCTGAGGAATACTTTATAAGCGGCGGAAATAACAGAGTTATAATCGCTACAGACGGCGATCTGAACGTGGGAGCTTCCTCCGAAAGCGAGCTTAAAGAGCTTATAGAATCAAAGCGCGATATGGGAATATATCTTTCTGTTCTGGGATTCGGAACTGAGAATATTAAAGACAGCCGCCTTGAAGCTCTTGCCGATAACGGAAACGGCAACTACAGCTACATAGATTCAATAGCGGAAGCGCAGAGAGTTCTTGTAAATGAAATGAGCAGTTTGATGTATACCGTAGCCAAAGATGTTAAGATCCAGGTTGAATTCAATCCGTCACAAGTCAAGGCGTATCGTCTTATCGGATACGACAACAGGCTTATGGACGCGCATGATTTTGTAAATGACGCGAAAGATGCAGGAGAGGTAGGCTCAGGCCATAGCGTGACCGCGCTTTACGAGGTGCAGCTGACCGATGCGGCAGGAGTTTATGACGGTATCGAACTTGAATTTGCTTCGGAGCATAAGAACGAAGCTGCCGATACCTCCGCAAGGACCGAGCTTTGCAAGCTTTCAATAGCATACAAGGAACCGGAATCTGAAAACAGTACGGCAGCAGGAGAGGTAAAATATATTTCCGATTTAATGGGAATGGAAAAATATAACAGCGAGCCGTCCGATAATATGCTTCTTGCATCATCTGTAGCCGAGTTTGCAATGCTTTTGAAAAACTCCGAATACAAAGAAAATTCATCGTACGATCATGTTATAAAATGTGCGGAGCAAATGGCAGGCGGCAACGAAAAGGTAAAAGAGCTTGCCGAGCTTGCAAAAACCGCGTCAAGCCTTTATAAGTAATATTTCCTGAAATCTTCAGACTGTTCTTGTGCGGACAGATTCATAAACACACTTCCTTTCAAACAAAAAGACGGCATTAAAGCCGTCTTTTTGTCTTATAAAAATTTTTTAAATCAAGATCCTTTTTCTCATGAATACAATATCAAACGAATTGACCAAACCGTCGCCGTCGTAGTCGCATAGATACTCGGTTTTTCCTTTCAGAACAGCCTTTGCACATAATACAAGATCTGCTACATTTACTTCTCCGTCATGATTGAAATCTCCGCGTTCAAAAACAGGGACTTCGGTAGTGGTCTGAGTTGTTGTTGTCGTTACAGTTGCCGTAGATGTTGATTTTGTCGCCTGACTTGCAGTGGCTGAAGCAATAGTCGTTGTTGTGGTAGTCGATGAAGAAGTTGTGGAGGTAGTTGTCGTCGTTGTCTGACTTGAAGTAGTTGCGGTGGTAGTAGTTGTAGTGGTCGTGGTTGTTGCCGTTGAAGTTGAAGTTGTAACTTGCTGCTCGGGCTCGTAGTTGCTTTCGGAAATTTCGGGATAGTTAAATATAGTACCTACGTAGTCGGATTCTTCTGTGTGATTGGTAAAGAAGCTTGTGCTTCCTTTCAGAAAATATTGATATTTTACTTCGTTTTCGTTATCTGTATCGTCCCATGTAAGATCGACCGCATACCATTTATCGTCTTCCATTTCCACGTAATTCCACATATGCGCAACATCAGTGGAGGTATCATAATTTCCGAAAACCGAAACGCACGGTATATCAAGACTGTCGCAAATAAGCTTGAATCCCTCGGAATATCCCTCGCATACTACTCCCGGTTCGATAAGTGAACCGATCGCCGTACTATGAAATACAGCTTCCGTATCGTAATACGTAAAGATAGCTATTTTATCGTGGATATATTTGAGCTGCTCGTATCTGTTCTCGCCCTGAACACTGAAATCTTCAATGGCAGCCTCAAGCTTTGCCTTGTATTCGAGAGCATTATCCAGATCTGTGAATCCGGGATTAAGAGCCGGAACAAATTTGAGAGACGTTATGGAAAGCGTGTAAGTTTTATTGATCCTGTCATATTTGTACGTTGAACTGCCAATGCCGATCGCGACAGAACCTTCGTCAAGCCAGAAAATTTCAGGAGTATCAAAAAGCAGACTGTCGATTCCGGATTTACAGTTGGCGAAAACGGCGTTGCTGAATGTCTGAGCGTCCTCGTCGGTATATGAAGAAGAGCCGGGGAGTGCGGAAAGCGCAACGCTGATCGTTTCGGGAAGCTCCACGGTTGCTGTGTCCAAAGTAGGCGTTATCCAATCGCTTAAAGCGTCATAGACCGCTTTATTGTTTGTATCGAGAAAATCATAATAATTATACGCATTTTCGCTGTGATTTGACAGGATATTTGGTTTATCAAGACTCAGGTCTATTTCCGATGCGCTGTCAAGAGTAATCTCTTCCTCGGAATGGAATACTCCCGTTTCGGTGTTGAGAGCGTAGGCAGCCGTATATATTTCGCAGCTGCCAATGAGACAGGACATTGATAAAGCAGCGAAAACGAATGATGATAATAACTTTTTCATAAATATCCCTCCTTTATCTATAATTATATACATATTGCACTTTGCTGTCAATAATTTAGATGAAAATTAGTGATTTTACAACAAAATTTCTGATGTGCGATGTGTATTTTGCTATCGGGATTTAAGGCTATTTTAAGGAATGATGAAAAAATCGTCAAAAATCGTCTTAAACTGACTGCTATATTTGTTAGAATATCTCTTGAAAAATAAGTTAAAATGTGGTATACTGTAATTTAGTTTATTATGAATTGCTTCAGGCGGCAGGTGTGACGCTGTGCTGGCGGCATAAATTTGAAGGGTGAGGTCTAATTATGAAATTATCTCAGATGAACAAGGAGCAGCTTCTCAGCTTTAAGCATGAGACGGAGACTTTATATAATGATTTTAAGGCGCAAAATCTTTCGCTTGATATGTCAAGAGGCAAACCATGTGCAGAGCAGCTTGAGCTTAGTCATTCGCTTCTTTCATGCCTTGTTCATGACGATTTTCACGCCGGAAACGGTGTGGATTACAGAAATTACGGTATGCTTGACGGTATTCCCGAAGCAAAACAGCTTTTCGCTCAGATGATAGGCGTTGATGAGGATGAGATCATTATATTCGGAAATTCAAGTCTTAACGCTATGTTCTGGACTGTCCAGACTGCTTATACTCACGGTATTCTTGGAGAAAAGCCATGGAAGGATTACGAAAAGGTGAAGTTCCTTTGTCCGGTTCCGGGATATGACAGACATTTTAAGATTACAGAATATTTCGGCATCGAGATGATAAATGTTCCTATGAGCGAAAGCGGTCCGGATATGGATATGATCGAACAGCTTGTTGCGGAGGATGAGACGATAAAGGGTATCTGGTGCGTTCCGCAGTATTCAAATCCTGACGGTATCAGCTACAGTGACGATACAGTAAGAAGATTTGCGGCTCTTAAGCCAAAGGTTAAGGATTTCAGGATTTTCTGGGATAACGCTTATTGTATTCATCATCTTACGGACAATCCGAAATATATCCTTAATGTTCTTGAAGAAGCTAAAAAGCTTGGCAACGAGGATATTATTTACATATACGGTTCTACTTCAAAAATTACTTTCCCCGGCGCAGGCGTGGCAGTTATGGGAGCGAGCAGAAAAAATATCGACAGCCTCAAAAAAAGCCTCGGAGTCAGCATAATAAGCTATGATAAGATCAATCAGCTTCGTCATGTAAAATATTTCGGCGGATTTGAAGGTATGTTAGAGCATATGAAAAAGCATACGGAGATTCTTGCTCCGCGCTTTGATGCGGTTATAAATTGTCTTGAAACTGAAATTGCTCCTCTGGAGATCGGATCATGGATCAAGCCCGAGGGCGGATATTTTATTTCGTTCAATTCTATGAACGGCTGTGCAAAGAGGATCGTTCAGCTTTGTAAAGAGGCAGGAGTTGTGCTTACGGACGCAGGAGCAACTTTCCCTTACGGTAAAGATCCTGACGATAAGAATATCAGACTTGCTCCTACATATCCGTCAATTGATGAGCTTAAAAAGGCTATGGAGCTGTTTGTAATTTGCGTAAAGCTTGCAAGCGTTGAAAAGCTTCTTTCCGAATAAATTGCCGCTGAGCGAGCGGCGGAATTTAATATGAAAAAGATCCCCGAATCAGCTTTTAATAGCTGCTTCGGGGATTAAATCTTTTGTGGGAATGTAGCTGATAAGACAGCTAAAATTAATTTAGTTTATATCAAGGTCTCCGCTGGTTGTTTTTACTTTAATTATGCAGTCGCCGTTTCCGAAAATATAAGTTCCTTTCGATTTTTCATATTCTCGGTCAGCTTCAAGATCTCCGCTTACGCTTGAAAATTCGACAGAAGCTCCTGATTCGTTCGGAACATTAAGTTCAGTATCGCCGCTTGTAGTTTTGATATCAGCGCTGCTTAGGGAGGTAATTTTCATCGACGCGTCTCCGCTAACGCTTTCGAGCTTTGCGTTATCCGCTGTGAGCGAGCCGAGGTCTATATCTCCCGAGGTAGTTTCGATTTCAATATTATTTGATAAAAGCGCATTATGGATCGAAACATCTCCGCTTACACATTCAATCTTTGCGTTATCTGATTCAATGGAGTTAAAATCAATGTTGCCTGATGTCGTTTCCATATCGGTGTCATTTGCTATAATTGCTTCGTCGAAGCTCATATCTCCGCTTACGCTTTTGGTTTTCAGAGAATCCGCTGTTATCTGATCGATTTTTATATCGCCCGAAGTAGTATTTGCCGAAAAATCAGTAACGTTAAGCTCGTCAGCCGATATATTTGAGCTGACGCTTTTTATATTCAGACTTATTCCTTTTGGAACTTCGACAGTCAGATTTTTTTCGGAGCTGTCAATTCGTCCGCTGTGTCTTGACTCCCAGAACTGAATAGTCAGGCTGCCGTCCTTGATCAGATAATGCATTTTTTCATCATCATCAAGATCTGTTCCGCTCTCGGTCACCGAGAGCTTATCTGACTCGCTTTCAATTATTGTAATATTGCCAAGAACCCAGTTTATGGAAACGGATTCTATATCTTCGGGAGCATAATCAAAGCTTCCTGTGCTGTAGCTGCCGCTGTCGCTGTATTTATCAAAAATAATAATTCCTGATTTGCAACCGGTGTATAAAGCTGCAATAGCGACTAATAAAATTGTCAAAATTATCGTTTTCATGTTATCTCCTTCAATAGTGTTTACCTACTGGATTTGCTAATATATTCAGGTTACATATCAGAATTGTTTTCTAAATATTCGGAAATTTCATCTATTTTATCTTCAGCGTCGTGACGTCCAAGCAGATACGTTTCGTTGATTTTGCCGACATCTTTTTCGGTGCGTGAAATTTTTGTTTTTTGGCTTGGCAGAACTCTTACGATCTCACCGTTTTCGGCGAGCTGTCTGACAAGCTCTGTCTGCTTGTTGTACATGATATGCCTGTTTTCGATAGCTTTTATCAGATTCGGATATTTCCTGTATATAACGCGGGCAGCGCTGCTTGCTTCCGAGGATTTGATATATCCGTCGGGTCTTGTCTGAACGACGACAATCTTTTCATATCCGAGTTTTTTTGCAGCCATTACGGGAATGCTGTCCGTTATTCCGCCGTCGAGCAGCTTACGGCCGTCTATCTCAACTGTTTTTGAAACAAGCGGAAGCGAAGCCGAAGCCAGCATATAATCCATTTGTTTGCGTAAGTCGTTAAGCTTTGCATATACGGGCTTTCCCTTTTCGATATCGGTGCATACTGCATAGAATTCAACAGGGGATTCCCTGAAAGTGTCGTAATCAAAAGGGTCAAGTATGTCCGGAATATCATGATAACAGAATTGTTCGCCCACAAGGCTTCCTGTCGTAACAAGTGAATAAAGGCTCATAAATCTTTTATCGTTGCAGTATTTTTTGTAGTATCTTATACTCCGTCCGTTTTGCTTTGAAACATAGCAGCAGCCGTGCAGCGCTCCTGCCGAAACGCCCATAACAGCGTCAAAGCTTAAATTATTATCAAGCAAAACGTCAATTACTCCGGCAGTGTAAATACCTCTCATTCCTCCGCCTTCAAGTACGAGACAGCTTTTCATACGATCAACTCCTTAACAGTATTATAACATTTTATATTTGATATGTCAATTTTTCTGATTTTCAGGTTTATTGCGGATAGAGCTTGACGATCTCTGCACAAAGCTTGCCTATAATATTAAAAACGCTGTTGATGCCGTTTTCTCTGAATTTATAATAAGTATAGTAAGCTCCGTAGATCATATACGTCAGAGCCATATTGATTTCGGGTGACTTGAAGTAATCGGGATTCACATTAGCGATAAGTTTTTTTAGCTCTTCTTCAAAAATATTTACAAATCGAATGCTTCTGTTTCCCTCAAATAAGATACGGATAAGCTGTTCGTTGGAAATAAACGCTTCCGAAAGCTCCTGAACGAACAGCTCGATGTTGCTGAATATCATATCGGCGTGTTCGATCGAGTGAAGGGTTGACTGTACAGCCTCGGCTTCAAGCGTTTCGGAAAGATCATAAATATCATGGTAGTGGAGATAGAAAGTTGCTTTGTTGATCTCGGCAAGCTGAGAAAGCTCCTTGACCGTAATTTTTTCAAGAGGTTTCTTTGAGCGCAGCTGCAAAAAAGCATTGATAATGTTTCGTTTGGTTTTTTCGATCCTTAAATCCATATATACTCCCCATTCTCGACAATTTTAGACTATAGTCTAATAATTGACTGCCGTTTAAAATAGACTATTGAAAATTTGAAATTGAACGTCTATAATTAATTATACAGGCAAATTATATGTATGTCAATAATAATGGAGTTGATTTGATGGATATTTACGGTTTTTATAAGGGCGAGGTTTTTGATGCCTATGAATATCTCGGAGCGCATATCAATAAAAACGGTACGGTTTTCCGTACTTATGCTCCGAATGCCGAAAAAGTCTCGCTTATCGGAGATTTCAACGGCTGGACCGATACTCCGATGCACAAAACGGCAGACGGTAATTTTTATGAGCTCTTTCTTCCGCAGGCGAAAGAATTCATGCGCTATAAGTATCGAATATATGACAGAAAGGGTTCGTTCTGCGATCACTGCGATCCCTATGGATTTGGCATGGAGCTGCGTCCGGGAACTTGCTCCGTTATACGAAATATCAGCGGATTCCGCTTTCATGATGATAAGTGGCTGAGCAGCCGTACCGACTGCCGCGATAAAGGACTTAATATATATGAGGTGCATCTTGGTTCATGGAAACGAAAATCCGAAGAAGATACGGGCTGGTATAATTATTCGGAGATCGCTGACGATCTGATCGGTTATGCGCTTGAATACGGATATAATTATATCGAGCTTATGCCTTTAAGCGAGCATCCGTGCGACGAGTCATGGGGATATCAGAATACCGGATTTTTTGCTCCTACCTCACGGTACGGCACACCTGAGCAGCTTGCTGAATTCGTTGATAAATGCCACAAAAAGGGAATAGGAGTTATTGCTGATTTTGTTCCCGTTCATTTTGCCGTTGACCATTACGCTCTCACGGAGTACGACGGCACTCATTTGTATGAATATCCCAGCAATGATATCGGATATAACGAATGGGGAAGCCGCAATTTCATGCATTCAAAGGGCGAGGTGCGCAGCTTTATCCAGTCGTCGGCAAATTATTGGCTCAGCGTTTATCATTTTGACGGTCTGAGAATGGACGCGATACGGAACATGATCTATTGGCAGGGCGACGAAAACCGCGGCGAAAACCGCATGGCAATTGAATTTCTCAAGTCAATGAACAGCGGACTTAAACTGAGACACCCTACGGCGATCATCGCAGCCGAGGATTCTACGGCATATCCGAATGTTACGGCTCCGGTATTTGCAGGCGGACTTGGATTTGATTATAAGTGGGATCTCGGCTGGATGCATGATACTCTTGAATATTTTCAGAGCGCGCCGGAATATCGAAGCCGCGATTATCACAAGCTGACATTTTCAATGCTATATTTTTACAATGAAAAGTATATTCTTCCGCTTTCTCATGACGAGGTCGTTCACGGAAAAGCGACAATTGCTCAGAAGATGAACGGTCAGTATGAAGATAAATTTCCGCAGGCAAGAGCGTTATTCATGTACATGATCGTTCACCCGGGCAAGAAGCTGAATTTTATGGGAAATGAATTTGCTCAGCTTCGCGAATGGGACGAGAAACGCCAACAGGACTGGGATATGCTGAAATATCCTCTGCATGATTCGTTCCACGAGTACATAAAGGCTTTGAATCGGATATATCTTAAATATTCGGCGCTGCATTATGACTACGATCCTACTAATTTTAGGTGGGAAGACTGCAGCAGTACCGATCGCTGTATTTACGCCGTCAGAAGAAAAAGCGCGGAGGGCGATATAATTGCCGTTATGAACTTCTCGCGGACGGATTGTGAAAAATATTGCTTGGAGCTTGAGGATAATGTCAGAGTCAAGCTGCTTTTAAATTCCGACAGTCAGATTTACAGCGGAAAAACTCCGAGCGGAGAATCCGTTTTCAGACATAAGAAATGCAGCCTTGAACTCAAAATACCTTCTTACAGCGGTCAGATGTATTTTGTTACTAAAAAGTAAAGTTATTCATTTTATATAATATTTTATAATCGGACGCTATTGCTTGCATGGCGTCTGTTTTTTAAGTCTGTTATGGAAAATAATTTCTTTGCGTAATTTTTATTGAAAATGCTTGAAATATTGAGCTAAATGTGCTATAATTAATTATATTTTGCGATTTTGCAAATAGAAGGGAGTTTTTATGCGCTCGGCTGTTTTTGTTTTGTTATCGGCTTGTGTACTTTTGCTGACAGGCTGTAAGAATGCATCGGATCTTGAAACCGAAAAGACCTGCTTTGCTATGGATACGGCTGTTACCGTAAAGGGCAGCGCTTCCGATACCGAGTTGGTATGCGATGAAATGCGCCGCCTTGACAGCTTGTTCGACCGTTACTCGGAAAACAGTGATATTTATGCAGTCAATAACCGGTTGAATAAGGAGATATCTTTAGAAACCTGTGAATTGATAAGGCAATCTGCTGCTTTGACTGAAAAGTATGGAAGCTCAGTTAATATTTTTTCAGGAAGTCTTACCGACTGCTGGAATATAAATGCGTCAGAACCTACAGTTCCGGACGCTGATAAAATTTTTGAGGCACTTGAAGAAATACGTCTTGCTGATTTTTCTTTGGACAGTATGAAATTTATGAACGGCTGCGGCAGCATTGATGTCGGAAGCACGGCAAAGGGTTATGCTCTTGACTGCATAGAAAAAAAACTCGGCGAACAGTACTGTATTGTTTCGATGACTTCTTCGATACTGCTGCACGGAAAAAAGCCTGACGGTAAGCCTTTCAATATAGCTGTACGCGATCCCGAAAATGCAGGAAAAAGCATCGGCAGTATAAATACCGGGGAATGCTTCCTTTCCACTTCCGGAGGCTACGAGCGTTATTTTGAAGCTGACGGGGAGAAATATATCCATATTTTTGATCTCGAAAGCGGTTATCCCTCGGATACCGATCTTACTTCCGTTACTGTTTTGTGCGGCAGCGGGATCAAGTCTGATTTTCTTTCAACGCTCATTTTTCTTGAGGGCAGCGAGAATCTCGGCAAGTATCTTGAATATGATGATATAAGATTTCTTGCCGTAACGAAGGATAAAGAAATTTTTGTCAGTGACGATATGGATTTTACTCTTGAAAAGGGAAGCGGATATACTGTTGGAGAGTGGAATAATGAGTAAAAAGCTTCATTTTCTCAGTTCAGGCGAATTATTGATAATTATAGCTGTGATGCTTATTGCGCTTGCGGCAGCTTTTTTTATGCGGCGCAATACTGCAAGTGTTGCCGTTATCGAATGCGGTCAGATACATGAAGAAGTAGATCTCAGCAGCGACGGCATCTATGAATTCGACGGGATAAATGCTGTATTTGAGGTCGCGGACGGAAAGATACGCATCATGGAAGCCGCTTGCCCCGATAAAATATGTGAGAAAACAGGATACATAGGTTCGGCAGGACAAAGTATAATCTGCGTTCCCGAAAAAATCATCGTTACGGTATCCGGCGAAGAAACAAGCAGTCCGGACGTAACCGTAGGTTAAAATTATATGAAAAAAACACGTTATATAGCTGAAATGGGAATACTTTTCTCGCTTGCCTGCGCGCTTCAGTTCCTTGAGAGTCTTATTCCCATCCCTCTTCCTATGGGAATCAAAGCAGGAATTTCAAGTATTGTTGTAATGTATACTCTCGTCAGCGTTGGATTTGGATCTGCAATGACGGTCGCCGTGCTTAAAAGCGGTTTTGTATTTGTTACAAGAGGAGCTTCGGCATTTTGTATGTCCATGTGCGGCGGAGTGCTTTCGGTTCTTGTAATGGGAGCTTTGCTTGCTCTTACAAAAAATAAAAAAAACGGTACGGGAATCATTTTTATGTCGGTGACGGGCGGAGTATTTCACAATATCGGTCAGCTTGCTGCGGCATCGTTTTTCGCAGGAAGCATATATACTTTTTCTTATCTTCCCGTGCTTATTATTGCAGGAATTGCTTCGGGAATCGTCACAGGTATAATTTTCAGATTTCTCATCTCGAATATCGGGAGGAAAAAATGCTCTCTTGAAAGGAGTAATATAAATAATGAATAAGCTCAACGGAATAAAACTTAACCACCGTAAAAATACGGAAAACAGCGCTACTGTAGATTTTCCGCTGCCAACTAAGGTGAAAATTCCGATGTCCATGAATATGGGAGCGCCTTGTCAGCCTCTTGTAAAGGCAGGAGACGAAGTAAAGGTCGGTCAGAAGATCGGCGATGCGGAATCACCTTTCAGCGCTCCGATACATTCAGGAGTATCGGGCAAGGTCGTTGCTGTAAGCGATTATCTTACGATAAGCGGTTCGGTATGCAAAGCCGTGGAAATCGAAACCGACGGAAATCAGAGTATCTCGGAGGAAGTAAAGCCGCCCGTTATTACGGATAAGGAAAGCTTTGTAAAAGCGGTTCGTGAAAGCGGAGCCTGCGGTCTGGGAGGTGCGGGTTTTCCCACGCATATAAAGCTTAATCCGAAAACGCCGATAGATACGCTCATTATCAATGCTGCCGAATGCGAGCCTTACATAACTGCCGATTACCGCGAAATGATAGAAAATCCCGAGGATATAATCGGCGGAATCAATCTTGTAAAGCAGCAGCTTGGCATAAAAAACGCAAAGCTTGCTATCGAAGCCAATAAGCCCGAGGCTATTAAAAACTTCACCGAAATGGCTGCCAACGACGATACGATAGATATTGTCACTTTGCCGTCGAAATATCCGCAGGGAGCAGAAAAAGTAATAATTTATAATTCAACCGGAAGGATCGTCAAGGAAGGCGAGCTTCCGTCAGACGAGGGAGTAATAGTCCTCAATGTCTCAACTGTTGCATTTATTTACAGATACTGTAAAACCGGTATGCCGCTTGTTACAAGACGTCTTACCGTTGACGGCAATGCTGTAGGAGAACCTAAAAACATAAGAGCCGTTATAGGTACGCCGTTCAGGGAGCTGCTTGAGTTCTGCAAAACCGATATAGAAGCCGTCAAAAAGCTGATAGGCGGAGGCCCGATGATGGGAATGTGCCTCTATGACCCGGATATGCCTGTTGTCAAAACCTCAAACGCCTTGCTTGCAATAAAAACCTATGACGAGCGCAAAACATCGTCGTGTATACGCTGCGGACGCTGCGTCAGAGTATGTCCGCTCGGACTTATGCCTGCCGATATTGACCGAGCCTATAAGGTCAAAAATATCGAAGAGCTGAAAGAGCTAAAGGTAACACTGTGCATGAACTGCGGAAGCTGTACCTATGTTTGTCCGGCGAACAGAAAGCTTGCGGAAACAAATCAGCTTGCCAAAGCGCTTATTCCGAGAAAGTAGGGAGGAACGATTATGGGAAAATTAATAGTTTCACCGTCGCCGCACGATGAAAATTACACTAAAACCTCGACGATAATGCTTAATGTAATTATTGCGCTTGTTCCGGCAATTGCCGCGTCATGCTGGATATTCGGCTTTAGAGCGCTGCTTCTTACCGTTACGTGCGTTGCAAGCTGTATGCTTTTCGAATTCCTTTGCAGAAAGCTTATGAAACGCGACAATACGCTGAAAGATCTGTCTGCTGCCGTTACGGGAGTTATCCTTGCAATGAATCTGCCGGTAACGCTTCCGCTTTGGATTGCAGTGATCGGTTCGTTTGTCGCAATAGTCATTGTAAAGCAGCTTTTTGGAGGACTTGGTCAGAATTTTGCAAATCCTGCAATAACTGCAAGAATTGTCCTTATGGTCTCGTTCCCGTCGGCAATGACAAACTGGGCTGTACCGTTCTTTTATAAGAATTCCGGGGACGTAGTTACGGGAGCAACTCCGCTCGTCAGCGGCGATGCTTCTTATCTTGATCTTTTCCTTGGAAAGGTCGGAGGCTGTCTCGGAGAAACCTGTGCGCTTGCGCTGCTTATCGGAGGAATTTATCTTGCCGCAAGACGGATAATCTCACTTGCCGCACCTGTTTCGTTTATCGGAAGCCTTGCGCTTCTTTCGTTTGCTGCGGGAAGAGATCCGCTTTATGATATTCTTGCGGGAGGAGTTTTCCTCGGGGCGTTTTTCATGGCTACGGATTACGCAACAACGCCTATTACTACAAAAGGAAAAATTATTTTTGGCGTCGGCTGCGGAGCTATAACTTTTGTTATCCGACAGTTCGGTTCATATCCGGAGGGCGTATCGTTCTCGATACTTCTTATGAACGTGCTTACTCCGTTTATTGAGCAGCTTACCAGAACTAAAGTTTTCGGTGCAAAGGAGGCTGAGAAGAATGAAGGATAAGATCAAGCCTACCGCCGTACTTACCCTGATATGTGTGATCGCCGCGCTGCTGCTTGTGTTTGCCCATGAACTGACTAAGGACAGCATTGCCGAGCAGCAGAAGAGAAAGTTTGGCGACAGTGTTGCAAATCTTTTCGGCGATTGTGATTACGAGCTTCTTGACAATAATTTCGGCAGCAGTGAAATCGAGAAAATTGCAGTAACTTCCGACGGAAAAGCTGCATTCCAGATATGCGTAGACGGCTACTCGAAGGGCGGAATAAACGTTCTCATCGGTATTGACGAGAACGGCAGCGTTTCGGGAATAGATTTTATTTCACTGGGCGAAACTCCGGGGCTTGGCTCTAAAGTCAGAGATGAAGCTTCGTTCAGAGAGCAGTTTATCGGCGCTTCCGATACGGATTACAGCTTTGACGCGATAAGCGGAGCTACTTATTCGTCAAAGGGCATGAAACACGCCGTTGATACTGTTCTTGAAGTTTATAATGAAAACAAGGAGGCGATCCTTAATGGCTGACAATAAAAATTCTTCGCTTGGCAAAGAGTTTACAAAAGGTATTCTGAAAGAAAATCCTACTCTTGTAATGCTTCTCGGTATGTGTCCGACTCTTGCGGTCACTACTCAGGCGCTTAACGGAATAGGAATGGGACTTGCAACAACATTTGTTCTGCTTGGTTCAAATATCGTTATTTCCGCCCTGAGGAACGTAATTCCCGACAAGGTGAGAATCCCTTCTTTTATCGTTATTATCGCAAGCTTTGTAACTCTCATCGGATTTTTGCTTGAGGGATTCCTTCCGCCGCTTTATGACAGCCTCGGAATATATCTGACGCTTATTACCGTAAACTGCATTATTTTCGGACGTGCGGAAATGTTTGCAAGCAAAAACAAAGTCCTGCCGTCCATATGCGACGCACTGGGAATGGGCATAGGATTTACGCTTGCGCTTTTCCTTATGGGTTCCGTTCGCGAGATAATCGGTTCGGGACAATGGTTCGGTAAAAGTCTGCCCGTGCTCAGCTCCAATCCTATGCTGATATTTATCATGCCGGCAGGAGGATTTTTCACGCTTGGAATAATTATTGCTCTTGCAAATAAGCTCACCAACAAAAAGCCTCCGGCAGAGCTTGAATGCGGCGGAGGCTGCAAGGGCTGTCCAAACGCTGAAAAATGCGGAGGAAAGGAGAGTGAAGCTTAATGAAAGGATTAATGATAATTCTTCTTTCGGCAATGCTGACAGATAACTTTGTTCTTTCAAAATTTATGGGCATCTGTCCATTCCTCGGAGTTTCAAAAAAGCTTGACAGCGCTGCGGGTATGGGCATCGCAGTAACGTTTGTTATGATCTGCGCGACTCTCGTTACATACCCGATCCATCACGGAATTCTTGTGCCGAATGAGCTTGAGTATTTTGATACGGTCGTTTTTATTCTTGTTATTGCGCTGTTCGTGCAGCTGGTAGAAACTATTCTGAAAAAGTGCATTCCTGCGCTTTATAAATCTCTCGGAGTATATCTTCCGCTTATTACGACAAACTGTGCAGTTCTTGGCGTAACGGTACTCAATATCGACAGCGCATATTCATTTGGTCAGTCTATCGTCAACGCTCTGGGCGCAGGATTGGGCTTTATGATGTCGCTTGTAATTTTCTCGGGAGTACGTAAAAAAATGGAGTATGCTGATATTCCCGAAACATTTAAAGGAGTTCCGGCTACGTTGGTTGCTGCTTCAATCGTCTCGGTCAGCTTCATGGGCTTTTCGGGATTATTCAGCTAAGGAGGTGGCTTTGAAATGACTACTTATCTTATCCCTGTTATAATTCTTGCTGCCTGCGGAATTCTTGCAGGAGTGCTTTTGACTGTTGCTTCAAAGGTTTTCTATGTTAAGGTCGATGAACGAATTGAAAAAATCGGAGACGCTCTTCCTCAGGCAAATTGCGGAGCTTGCGGATATGCAGGCTGTGCAGATTACGCTTCTGCGATAGTAAATGACGGTGCGCCGACAAATTTGTGCCGTCCGGGCGGTGCTGACGCAGCCGAAAAGATCGCGGAGGTGCTTGGCGTTTCTGCCGCAGAGGTAGTGCCTATGGCAGCGGTCGTTCATTGCAGCGGAGATTGTGACGCAACTTCGCCGTCATTTGGCTTTGACGGTGTGCAGAGCTGTAAGGCTGTAAAGCGTTTTTACGGCGGAAACGGAAGCTGCAAATATGGCTGTATAGGTCTTGGAGACTGTGCTTCGGTCTGCGATAATGACGCTATTGACATTAAAAACGGCGTTGCAAAGGTGAATATTGCGAAATGCGGTGCGTGCGGCAAATGCGTTCAGGCTTGTCCGAACGGTATAATTTCAATCAGACCTATGGCAAAACATATCGATGTTCTTTGCTCGTCCTCTGCAAACGGCAAGGTGACGAAGCTGAGCTGTAAAAACGGCTGCATAGGTTGTAAGATTTGTGAGAAAAAGTGTCCGTCCGGAGCTATCAAGGTAGAAAATTTCCATGCATCGATCAATTATGACTTGTGTACGAATTGCGGAGAATGCATGAAAGCTTGTCCGATGAAAGTTATCCATACTTCCGTAAAATAAAAAGCCTGCAAGCTTAAAGGCAGGGTTCATAAAGAAGTTTTCGCCATAGCGCTTATGATTTTAGTCAAAAGTGCTATGGCGTTATTACAATTGACAATGTAATGGGCTTTGATGTATAATATTACTAAAATTAATTAGTATTTCCTAATATCTACCTTTGATGGGTGTTATACAGACAGTTTGGTGTTTATAATACTTTATAAAAGGAAGTGATACCATGAACCAAAAGAAAATTGGAAGATTTATTGCTGAAAATCGTAAGGCGAAAAAACTTACGCAAGAAGGCTTGGCTGAAAAATTAGGAATTACAAATAAGTCAATTTCAAAATGGGAAAACGGGAATTGTTTGCCGGATCCATCATTATTTGAACCGTTATGCAAAATATTAGACATTTCAATTAATGAATTATTTGCAGGAGAAAAGCTGAATGATGAGGATAAAAAGGAAGCAAATGAATGTCTGATAAACCTATTGGCAAGCAGATTATATGATAGTGATTGTGATATAACTTATAATTAGTTCCTTAATGCTTTAACAGGAATCTCAGAAACAACAGTTCTTTTATCTAAATTTAATACAAAGGAGGAAGCTGTTGAGTATTTAATGAGTGAAACTAATCTTCCACATGAAGAATGTTCCAAAGCCTATGATTTCTATATTAGTCTAAATCAGAAGAGGTAAGTGATAAATTGCAGTTTGTCGAACTGAATATATTGGAGAAAAAAGTATGGTATTAGAAGATGAAAAAAAGGAAATCATATTAAAAAGATTACGTAAATCTGCGATAAAAAAACTTTTAGAAATTTTGGTATTGTCATTATCTGTGGGGCTGTGTGTAATGCTTATAATGAGTATATTCGGTGATGCGGACATGTATGCAAAATTGATGTCACTGGGAATATTTACATTGCTTATACTGGTCTTTCAGATTGATGATTTTCTGATTGCAATATGCAGAGTGGTTGAGTGCCGGGAGTTAAAAAAAGCGGAAATAAAATGCGATATTGTAAAAGCCGGTCAAATTAAACACTCACCATGGCCATTTCATCTTGGGAGCAGAATACTGAATCATAAGAGAGCAGATTATGAATATGAAGGAGAAAGACGAACAAGACTTTTATGGGCAAATGTCATGGTGAAAAGTAAAGATTACCGATTGCTTTTGCTTGTATCCGTCAATAAACCAAAACACATATATGCTTTTCCGTTTGTGAATTTTACAGACGTGGTGAGTGAGCAGACAAAACTGGGAGGAGACGAACAGACTATGCATAACGAAAACGAATATCTTGATGATATCACCTATATACGAGACATAAAGCATATTCAATCAGGAGTTTGGCATCAATATGATGTTCTTCTGGCTGCGCGAGGTTATGGCTGGAATACAATGATCGGCTGGGCTGATTACATGGCTGCGTTGGATCTTGAAGGCGTTTCTGAGGTGACGGCTGCAAACAGCGCTCAGGGAAAGGATACTGATATTACCGAATCGTATAAAAGCAGCAATGGAAAATGTATCGAAACACCGGAGCTAAAAACCGAAAAGGGATTGCTTTCAATTGCAGGAATAAGTAAGACTTTAAAAGCGCCAATGAAGATCGTATGGTTCAATCAAACGCGTGTTATGAGATTTTTTACAACGATTGGCGACGAGCCGCTCGTCCAAAAGTATGTTGAAACGGTTATCCGCCGTACTTTCGGGACTGAAAACGCAATGAAGTTAGGAAAGCCTATTCCTGACGGACAGTAAACATAAACTTTGATCTATGAAATAAATTAATATGTAAAAAATCCCCGAAGCAGCGATCGACAGCTGCTTCGGGGATTTGACATAGTAGATTTTTACGGCAAACGCGGCTTATTCATGTTTTCTCCAGTAATGGCTCAGTTCGTTAAGGAAATCATCTGAAAGCGTTGCATTTTTATAAATAAGAGACGCTTTGCTGCAATAAGGACAGCATGGGATATCATTTTTATAGAACCGAGTAACATTAGAAAAATCCGTTTCGGAAAGGCATGAAAGACAAACCAATCCCAAGTCTGCTTCACCGGTGCCGTTGGAATCACAGTTTACCTCAATCGAGAACAGCGTCTGACGGCAAAGATCTCCGAAGAGACGCAGAGTCTCGTCGTCCTTATCAACAGGCTGATAGCTTTTGAGAAAATAATTTATAAGCTTTTTACGCAGCCGCAGCGAATAAATGCATACGATGATCTCAACGATACAGCCAATAATTACGAGCAGAAACAAACTTACAAATAAAACGTCGGAAGAAGTACCGAACTTATCTGAAAGAGCAAATAAGGCGGCTGCAATAAGAATGAATGAAGCGAGAAACAAGCAAAGTTTTATAGAACCCTTAATTTTTTTCTGAATACTTAATGCTTTATCATCGTTTATGACGGGAAAATCTGTTATAAATTTCAGCTCATTTATCGCTCTTTTGAACTCTTTTGAATTCTTTTGAGCATAATAAAGTTTATTTGCTTCTAAAGGGCAGTAGTAAAGCAGATTCTTCAGCATATTTCCTCCTATAAAAGAAATGCCTTTCCGAATTATCAGAAAGGCATTGCTTTTCGAAAAATTAATTATTCAGCGTCCTCAGCAGGAGCTTCTTCATCATATTCCTCATCAGCAGCGTCCTCGAGAAGAGCGCGCATAGAAATGCTGATTCTCTTTGAGTCTGTATCAATGTCAATGATCTTGACATCAACTTCCTGACCTACAGAAAGAATATCCTTAACATTCTCTACCTTCTTATCGGCAATCTGAGAAATATGGATAAGACCGTCAACACCGTCGATGATCTGAGCGAAAGCGCCGAATGAAGTGATTGAAACGATAGTAGCCTTTACTACGTCGCCGACATTGTAATTAGCCTTAAAGATTTCCCAAGGATTGTCCTCAGCCTTCTTGAAGCCGAGAGAAATTCTGTTTTCTTCCTTATTGAGATCCTTGATATAAACCTCAAGAGTATCGCCAACGCTTACAACCTCGCTCGGATGCTTGATTCTCTTCCAAGAAAGTTCGGAAATATGAACCATACCGTCGATACCGCCGAGGTCAACGAATGCTCCGAAGCTTGTGAGCGATTTAACATTTCCGGTAAATACATCGCCGACTTTAGCTGTTTCCCAGAATTTAGCCTTAGCTTCTTCCTTCTTAACGTTTGCAACAGCCTTGATGGAGCCGACAGCTCTCTTTCTGCCTTCGGTAACTTCGATGATCTTGAACTCAACCTTCTTCTTGAGAAGCTGCTCAAGCTCAGCGCCTCTTGGGAGACCTGTCTGAGAAGCTGGGATAAATACTCTTACGCCGTAAATGCTGAGAGTAACGCCCTTATTTACAACGTGCTGTACAGCAGCTTCGAGAACTGTACCTTCTTCGTAAGCCTTAACGACCTTTTCAAAGCCTGCCTGCTCGTCAACCTTTCTCTTGGAAAGAGCAGCAGTACCCTCTGCGTCATTGACCTTAATTACAACAAGTTCGATTTCGTCGCCAACGCTGACAATGTCGGAAGGCTTCTTAGTATTGTCGTCAGTAAGATCATCAAGTGAAACGTAGCCAGTGTGTTTTGTGCCTAAGTCTACGATAGCTTCTGTATTATTAACTGCTACAACAGTACCTTTAACTTTCTCTCCTGTATGTATTTTTTTGAATGACTGATCAATAGCTTCAGCGAAGTTGATCTCCTCATCCTGATTTGCTGCAAGAATTTCATTTTCTGCCATTTTTGTTTGTACCTCCTTGATTATATAGGCAGGAGTGGAAGCTCCTGCTGTGATACCGATTTTTTCGGCACCGGCGAGTTTAAGTGACTGAAGCTCGTCCGCATTTTCGATATGATATGTTTTACAATAGCTGCTGCAAACTTCGAACAGCTTAACGGTATTCGAACTGTGTCTGCCTCCGACGACAAGCATAAGATCGGATCGCCGAGCAAGATCACGGGCATCTGTCTGTCGTTTGTCGGTAGCATTGCAGATGGTATCAAAGATAACAATGTTAGGATCGTCTTCGGGGATCACCTTTAAACACTCACCCCATACTACTATATTATACGTTGTTTGAGCCACAATTGCAACCTTTTTTTGCAAATTTTTATAAATTTTTTCAAAAAAGTCTTTTAGCTCAAAATTATCCTTAAAAACAAGGTGATTTTCGTCACAATGACCAACAATTCCTTGAACTTCAGGGTGAGTCGAATCACCTGCGATCAGAATAAAATATCCCTCAGAAGATTTTTCGGCGACAATTTTATGAATTCTCGATACGAACGGACAGGTTGCGTCAAGCATACGGTTTCCCTTTGCCCTGATCTGCTCGTATACGTCTTTTCCAACGCCGTGGGAGCGGATTATGACGGTTTCATCGGGTTCAAGCTCGTCAACCGAATCGATGATCCTTGCGCCTTTGCTTTGCATATCGTTGACTACGTCCTGATTATGTATGATTGGACCAAGGGTGGCAACTCTCGAATTTTGTTCAAGCTCGCTGTAGACTATTTTTACGGCTCTGTCAACGCCGAAGCAGAAGCCTGCGGATTTTGCAATAGTGACATTACTCATTTGGATTTACCTCTCACTTTCAATTGTATCTCCCTCGACAAGCTGAGTTATTTCAGCCATGTATCGCTTTTTCATTTTCACCAAAGCTCTCGGATCGACATTTTCGCTGTCCGTGAAATAATCGGAGGCTTCGATAAGCTTGCCGTACTTAACGGTTATCTTTGTGCGGAATTTCAGTTTTTCTCCGAAAACAATTCCGACAGGGACTATCGGACACATGGAGCGAGCTGCAATAACAGCAGCTCCTGAGCGTCCCTTGTGGACCTTACCGTCCTTTGATCGTGTACCTTCGGGAAAGATCATTAGATTTTCACCCTTTTTAAGCCGTTCCACTGCGGTGTCGAGAACAGCGGTATCACCGTTTCCGCGCTTGACTGGAAAAGCTCCGAGCGATCTTATAAGCCATGCGAAGATCTTGTTTTTGAAAAGCTCTTCCTTTGCCATGAAGGAGCATTTGGTTTTCACGCCGAGCGCAACAAGCGGTGGATCGGCGTTTGAACGATGATTTGAAGCAAAAATAGCGGGAGTATCTTTTGGAATATTTTCTCTGCCCTCAAATTTGAGATTAAATGCAATTTTCATGGCGATTCTTACGATTATTTTACAGAAATTATACATTATTCAGCGCTCCTGTCAAGTTTATCATTGATAATACCGACGATGAATTCCGTAGACTGTTTTAAGTCCATACCGGTAGTGTCTATAAGAATTGCGTCCTCAGCCTGCTTAAGAGGCGAGACAGCGCGGTTCATATCGTTTTCGTCGCGCTTTATTATATCTTTCAGAATCTCCTCATAAGGCGGACAGTTCGGCTTTTCCGCAAGCTCACGGTGGCGGCGGAGCGCGCGCTCCTCGGGAGAAGCAGTAACAAATAGCTTGATGTCGGCATTTGGCAGCACGACCGTACCTATATCCCTGCCGTCCATAATTATATTATTCTCACGGGCGATCTTGCGCTGAGTTTCGAAAAGATACTCGCGCACAGCCGGAATGGCAGAGGTGCGTGAAGCTGCCATGGATATTTCGGGCGTTCTTATAAGATCGGAAACGTCTCTTTCATTCAGAAAAACGCGCTGAGTTCCGTCAATAAATCCAAGTGAAACTCCGGCAGCCGTAAGAGAATCCGGTATATCCTCGTCGGGAATATTATTTTCGGTCAGGTAGAGCGCTACTGCGCGGTAAAGCGCTCCCGTATCCACATAAATATATCCAAGCTGAGCCGATACTGCTTTGGCAATGGAGCTTTTTCCTGCACCGGCAGGGCCGTCTATGGCAATATTAATTGTTTTCATTTATTTCTCCTTAAAAATTTATTCTTACATATACATTCCGGCACAATAGCCTGTTGAGAATGCTATCTGTAAATTGAATCCGCCTGTATAAGCGTCAACGTCGATGACCTCGCCTGCAAAGAAAAGTCCGTGAACAAGCTTCGATTCCATAGTAGACGGATTGATCTCCTTGACCGATACTCCTCCGCTTGTTACGATAGCTTCGTCAATAGGTCTGAACCCTGAAATCCTTACGGGAAAAGCCTTTATCAGCCGACAGAACCGCTGACGCTCTTCCTTTGTAATGCCGTTGATCTTGCGTTCGGGCTGAATATCCGCAAGCTCGGCGATAACAGGTATCAGCTTGGCAGGAAGCAGCTTTCTTATCCCGTTTGTAAAGTCGCGGTTCAGATTTTCCTTGAAGTCTCTCTGAACTCTTGCGTCAAGCTGTTCGGGAGTAAGTCCCGGTTTGAGGTCGATAAGAAGCCGGTAATTTTCAGGCGCATTCTTGTGCATATGAGAGCTTGCGCTGAGAACGAGAGGGCCTGAAACTCCGAAATGAGTGAACAGCATTTCTCCCAGCTCGGAATAAACGCATTTATCGCCGTTCATAAGCTTTAACGTGACATTGCGCAGAGAAAGTCCCATCATGTCCGAACAGTATTTATCGGGAGACGTAAGCGGAACAAGAGACGGCTTTATTTCCGTAACAGTGTGACCTGCCGATCTTGCGAATTCATATCCGTCGCCCGTAGAGCCTGTAGCGGGATACGATTTACCTCCGCAGGCAATGAGTACCGATGAGCTGCGGCAGTCGCTTCCTCCTGCGCGAACCCCTATGCATTTTCCACCGTCGAAGAGAAGCTTCTGAACGCGGCTTCGTACAATTTTAACATTAAGCCGTTTCAGCTCGCTGTCAAGAGCGTCTACGATGTCGCCGGCTTTATCGCTGACAGGGAAAACTCTATTGCCGCGTTCGGTTTTCAGCGGAACGCCAAGGTTCTCAAAAAAATTAATGGTGTCGTCTGTTCCGAAAGCGTAAAAGGCGCTGTAAAGGAATCTCGAATTTACGGGAATATTGCGGATAAGCTCGTCATTCGAGCAGTTGTTTGTTACATTGCAGCGTCCTTTTCCCGTAATATTCAGTTTCCTGCCGATATGCTCGTTTTTTTCGAACATTAATACGCTTTTTCCGCACCGTGCGGCAGTTATCGCAGCCATACAGCCAGCCGCTCCTGCGCCTATGATAATAATGTCAGTCATTTTTCTGTCTCCTGAGACGATTGAATTTTTTACGAACATCAGCGCGTCTCGCTTCCGTTTCAGCCGCGTCGACCAAATAGTTTTTTCCGTTTTGAACGAGAACGTCGCCCTCTTTGGCATTATCTGAAATTAAATTTCTTTCAACATTTATCATGCCTTCGTCTGTTTCGAGAACAGCAAAATTGCCCTCAAATCTGTCAATAATAATCATCTGCCGTTCCTTTCCGTTTTGATTTTTAAGTTAATGCCGTCTGATTCAAATACAATAGAGCCGTTTACATCGGTTCTGAAGATCTGCCGCGTATATTCTTCAAGCTTATCGAGTGTGACCTGATGCGGATGTCCGTAGGAATTGCCGACGCCGCAGGAAACGACGGCATAATCCGGAGAAATTACGTTGAGAAACTCCTGTGAGCTTGAAGTGTCGCTGCCGTGATGTCCCGCTTTATAAACCTTTACATGATGAAGCTTACCGCTTTCAAGCATTTCATTTTCCGCCAGCTTTTCGGCATCTCCCGTAAATAGGAAATCATTATTGCCGTGGGTGAGCAGAATTCCTATCGAGTAATTATTTGCGCCGTTATAATCGTCGCTGCACGGAGCGATAATTTCAGCCCGCGCGTCTCCGAGAGCTATTACCTGACCGACCTGCGCTTCGGTGAGCATAAGATTTTTTTCATCGCAGGCATCAAGAAAATTCTCGAAATATCTTGTATCGGGGATATCACTGTCGTCAAGGTGCGGAATTATGACCGTTCCCACATCGTAGGAGCTTATAACGCTGCTCATGCCGCCCATGTGATCGGAGTGGGGGTGAGTTCCGACAACGTAGTCAAGATGCGTGACATCAAGCTTATTCAGATACTCCGCAACGTCTCCGAAGCACGAAGCTTCACCGCAGTCTATAAGCATATTTTGTCCGCCGGCAGTGATAAAAATACAGTCTCCCTGACCGACATCGATAAAATGTACTTCTAAATCGTCGTCGCAGGTTACTGCGCCGCGACCAAATTTTTCGCTGAGCCACTTACCAAGGTCGAATCCGCGGTATTCCATGATAGTGGAAGCGAGAATAATAATAAGTATAAGATATATCAGTATTTTTTTCGCTGAGGATTTTTGTTTGCTTTGTTTTTTTCCTGATTCTTCTGCCATGAATTACCTCTTCCTTTTTTAGCAGGATTTTTTCCTGTTTTGTCCGTCTGACGGTCATCGACCAAACATTTTGGCGAAGAGCCTATAAGATCTCTGCGTCCTGCTTTTTTCAGAGCCTCGATAACAATTTCCCTGTTTTTGGGCATGAAGTATTGCAGCAAGGCGCGCTGCATAGCCTTTTCCTTCTGCGATTTCGGAACGTAGACTTTTTCAAGCGTATAAGGGTCAAGCTCGGTATAGAACATACATGTTGAAATTGTTCCCGGAGTGGGGTAGAAGTCCTGAACCTGTTCGGGACGAATTTTATTTTCTTTCAGGAACAATGCAAGCTCTACCGCTTCTTTTAGAGTGCTTCCGGGGTGCGAAGACATGAGATAGGGGACAAGATACTGCTCTTTGCCGATTCCCTTTGTGATCTCGTAAAAGCGTTTCTGGAACGCTTTATAGGCTTCAATGTGAGGCTTTCCCATTTTATCGAGGACTACAGCCGAACAGTGCTCCGGAGCGACCTTTAATTGACCGCTGACATGATATTTTATAAGTTCGCGTATAAATTCGTCGTTTTTATCCTGCATCAGATAGTCGTAGCGGATACCCGAGCGAATGAAAACACGCTTCACGCCTTTGACTTTCCTGATCTTTCTGAGCATTGCAAGATATTCGCTGTGGTCGGCTTTAAGCGCAGGGCACGGAGTCGGTGCGAGACATTTTTTACCCATGCACAGACCCTTGCTGATCTGTTTTTCACATGAAGTGTGTCTGAAATTCGCGGTAGGCCCTCCGACATCGTGGATATATCCCTTGAAGTCGGGCATTTTAGTAATGCGTTCCGCTTCGCGCAGAACCGATTCCTCGCTGCGGCAGGTGATCTTACGTCCCTGATGAAGCGCGATAGAGCAGAAATTGCAGTACCCGAAGCAGCCTCTGTTATGAGTGATCGAAAAACGCACTTCCTCTATTCCCGGAACTCCTCCGAGAGCCTCGTAAGACGGGTGATATGTACGCGTGAACGGAAGATCGTAAATCTTGTCAAGCTCTTCGGTCGTAAGGCTCAGCGCAGGAGGATTCTGCACGAGCATAAGCTTGCCGTGACGCTGGATAATTATTTTTCCGTATACCTCGTCCTGCCAGTCGTACTGGATCTTCGTGGCTTTGGCATATTCGGTTTTGTTGGCGCTGACCATCTCGTATGACGGACACTGAGCCGCTCCGAGAGGCGTATTTACAGGTTCTGTCATATAACAGGTTCCGCGGATATCGTGGATATCGGATATATTTTCTCCGTCAGCAAGCCGAGTACAAAGCTCGGTGATCTGGTGCTCTCCCATGCCGAACATAAGCAGATCTGCGCCGCTGTCGGCAAGAATCGAAGGACGTACAGCGTCGTCCCAGTAATCATAGTGAGCAAATCTGCGCAGCGAAGCTTCCAGACCGCCGATTGCTATAGGAACGCTGCCGTAGATCTCGCGAAGCTTCTGACAGTAAACGATCACAGCTCTGTCAGGACGCTTTCCTGCTTTGCCGCCGGCGGTATAAGCATCGTCGGAGCGTTTCTTTTTAGCGGCGGTGTAGTGAGCCACCATAGAGTCGATATTGCCGGAGGTTACGAGAAAAGCGTATTTCGGCGCACCGAAGCGTTTAAAATCCTTATCGCTTTTCCAATCGGGCTGAGAAATGATACCAACGGTAAATCCGAGCGATTCTATAAGTCTTGTGATAATTGCCGCGCCGAAGCTAGGGTGATCGACATAAGCGTCGCCTGTTATATAAATGAAATCAAACTGCTTTATTCCAAGCTCGTCCATTTCCTGTTTTGTTATGGGGAGAAATCCTTTATACATTGTTTATACCGCCTTTATGTGAAGATAATTAACGTGCCTGCATTTTTCAGCAAGAGGATTCAAATCACAGCTTATATGAGAAAAATCTTAATTCTGCATATTGGCGCGTCTTGCGTCAAGCTGCATTTTTGAGATGAGGACTTTTCGCGGTTTTGCGCCCTCGCTGGGACCAATAACTCCCATTTCTTCAAGCTCGTCCATAATTCTTGCTGCTCTTGCATAACCAAGTTTAAGCTTTCTCTGGAGCATAGAGGTAGAGAGCTGACCGTTGGCAACGGCAACTTCCATGGCGCGTTCAACGTAATCCTCATCGCTTCCGGCGGCATAAGAAGTTTCGGCGCTGTCATCATTTTTGCTGACGGGAACAAGGCTTTCGACTGCTTCAATAATGTCCTTATCATATTCGCCGACAGCCTGACTCTTTATGAATTTAACCGTTTCATCGATTTCTTTTGTTGAAGCGAAGCAGCCCTGAACACGTATCGGCTTATTCATTCCGATAGGCATATAGAGCATATCGCCGTTGCCGAGAAGCTTATCTGCGCCGGCCATATCGATTATGGTTCGCGAATCGACCTGCGACATTACCGAAAGAGCGATTCGGCTTGGAATATTAGCCTTGATAAGACCTGTGATAACGTCTGTGGTAGGACGCTGAGTTGCGACTACAAGATGCATACCTGCCGCACGACCCATTTGGGCAAGACGGCATATTGAATCCTCGACCTCTTTTCCTGCGACAAGCATCATGTCGGCAAGCTCGTCGATGAAAATGACTATCTGAGCAAGAGGTTCAATTTCAGGATTAGTCTCCGTAAGCATATTATATGATTTTATGTCGTTTGCTCCGTCGTCGGCGAAGATCTGGTATCTGCGCATCATTTCGTTTACCGCCCAGTTAAGAGCTCCTGCCGCTTTTTTGCTGTCGGTCACGATCGGGATAAGAAGATGCGGAATCCCGTCAAATATCTTGAATTCAACGATTTTAGGGTCAATAAGTATGAGCTTGACTTCTTTCGGAGAAGCGTTATACAGAATGCTCATAATGATCGAACGAGTGCAGACAGATTTACCCGATCCGGTAGTTCCGGCAATAATTACATGGGGCATTTTCGCCACATCGCCGAGAATGATATTGCCCGCAATGTCCTTGCCGACCGCAAATGAAAGCTTGCTTTTTGAGGCTCTGAATTCAGGCGTTTCAAGGATCTCACGCAAGGTTACGGTATCCTTGTTTGTGTTCGGGACTTCGATTCCCACGCAGGCTTTGCCGGGGACGGGAGCTTCGATACGAACGCCCTGAGCAGCAAGGTAAAGTGAAATATCGTCTTCAAGGCTTTTGATCTTTGAGACCTTTACTCCCGCGCCGGGCTGGACTTCGTATCGAGTGATAGACGGACCGCGGTAAATATTGCTTATTCTTACGGTAACGCCAAAGCTCTTGAGGGTGTTTTCGATGGTGCTTGCTTTATCGCGCATTTCCGCCGCGGCTTCCTCGCTGTTGGAGTTATTATCGGGCGGATTTAATATTTCAATCGAGGGAAGCTTGTAATCGGGTTCGTCCTGAACGATGTCTTTTTCAAGAGAATTATTATCTGACTCGGCAAGAACGTTCTGAGCTTTCCTTTTGCTTTTTTCTGCCGAATCCGCCGCCTGTGAAATTAGCTTGTCAAGGCTGTCAACGGGAGGCTGCGGATTTCCGTTCTCATCAAGGAATAAGGCATCATCGGAGCTTTTTTCCGCGCTTTCCTTAGTCGGCTTAGGATCTGACGGCAGGGGAATATCGAACAGGAATTCAGGCTCGGCAGCCTTTGCCTGTTCCTGACCGCCGTTTTTCTTTTGTTTTGAGGACGATTTTCTGCTGTTGACTATCTCTATTGCTTCGCGCTCGGCTTCAAGATCAAGCTGCTCCTGAACATCGTCGTCGTCCAGATCGTCATAATAATCATCGCCGGTAATATAATTTTTGATTTTAATGAAGAACCGCAGTATTGATTTGAAAGGTCTTGTAAGCAGTTCAAGGAACTGGATAAGACCGAGATTTGTAAGAAGCATAAAAAACACGAAAAACATTATTATCGTAATAATGATAGCTCCTGTTCGTCCAAAAAGGTGAAGCAGAGGTCCTGCGATCAGATAGCTTACGACGCCTCCGCCTTTAAGAGCTTTACCGTCCTTATAAAGTGAAGCGATTTTTCTGATGAATCCGTGACCCGTAGGACTTCCAACGGCAAATATCTGAATTGCCGCACTTACAAGAAAAGTGAGGGCAACTCCCCATATAGCGCGACCCGATACGCATTTCTGACTTTTTTCAAGTCCGATAAGAACAGCGGTGTAAATTAGTATTGCCGGGACGAAAAATATCGCGATTCCGAACATACCGAGAAGTCCGTTATGTATGCTGTTCCAACCGGCAGAGCCTTTGATGACCGCCATAAGGAAAATAAGTATACCCAAGGCAAACAGCAGAATTGACCAGAATTGATTTTTGTCATTGTTTTGTTTGCCGGGCTTTTTAGATTTGTCAGGCTCGGAATTTTTCGTACTGTTCTGCGCAGAAGATTGTTTTCCTGTGCCGGATCCGTTTTTTTTCTTTTTTGTTTCCGCCATAATTTCCTCCGATTTCTACACATATATGTACGGGCTTTCACCCGTTTATTCGTATCTTTTTTCACTTGTTTCTATCATTTCGTAAAGACATTCCATAGCGTCGCTCAAACCGCCGAGACTGTCGATAAGTCCAAGCTTGACAGCGTCCGAGCCGTCAACGACGCTCCCGACATCGAGAACAAGCTCTTCCGTATTCATCATAAGCTTGCGGAAATCATCTTCGCGAATATTGCTGTTTTCGGTAACGAAGTTGATGATCCTGTCCTGCATCTTGTCGAAATATGAAAGAGTCTGCGGGACTCCAAGAACAGTTCCGTTCATGCGCACGGGATGAATCGTCATTGTCGCAGACGGAACGATAAAGGAATGCTTTGCGCTGACAGCCAACGGTACTCCGATAGAATGACCTCCGCCCACCACGAGCGAGACCGTAGGAGTTTTCATACCTGCGATAAGCTCTGCAATAGCAAGACCTGCTTCAACGTCTCCTCCGACCGTATTTAAAATTATCATGAGACCTTCGACGGTTCTGTCCTGTTCTATAGCTACGAGAGCAGGGATAATATGCTCATATTTGGTTGTTTTATTTTGTTCGCCGAGAACGTAATGGCCTTCGATCTGACCTATCACGTTGAGACAATGTATCAGGTGCTTGGCGTTCTGCGAAACGGTTTCGCCGACCTTTTCGGCAAGTTCCGCGTCGTCGAGCTTATTTTCGACAGACGATTTATCATTTGTATCGTTTTCAGTATCTTTATTCATTTACACGCTCTCCTTTCCGCTTATATTATTTTGGCGGAAATCTGCGTGCATATACATATTTATTATAAACAATTTAAGCAATATTGTCAATAGCAGCAAAATCCAAATCTTAAAAAGGTGTTTACAAATGCATATAAATATGTTATTATAAATAAAAAAGATATTTGGAGGCACAAATGACACCAAAAAATAATAAAATGAAAAAATTAAGGATTTTTTCGCTGATAGAAATGGCAATAATTTTAATACTGCTGATATTGCTGATCTGGGCGGTTTTTATACGCGGAAGCGGCGGAAACGAAGCTATCCCAACAAGCGCCGGAGTAAACGGCGGCGATTCGGTAGTCCGTGTAAAATCGGTCATAGATAAGGAAGAGACCTTTTATCAGTTCGACGGCAAAAAAATCCTCTTGTCCGACGATACATACGGAGAAATTTACCTTCCGGTCTATGAAAATGTTCCTGCTTTTTCACATAACCGCGATTCGATAATTTCACGCAACGGTTACACATTTTATAAGGAGAACGGAGAAATAACGTCCATTCCCGGTATAGATATTTCGGTTCATCAAGGTGAGATCGACTGGCAGCAGGTAAAGGCGGCAGGTATTGAATTTGCTATGATACGAGTAGGCTACCGAACCTACGGTGGGGGAGAGATCAATTTCGATGAGAGCTTTGCCGATAATCTGCGCGATGCGGAAGCTGCAGGAATAAAAACGGGCGTTTACTTCTTTTCACAGGCGGTCACGGTTGACGAGGCTATCGAGGAGGCCGACGCGGTACTTGATGCAATAGCGCCGTATAATATTACATATCCGGTCGTTTATGACTGGGAGCTTATCTATGATGATGACGCGCGTACCGATAATATTCCCGTTGATGTTCTTACGGATAGCTGCATAGCGTTCTGCGAGCGTGTCAAAGGCGCCGGTTATACGCCGATGATATATCAGAATAAACGCACAACGCTGTTTAAACTTGATTTACCGAGATTGCAGGATTACGATTTCTGGCTGGCTGAATATAATGACGATCCGACCTACTATTATGATTTTGATATGTGGCAGTATTCATGCACCGGAAGAATTCCAGGAATAAGCGGAGAGGTAGATTTGAATATCAGCTTCAAGGATTACAGCAAAGAGACATAAGAAAAGCGGCGCTTAAAGCGCCGCTTTTCTGTTATTCAATTGATTTTAAGCCGTGTGATGTAATTATAAATACGATTCAGGAAGCTGATCGAGCTTGAGAGCCAAGAATTTCTGGATCGAGCCGGCATCATTTACGCTTATTCCGTCGCCGTTCTGGTAAACGTCAGCGTTAACCGCACCCTGAGCTGAAAGATCTGCCATACCTGATGCTGCGCAAAGTGTAGCGATAACGTCGTCCATGTCTACATCGTTGTCAACGTCAGCGTCGCCCCATTTTGTAACTTTGAGAGGAGCAGTTGTGGTCGTTGTTGATGTAGTAGTTGATGTAGTAGTTGTTGTCGTAGTAGTTGTAGTTGTAGTTGTGGTTGTCGTGGTAGTAGTTGTGGTAGTAGTTGTTGTTGTTGTCTCAGGAACATCATAGTAAACTTCGATGTTGTCAATGGTGATAGCGTCAGCCTCGCCGTAATAGTAACCTAAGTGAAGCTTGCCGTCCGGGTTTACAAGGTTAGTTGCTGAATTAACACCGCTTACGTCATTAGGGATGATCCACATGATCTGAGTTGAAGTACCTGCATTAAGAACGCAGTAATCCTTTTCTTCCTGGAACCAGTAGTCGTATGTATCCTTATCGGTAACGCCTGTAGCAGGGCTATAAACAAGTTTCTTTACATCAGAGTCAGCAGAAATATCAAATCTTACTGCATAAACGTCCATATCTTCTTCGATTCCCAATTCGGAATAATCGATGTCGATAAAGTTAAGTGTTTCGTCTGTATAATTAAGAGTCTGGTTTACAGTCTTTTCGATTGAACCTGTATAAGGAACGGTTTTTTCGATAGTATATGTAAGAACTGCGCTCTTCAGTGTAGCGGTTTCGATCTCGGTATACTCGTCTGCTACCTGCTGTCCGTACCAGAACTGGAATGAAATGGTATCGCCGTTACGTGTAGTAGCATATTCCTGAACCTCAGCAGGAACTTCCCAGTAGCATTCAATATAATTTCCGGCATCCTCAAGAGTAACGCCGTTACCCGGAGTTACGCCGAATTCTACGCCCTGAGCCTCGAAATCAGCAAGCTGATCCTCGCCCATATCGTTATACCAGTAGCCTGCGCCTTCTTTGCCTTCGATTCCTGCGATATTCTTAGCGTACTCGGTATCGGCAGGAGAACCGCTTACAACATTAAGTCCGCCGCCGTACATAAACTGTGCAGCCTCAACGTCTTCGTCAAGCTGACAAACACAGGTAAGGGATTCGATAGTAACCTGATCGTTATCGCCAATGCCGAAGTCTGAATATAAGAACTTGTGGCTGTTGATAGGATCGCCTTCCTGATAGCCTTCCTCAAGAGCAGCATAATAATCCTCGTCGAAACCTGTTGTCAGGAGGATATCAAGATTATCGATCTGTCTTGAAACAGTTGAAGTGATCGTTGCAGTACCGTCCTTATTGTCGGTAAATGTCCAAGTGCCGCTTTTACGGTTGTTATCGGGAATATTTGGAGTTGTTGGATTTGTAGGATCAGTCGGATTTGTTGAAGCAGCTCCGGAGGTTATTGAATTAATTGTAATGCTTCCGGTTGTACCTCCGCAATAGTAGGCACGCAGCTCAAATTTTCCGGGATACTGGTCTGTTTTTGGATTATAGCTGAGGTCGTATTTAGAAAGATCGACAGAAATTGTAAATGTTTCGCCTTGTTTGACTGGGATTTCAGCGCCGCCGCCGTCTTCGATAAATGAACCGTTGTCGTATTCGAGCCAGTAAGGAGCCTCCTTAAGACCAATACCTAAACCGAAAGAAAAGTTTCCGGTATAGTTGGCAACGCCTGTGATGGTAAGAGTTTTAATGCCGCTTGAAGCAATATCGGCAAAATAGCCGGTGTAGGAATCATCAGTTTTAAGTGTTGTTACAGTTGCGTTTTTAACTGAATAAGACACAGAAGATTCCGGAGAGAAGGATACTGCGTTTGCCACACTGCACATAGGTATAGCGGTAGCAGCAAGTACAAGGCTTATAGCAGTTGCCTTGAACCTTTTTGAGATTTGTGAATTTCTCATGACAATCATTCCTTTCATTAATTGAGGACAAAAGTTTTAATTTGTATTTCGCATATAGCTATGCTATAGTAAAATTATAACATATTTTCTTACGCAATTTGTTACAAAATTATGAACAAGGCTGATAAAATGAAACTGTTTATAACAAAAATATACGTATATAACAAATACTATTTGTAAAAATATTACAAATCTGACGCTTTTAGAATTTATGACAGTGCAGCTAAGCTTTTCTTGTGCAATGAAAACAAAGAGCCTGAAAAGAGATCAACTCTTTTCAGGCTATGCTTTTTAATATGCTATTCATCGTCATCAATATTTGGCGAGTCAGATGGTGTTGTTTTGACCTTTTCTTTTTTTGAAAGTATGACCTTTGACTGTGTAGCTACCCATACCTTATCATTAGTCGGGCACGAAAGAGTAACGTCATAATTAAACGAATCGCTTTGAATCGTGGTAACGTTCAGTAAATTAATATCTGCAACAATATCCTTGGACGTTATTGAGTCGATAACGTCTGCGGGGCCTACAACTACGATATCAAGCTTTTGCGTGAGAACCGAAAAGTCATAATTGCTTGGCGCATTGCTTATTTCAAAATGATTTATAACAAGTTCTTTTGTAATAAGATCTGAGTCGTCAAGAGTTACGGTAACGGTATCAAGATTTGACATATTGATATAATCGTTCAGTTCGATATTAAACGTTTTGGAATAGCCGGGTTTCAGATCGCTAAGCAGGATCTTGCCGACTTCAAACGTATCTGAGATATCGTTGTCAAGCTGATTAGTTTTTGACGCTATCGTGATCGAATCTGCCGAGAAGTTGAATTTAAGGCTGTCTTTATCAAAATTTGACGGAGCTCCGACGATTCCGACCGACAGACCGACTGTTTTCTGCGACAGTACAGGAATATATATCTGATAGCTTGTTGTATCGAATTTAAACTGCGACTGCTCTATCGTAGCGCCGTCCTCGGTATAAAGCTTGATCTCATCGCTCGGCAAAGTGTAGGTTGTATCAAGCTCAAGCTCTTTATTTGATATGGCAACGCATTTTGAGATCTTATCAAGCTGAGCTGAAGGTCCTGTAATATTTATTACCTCAGGATCGCAGTGGAACTCGTCATCATTCTTGGTTTTTCCCTCTGCAAAGGTAATATTCGGAATCTCGGGCTGAACCGAGAAAGAGCGCGTCTCGTACTTGTCGAAAACAACGGTCGCAGTTTCGGGATAAATGCTTTCGACCTCGAATTCAACGTCCGAGTCAACGCTGACGATCTCGATTTTCAGCTTTTTTGAACCTGTTGTTGAAATATTATCGGCAATAATGCGGGCTTTAAGGTTTTCACTGTTAAGATTTCCGACCTGTGCTCTGTTGCCCAGAAGCTTGACTGTAACCTTTTCAACATCGCAGGAGATAAGGCTGAGTCCGTTTTCGGCAGCTGCCGTTCCGGAAATATCGGTATCTATCGGAATATCGTAAATTGTTTTCGGTATGGAGGGATAAATAGTCAGCGATATGACAAGCCATGCGATTATCGCGGTTATCAATGAGATGATCGCAAGAGAAAGATTTTTTTTCAGACCGTTGACGAGATGGTTTTTAATATTTTTAAAAATATTCATTAATTTTTCCTCCCATCACCATTTGAAGAGGACTGCTTCTTTCCGGGAAGATTAATGTCCTGCTGATTTGTAATAATTTCCTGAACGAGCAGCTTTTTCAGCTTGTCATAGGTATAATCTCTTGTGAGAACTCCGTTCATTGCTACCGAGATCTGACCGGTTTCTTCCGAAACAACAATTACTACAGCGTCTGAGTTTTCGCTCATACCAATAGCCGCTCTGTGGCGCGAGCCGAGCTTTTTATTTACAAGCTCTTCCTTCTGCGGTTTTGGCAAAAAGCAGGCAGCTGCAAGAATAATACCGTCTCGCATTATGACTGCACCGTCATGAAGAGGCGTTTTGGGATAAAAAATGTTTCCGAAAACCTCCTTGCTTGGAACCGCATTCATGATTGTGCCGGTTTCTATTTGTTCTCCGAGCTTTACCTGACGCTCAACTACAATAAGAGCACCTGTGCAGGTAGCCGAAAGCTCAACGCAAGAATCACATATTGAATTTATAGCGTTATTCCATTTAGCGGCGATGGCATCTGAATTTTCGCCGAAGCCCAGCAGACGCAGTCCGATTTTGGTGCGTCCTACCTTTTCAAGAGCGCGGCGAAGCTCAGGCTGAAACAGTATCACCATGGTAATAAGACCGATGTCCAGCGTTTGCTTTAAAAGATATGTAATTGATTTAAGTCCGATGTAGCTGCTTATAAGGTACGCGCCGCACAGAATAATGATACCCTTTACGAGCTGACCGGCTCTTGTTTCACGAATAAGCTTCAACAGTATATAGATAGCATATGCAAGGAGCGCAACGTCAATAAAATCGACTAATTCAATAGTTTTAAGGATACTGAACAAAGAATCCTTAATGTCCTGAAGCGGCATGGCAAGCACATCCTTTCTGTAATGTAATACACAATTCCCTGAACTGCGCAATATATTTTTATGAATCAGTTTTTATATGTATGAGGGCGGCTGCCCTCATAAGCTGACTGCGCAGCAATACCTATTATTATTTTACCACATTTTCAGATAATTTCAATAGTTTTTTTATGATTTTTCTGTCGCAGTAATATTTTTAATTGTATTAGCAAGAGCGACGGCGTCTGCTTCCCGACTGAAAACCGACGGAGCAAATCTGACAGTACCGTTTTCTGTGCCAAGCTTTTCATGAGCAAGAGCGGCACAGTGATATCCGGCGCGCAGACAGTATCCGTTGTCCGCAAGTATCGAAGCGGTTTTTTCGGACGGAATACCCTTTATATTAAAAGAAACTATTGGTACATATCTGCAATGAGGATCGCGGTAGATTATAATATTATTTGATGCCGAAAGCTCTTTTATAAAGCGGCGGCATATTTTATCCTCATGCCTGAAAATGTTTTCAACTCCGGTACGTTTTACAAATCCGATACCTGCTTTTATAGAAACGGCTCCGATAGTATTCAGAGTACCGTTTTCAAGACTGTCCGGCAGAAAGTCAGGCTGCCTGAGACTTGACGAAGCGCTTCCAGTGCCGCCCTGCATTATAGGAGCGATCGGAAATTTTCCGTCTGTGATCAGGAGACCTGTTCCGGCAGCTCCGTAAAGTCCTTTATGCCCGGCAGTACAAAGAATATTTATGCCGTCGGACATTTTAACGTTAATTATGCCGCAAGCCTGAGCTCCGTCGGCAATAAAGCAGATATCGTTATCGCTGCAAAGCTTTGCTATTCTTTTATAAGGAAGTATCTGACCTGTTACGTTGCTTGCAATAGTGCAGACAATTGCCTTTGTATCGCTGCATATAAGCCGCCGAAAGTTTTCAACTGTTTCATCGTCGTCAGCCGATACCTTTGCTATAGACAATGAGATCTTTTTGTCAAGCGCGAGCTTTGCTGCGGGACGGGCTGAGGAATTGTGTTCAAGGTCGCTGATTATGAGATGTCCTCCGTTTGCCATAACGCCTTGTACAGCTAAGTTAAGAGCATGAGTACAGTTTAAGGTAAATACGGTGTTTTCAGTTTCAGCGCCAAAAAAATCAGCGGCAGCTTCACGTGCTTCATAGACAGCTTTTGAAGTTCTTGCCGCAAGCTCATGACCTCCGCGTCCTGAATTTCCTCCGCATTTTTCAACGGCAAATTTTATGGCTTTTTTTACCTCGGCAGGCTTTGGATAAGTTGTTGCGGCGTTATCGAAATTTATAAGCAAATTATTCACCTCCGTTTTGAACGACAGTAAACGGAATTGAATAGCTTTTAAGTGAGTCTGCTGCAGAATCGCAGCTGCCGTTTATGTGCAGCGAGTAACCGCAGCCGGCAGCGGAAGTGTCTTCGTTTCTTTTTATTTCACAGGAATACCCTCTTGACTTCAGGAATTTTTCGCTTTTTATTGCATAGGTGTAAGAGGGCATAGCCAGAATGCAAGTTTTCATTATATCACCCCTACAGAGAAATCTCCCTGAAATATATGCCTTGATACATTAATATCCGGCACATTTATATTATATGTATAAAAATGGCTGAGGTGAAAATTCACCGCAATTTTTTTAGAACAAGTCTTATATAAAAGCAAATGCAGCAGAACGTATAAGCTCCGCTGCATTTTAATTTTGTAAAGTATGTATAAGGAATCCGCAAGCTGTTAGTCGAGGAAATCCTTAACTTTTTTGCTTCTGCTCGGATGGCGAAGCTTTCTGAGAGCCTTTGCTTCGATCTGGCGAATACGCTCACGGGTAACGTCAAATCTCTGTCCTACTTCTTCAAGAGTGCGTGATTTGCCGTCTTCAAGACCGAAACGTAGCTTGAGCACCTTGGCTTCTCTGTCAGTAAGAGTTGCAAGAACTTCATTCAGCTGCTCCTTGAGAAGAGTATGAGATGCGGCTTCGGCAGGAGCCGGGGCGTCGTCGTCGGGGATAAAGTCGCCGAGGTGGCTGTCTTCCTCCTCGCCTATAGGAGTTTCAAGGGAAACAGGATCCTGAGCGATACGCATGATCTCGCGGACTTTTTCAACAGGCATTTCAAGTTTTTCTGCAATATCCTCAGGACTCGGATCGTGACCGTTTTCGTGAAGAAGCTGGCTTGATACCTTTTTAACTTTAGTAATTGTTTCAACCATGTGAACAGGAATGCGTATGGTTCTTGCCTGATCGGCAATAGCTCGGGTAATAGCCTGACGGATCCACCATGTAGCATAGGTCGAGAATTTAAATCCCTTTGTATAGTCGAATTTTTCGACTGCCTTTATAAGGCCGAGATTTCCCTCCTGGATCAGGTCAAGGAACTGCATACCTCTGCCTACATATTTTTTTGCTATACTTACAACAAGTCGGAGATTTGCTTCGGAAAGTCTTTTTCTTGCATACGGATCTCCTGTAGTCATACGCTGAGCAAGCTCGATTTCCTCTTCCGGAGTAAGAAGAGGAACTCTTCCGATCTCTTTTAGGTAAATTTTTACAGGGTCGTCAATAGCGATTCCCTCAGTAGAAAGGGCAAGCTCAAGATCGTCGATCATGGTAGAATCGAGACCTATTTTCAGGTCGGTATCGACGTTCATATCCTCAACGATCTCGATGTTCAGATTTTCGCAGCTGTCATAAAACGAGTTAAGCTGATCGACGTCAAAATCAAGTTCTTCAAGAGCGTCGGTGATTTCCTTTGTAGTGAGCTTTCCTGTTGATTTCCCCTGTTCCATAAGGGCTTCGATTGTAGTTTTTTTATTTTCCATATGAATCCTCCTGAATTGAACTTCCGAAAATATATGTATGCTTTTTATATGAGACCTGAAAGCAAGTCGTTTTTTGCGCCGCTAAAGGCTTTTATTTTTAGATTTGAAGAGACTGAGCAGATCATCGTTGCTGATATCGCCGTCTGCGGCAGGAGTTTTATGATCGATTTTTTTAAGGACATTTGCGCAGTCATTGAAAACCTTGTAATTTATGTCAAATTCGCGGTTTCTTGCCGCTATACCTGATATTTTGCCCATTTCTTCGGCAGAAAACTCATCGGCAAGCAAAGAAAACGTAAATTTTTCGCAGTTTTTCATTCTTTCCAACAAAGCCGAGTATACTTTTTTGTAAAATGATGTCACAAAAATTTCCACTGGAGCAGTTTGGCTGATCTTGTCAAAGTCCTCCGGGTGATTCAGAAGATAGCAGATTATATTTTCCTCTGCACGCGCTTCTTTTCTGTGGCGGTCGGCGTCGGGATTGATATTGTCCTTGACAAATGCAGCGGAAGCTTTGATACTGCGCCACTCCTTTTTCTTTTCCGTGCTGCTTGATTTCCTGAGCAGCTCGTCGATATGCGTTTTCAGCACCTGAACGGGAATATCGCATTTTTTTGAAGTTCGGGAAATATATACCTCGCGTTCCAGCGGCGATTCAATGCCTGCAAGCACCTTTGAAGCTCGTTTAAGCAGCTCTACACGTCCGATCTCCGTATTCAGGTCAAGTCCGTCCTCGCACTTGTCAAGCATAAAGTCGGTAGCGTCAAAGGAGCTGTCGATGAGCATACGAAAGCGAACTGCTCCGAATTTTTTTATGTATTCGTCCGGATCTTTAGCACCCTCCATATGTATGATCTTTGTTCGAACTCCAACATCGGCAAAATGGTTAATAGCCTTTTGAGTAGCCTTCTGACCTGCGCCGTCGCTGTCGTAGGCTATAACCACCTCTTCGGCATAATGGCTGATAAGTCTTGCTTGCTCCGGAGTTATCGCCGTTCCGAGAGTTGCAACGACATTTTCAAAACCAGCCTGATTCACGGCAATAACATCCATATATCCCTCGCAGAGGATCAGGCGCTTTGTATCGGCATTCTTTGCAAAATTCATCGAGAACAAATTGTTTCCCTTGTCGAAAACGGGAGTTTTAGCGGTATTCAGGTATTTAGGCTGAGAGCCGTCGAGAACTCTTCCTCCGAATCCGATGATATTTCCGCGCAGATCGACGATAGGGAACATGACTCGATTACGGAACATATCATAGACGTTGTTATTTTTTCGTGATCTGCTTCCGAGCCACGCGTCAATGATCTCATCGTCGCTGTAGCCTTTTGATTTGAGGTATGAGCAAAGCTTGTCCCAAGAATCGGAGGCATAACCAAGACCGTACTTTTTTATGGTCGCAGGAGAAAGCTTTCTTTCGGCAAAATATTGCAGACCGGATTTATCGCTGCCCTTTATGAGATTCAAATAAAAGAAATTGGCAGCAAGCCGATTCATTTCGTAGATACGCGTTTTGCGCTGAGCGAATCGGCTGTCGGCATCGTTATCACGCGGAATTTCTATTCCGGAACGCTGTGCGAGCAGCTTTATTGCTTCGGAGAAGTCAAGATTTTCAATTTTCATGATAAAGGTAATAACATCGCCGCCTGCACCGCAGCCGAAGCAATAGAAGCTTTGCGTATCCGTAAAAATGGTGCACGACGGAGTTTTCTCCGAATGGAAGGGACATGAGCAGACGTAATTTCTGCCTCGCCTGATAAGGTTAACATAAGAACCCATTACGGTCTCAATAGAATTGGCATTTCTGAGCTGATACAGGAATTCATCATTGCGAAGCAAAATATTCACCTCCGTTATTTCCAGAATTTAGGCACAAACAGTTCCGTATAAAGGTCAACGGCGTAAGAGTCGCTCATACCGGAAATATAGTCGCAGACTGCGCGGTCGGCGTCGAATTTTTTCATGATCTCGCGGTAGTCGTCCGGAAGCTTGCCCGGATTATCGATAAAATAGGCATACAGCTTTTCCACGATCCCGACAGCCTTGCTTTCTTCAAGCTTAGCGGCAGGATTTGTGTAAACGCTGGCAAACATAAACTTTTTCAGTTCATCGTGAGCCTTTCTTACGGGCGGAGTAAAGTCGACATCGAGAACCGCACCGTGTTCTATAACCGAAGCAATAAGCGCTGTAATACGCTGAGTCTTGCTTTTTCCGAGAATTTTAACGCAGTCATAGGGCAGATCGGCAGGTTTGAGAATTCCTGCGCGTATTGAGTCTTCTATATCGTGATTTATGTAGGCGATAGTGTCCGCGAGCCTTACCACATTGCCCTCTCTTGTCGCCGCGACCGCGTTTGTATGACAGGCAATACCGTTTTTGACGGCAAATGTCAGATTAAGACCTCGCCCTTCCTTTTCAATGTAATCGACAACACGGACGCTTTGCAGATAATGCTTGAAGCCGTAGGGACATATCTCATTCAGAATAGCTTCGCCGCAGTGTCCGAAAGGCGAATGACCGAGATCGTGACCCAAAGCGATAGCTTCGGTAAGATCTTCGTTAAGCCGCAGACCTCTTGAAATTGTACGCGCGATCTGGGATACTTCAAGAGTGTGAGTCAGGCGCGTTCTGTAATGATCTCCGACAGGAGAAAGAAATACTTGAGTTTTTCTTTTCAGGCGGCGAAAGGCATTGCAGTGCAGGATCCTGTCGCGGTCACGCTGAAACGATGTGCGGTAGGGACATTTATCCTCATAAATACGGCGTTTTGTACCGCTTTCGCTGACGCTTGTACAGGCGAACTTGCTTAAAATACCCATTTCCGTAATTTCGGTCTGTTCACGGACAGTCATTATATCACCTCGCAAAAATAGCTTTATAATACATATACTTTAAAAAACTCAAAAACCCTTTAAATTTTTCAGAAAAATTATTTCACCGAAGAAAAATCGTAAAAAAGTTCTCCGCAGTCCTCAATTATGACAGAACCGTTGGTTATTTCCGTAAGCTCGGAAATAAGAGGATTAAGCTTTTCCGAAAGGACAAGGATCTCAAGCTTAACGCTGCTTCCGAAATCCGAATAGGAGGTTATCGTTTGGTATGCAGGCAGCAGATAGGAAATTTTGCCGTACATACCGTAGTCGGTTTCGATAGAAAGCCTGTGGCATTCGCACATATTCATTATACGTGCAGCGTCGCAGGCAAGGGAAGCTGCATGGGAATAGGCTCTGACGAGGCCGCCGCCGCCGAGAAGGATACCTCCGAAGTAACGGGTAACGACAATACAGACGTTTGTAAGACCTTTTTTCTGCAATACGTCGAAAACGGGCATTCCGGCAGTTCCCTGCGGTTCGCCGTCGTCGGAATAACGGGAAATATTGTCATTGCGCAGAATATATGCATAAACATTGTGTTTTGCCTTGCGGTGACGCGCGCGGATAGAATTAATAAAGTCAACAGCCTCTTCGTTGGTTTTTACGGGAGCGATATATCCTATAAATTCCGATCGTTTTTCTATAAACGAGGCTTCGGCAGGGGCAGAAACAGTACAGTAATTCATAAATTTCCACCTTTCAGAGAAGTAAAAAGCCGGTCATAGACCGGCTTGATGTAATTACTTGTCCAAATTGAAACGCTTTTTGAATCTGTCAACACGTCCGCCTGTATCAACAAGCTTCTGCTTTCCGGTATAAAACGGATGGCACTTTGAGCAGATTTCAACCTTGATGTTTTCTTTTGTAGACATGGTCTCAATAACGTTGCCGCAGTGGCAGGTAATTGTAGTCTTTACAAAATTAGGATGGATACCCTCTTTCATGATTGTCACCTCTTTCAGAATACTATTTGTAAACTGTAGTAGCCCATCAGATACCTTAGACAGTAGTACTTATGTTATACATTGACTGATTAATTATATCACAGTTATTCAAAGCTGTCAATAGTTAAATTCTAACAATAAAAAGCATTGAATCACAAGTGAATCTATCAATATCGACAAGACAAGAAAAGAAAATATATCCGTTTTGTTTTATTCGGTAAAATACTTGGAGAAATCGTCTGCAAGCTTCTTTTCAAGCGCGAAAGCTTCTTCGTGAGTATCCTGCTTAGCCGTCAGATAAGTCTTGATCTTAGGCTCAGTACCCGAAGGACGAACGATCACCTTGGAATCGCTTTCAAGGAAGAAAGCAAGAACGTTGGACTTAGGAAGCGTGATCTCGGTCTGCGCTCCCGTCAGCAGGTTTTTGGAAACTCCGACCTTGTAATCGTCAAAACCGATAACTTTAAGTCCTGCAATTTCAGTAGGAGGATCATTTCTGAGATTTGTCATGATCTCGTCCATCTTTTTCATGCCGCTTGCGCCTTCAAATGTGAAGCTGTAAAGAGTCTGATAGAAAACTCCGTATTTCTTATACATATTCTCTCTTGCCTGAATGAGCGAGATGCCCTTTGTGCGGTAGTAAGCAGCCATTTCGCAAATAAGCATCGAAGCGTTTACAGCGTCCTTGTCGCGTACATAGCCGCCAGAGAGATATCCGTAGCTCTCTTCAAATCCGAAGATATAACGATTTTCTTCACCCTTTGCTTCAAGGAAGCCGATTTGCTCGCCGATAAATTTAAAGCCGGTCAGCACGTTGATTATCTCGATACCGTACTCCTTGCCGATAGCATTGACGATATCGGTAGTAACGATAGTCTTTACGGCAACAGGATTTTTGGGCATTGTTCTTTTTTCAATGCGCTGATTTGCGATGTATTCAAGGAGCATTGCGCCAACTTCATTGCCGCTGAAAAGAGCGTAACCGTCGCCGTCGGGAACAGCAATTCCGACACGGTCGCAGTCAGGATCGGTAGCAAGAAGGAGATCAGGCTTGACCTCAGCGCATTTCTTCAGACCAAGCTCAAGAGCTTCACGAATTTCGGGATTCGGGTAGGGGCAGGTAGTGAAGTTGCCGTCGGGCATTTCCTGTTCAGGAACAACGGTAACGTCGGTTATGCCGATAGCTGAAAGAATATGGCGTACAGGCTTATTACCTGTGCCGTTGAGCGGAGTATAAACGACTTTAAGTCCACTTGAAGCGCAGAGATCGGTGTTGATTCCCTGAGCAAGAACGCAGTCGTAGTAACTATCGATGACGTCCTGAGTTATATATGAAATAGTACCGTTGGCAAGCTCTTTTTCAAATGAACTTGTTTTCACATCTTTGAAAATGTCAAGCGAGTTGATTTTCTCAAGAATTATTTCAGCTCCTCTGAGAGTAATCTGGCAGCCATCGTCTCCGTAAACCTTATAACCGTTATATTTTGCAGGATTGTGGCTTGCTGTTATCATAATACCGCCCTGACAATTGAGGCATCTTACAGCATAAGAGAGCATTGGCGTCGGCATAAGCTCAGAGTAAATATGTACCTTGATACCGTTTGCAGCGAGCACCTCGGCAGCAGCCTTAGCGAAAACGTCGGATTTAATACGGCTGTCATATGAAACGGCAACGCTTGGATCCTGATATTCCTGATTGAGATAATCGGCAAAGCCCTGGGTTGCGCGGCGAACAGTATAAATGTTCATACGGTTTGTACCGGCGCCGATAACACCTCTGAGACCGCCTGTACCAAACTCAAGGTCACGATAAAATCTGTCGTTTATAGCGTCAGCATCGTTTTTGATATTATTAAGTTCTGACTGTAAATCTGCGTCATCAACGGCATTATCACACCAAAGACGATAGAGTTCATTTTCTGTCATAACAAATCCTCCTAAACGAAAATATAATTTATTATATCATAAATTCAAGAGAAAGAAAAGGGATTTTCGCTAAAATTTACATATAATTTTATTTTAACTAATTAAATTGAAAATTTGCGCATTGAAATAGCTTTTTGAATTATAACAATGCGGTAAGAATTTCGGGATTTTCTTAGTAAAAAATGAATATAAGTTGTGATTTTTAGGGGATTGCTAAAGCATATTTAATGTATATTAAAAATAATTATAAGCATTGATATTCTGTATCAAGACTAAATGCACATATTTTTGACAAAAATCGGAATCAACATTGTTAGTTATCACTACTTGACAAAAAAGGACAAAGATGATATAATAAACAAGTCGTCACGAGAGGGCGGCGGGATCACAGAAAAGCGGCAAAAAAGTTTTTTGAAAAAAAGGCTTGACAAGACCGAAAGAAAGTGATATAATAAACAGGCTGTCGATTGAGGGGAACCAAGAGAAGCAGTGAGGTAAGCAGCATCTTGAAAATTGAACAATGCAAGAAAAGAAAAGAACACGACCCTTGAAATTCCTTATGAGAAGAAGTAAGGGAAATTAAGAAGTCAGAAAAGACTAAAAAATCGCAGTAATAACGCAAGCGTTATGAACAGGATTGATTTCAACGAATCGAAAGGTTCTTGATATACAACTAAAATAAAGAGTTTGATCCTGGCTCAGGACGAACGCTGGCGGCACGCCTAACACATGCAAGTCGAACGGAGATATTTGAGTTTACTTAGATATCTTAGTGGCGGACGGGTGAGTAACACGTGAGCAACCTGCCTCTGAGAGAGGGATAGCTTCTGGAAACGGATGGTAATACCTCATAACATATACTTAAGGCATCTTAGGTATATCAAAGATTAATTACTCAGAGATGGGCTCGCGTCTGATTAGATAGTTGGTGAGGTAACGGCTCACCAAGTCGACGATCAGTAGCCGGACTGAGAGGTTGAACGGCCACATTGGGACTGAGACACGGCCCAGACTCCTACGGGAGGCAGCAGTGGGG
>CAJMSD010000003.1 GCA_905215965.1 uncultured bacterium | reverse complement strand
TTCTGCGTTTTATAACTGTGATGGCTTGACCTCTGTAACGATGGGCAACGGCGTTACAAGTATTGGCGATTATGCGTTTTATGACTGTGATAGATTGACTTCTATATCCATACCTGACAGCGTTATAAGTATTGGCGATGATGCGTTCAGATACTGTGAGCACCTGACATCTGTAATAATAGGCAACAGTGTTACAAGTATTGGAGGTGGGGCGTTCGAGGACTGCAGAGCCTTAACCTCTGTAACCATTCCCGACAGTGTTACAAGTATTGGTTGTGGTGCGTTTTCTTACTGTGACGGCTTGACCTCTATAACCATACCCGACAGCGTTACAAGTATTGGTAGAGAAACATTCTATAAATGTTACGGCTTGGCCCTTGTAACCATTCCCGATAGCGTTACAAGTATTGGCGATTATGCATTCCTTGCGTGCGATAGCTTAACGTCTGTAACTATTCCCGACAGCGTTACAAGTATTGGTGATTCTGCGTTTTATAACTGTGATGGCTTGACCTCTGTAACGATGGGCAACGGCGTTACAAGTATTGGCGATTATGCGTTTTATGACTGTGATAGATTGACTTCTATATCCATACCTGACAGCGTTACAAGTATTGGTGATTATGCGTTTTATGACTGTGACGGCTTGACCTCTGTAACAATAGGTAATGGTGTTACAATTATCGGAGACTATGCGTTCAGAGGGTGCAAAAGCTTAACTTCCATAACCATACCTGACGGTGTTACAAGTATTGGTGATGAAGCTTTCTACTACTGTCCAGGATTGACATCAATAATTATTCCCGATAGCGTTACAAGTATTGGCGGTAATGCATTTGGCTATACGCCGTGGCTTAATGCAAAGCGAAAAGAAAATCCGCTTGTAATTGTAAATAATATTTTAATTGACGGCTATACCTGTTCGGGCAATGTTATTATCCCTGACAGTGTTACAAGTATTTGTGATTCTGCGTTTTATAACTGTGACGGCTTGACCTCTATAACCATTCCCGACGGTGTTACAAGCATTGGTAGAGAAACATTCTATAAATGTTACGGCTTGGCCCTTGTAACCATTCCCGATAGCGTTACAAGTATTGGTAGTGAAGCATTCTATAAATGTTGCGGCTTGTCCTTTTTAACCATTCCCGACAGCGTTACAAGTATTGGTGATTCTGCGTTTTATAGCTGTGACGACTTGACCTCTGTAACCATTCCCGACAGCGTTACAAGTATTGGTAGTGAAGTGTTTTATGACTGTGACCGGTTGACCTCTGTAACCATTCCCAACAGCGTTACAAGTATCGGAGATAGAGTGTTTAATTCTTGCTCAAATCTAACTGATGTATATTATACAGGTACAGAGGAAGAATGGAATGCACTTGAAATTGATCTTAATAGAATTTACATAACCGATGTCATAATTCACTATAATTATATTCCAATTGCAACCACAACGCCGACAGAAATAATACTTGGAGACGTAAATTTTGATGGTATTATTACCGAGGAAGACGCGGAATTGATATTAGAATATTATGTTAAAATCAGCATTGGCGATGAAGAAGATCTTAATGAAGCGCAGTTGCTCGCAGCTGATGTAAACGAAGACGGTAAGGTTGATCCTGATGATGCTACACTCGTACGTGAAATGATTTCACAAAATACAGAATCAGTGACCGATAATGCCGCGCCAACATATAATCTGCCGAAGAATAAAATCATGTCAGATTCCGAAAACGTAAAGACATACGAATATTCCGAAGCCGTGCCAAATACAAGCTATCTGCTGATTGTTGTAAACGACACTGATGTTGAGGACATCTTATCTGCGGACAATCTTCTTTATATCGATCAGCAAGCTGCCGATGAAACGGGAAGAGTAGCGTTTAATTATATTGCTCCCGATGATTGTAAATATATTTTTATAGGAGATTTCGGCAAGGGAATGTACTGCCGCATTGTGAGCGATGCAATCAGTACCGATACTGAGCTGTGTACAATTTGTAAATCCTCTTCTGATAATAATGGCGATGTAACAACGACTACAAGCAGTATAACAACTACTACCACAACTACTACAACTACTACAACTACCACTACGTCATCAACTACGACCACGACAACTACCACAATTCTATCAGAAATTTGTGGCGATGTAAATTGTGACGGTAAAGTTAATATTGCGGATACGGTAGTGCTTGTAAAATATATTAACGGTTCCGCTGACGGCATTACTGAAGAAGGCATAAAGAATGCAGATGTAAATCTTGATGGTGTTATTAACGATAAGGACGTACATTATTTGAAACTAAGTATAATGAATTTTATCACATTGCCATACATTGTCGAAGAATCAGATAATGGCATATTATACGGAGATGTAAATTGTGACGGAATCGTGAACCTCGGTGATGTTATTAGAATTAATAAATATTTGTCAAATCCGGATTATTATTTGTCTGCACAGTCATTATTGAATGCAGATGTTGATTGCGACGGTGAAGTTACCAGAGAAGATTCAACATATATTCTTGAGAGCATAGTATATCTTGTAATGCTGCCAATAAACAAATCCAATTGAAACTTTGAAAATATTAATTGATTGAGTGCATAGCAACATGAGATATTATGACAGCAGTTCTGCTTTATAATAAGTATCACAGAGTATGACTGCACATCTTTTACAATTTTAATAAGCGCCTTTTGATAAATCGCACCGTAATTTTGATACAATCAGAGTTACGGTGTGTTTATTTTGTTAATGTTTTGGATTATCCCATCGTCCGACGTTCAGAAAAAACTATTTGACTCAGGCCTGGAAAAAGGATTGATTGAACGTACAATTCCGAATAGGCCAAAAAGTAAAAATCAGAAATACTGAAAGAAGCTATAAAGTTGACTGGATAGTGGGGGGATGACATTGATACGAATACTTGTAAAATCAGTTCATGATGCACTTTGCTATGTCGTAGAGCATAATTATCCATTTGGCATGGCTGATAAGACTGCGGAGCAGGGCTCACTTACCGATACTTATGCGTGATTTCCATTTAGGACAGCCACACGCATGGGTTCGGATTTCAGTTTACAGAGAATCGGTTCTGCAAGCGTGTTTTGACGCTGTAGAACAGTGGGAGTACAGAATTGATAATGCAGCTGAAATGTACAATATTTATAAAGCTAATATTGAAAATATGTTGGCTTTATACTTAGGATTGATGCTTATACTTGTCATACTTGCAGTTATGACAATTATCACCATTACGAAACTTTATTTCATTTCCCATAAAATCGAATTTGCCGTGAAGTACTGTTTGGGTGATAACTTCGTTCAATTTTTGTTAATGCCATTACGGATAAATTTCACCATTCTGCTTGTTTCATCGATATGTTCCTGGTTGATATCGTTAATTTTTAAGTTGAACATATCAAAGGATCTTATATTCGGCAGTTTAATAATTATGTTAATAGGTTTTATCTCGTTGTATGTCCTATATCTGAACTTCATCCGAAAAAAATAATACAGATTTTGAAAGGGAGAGCGATATGATAAAGATTTATAATCTTAGAAAAATTTTCGATGACAAGGCGATATTCAACGATTTCCAACTCGAAATACCAAATGGACAATTTGTAATTTTTACAGGTAAAAGCGGTGCCGGAAAAACGACATTATTGAACATGATTGGTGGGTTAGAGCAAGTTACATACGGCGAAATTCAAGTGGATTCCTATACATTCAATAGCAACAGAAGAACTCCCAACAGCTTTTTTTCAGACGAAGGTAGGATTTGCTTTTCAGAATTACGGTCTTGTGGATAATAAGACCGTACGGAATAATTTGGAAATGGTGCATAAGAAATACAGAACCGGGATTTCTGTAATGCAAGCATTAAAGAATGTGGGAATGTAAAGAGTACAAGATCAAGCGGTTTATAAGCTGTCTGGAGGAGAACAGCAACGTATTGCTTTGGCAAGATTGATGCTAAAAAATGTGATATCATTCTTGCAGATGAGCCTACTGGTTCGTTAGATTGGGAAAATGCACAACATGTCATTGAGATTATACAGCAGTTGAATCAAAATGGGAAAACAATTATTATGGTAACACATGATCAGAGACTACTATCATCAGCAGAAAGGATAGTTAAACTATGAAAAAGAAAAATTGTATTAATTATTGAGAGTGTTCTTTTACTTGGCTTTGCAATTTGGAATATACTGTGGTATATGCACTACAATAGATATAAACAGCTTCGTAATAAAATGGAAGCCAAAACTATAGCCGGAGAAACGACCTATGTTATTCGTAAGGATAATTATTTTTTTCTCTTGTTATGCCAACTTATTTGCGCTTTAATGGTAATCTGGCAGCAGATAATACTGTACTATTTCTGAAGCATACTTAGAATGGGATTCAGTATTTGGACTTACATAAGTAAAATTGTGTTTATGATATAAATGTAACACTTTGAAGCTCCTTCATCAATAAAAAATCAAAAAGGACTTGATACTGAAGCACATTTACATAAAAAAGACAATATATAGAACTTTGGATACAAAGCACATATCGGAATAGGTCATGAAAATTTTTATAGAAAAGTAAATACTGTTACCGTGATCAGTCTCAGTTCATTTAATAATGAACTGTTGGGCAGCGTTTATCTTGTTAAGTTGGAACTTGATGATTCAAATGAAAATATTGATATTATGTCTGACCATTCTGGAAATGTAGAGGAAAAGTCGGAAAGCAATCTATTATGAGATACTTCCTTGATTAGATTGTCAAAGTGTTTGGTGAGAGTCTGAAGCAGAAATAATTGTAAAAATATGTTAATGTCACTTGACAAAGCAAGAAAAATATGTATAATATATTTAATGAGGTAGCAATTATAGAAGTATATGCTACTTCTGTAAGTGAAACCGACGAATTCTATCATATCCATGTAAATGGAGAGGAGATAGTCGCGACAGGTACACACCCATTTTATGTTTACAAATTTGGCTGGACTACAGCTCGTGCTTTACGTGCGGGAGATGTTCTTGTTCTCTCAAACGGAGAATTAGTAACAGTCGAGTGGATTGACCACGAGATACTTGAAAACCCAATTAAGGTTTATAACTTTGAAGTCGAAGATTTCCACACTTACTTCGTTGGTGAGAGCGGTATTCTTGTTCATAATGGTAAGAAATGTACATCCACGAATAATTCTAACTCGACTCAGTATAATGAATACGACATAGTTCCATATAACAATAATAAGTATCCGACTCCAGACTTTGAAAAACATCATGGCGTTATGGATAAATGGGCATCTGAAAATATTCCAGGTTATACAAAAAGAAATGCTCCAACAATATTATTATCCGAAACAAATCACGGCAAAACAAAAGGTGTTTATAATACATGGAAAGCAGAAAAATTTGGAGCAAATCCAGTTGATTGGAAAAATGTATCAAGTAATGAAATCAGAGAGCTATCTGAAAAAATGTTTGATGCAGCAGGTGTACCAGTAAATACAAGAAACGAGTATTATGAATTGTTTGATTTATTCCTTTTGGATAAGATGTCATAGTGTGGATTGTTTTAGAAGGCGAGTATTTATGGAGATTTCAGATATTTTAGATTTTATGAAAAAAAGCAACAACTTTAATGTCAGGCAGAAAAGTTTAAATAAAAATTTACCATTGGTTGAAAATGGACATAAAATTCCTGATGATGTTATAAAATTTTATGGTCTCTGTAATGGTGTTGATTGTTATATAGGAGACTACGGTGAAGATAATGGTGGATTTCCTATTAATATTCTTCCTGTAGAAAAAATTTTGCCATCTGCAAAAGTAATTAATGCTGGCTTGTGTATTGATAAGGTGATAGAAATAACGTCATCATGGTATGTAATTGCTGATTGTTATGACGGTAATTATATCACGATAGACTTTGATAAAAATAGGTTAGGCAGATGCTATGAAAGTTTTGAATATACTCATGGCAGTATAGGAGATTGCAAAATTGTAGCAAGAAGTTTTACGGAATTTCTTGAACATTTAATAAAATATGATGGCGGTTTCTTTTACTGGGACGAAAATCCTGATTTTAATAGTTATGGCGATGCGTTTGATGAATTATTATAAAACATAAGATAATGTTACTTTGGCACTTCGTATTGCTTTGTTGCGGGTACTCTTGTAACTACCGAGGACGGACAAAAACCTATTGAAGAAATTCAGGTTGGTGATAGAGTTCTCTCAGAAAATGAGTTGACTGGTGAAGTTGCAGTAAAAACCGTAACCGAAACCTATGTTAACGAAACTGATGAGCTTGTTCATATTCATATCAACGGCGAAATCATTTCTGCTACACCGTCACATCCGTTCTATGTAAATAAGTTCGGTTGGACATTAGCAGGCAGTCTTAAAGCCGGCGATGTACTTGTACTTTCAAACGGTGAACTTGTTATTGTCGAGTGGGTTCAGCACGAGATACTTGAATCACCTATAAAGGTTTATAACTTTGAGGTTGAGGATTTTCATACTTACTTTGTGGGCGAATCTTCTGTACTTGTACATAATGATTGTCCAAGTCCTAATGGCAGGAATGGAGGAGAAGCGCATAGGTCCAAAACCGATGAGATTAAGAACTCAATTGATAGCCGTGGAAATACAGTAAAAACAGAGGATATGTTTACACCAAGTGTGGGGTATAGTGGCTATAAAAGCAAGCGCTTTGCTGATGTTGTGGAATATGATGGTGACGAGATAGTTGCGATATATCAGGTTGGAAAGGTGAATAAAAATGGTTTGCCTGTCTCAAGGGAATCAAAAGCTATAGAGGATATAATGAATTCTTCTCAATATAATGGTGCACCAATTTATTTCATACCATATAACAGCGATATTGGACCTATAATATACACGTATTAAGGTGATCGTTATGGGAAAACAAATCAATTTTTATATGGATGACAAAATCAAACGTAATTTTGTTGATTTCTTGGACACTGAGGGATATTTATTTTTACCAGACGGTTCTTTTGATATTTTATATAAACTTGAAAAAGAAAAAATTAATAACGAATATAGTGTTTGTTTATATATGAAATCGTTTGGAAAAATTAATTTGAAGCAAATAAAAGATGTAAATAAATTCCGTATCGACAAATCGTATAATCCTGTAATTGAGTATTGGATTCCACATATTAAACATTCTGATAAATCTGTTAGATGCGGAAGAATTTGGTTGACATCATATGATTTTTATGATAAAAATGCCGACAGAATCTTTATCAACAAGGAGTATAACAAACTTGTTAGGTGGATAAAGAAAAATGTTCCGTATCAAAAAGTAAGTGGGTATTCACAAAAAATGTATATTAGTGATGAACTTGTTGATATGATTTATAATAGTGAATATACACTTAAATAAAATTTTAATGGACGGAAATTTATAGAACGATACCGTAGTTTGATAAGATTTGGAATAGCAATTTTTAAATTGCTGTTCTAAATCTCACATGCATGTTTTTCACTCCTGAGGACGAAACAACAGGTGAAGTTGCAGTAAAAACCGTAACCGAAACCTATGTTAACGAAACTGATGAGCTTGTTCATATTCATATCAACGGCGAAATCATTTCTGCTACACCGTCACATCCGTTCTATGTAAACAAATTTGGTTGGACATTAGCAGGCAGTCTTAAATCCGGCGATGTGCTTGTACTTTCAAATGGTGAGCTTGTTACAGTTGAATGGGTTCAGCACGAAATTCTTGAATCACCTATCAAGGTTTATAATTTTGAGGTTGAGGATTTCCATACTTACTTTGTTGGTGAGTGTGGGGTGCTGGTACATAATGAGTGCCGAACAGATTGGGGAGCGGCACATACTAAAAAGAACGAAAAGCATAATAATGCGATTGAAGACGAATTGGATAATGCATTTGCAAATGGTGCAGCTAAAGATAGCATAAGAAAAAATAAATGGCAAGTAGATGCTAACGGAAATTATGTATTAGATTCGCAAGGAAAGCACAGAAGACCGGATGCATCATATGTTATTGACGGAACTAGGTATAACACCAACTATGTTTCAAATCCGAATGATCCGGAAGAAGTTCAGAGGGAAATCGAAGCTTTTTTAGAGATTTGTAATGCAGATCCAGATGCAGTAGTATCTTTAATATTTGAGTATTAGGAGGATTTTATATGATAGCACCAGGACATATTAAAGATTATTGTATTGAAATCGATAGCGAGAATGAGTTTATTGAACTTTCGGAATTGTATTCAAGCGAGTATTCATTTGTTTATCAAATTGCTTGTCCATGCGGTTGCCATAAGTTTCATGTTTATATTGATGAACATCCTACAGCTTTAGCTGAGTGTTCCAAATGTAAAAATAAATTTGTTTTATATGATTTATCATTATATCCCAATGCAATAAAGCTATCTAAGCAATTTGAGATGAAAAAATTCACTACTATAAATGGTTTGGATGTTTTTGAGTTATGTGTTTTGTATGAATACAGTGATGAGTTTGAATTTTCGGATGAGAATTTTGATGTCAACGATATTACTGGTTTTTCACTTTTTGCTTTTGATGACGATATTGGAAAAATAATAACAATTTTTGATGATGAAACTGCTTGAGAAAGCTATAATATCATTTGATTGGCTTGGGATTGAATAGGATGGTTGTTATGAGCGAAAATAGACGTATTTTGTTCTTTGCAACAAAACAGGATATGATTGATGTTTTTCTGCAACTGAACACTGAATTAAACTTTGTAAAAATAGGTAATCATTCAAAAGAGAGTATGCTTATTTATAGTTCAATTGAAAAAATACCTGATTTAGGATGTTATAAGTATAAATCTCATTGCATGGATAATTATTCGGTTGCAAATACAAATATAAAAATTAATGTAGAAGAAATACAATTAAGAGGAGGAGAAAGTGTTAAATCTGTTTACCAATCATTTAATATGGATTCAATTGTTTTTTCGCCAGGTGGTATTTATCACAAGGAGAATTGTTTAATTCATAGTCAAATAGCAACAATGTCTAACAGTAATTGTTCAAGGAATCTTTTTAATGCTTTACGGAAAAGTATTAGAAAACAATTTCAATGCTATAGTGGCTGGTGGATAGGAAAAGAAGCAATGGGGTTATATGGAAAATATCGTTTTATTACTATTGGAGTAGAATCTCCTAAAGAGTACGATTTTAGAATATCTGATTAGGTATCTTATGCTAAAGAAGTGATATTATTATATGATTCAGAACAGCAATTTTTGAATTGCTGTTCTGAATCTCATAGGCACACTTGTCACTACCGAGGACGGACAAAAGCCTATTGAAGAAATTCAGGTTGGCGATAAGGTTTTTTCAGAAAATGAGTTGACTGGTGAGTTTGTAATTAAAACTGTAACTGAAACTTACGTCAATGAAACTGATGAACTTATCCATATTGGTGTAAATGGTGAAACTATATCTGCTACGCCGTCACATCCATTCTATGTAAATAAGTTTGGCTGGACATTAGCAGGCAGTCTTAAAGCCGGCGATGTACTTGTTGGCAAGAACGGTATTTTATCCATAATAGTAATATGCATATCAGTAGCTCATACAAAAGAACGTAAGATAGTAAACTTTAGAAAAAGGGTGTTAAAAAATGACATATGAAGAGGTTATAGAAAAAGTAAAAGCATGTGGAAAGGTGACAGTCCTTGAAACATCTGCTTGTTGTTAGCCTCAATCCTATGTCTTGCAGTTGTGGTATTGGTCAATCAGCATCAGATAGTTGATTGTGTTAATGCAGCTAATTCAAGTGCCAAGACACACTATACCTACTTTACGAATATAATCAAACTTGAGGATTTCATTGATGTTTCAGAAAGCGGCATATATGTTGTTTTGGGAGAAAGCCATGACTTTGCACAATATAAATCATATGCCGGTGATTTATTTGAACAAGATACATTGCTCTATGGTAAAGAAAATTTGAGTGCAAATGTCTACTGGGCGATAAGAATAAAGAATGGAATAGTAATCGAAGCATGGTCATCAAATTATCCGTTAAATATAACACAGCTATCTGCTTATACGCAAGAAGACCAGCGCAAGCAAATTCATCTATTTGAAAAGTTTTCAGAATCAAAAATAATTGGGTATTATTGCACTGATGAGTAACAATCAAGTTTGTTGAGATTATGTATGAAGTAGTTGAAGATTTAATTCCCGTTAGATATCAGAAGAAAATTAACGTGGCTGAGGATACTCACAGCTCTATAGTGACCGGAATGATGGATTGAAAGATAAACTATTATCCTTAAAAGTAATGGAGTATTGTGAAATGATAAATCGAATCAAGAAACTTTTGTTTTATCAATAATATGTTTGATAATTTTTGCTGTAATTCATTCCTTTTAGTAAAACGATATGTGATCAGAGGATTTTCGTTTAATTACATTGTCTGTGTGATTATCATATTTTGTGCTTTGCTAAACAGTATTATTATAATACTTAGTCTGCGTTATACTATACAGCAGGCAAGCCGGTTAAGGCTGTGAGATATAGTAACCGACCGTCGGATCTCCTGCAGCGGTATCCGGTGTCCGGCATGGAGTACGGCTGCAGTCGTTTTGTCAAGACAGCCTTTTTCTGCGTAGATAACGAGAATTGGAAACCTCTTGCATGTATATTTCTATTTTTACATCAGGGCGCTTTTCGTATTATCCGGCAAGAGATTTTACAAAGCTGTTTAGTTCATATCCCTTTCCCTGACATACAGAAACTGCAATATTACATTCTTTTTCCGTAAGAATCCGATAAATTTCCTGACAGAAACGATTGTTTTTACTTTTTGGCGTATGAAAGCCTAACGATGTTGAGGACAGGATAATCACATCGGTTGGCATTTTTATCGTAGACGCTGCATCAATGATTCCTGTAAGAATACATTTATTTGCGGAACTTGTGGGGATATTTGTCTTTTTCAGAACTCTGTTTCTTCCCTTATAAAGAAGAACAGCGAGATAGCTTCCGACTTTTGAAACGAAATCCCAGCTTCCGATAGACATGATAAAGCATTTATCAGAATTCTGATTGATAAATTCTCTGACCGACAGTTCAGGAGGATAATCAACATATTGTATCTCCTTCTCTATTTGCGAATGCTGTTCATTTCTGTAAGTGATGATCTTACTTATATGCTCATAGATAAATTTTTGTGCCTGCTCTGTGAAAAAGTTGATATAGTATTCATTTTCGTTATCTCGTTTCCGATATTCTGAAGTGATCCCAAGCTGTTTGCCCTTATCAGTCGCTATACGGCTTCTCAGGTCGCTTTTGCAGAGGTATCCCTCTGATTCAAGCCAATTATTGATCCAAGTTGCAGACATCTTTTTCGTGCCGTTGTTCACTGTAACACGGTTTATTTCATTGGCAAGCTCACTGACTTTGCAATTATATGGGTAAACATTCAGTTTCGCACATTGCTCCTCAGTAATAAAGAAGACTGCATTGCTGCGCTTTGTACTATTTTCTGCTTCGTATATGTTCCTTGCCAGAATATTGGAAACATACCGAAAACAAGCAATAATCTGTTCATTTTGCAGCGTATTGGCATCTGCGTCCGTATTTGATACAGGATCGACACCGTTTGCAAGGTAATCTATATACATCTTGGCATGCTGTAAGCGTTTGATTTCGTGATCCATATTAATCCTCCTATCTTTGATTCAATTGCCAGTTAAGTATTCCTGCGAAAATACACATCCGCCAGAACAACCGCCGATTCTGTCGTATCCTCCCTGCCTTTCCATGCACAAATAAACCGCACCGCCGCATCATACGGCGCATAACCCGATGCGATCAGCTTTTTGACGTTCTCATGGCATTTAGAGGAGAATTGCAGAACAGGCATAAGTTTGCCGTTCGCCCGTACATACAGCCTGTTGCCCTTGATGTCAAGATGCATACCGCTTTTTAACTGTAAAATCAACATTTTTTTGTCCTTGAAGAAATCAAGATACACATCCCTGTGGGATAGCTGCAAGATAATCTCCGACGGCTTTGGGTAAGTATTCAGGTCAATCTCATCAGCTGTTGCATACTCCGCATATGTATCGAATTCATCACCATAATAGTGAATATGCAGCAAATGTTTCGCTCTTGTCATGCCGACATAGAGCTTTCTTTTTTCTTCATCGCTGTCCATGTTTGCATTGCTCAGGAGCATATACACACTGTCAAATTCTCTGCCTTTCGACTTGTGGATGGTAGAGATGGTTATGACACCATTTTCACTGGTATCAAAATCCTCAATCTTGGATTCGTGCAGGAACAGTTCAAGATCAGTGCGGTATTTTTTTCCATTGGAATTCGTAAAAGTTTGCAGGATCTTCATAATGACAGGCAGACACGCACTGCGGCTGTACTGCCTTTGCAATGCCTCTATCGCACGCTCCCACCGTTCATTGCTGATAACGGGTGTTGTCGTGTCCGTGTTCAGTTTTTTCAGAAAATAGCGGATCTCCGCAATATCATACAGGTCAAAGCCGTCAATGGATTGTATCAGCTTTGCCGGAAGATTTCGCTGTTTCAGGATGCCCAGTATCAGCAGTGCCTCTTGATTGGTGTTTGTCAGGATACAGGTCGAGCCGGCTGCGTTGACGGAAAGCATGTCCTCAACGAGAGCCGTTTCCATGGCTGAACTGCTATGCTTGATTAGTTTGATCTCGCCTGTATTCTCAGAAACTGCAATAATATCCTCCGTTTTCATTCGTTCGGAAATGGATTTTACAAACTTATTTGCAAAAGCGACTACGCTCTGACAGCTCCGGTAATTGTCGAGCAGAGAATATTGTTTTGCGTCATGGTCTGTGAGAAACGACCTCAGATATTTCGAGTCCGAGCCACGGAACTGATAAATATTCTGGTCGTCATCACCAACGGCGATCACACGCATATCTTCATTACGCTCCATGAGCGCCTCCACAAGGCAGTATTCGTGAATGTCCATGTCCTGTGCTTCATCTATGACAAGAACAGATTTTGTTATCCTGCCTAAATCCACATCGCCGCTGCGGATCAGCTCACCTGCTTCCTTGACAATATTGTCCGTTTCCTGCAAATTTCCTATCTTTCCCAGCAGATCAAAGCAATAGGAATGGAATGTCTTGATCTCAATGAAATTAGCGGCATTGCCGATCAGTTCACGCAGACGCTGTTTGAACTCGATCGCAGCGGCACGGGAGAACGTCAGCATCAGGAGCTGCTCATGTTTCACATCTTCCAGAAGCAGAAGTGATGCCAGCTTATGCACAAGCACCCTTGTCTTGCCGCTGCCCGGCCCTGCAGCGACGACAATGTATTTTGAAGTATCATCATGGATAATGGCAAGCTGTTTTTTTGACAAGGAATCAAAAAGCTTCCGGTATTTTCGCGGTGTGATATTGCGTTCGATCTCGGCAGTTCTTTCATCGGAGAAATACTTCGACAGGAATTTTTTATAGTCTAACTGAAAATAGTCGCTCACAAACTGCAATGCCTGCTCGTAATTACGCACCATCATGTTGGCGTATTCGCCTACGATGTGGATCTGCTGGATCTTCTGCCGGTAGAATTCGTTGAGCTGTCTGTAATCTTCCAGCTTATAGCGTATCTTGTTATCAAGTATCAGCCGCTTGATACGCATGCCGCTGTACAGCACCAGAAAACCGCCCTCCAGCTTTAATGCACCGATCTTGGCGAGAAACAGCAGAGCCTCCTCGATATCCGACACCTGTACTTCTGCGTGTGCGTGTTCACGGTAAGCATCCCGTAGTTCCAGTATGGAAAAGCCCACAAGTGCTTCGCCTTTTCGGCTGACATCCTCACTGCTGATCTGAAACAGATAGCCGATGATAAATTCCGCAGCATCATAGCTTTTCTGCCGCTTGTCCCGGATACGCTCCATGCTCATTTTCGGCACGATGCTGACTTGATTCGTAGTCTGATCCTGCTCTTTCCGGATATAGCTGCGAATCGTCCAATAGTAGAAAAGCTTCTTGATCGAATTGACGGAGCTTGTTTTAACGCCGTTTGCAAGAGCTGTTTCATTAAGTTCTTTATAGTTCATGCAGAATTTGTCTGCATGAATAAAATGCAGCAGGAAAGTTTCAAGAGCCTGAAAGCGGTGCAGTACCAGCATCGACTTGTTAACCGTATCCGTTTTCTGGATATAGGCGGTCAGGTCTTTGGTATCTGCCAGCAGTCCGTCCTCACGCATCTGTTGGATCGCATGAAGTACGCCCGATTTTTCGATGCCGAGCCTGTCGGCAAGATAGTCTACTCTTGATTCCGCATCGGCATTTCCTGCGCTTGCGATGCTTTTGCTGGAGATCAGCGAGTGAATGATACGTTTGGCGGTCGTTCGCTCCTCGTCTGTCTCAAAACGTAACGAACTGTCAATTCGTTCGCCAGCCTCGATCATGCTTTTCACCAAGATGCCGTCCGCATATACACGGGGCATATTTTTCCCGCGTTTGAGATATCCTGCATTCTCAAGAGCCTGTATCGCCGTTTTCACTCTTGTTTCGATGTCGGAAACATTCTCATCCCAGCCCGCCTGTCTTGCGACTTCAAGGGGCGAACAGCATACTTCCGGACGAGACCGGGTAAGGTCTTTGATCGCTTTCCAGATCTGCTGGATCTCGCTGATACTGAGTTTGGTTTGATTCAGGAGAATGAAATGCTTGTCCAGATCGCCGTCATTGAACAGCACGTAGCACTCCGCCTGTAATTTTTCGTCACGTCCTGCACGCCCCGCCTCCTGAACATAGTTTTCCAGCGAATCGGAAATATCATAGTGAACCACCAGTTTGACATTGGATTTATCCACGCCCATGCCAAAAGCCGACGTTGCCACAATGATCTGCACCTCGTCATGGATGAATGCCTCCTGATTCGCCTGCTTTTCGCTGCTGTCCATTTTCCCGTTGAAGGGTCTTGCCTTGAAACCATCCTTGCAGAGCTGTTCCGAAAGTTCCCTCGTTCTCTTGGTTCTTGAAACGTAAACGATCGTGGGACAATCTTTCTGTTCGATGAGACTGCGGAGCGTTTCATATTTTTCTGCATCCGTTTCCCGATGCAGCACTGCATACCGCAGATTGGTACGGGAGGCATTGGTGGCGAATAATTCAAGGTCAATATCAAGCTTTTCCTTGAAATAGTCTTTTATATCTCTGATGACCTTCTGCTTTGCAGTTGCTGTAAAGCAGGATACGGGGATTCTACATCCGTTTCCTTTTTTCTCCTGCAATTCACGAATAAAATCGCCGATATACAGGTAATCCACCCGGAAATCCTGCCCCCACGCAGAGAAGCAGTGTGCCTCGTCAATGACAAAACGGTCAATATGACGTGACAAAAATAACCGTTCTATCGTAACTGACCGCAGCGATTCGGGGGAGATATATAGTATGGACGCAATGCCCGATTCCACACGCTCTATGGCTTCGGCTCTTTCAATAGGACTGAGCAGACCGTTGATCGTGACTGCTTCCGCAATGCCTCGTTTTTCAAGATTGTCCACCTGATCTTTCATCAGCGACTGTAAGGGAGATATGACGACTGTCAGAGCACGTGCGGTTTCACCTGCCATGAGTGCCGGTATCTGGAATGTCAGCGATTTGCCGCCGCCTGTCGGGAAAATGGCAAGCAGGGACTGATGCTCCAACGCCGCATTGACCGCATGTTCCTGCAAAGGTTCGTCATTATATTTACGAAAGCTCGGGTAGCCGAAATACTTGCCCAGATAGCTGACAGGGTTCAGCCGTGATTTGCAATATGTACATTGATGACATGAGGTATTCCGAAGCTTTAGAATGATGCTGTCAACATTCGGGTAATTCACCTGTACCCATCTCGGTATCAGAGAGTATTCCTCGGTCGCTGAGATCAGGGCAAGGCAGTATGCAAGTTCCACCGGAGAATCGAAAATCATACCGGACAACGGAGCATTTTCGCAGATCTCATCTGCAAACCGTACCTGTATCGCTGTTTCAAGATCATCCTCAGCCGAAATATTCAGATAGTCAAAAAATCCAGAAAAATAGGGACTGTCTTTCAGAAGCATATAATAGATAAGTTTCAGTTCATCATCAAGTGCCTGAAAAGCATTGACCTCGTCATAGAAAAGCTCTTTCGCTTTTATTGCATCATTCAGGGGATTGTTCAGTTCATCGGTCTGGAGCTTATCGTCTTTCAGCAGTCTGTGATACGGCTTGTTCGGAAACAGCAGCGGTGAGAGGTACAGGGTATCAATATACTTGATTTTTTTGGGAGCGTCGATATATCCGGCATCATGGTCAATAATGTTGTGACCGCAGAGGTATTCCGCACCTGCGATAAAGCTGTGAAATTCATGAACCGAACCGGTATGCAGTTTCTTCTCCTGTTCGCTTACTGCACCAAAATCATAGGCTTTGTTGTCAGCTCTGCTGACTTCGGTATCAATAAAGAAAATTTGTTTCATGCAGTCACCCCCTTATGTATCACTTACCAGCATATTTTACTATAATTATACCATAAAGCGGCTGAAAATGCAAATAAAATAGAAAGAGAACGGGGTATTTAGTTGTCCTTGTGGGCTTCATGTAGTGGCAGTAAGGATGTCTGTGTTAGAATATGATGCGGAATCTGATATGACAGTAAGGGCGACAATCGTTGAGTTCGCTGTTTACGGTGAAAATATCTATACCTATTACAATGACGGATTTCGTTCGCTTGCCGGATTTTATCTGGTGAAGAAAACTGGCAAATCCGGAGCAGAGCTCGCCCAGTACATTTATGATGAGATTCAGGCAGGAGATGCGATAACTTAGCAATTCAATTGACTTTATTCTGATACATATATTTCAATGTTTCAGTCACTAGAAAATGTGCCGGATGGAGAATATTATCTTGCTTTTAAGGGTACGTCGGACAATTCTCATCCGATGGTAAGACGGATTCAGGTTTTAAATTGACATTTTCGGGGTGAGATGATATAATGGGGATAATAAAATCAGAATTTTATCAATTGAAAGAGAGATGAAAAATGAGTATACTGAAAATTGCATTATTGCAGATTGCACCTTGTAAAAATTTAGAGGAGAACCTTGAAAAAGGAATCACTTGCTGTAAAAAGGCAAAGGAAAAAGGGGCGGACATTGCACTGTTTCCAGAAATGTGGAGCAACGGATATAATATCTATAACAGACTTGCCGAGGAGTGGAAAAAAGAAGCAATCTCTATGAATAGTGATTTTATCAATACTTTTCGCTGGCTCGCAAAGCAGCTGAATATGGCAATCGGGATTACACTGCTTGAAAAATATGAAAATGCTCCTCGTAATTCGCTTGCTCTTTTTGACAGACACGGAGAATTGCAATTTGTTTATGCAAAAGTGCATACTTGTGATTTTGGTGCAGAGCGGAACTTGACAGCTGGTGAGGATTTTTATGTTGCAACACTTGATATGTCCTGTGGCAATGTAAAAATAGGTGCGATGATTTGCTATGACAGAGAATTTCCTGAAAGTGCAAGAATTCTCATGTTAAAAGGTGCGGAACTGATTCTTGTTCCAAATGCCTGCCCAATGGAAATAAACCGTCTTTCACAGCTTCGTGCCAGAGCTTTTGAGAACATGACGGCAATCGCTACCTGTAATTATCCCAAAACCGTGCCTGACTGCAACGGTAACTCCAGCGTATTCGACGGCGTTGCGTATCTGCCGGATGAAAGTGGTTCAAGAGATACTTGTATTCTTCAGGCGAACGAAGAAGAAGGAGTTTTTATTGCAGAACTTGATCTGGAACAGCTTCGTCGCTATCGGGAAAGCGAAGTACATGGCAATGCTTATCGGCATCCGAAAAAATATCAGCTTTTGACCGAATCAAAAATTGACAAGCCGTTTATCCGGAGCGATTATCGGGAATAGTAATAAGCAAAATCCAATTTTCTGAACATGAGGAGATAAAACATTATGAAACTAATGGGGTCGAGCTGTATTTTCCCGTGTAAAGATATCAGAAAAACAGCGGAATATTACAAATCTAAACTTGAATTTGACACAGTGGAATATCTGCAAAGTGAACAGCCACATATATGCATATATAAAGATAACATTGAAATTATTCTGACACAGGCAAACTGTAATGAGATAAAGCCAAATCGTCTGTTATACGGCTACGGATATGATGGTGGGCTACTCTTATCCGCAACCATCGAAGTAACCCAGCTCATCTTCCGCCTCGGACTCTTTGAATGGGATGACATGATTCACAACACACTCGGCTGTGTTTTAGGAACATTTATTATCGAGAAGTTAATCAATAAGAAAGCAGCTAAAAACCAGTAGACAAAACAATAAAATAGTGATATAATGAAGATGCTGAATGAGTAGCATTTCATGTAAATAACACCGCACAAGTTCAGCTCTACAACTGGATCTGTGCGGTGTTGTGTTAGAAAGTAACCAATCCACCTTACTGTGGAAATTATCAGAACGTTGTGAGTAACCACACTTTACCCCGGAGATGAAATAAATGCCCACCAAAAAATTATCCTCTATCATCAAAAATTACATCCTTTTCCTCATAGGACTCTTTATCGCATCAATGGGAGTGGCATTTTCAACTAAGGCGGGACTTGGCACTTCGCCGGTAGCTTCCGTGCCGTATTCCGTATCGTTGGTGAGCAATATTTTCACCTTCGGCGGCTGGCTGAACCTTTTGAGCATAGTGCAGATTCTGATACAAATCCTTGTTCTCAAAGGCAAATGCAACTATATTGAAATTCTAATCCAGACGGTTCTTGCCTTTGTATACGGCTACTTGACTAACTTTTCCTGCTATCTGATAAGCTCAATTAATGTTATTTCCTATCCATTCCAGTTCATCTTTATGCTCCTCGGCTGTGTTATCCTCGCTTTCGGTATATGGGTGCAGTTGAAAGGCAATGTTGCCATGCTTCCCGGCGAAGCAATGAACCGTGCAATCAGCAAGGTCACGGGCAAGCGTTATGAAAATATCAAGATATTCTTTGACATTTTCTATATTATGATATCAGCAGTGATTAGTTTTGTGTTTATAGGTGAACTGAAGGGTGTCCGTGAGGGCAGTATTATTGCTGCGGTGCTTGTTGGTGTGATTATCAAAGGGTTTAATAGGGTGTTTCAGAGGAGGGGAGAGTAGGATGTGTTACCACTCCCACAGTATATTTGAATAATAAAGAAACTTGTGATATAGTGAATACATCAGCAAAATCAAATCCAATTTATGAGCAGGAGGAGATTTCATGAAAATATTGTTAATTGGCGGAACAGGTACGATCAGCATGGCGATAACCAGACTGCTTGCAAAAGAAGAACATGAGGTTTATCTTTTGAATCGTGGGAGCAGATCAGAAGAATTGCCGGATAATGTTACAGTTCTGAAATGTGACATCAACGACGAGGCAGATGTAAATAAGGCAGTTGATGGTATGAAATTTGATGTTGTAGGTGAATTTATCGGATTCACAGTCGATCAGATCCGGCGTGACGTTCGTTTGTTTCGAGAAAGGACAAAGCAGTACATCTATATAAGTTCCGCATCAGCTTACCAAAAACCACTTTCAGATCCGGTTATTACAGAGAGTACGCCGCTTTGCAATCCATATTGGCAGTATTCCAGAGACAAAATAGCCTGCGAAGATTATTTGATGGAACAGTATCGGGAGAACGGATTTCCTGTTACCATTGTTCGTCCCAGCCATACTTATGATGAGCGAGGCGTTCCTCTCGGTGTTCACGGAAAAGAGGGGAGCTGGCAGGTTCTGAAACGTATGACAGAGGGGAAAACTGTAATCATCCACGGTGATGGTACTTCATTGTGGACGCTGACTCATAACAGCGACTTTGCAAAGGGTTATTGCGGACTTGTCGGCAATCTTCATGCTATTGGACAGGCATATCATATCACTTCCGATGAATCCCTGACCTGGAATCAGATTTATGGTATTATCGCCGATGCATTGGGCGTGGAATTGAAAGCAGTGCATATCCCGTCTGATTTTCTTGCATCTGTCAGCGATTACGATCTGACAGGCAGTCTGATTGGAGACAAAGCTAATTCCGTCATATTCGATAATAGCAAGCTGAAACGTGCAGTACCGGATTTCAGGGCAACAGTCCGTGCAGATCAGGGCATACGTTATACAGTACAGCATATTTTATCCCATCCGGAATTACAGCGTGAGGATGCTGAATTTGACCGCTGGTGCGATAAGATTATTGAGAAATTTGAAAAGATTAGGGAGGAATTAAAGCATGAATAATTTTCAATTTTACAGTCCTACCGAATTCGTATTTGGTAAGGATACAGAAAACAAGGCAGGCTACTATGTAAAAAAATATAGCGGTACGAATGTTCTGCTGCACTATGGCGGAGGTTCAGCAATTCGCAGCGGACTTCTTGACAGAGTGAAAAAGTCGCTAAGTGACGCAAATATCAGTTACACGGAGCTTGGCGGTGTACAGCCAAATCCTGTGGATACGCTTGTCTACAAGGGAATCGAGATCTGCCGTCAGAAGAAAATAGATTTTATTCTTGCGGTTGGCGGAGGTTCTGTTATTGACTCTGCCAAGGCAATTGCTATGGGTGTTCCCTATGATGGTGATTTCTGGGACTTTTATTCCGGCAAAGCTCCGCAGGCAGCTTTGCCTGTTGCGACTGTTCTGACCATTGCCGCAGCCGGAAGTGAAGGCTCCGGAGATTCTGTTATTACCAAGGTAGACGGCGGATTGAAACGAGGTGCAGGCTCTGATCTGATACGCCCGAAGTTTTCGATTATGAATCCGGAATTGACCTGTACTTTGCCGCCATATCAGACTGCCTGCGGTGCTACCGATATTATGGCACACGTGTTTGAGAGATATTTTACCAATACTACTGAAGTTGAGATTACAGACCGTCTTTGTGAAGCAGTTCTGCTGACAATGATAAAAGAGACTCCTCGGGTGATCGCTGATCCTCGGAATTATGAGGCAAGAGCAAATATTATGTGGGCAGGAACAGTTGCTCACACGAATATTGTAGGCGTAGGCAGGGAACAGGATTGGAATAGTCACGGAATCGAACACGAGCTGTCGGCACTTTATGACTGCGCACATGGTGCAGGTCTTGCAGTTATTATGCCTGCGTGGATGGAGTTTGTATACAAGCATAATGTTCAGCGGTTTGCACAGGCTGCTGTTCGTGTGTGGGGCTGTCAGATGGATTTTGAACAGCCGGAAAATACTGCCATAGAGGGCATTGTGCGATTTCGCAGTTTCCTGAAAAGTATAGGTATGCCATTGACTTTTGCTGAACTTGGTGCAAAAGAAAAGGATATCCCGAAACTTGTAGAAACATTTGGTATCGGTGACGGAAGAACAGGCGGATTCGTGAAATTGTCCTCCAGCGATATTGAACAGATCTACCGCATTGCTGTGAACCCGAAGTTTATCAAGCAGTAATTATACTGTCCTATGGTCGGTTACTGCGACGGTAACGAAAAATCTAAGCAGTGTCAGGAAAAGTAGTGTTCATTAAAATGTTACCGGAGGTGGATCTATGCCATTTACAATTGTCCGACAGGACATAACTCAAATGCAGGTAGATGCTATTGTCAACGCAGCCAACACAGAACTTCTCATGGGCGGCGGTGTCTGCGGAGCTATTTTCAACGCAGCCGGATCAGACAAACTGCAAGCCGCCTGTGATAAGGTTTCGCCCATAAAAACAGGTGAAGTGGCGATTACTCCCGGCTTTGATCTTCCTGCAAAATATGTTATCCATGCAGCAGGACCTATGTACAGTCGTTGGAAGCCCAAACAAAGCGAGCAGCTGCTTCGCAGTGCATATATAAATTCTATGGAACTTGCATACAAGAATGATTGCAGGAGTATTGCGTTCCCTCTGATTTCAAGCGGTATCTATGGATATCCCAAAGACAAAGCATTGCGTGTGGCAATCGATGCGATCAGAGACTTCCTTGCCGAGCATGACATGAAAGTGTATCTGGTGATTTTCGACCGTGCCGCTTTTGCAGTCAGCAAGGAACTGCTGGGTGCCGTAGAAAGCTACATAGACGAAAACTATGTGGATATCCACATGGTTCATCGCAGGAAACTGCTCAATGTGGAATCCGAGATGATGGGCGCTTCAATGCCGCAGCTTTACAATAAGGCTGCACCTATGGCAGCGGCGAGAAGGCTTGACGATCTGATCGACGACCTTGATGAGCCGTTCAACATTACACTTCTTAGACTGATTGATGAAAAGGGTAAAACCGATGCGGAGGTCTACAAACGGGCGAATATTGACCGTAAGCTGTTCTCGAAGATCCGTACAGGCAAAGGCTATATGCCAAGTAAGCGAACGATTCTTGCACTTGCTTTAGCTCTGGAGCTCACACTGGATGAAACTGATGATTTGCTTGAAAGGGCAGGATATGCTCTATCTCACAGTCAGAAGTTCGATGTGATTGTGGAGTTTTTCATAATCAACGGAAAGTACGATATTTTTGAGATAAACGAAGTCCTGTTCAAATACGACCAACCATTGCTTGGTGCAGGTTGATGTCGCTTTGAAAGCGACCAAAACAAAGCCCTCCTGTTGTATACTAAAGATACAATAAAACACAGGAGGGTTTTCACTATGAAAAAGAATCTTACAGAATTGGTATTTATTTTAGACAAGAGCGGTTCTATGGCGGGACTGGAAAAGGACACGATCGGCGGTTATAATTCTATGCTGGAGCAGCAGAAGCAGGGTGACGGTGAGTGTGTTATCACAACCGTGCTCTTTGACAACAACTATGAACTGCTTCATGACCGCATTGACATTCGTGCTGTGCAGCCTATCACTGCGAAAGAGTACTATGTAGGCGGCAGTACGGCACTGCTTGACGCAATCGGCAAGACGATACACATAATCGGTACTGCACAGAAAAATACTGCCGAGGATTATCGTGCTGAAAAGGTGATGTTCGTTATTATTACTGACGGTGAGGAAAATGCCAGCAGGCAGTATTCTTCCCATGAGGTCAAGAAAATGATAAGCCGTCAGAAAGAACGCTATGGATGGGAGTTCATTTTTCTTGGTGCGAACATTGATGCGGTGGAAACAGCGGGCAGGTTCGGCATCAGTGCGGACAGAGCCGTGGATTATGTGCCTGACAGTGAGGGTACGGAGCTTAATTTCCGTATGATGAGTGAGACTGTGTCGAGCTTCCGAAGCTGCGGAGTCGTTCCTACTGCTTGTTTGGATGAGATCAGGGGCGATGTTAAGAAGAGAGGCAGACGCAAGTGAGTAGAGGATAGTAAGCAGCTTCCTGAATAATAAAGACTCCTTGTCTGACGAAGCTATGTAGGCTAAGTTGGGCAGGGAGTTTTTATGTCAGATAAAACTTGTATAAAGCGCTTGCATGATGAATCGCAAAAGTGGTTCGGATATAGTAGAAAAAGGGCGAGTTGGAATAAATCTACAAATTGGAATTTATGAACTCAATGCTGTTACTAACGATGAATATCTTTCTGTTTTTTTCTTAATATCATCTTCACTAACGCCATAATATATATACAAATCTTTTGAAATTCTCTCAAACTGTTTCATTACTTTCTTATTTCCAGAATAGGATATACTAAATATATTCCAAACATAATCTATCTTCATTTCAAGAATACCATCATCTATTCTTGTTTCATATAAATGAAAGTTCATAGGAATTATATCATCTGGCATTTCGGCAATCATTTCACTTCGAGCCTTTATTTTATACAAATATTCTCTAACAGATTCTTCATCAGAAATATCCGGCTTGGGAATGTCCTTCATTTCTCCTAAAACTTCCTGTTTATGCTGTAAAATCAAACTCTCCTTTAAGCTTTTTCGTTGTTCAAAATATTTTCTCCCAGTTGAATTAGTTTCAACTAAATCATATTTATTCATTGCATATTGTATCAATTCATCAAGTGTATGTGCATCTGCAACTACTTTTTTCTCTGCCCTTTTGCGTTTATGTTTGTAGATAATATTTCGTATTCTCACTTTTAGAGGTCTTTTCTGTGTCCTATCAGCAATAAAAGTACTGGTTGGACCATCTGCACCACCTATTATTGAAACTACACTTTTACTTTTTTTCATCATAAGTTTTCATCTCCACAAATTACGATTTGTCACTCTTTTCCATTTTTTGATTCAGCTTTATAATTCCTCTCGATATATTCCTCAACAGCCTTAATGAACATCTGATTCATACTCATCCCCATTTCAGCAGCGACGGTTTTCAGTTTCGCACGCTGTCCCTTTGGAACACGAATCTTTATGTCATCAAGGTGTGCTTTCACATATTTGGCGGTAATCGCCTTACGTTTTTCGTTGTAGTACATGAAATCAATCCTTTCGTATTGTACCCTTTATTTTAATTATACTCTATTAGAAGCTTTATGTCAATTCATTTTGTAAAAAGTGTCCGTTTTTTAGCAAAAAACTTTATGCGCATTGCTGCTTGAAAAATCTTATGCAATAATATATAATAGTATTGTATCCGATACATAATAACAAGAGCGTTTATTTGCTTGTCGGCAGACTGATAAAGTTGAGGTGGATTTTTATGAACATATTACATATAAAATATGCTATTGAAGTTGCCAGAGTTGGTTCGCTCAATAAAGCGGCTCAGAATCTTATTATTGCGCAGCCAAATCTCAGCCGTTCCATTAAGGAACTTGAATCTGAAATTGGAATAAAAATATTTGAACGTTCCATAAAAGGCATGGCGCTTACTCCGGAGGGCGAAGAATTTATAGGGTATGCAAAGGGAATAATAGATCATATAAATCAGGTTGATATGATATATAAATCCGGCGGGGCAAAAAGGCAGAAATTTTCGCTGTCAGCTCCGAGAGCCTGCTATATTTCCGAAGCCATTACCCAATTTTCCAAATCAATGCCAGATACGGATACCGATATATTCTATAAAGAAACGGATTCAAAAAGTACAATAAATGATGTGCTCAATTCTGACTATAAACTCGGAATAATCCGATATTCCTGCAATTATGACAAATATTTCAAATCTATGCTTGAAGAAAAAGGCCTTTTGTATGAAATGGTCGCTGAGTTTACGTATAAGCTTATAATGAGCAGAGATAATAAACTTGCACAGAAAGAAACATTAATATTTGATGATCTGGAAGATTATATAAGAATTTCTCATGTTGACCCATGCGTTCCGACTTTTTCAATGGCAAAAGCGATGCGTGAGGAGCTTCCCGATAATATAAGACGCTGCATTTATATTTCTGAACGTGCAAGTCAATTTTATCTTCTTTCTGAAAATCCGCAGACTTTTATGTGGGAATCGCCTGTTCCTGCCGGAATACTCGAAAAATATGATCTTGTGCAGCGTGATTGTGAAAGCAACAAAAAAATATATAAAGATCTGCTGATATATCGCAGAGGATATAAGTTTACAAAACTTGATAATAATTTTATAACAGAGTTGTGTCTGTCACGTCGGCGGAATCTGAGCTATAACGATTAAGGCAAGCGGAAATAATGAAATTGAGTGTTGAAATTCATTATCAGGTGGATAATCAGACTGATACCGGATATATCAATTATGATAACGGATTATAACTTTCTTATATTTTACAAATTGAAAAAAGTTTGTTATAATTATAACGAAGTCAAGGGAACCTGACAACAATAACCACACAGGAGGATTATTATGGAGAATAAGGCTTATGAAATTGTGGACAGTGTCGAAAAGCTTGAAGAAGCAATCAGCCGTACACGAAAGGCACAGCAGATTTTTTCAGCTTATACTCAGGAACAGGTAGATAAAATTTTCTTTGCTGCCGCGTCTGCTGCAAATAAGGCAAGAATTCCGCTTGCAAAGCTTGCTGTAGAAGAAACGGGAATGGGGATCGTAGAAGATAAGGTTATCAAAAATAACTATGCGTCAGAGTATATCTACAACGCATACAAAAATACGAAAACCTGCGGCGTTATTGAGGAAGATAAAATATATGGAATCAAAAAGATCGCTGAACCGATCGGCGTTATTGCTGCTGTAATACCTACTACAAATCCTACATCAACCGCTATTTTTAAATGCCTTGTTGCATTGAAAACAAGAAATGCAATCATAATTTCTCCTCATCCGAGAGCAAAAAAATCTACTATAGAAGCGGCCAAAATCGTTCTTGAAGCTGCTGTAAAGGCCGGCGCTCCGGAAAATATTATTGACTGGATAGATATTCCTTCTATTGAAATGACAAATCTGGTCATGAAAGAAGCCGATATAATTCTTGCAACCGGCGGTCCCGGAATGGTTAAGGCTGCTTATTCCAGCGGCAAACCGGCACTTGGAGTTGGCGCCGGAAATACTCCTGCCATTATTGACGACAGCGCTGATATTCTGCTTGCCGTAAATTCAATAATTCATTCAAAAACCTTTGATAATGGTATGATCTGTGCATCTGAACAGTCTGTAATCGTTCTGGAAAATATCTATGATACGGTGAAAAACGAATTTGCCGAAAGAGGATGTTATTTCCTCGACGATGCGGAAACAGAAAAAGTACGTAAAACCATGCTTATCAACGGTGCGCTCAATGCAAAGATCGTAGGACAATCCGCCGCTAAAATTGCTGCTCTTGCCGGAGTTAAAGTTCCTGCTGGTACAAAGATACTCATAGGAGAAGTGGAAAGCGTTGAACTCAGCGAGGAATTTGCTCACGAGAAGCTGTCTCCTGTTCTTGCAATGTATAAAGTCAAGAACTTTGATGATGCTCTTGATAAGGCGGAAAGGCTTGTGGCAGACGGAGGCTATGGTCATACTTCCTCTGTTTATCTGAACGAAGTTACTGAAACTGATAAAATAGATAAATTCAGCAAACGTATGAAAACCTGCCGTATTCTTATTAATACACCGTCCTCTCACGGCGGCATAGGCGATCTTTATAATTTTAAACTTGCTCCGTCTCTTACTCTCGGCTGCGGTTCATGGGGAGGAAATTCTGTAAGTGAAAACGTAGGCGTAAAGCATCTTATCAATATAAAAACTGTTGCTGAAAGAAGGGAAAATATGCTTTGGTTCCGTGCACCTGAAAAGATCTATATAAAGAAAGGCTGCCTGCCTGCTGCTCTTGACGAACTGAAAACAGTAATGGGTAAAAAGAGAGCATTTATCGTAACGGATAATTTCCTTTATAAAAACGGTTATACCAAGGCTATTACCGATAAACTCGATGAAATGAATATCGAACATACAACATTCTTTAATGTTGCTCCTGATCCGACGCTTGCTTCTGCAAAGGAAGGCACAGCAATAATGAAAGCTTTTCAGCCTGATACTATCATTGCTCTTGGCGGAGGTTCTGCAATGGATGCAGCCAAGATAATGTGGGTTCTTTATGAACATCCGGAGGCAGACTTTATGGATATGGCAATGCGCTTTATCGACATCAGGAAGAGAGTATATACATTCCCGAAGATGGGAGAAAAAGCATATTTTGTTGCTATTCCTACATCTGCCGGAACAGGCTCTGAAGTTACGCCGTTCGCTGTAATTACAGATGAAAAGACAGGTGTAAAATATCCTATTGCCGATTACGAGCTGCTTCCAGATATGGCTGTTATAGATACTGATTTTCATATGTCCGCTCCAAAGGGACTTACTGCCGCATCCGGTATCGATGCCGTAACTCACGCTCTTGAAGCCTATGCATCTATGATGGCTACTGATTACACTGATGGCCTTGCCAAACAGGCATTGCAGACAATATTCAAGTATCTGCCAAGAGCTTACGAAAACGGACAGAATGATATTGAAGCTCGTGAGAAAATGGCTAATGCAGCAACAATGGCAGGTATGGCATTTGCAAATGCATTCCTTGGAGTATGTCACTCAATGGCACATAAACTGGGAGCCTTCCACCACCTGCCGCACGGAATTGCCAATGCTCTTATGATAGAAGAAGTTCTCCGTTTCAATTCATCTGAAGCTCCGGCAAAAATGGGAACATTTTCACAGTACGGTCATCCCCATACTCTTGCCAGGTATGCGGAAGTTGCTGAATCACTTGGAATCAAAGGAAATAACGACAAAGAAAAGCTGGAAGGACTTATCAGTGCGATCAACGAACTTAAAGCCAAAGTCGGCATAAAGGAAACGATCAGGGATTACGGTATTGAAGAAAGCACTTTCCTTGAAACGCTTGATGAAATGACCGAACAGGCATTTGACGATCAGTGTACCGGAGCAAATCCGAGATATCCTCTTATGAGCGAAATCAAGCAGATGTATCTTAATGCTTATTACGGCGGAAAACATTTTGCAGAAGCAGAAATGCCAGTTAAGTATGCAGCAGAAAACGAAAATGCAGATTCAGTCAAAGCCGTATACAACAGCGGCAGAAGAAGCAGCAGAGGCTAAAGGAGGAATGTTGGTATGAAACTTGACAGAGTGATTGCAGTCAGAAATAATAAAACTATCTACCGCGACGGTGATAACTGTATAAAAGTGTTCAATAACGATTATTCAAAGGCAGATGTATTGAACGAAGCTCTTAATCAGTCGCGTGTTGAAGAAACCGGACTTAATATCCCGAAGATACTTGAAGTTACTATGATCGACGGAAAATGGTCAATTATTTCTGAATTTATCAAGGGAAAAACACTTGCACAGCTTATGGAAGAAAATCCTGATAATAAGCAGGCATATATTGAACAGCTTGTTGATATACAAACCGAGATACAGTCTAAAACCTGTCCGCTGTTAAATAAACTTAAAGATAAAATGAATCGCAAGATAAGTGCCTGCGAACTTGACGCAACAACAAGATATGATCTTCATACACGTCTTGACGGTATGCCTAAGCATAACAAGGTCTGTCATGGAGATCTGAATCCGTCGAATATCATTATCACAAGCGACAATATGCCGTATATTATAGATTGGGCTCACGTTACTCAGGGAAACGCATCTGCCGACGCAGCCAGAACCTATCTTCTGTTCTGGCTCAGCGGAGACATTGAGGGAGCACGTGTATACCTTGATCTTTTCTGCAAAAAGAGCAACACTGCAAAACAGTATGTTCAGAAGTGGATGCCTATAGTAGCGGCTTCTCAATCTGTAAAGGGCAATGAAAAAGAAAGAGAATTTCTTCTTTCATGGGTCGATGTTGTTGACTATGAATAATTAATCAGGAGGAATATGCAAATGAAAGTAACAGTATGTATCGGCAGCTCATGCCATATCAAGGGTTCAAGAAGCGTTGTTGAACAGCTTCAGTATCTTATTTCTGAAAATAATATCGGCGATAAGGTGGAACTGGGCGGAACCTTCTGTATGGGAAATTGTCAGAAGGGCGTATGTGTTAATGTTGATGATGAATTTTACTCTGTCACTCCTGATACAGTAAAGGAATTTTTCGAAACAGGAATTATGGCGAAACTTTAATATTAATTGAAAGGATAATACTGTTTATGACAAATTGGCTGACATTGAAAAAATCAAATTGTAAGAACTGCTATAAATGTATTCGCCATTGTCCTGTGAAGGCAATACGCTTTTCGGGTAATCAGGCGCATATCATAGGGAATGAGTGTATTCTTTGCGGTCAATGTTTTGTTGTTTGTCCTCAGAATGCAAAGGAAATAACCTCAAGCGTTGAAAAATGCAAGGTTCTTCTACAGGGCGGCGATCCTGTTGTAGTTAGTCTTGCACCATCATTTATTGCGAATTATGAGGGCGTTGGAATTGATTCTATGCGTGAATCACTTAAAAAATTGGGATTTTATGATGCCGAAGAGACGGCAATAGGGGCAACTATTGTCAAGAATGAATATGAACGCATTCTTCGTGAAGAAAACAGGGATATACTTATTTCTTCATGCTGTCATTCTCTTAATCTGCTTATACAGAAATATTTTCCGGCAGATCTTAAATATCTGGCTGATGTTGTATCGCCAATGCACGCTCATTGTATTGACATAAGAAAGAGGATACCAAATGCAAAGACAGTATTTATCGGACCTTGTGTTTCCAAAAAGGACGAGGCTGAATTTTACGAGGATGCAGCAGACGCTGTACTGACTTTTGAAGAACTTACAGAATGGTTCAAAAGTGAAAATATCGAACTTAAAAAGGATGTTGATGTACGTAAAGACAGTCTTGCCCGATTTTTTCCGACTACTGGCGGTATACTGAAAACAATGGAGCAGAGGATAAACGGCTATACATATTTGGCAATTGACGGCGTAGAAAACTGCATAGCTGCACTGAAAGATATTGAAAACGGAGGAATGCACAAATGCTTCATTGAAATGTCAGTATGTTCCGGAAGTTGTATAGGCGGCCCTGTAATGGAAAAATATCACCGCTCGCCGGTAAGAGATTTTGCTGCGGTTGCAAATTATGCCGGAAATGATAATTTCGATGTTATTCAGCCTGAGATTAGCGAAATACATAAGGGTTTCACATACATAGAACACAAGCTGTCTGTTCCGTCAGATGCGGAGATAAATGAAGTTCTTAAAAATATGGGAAAAACTAAGCCGTCGGATCACCTTAACTGCGGTTCATGCGGTTATAATACCTGCCGGGAAAAGGCTATAGCCATCTGTCAGGGAAAAGCCGAATATTCTATGTGTCTGCCTTTCCTAAAAGAGAGAGCAGAGGGATTTTCAGATACGATTGTAAAGAACAGTCCCAACGGTCTTATTGTTCTTAACGAAGATCTTGAGGTTCAGCAAATAAACAACGCTGCAAGATCAATTATGAACATCCGAAACGCCTCAGATATTTTGGGCGATCAGGTTATTCGTATTCTTGATCCGAAAGATTTTATTGATGTCCTTACAACAGGAAAAAATATCAGAGACAAACGAATGTACCTTGCAGAGTATAATCGCTATATCGAGCAGACTATTGTTCATGAGAAAAATCTGCATCTGCTTATCGGAATTATGCGTGATGTTACTGACGAGGAAGAAGCAAGGGAAAGAAAAGAAAATTTCTGTCGTCAGACGGTTGAAGTCGCTGATAAGGTAGTGGAAAAACAGATGAGAATAGTTCAGGAGATAGCATCACTGCTTGGTGAAACTGCTGCTGAAACAAAGATAGTGCTTTCAAAGTTAAAGGGGTCGATCACGGATGAATAATCTTTGTGCGGATATAGGCTATAAAAGTATTTATCATTACGGTGAAGAACTTTGCGGCGATCATGTTGATATAGTTGAACAGAATGAAAATTCAACAGTAGTCGTTCTTGCAGACGGATTAGGAAGCGGTGTTAAGGCAAGTATCCTTTCTACCCTTACATCAAAGATCATTTCAACCATGATGGCAGCCGGATTGTCTATAGAGGAATGTGTAAGTACCATTGCTGCTACACTTCCGGTCTGTTCGGTTAGAGGCGTTGCTTATTCGACATTTACTATAATACATATAAAAAATAATGATACAGCCGAACTAATCCAATACGATAATCCGCACGTCATTCTTATCCGTAATAATGAAAATTACGTTTATCCGGAAATGGAAATGAATATTGGAGGAAAACGTATTTATAAATCTACCATTAAGCTTTGCGAAAATGATATATTTATTGCAATGAGCGATGGATGTCCTCATGCTGGAATAGGTATCAGTTACAATTTTGGCTGGAAACGGGAAGAGATCATCGAATTTATGGAAGCACTTTCAAGCTGTGAATATACGGCAAAAACGCTTTCAACTATTCTCGTTGATGAATGCAATAAGCTTTACGCTGAAAAACCGGGAGACGATGCTACTGCCTGCGTAATAAGAATTCGCAGGAGAGAGCCTATGAATATTCTTTTTGGTCCTCCGTCCAACAGAAACGACTGCAACAGAATGATGTCTCTGTTTTTTTCAAAAGAGGGAAAGCATATCATATGCGGCGGAACCACTTCTTCAATTGCGGCAAAATTTCTTCGCAGACCTCTTCGTCCAAGTCTTAATTTTGAAAGTCCCGATATTCCGCCTACAGCCGAACTTGAGGGAGTTGATCTCGTAACAGAGGGAGTAATAACCGTAAATAGAGTGCTTGAATATGCCCGTGATTATCTTGATAAAAACGAATGTTATGAAAAGTGGAACTTCAAGCATGACGGAGCGGCATTGATGAGCAGATTATTGTTTGAAGAAGCTACCGATATAAACTTCTATGTCGGACGGGCGATAAATCCAGCTCATCAGAATCCCGATCTGCCTATTAATTTCAGCATTAAAATGAATCTTGTAGAAGAACTCTCGGCCTGCCTGAAAAAAATGGGAAAACGTATTAAGGTAAGCTATTTTTAGGAGGTAGTCAGATGAGAAAATTTGACACGAAAATACAACATCTGAAATATAAAGTGCTGCGTGAAGTTGCAAGACAAGCATGGAATGATACACTTCTTGAAAACATTCTGAAAATTCCTGAAATCATTGTTCCGGGCAAAGTACCGACTATGCGCTGCTGCGTTTATAAGGAACGTGCGATCCTTTCCGAGCGTGTAAAAATGGCTATTGGCGGAGACAAGGACAATCCGAACGTTATACAGGTAATTGATATAGCCTGTGACGAATGTCCGGCTGCCGGCTATGAGGTGACCGATTCCTGCCGTGGATGTCTTGCTCATCGATGTGAAGACGTCTGCAAAAGGGGTGCGATATCTTTCGATCACAATCACGTTGCTCATATTGACAAGACACTTTGCGTTGAATGCGGACAATGTGCAAAGGTTTGCCCTTATTCTGCGATAATAAACAGAAAACGGCCGTGTCAGATAGCCTGCAAGGTAAAAGCAATAAAGATAAATGCTGAAAATGCTGCTTGTATTGACAATGATAAATGTACAAACTGCGGAGCCTGCGTTTATCAGTGTCCGTTCGGAGCTATTACTGATAAATCATATATTCTCAACGTTATTGATCTCATCAAAAAAAGTGGAAACGGTAAAAATTATAAAATATATGCGATCGTTGCACCGTCAATTTCAAGTCAGTTTACTTATGCGAAGCTTGGGCAGGTGATATCCGGTCTGAAAAAGCTCGGATTTCATACTGTTGTAGAAGCCGCACTTGGAGCAGATATGGTTGCACTTGAAGAATCCAAAGAAATTGCAGAAAAAGGTTTTCTTACGAGTTCTTGTTGTCCGGCTTTTGTCAAATATATAAAATCCTCTTTTCCTGATTTGGAGCAGCATGTCTCGCACAATCTTTCACCGATGGCGACGATTGCAAAATACATTAAGGATACTACAGAAAATGCAAAAACAGTGTTTATAGGTCCTTGTACTGCAAAAAAAGCTGAGGCCCAGCTTGATACAGTCAAGCCATATGTTGATGTCGTGCTTACTTTTGAGGAACTTCAAGCGCTTTTTGACAGTCGTGATATTGATATTACTGAACTTACCGAAGACGTTCTTGATAATGCATCATATTTCGGACGCATCTTTGCTCGTTCCGGAGGTCTTTCAGATGCGGCGGCTCAGGGACTTAAAGAACAGAATATCGTTTTTGATCTCAAGGCAATTTCGTGCAATGGAATAGAAGAGTGCCGGACGGCGCTTATGAAAAAGAGTAAAAATCTTCTTGATGCTAATTTTATTGAGGGTATGGCGTGCGTAGGCGGATGTATAGGCGGCGCAGGTTGTCTTACTCACGGCGTGAAGGACAAATCCGAAGTTGATAATTATGGCAGGGAAGCCTTTGAAAAAACTATTTCTGACGCTGTTTCTGTTTTGAACCAAAAGAGATCTCTTAATGATAAGTTGTAAGCCCAAGCGCAACAAAATCAAGGAAAATATTTTTATTACCTCAAAGGGAGTACGAAATCCGAGGCGTTTTCTCGGGCGATTATTAATAAGATCAACAACTGCTTCATCTCCTCAAAAGACGAGATATATTTTCATCCAAGAAATCCTATAGCTGAATACAAAAGAAAATATTATGAGATAACTTTTGACTGATTTTAGCAACTTACTACGAAAAACACGGATAGCCGTCTTCAACAGACGGCTATCCGTTTCTTATTATTCTGCAAGATTTCTTTCGTTTCAATGTTGATTTTTTTGTAACAGTTTGTACAAAACGTTATTCGTCTCTCCAAAGGTAGATCATCATGTCATATACAGCTCTCTGAGCCTGTATATGAAGCAGATTGTCGATAGAGCCGACAGTATTGAGATTGTAGATCCTTCTTTTATAATTCTGCTCCTAGCCCTGTAACATTTTCATCATAATAATAATCTTATTTTCATAAATGCCGACCTGGAACCAAACTTCAGCCGGCGTTAAGTTTTTATTACAGTTCTCACGAAAGTCCAATACACTTTTTTTCGTTAGCTTCAAATCAGAAACACTGAACGCTGACATGAACAAATAAATACAGAAATAACGGAAAACAGCAACAATGAACAGAAACTGCTTTTAGCAAAAAATAAAGCGTGAGAGCCGTAAACGGAAAACCAAATCAGATATCTATATCGAATTCCACGGTATTATTGACCAGATCAAGCGATGTCTGAGCCTTTGCCAGAGTTTCCGAAAGCTCGGTATAATATCTGCCGACTTCTTCAATGTCGTAATTGGCGTATCTGTAGTCGATGATACTTCCGCTGCTTGAATATCCATTACTTACACGAATTTTCGGCATTGCGTCCCTCATTTTAGAGAGTGTATCACACTCTATGCTGAGCTGAGGAAGATATACAAGCATCTCATCGATAGTCATATCAAAATTCGGAACAACAGTAACCGTGTTGAACACGTTTATAGCGTGCTTTACATTGCGTATCTTCTTTGCGAGTTCGTCCTGTGCGATGCGCATTTCCTTGAAACTGTATGCAGGACGCACCGATTCGATATCTTCCTGAATCGCAGCAACGAAGCTGCTTGAATTTGTCTCCTTAATCTGTAATGCTCTCAGTTCGTCGTTGAGCTGACGCAGCAGTTTTGCTGCCTGTGCAGATGTAACTCTCATATGTTTTCCTCCTTATTAAGCGTTTGCTTTTTCTTTTGTGATAACAGTATATCACATTCGATGTACTAAAAACGTCCTGTGTAAGTGATTTGTTTTTTTGAACAATATGCTGTATAGCTGTGTTCATCGGTTTATGTTTACTAATTATAGCATATAAATCGTAAAATAGCAATATTCGCACGAAAAATTACACGGAGCACGTTTTGTAGCACGAAATTGTCGGCGGGTACTCCCCGCTTATAGCATAAAAAATTGAAATTTCGAAGATTTGAGCAGCAAAATGGAAAGTTCTCCCTTTTGCACAAAATGATGATATGATTTTTGTGCACTAGATAAATTAAGAATAGTTGCGGCGTACTTTTGTCAGCGCATTAAAATATGTGTCCGGAACCAATATAGGGGCGATAGCGCGAATAAAAGACTACTCATTCGTGTAGTTTTATTTCCGGGAAATGTTTGATATAATGAAAATGTAAATTTATGCATAAAAAGGCAGAAAGGATGGTTTTTTAATGACAGGTTATATAATTTTTATGGTAGTTGTTCTTGCAGTTGTCTTTACTATTGCAGCAATGGTAGGTAAAAAAAGAAGAGATAAGCTTTTATCTGAGGGAAAAATTATCATGAGAAAAGGTGACTTCTATAAAAACGAGCAGTTTTTCAAGTCTTATATCAACGACCAGCAGGCATTTTTCAGTGCTCTTACGGCTGCCGCACGAAACACAGGCATTTGTTCTGTTTCCGGCGATTACAGCAGCACTGTTGTCTACAAGGGCAAGACATGGACTGCACGTCTCGCAAGACATAAGTCTGATGACGGCTCGCTTATTTTCGCGTATGCGCTCACAGAGTTTGACGAATACAGAGGAATGCCTAAGAATATGGGCGACTTTAACATTATGCTTACAGCTATCGAGAAGGTATTTCTCCAGTTTGACCCGGGCACGCAGATAACCGAAAAAGCTATTGCCTTTAAGAGTCAATCAAAATAATTTCGGGAGGAATGTTCTATGAATTATGTTCTTATTTTGGCTGTTATCATTACACTTGTTTCAATTTTAGGAGCTTTTATCAAGAAAAAGATAAACGAAAGTATTGAAAATGCGCACGAGACCTTTTCTGCAAGCAAGCGCGACAAGGAGCTTCAGAAGCAGGGTACACAGACGCTTGCCGAAAGATATGCGGATCTGAATAAAACTCAGCCGCAGGGTCAGCAGCCCAATGATACGCAGAACCGGAATCAGCAATGATAAGAGGAAAGAATATGAAACGTATCTTAGGTATTATTTTTGTCCTCGGCGCTATGATGATGTGTCTCACATCTTGCGGCGGAAATGACTTTGACGGCAAATGGAGCTGCGTTGAAGCAGAGGTAGATACATATGGCGGAGCGCTCAGCGGCGCATACAACAATATTGAAGAGTTCGACACCGTGAGTATGCTGTGCCAGGTCGAGATCGACGGCAAAGATGTGTATTACTGTGAAAATTTAAATGAATACGAGGTCACTCACGTTAAACGCCGCAGACGCACCATTATCCTCACTTTAAAGGGCAGCTACGGCATTGAGAGCACTGCAGAGCTTAAATATGATGATGACGACGATACAATAACCGTTTATCATAACAACAATGAGTACACTCTTGAAAGATCGGATTTCCTGCACAAGGTCGTGCTTGGTATACCATGGTGGGCGTATCTTATTTTTGTCGCTGCAATAGCGTTTGTCATCGCAGGCAAGAGATTAGCGGCAAAGAACGCGAAGGGTAATCAAAACAGACCGAATTTCAATGATCCCAACGGCAATATCCCTCAGTTTGCTCCGCGTGAGATACCGCAGCAGAATGCTCAGCAGCCTAACGCACAGCAGCCTGACACGAACGCGCCGACTGATCCCGACATGAACAAGTGATTCAAAAAAATGAGAGTTTAAACTGTCCGTGCGGCATCAGATCATAGGAGGAATTATGAAAATCAAAATAACCGCAGTCATGCTTCTGGCGCTTATCGCCGTACTTTCCGGCTGCGGAGACAAAGATGATATAAGCGGCAGCACTTCGGAAAAGTCTGCCTCAGAGACAAGCCAAATCTCAGGTGAGGACAATAAAGATGAAGAATCGGAACAGTCAGCCGCAGATATGAGCCAGCTTACGGCAGAAGAATATTACAATAAGTATGCGGAAGAAGTTATCGAAGTCGTAAATGCCAAGGATTACGAAGCCGTATATACCGAAGCAGAGACCGCCGCTCTTTTTAACGAGAGAGAATTTACGCAATGTCCCGTGACATACGAATACAGCATCAGCGGAGAATATGGCGAGGAAACCGAAATTTCCGCTGATTCCGATGAGATCCACCCGATATATCAGACCTATTACGTTACAGAAAACGAAGATATCTGGATATTATATCTCATAGGCGACGCAATGTGTGCCGAACCAATTTCCTATAATATGAACTTGGACAGCGGAGAAACTCTGATGATATCCGAGACGGAAGAATTCCTGAGTTATGACTGCGAAGAAAACAAATTCTTCCGCACTGTCCCAAAGGAAGAATCGGTCGAGCTGAAAGTGGTTGACGAGATAAATGCTGAAATCCTTGAAGAAATTTCAAAGGAGGAATTTTAATGAGATTTAACAGATCTGTTTTAAAATTCGTCTGCGGAGCTGTATCTGCTGTAATGCTTATACCGCTGTTCTCTACTGCCGTGTCTGTACCCGAGCTGAACACAGCGGCAGAAAATGGATCGCCCGTAGTAGTGGTATCTCTCGGGGATTCATACTCCTCGGGAGAAGGTATAACACCGTTTTACGGTGAGAAAAAATCAAACGGCAAGAGCAGAAATTGGGAAGAAAAATGCGCCTGTCAGGACTGGCTCGCTCACCGCTCTACTAAAAGCTGGCCGGGCAAGCTGACAATTCCCGGAGTAAGCGGAACTATGGCTGACTACAAGGCTACCGGTGAAGATCAGGTAGATTCGAATGTCTGCCGATGGTACTTTAGTGCCTCCTCGGGCGCTGAGACGTGGGAGCTTGATAATATACAGAGTATCGTGACATTTAAAGATTTTTTTTCAAACGTTGAGTATTATTCGGTGCGTCGGCAGTTTGATGTATTTGACATGATCAAAGAAAAAGGCGAAACGGTAGATTATGTTACAATGACTATCGGCGGAAATGACGTTCACTTCGCAGATGTCGTTACAACTTGCGCAATGAACAATTATGCCAAGCGCGACAGAAAGCCGCTGGACGATGCTATAAACGAAGTATGGGACGAGATGGATTCTACCAGGGCACGCATAAAGGACGCTTATATCCAAACAGCCAATAATGCAGGCGAACAAGCCGAGATATACATTGCAGGCTATCCTAAGCTGTTTTCTCCAAAGGGAAGCGGTGTGCTGATTGACGAGGAGGAAGCTGCAAAGGTCAATCAAAACGCACATGATTTTAACGAGGTGCTTAAGGGTATTGTCGCAGAATGCAACGATGAAGGATATGATAACATCTACTTTGTTGATGTTGAAGCAGAATTCGACAAGGACGGCGGACACGGAGCATACTCCAAAGACGCATGGTTAAACAGCATTAAGATAGTAAAGAGGCTTAATGACCATGTTCACGCAGGCTTCGGAAGCTCCTATTCCGTTCACCCGAACAAAGACGGCAGCGATGCGTACGCAAGGTGCGTGAGCAATGCCATTGCTGAAAATGCGAAGAAAAAAGAAGATCTGAACCGCGGCAGCTCTCTCAACTGGGAAGCTATGCCTGAGATAAAAGCCGATGATATATTGGTCGGCGACCGTTACAATACATACGACGGAAGCTCGTATCTTTCCTCTCCGTTTGTATATATCAAGCGCGACGGAAAATACGGTCTTATTGGCTACGACGGCAATATCAGGATCGAGCCTGAGTACGACAGCTTTAACGGCAGCGGCTCCTACGGCCTTGATGAGTTTATAGGCGTATATGATTCAAAATCGGGAGACACCGTGTTTTCGCAGTATTACGACGGCGTTTGGAGATTAAATGAGGTACAAGGTGCTTTTGGTGCTCCGGGCATAGGAACAAGTTCCACGACATTCTTTATCGACAAAAACAGCTATGAATTCTACCGCTATACCAGTCCTTATGATACTGCTCCGGAAGCTATATATGGCGGAGTAGATGATTCCTATGTTGTGCAGAAAATAGAATACGATTCAAATGGCAGCGGATTCGGAGAATCAAGAGCAAGAGACGAGAGCTTTTATCTCTACAGCGATGCAGGAGAAGAGGGAAGAATTCTGACCGACGGCTATGAGTACGTCTACTCCAATGGCAGCGGAGCTTGTTCCTGGTCGGGAAGCTTTGGTAATCGCGTCATATACAGCGGCTACCCAACAGTTGCGTTCGCAAATAACAGAAAGCAATGGGATATCTATGATTCTCTCGGAGAACTTATTGCTCACGATCTGGAACCGTTCGACTGCAATTGCAGCGGCGGTATATGGTGGGCGCCGACGACCTCATTTTTCGATGATTTCTATTTGTATAAGTCTTCGTTTAATACCGACGGCGACGCTCTTCCTTTTTGTGCGACCGAGGGATACATTGCCGCTAAGATAGACGGCGAATGCGGATATCTTGATCTGGACGGAAACGAGTTCGTTGAGTTTGGTATCCTTGAGGACGTGCGCCCTGTTCACGACGGCAAAGCATGGGCAAAATTCAATGGAAGCTGGGGAGTTCTTTCCTTTGAGTGAATTTTATATTTCGGGACAGAAATTATCTGTCCCTTATTTTCTTATTCTGGAATTGCTTCAATTAAACTAAAGAACGCTGTTTTTTCAAATGAAATATGGTATAATAATGATATGATATTTTATATAAAACTATTTTGGAGGGCGCTTTGAAAGAAAATAAAAGAACATTTACATATATCGCATCAGCATTTCTACTGTTGTGTATCGTCTCGCTGTATCGTCAGATTAGCACACGCTATATTCCCAACGATCCTTTCAGACCGTTTATCGTTTACGGTATTTTAATATTTCTCATGTGCGCGTGGATGCACTCGCTGAAAAGCCGCATCACGCAGAAGAGTATGCTCGTGTTTTTGCGTATTGAGATAGACGTTATGATATTCTGGCTTATCGTGAGGCTTATATAGGGAGCGTTTTGGGAGGATAATGTCCATCTCATGCGCGTGAGCGGTTATCTCATCGCTTTTCCGCTGCTCTTTACGACGCTTTTCGGTATGTATGCCGCATTTGGTCTCGGCAGGGGCGATGGCTATACGCTTCCGTGTAAGCTATATCTGCTGCTTATTCCGGATATCGCGCTTATCCTGCTCATGATAACCAACGAGATGCACCACGCTGTTTTTCGTGTGCTTCCCAGCGAAGATGAGAATCTCTATTTCCACGCTAATTTTGGCATAATCCTCGTACTCCTCTCTGCAACGGCGCTCATAGTTTTTCGTATGCTTATTATTTACTCGCGCACACGCCAGATTCGTGAGCGGCTTTACCTTAAGGCTTTGCCGCTGATCTTGGGGGTAGCGATGCCGATGATAGTTCTTCCGTATTTCTTCAGTGGATTCGTAGTTAAATACGAGCTTATCGAGCTGACGGCAAAGCTTTACTTCCTTGAAGCTATGTCATGGGAAAGCTGTATAATACTGGGACTTGTGCCTGTCAATACGCAGTACGGCATGGTATTTGAGCAGTCCACTGTCGGCATGAGTATAGTTGACGAACAGGGCGTTACGCAGATACGCTCCAAATATGCGCACGAGCTTACGGGCAATCAGCTGCGCGATCTGAAAGCCAGTTCAATGATATCCGACGGCAGAGGACATGAGATCTATCTTCACCCGATAAGCGGAGGATATCTTGTCTACCAGAGCGATCTTACACAGATATATTCGGTGATCAGCGAGCTCAATCAGACCGCGGAAGAGCTTGAATTGGAGGGAGAGCTTCTCCATGAGGAGCTTCGTGCAAAGTCTGAGGAAACGAGCGTCACCGTAAAAAATCAGATATACGACCGTCTCACCGGCGAGGTCGGCAGGTATCTCGACTATATGACCAAGCTGCTTGAAAATTCTGACGATACTGACAGGGGCGAAATGATGCGCAGACTGTGTCTCGCTGGTACATACGTCAAACGTCGATGCAATCTGCGCCTTATAGAGCTTGAGAGCGGCACTATCAGCATGGATGAGCTGCGGCTTAGTCTTGCGGATATGGTGATGAGTCTTGAACTGTTCGGAGTGCGTTCAAAGCTCGTTTGGGAGCCTGTAGACGTCTACTCTGCGGAATATGCGCTGTATATCTTTGACAGCGTTAATGACAGGATAGAGAAGAACAGTACACAGCTCGCGCAGCTTGATATCTATGCGCAGGATAAAGTGAGGCTATATGTCCGCACAAAGGACGAAAATGATTTGGAAGGCGCGATGACAGAGCTATGAAGAATGTTAAAAAGCTGAGCGTTGCACGCTCAATAAAAGAAGCTATAGACTCCTATCCCAGTGGACTTTGCTTTGCAGCATTGAGCGGCAAGCCTATACTTGTAAATCAAAAGATGAACAACCTCGTCGAGATGCTGACCGGGCATACCGTGATCGAAGCGAATCTGACGTGGCAGGAAATACTGTCTGTCAGAGAGCATAACGGCTGCGTGAGGTCTAATGAGCCGTGGCTGAAAACCGACTTCTTCCGCAGCAACAAGGAGAGCGTAATTTTTATCTATCCAGACGGCAAGGTGTGGCAGTTCCGAAGGCAGCTGCTGACGAATGATAGTATAAGCACGGTGCAGATAGAAGCGTCGGAAATAACTCGGCTCTACAAGAAAAGCGAGGAGCTTTACAAAAACAATATTCGGCTTGCAGAGATGCGCAAAAGGCAGGAGGCGCTGCTTGCGAATATTGTGCAGATAAATCACGACAGAGAGCTGCTTACAACAAAGATGCGCATTCATGATGATCTCGGCCGCTGCCTTGTCGCAACGAAAAAGGCGATAGATGTCGCTGACAATCTGAGCACAGAAGCATACAATGAACTGCTTATGGGATGGAAGGAAGCGATACGCGATATGATGAACGTACCGCTGAATGAGCAAAATAATTCATCGGAGGCAGAGCTGCTGAGAGTTGCTGACCTTGTAGGCTGCAGTATCAAATTTATCGGCGAGCAGCCTAAGGAAAAGCGTACGCTTCTGTTGATGTATTCCGCAATACGCGAGGCACTGACAAATGCTGTGCGGTATGCCGGTGCAACCAAACTGACCGTTGATATACAGCGCAGAGAAAAAAGTTATCATGTACTGATCTCAAGCAACGGCAGTTCCGATGTGACACACATAGTAGAGAGCGGAGGATTGAGTTCACTGAGGCGTTCGCTTGAGTGGCACGGCGCAGAGCTTGATTATAAATATGGGCAAAATGTGACTATGGTTGTAGATCTGCCTGCATCAAAAAAGGAGGATAATATATGATAAATGTACTTATAGTAGAGGATTCCAAGATAACGAGTGAATCTATTGTGCGGCAGCTTTCTGATTCGAAGGAATACAATGTCGTAACGACTATTGAGAATGCCGCAAATGCTGAGATAGTCTGTATGCGCGGAAATATAGACCTTGTCCTTATGGATATCTGCACTGCGGACGATGAATCAGGTCTAAAGGCGGCTAAACGCATCAAGCAGCGCTATCCGAAGATAAAGATAATTCTCATGACGTCTATGCCGGAGTATTCGTTCATCCAAAAGGCGAGAGAAAGCGGCTGTGAGAGCTTCTGGTACAAGGAGTACGGCAATATCGGTCTCATTGAGGTGTGCCAGAGGACAATGGACGGGGAATCGATATTCCCCGAAGAAACTCCGGTCATAAAGATAGGCAAGACGGTCAGCACGGACTTCACCACCCGCGAGCTTGAAGTCATACGCGAGCTGGCACAGGGGCATAAGTACAGCGAGATAGCAAAGCAGCTGTTTATAACGGAGAATACGGTCAAGTTCCACATAAAGAATATAATGGCAAAGTCCGGATATAACAATACGCTGCAGCTCGTTGCAGACGTGGTCGAAAAGCGTCTGATACTGCCAAAATACTAAAATAAAATCGCTCGGCAGGTTTTCCCTGCCGGGCGGTTATGTTTATGCGGAGAAAAAATAAACGGCAGGGGATAATTCCTGTCGCTTTTGTAATATTTAAGCATAAGATTCCGGAAGCGAATCTATCTGCTGTGAAAGATACTTTTGAATCGAAACTGCATCGTTTACGCTGACCCCGTCACCGTTCTGGTAAACGTCTGAATTTTTTCTTCCTGCCGCTTCCATGGGGAATGCCGTGCTGTCCGCGCTGTAGCATAGTATTTTGACAACGTCGTCGATATCTACCTTTCCGCTGAGATCTGCGTCGCCCCAGTTAATATTACCGCCTGAAGCTGTTTCAGTAGTAGTTTCGACAGTGGCTTCTGTAACTCTATTGGAAGTAGTAGTTGCTGCCGTATTGGTAGCGCTTCCCGAAACCTTGTTAGAAGTAGTAGTTGCCGCCGTATTGGTAGCGCTTCCCGAAACCTTGTTGGAAGTAGTAGTTGCCGCCGATGTATTGGTAGTAATTCCCGAAACCTGAGTAGTAACAGTTGTCGTTGCCGGTTCATCAGGTCTGTTTATATCCACAGGCACGATCGGAACAGTTATCTCGGGCTTTTCTGCAATTACCTTGAATGCAATGGAGTAGTCGGTAGCATATTCCTCGGCAGTCGAATTTTTATATCCGTAAATGGTAAGATTTTCATTGCGCTTGTCCGAGGGATAGCCGATTCCGCAGCCGGTCATTGCGTAAACCGAGTCACTGATGATAACAGTTTTAAGAGAAGTGCAGTAAGAAAAAGCTTCGCTATTTATCTTTTCGACGGTATCGGGAATCTCGATAGCCTCCAACGATTCGCAGTAATAGAAAGTACGATCGGGAATAGTGGTTATTTTGTTTCCGAGATCAACGCCGATAAGGTCGTAGCAGTCGTTAAAAACGCCTTCTCCAAGAGTTTCGAGACCGTCGGGCAGTGTAACGTAAGTTAATGATTCGCAGCCTGCAAAAGCGTTGTCTTTTACATCCGCAACACCGTTTCCGATACTTATGGCTTTAAGATTTTGGCAGTTGCAGAATGCAGCTTCACCTATGGTCTTTATGCCGTTTCCGACAATAACGTCCGTCAGCGAAGCGCAGGCGTTAAATGCGCAGTCTCCGATTTCCTGAACAGAATCGGGAATGGAAACGCCCGTCAGTTGGTCAAATTCAACGAAGGCATATTGTGATATCTTCTGAATGCCGTCGGGAAGTTCAAGGCTTGAAAAGGTCTTTTTGTTGTAGAGCACCTTTCCGGAGTAGCTCAGGGGATTTGATTGCCAGTTCTCAAACTCGATTGCGCACCATGCTGCGAAGTCCGTAATGTTAAGATAGAATATATAAGCGTCGTAAAAAGCGTACGCGTCGATTTTGTTTACCGACGGCGGAATGGTGAGGTTCGTTATACGGCTGTCCTCAAATGCGGATTCGCCGATAGTCGTAAGGGTGGACGGCAGGATAAGTTCGCCTATCGACATGGATTCAAAAGCGTTGGCTTTTATGGCAGTAACGCCCTCGGGAATCTCGAATTTCTCGATATGACCGCAATTTTTGAATACTCCCTCGTCGATAGTTTTCAGGCTTTTCGGCAGCTTGACTTCCGTGAGGTAATTGTTGTTGTAGAATGCGGATTTACCGATTTTCTTCACTGTGTCGGGAATGTCGAGGACCTCCAGCGAGCAGTTGTAGAAAGCTTCATTGCCGATAGTTTCAAGGTTGGGAGGAAAATCTATCTTGCTGAGATTATGGCAGTTCTTGAAAGCCTTGTTGTCTATGACAGTGACCGAATTGGGAATCTTGACTTTCGCAAGATGAGTGCAGTCCTCAAATGCGCTGAACGAAATTTCCGTCACGGGAAGACCGTTATATGTATCGGGAATGATAACCCCGTAAGCTTCTTCATCACAATCGCTTACAACAGCATAGTCGCCGTACTCGGTAAATTCCAGACCTGCCGAATATCCAAGAGTACAGATATCTCCGTTCTGTTCAAGGGCAGCCTTGTAAGCTTCCATATTATGGCCTGCTGTAGCCTGTCCTTCTACTCCCGTATTTGCAACATTGTCTATATGACCGAAGAGACAAGAGGGGTCGCTTACTCCAAGAGCCTGAAACTGTCCGTTGGGTCCGAACGAATCGTAGAAATTATAGATATTGTGAATGTTTTCGAAACCTGTAACGGTTTGCGATTTACCTTCGGTTTTTACTTTTATAGCACCGAAGGTATAGGCATACAGATTGTCCTGTTCAACGCCCTCGGTCTCGTAATCGGGAACGACTTCATAAGACGCGGCAGTCAGATTTGCGGCAGCTCCGCCGAGACTGTGTCCAGTTATTATGAGCTTGCTGTTCTCGTTTGTGTAGAAGTTGGGGCATTCGTTTTCGATGAAGTCCATGAGCTTGCTCTGAATATTAAGTTCAAAAGAACGTATATGCGTGTAAACGGAGTAGCTGAAAAAAGAACTCGTCGAGTCGTAGAATCCCATGTAATTGGCAAGGTCGGCTAAATTGGACTCCTGTACGTAATCGTTTATCAGTTCCTCGGTCGTAACAGAGCCTCGTGCCGTTACGAGAATTACAGGGGTTTCCACGCCGTTTACCTCAACATCGCTGTAACCGAAAGAAAAAGCATAAGACGAGTTATCGCCGTAATTGTAAGCTTCATACGTACTGAATCCGTATTGCTTGTATAATTTAAGAATGTTCGTCTCACTTTCATTTTCGGCAGTATGACTGAATTCAGCACATACCTTTGCCAGATCGTTATTGTAGATAAGCGATGACTGTGCAAGCATCGCACCGTCAAAAGAACCGGCTGCATCTACCGATGACTGTACCGCAGGGAAATTCGAAAAAGCGGTCATAGTGAGGGCGATCGATGAAAGCAGCGATAGTATTTTTTTGACTTTTTTCATAAAAAACTTCCTTTCTGTATATTTATATTGATCCCATTTTAGCACTTTTGTGCATAAATTTATATTTATATTATATCATGTGTTTTTCGTGGATTAAACTACACAATTGAGTAGTTTTTGCATAAAACAAGGGACGTAAAACGTCCCTTGTTTCATTATATTTAACCTTTCAGATATTCTTCAATAGCGCCGCTTCCGCCTGTAGCGATGAATGCATAGTATCCGAGTATTGACGAAGCGTCGGTGGCGTCGATCGCGTTGTCGCAGTTCACGTCCGCCGCTTTCTTCTGGAGCTCGGTGAATGTGGGAGTATCTCCCGTTGCGATAATTGCGTATTCGGCAAGCACTCTCGATGCGTCGGATGCGTTTACTGCTCCGTCGTTGTCCACATCGCCGAGAAGTATATCGGGAGCTTCAACATAATTCGGATTCTCCGCGCCGCAGATCGTGCAGTTCTTACCGTCATAATTGTGCTTGCAGACTACATTGAACGTCACATCCCTGCTGCCTGTGTAATCGCCTGTACCGCTTATTGTAATAGTATATTCGCCCGGCTTTGTCACAAGATATCCGCTCTCAATGGTGTAGTCGATGCCGACCGTAAGGGCTTCTCCGCTGAGTTTAACCGTCGGCTTTACGATGATTTCCTCACCCGTGTACACGGTTTCCGGGACGCTTACCTCGGCAGACGAAATATCCGTTCGGCTCAGACCTGCCACGAAAATATCGGCTGTTTCAAATGTCTCTTTCGGTATGTAAGATACGGTAAGTCCGCCGTTTTCGTCGGAGACAGCCTGCGTTATGTAGAGGAGATTTTCCCCTGCAAACGGTTCTTTCGCGCTTCTCGACTTCATGACATAGAAGTTATATGTTTCGTTTGGAAGGAGGCCGGTGAAGGCTTCTGTCAAAGGCGCGGCTTCCTCGGCTGAATTTATTGTCGGAGAGGGAAGCGAGAGCGTTGCGGCTGTGCTGTTGTAGTGTATTGTTGCATCGGTAAGGCATGAGTTACCGGAGAGTATAGCTATTTCATTCCACTGTTCTTCTGTACCGGCATAATATAGATCAGTCAATGAAGTGCAATCGGAGAACGCACTCCAACCAATTTCTGTTACGCTGTCGGGAATTGTGATTGAAGTTAATGAAGTGCAATTTGAGAACGCATTCCCACCAATTTCTGTTACGCTGTTGGGAATTGTGATTGATGTTAATGACGTGCAGAAATTAAACGTATCATTACCAATTTTTGTTACGCTGTTGGGAATTGTGATTGATGTTAATGACGTGCAGTATTCAAACGTATAATTACCAATTTTTGTTACGCTGTCAGGGAGCGAGACTGAGGTCAAAGCATTGCAACTGTAGAATGCCTCATTACCGATACTTGTAACGCTGTCAGGGAGCGAGACTGAGGTCAAAGCATTGCAATCGTAGAATGCCTCATCACCGATACTTGTAACGCTCTTCGGAATAGTTATAGATGTTAAGTCTGAGCAGCCACTGAACGCACTATCACCAATACTTGTAACGTTGTCGGGAATTGTGATTGAGGTTAATGAAGTGCAGCCAGAGAACATACCAACGCTAATTTCGGTTACACTGTCAGGAATTGTGATTGATGTTAATGAAGTGCAGCCATAGAACACAGATGTACCTGTGCTTTTTACACTTTCAGGAATTGTGATTGAGGTTAATGACGTGCAATCTTCGAATGCACAACTGTCAATGCTTGTTACACCGTCATGAATAGTTATTGATGTTAATGAAGTGCAGCCACTGAACGCACTATCACCAATACTTGTAACGCTGTCGGGAATTGTGATTGAGGTTAATGAAGTACAGCCAAAGAACGCTGAACCAATTTCAGTTACGCTATCGGGAATTTCGATTGAGGTTAATGAAGTACAACCCAAAAACATATATTCAATATTTTCAGCGCTTTTAGGAATTGTAATATTATTCAACATAGTACAATTACAAAAGTAACCTGGAAATATTCCATCATACGCATAAGCATATTCATCGTCATAAAAATTATAATAATCAGTTACATTTTCTGAAAGTTTCACATTAGTAAGTGAATCACAACTATCAAAAACACCACTTCCTGTTTTTGTTACACTATCAGGAATAACAATATTGTTTAAATTAGCACAACCTCTAAATATAAAATTTCCGATTACTCTAACACTGTCGGGTATAATAACATTTGAAAGATAATCACAGTAGCAAAAAGCGTTACTTTCAATTATCTCAACTGAATCCGGAACAGTGTATTCATTTGCAGACTTACCTGCAGGATATGCAAGAAGAATCGTTTTATCCTTATTAAATAATACGCCATCAACGCTGCAATAATTTAAGTTATTATCATCGACAATAATTTCTGTCAAGTTACTGCAACCGGTAAATGCTATACTTCCTATTTTTGATACGCTATCAGGGATATAAGCCGTTTTTAGATTTTGATTGCCATGGAAAAACCATAAATAACAATATTGATTTATTACCGTTACAGGCAGTCCATTAACTTCGGATAGAATAACAGCATTTTCCACATCTTGTGAACAATCAACAACTTCCGCATGATCCTCATAACAGTAATATGTTATTCCGTCAATGGTAACCTCTGGGTCTGTTGTTGTTGTCGTAGTAGTTGTCGTTGTTGTTACTGTAGTAACAGCCGTGGCAGTTGTCACGGGCGCTTCATCGCTCGGCTCAAGATAAATTGTGATAAGCTGAGGACTTTTTTTAACGTCAAATATTAATTTTGCTGTTTCACCGCCTGCGGTCGCCGTTACGCAGTATTCTCTTCCGCCGATAAGATAAATATTTTTTGTTCCGTTGATATTATTTATGTTACCGTTTGCGTAAAAGTCACGGATCGTCAGCTCCGCGTCCTCGACAAGCTCGCCCTTGGAGTTGTATATCTCAAAGTCGGTTCGGTACGAGTAATACGGACAGGTCGTAAGATCACCCTTCATATGATCGACGGAGAAGTATAAGTCGCCGAGCTTCGCTTCCTTGCTGAAAAGACTCCATTTCAGCGAAAGCTTTTTGGAATTAAGGAAAGTTACGCTGAATGAAAGCCCTGTTTTCACGCTTATCTCGCCCGCTAAGCACACATTGCAGGTATGCTTTGAGTCGGGGAAAGTACCAAGATATGAGACTGGAGTAGTTTCGCTGATAGAAAGCTCAAGCTTTGCGAAAGCTTCGAATCCGGCTTTGAAAATTTTCTTGTGAATGATGCATATATTCGCTTCGACTGCAACGCCAACGCTGAGAGTTCCCTCAACCTTTAACGAGATCGACATCACAGGCTTTTTGCCGAGATTTTCTTTCTTGAAGCCTTTTTTTGTGTGCTCAACAGAGAAGCCGTCGGTCTTCGTGACGGTGAAACTTACGGACGCAGTCAATTCAAATTCGAAAACAACTTTCGGCACTACCGACACATAAACTCCCGGACAGAAATAAATATCAAGCGTGCCGAGTTTGAATTCTTTTTGCATAGAGAATGAAAAAGCGACGCTGAAATTAAATGTATTATTGACTTTAACTTCGACATACTGGCGTTTCAGGCTGATATAGTATTTGAGCGTTGCCTCCGTAGACAGTCCGACCGAGCCGCTGAGAGAAGCTTTTGCAGTTTCGTCATCGGTTTTACCCTCCGCGAATTTAAAACTGAATTTAAGTGATGCTTCTGCGCTCTCACTGCCTGATTCTGTTTTCATCGGAGAGGGAAGCGGCATTGTTTGGCTTGTCCTGCCCTCGTATGTAACGCCGTCGGTGAGGTTTGAATTATCGAACTCAGCGTTTTCTGTGCCGGAAGTGGTATCGATCTTAACGTAATCGAAAACCTCTTCCATTTCGGCTTCCTCGCCTGTAATGGATACGGTTGTGCCGTCAACGGAGATCTCGCCGACCTTGATTATGAGATTATCGCCGCTCGGCTGTTCAACGGCAAAAATGTCTCCTGCCAGCAGAGAGGTTACTGTAGAATCAGCGTTTCCGATAACATATTTTTCGTTGTCGATGTCCGCGGAGACGATAGTATTTTGTGTTTCGTCAGACTGAACGATAATGGCGGAATCGCCGTAAACGGCAAAATTGTTGGTTTCGTCCTCGTCGAAATTAAGTATGCGGTCGCTTTCGAAATCATCGACGGTCATTGCGAAAAACTCCTGCATTTCCTGCGTGTAGTTAGGGGATTCATAGACGCTGCACATAGGACGCATGGTTGTTTCGTCGACAAGATACACTTTCAGATAGAAATACTGAGGCATTTCGTCAATGTCTATGGCGACTGTTTTTTCGGTTTCTTCTTTGGTTACGGGAGCAGTGCCTGTGGCGATGAGAGCTTCTTCCGATTCGTCGTAAATTGCGGCAAGAAGAGTACAATCAGATATGGTTTCGAAGTCCACGGTTACTTCGTTATCGGTAACCTCCGCGGAAAAGACATTGCAGCCGTTGTTTTCTTCTTGTTCTGTGATCTCGGAATCCAGCTCGCTGCTGAGAAGGCTTCCGAAAGAGTTTGTACCTGCGACAGAGATCTCGCTGTCAATGGTAGGTGCATCGAGCGGCGGTTCTTGCGCACTTGAGGGGATAGCTCCGCCAAGACTTGTGCACGTTATTACTGTTGCAAGTAAGATTGATAGTAGCCGTTTCATATTAAACCTCCAATAAATTCACTTATAGTAATATTATACCATTTTTTGAAAAATGTCAAATGAAATTTGGCTTATCCTCTGAGAAGATATAATAAACAAGAAAACAATAGCTTAAACTAAACAAAAATGCAAAAGCCTCTGCGATGCTCAAAGCGTAACATCACAGAGGCTTTATTTGTTTTTATTGCAGTTAATCAATATGAAATTACAAGCTGCATTTTAAAGCGTTCTTCGCCAAATACGGAATGGGGAATACCTTTTGGCATGATGAGCGTTTCTCCTTCGTTCAAGATATACGCCTTGTCGGCAACAGTAAATCTGCCTGTACCCTCGAGAACTGTTACCATTGCATCTCCGGCAGCTGCGTGCGTTGATATTTCCTCACCCTTGTCGAAAGAGAAAATCGTCATGGAAACGCTGTCATTCTGCACCAGTGTCTTGCTGACCACCTGACCGTCCTGATAGGAAACCTGATCTTTCAGCATGAGCTTTTCTTGTTTTGCGATATTTTTATACATATCAATTACTCCTTTTATTTTATAATATTTCCGTCCGTGCCTATGATTATCACATTCAGCGGAATATTTTTACCGCTGTTTTTCAACGCTGTTTCCACTGCATATTGGATACCTCCACAGCAGGGAACTTCCATTCTTGCAACAGTAATGCTGCGAATGCTGTTTTGCGTGAAAATCTCTGTCAGCTTATCGGCATAGCTGCCCTCGTCCAACTTTGGACAGCCTATCAGTGTAATGCGGTCACGTATAAAATCATCATGGAAATTTCCGTAAGCATACGCCGTACAGTCAGCGGCAATAAGCAGATCGCAGTTATTGAAATACGGAGCATTTACAGGTACAAGCTTTAGCTGAACGGGCCATTGTGAAAGCTGACTTTCTACATTTGATAAGCACTGCGATGATGTATCCTTCTTCATTGTTTTCATTTTCATGCCGGGACAGCCAGAATGGAGAGCAGCCTTTTCCTTTTTTGCAGCCAGAACTGCGGCTTCGTTATAGGCAGGAGCTTCTCTTTCTTCAAAAGAAATGGCGTTTGTGGGACAAGCTGGCAGGCAGTCTCCAAGACCGTCGCAATAGTCCTCACGGGTAAGTTTTGCTTTTCCGTCTATCATCTCAATTGCACCCTCGTGACAGGCAGAAGCGCACAGTCCGCAGCCGATGCATAAATTTTCGTCAATTTTTATTATTTTTCTTTTCATTTAAATTCTCCTTTGGAATGTATAGCTTGACTTTACGTGTTAATTATACTATACTGAAAATAGAAAGTCTGTTGTATTTACAACGTAAAGGAGTTCGTATGAAAGAATATTTACCAGTGCTGAAAAAGACACAGCTTTTCTCAGGCGTAAACGATGATGAAATAGAAGCAATGCTCTCATGCTTGCAGGCTGGATTGAAAGCATACAAAAAAGGCGAGTATATTATCAGGCAGGGCGAATCGGTTACAAGTGTGATGATACTGCTGCATGGAAAATGCAATATACAGCATGATGATTACTGGGGAAACCGCAGCATTGTAAATGTTATCATGCCGGGAGAAATGTTTGGCGAATCCTATATAGCGCCTGACAGCAGTCCCATGATGAATGATGTTTTTTCCGTAGAGGATATAAAAGTTTTACTCATAGATCCCCAAAGAATTATTACTACTTGTTCGTCTGCCTGCAAGTTCCACTCAAAAATCGTGCAGAATCTGTTTTTTGCCATATCTGAAAAGAACAGAAAGCTTGTGCAGAAGATGGGGTATATGTCCAAAAGGACAACAAAGGAAAAGCTGATTAGTTTCTTGTCAGACGAGGCGGCACGTCAGAAAAGCAATATGATAACCATTCCGTTCAACAGACAGCAGCTTGCGGATTTTCTTTCCGTAGACAGAAGTGCAATGTCAAATGAGCTATGCAAAATGAGAGATGAGGGACTGATCGAGTTTGAGAAAAATGCATTTAAGCTGATTGAGATTTAAGTGTATATAGTAATTAAATACCAATAAAAAAACGCCGCAGTAATCGCATTGACTACTGCGGCAGCATTGCTTTGGGTGCTTTATGCTTCAATATCAAATTTAAAAAATATGGTAAAATAAAAGTCGGACAGCTGTCCAACAAGCCCCCTATTTCTATACAGTTCTTAAGACTTGCATAGAGGGAGGGGGATTTGTTTAAAAGTCTTTGAAAAAGGGCAGGGGAAGAACCTTTATTCTGAAAGGTTTATTCCGGTATGCTGCGGTAAATTCTGATTTATAAAAGAGTAATGAGTTCTGTGAAATCGAGGTCAAGAGCAGCAGCAACATTTTTATTGGTGAGCTTTCCGAGATAAGTATTAACGCCAAGAGAAATTGCGGAGCTGTTTTTTACAGCTTTTTCGAGTCCGTTTTCGGCGATCTCAAGACCGTATTTAAGTGTAGCATTAGTAAGCGCTATCGTACTTGTTTTAGGCACGGCACCCGGCATATTTCCTACGCAGTAATGAACTACGCCATCCTCGATGTATGTTGGTTCATCGTGTGTTGTAACTCTTGAAGATTCACCGCATCCGCCCTGATCAATTGCAACATCAACGAAAACAGAACCTTCCTTCATTGATGAAAGATATCTTTTCTTGAAGAGCTTAGGAGCAGAAGCGCCAGGAATAAGAACTGAACCGATTACAAGGTCTGCATCTTTCAGAACACGCTCGATATTGCTGTCGCTGGAGTATAGCGTCTGGATATGTGAGCCGAAGCGGTTATCGAGTTCTTCAAGCTTTCTGAGGCTTATGTCAAGAATTGTAACGTTTGCACCCATACCTACTGCAATTTTACACGCATTCATACCTACCGTACCGCCGCCGAGAATTACAACGTTAGCCTTTGGAGTTCCGGGTACGCCTGCAAGGAGTATTCCCTCTCCGCCGAAACGCTTTTCAAGGTACTTTGCACCCTCCTGAATAGAAAGGCGTCCTGCTATCTGGCTCATTGGCGCAAGGCAGGGGAGTGAACGGTCGGTTTCCTGAATCGTTTCGTATGCGACAGCATTTACCTTTCCTGCAAGAAGAGCTTCTGTCTGCTCTTTATCGGCAGCAAGGTGGAGATATGTATAAAGGATAAGTCCCTCATGGAAAAATTTATATTCTTCCGGCTGCGGCTCTTTGACCTTTATCATCATGTCAACAAGCTCCCAGACCTCTTCGGCATTATCGAGAAGCGAAGCTCCTGCCTTAACATATTCAGTATCGGCAAAGCCCGAGCCTACACCTGCATCTGCCTCAATATATACGTGATGTCCCGCGTCAACGTATGATCTCACGTTATCGGGAGTAATTCCCACGCGGAATTCATTGTTTTTTATTTCTTTTACGCATCCGATTTTCATTTTCGGTTTCCTGCCTTTCGTCAGCTTCATTAATTAAGAAACTGTTAATATATTATATTTTAGCATATTATTAAACAGCTGTCAATTATTTCCATAGATTTTCTTATGATAAAGGGACGCTCCGAATCAGAAGCGTCCCCTTAATTGAAGTGTAATTAAATTTTAGAGCTTATCAGACTGTCGTTTCCGCAGAAGCTTCGTCTGTTGTATCCTCTTCGGCTGCCTCTTCAAAAGCCTCGAAATAGTATCCCGATTCCTTTGCAAAGGTTTCGGTATAGGTATCGGCATATCCATAGAATGCGGTAAGATTCTCGCAGTCATGGAACGCGTAAGCGTCGATTGCCTGAATGCCCTTTCCGATAATGACCATTTTAAGTGAAGAACAATCGGTGAAAGCTCCCACGCTGATCTTCTCAACGCTGTCGGGAAGCTCTATCTTTGTAAGCGAGCTGCAGCGGTAGAATGCTCCGTCACATACCTCAACAACGCTTTCGGGCACGGTGATAGAAGTCATTTCCGAGTGGAACGCAAATGCGTCGTTTCCTATCCTCTTTACTGTTGACGGAATAATAACCTCTTCCTTTGTGCCGTTGTAGTCATAGAGAACGCCGTTTCCGAGAATTACAAATTCGGATGTGAGATAAGCTCCGTAGCTTGAATTGTAGAATGCCTTGTTGCCGATCTTCTCGACAGACGAAGGTACTGTAAGGTCTCTTGCGGTGCTGTCCATAAACGCATAGCTTTGGATCTCTTTAAGCGTTGACGGGAAGTAAACGTCCTCGAGATTTTTAAGTCCTCTGAATGCGTTCTTTCCGATAACGGTTACTGGCTTTCCGCAGATCTGTGCGGGAATAGTAATGCTGCGGCTGTTATTTGTCCACTTTGTGATAGTTATGCTGTCCTCATTTTCGACATATTCCAAGCCGCCTGTAGGAATGTACGTAATACCGTTGTTTACGGCATAGCTCTGTGTTCCGGAGCTTATCCAGCCTCTGATAATCATATTCTCTGTGAGCGTATAAACCGTGTTGCCCTCTTCGTCTACAGACGTATTGTAACCGAACTGACGTGAATTGTAGTACGCTACGTTTTCAAGTGTAACATCTGTGAGGAGCGGACAGTCAAGGAATGCAAATTCGTAGATATAGGTCGTAGAATTAGATGAAGCCTTTTCGAAGCTCTTCAGCGATTTACAGCCGTCAAATGCGTGTGAATAAATGTAATAATAACCTGTGTATTTGAGCGATACATCTTCGATCAACTCGCAGCCGTAAAATGCATAATTGCCTATCGAGTGGACATATTCGCTGAATACCGCCTGTTTCATAGCCTTGCAGCCGTAGAATGCGTAATCGGGGATATCTATAGCCGAGCTGTTCATTGTAGAAAAATCAATGCCGTCAAGGGATTCGCAGCCGTAGAACGCATATATTCCCAGTGATTTAAGCTGTGCGGGAACTTTAAAGCTTCCAAGCGAAGCACAGCCGTAGAATGCATAGCTTCCGACTGAATTGAATGTATCGGGCAAATTGATGCCTTCAAGTGCGGCACAGTCATAGAATGCTCTTGTATCAATAGATACGAGACTTTCGGGAACTGTTGCAGAAGCAAGTGATGAACAGCCGTCGAAGCAGCTTTCGGGGATTGCTGTAACGCCCTCGGGAATTACAACGCTTTCAAGGTTTTTACAGCCTATGAACGCTCCCTTTTCGATTACCGTTACGGTGTCTGGGATAGTAACATTCTTCATTGAGGAGTTCTTGAACGCATAAGCCTGTATCTTCACAACGGGAAGTCCCTCGATAGTATCGGGAATCACAAGATCCTCTGCCTCGGGGTCGCCGTCTGTGATAACTACTCCATCGCCGTCAACATAGTAGCCTACGCAAAGCTCGGAATAATCTCTCTCGCCGTAAAGCTCGAAAGGAATTTCATTTGTATTTGCATAGTCCTCTGCGATAGAGTTGTAATAACCGTAAATTGTAAACTCAGGAAGAACTCCCGAACCGTTATAGCCGAACGCCTTTTCTCCTATTGAAGAAACATTGTTGAGGATAACAGCCTTTTTCATTCCGTCACAGCCATAAAATGCGGTTTTCTCGATAGTCTTAACATTTGACGGAATCACTATCTCGGCAAGAGCCGTACAGCCGTAGAATGAGTTTGCCGAAATGCTTGTGAGCGAATCGGGAAGCGTTATCGCTTCAAGTCCCGTACAGCCGTAGAATGTGTTTTCTGGAATTTTTGTCATCGCATTTGAAAGAGCTATCGTTTTAAGCGATGTACAGCCGCTGAATACGCTTGTTCCAAGTGCTGAGACTGTATCGGGAAGCGTAACGTTATCAAGCATTGTACAATTCAGGAACGCGCTGTTGGCGATCGTTGCGAGTGCAGGTTCATCGGCAAAGGTCACTGTTTCAAGTGCGCTGCAATTATTGAAGGTAGATTCGGGAAGAGCTGCAAGTGCAGCAGGAACGTTTGCAGATTTAAGTGAAGCGCAGTTCTGGAATACTCTGTAGCCCATTGTATCGACAGCGTCGGGAAGTGTTATCTCTTCAAGTCCCGAAGCGATGAAAGCTTCGTAATCGATATATGTAACCGTTTTTGGAAGAGTTATTCCCGTAAGAGAAGTACAGTCGGAAAATACTCTGGGATTTACTCTTGTAAGAAGCGAACCCTTGGCAAATTCAACCTTTGCAAGAGAAGGACAACTGCTGAAAAGATACGAATCAAGCAATGTCACTCCGGCAGGGATAGTAATTTCCTTGAGCGCGGAACAGTTTGCAAAGGAAGAATCACCTATTGCTGTGATATTTGTTGAAAGATTTATTTCTTCAAGCGCAGTACAGCCGTTAAAGGTCTCGCAGCCAATCGAAGTTACACTTTCGGGTATCGTAATTGTTGTAAGAGAAGTACAGCCCTCGAACATACCGTTATGGTAGCTGTTGTACCAACCGTGGTTTCTGTGGGGAAGCGATGTGACGTTCTCGGAAATGGTGATATCTGCAAGCGAGCTGCAGAATTCAAATACCGCACCGCCCAGTGTTGTGACAGAATCGGGCATAGTGAATTCCGTAAGCGATGTACAGCTTGCAAAAGCTCCCTCACCGATTGATGTTACTGTGTCGGGAATTTCTGCGGAGGCAAGTGAAGTACAGCTTCCGAATGCCCAGCTGCCTATTGTTTCAACTCCTGCGGGAACTGTTATTGATGTAAGTGAAGTGCAGTTGTAGAACGCCGAACCCTCTATTGCCGTTACTCCTGACGGGATCGTAAATTCGGCAAGGGAAGTACAGTCTCTGAAAAGCTCGGAGCGTATTGTAGTAAGTCCTGACGGAAGCGAGATCTCTTTAAGAAGCTTACAGCCGTAGAATGCTCCCGAACCGATTTCGATAACCGTATCAGGAATGACAATAGCTTCAAGCGAGCTGCAGCCGTAGAATGACTGAGCCGAAAGCTCCGTTACGCCCTCGGGAATTATTACCTCAGTAAGATTTGGCATACCGTAGAACATTCTCTGGCTAACGACCTTCATGTTAATTGGGAGCGTTACCGATGTGATGCTGTTACAGTTCTGGAAAACATTCTCGCCTGTTGATTCAAGCTTTGCAGGGAGGACTGCCTCGGTAAGCGAAGTACAGTATGCAAATGCGGAGTTTCCAAGGTATGTGACCTCGTCGGAAAGCTTGACTTCCGTAAGCGAGTTACAATTGTAGAAAGCCGTTTCAGGAATCGAAGTAACTCCATCGGGGACTGTTATCGAAGTAAGCTTAGTACAGTCGCGGAATACAGCTTTGCCGAGAGTTGTAAGCTTTGAAGGAAGTGTAATGCTTTCAAGTGAAGTACAGCTCTGGAAGAAGCCCGCGTCACTGAAGCCAAGCTCTGTGATATTGTCGGAAAGCTTTACATCGGTAAGAGCCGTACAATAATAGAAGCAGCCGCCGCCCATTGTTTCAACACTGTCGGGAACGGTTATGGATTTAAGTCCCGTACACTCGCGGAAAGCCTGTGCTCCCACTGATGTAACGGTATCGGGGATAACCATGGAAGTAAGCGCATAGCAGCGTAAGAAAGCCGTACTGCCGATAGCTTCAAGCTCTCCGTCAAATACGACCTCGGAAAGCTTTTTGCATTCGTAAAATGCAGAAGCGCCAAGCTCCTTAACGCCCTCAGGAATTGTTACTGAAGTCAGAGCCGTGTATGCAAAACAGGCGTCTCCGATAGCTTCACAGCGTCCGTTGAAAGTTACCTCGGAAAGTGATCCGCATGATGAGAACACGCTGTTTCCGAGCGAAACTCCGTCGGGAAGCTGAATTGATTTCAGTGCGCCGCAAGACCTGAATGCTCCTTCGCCTATTGTTTTTACCGTTGACGGAAGTGAAATTGAAGCAAGCTTCGAACAGCCGTCAAAGCAGTATCCTGAAATTGCATCGAGCTTTTCGGGGAATACCACATACTGAAGATTCGGGCAGTATTTGAAGACTTCGTTTTCAAGTACAGCCGTTGTGCCCTCAAAGATGACCTTGTTGAGCTTGTCGCAGCCATAGAATGAACGATAAGCCAAAGTCGCATTATCGGGAAGACTAAGATATTCAAGTTCGTCGCACTCCGCGAAAGCAGCCTGCCCAACTGTAATGTTGTCGGGAAGAACTATTCTTGAAAGCGCGTCGTCGTTATAAAAACAATTATTGCCGATGCTTTTTGCGGATTCGGGAAGCTCTATCGCAAGAAGATTAGCACACTCGGCAAATGCGTATGTACCGATAGTTTCGATATTCTTCGACATATTCACTGTGATGACCGAGCCGCATGAATAAAACGCATAGTCCGATATGGTTACAACGGAATCGGGAATCGTTACCTCTTTAAGCCCGTCGCAGTTATAGAACGCGCTTTTGCCGATAGCTGTAACCGTGTCGGGGATTTTTACGGAAGTTATTGCTGTCGTGTTATAGAATGCTTCCGTGCCGATAGCCGTTACGGGAAGTCCCTCGATAGTTTCGGGGATAACAACATCCGTTGCTGTGCCGGTATATTTTGTGATGGTTACGGTATCTTCTTCGGTGATCGTATAGTCAAAGTATACGGTCTCAATCTCTGTAGGAGCTTCTGTTGCAGCCTCTGTAGGAGCTTCGGCAGCTGCCTCTGTTGCAGTCTCTTCCGCCCCCGACTTAAAGCCGGAGGGAAGAAGAGGTGATACTGTCGGTGCGCTGTCTGCCGTATCGGCAAGAACAGCTTCATTCACTGCCGAAAAATCGGCAGAATGGTCTTCAGCAGAAATATTTACTGCACCCGTTGGCAGTGAAGCTGCCGTTACAGAAGCGCTTAATATCAGAGAAAGCAGTTTTTTATCTTTATTTTTCATTTTCAGACTCCTTTCCAATTAATTAAAGCTTGGGTTTCCGCCTGTTGCGGCAGAAGCGTAGTATGCGAGAATTCTTGAAGCGTCGATAGCGTCAACTGCTGCGTCGATGTTGACGTCTGCTGCCTTTCTCTGAGATTCACTCAGTGAAGGAGCGTGGCCTGTTGCTGTTGAAGCGTACTCGGCAAGCACCTGTGATGCGTCCGATGCGTCAATCGAGCCGTCTTCGTTTACGTCGCCAAGAGTATATGTTTTTACATCGTCCATTGCAGAGAATACTATGCAGGAATTTGAGTACTCGTTTGTATCTCCGTCGCAGACAACGCTTACCTTGATATTGCTCTTGCACTTTTCAATGTATTTTGTAAGGTCGATATCCTTTGTGACAGATGAACCTGCATTGATATCGGCAAGCTCGAAGGTCTCAAGCTCTGCGCCTGTTGCATAGTCGTAAATTACGAGCTGTGCGCTACCCTTTGCCGTACCGTTGTTGGAAACGTTTACGCTGAGAGTATTGCTGTCGATCTTGGAAGTGGTGACCGACATATCGGCAAAGCCAAATCCGATCGTAACGCTGTTGTCTGCCGTATCCGTTTCGTCCTTGATGTTGCTGCTTACCGTTACTGTAAGGCTGTCGGTTTTGCCTGCAAGAGCTGTATCGACATCTACAGTGATGAGCTTGGACTCGCCCGAACGTATCTCGCAGTCAACCGTAGTGCTTCCGCAGTTTGTGCCATTGCTGCTTGTTACATTTAAGGTTACTGATTTTACGGTGCTTTCGCCGTTGTTTGTTACGCTTACCGTGACGGGAAGCTTCTTGCCCTTTGCGTAATCGCTCTGCAGGAAGAATGCTCCGTTTGCCGTAATATTATTGATGCCTGTGAAAGATGTCCATACAATGCTGTTGTTTTCGTCAACGCCATCCTCTGTTATTTTAACGTCGTTGCGGTTCATTACGGAAATTATCTCTCCGTTGAACTCAACAGCTTCAACATTTTCAATGTACATATCCTGTTCCGTAAGTCTTACAGCGCCGCCCCAGCTTCCGCTTTCGGTATCGTATACTATTTCAAAAAGATTGGATTTGTCTTTGCCGTCGCCTGTGCACCAGATGATTCTGTTGCCTGCAATGACAAAGGAGCTTGAAATTGATGCGGGAGCGTTTTCAACTGCGTCTTTTGCAACTGTAAGGTTGTCGGTCATGCGGATAGTTGAGTTTCCGTACCAGTAGAGCGTCTGCTTGCCTGTTTCGGGTGATACCGCAAATCTTGCCGAGCTGATGTCGCCCTTGTCTATCTCGTATGATTCGTTCTCGCCGTATCTTCTTACGTTGAGAGTTCTGTCGTTTGTTGTAGTAAGGTCGTTGTCGTTGTCGATAGTGTAAACGGCACAGAATTTTTCATTTACAAATCCTGCGTTAAGTCCCGTTACTGCATTGAGGTTTGCAAGAAGCACCTCCGGTTCGGACCAGCCGCTGACTCCAAGCTCGGAATACATAAGCTTATTTTTGCCGTTTGAGCCGAAGTAATCGTTTTCTTCGTTCGATACCCATACTGCCGCGATCTTGCCGTTTTCTCCTGTGATAACAGGTACGCTGTCGAGAACGTTTGTATCCTTTGTTACGTATGAGACCTCGCCGAAAGTCATTGACGCCGTATCAAACTTAGCTGCCGCAATATTCTGCGATGCAAGCCAGCTGTCGATATCTGCGTTTTTGTCAAGAACTGCTGCGCTGTCCTGATAAATAACATAAAGATCGGTACCGTCTGTCCAGAGGTTCGGAGCGTAGTCGCCTGTTTCGTTTGAATCGATCTGTGCAGGTTCACTCCATGTCTTTGATTCAGAGTCGTAAACGGTATACATAAGACGCATTGCGTTTACTGTTTCTCTGTTTTTGTCGTTGTCGAGGTAGACGAGCACAAGCTTATCTCCGACAACCGCAAGTTTGTGCATTGTTGCGCCGGCTGCATTATTGACCATTGAGAGTAGCTCCGCACAGCCTTGTGCAGCTGCCGCCGTCTCTGCGGACGAGCCTTTCCATGTACTTGCTGTATTGAGATAAACCTCGTCCATCAACGAGTAATTTGATTTGTCGTAAATTGCCGCAAACATGGAGGACATTGTTCCTCCGCTGGAATTGCCAGATGTAGAACCCGATTTTGGTTTTTCGTAAATTACTATGTCGTCGTCGGGACTTACAAGCGAATGCTCGACCTTAAATGGTCCGAGGTAGGCTCTTACGCCTATTTCGTATGTGAAGGTTATCTTGTTGAGACCTTCCTCGCTCTTATCGGATGAAACGAATGTATATTCAACTCCGAGACCTGCGCTGCCGTAAACGCCTGCCGCACAGATACCTGTTGCTCCCACGCCTGCAAAGACCTCTGCTTCGATCTCGCCTGTAAGCTTGAGATTTCCGTTGAAATTATACTTATAGTCCTTGTATGAGATCTCAAAGTTTGTACCTACCGTAAGCTCTGTTCCTATCGTTACCTCAATGGCAACAGGGATTGATACGACTACAAGCTGAGTGCCGAAGCCGTATTCGAATTCGAATGTAAGAGCAATGTTGCCCTCGTAGCTGATGCCGTCCTCGACGATTGAACGTTCATAGCCCTTTGTCTTGTCGTATGTGCCGTAAAATGCCGCTACAAAGCTGAGGTCTGCCGAAATCGAATGTGATGCCGTTGCGTTGAACGGATTTACCGATGCGCCCATTTTCTTTGCGTCGTCTACAAAGTCGCCGATAGACGGATACTGCTCGGCAAATTCAATGAGCTTCTTATACTTGGAAACAAGATCGTCTTCGTCGTCATCATCATCGCTGTTTGACCAGTCAAAGTCGCCGAGACCGATAGAGAAGCCTGTATGTCCCTCTTCGTCAACTTCTATCTCAATAGGAAGATTAAGCTCGCCGAGCGAAAGCGTTTCTCCGCCGATAAGCGGAATATCATCGGAAAATTCAAATTCCATAGATTCGCCGAAAGTAAGAGTTCCGGGCATTACCGTAATTTCATTTACGTCGTCCTCCGGGTCGCCTTCAAGCTCCTCGGGAAGCTCAATGTTGCCGTAATCGGTTTTATTTCCTACATTGTTCGGGCCCGAACCGTCGTCTTTCGGTTCTTCTGTTTCAAGGTCAACGATATAAAGTCCGTCGTCGTAATTCGCGCCGGGAGTTACTGTTTTGGATTTGTAGCCGTTACAGCTTACCTTGATGCTCTGAGCAGTCTCGGGAATATCCATTAACACATATCCGCCGCTGCCTGTTTTCTTTGTTACGCTGCCCATTGTAACGGTTGCTCCGCTGAGATACTTCTTCGTATCGGAGCTTGTTACTATAATGGTTATCTGCTTTTCAGGCTCGTAATCGGGGATAGTCTTTATCTCGTTTAGTATGATAGAATCTATCATTTTTACCACATTGAGAGTTACGGGTATCTTTGAGCTGTTGAGGACTTCGATGGAAGCCTTGATAAGGTCAAGTCTGCTTGAGTGGAATACGTTTTTGCCTGCACCGTCAATGCCTGTGAACACTCCCGATGCTTTATATACTACGCTGTAGGTGTAGCCGGGTTCGAGTGTATCGAACACCTCGTCGTTGTTGATTATTCTTATGTATTTGCCGTCCTTGAGGAGATGTCTCTGGTAAATTACAGGCTTTGCTCCGCCCGAATTTCCGAATGCGCTTGAAATTACAGTACCTGTATCGGTGGAAGGACAGTAAACGTCTACGGGACAATTGTTTGTCATTGCTACTTCGAAGATGAACTGGTTGTCATAGAGCATTTCGGGAACGTTTACTTCAACGGAAACTGCCGTCTCGCCGTAAACGGTGATAGGCTCATCTGTTGAAAATACGGCATTTATTTCTTCGTTGAATCTGTCGAGAACGCCGTGATATGAAGCTTCGATAGGATATTCTCCTGCCTCGTCGCCTCTGATTATCCAGTCGATAGTGCGTGAGGACTGTCCCTCAATAACGTCATAGGTCACAATTCTGTCGTCGCTTGCTTCAACGTCAACAAGAGTAAGTCCTTCGGGAAGCATAAGCTCCACTTCGTTTTCTGAGATCGTATACTGCTTATCCGCATTGTTGTAGATAGTAAGCTGAGCGTGGAAGAATTCCTTGAGGAAGCTTGCGGAAACAGGCACGGTAAGCATGATGACCGTTTCTACCTCGTTATCCTCGTTAAGGCTGATATATACAGGCTTTGTAACGCTGCCCGAACCGCTTCCGCTGCCGCCGCCGTAGCCTCCGCCTGTCCAGCTTCCGCCCCAGCCGCCTCCGCCGCCTACTACCTGACCGCTGCTGTTTACATAATATGTAAGCTGAGCAGATGGAGATTCGTGAACGGCGTATTCAACGTCAAGCTTTACTTCTACGATGTGCTGATTTTCGGGAGCCGTAATGTCGATACCTGCCGCAACTATCTCATCAAGAGTCATTCTCTCGACTGTAAAATCAGCTGTTACGATATCTTCTTCAACTACCGTAAAGTCGAACTTATTACCGCTGCCCGCAAGGATAGTGCAGTCCTTTTCGGTAGGAAGGTAGCCGTCTCCGTAAACGCCGATAGTGTGGATACCTGCTGCGGTCTTAAAGGTGACTGAACCTGTGTTGTCTGTTTTGAGCTTGGTCTGACGCTCGGTTCCGATATCAACGTAAACGAAGATACCTGCGGCAGCCTTGCCCTCTGTTGTCTTGACAGTGACGGTCGATTCGCCCATGAGTGTACGCTCAATGACCTCTACAGGCTGCTCGATAGTTGAGGTAAGTCCCTGTTCGTTCGTGCAGGTAAGTGTAACTGTGTACTTGCCTGTCTTGGTGTATTTGTGGATAAACTTTGCGCTTTCAGCCGTATCGGAGCTGTCAGTGCTGCCGTCGCCGAAATCTATAGATACATCGGTGATGCCGTAGTAATCGTTACAGCCGGAAGCGTCGAAGATATACTCAACATTCTGCTGCTGTACAGGCTCGACATCGAGAGATGCCTCGGGATTTGTATAAACCTGAATTGCCGCTGCCTGAAGCGTATCCTTGATACCGCTTACGCTGCTTGATTCTATCTTATATGTGACAGTTCCTGCCGTATACACGTTTGTATCCTCGAAGGAATATGCGCCCTCGTTTGCGGAATCGTATGTAACTGCGGCAATTTTCTGCCAATCGCTGTTATTTATCTTCTTGTAGATGTAGTAGCCCTGTGTGGAATCGTTTTCCTCGGCTGTCCATGCTACCTTTATGCAGTCTTCAAGCTGTTCTGCCGACGCGGTAAGAATATCCGTTACGTCGTTGTTTACGGTATATGTAACCTCGGAATAGTCGGAAGCGTTGCCGGAAGCGTCAACCGTACCGATTCTTATCTGAACGCTTTCACCTGCAAGAGCCGCTCTCGGGAGCGTACCCTCGGCAACCGTATAGTAGCTGTTTACATCGTCAAGCTGTAAGAATGAGGTGTACTCGTCCTCTTCGGAAAGTCTGTATTCCATTGTGACAGAGCCGACTTTTACGTTGTCTCTTACAAGAGCCGATACCTTATTATATACGTTGCTGACCATTGAGCCGTCGGCAGGGGAGATGCTTACTACCTCGGGCTTTGCGGTATCTTCTTCAAGGACTGCCGATACGGCTTCGGACATTTCACTTTCGTTTCCTGCCGCGTCGATAGCTGTAAGGCGGTAATAATAGGTGTTTCCCGGTTCTGCCGTTCTGTCGTAGTAGTTGAGAGTATTCGACTTATCGAGAATCTTTGTGTACTCTCCGTCCTCTTCGGAGCTTCTGTAGAGCGAGAAATAAACTGAATCGATATTGTTTTCGTGAGCCTGCCAGATAAGCTGAATCTCGCTTGCATCTGACGAAGCCTTAAGCGAAACGGGAGCTTCCGGAGCTGTTTTATCCACGATATACTCGTAGGCAGGGGAAGGCTCGCCGACATTTCCTGCAATATCCTCTGCGTAGGCGCGGACATATATCTTACCGTCGCTAAATCCGCTGAGGTCAAGCTCGTGTGCGGGATTGAAATACTGTCCGCTTCCCGTATTTTCGATAACTGCAGCGTTTGTCCATTCAGCCTCTTCGCCGATTTCGGCGGCTGTCTGAATTACTACCTTTGAAACTGAAAAGTCGTCCTGTGCGGTAACAACGAGCGGAATGCTTGTCGAATAGTAATACGGTTCGGGACGAATAGACGTAATTGCCGGAGCAACCGTATCGGAAGCCGTTGTAAATGTGAACGGCTCGGAATATTCGCCTGTATTGCCGTAAATATCTACTGCCGCAACTGAAACGGTATACTCTGTATCGGGAGAAAGATTCGTAAGGTTTACGCCCAGAGTTCCGTATACAGATGTGGTCTTTACGTTTTCGTCGCCTGTCTTTCCGTAGCGGACATTGAAGTAGCTGAAATCGTCGTCGGGAACGTCGTCCCAACCGATAGTAGCAGTAACTGCCGTAACGGCTACAGAACGAATATTCTCGACCGCGGCAGGTCCCTTATTGTCGATAGCGTATATCTGCACAAGAGCGTCGCTCTCGTTGCCTGCATAGTCGTAGGCAACAGCCTTTATTTTTACCTGCGCCTCGTCGTAAGCGGTCGTATCAAAGCTGTAGTTTACGGAAGAACCCTTTCCCTCGAAGAGCTTGTTCCATGTTGCGCCGTCGTCCTCAGAGATGAACGCGGCAATTGACGATACGCCGATATTATCTTCGGCTTTGAGGGAGATTGTTACAAAGCGGCTGAGAACGTTTCCGCTCTCGGGGAGGAAAAGCGTCATTTCTGGAGAAGTCTCGTCGCCCTTTGCGGCTGCGCTCTTCTCCTCGGAGTAGATACCCTCTTGACCGTATTTGTCAACGGCGCACATCATGTAGAAGTAAACGTCGCCCTCTTCAAGATTTTCGTCCGTATATTCAAGAGTTTCTCTGCCCTCGATATACTTGTGAAGAGTATACGCGCCTGTTTCCGTTCTTCTGTAGATATTGTAGCCGACTACCTTTGCTTCTGCGGCAATGCCCCATGTAAGGTGAGTTTTCTGCTCGTCCTCGTACACGTCGAAGCCGAATATCTCCTCGGGCGGAGTTGTATCCACGGTAACGGAGACTGTTTTTGTTGCCGAAGCACCGTCCTTGTCGGTAACGGTAAACGTAAGGTCGTAATCTCCGCTTGGGAGGCTTCCTATATTCCACTTGATATCGACTGCGGAAAATGCAAGGTCGCTGCTGCTGTAGATAGTCTGGGTCTCGCTCTGCGCGTCCACGTATGTAAGCGAATAGGACTTGGCTTCTACCGTATTTTCAAGGGAACACTTTACATAGGTGCTCTTTCCGCCTATTTCGGAAGCGTTGTCGGGGAAAGTCACCGCGCTGATAACAGGAGCTTTCGGAGCAGCCGTAAGAGTTTTCGACTTTGCTGAAAGGTAATTTTCAGCTCCGTAAGCCTGAACGGCATATACGTATTTCTGACCTGTTACAAGGTTTTCGTCGTAATACCAAGGATCTGTAGTCCTTGCGATCTCCTCGCCGTCACGGTACACAATATATCCTTCAAGGCTGCCGCTGCAATAGGGCATACTCCACGAAAGCCTGAGCGATTCGCTATTGGTGTATGAAGGCGAAAGATAGAGCGGTCTTTCCGTAACGTCGGCGGCAATAAGACCGACTTTCGTAGAGATATCGAACTTTCTGAACCGCTCGTCATAAACAGAGCCTTCAAGGATCTTCACGTCATAGTCGCCGTAGGCTGTATCGGGTACATTAAATGTAAGCGTTGCGACAGTACCTCTGTAGACTTCGGCAAAAGAAGTTATACCGAAGATTTTCAGCTCGTTTCCGTCAAGGACGTACTGATAATCGCCCTTACAGGAAATATCGGCAACTTCAAGGCTGTCGTCGAAATCCATCATAAGTTCGACAGCTCCAAGTTCCTGATCCCAGTCGATGATATTTACATCGACCTTTACCTGTTCTCCGGGACAGCACTCTGCATCGGTCACTTCGATTCTGCAAGAATTCCCCGATGAAGCATCTTCCGGCACAGTCGGCTTACCGCCCTCGCTGAGCTGTTTTGCAGCCATAAGGTCTTTCACGTCGATAAAGTCGTCGCGGTAAACATTGTACGAAAGCTTTCCGGAAGAATCAATGCTGCCGACAGAACTGTCGAGAAGCTCGGCAAGCTCGGTAACATCTGTGGAATCGGTCTTGCCGTCTCCGTTTACGTCGCCGTCGCTTATCTCTGCCGTAAGCTCTTCAACAAGCTCTTTAGCTCCGGTATACAGCACATTGAACTGCACTGCTGATGCTGCCAGCATGACCGATAAAGCTCCGGACAACCCCCTTTTCAGATATTTTTTCATAATTTTCCTCCAATTCTTTACAAAAAGTATATTTTATTATAACATTTTAATCTGCTAAAGTCAATAGAAATTGTCTATTTTTTAAGTAAAATATAAATTTTTCGTGAACATTTCTTCTTATTCAACGGTTTTGCATTTAAAGCCGAGTATTTTGTCACCTTATAGAATGAGGTCGAGAATATGAAGAATATTCAAATCATTACAGAAATACTCGGAATAAAAGGCGGTGAGCGAGTATGACGGAGCTTGTCCTGTTATATGGATTCAGCTCTGAGAATTGATTTTTTAAGGAAGCTGCGAAATAATTATTCGGACAAAACGGAGCATTTACAACTCTACGGAGCGTGGATTGACATTATTTCTGTTCAGTTGTATAATAAAATCACACTGAGAACTGCAAAAATAATTTGAAATGGGTTGATATAATGGATCAGATGAAAACAGGCGAGCTGATACGCTTGCTGCGGACGAAAAACAAGCTTACGCAAAAGCAGCTTGCAGAACAGATCAATGTCAGCGATAAAGCTGTATCGAAATGGGAAACAGGAAATGGCTGTCCTGATATTTCGATTCTTACGGAGCTTGCCGCAATATTTCAAGTTGATCTGCAGACTATTTTAAACGGTGAATTTGACCGGAAAGAAAGCGAGAACGGTAATATGAAAAAACTGAAATTCTATGTTTGTCCCGATTGCGGCAACGTTATTACTTCCACGTCGGAAGCAAGTATATCCTGCTGCGGAAAAAAGCTGTCCGCTCTTGAAGCTCGAAAGGCAGAAGAAAACGAAAAGCTCTCTATAGAGGATATGCACGGAGAATGGTATATTTCTTCAAATCATTCCATGACAAAGGATCACTACATCTCGTTTGTCGCATACGTCAACGACAGCACGGCTATGATCTTCAAGCAGTATCCCGAGTGGAATTTGCAGCTCAGCCTGCCGTCCTACAGAAGCGGACGAATTATCTGGTACTGTAATAAATGCGGACTGTTGTATCAGGATATAAGGCGTATTAATAACAGGAGAACTCAAAATGAAGATCACTAAAATTGAAAAAAACAATAAAGTTTGCGCTATAGTAAATAGCTCTGAAAAAATTATCACCAATGTGCAGTCGGCACTTGACCTGCTTATGACTGTAAATTACGAAGCGGAAACGAAAAATATTGCGATCGGCAAGGAATTGATCACGGAAGATTTCTTTATATTAAGCACTTGTCTTGCAGGTGAAATTCTCCAAAAGTTCATCAATTACGGAGCACGTATCGCAATATACGGCGATTATTCAAAGTATACAAGCAAAGCCTTGAAAGACTTTATCTATGAAAGCAACAACGGAAAGGATGTGTTCTTCGTCAGCACAGAGAATGAAGCTATTGAACGTCTGACGAGGTAGATTTCTGTTGCAATGTTGATTTGGTCGTTGCTTTGATTTTCTAAAATGAGATTGAAAAAACATTGTATCGCCTACTTTCCTAAAATTGACTTTTTCACTTGAAAATGATATAATGAAAATAGAATTCAGGGAAAATAAGAGGTATAAAATATGCGTAAAATCATAATTGAATGGTCATATCCGATGGATATAAACAGCATCGTTTATGATGAACGAATGAGTGATATTGGATTGTATTATATCACTCGTAATTTTGGAGGTAACATCTCTGATTTGTATATTGGAAAGACCGCATATAATTTCAAAAGCCGACTGGAATCACATAGGAAAAATTGGGTCGGTAATTACCGAGGTGTAATCCAGGTGCGGCTTGGATCCGTTGTTTTTCCACGGAACATCACAACCCAATATCGAAACGAATTGATTGATAGTGCAGAAAAGACCCTTATTTATTTTATGCGAGAAAAGCTCAATCACAATAAGCAGTGTATGAAAGACTGCTATCCGAAGTACTGGTTGGATATACATAATGCACGATATATTGGCAACCTTCCAGAAAGGTTACATTTCACTCATTATGAATGGTATGGCTGGTAATTCAGTTGTGGATCATGCTTTCAAAGCATTCCTCGTCTGCCGATAGATTTCCAGCCGTGACAGCGATTTCGGGCTATTGTTGTTCTGATTCACTGTGCGGCTGTTTCTTCTTGAAAAAGGTAAAATTGCATCTTGAAAACTGTATAAGTAATATTTATTATAAAACCGCCCGAAAATTTTTTGAAAAATAAACGTTTTATCCACCAATAGTGCGTATTGTGAGTTGAAATGGATTTGCAGATCGTATATACTTATTGTAAGAAATGCGAACTTGACTTTTAATATCGCTATAAGGAGAGATTTATATGATTAAAAAATTCAGGGCTGTTTTGTCCGTCCTGCTTGGAGGAACAGTCCTGCTCGGTACACTGTCAATCGTTCCGCCTGTCGAAGCGAACGCTGCGGACGTCTGCAAAATCGATATTGATACGGAATACCAGACGATAGACGGCTTCGGCGGCATGAATCATCCGGAATGGACAGGTAAAGACCTGACAGAAGCACAGCGGCAGAAGGTGTTCGGGAACGGTAATGACGAGCTGGGATTCAGCATTCTCAGAATTTTTGTAAATCCCGACAGCAATCAGTGGAATAAGGCTGTCCCGACTGCTAAATATGCTTCGGAGCATGATGTGACCGTGTTTGCTTCCCCTTGGGAGCCGCCTGCAAATCTGGCAGAATCTGGCGGCAGCAGCGGAAAGCTTCATCTTCCGGAATCAAATTACGCAGCCTACGCTGAGCACCTGAATAATTTCGGCAGTTATATGAAAAGTCAGGGAGTTGATCTGTATGCGGTTTCCGTGCAGAACGAACCTGATTACGCTTCTGAGTGGACTGTCTGGTCGACAGACGAAACAACGAAATTTCTTGCCGATTATGCCAATAAGATAACAAGCACAAGAGTTATGTCGCCCGAATCATTTCAGTATGCTCCGGAGAACGCATCATGGGTGGCAGACGGCGGTAAGAAGTTTTACACAAAGATCATGAACAATTCAAAGGCGTTTGCAAACTGCGACCTGTTCGGAACTCATTTCTACGGAACGCAAAGAGCATGGATGGATTTCCCTGCACTGGAAAACTGCGGCAAACCGATCTGGATGACCGAGGTCTACACCGATTCCAAAAATGATGCCGACCTGTGGCCAATGGCGCTGGACGTTTCCGAAAATATCCATAACGGTCTTGTAGTCGGCAACATGAGCGCTTATGTATGGTGGTATATCCGCCGAAGCTACGGTCCGCTGAAAGAGGACGGCACGATAAGCAAGCGCGGCTACTGTATGGCTCAGTACAGCAAATTTGTCCGTCCGGGAGATATCCGCGTTGAAGCAACAGAACAGCCTGCCGATAACGTCTATATTTCCGCATATAAAAATGATAAAGATCAGGTTGCTGTTGTAGCGATAAACAAAAGCGATACGGAATATAACCAGATATTTGATATCGGACAGAACATTGCCGATGTTGACCGTTACCGTACCTCTGCAAATGAAAATCTTGCTGCCACGCTCGACATGAATTACTCCGGAAGCGGTTTCAATGCGCAGCTTCCTGCAAAGAGCGTTTCTACGTTTATTATTACGCTGGACGGCAGTCCTGAAATTGTCGAGCCTGACGAGAACGGCTATTATTTCCACGATACATTTGAGGACGGCATATCCGACTGGACGGGACATGGAGCGTCAGACGTTACACTCAGCGGACGTACTCCCTATCAGGGAACAGAAGCTCTGCTCGTTCAGAACAGGGAAAAATCATGGAACGGAGCACAGAAAGCGCTCGATAAAAAAGCTTTCAAAGCAGGGGAGACTTACAGCTTCAGCGTATGTGCGGAATACCTTGACGGCGATGCTTCTCAGAGATTTAAGCTGTCATTGCAGTATACCGATTCAAACGGCGATACCAAATATGCAAATATTGCAGCAGCTCAGACGATAAGCGGAAACTATGTACAGCTTGCAAATACAGGCTTTACGCTGCCTGAGAACGGAAAGGATTTTATCATATATGTGGAAACCGAAAGCGGAAGCAATAATTTTTATATAGACGAAGCGATAGGTGCAGCAGCCGGAACAGTCATTGACGGGCCGAAGGGAATTACTTATATCCGTGGTGATATCAATGCGGACGGAGCGTTTAATGCGGAAGACGCGGTCGTTCTCCAAAAATGGCTGCTTGCTGTTCCAAATACGTATATTGCAAACTGGAAAGCAGGGGACTTGTGTGAAGATAATAGGCTCGATGTGTTTGATTTTTGTCTTATGAAGCGTGAACTTGTGGAAAATACCAATACGGTAAAAACTTCTCCGAAAGAATATATGGCAAAGGTTGCCGCGTCTGTTACGGAATTTGAATCCTCCGATGCGACTGCTGAAAACGGTGGAACGCAGTACGGAACATACGAAAAAATTTCCTTTACCTCAGAGGTCTGCGGCGGCAGGACAAAGAACGTTAACGTTCTGCTTCCTGCCAATTATACAACAAGCAAAAAATATCCCGTACTCTATGTGCTTCACGGATATTGGGGAGACGAGGACGCGCTTCTTGACAAAGGCGATGCTTCTCTCCGCCTGCGCCAGATAATAGGCAATGCAGTAGCGTCAGACGAAGCCGAAGATATGATCGTGGTTTTTCCTGACATTTACGCAAGTGACACTCAGGATAAATGCGACGGACTCAATGACAAGAATAATAAGGCTTACGACAATTTTATTAACGAACTTACAAAAGAGATTATGCCTTATATGGAGTCGCATTACTCGATAAAAACCGGAAGAGATAATACGGCTATAACCGGGTTTTCAATGGGCGGCAGAGAATCGCTTTTCATCGGATTTTCAAGACCCGACCTCTTTGGATATGTCGGTGCAATGTGTCCTGCACCGGGTCTTACCACCGATCAGATACAGCCTGAAAATCTTAAATTCGGCGAAACCGAACCGTATATGCTGTTTATCAGCGCAGGTTCTGACGATACCCTGATCTACTCAACTCCGGCAGGATATCATGATACGCTGAACGCAAACGGCGTCGATCATATATGGCATTATGTAACAGGCGGAGATCACGGCGGCAAGACAATAAGACCGCATATGTATAATTTTATCCGTTATATTTTCAAGGCGTAATCCGCTGCAGCTGGTTCTGCACATTTCAGCACAGCGGTCATTACATAAATAATTTAGAATCTCGCTCCACAGGATAGCGTGGCGTGAGCAAGTATATATCCTTTCGGCTATCCTATTCCAATGTAAGAGGGCAAATCAAAACAGACCCGTTTTCACTTAGCATGAAGACGGGTCTGTTTTACGATATTAGATAGTTTTATATTTTCCTGCTGTCATACCGGTCTCTGCCGCAAACTGACGCATAAAATATTTATTATCGGAATAACCGCATTCCTCCGCGATATCCGCAAAATTCATCGATGTAGTCATCAGAAGATATTTCGCTTTCGCCATACGGGCAGAAATGCAGTCCTGAAGCAAGCTGATGCCGAAGCATTTCTTATAGAGCAAACGAAGGTGACCGACGCTGCTTTCAAACAGGCTGTATATTTTATCCATGTCAAAAGTATCCTCCGGATTTTTGTAAATATAAGTTCGCAGGTTAATAAGATCGGAATAATGCTTGGCAATGCGGCGGTCGAAAATTGATTTTGTTTTTTTGGCGAGGAGTTTCTTAAATTCCGACATGATCTCGGGATAAGACATCATATTGCAGGAAAGCGCACAGCACACAAAAGAATCCATATCGTATAATCCCATATAGATCTTATGCTGATATAAAAATGAACATAGCCTGTCCTCAAGGATTTCCGGCGGCGTTTTGCTGTTTAAAATACACAGGCATATATCATTTTCAATTCTTGCGCAAATGTCGTTATTCCCGCAAAATTCAAACATACATTTTGCCACGTCGGCAATGGCGCCGATTTTCTCTTTTTCCTTTATGAACGATAGATCTTTAAACAGACAGATCTGAAATCCAACCAGGCAAAGATCATTTTTATCTGCTGAGGCAAAAGCATTTTTAAAGCCTTTTTCATTGAGCATACCTGTCAGAGTATCGCGTTGTTCAGCAATATTCTGACATTCGATCAAAAATTGAATGTCATTTTTCATACGCAGGAATTCAAGACCGTTTGAAAGGGATTTCAGCCAATTTCTGAAAATATGGTCGTATGTATCAGGCGAATCAAACCGCAGTACAACGATGCCAAGCTCTCGGTCGCCTAAAAACAGCGGACATAGATAATAGGGCGCAGCCGATTCATGAAACAGGCAGGAAAACTTATCCTTGTGAAAATATATCGGTTCTTCATGAAAAAGTAAATTATACCCGATAATATTTTCGGTATTGGGTTCGCTGCTGTACCAATTGTCGTAAAGGCACATATAGAGCTTGCCGACATTGCGTATCATATACTGAAAGTCCCAGCAGCGCGCTACAAATTCATCGATATTTCTGCATTCATTAAGCCGATGCTCAAACTGGCTGAACAGATTCAGAAAGTCATAGGTAGCTTTTGTCCGAGCTTCAATGATCTCCTGCTTGATATCGTCATGCTTAGTACCGCAGCTGCAAGTGTTTCCATAAACCAGATGTCCCTTTGGAATCGTAACATCTCCGAATTCTCCTGTTTTCAGTTTCTGAGTAAGCATTTTCACCGCTTGTCTGCCGAGTTCCTTTCTGTTGCGCCGAAACGTGGTCAGCAGCGGAGTATGATTTCTGCGTCCGTGAATGAATTCGTAGCCGACTATCGTAAGCTTTTCGGGAATTGCCGTATCGTGCTCCATAAAAGTGTCGAGCATTCCGTAAGCCATATAGTCATTGCAGCAGATAATAGCTTCCGGAAACGCAAGCTTGCCGCTGAGATACTTTTCAGCCTGTGAATTTCCCGAATTATACCAGAAATCGCCGAAAAACACTTTTTCCTCATTAAAAGAAAGTCCATGCTTTTCAAGCGAAGCCTTGTAACCGTCAATGCGCTTATGTGACGCGTCTAAAAAGTCATATCCCGTAAGAATATGGATATCAGTAAATCCGTGAACGTCGATCAGGTGATCCGTAATATCTTCGACATCCTGTTCATCACTTGTATTGATAAAACAAGAATCAAACATATTGAAATCCATAAGTGGCATTCCTATCACAATAAGAGGAATGTTTTTCCTTTTCAGCAAGTTTTCAAAAATCAGCGTTTGCAGCTCCGTATTGATAATTGATTCCGATATTAAAATAAATCCGTCCAGCTCGTCGGACGAAATGAAGTTGTAAATCTGATTTTCTGTTTTCAGGACTTCTGCTGTTTCATTGGGATTATAGATGTTGGAGATAACGGCAATATCTATATTCAGCTTCTGTGCCGTTTCAATGATACCGGAAAGTATTTCACGTTGCTCAATATCGGCAACTTGTGCGGCGATCACACCATAGATAGGTCTGCTTTTCATTTTATACCTCCAAAAGCTGTTATTCTGTTACTTTTATTATATCTTATGCTGCATGATTTGTCAATCAAAAATAATCGTTTTATCCACCTTTAGTGCGCTTTGTGAGTTGATTTTTCTTGCTAAAAGCCGTTATAATATAACTATCAAAGGTGAAAATACCAATATTAAGAACAATTTTTTTAAAATGTAAGAAACGACAGGAGGAATTTTTATGCGATTTAAGAAATTATGTGCCGCGCTGCTTTCGGGCATTATGGCAGCAGGTGCAATGACAGCTGCGCTTCCGGGCAGTTCCGGTCTCTTTCAAACGAATGATATTGCGATAACAGCCGAAGCGGCAGGTACGATGCGCCGTCCCTGCGATCCCGAACATCCGATGCTTATCGTGCATATTGATACCTGGAACACAGCCGACCCTGCAAAAATCATTGCAGCGATCCCCGAGGATATCAAGCCGTACTGCGTTTTTAATGTTTCCATGTCCATTAACTGGAGCAATGATACTCACGAGTGGCTTATGACGCAGGACGGCTACGAGCTTGCCAAATCATGGCTTAAAACCTGTTCCGACGAGGGCGTGTGGTGCATGGTTCAGCCTGCAAGCGGAGCACAGTGTCATTTACCGGATTATGATTCATCGGGCAAAATTGTAAATTTCCCTAATAAAGACGAATTTATAGCTCATGCCGACGATGATTATGAAAATACTATTTATGCGGAATTTTTCCGTGATTATCCCGGCTTTATCGGATTCAATTACAGCGAGCAGTTCTGGGGATTTGAGACCGCTGATTTTCCTATAACTCCCATTCAGCGTTACCAGCATTTTGCAAAGCTTCTGAAACTTTGCAACAAATACGGCGGATATCTGAACATTAACTGGTGTGCGAATTACTGGAGCGCTCCTCTTAATCCGATCGCAATGCTGAAACGCTGTCCCGAATGGAAAAATGCTTGTGAAAACTATTCCGAGAATTTACAATTGGAAGAGAAATACACGCAGACCAGCTTTATTGAAGATGTCGAGAGCGAAGTCTTAGGAGCTTATCTCTCGGGATATTGCGGAAATTTCGGCGTTCGTTATGATGAAACGGGCTGGACGGATTCAGGCTATACAGGTACCGGTCAGGCAACGAAAGATCAGTACAGACCGATCACGGGACTTCCCATTCACGCGGAAAGAATGATTCTCAACGGTGCAACGATAATTGACGGTCCCGAGCTTGTCTGGGCAGATGATTTCGGCGAAACTTGGGGCGGAAAAAAAGACAGCGAGGGTTATTCCTGCCGTGACTGGTACACAAGAGACCAGTATGTAAATCCGACGCTTAATTTCTTTAGCAAGATCGTGGACGGAACTTATAGAATCCCGACACGTCAGGAAGTCATTGACCGTACACAGTTTGTAGTGATTCAGGACGTTTCAAGCGGCAGCGACCATGACAAATACAGCACATATCCTACGCTTTTTGAGGGATTATACAGAATGTCAGATGACGGAAATCTTGATAAAAACCGAAATCTCTTCAAGAGCACGGGACGATATCCCACAATTCCGACGGTTTATGCGCTCAGGGACGACACGGCGAAAACATTCAAGTATCAGTTGAAACAGTCTCAGCTTTCATCACGCTGGAGCAGTATTTCCGCAAAGCAGGACGAGTTCAACAAAGTCTTTGTTTCCGATGCGGCTGCAAACTGCTATGCCGGAAGATATAATAATACATGGGTGACATATAACAATAATAAAGACGGTTCAAACTGCGGTGCGCTTTTGAATCTGAAATACAACACCTGTAAAACTCTTGATGTGAATTTCAACGCATACGGCAACGCTATTATCAATGAGTACGGCGACCATATTGATATTTATGCCAATAACTTTGACAATAAGGCACAGACGACCCTGAAAACAGATACTTTCAAAGTGAACGGCTGTACTTCTCAGCCGACTTATACCGCAAAAGATACGGGACGCAATCAGACAAAATCGGAAATTACAGAAAGTTATTCCGACGGAACGTATACTTTGACAGTAAAGCATAATGGACCTGTTGAAATTTCTATAAAATGCAGCGGAAACGAAACAGGAAAATCTGCAAATTATAATAAGGCTTCCGTTAAGAGTATCGAACAGCCTGCGTTCTATACCGGCACAAGACAGTATGAGGGCGAGTTCTTCGATGTCAAAAATGTCGAGGGATACGTTCAGAATGCCTGCAAGAGCGGAGTTACAGGCATACAGGGACAGGGTTTCCTGAAATTCGGAACGAATGCAAGTGCTGCTGCAAAGGATACTGTCAAAACACGCAAATCAGGAGAGTTTACGCTGAATCTGAGATATTCTTCTACTGCCGATATCAACAATGTTGATCTTTATGTGAACGGCTCTAAAGTTGAAACGATGAAGCTTGGCAGCACAAACGGCTATAGCAGCTGGAAAACTTACTCAAAGAAAATAACTCTCAAAGAGGGAGAAAACAAGATCGAGTTCAAGGCAAACTCAGCTCTGCCGTCCTCTCTTTATATTGACAATTTTACTGTGGACGGTGATTTTGGGGACTCAATTGCTCCTCCTGTACCTGAACCGATCAGCGGCAAGCTTATCAAAAATCTTGTTGTAAAAGATACGGAAAATGCGGCGGACTGGTCGATTGATTATAATTTCGGCGCGGGAAGTAAACTCTACGGCGACAGAGATCTGATATGTGCCTCAAGCTGTGAATTTGCCGACGGAACTGAATACATAAAATCAGCCTGTGATTCCAAGCTTAATACGGGCGATCTTGCAGAATTTGAAGCTGCTGCGGATATGTATGTTTACGTTGCAATGGACAACAGAGTCCCTGCCGAGCTTACGCCGTGGCTGAATGATTGGACAAAAACCAATGCACAAATTACATCTTCAAATGAGGTCATATTCACGCTCTATCAGAAAAAGGTCAAGTCAGCTGACAAGATAACGCTCGGAACTAACGGCGGTCTTGGAAATTCCGCAAATTACATCGTATTTGCTTCAACTTCGCTGCCTGTCATCAAGGGCGATGTGAATGCGGACGGAAAATTTAATGTTTCCGATGCCGTATTGCTGCAAAAATGGCTTCTTGCCGTGCCTGATACAAAGCTCGCCGATTGGAAGGCAGGGGACTTGTGCGAAGATGATCGCTTGAACGCATCTGACCTTTGCTTGATGAAAAAAATGCTTTTCAATAATTAAGGAACTGTTATTTCGTTTTATTTCAGAGCCTGTGTTTATAGGAAATATGTGCTGACTATCCTATGAACGCAGGCTCTTTTTTGTTCTGCTGGCGGCAATTTATGGTTGTAAACTTTCCCGATACAATTATTGCGCAGAATGCTTGGCAACTTAGTAAAAATGTTTTCGGAGGATTGACTTTTTTTATGCGGCAGTATATAATTATAGGTGTATAAAGGACGTGTAATAATAAGTAATCGGAGGTAATAAATGAAAAAGAAAATTTTTAGCGTTTTATTAGGTATAACAATGCTGATGTCTTCGGCTGTCGGCTGCGGAAGTAATGATAGGTCAAGTACAGATTCTACAGTCGATCAGTCTCAGAGCATGGAATATGAAACAATAACACCTCCGGAGGACGGGTGGACAGTTGAATCAATAGCGTCTACGATCAGACTTTGCGGTCAACCGATAGAATTACCTTTTACTGTTGGTTCGTTGGGAGAGGGATTTGAGTTTAAAAATAATACTGGGATAGTAACCTATTCAGGTCATGAATCATTTCTTACTTCATTTGTAGAAACGGAAAAAGGTGATGATCTTTATTCAAAAACAATAAGAAAGCTTTCAAGTTGTGAATATTATTCAGATGACGACTTTCAAAATTCTTTCACAATCAATGGAATAGGCGTAGGTTCTAATAGAGAATCGGTTATTGCTGCACTTGGTCAACCGGATATACAGACTGATACAGCATATGAATACTATCCGAATCACATAAAATCAGACAATTACATTGTGCGTTTAAGTTTTGGCGATCTTGATATAGTACAAAGTATGTTCGTATCATTTGTTTATTAACAGAATCCATATCGGCGCGAAGCAGAAAGCAATTTATTAAATCGCAAAAGCAGGTGATATTATGGAAAATGAAAATGGAACATGGATAATGCGCGGCTTGTCGTGGAACGATCCCCATAGAATACGTACATGGCAGGAGCTTGTTGAATGGATAAATGAAGTGGGATTCCTGCCGCTCTTTGCAAATGAGATCACGGGGTTTTCAGCGGAGGAACACGTCTCGTCTGACTTCTGGTGGACGGGCGACAGGGAACAAGACCCATGGGAGTGGCGCGAGATGATCGCTGCAAGTCATCAGGCGGCATACGGAAAATTCTTCGATAAAAAAGCGGGATTTATCAGCCTTGAGTGGCTGCCCTATTTTGCGAATTTCAGGCGGAACGGTTATGATTTTGATTCCGCATGGGAGGACGGAAAGGTCACACGGCGTGAAAAGCTTATTATGGATATTCTGACCTATACCGATTCGGACGGCGATATGGTCTGGAAAAACGAGCAGATCTTATCGACTGATCTCAAAAAAATGGCAGGCTTCGGCAAGGGCGGAGAGAAGAATTTCCCCGGTATTACGACAGATCTGATGATGAAAGCTTATCTTGTAACGACCGATTTCCGCAGACGCAGGAATAAAAAGGGCGCGGAATACGGTATGGCTGTTTCTGTATTGCAGCCGCCCGAGGCAATATGGGGATATGACGCGCTGACCTCTGCATATACGGAAGAACCGCAGCAGTCATGGAAAAAAATATGCGATAGAGTAAGCGGGATGTTTCCGCAGGCAGGCCAAAACGCAATTATAAAACTTATCGGCAAAGAGCCGCAGTAATAATTCAAGGAGATAAATGTATGAACAAGGTAAAGAAAAAACTTGCATTCGGCTGCTATGCTGTTCGTCAAGGCAGGTATTATCGGAGTTCACGGCAGAACCATGTCCGAAAGCGGAAAGGCATATCTGGAAGCTCATGGGATTCCCTGTACTTATGATATCCTGACCGAAAGGATAATCAATCGGAAATGAACGGATATCTGTCCAATGGAAAAGGCTGTTTCGGACATTGATGATGTTGAAATCGGATATAAAGCTCTGAAAAAACGTGTTGAGGAAATGTCGGGAAAGAAAGTGATTTCAGAGTGAAATTTTATCAATTAAAATATCAATAAAAATATAAAAAAATTGTTCTGTCTGTTTGGAACAAGTTTTTTATATTTTATTTTTGCAATAATAAGGTTAATTATTTGATGTATATATTACGTGTAAAAATAAATTGCATGGAATAAAATTACGCAATATCTATAAAACATCTGACCAATGTTGCAAATTAGGAAAAAAAGCTGCAAAGTAGGAAAATCTATTGCAAATTGAAAAAAAAATTGCTATTATTAATTCAAGGAAGATAATTGGAATGATACACCGATCAAAAATAAAACCGTATCAAATTCTGTCTGGATTTCTTGAATATTGCATTAGTGCAGTTAGGTTTGTGAAATTTATTTAGTTGAAGTAAAGGATGCAATTTAATTTGAATCGTGGTCAGTTTTATTTCGGCTGATTAGATTTATGTGATATTGTTAATATTCTTTTTGCAAAAAATAACAATATCACGTTTTAACAAATATTATATAATAAAGTAACAAATTACAGGAGGTTTTTATTATGAAAAAAACTTTTAAAAAGGCTGCAGCTGCCATAATGGCTGTTGCTACACTCGCTGCCGGAATGGTTGGTATGAGCGCAAGCGCATATGGCGGATATGAATATGAAACATACAATGGCGTCTCTGTAGAGAAGTACATTGACTGTGTTAAAGGTTCTGCTGGCGGTCATACAAAATGCAATTCAATGAAATGCTCTTATTTATACACTTATGTAATCGCAACTAATTCTTCAACCGGTTCAAAATCTGATAGTTTCTTTGTAACAAGAGGAAAGGCAGAAGTATATGTGACTCCTGATTCTGGAATGACATTTAAAAATGCTACGACTTCTCATTATGTAACAATATCTGGTTCAACAAAGAAGCTTAACGATAAGATGGCTTACGCAGGATAAAACATTCGAACCATACTTATGCAGCTCCCTGCAATAAGCAGGGAGCTGCATAACAAATATATTATAAAAGGGTATGATAATATGATTAAAAAAATAGCGATATCAGTTTTAGCATTGTTGTTATTAATAGCGTCGGCGTCATGTGAATCGAAGGAAAAGCAAAATTATAATAATAGTGCAGAAGTATTTAATAACTATTACTACGTTCGGATGGATGACAGTATAATCTACCGTGAAAACAGTATTGCTTATTTATTAGACTGCGAGTCTATGGATACGACAATACTTTGTAATATTCCAAACTGCTCTCATAAATCCTCAGATTGTATTGTTAAAAACCTTGCAGTAGGAGACCAGCTTCCGGTAATATATAATAATAATGCTTATTATTTTGTGAACAGTAATGAATTCATAGAAAAAGACGGTAAACTTGCACTTGAACTTAGCTGTAAGTTGAAAAAATACAGCTTTGCTGACAGAGAGTTTTCTGATGTTGCGGAAATAAATGATTTTAATGCTAATGTCAGCAGCGGATGTTATCTTATTGGCTCTGAATATTATTTCACAACAAATATAGGTAATCCGCTGTATGATGAAGCAGGGAATGTTTCAAATTCAAATACGGGCGGCGGTGGAGACCTTTTCAGTATTAATCTCGACAGCGGAAAAGTAACAGATTATGGAGCTATATTCGATTACGAGGCTTTAAAGGCTGAGTATCCTGATGTTCGAGATTCACTTTCAATGTTTCTGATGGGGAAAATAGATAATAAACTGTACATTGGTATAAATTATGCGAAGCAAAATCCTACTCCTGAAATATTGGAAAAATATGGAAAGCCTATTTTTAGCGGAGAAACATATACATTTGATTTGGATACTCATAAAATTGAATTGCTTGATAATTATTTTTCAATGTGTACAATGAATGATTATCATTCATATTATTCAGGTGAACAGAATAAAACTATTACATTGCAGAATGTCAAAACCGGAGAAATATTTAATGGCCCTGATATAATATCATGGAATGCAATGACTATATTTGGCGATAAAGTATGGCACGACGATGCGAAATGCTTTGATATAAAAACAGGAGAGGAAACAAAGGTCTCCTCTTATGATAGCGGACTGGTAATCGCAGAATACAAGGATTCATATATATTTATGGATGACAGTAATGGAAAAACTGTATTTGAAAAACTTCCGAAAAGTGATTTCTGATAACGAGGTAGTATAATGAATAAGCTTGAAATTACAAATATTAACAAGCACTATGGAAAAAAACACGCATTATGTGATTTTAATTATACCTTTACTGACGGAATATACGGCTTGTTGGGCGCCAACGGCGCAGGAAAAACCACTCTGATGAATCTGATAACGGGAAATCTCAGACCGGATAAGGACGGCGGAAAAATCCTTTGGAATGGTGAGGAAACAAGAATCCTCAAGGATAAATTCCGTAGCCGTTTAGGATTTATGCCTCAGCAGCAAAATCTTTATGACAATATGACGGCTTTTGATTTTCTTGGTTATGTCTCGTCTCTTAAAGTTCTTGATAAAAATAAATCGATTGAAGAAATACATGATCTCCTAAAACGTGTTGAACTTGAAGATAGTGCAAATAAGAAAATCGGAGGTTTCTCCGGCGGAATGAAACAGCGAGTACTGATAGCTTCGGCAATGCTTGGTAATCCTAAGCTTTTGATAATGGACGAACCGACAGCAGGTCTTGATCCGAAGCAGAGGGTAATTATAAAAAGACTTGTCAGTGAAATGTCGAAAGAAATGATAATAATTATTTCTACTCATATTATATCGGATATTGAAAATATTGCAAAGGAAATTCTTTTATTAAAATCAGGTAAGATAATTAAGAGCGGTACTGTTCAGGAACTTGTTTCTGAGCTGCCGGAAAATGAAAAAAATCTTGAAAATCTGTATATGCATTATTATGGCGGTGATTAAATGAAGATAATAGGATATGAACTAAAAAAGCTGTTTAGTTATCGAACTTTTCTGTTTATAGCCGCTGCCTGTCTGTTTATAGTCGGATTTTTGGAAATAAATCATATACAAAATACTGATGCCAAACCAAGCGATTACGGTCTGCTTGCAGAAGATATTGCCGATATGTCTTATTCCGAGAGCGTCGAGTATATAAACGGGCAATTAGACCTGCTTTTTGAGGGAACAAGTAAATATGACGGAAATGTACTTTATTCTTCGCTTCAGCAGCTTGAAAGCTTGAACGGCTATAACGGCTATATCAGCTCTATTGACGAGCAGTGCGATAATATAACAAAGTTTTCGATATTTGCGGACAAAAACAGTTTTTCATATAAAAATGCCTTGAAAACAAAAAGCGCTTATGAGAAAATCAAGACAACAGATCTGCCGTTTGATGTTTCTAGGGGAATTGAAAATGTACTTTCAAATGACATATCCGATATACTTATTTTGTTTGTGCTTTTTTCGGCAGCGATATTTGTATTCACAAAAGAGAAAGAATCGGGAATGATAAATTTGCTTTATTCGTATTCCGGAGGACGTTCAAAGCTGTGTATAAATAAGCTTGTTCTTATGATTTTTACCGCAATTTTATTGGTGTTTCTTTTCTTAGGAGAGCTTTGTATTATTAACGGAGCTTATTACGGCTTCGGCGATCTGAGCCGACCGATACAATCGGTAAACGGCTTCATGGAATGCTCGTATAATATCAATGTGCTGCAATATATTCTGCTCACATTTCTCTTTAAATGCTTGGGATTTGCAGTCTGGGCGATACTGTTTTCCTTAATATGCATTTTTTCATCAAACGGCGCTCAGATATACGGAATATCACTGTTGGCTGCGGTATCGGAAAAAATCGTGTACGACAAAATTTCGAGAGTAAGCGCTTTCGGACTTCTTCATGATATAAATCTTTTCTCTTTTATAAGACCGGAAAACGTTTTTGCTTCGTATCGAAATCTGAACATTTTCGGAGAACCTGTTAATATTATTTTTGTGGTATCCTTGACATGGCCTATCCTGACAGCTTTAATTACAGCCGGAGCAATTGCAGTATTTGTAAACGGAAGAAATCGGGAATACAAAAAAATAGCGTTCTTCAAAAAGCGTAAAAGGAAAGAGTATATTCACGGCAGATTATTTTATGCGTTAAAAAAGTCGCTTTCGCTTCACGGCAGCTTAGCGATTATCGTAATATGGGCAGTTATTGTTCTGGTATATCATCTTAGTTTTTCAAAGCCAATGGATCTGAAAGATTTTTATTACAAGCAATATACGGAGCAATCGCAGGGTGCAGTTACCGAAGAGACAGACGAACTGATAAGAGAGAATGAGCTTTATTTTGAAGAGCTTGATAACAAAAAAATGAATAATCAGATGACAATGAGCGAGTTGAATCATTATCAGTCCGAACAGGTCAAAAGGGAAGCGCTTAGTCGGTTCAGTGAAAGAGTTGATAAAATACGCGGAGACAGTAAAAATGAAATTTTCTATGATACAGGCTATGTAAGAGCTTTCAGTCCCGATAACAATAATGAGAAAAATCAGCTTTATTTATTGATACTTATTCTTTGCGCACTTACGGTATCTCCTATTATCTCTTATGATAAGAGCAGAGGTTTAACGTCTGTCATATACAGTACGGCATCGGGAAAGAAGTCATATCTGATAAGATCAGTAGCACTGACTGCATTATATTCGGCTGCTGCGGTAACTGTTGTTGTAGTTCCTTTCTATGGAAACATATTATTGAAATACGGAACTCAGGGATCAGCGCTGCCGATACAGTCGCTTACAGCCTTTGCCGATTCTTCGATTTCATTGTGTATCTGGCAATATGCGGTCATTCTCTTTTTGTTAAGATTATTCATGGCATTTGCATTCAGTCTGGTAATGCTTGCTGTTTCGTATTTCAGCAAAAGCAGATTTACCGCTGTGCTTATAAACATAACTTTATTTGTTTTGCCGCTGTTGGTTATGAACTTTATCAGCTGATTATATGTTTGTACATACGGGACTTTATACAAAAAAACGGAGAGTAATAAGCTCTCCGTTTTGCATTTATTGTCAGATCACACCATTGATAAGCAGCTTTTTCATCAGGCACAAATCAAATACATTTATAATATTATCCTGACACAGATCTCCTGCTTTCCAATCGGTAAGATCTCCCGAACGCAAAAGCCATTTTTGCATCATAACGGCATCAGCAACATTGAATTCACCGTCATCGTTGACGTCTCCGATGACAGCATCGGAAACAGCATATCCATATATTGCAAATTCATTCAGATCTCCGCCGCCTTTAACAATTTTCAATTTATTTGTCGGTGCGGATTCTGCGATCATACTAATGTTGCGGTACATATATCCTCCCATATTGCTTGACCAGAGGAGAGCATCTGTATTGGCGTCGTAAACAGAAAAGCTGCCCGTACCGAATGTGTCATAGATGCCGAATCCGGTTATGCGGTATGTTTCGCCAAGATCAACAAAGCAAGTGATATTGGACTTATTTACATTGGTAGCAGGCTGAGGAAGCTCCGAGGTATCGCCGTAGATAAATTCAGGCATTGCTGCAGGTTCGTCAAACATACGATAAAACTGATCGAGCGTCGTATCCGACGGTGCAGACGACAGATCGCAAACCTCCGTTTCTTTGTTTTTGGACAAGCAGATATCAGACGGACGGATATAATATCCCTTACCGTTGATTATATTCTTTTTGGAAGCCGAATATTTGATATAAACGGGAGTTTCCGTTACATCAATAAAAATTTTTCCGTTTGTAATTTTAAGCTCGCTTTCAGTTCCCTCCGCATACCGAGAGGGGACAGTGAGATATGCATACGAGGAATCTTCGACCGACAGAGAAAATCCGCTTATGATCTTATCTTCATTTGTCGGCGACCATACGCAGTCTATAATTTCATTGGTCGTTCTGTCTTTGAATCGGTAGATACTAACTTCGTCATGTGAAATATCCTCGCAGAAGTCAGCGTTTTCCAGAACAGATGTCATACACGAAATATGATACCAAGCGGTTTTTTTATTCCATTGTCCCTTGTATGTAACAAGTCCCGCGTCGGCGTATACTCCGGACTGTTCGTCACGAAGCTGGAACTTTGTGATCCTGTCCGTATAGTTTTTCAGAGCAATAAGGCAGGTTCTCGTTAAGCGCTGCGCATATTTGAGCTGATATGTCTCGTTGTTGTGATTATCAACACCTTCAGTCACGCAGTCACCCATAGGAACGTCGTATTCCGAGATCCACAATTCTGTTCCGGGAGCGTTTTCATCTATCCAATTTTGGAGCGATCGTATCTTATTCGTAAAATCGCTGCTTTCGGGATTATAAGTATTCGGTCCGATATGGACGTTAATGATGTCGACTGCAAACTTTCCGTCGGTACGGTTGTAATCAAACCAAAGCTTCATTTCGGAAAGATACTCCAGCATTGTAGATGTTCCCACAAGACCTCCCATTGCAAGTTTAAAGTCAGGATCGGCATTTTTTACGCCTGCGTTGGGAATTGTTCCCTCATGGCCGTCATAGTCTGCCGAACACATTGCCGCAAGCTCGTACGGAGTATAATAATTTGCCTTGCCGCTCCAGCTTTTATTTGGTTCGTTGCAGTTTTCAAGCGCAGAAAGCAATCCCAAACCTGCGGCAGCTTCCTTTGGCGCGGCTGCATTCAGCGTATTCGGATCAACATTCGGATTGCTTCCGTATCTGGCTGCTATCTGATACATAGCCTGCGCATGGAGAGTATAGCTTTTCGGGTCAAGAGTATCGGCGCCTTTCGGAACTGCAATTTCCGGATAATCGGAATCTCCGTAAATATAACTGCTTCCGCCCTGAAAACACGGAATAATGCTGATATTCTGATCTTTCATGGTACTATAGAAACTGTCCATATCGCCCCATGTATCCTGAGTGAATTTGATTTTTCCGTCAGTATCGAAAAGCCAGTTCAGATTATGATATTCACGCACATTTCCAGCCGCAAAAATAGAAGTGACAGGATCGTCGATAAACGCATTAAAACCCACGCGTCCGCCGGAAGAAAGATTTGTTTTTGATTGCTCAGAGGGCTTTGCAGCTGTTTTTGAACGCTGTTCGTCAGATAATTCCGAAGCTTTATAACCGTAGATCGCAAGCTCGCTTACTCCGCTGTCTCCGCAGGCAGTGGAAAAACGAAGGTATCTTGTTGGTGAGGAGCTTTCGATGCTTTTTCCCTGCCACGACATATATGAATCTGTGGAAAAGGAAAGTATCTCGTTCCATTGAAACGGTTCTCCGTTTTCGACCTTCCACTCATTGACACCGTTTGTGTCAAGATAGCAAATGCCGGTTATTATGTAATTTGCGCCGAGATCTATATAAAACGAATCTTCTCCGTAATCTGCCTGATGATTCGGCTTCCAGTTCGTACTTTTATCCGTCTCCTCAAATACAGTTTTATCCACAGCAGTATTTGACGGAGACTCCGGAACCTTATCCTGTTCGTCAAAGAGTACGGAAGCGTCATTCAGATATGATGCGCCAAGATGAACAAGGTTTTCATCCATAACGGTAAACTTTGAAGCGTCAAGAAGCGTCGGCTGAATTGATTCCGAAAAAACTTGCGCGTTATAGCATGATATGCATAGCGGAATAACGGCGGCAGCTGAAATTATTTTTTTTAAAATCATGTAAACCTCCAAATTATCAATAATATTTTTATAAGATTTTAACAGAAATTTCCTGAAATTATTTATATTCTTATTGTATCATATAATTGGCAAAATTACAATATCCGCGTGAAAAAACTATGGAGCAAGTTTCTTCAGCGTAAAATTGCCCGCGACGGCTCGCCGCTTGACATATACTGTAAAATTTGTTATGCTGAATTTGAAAAGGGGACGCTGAACATGAACAACTTAGAATATTTGCCGATATTTGATAAGCCGACAAAAGAACAGCAGGACACACTTACAAATGCGGCTTTCGTACGCCGATTCAGAAAAAATGGAATCCTGCATGACGGCTCTCAGGACTGCACCGGACTTTTTCTTGTGCTGTCCGGTCAGATACGCGCCTTTACTATATCCGATGAGGGCAGAGAGATCACTATTTGCCAATTATACAAACGAGGTTATGGCAAGCCGCTTTACTGATGTAATGTGGCTGATAGATCAGATTATGTGGAAAAGCTTTGATAAAAGGCTTGCTGATTTTCTTTTGAACGAAGCCGAAATCGAAGGCGCTTACAAGCTTAAAATTACTCATGAAATTATTGGTAATCGCTTGGGGAATCCACGTGAGATCGTTACGAGAATGCTGAAATATTTTGTGAACGAGGGATTTATAACGCTGTCCCGAGGAACGATTGAAATCATAAACAGATCCGGACTTGAAAAGCTGGCAAATGAATAAAGAAAAAACGCTGAGCATTCCGTGCAGGAAAGCCCAGCGTTTTTTTAGGGAATCACTGATTAAATCTGCAAGCAAGGTGAGTGCTGAGACGTCAGGCGTGATTTATTCAGTGGTTCATTAGTCCTCCTTGCTGAATTGGTCTTTGCCAACACCGCATAACGGACACTCATAATCTTCCGGAAGATCTTCCCATTTTGTTCCGGGAGCAATACCGTTGTCGGGATCTCCTGCGGCTTCGTCATAGACAAATCCGCAAACATCACAAACATACTTCATATTATTATACCTCCTTATAACATTGCTTCTATCTGCGCCTTAGGTCTGTAGCCTACGACTTGATTGACAATTTTACCGTTTTTAATTACGGCGAGCATCGGAATGCTCATGACCTTAAAACTTGCAGCAAGCTCGTTTTGTTCGTCAACGTTAATTTTGCACACCTTTACATCGCTTCTTTCCTCTGCGATTTCCGATACGATCGGACCTACCATACGGCACGGCCCGCACCAATCGGCGTAAAAATCAATGAGTACGGTTTTATTTGAATTCAAAACTTCGCTTTCAAAATTTTCTTTAGTAATTTTAATAACAGACATTTTCGTGTCCTCCTTTTTTATTGTATCTTTATTATAACCGATTTGAAAAAATAGTTCCGTGATGTTATCACATAAAGCGGAAAGAAGATGACAAAAAGTGAAAGGCTGCATAATCGCTTGGGTTACGCAGCCTTATTTTCAATTAAAACTTCCGTATGAACACTCGTCTGTTTCAGGAAAAATAAATCAGACGCAACCCTGAGCCTTCATAGCTTCAGCAACCTTAAGGAATCCTGCAATATTAGCTCCAGCCATATAATTGCCTTCCATTCCGTATTCCTTAGCAGCTTCGTCACATGATTTGAAGATATTCTTCATAATATTGTGAAGCTTCTCGTCAACTTCTTCAAATGTCCATGAAAGTCTCTCGCTGTTCTGGCTCATTTCAAGACCTGATGTAGCAACACCGCCGGCATTTGCAGCCTTAGCAGGACCGTAAAGAAGACCATTGCTGAGGTATACTTCAATAGCCTCCGGAGTTGAAGGCATATTTGCACCCTCGGAAACGACCTTGCATCCGTTCTTAACAAGGATCTCAGCGCTTTCCTTATCGATCTCGTTCTGTGTAGCGCATGGAAGTGCGATATCGCAAGGAATTGTCCAGATATTCTTGCAGCCCTCGTGATACTCAGCAGTAGGAACAGCGTCAACATATTCCTTGATTCTGCCGCGTCTTACTTCCTTGATCTCCTTAACAACATCAAGCTTAATACCGTCCTTGTCGTAAACATATCCGTTTGAATCGGAGAGAGCTACGACCTTTGCGCCGTACTGTGTGGCCTTTTCGGTAGCATAGATTGCAACGTTGCCCGAGCCTGAAATAACAACAGTCTTTCCGTCAAAGCTCATGCCGTTGGCAAGAAGCATTTCGTTTGTGAAGTAGCAAAGACCGTAACCTGTAGCCTCGGTTCTTGTAAGAGAGCCGCCGTATGTAAGACCCTTACCTGTAAGAACGCCTGTGAATTCATTTCTGATTCTCTTATACTGACCGAACATATATCCGATCTCTCTTGCGCCTGTTCCGATATCGCCGGCAGGAACGTCAAGATCAGCGCCGATGTGTCTGCAAAGCTCTGTCATAAAGCTCTGGCAGAAACGCATAACCTCTCCGTCGCTCTTACCCTTAGGATCGAAGTCTGAACCGCCTTTGCCGCCGCCCATAGGAAGCGTTGTAAGGCTGTTCTTGAATACCTGTTCAAAACCGAGGAACTTGATGATTCCAAGGTAAACTGACGGGTGAAGTCTGATACCGCCCTTGTAAGGTCCGATAGCGGAGTTGAACTGAACTCTGAAGCCTCTGTTTACCTGAACCTTGCCGTTGTCATCAACCCAAGGAACACGGAACATGATCTGTCTCTCAGGCTCAACGAGTCTATCGAGAACGCCTGCTTCAACAAGATCAGGTCTCTTTTCAACTACAGGCTCAAGAGTTTCAAGAACCTCTGTAACAGCCTGAATAAATTCCGGCTCACCCTGATTTCTCTTCTTAACATTTTCCAATAAATCGATTAAATACTGATTTTTTAACGCCATTGTTAAAAAACCTCCTTTTCTAAGATGCTGATTTACAGCTCGAATTTATTATACCACTCATTTTATTTTTTTGCAACATAATTTTCCGATTAATGATATTTAATTGCAATTTTTAAGCATTATGCACAATTTTGCTCTATAATAATTCGCAAAAGTCGCTCTTTTATCCAAATTCATTGAGATACTTACTTGCAAGGTACAGTGAACCGCAGATAACAACAATCCCGTCATTTTCAAGAGCAAGAGCTTTCGCCTTTTCGACTGCTTCCGAAAGGGATTTGCAGGGTTCAGCCGATGTGTTTTTTTCTGCGATCTCCGCAAGCCTTTCGGCAGGTATGGCGTTTGCGGCAAAATCGTCAACAGTAAAAAATTTTTCGGAAAAGACAGATATCTTTTTTATTCCGTCCTCATAATCTTTTGAATCGACCATGCCCATAACAGTGTATACGGGGCAATTCCAGAGATAAAGCAAATCAGTAAGATTTTTTATACCATCAGGATTGTGACCGCCGTCAATAAGAATATCAGGATTAAGGGATACGATTTGCATTCGTGCTTTAACCTGTGTATTACTTATAGACTGTTTTATATTTTCCTCAGATATATTATATCCTTTTTTTCCGAGGTAACGGCAGACTTCAATTGCCAGAGAGGCATTTACACCCTGAGCATATCCGAGCATTTTTGCTTTAAAAGATTCGCCCTTGTATGTAAAAGGCGTTCCGTCAATAAGAGTTGGAGTATCTTTACTGCAAGGTTCTGTCAGAATGAACTCTGCATTTTTTTTCTTTGCGGTAGATTTCATGATCCTTACAACATTGGGAGCATTACCGTCTGCAACGACTACCGCCGAACCCTCTTTTATAATTCCTGCTTTCTGACGTGCTATCTTTTCAACGGTATCGCCTAAGATCGCCGTATGATCGAGTGAGATCGAAGTAATAACGGAAAGCAGCGGCGGCGGAATAACATTTGTGGAATCAAGCAGTCCGCCTATCCCGGCTTCCAAAACTACTACATCGCATTTTTCACGCACGAACCATAACATAGCTATCGCCATAGTTATCTCAAACTGAGAGTATTCTCTTTCCGCAACTCGTTCAGCTACGAATTCACAAATTTCTCCCAGATCCTTTTCGGCTATTTCATGGGAATTAATACGGATCCTGTCAGTATAGTGAGTAACGTAAGGGGAAGTGAACTGTCCTGTTTTATATCCCGAATAAATTAATGCGTTCGATATATATTCTAAAGTCGAGCCTTTGCCGTTAGTTCCTGCAATATGAATAAATTTCAGGTCATTCTGCGGATCGCCGACGCGCTCCATGAGTTCTCTTGCCCTTGACAGATCGGTCACTTTTTTTCCAAGCCGACTGTACGAACTAATAAATTTCATACATTCTTCAAATGTCATAAAATCTCTCCAAACAATAAAGTATAAGAATATGTATTTATTATATCATTCCGGTTAAAAAAAATCAAATGCAAAAAATAAAATCCTATTGTCGGCAAAATCCGGCAATAGGATAAAATGAAGCAAAAATTTAATTTTCTCGCATTATAAAATCAACATTACTGTTATAATTTTTTCATTATTTAGATTTATAATAAAGCATACAGTGGCAGTATCCCTCAAAATCGGGATCGGCGATCTGTTCACGGAATTCCTTGCACATACATTTGTTTTCCTCTGTTTTTTCCAGACGGCAAGGACAATATCCGTCCTTTTGCTTAAGTCCTTCTTTGATCGATTCTACTACCTTTTTATCAGGATTCAATGTGATCTTCATATTTGAATTCTCCTTATTATAATGATGTATTGCAGGTAAATAATGTCGATGTTATTTTGCCGCACCATTAATGGCATCCGTGATTTCCGCAGCCGTTTGAGCCGCAGGTATGTCCGCCCTCGCCGTGTTCATGGTCATGATGCGAGCATTTAACATCAGGATTGTAACTGAGCTTTTCGTTCAGAAGATTTTTAACGGCTTCATCGGCGCTTCCGCTGACTCCGCCGTAAAAGCGTATTCCCGCCTGTGTAAGAGCTGTCTGAGCTCCTCCGCCGATACCGCCGCAGATCAATGTGTCAACGCTGTTTGCAGTCAAAAATCCTGCAAGCGCGCCGTGTCCGCTGCCCATTGTGGATACTATCTCTTCCTTCACGATTTCTCCGCCCTGCACGTCATAAATTTTAAACTGCTCGGTATGACCGAAATGCTGAAAAACCTGTCCGTTTTCATAAGTAACTGCAATTCTCATAATATCATTTCCTTTCTCAGATACAGAATGTATCTTCTGACAATTTTGTTTCATGCATTTTCTTCCGCATTGCTTTCCTTGACAAAGCTGATAATCTCCGCCGGAAACAACAAGGCGCTTTCCGTTCACAATACAGTCGGCAATTTTTGTACGTGCGTAATTGTAGATCTCCGTTGCTGTTGTACGTGAAATTTCCATTTGCACAGCCGCTTGCTGATGCGTCATATGTTCCAGATCCACGAGACGAATTATCTCGAACTCGTCCACCATAAGTGTGACCGTATCGCTGACAGCGATTCCCGATGGTGAAAAATGGTCATATTCAGGCTCATTGCATACTATCCTGCATCGTTTCGGTCTTGGCATATTATCTCCCCTTTGTTTCCGTCTATAGTCGATTATATCATACTTTTCTTTAAATGTCAACTACTATTTAAAACCAAAACGTATATAAAAGATATTGAAAAAATCAAAAATCTATGTTATACTTTACAATATATTATATAGGTAACACCAACTTTTATACGCAATTTTGCGGCGATATTGAAAAGGAGACAAATATGCCAGACATTATCGAGATAAAAAATATTACAAAAGAATTCAAGGTGCTTAATCGCCGCGAGGGATTAAAAGGAAGCCTTAAGGATTTGTTTTCGAGAGATTACAAAATTATCCGTGCTGTAGATAATATAAGTATGAACATTCAGCAAGGTGAAATTGTTGGTTACCTTGGACCAAACGGCGCAGGAAAATCTACAACTATCAAAATGATGACGGGTATACTTGAACCGACTTCAGGAGAAATTCTGGTCGGAGGCAATATTCCATATCGTAACAGAACACAAAATGCCCAAGAAATAGGAGTAGTATTCGGGCAGCGATCGCAGCTCTGGTGGGCGCTGCCTCTTGTCGAATCATTTAAAATATTAAAGGATATTTACGGTGTCAGCGACGAAAATTACAACAGTATGATAGCGCTTTACAAATCTCTTGTGGATATTGAGCCGCTTATGCATAAGCCGGTTCGTCAAATGTCTCTTGGGCAGCGTACTCTAAGCGATATTCTTGCTGCATTCTTACATAATCCGAAAATTGTTTTCCTTGACGAGCCGACAATAGGTCTGGATGTTTCTATGAAAGCAAAAATACGAACGCTAATTCATGCTTTGAATAAGGAGAAAAATACAACGGTAATTCTTACTACACATGATATGGGAGATGTCGATGCACTTTGCAGAAGGATAGTAATCATCGACAAGGGCAAAATGCTTTACGATAACGATATCGAACACCTGAAAGGCTTTTTCGGTTCATACAGAACACTGAAGATCCGTATAGAAGGAGATTTAAAGCAGCAAGCAGCAAAAATACAGCACGAGCTTTCCGGCTTCAGCGTTTCTGCTGACGAAGAATGGATATCGGTTCTTGTGGACGAGGAAAAATCAAAAGTTATGGAAGTTCTCAATCAACTTCAACAATCCTATGAGATACGTGATATGCAGCTTGAGGAGATCTCAACGGAAGAGGTCATCAAGAAAATTTATGAGGAGGGTGTTCAATGAAGCTGAAAAAATATCTCACCCTTACTCGTGCCGGAATTATCGAATCGCTGCAATTCCGTTTGGGAACGCTTGTTATTATTGCAGGAAATCTCCTGTATCTGATCGTGGTTTATTTTCTGTGGAAGGCGATCTATGCGTCTGCCGGAACTGATATAGTCAACGGCATGACATTTTCCGATACACTGATTTATCTGGTACTTGCAACAGCGCTCTTTAACTTTATGGAAATGTATATGGTCTGGGAAATGGGACGCGGTATTCAATCCGGAAAAATCACTCTCGACTTGCTTAAGCCGATGGAATACAGGCGATTTATGTTCTGGACATACTCCGGTTCATTCGTAACGCAATTCTTTTTTACGTTCCTGCCGACCTTTCTTATAGTGGCATTCGTAACGAACGGAACAATACATTTCGGCATAAATCTGCTGTTTTTCGTGATTTCTGTTATCATGGCGGTTTTAATAAACTATAGCATCGACTTTCTTGTGGGAACAATTTGTCTTTACACAGAATCTATATGGGGCATAAACATTATGAAACAGGTTATTGTCATGCTGCTTTCGGGAGCAACTATACCTATTGCTTTCTTTCCTGAACCGCTTAAAACTATTGTCTACTATCTGCCATTCCAGTCAATTTACAATGCACCGCTGTCTGTTTTACTGGACGGAGCTCCAAAGCCGCAGACGATTCTGCTCACACTTGGAATACAACTGTTCTGGTGTGTTTTGATGACAATTCTGAGTAATTTGTTCTGGAAAATTTCCCTGCGGCAGATCACTGTGAACGGAGGCTGAGTTATGAAAAGAAAAGGTTTAGGCTTCTATCTGCGGATATACTGTAAAATCCTTGCACAGGACATAAAGAGCAAAATGAGTTACCGTGCGGACTTTATCATTTCAACAATAGGAATGATCTTCACCAACATTGCAGGGTTTGTTAGTTTCTGGATTCTGTTCCGCAACTTCCCCTCTATCAACGGTTGGAGCTACTATGAAATGCTGTTTTTATATGGCTTTTCGTTGGTATCTCTTACGCCTGTTCAGTGCTTTTTTGACAATAACTGGAGTCTGCGTATGTATGTCTACTCAGGTGATTTTGTCAAATACTGCTTCCGACCGATAAATCTGTTTTTTTACTATCAGTCCGAAGTATTTGACATCAAGGGACTTGGACAGCTTGCCTTTGGTATCGGCACGATCGCCTATTCATGGAACAAACTTGGACTTGGATTCACACCGCTTATGCTGCTTAAAATGATAGTATTTCTCATTACGGCCTCGCTGATCATGATCGCTTTGCAGAATGCAGCGGCGGCGACTTGTTTCTGGATCCAAAACTCGTTTTATGTATTGGATCTCGTGACAAGATTTAAAGATTATGCAAAATATCCTATCACCATTTTCAGTCCGGTATTCCGCTTTATTTTTACGTTTATAATACCTATTGCATTCATTGCATACTATCCAAGTATTGTGATACTTCGTCCTGATGAAATACTGCTTCTGTCATGGCTTTCACCGCTGATCGGAGTGCTGTTCTTCTGGCTCAGTTACAAATTCTGGATGTATGGTGCGATGAAATACAGTGGAACCGGTTCATAAATTCACTTTGAACTGGATCGAGCATTTATTTTTACCGGCACAGTTTTTGTTATTTCCAGACTATCATGTGTCACCGAACACTCATAAGCAAGCACATGAACTCTATTTTCGGCAGCATAACGGAGCTCTTCTCCAAAGGCTTTGTGAGTGGCATAATTGGGAGTAAAAAGCTTCATTCCGGACATCTGGATCACAAATAGAATGTAAGCGTGAAAACCCTCGCTTTTGGCTTTTACAAGCTCACGCAAGTGCTTTACTCCTCTTTCGGTCGGCGCGTCCGGGAACAATGCGATCCCGTTATTTTCAAGAGTAACGCCTTTAACTTCAATAAAACCTTTTTCGCCGTTTTTATCTTCAACGTAGAAATCAAAGCGAGAATCGCAGTATACTTTTTCGGGACGAATTAATTTCAGTTCCGACATATCAGGCAATTTTATATTGCCGTTTTCCAAAGCTTCTTTTACGACCTTGTTCGGAGCCTGAGAATCCATATTTATAAGCAGACCGCCCTTTTCGACAGCGATAAGGTCGTACAGATATTTTCGGTTTCCCAGCCTGCCGATAAAATCCTCAAGATATACCGCTGTATCAGGGAGCAGCAATTCCCTGCATCTTCCCGTATTTTTAACGTGAACGAGAACTTTCTCTCCGTTCAGAAGAACCTGTGCAACAAAACGGTTAAGACGGGATATAAATTTTGCCCGAACTATTTTTTTATACTTCATATTTTCTCTCTCATCTATTATATTATCACTTATTTTCATTATCATACTATTATAGCATATATGTCAAAGATTTTGCAATATCCGCACAGTCTATATTTTTCCTTTGCAAAAGGGACTGTCGAAATTCGACAGCCCCTAAATTTATATGATTCACTTTATGCGAAGAAAAATCCTGCCGTCATATCAAGATAATTTCCGCCGCTGTAATTCGGATACTGCTTCTGCACCTCAGTCTTGAACTCATCAGCATTTGCACATTTTTCGGCAATAGTTTTCAGATTTTCAATATAATCGATCTTAATCTTAGCGTCCTTTAAGTCCTCGGGAGTGTAGTGGGAAGTCAGAATCAGATCATAGCCCTTTGCGATATAGTCATTTAGCTGGGCGATAATAGCGTCTGCGTGGCCTGCGCCTGCTATGATAGAATGGCAGTCATGACCGAGCATATGAGTGTAAACTGCGTTGATTTCAGGAATCTCCACATCAAATGCGTCCTGTGTCTGCTTGATGATAAAATCAATTCCGCCAATGGTGATTTTTCCCTCGCCGATGATATTCGTTATCTGATGAACAGAGTTGTCAAAAATCTCGCCGAACGCACCTGTGAAGTTGTCGATAAGAGCCTTGCCTCCGCCGTTTGCGGAATAATCTGCTGCATTCTGTGTTGCATACTTGGGAATATCGGGCAGGAAGGTTGCTCCTGCACCGTGATATGCAACAAGCATTCCATCGACTTCGATATCTTTCAGATACTCGGCAAGCTCAGTGTTATTTTCGAAGAAGCAGGGAGATTCGATGACAACGGCTTTACCGTCTTTCTCCACGATGAAAACCTCATCGTCGATGAAATCGTTGGTTCTGTATGCATGGAGTTTTACTGCTCCAAAGTCGTAAACGTTCATTTCGCCCTTTGCAAGCTTAACTGCTGTAAACGTATTCTTGTTCATGATAAATTCCTCCTGAAAATGATTGGCTTTTGCTTTTTTCGGGAGATCTCAGCGCTGTATCTCTTTCCTTGATTCTATGATACCACAGCCTTTTCCCTTTGTAAAGTAGGCACTTTTTTGTGGTATAGTTACTCGAAAGTAACCTTTGCGGAGTTTCGGAAAAAATTTGCAAAAAAATTTTTTGTTTTTTGCGCGCATATTGCATTTTTATGGATTATATGTTACAATGTATCTAAAGGAATATTACATTCTGTTTGATACTATTGAAAGGAGCAAGATTATGCCAAATAAAACAGAGCTGCCGGCTTGTCCTGTAGAAACAACGCTTATGCTTATCGGAGATAAATGGAAAGTTTTGATTCTTCGTGATTTAAGAAGCGGTACAAAGCGTTTCGGTGAGCTGAAAAAATCCGTGACAGGTATCTCGCAGAAAGTGCTGACCTCCAATATGCGTGACATGGAGAACAGCGGTATTCTGACAAGAGAAGTTTTTCCCGAAGTTCCGCCGAGAGTGGAATATACTCTGACGGAATTAGGGCAAAGTATGATGCCAATAATTGACGCTATGGCACAATGGGGCACGGCTTATAAGTGCAGCTGTGCAAAGGAATAATATGCAAATTTAACGTAAAGACTTGTTTTATCATTTACTTTTTAATGACTGCCATTTGAATCACATCATATAATACAAAAAACCGCTTGAATTAAAGCGGTTTTTTTGACAGAAAAATTAATCAATTATTTCTTTTCAGAAATTCCTCAAAAACGCTGTTCAGCACTTCATCGCTGTCAACGTTGAAATATTGCGGCTCTTCCTGCGAATAATCTGCTTCAAGAATTATGACCTCGTCGTCTGAATCATCAAAGGGAAGAAGAACGATATAATCGTTATTATTAAAATTGAATTTATCAATTACCTCAAAATGTATCTCATTGCCGGAATCGTCAATCAGTGCAATATATTCATCTTTATCATCATCGCTGAAAGCTTCATTATTTTTGTTCATATTATACCTCCTTGATTTATATACATAATATACAATTATTTTATCATAAGATATGAGAAAAATCAATACAGAATGTTGAATAAAACATTCGGAATATTGATGCGTCTTAAGTCGATAATAAAAATGAGGAGATGAAATTATGAAAAAAAATAATAATTCCCGTCCTGTCGTTGATGACGAAGATGAAAATTTATTGAAATACTGCTGTCCGTCTGCTTCAAGCAGAGATATGACCGGACTTATCCCTTATGCTGCCGATGAAGAATCTCAAATGGAAGCATATAATGAGATGTATCCCTATTTAGCAGACGATGTTGATAAAACTTGGCGTTAATTACAGATATACACTGCTGTAATTGTGCAATATCACAATTTTTATCGTTCTGCTTTGATTTTTTACTAAAGCATGATATAATATTAAAAGATAAATATGCTTAGATATGCGGTATGATATTACCGCATATACATAAAGGAATACTATGAAAAACGGAGTAAAAATGATTGACATCGCGAAAAAAGTCGGTGTCAGTGTAGTCACGGTTTCAAATGCGCTTGCGGGACGTGACGGTGTAAGCGATGCACTTAGATCACATATTTGTGAGACCGCCAAGCAAATGGGCTATAAGCCGTCTAATACCAAGTCAAACAAAAAAACAGCGTATGATCTAAAGCTGGAAAAGAATGTCGGGATACTTACTCCCGAAAGATTTGTTGGATATATGGGCACATTCTATTGGGAGCTTACGGCGTCCGTATCCAACAAATTAGCCGAGTTTGACGTGTATACTATATATGAGTGCGTTACCGCAAAAAACGAACAGGAATGCATTTTGCCAAAAATAATTACCGAAAACAAAATTGACGGAATTATAGTTATCGGACAAGTTCACAGGCAATACATAGAATTGCTCAGTAAAATAGATATCCCTCTTATATTTGTGGATTTTTACGATAACCACTTTGAAATAGATTCCGTCAATTCCGACAGCTATTACGGCGGATATATTATCACTGATTATCTTGTAAAAATGGGACACAGAAACATTGGCTTTTTGGGAAACGTTACCGCTACCAGCAGTATTCACGACCGTTTTCTCGGATATATAAAATGTATCATGGAAAATAATCTTGAATATCGTTCGGAATGGACTCTTGATGACAGAGATGAATCGGGAAGAATTTACGATAGAATTGCATTTCCGGAAGAAATGCCTACTGCCTTTGTATGCAACTGCGACGAGACTGCCTTTAGGGTCATAGCAGACCTGAAATCGAAAGGAGTCCGCATTCCGGAGGATATTTCCATTGTAGGATATGATAACTATACGGTTTCGAATTTCTGTATTCCTGCTATAACTACTATTGAAGTCGATATTGATAAAATGGCTTCCGTTTCGGTTGAGATAATGATAAAGAAGCTTATGGATCCGACCTATACTGAGGGCCGCAGGATAATCAGCGGAAGGCTGCTGATAAAAGACTCGGTATTTGATATTAATTAGGGCGAAAGGTTATGTGCTGAATGCTGGTTAAAAATTTATTTGGACATTTTTTGACTATAACCAAACATAGACATAAAGTAATGCTTCATTGCATTAAAGCCGGAATTGTATGGCGAGGTCTGACTCACGATCTGTCAAAATATTCTCCTTCGGAATTTTGGGCAGGAGTGAAATATTATCAGGGAACGAGAAGTCCCAATGAAATGGAGCGCGAGACGCTGGGATATTCAAGGGCTTGGCTTCATCACAAGGGAAGAAACCGTCATCACTTTGAGTATTGGACGGATTATAATCCCCAAACCCGCCGTGTAGAACCTGTTCCCATGCCCGATATTTTTATATATGAAATGTTCTGCGACAGAGTTGCCGCATCTAAAATATATAATAAGGAAAATTACAGCGACAGGTGTTCGCTTGATTATTTCTTGAGGGGAAAAGCAAACAGGGTAATTGATCCACAGACTTCCGAAAAGCTGGAAAAGCTTTTGACTATGCTTGCGGAAAACGGCGAAGCTGCTGTTTTTCGTTATATCAGGAACGAGCGCCGTTCTTCAGATAAGTAATCAGTTTTAAAATCAATATCTCACAGGGAGGAATAACCTATGCCGAATTTCACAAAACGCGCGATCAAGGAAGCGTTCTGGAAGCTGCTGAACGAACAGCCTCTTAATCAGATCAGCGTTCGTAAGATAGTTGAGGAGTGCGGTATCAATCGTAATTCTTTTTATTATCATTTTCAGGATATTCCTGCTTTGATCGAAGAGATCGTTATGGATGCGGCAGACGCGCTGATACAAAAATATCCGAGTATTGCTTCAATCGATGAGGGTATCGAGGCTGCGTTCCGCTTTACCTTGGATAACAAAAAAGCAGTTATGCATATTTGTAATTCTGTCAACCGCAACATATATGAGCAGTATTTAATGCGTATCTGCGAGTATGTTGTAACAACTTATTTTGCTACTGCTTTCGGAGACAGAAATATTAATGAGTCCGACAAGAGCACGATGATTTTATTTATGAAATGCGAACTGTTCGGTTTGTTTATAGATTGGATAAACTCGGGAATGCCTAAAGACGCTATCGTCCGATTAAAGCATTTGCTATCGCTTTGCAACGGATTGTCAAGCGAAATGCTTGAAAGGTGCAGGGAAAACAATACATAAGATCATGGCAGCGGTATATCAATTGATATGCCGCTGTTTTTTTAGTCAAAAAACGCTTTTTGTCTGAGTTTCAGTCAATTGTGCTCTCATTGTCTGAATTTTCGGCATAAGTCCGCTGTTGACCATTTAATACTGACCGATATTTTGTTATACTTAATTTGCAGGAAAACCTGCGGCAATATTTAATTTGAAAGGGGGAAATTCTGATGCGTTCTGTGGCTCCAATGAGAACTGCTAAAATCGGGTATATTGTAACATCAGCTGCGCTTTGCGTATTGGGAATTCTTTTAATTGCCGTTCCGAAATTTTCCGTTTCCGTTATAGGTTTTATATGCGGAGCAATTTTGATCGTCTTTGGCGCTGTTCGGCTGATCGGATATTTTTCAAAGGATCTTTATCGTCTGGCGTTTCAGTACGATCTTGCTTTTGGAATCATGATGATAATACTTGGCGCGGTAATGCTTATGCACCCCGACAGCCTTATGAATTTTATCTGTATCACATTGGGAATTTCATTTTTGGCAGACGGTTTGTTTAAGATACAGATAACGATCGACGCTAAAAAATTCGGTATCGATAAGTGGTGGCTTATACTTGCACTGTCGATAATAACCATTGTGTTCGGAGTTCTTCTGATAATACGCCCAAATGAAAGCAGCAGATTGATAGTGATTTTGATCGGCATTGAAATGCTGTGCGAGGGAATCCTGAATATAAGCACCATGATAACTGCCGTAAAGATCATAAAACATCAGCAGCCTGATGTTATCGAAGTCGATTATGATGAAGAAAGGAGTTAATACTATGAGATTTTCAAAAGCGGTGGTAAAACACCGCGTTCTCATTTTAATTGTTACGGTTGTACTGATGATACCGTCGTTGCTTGGCATGATTGCCACACGAGTAAATTACGATATGCTTGATTATCTTCCCGAGGATATGGATACGGTCAAGGGTCAGTACGAACTTTTGGAGGATTTTGGCAAGGGAGCTTTTTCTCTTGTTATAGTTGAAGATATGCCCGACAAGGACGTTGCTGCTCTCGTTGATAAATTTGAAAATGTAGATCATGTTGAAACGGTGCTGTGGTATTCCTCGCTGGCAGATATTTCTGTACCGAAGGAAATACTTCCGGATTCTGTCTACAATGAATTCAATACTGAAAACGCCACAATGATGGCTATATTTTTCGATACTTCCACATCTGACGATATTACAATGGACGCTATACGTGAGATCCGTTCAATTGCAGGAAAGCAGTGCTTTGTTTCGGGAATGTCCGCGCTTGTTACAGATCTTAAGGATCTGTGCGAAAAGGAAGAACCGATCTATGTGGCTCTGGCTGTAATATTTGCAACTCTCGCGATGCTTTTGCTTCTTGACAGCTGGCTTGTGCCGTTTGTTTTCCTTGCATCTATCGGCGCAATGATACTTATGAATCTTGGTACTAACTATTTCCTTGGAGAAATTTCATATATAACAAAAGCTCTTTCGGCAGTGCTCCAGCTGGCTGTAACAATGGATTATTCGATCTTTCTATGGCACAGCTACAACGAGCAGCTGAAAAATTACAGCGACAACAAAGAAGCAATGGCTGCCGCTATCAGAAACACGCTTTCCTCGGTAGTAGGAAGCTCTATTACAACGGTTGCAGGTTTCGCGGCGCTTTGCTTCATGACGTTCACCCTCGGCAAGGATCTTGGAATAGTTATGGCAAAGGGAGTAATACTCGGTGTTATAGGCTGTGTAACGGTTCTCCCTGCTTTGATACTTGTATTTGATAAGCCGCTTCAGAAAACGAAGCACAGATCATTGATCCCCGATATGACAAAATTTTCTAAAGGCGTTACAAAGGTGTTCCCTGCATTTTTGGCTGCGTTTGCAGTTTTGACAGCTCCTGCGCTGTATGGATACGAGAAAACCAACAATGAAGTATATTACGATATGGGAGAGTCCCTGCCGGAAGATATGGAATATGTTATAGCCAATTCAAAATTATCCGATGATTTTGATATTGCGTCTACTCATATGATTTTATTGGATGCGAATGTTCCTTCAAAATCAGTCCGCAGTATGATCGATGAAATGGAGCAGGTAGACGGAGTAAAATATGTTCTTGGTCTTGAATCAGTCCTTGGCAGCCGTGTGCCGGAAGAGATACTTCCTGAAAGCGTCAAGGAAATACTTGAAAGCGATAAATGGAAATTGCTTTTGATAAATTCCGAGTATAAGGTCGCAAGCGACAATGTAAATGCTCAAATAAACAATTTGAATAATATTCTGAAAAAATATGACGAAACAGGCATGCTTATCGGAGAAGCTCCATGCATGAAGGATATGATAGAAACTACCGACAGAGATTTCCGTGTAGTTAATACTGTTTCGGTGCTTGCAATATTTATAATTATTGCTTTTGTTGAAAAGAGCTTTTCTCTGCCGTTTATTCTCATATCGGTCATTGAGCTTGCTATTTTTATAAATCTTGGTCTGCCGCATTATTTAGGACAGTCGCTTTCATTTATTGCTCCAATATGCATTAGTACGATACAGCTTGGAGCTACCGTAGATTATGCTATTTTAATGACAACGCGGTACAAAACGGAGCGTATATCGGGCAAAGACAAGCGAAGCAGTATTTCGATTGCATTATCGTCGTCTATTACGTCTATTCTGGTAAGCGGCATGGGCCTTTTTGCCGCCACGCTCGGCGTTGCGGTTTACTCGGATATTGATATTATCAGTTCAATGTGTATGCTGATGGCAAGAGGAGCTGTAGTAAGTATGCTGTGTGTAATCTTTATATTGCCGTCATTGCTCATGCTGTGCGATAAGCTGATATGTGCGACAACATTTGGTATGTCCTTAAAAAGAAAAAGTCTGAAAAACCAAATTCTTAATTCTGAATTATGAACAGGTCACTGATCGGAGGTAATTTATAATGAATAATAAAGTTAAAAGATCAATAGCGGCGGCAGTTTGCTGCGCGGTCATTCTCGGAGGAGCAGGTTCGGCGGTATATGCAATTTCAGCCGGCAGGGAAGATAAAAAAACGGAAGAGCCGCAGACTGTCCTGACTGCCGAAAATGAAAGCGAAGCGGAAGCAGTCAAGGACGAAACCGTTTATGTGCTTGCCGGAGCTGACGGCAGCGTTGAAAAAATAATAGTCAGCGACTGGATAAAAAATTCATTGAGCGCGTCCTCGATATTGGATAACTCCGAGCTTACAAATATTGAAAACGTAAGAGGAGACGAATCGTATACAATGGGCGGCGACAATTCAAAAGTCTGGGACGCACAGGGCAACGATATCTACTATCAGGGCAATATTGAAAAAGAGCTGCCCGTAAAATTAAGCGTTTCTTATAAATTAAACGGAAAGAGCATATCGCCCGACGAGCTTGCAGGAAAAAGCGGTAAAGTTACGATCCGATTTGATTATCAGAATAATCAGTTTGAAACTGTCGATATCGACGGCAAGAAGGAAAAAATATATGTTCCGTTTGTGATGCTTACGGGTATGCTTCTTGACAATGACATTTTCAGCAATGTGGAGATATCCAACGGCAAGCTTATCAACGACGGCGATCATACAATAATTGCAGGTATTGCATTCCCCGGACTGCAAAGCGATCTGAATGTGGATATAAATAAATTTGAAATACCTGATTATGTAGAAATAAATGCTGATGTAGAGAATTTTGAAATGACCAATACCGTTACCATTGCGTCGAATGAAATATTCAGCAGAATCAATGCCGAAGATATTGATTCCGCAGATAAGCTTACGGATTCACTTGATGAACTTACCGGTGCCGTAGATCAGCTCATGGACGGCTCTTCGCAGCTATACGACGGGCTTTGTACTTTGTCGGAGAAATCCGGGGAACTCATAAGCGGTATCGATAAATTGGCTGACGGTGCAGGAAAACTGAAAACAGGCGCAGACAGTCTTAACAGCGGCTCTGCCGATCTTGCCGACGGAGCAAAATCTCTTTCCGACGGCTTGGGACAGCTTACTGCCAACAGCGACGCTTTGAATTCCGGTTCAGAGGAAGTATTCAATTCGCTTTTAAATATGGCAAATTCACAGCTGTCCGCTTCTGGAATTACCGTTCAGGTGCTGACAATTGATAATTATTCCGAGGTTTTGAATGAGGTTATAGCTTCTTTGGATACGGATAAAATTGCTGCTCAGGCTCGCGAGACCGCATTAACCAAGGTGCAGGAGGCGGTAAACGCTCAGCGTGAGACTATTACAGCAGGAGTTATTTCTGCTGTAAAGGAGCAGGTAACTGCAAAGGTCACACAGACGATTCGCGAAAACGTAAAATTACAGATCCTGACCGAACAAGGTCTTACAAAGGAAAGCTATGAATCGGGTATTGCGGCAGGTCTTATCACAGCCGAACAGCAGGCTCAGATAGAAGCGGCAATCGACGCGTACATGAGATCCGATAATGCAAAGGCTATGATCGACGCTAATGTGGAGACTCAAATGCAGTCTCAGGATATCAAAAACACTGTTTCGGCAAAAACAGAAGAGCAGATCGCACTTCTTATTGATCAGAATATGAATTCTGCCGAGGTTCAGGGGCAGATCACTCAAGCTCTTGAGCAGGCGAAATCGGGAGCGGCTTCAATTTCCGCTTTAAAGGAACAGCTTGACAGCTACAATACTTTTTACATGGGACTTAGTCAGTACACGGCAGGAGTTGCGTCCGCCAAAAACGGTGCAGACGCTTTAAGTGTGGGAGCAGATAAATTAAAGTCGGGAACAAAGGATTTAGATGCAGGTATGAATGAGCTTTATAACGGTATTATAACGCTTAAAAACGGAGCGCCTGCGCTTGTTGACGGAGTTAATGCTCTAAAGGACGGTTCTATGAAGCTTTCCGACGGTCTGAAAGAATTCAACGAGCAGGGAGTTCAGAAGCTTGTCGATGCTGTAGACGGCGATCTTAATGGCTTGCTTGCAAGGGTAAGAGCTATCGTGGACGTTTCAAAGAATTATGTTTCGTTTTCCGGTATTTCCGATGATATGGACGGACAAGTGAAATTCATATATCGCACGGAATCGATAAAAGGCGAATAAATACACAGGCTATATGTTAAAAAACACCGCTTGAAGTTAATGCTCCAAGCGGTGTTTTGTATGCGGTAATTAATTTAAATATGATTCAGGAAGTTTATCAAGCTGAAGTGCAAGATTCTTTTGTACGGAAACAGCGTCATTTCCGCTCAGACCGTCGCCTCTCTGATAAACATCGGCTCTGTTGATTGCTTCATCCGAAAGCGGGAAAGCTTCAGGATCCGAGCTGTAGCAAATGATAGCTACTACGTCGTCGATAGTAATTTTATCGTCAAGATTAGCATCGCCGTATACTATATCATCATCTTCTTCAGATGGCAAATAAGCGTCAACGATAGCGGCATTGCTGTTATCAACCTGTTCTTCGTCACCATTTTGTACGTACCAGATCTGACCTGAAAGAACGGTGAGCTGCTTTAACTTATCAACTACCTGTTCGATAATAGCCTCGTCTGTAACAGTTTCGTCGTTAAGGATAACGTTGTAGGTTTTATTCATATCAAGCTTAACAACGCCGTCCTTTGTTGCTTCCCACTGAACTGATGCCCAGTAATATGATCCGTCAAGCTCGACCGTAGAAGCTACGCAGCCGTTAGCGTAAGTTACGTCGTCATTGAGGTCGATGTCGAGATAAATTGTGTCGCCTACTGCTTTTGGGAATACAAGAGTATATCCGTCTTTATCTGATGTGATTTTTGCGTGGCCTTCGGCAACGGTAGTGGAAGTAGTTGTTGTAGTTGGGTTGGTAGAGACATTCTCGTTAGTAGTTGTTGTGCCGGTGGTAGGCTTGATATCAATTTCTTTTGAGTAGAGATCAAGAGGAAGCTCATCAAGAGTTATGCAGTAATCGCTCTGATACATTGTAGTAAGATCTGCTTTTGTATTGAAAATCTCGTTCGAGAGGAAGTTAGTATCGTCTGAACCGCCGTCATACCATGGGCAGAAGTACAGCCAGCCTGCTTTCTCTGCCGTGAGGTTTTCAACAGTAGGAATAGAATCGTTTTCAGCCATAGCGATCATTTTTTTGCTGTTGTATTTTTCCATTAAGGTATAGAATGTACTGCTTATAGCGCTGTCGTTGTGAGAAATAACAGGCTGACCGGTAGACCAGTCTGTACAGCTGTACTTATCATAAGCTATAATATCTACATAATTATCGCCCGGATACCAGTTTTCCGATGTATCGAAAGTATAGCTGTTCCATTCCCAGATGACGTTATGAAGACCGTAATCCTCGGTGAGCGTCTTGTAGGTAAGCTTCCAAAGCTCTTTGTAAACAGCAGAGCCTGATTTACCCCACCAGAACCATGAGCCAGTTTCTCCACCGCCGCCTTCGGCCTCATGCCAAGGTCTGAAAATAAGCGGAACATCGTTATCCTGAAGTTCCTTGATAGCCTTTGCAAGGTCGCTGAGACAAAGCATGAAGTATTCATACTCCTTAGAAGTTTCGTCTAAGATCTTAGATGTATCGAAGGTCGTTTCATCGGGCTTGTAGGTGGCATTTTCGTAAGAAACATTGCTGCCGATGGTATAGCTGTCAAAATCCTTAGGAACGACAATATGCCATGAAGCTGTAGCAATACCGTTATTGTTCTTTACCCAGTTGATGATACGCTCATTAGTGCCGTCATCAGAGCCATAAAGCGGATTTACGAGATTAAGGTAATCGAAACCGCGTATAGCAGGGGATTTGCCTGTAAGCTCCTTTATGAAGTTAAACTCATACTCGAAATCGTGAGGACCGTATTTATAGATTTCCTGCTGTCCCGAGATAATATGTTCACCGTAAACACTTGAGAGATAATTCATAAGACTTACGGTCTCTTTGGTTGCATTCGGGTCGCACGGAGTAGTATCGGAAGCCGAGATCTCAGGACGAACGGCAGATTCCACTCTCAAATAATCGAGATTTGTCCAGCCCCATGAGCTTTTTATAGTGATAGTGTTATCGCCTTTATCGAGCTTTACGGTTCCGATGTTGATTTCGCTCCAGACGCCGTCGTCTGTCGTAGCGCAGCCGAAATTTCCCTGATCTGTTCCGTTTACAATGAGACCGTGCTGCTTGTCACCGTAAGGTGCGGAATAGTTAAGAATAACAGAATACATTCCTGTTTCTTCAACGTTAACGGTTACCGAAGCAGTTTCGCCTGCCTCCTGAAGAAATACAAATTGATCGCCCGAAGCGCCTTCGCAGTATCTTTCGCTTCCTGCAGCCGGAACTGTAGCGCCGACGAGAGTACCGTTTTCAAATTCATATTTTGTATCGTCAGCTGCCGTTACAGCTGAGATACTTCCGACAAGGAAAGAATTTACGAGCATTGCAGCCGATACGGCAACAGTGCTTGCTTTTTTTAGTAATTTGGATTTCATTTAGTACCTCCTGAAAATCATAATATAATACTTTAATTATAGTACAAAAGATTTTGAATTTCAAGAATCTTCTAAATTTATTTTTAATTGTGAGATAAAATCGTTAAAGCCTACAAAACGACCAACTTATTTTTATATGAAAGAATAAAAAAGAAGCTATAATTTAAGTTAAATTATAGCTTTTGAAATTTTATAATTAAATATTGCAACTTAGAAAACCTATTTGGATCAATTATAATTTCTCCACCAGCGTTCCTGATGCTCGGTAAGATCGTCGGAAGTTACCGTTTCGCAGAGCATGGGAGATATTACAGAATAATCGTAATTTTCCGAAGCTATTGTAAATCTTTCTGCCGAATCGTCCCAGCCGTGATTTGAAAGAACAAACGCACACCAGTGTATAGGCATTGCGGCTTTTGCTCCTAACGTATCGCAGGCTGCTGCCGCTTCTTCCGGAAACATATGAACCTCATGCCAGTTTATGCTGTACTGGGCGCAGTCGGTGAGTACAAGATCAAAATCTCCGTATTTTTCATGGATTTTTTCAAAATGAGCGCCGTAACCCGTATCTCCGCTTTCAAATATCTGATGATATTCGTCTTTAAAGACCCATGAAGCGAAAAGTGTGTTTCCGTTATCGTTCAGACTGCGGTTGGAAAAATGACGAGCCGGAGTACAGCCTATGGTTAATCCGTTAAGCTGCGTTTCTTCCCACCATGCCATATTTTTTATTTTGTCAGACGATATCTTCCAGCGTTCAAGATGATTTTCAACGCCGAGCGGTACTATAAACATATCGGTAATACCGTCAAGCTCTTTTACAGATTTCATGTCAAGATGATCGTAATGATCGTGGGAAATAATTACAGCGTCAATATGGGGAAGCTCGCTGATCTGCAGTGAGGGCTCAGTATAACGCTTCGGCCCTGCAAACGATACCGGAGACGACCGCTGACTGAACACAGGGTCAATGAGTAAATTCATTCCGTGGATTTGTATCAGCAGGGTAGAGTGTCCGAACCAAGTTACCGAATACTTATCTATAGGGAGAGCTTCTGAAATTTCGGGATCCATTACAGGAAGCTTATCTTCGGGAGTTGTCTCCTTTTTTGAAACACGATTATCTTCGGATAGACCGTCAGCTTCAAATTCCGAAGGATAAACAAATTTATTGTTTATGTAATTGGAAGCTCTTTTTTGATAGTCCTTCATATCGTCGTCGGAGGCTTTTCCTCCGAATACCGGATTTAAAGTTAAAAACAGAAAAACTGCAAAGCATATAACGGCAATGACAATAAATATGATGACAAAAATTTTAAGCAGCTTATGTTTTTTTAGATTATTCACAGCAAATTCCTCCATTTTCGTATTTTATTATATAGTATAATATTAGTCAAAAAAAGTCAAGCATTTGCTTGACTTTTCCTGTAAATTATCTTATGAATTGTAGCTTCTGGAGTTTTTCTTTTTCTTTTTAATTTCGTACATTCTTTCATCGGCAGTGTGAATTATACTGTAAAGCGTTGTTGCAGGCTGAGCTTCGGTAACAAAATAGCCGAGACTTGCCGAAATAAGATAAGGCTTTTTGAAAATATTGTTGACTTCATTGATCTTGCGTTCGATCCTTTCCGATAAGGCGGCAGCACCCTGTTCGTCCATATTCGCGCCGAATATTACGAATTCGTCACCGCCGAAACGAGCACAGATGCTGTTGGTTTCGCAGCATTCACGGATAGCTCCTGAAAGACGCTGAATGGCGAAATCTCCCTCATTGTGACCGTAATTGTCATTAATAAATTTAAGTCCGTCCATATCGATGAAAGCGATCATGACCTTATATTTATTGGCAATGCAGTCCTTATACATATCGTCGGCAATTTTTATAAATCCGTTTCTGTTATATATGTTGCAGAGCGGATCGATAACATAGAGGTTATTAAGCTCTTTGATCGCGTTATTTAAGTGAATAAGCTTTCGGATATTCTCCACCGAGTTGCCTATATTCATAATGAACGAGTGGCACAGACGGCTCTTTACAGGGAAGCTGCTGTTCTGAATAATATAGTAGCCAAAGCAATTTTCGCGGAAGTGTATTGGCAGGAAATAATTTATGTTTCCGCCTGTTTCGGGAGGCTCGGGGAACATATTTTCGCAAGGAAAGCTCTGAACAGAACGGCAATTTCCGTTTTCCCATATTACCGGAGCGCTCATTCGGTTTGTAAAGTAATTTGAATTTATATTATCTGCCGGGATTTCCGAATAAGAGTTGCTGAAAGAGCCTTCCCAGCCTGAGCAGAGACAAATACTGCATTTTTCACATTCGATTTCTTCGAAGAAACTTTTGATCACATTAAAATTCTCTTCGGGAGTTTCGGTTTCCGCAAGACCGGCAGTAAGTTTGTTTATCATTGAAATGTGAGAGTTGCAGGATTCAATAAGATTAAAAGTATTTTTCTTGAAGCTTGCAAAATCTTCGGCAGTTTCGGGAATACAGCCGCAGCTCTCGGAAAATACAGGATACGCGTCAAGCGTGGTATTTTTCTCGTGAGATATTCCGTTGATAGTGTCAAGAATAATGTGACAAGCCAGATAACCTGCATCTGAAAGGGGACGATCCACGGTAGTCATGGTGGGAGTAAAATTTCTTGCGTTGTATGTACAATCGAATCCGGTAACTATAACGTCGTCGGGCACGGTATATCCGTACTTTTCAAGGGCGTTTACGGCAGCGATAGCCATAGCGTCGTTAGCGCAGACAATTGCGTCAGGCATATTGATCCCCGATTCTATAAGGTCATCGATCGCCTGTCTGCCGTCCTGAGCGCGGAATTCACCGAAGAAAACGCGTTCTTCTTCAACAGGAAGACCATATTCTTTCATAACGCTTTTAAACGCGTTATATCTTGTAAGAGCTTCGGGATTTTCAAGCGGTCCGGAAATATAGTTTATGATCTGTGCGTTGTGCCGCTTGATGAGATGACGTACAATATCTTGTATCGGAGTAAAATTATCGATATTGATATTGTAGAATTCGGGATAGCTGTCGCAGTCGAAAACAACAGCCGGAATTTTTGCGGCCTGAACTTTTTTGATAATTTCATTTCTTACATCAGGAGCATTGATAGTGTTGGTCATAAGTATAACGCCGTCAAACTTATCTAAATTTGCAAGATTGTAGATGCTGTATTCTCCGATGTCATAGCGTTTGCTTGCCAGAACTCCGCCAAAAGCCGCAAAGTAAGAAGTGTTGATATTATTTTCTTTTGTGAAAGCGTTTATGCCGTCAATAATATTTCCCTGATACTCTTCATCGATACCTGCTACAAAAACAGCGAAATTTTTGATATCATTCTTATTCATAAATTCACCAGCCTTGAATTGCCGTACTTTATCGACCTGCACGGCATAATTATTGTAACTATATTATATCACACCAAAAATTATTTGTAAATATAATTTTAGAATTTGAAGCAAAAAAATAACGGCTGTCCGGTTATCCGGACAGCCGTTATATCATGCGGTAACAATTTTATTTGCCTTGTGCAGACCAAGCTTTTCAACTGCTTGCTCTCTCATTTTATATTTGAGTATCTTTCCTGCGGCATTCATCGGGAATTCCTTAACAAAGTCAACATATCTCGGAACCTTATGCTTTGCCATATTTGCAAGCACATACTTTTTGATCTCGTCCTCGGTACATTCTTCGCCGTCCTTGAGAATAATGCAAGCCATTATTTCCTCGCCGTAATCCTCGTCGGGAACACCGATGACCTGAACGTCGTTTACCTTCGGATAAGTATAGAGGAAGTCCTCGATCTCCTTGGGATAGATATTTTCGCCGCCTCTGATTATCATATCCTTTATACGTCCTGTGATCTTATAATAACCGTCCTTTGTACGGCGCGCGAGATCTCCTGTATGGAGCCAGCCTTCGGAATCGATCGCGGCAGCGGTAGCTTCAGGCATTTTATAGTAGCCCTTCATTATATTATATCCTCTTGCAACAAATTCGCCGTCGATCTCATCGGGGAGATCTTCGTTTGTTTCGGGATCTACGATCTTGCATTCAACTCCGAAAATAGGTCCGCCGACAGTATTAACACGCTGCTCAATGGTATCGGTAGTCTTGCTCATTGTTGTAGCAGGAGAAGCCTCTGTCTGACCGTAGGTGATGCATATTTCCGTCATGTGCATTTTCTCGATGACCTCTTCCATTGTCTTGATCGGACACGGAGAACCTGCCATGATTCCTGTTCTCATGTGTGAGAAATCGGTAGTTGCAAAATTCTCGTGGCCAAGCATTGCGATAAACATTGTCGGAACGCCGTGGAAGCAGGTGATTTTTTCTCTGTTGATGCAGTCCAAGCCTTTTCTGGGAGAGAATCTTGTGATAGGAGACATTGTAACTCCGTGAGTTACCGAAGCGGTCATAGCAAGAACCATTCCGAAGCAATGGAACATCGGTACTTGTATCATCATTCTGTCGGCAGTAGAGAGATCCATGCAGTCGCCGATAGCTTTGCCGTTATTAACTACATTATAATGAGTAAGCATAACGCCCTTTGGGAATCCGGTCGTACCGGAGGTATACTGCATATTGCAGACATCGTGAATATCAATGGTTTTTCTGATCTTTTCAACCTCGCTGTAAGGAACGTTCTTGGCAAGCTTCATCGCTTCCTCCCACGTATAACAGCCGTTCTGCTTGGAGTCGATGGTAATTATATTTTTAAGGAAAGGGAACTTTTCGGAATTCAGCTTGCCCGGCTCGCAGGTTTCAAGCTCGGGGCAAAGCTCCTTTATGATTCCCGTATAGCTTGTATCTTTAAGTCCGTCTATCATTACGAGAGTATTTGTATCCGATTGTTTCAGAAGGTATTCCGCTTCGTGGATCTTATACTCTGTGTTTACGGTAACAAGAACAGCTCCGATTTTGGTAGAAGCCCAGAATGTGATATACCACTGAGGTACATTTGTTGCCCAGATCGCAACATGATCGCCTTTTTTAACGCCCATTGCCAGAAGAGCTCTTGCAAACGTATCAACGTCGTCCCTGAATTCGGGATATGTTCTTGTATAATCAAGCTCGGTATATCTGAAAGCGTACTGGTTAGGAAATTCTTCGCAGACACGGTCAAGAACGTCGGGAAATGTATAATTTATAAGGCGCTCCTTCGGCCAGATATACTTACCGGTAAATCTTTTATCATCTTGAAGATCATGCTTGTGCTTTCTCTTATACGGAGCCATATACTGCGCATACTGAGGAATAACGATACCTGCGTCGGACAGATTCGAAGCCCAGCGCTTTACCCATTCAAGGGAAACGTATCCGCCGTAGTTGATCGATTTAAGAGCCTCGAGCATATCCTTTATAGGCATATCTCCGCTTCCCATGATCCTGTATTCGACAGTACCGTCCTCGTTCATTACACTGTCCTTGATATGAGTATATTTTATATATTCGCCAAGATTTTCTACGGTCTGTTCCGGTGACTCGCCCGCAAATCTGTATGGGTGGTGCATATCCCATAAAGCCGCAACCTTACGGCTGTTAACAGCCTCAAGAATTTTTCTTAATCTTGCAGTATCGCTGTAAACGCCGTTAGTCTCGACAAGAAGAGTGACATTGTGAGCTTCGGCGATCGGAACAAGCTCCTTAAGAAATTCAATTATATAATCGTCGTCAACTTCCGTTACGGGATTAGGCTCAAGATCGGCAAGAACTCTTATAAAAGATGCACCGAGCTTTTCGGCAAGTTCGGCATATGCAGTGATCTCAGCTTTCACCTCGTCATGTTTATCCTTGAATTTAAGACAGGAACCTGAAGTAAGACACGGTATCTCAATACCGAGCGATTTTAGTTTTTCCACGGTATTTGGAAGCTGCGCTTCAGTAAAAGGCTTTGCTTTTACGGCAAATATATCATTGCCAAGTCCTCTGATCTCAATTCCGTCAAAATTGAAGTCTTTGGCCATAGAATATATGTCGGTCCATGAAAAATCAGGACAGGCAAGGGTTGAAAAACTTATTTTCATTCATCATCATTCCTTTTATAATATAATAATCACTTTTTGATTATATCATATAAATTGTAAAAATGCAATATGCGCGTGAAAAATTAACAAAACAAATTTTTTATAGCGCGAACTGCCCGCGGCGGCTCGCCGCTTATATCATATTTTTTGCGATTTGTCAATATTTTCGGATTTCCTTATCAGTATTTGTATTTACCTATTGCATTTTAAGATATTTTATGCTATAATTACTAATAATAGCATTCAAAATCTTAAATATATCAACGTACATTTTGTGCGGGTTGGGAGAAGAATATGCCGAAAAAACAGGATATTAACAAAATTATGATTATTGGTTCGGGTCCGATAATTATCGGTCAAGCTTGTGAATTTGACTATTCGGGAACTCAGGCTTGTAAAGCTCTGCGCAAGCTTGGTTATGAGATCGTTCTCGTCAACTCAAATCCGGCAACCATTATGACTGATCCGGATGTTGCCGATATTACTTACATTGAGCCTCTTAATCTGGACAGACTCACTCAGATAATCGAAAAAGAGCGCCCCGATGCTCTTCTGCCGAATCTTGGCGGTCAATCGGGACTTAATCTGTGCTCTGAGCTTGGAGAAGCCGGAGTACTCGAAAAATACGGCGTTCAGGTAATAGGCGTTCAGCTTGACGCTATAGAGCGCGGCGAGGATCGTATAGAATTCAAGCACACAATGGATAAGCTCGGGATCGAAATGGCAAGAAGCGAGGTAGCTTATTCAGTCGATGAAGCTGTAAAAATTGCCGAAAAGCTTAAATACCCCGTTGTTCTTCGTCCGGCTTATACAATGGGCGGTGCCGGAGGCGGCATGGTTTATAATGTAGACGAGCTTAAAGTTGTCTGCGCAAGAGGCCTTCAGGCAAGTCTTGTAGGTCAGGTTCTTGTTGAAGAATGCATAAGCGGCTGGGAAGAGCTTGAGCTTGAGGTCGTTCGTGATGCCAATAATAACATTATCACAGTATGCTTTATCGAAAATATAGATCCTATCGGTGTACATACCGGAGATTCGTTCTGCTCCGCACCTATGCTCACAATTTCCGATGATGTTCAGAAAGAGCTTCAGCGTCAGGCGTACTCTATTGTAGAGGCTATAGAGGTTATCGGCGGCTGTAACTGTCAGTTTGCTCACGATCCCGAAAGCGGACGTATCGTTGTTATCGAAATCAATCCGAGAACCTCGCGTTCATCGGCGCTTGCGTCAAAAGCAACAGGCTTCCCTATAGCGCTTGTTTCGGCAATGCTTGCCTGCGGACTTACCCTTGACGAGATCCCGTGCGGAAAATACGGAACGCTTGATAAATATGTTCCGGACGGCGATTATGTCGTTATCAAATTCGCGCGCTGGGCGTTTGAAAAATTCAAAGGTGCAGAGGATAAGCTTGGTACTCAGATGAAAGCCGTAGGCGAAGTTATGAGTATAGGAAAAACCTATAAGGAGGCTTTTCAGAAAGCGATAAGAAGTCTTGAAACAGGAAGATACGGTCTCGGATTCGCTAAGAATTTCAACAAGCTTTCAAAGGACGAGCTTTTGTCGATGCTTCGTTTCCCTACAAGTGAAAGACAGTTCATCATTTATGAGGCACTTAGAAAAGGCGCAACTATTGACGAAATATTCGAGCTTACAAAAATCAAGCACTGGTTCCTGCAGCAGATGCTGGAGCTTGTTCAGGAGGAAAATTCACTTCTTGAACTGAAAGGAACAGTTCCCGAAGAAAGCGTGCTTCGTCAGGCTAAGCTTGACGGATTCAGCGACAGATATCTCAGTCAGCTTCTTGAGGTCTCCGAGGAAGAGATCAGAAACGCCCGTCTCGGATTCGGCATCCGCGAGGCTTGGGAAGGCGTTCATGTAAGCGGTACGGAAAATGCAGCTTATTACTACTCAACATATCACCTCAGTGAGGATAAGAGCCCTGTAAATACCGATAAGCCTAAAATCATGATCTTAGGCGGCGGCCCTAACAGAATAGGTCAGGGTATCGAATTCGACTACTGCTGCGTTCATGCGGCTCTCGCACTGAAAAAGCTCGGCTTTGAATCGATTATTGTAAACTGTAATCCCGAAACGGTTTCTACCGATTACGATACTTCAGATAAGCTTTACTTCGAACCGCTCACTCTTGAAGATGTTCTCAGTATTCACGAAAAAGAGAAGCCTGTAGGAGTTATAGCTCAGTTCGGAGGTCAGACTCCGCTTAACCTTGCCAACGACCTTAAAAAGTACGGCGTTAATATACTCGGCACTTCTCCCGAAACCATTGACCTTGCAGAGGACAGAGATCACTTCCGCGCAATGATGGATAAGCTCGGTATTCCAATGCCCGAAGCAGGAATGGCTGTAAATGTTGACGAAGCTCTTGAGATTGCCAATAAGATCGGCTATCCTGTTATGGTTCGTCCGTCATATGTTCTCGGCGGACGAGGCATGGAGATAGTTCATGACGATGAAATGATGAAGGTATATATGTCTGCAGCTGTAGGCGTTACTCCTGACAGACCTATCCTTATCGACCGCTTCCTTAATCATGCTACCGAATGCGAAGCCGACGCTATCTCCGACGGAAAGAACTGTTTTGTTCCTGCTGTTATGGAGCATATCGAGCTTGCGGGAGTTCATTCGGGCGACTCTGCTTGCATTCTTCCGGCAAAAAATCTTACGGAAAAACAGGTAGCGACTATCAAGGATTATACCAAGAAAATCGCCGTTGAAATGAACGTTTGCGGTCTCATGAATATGCAGTACGCTATCGAGGGAGATACCGTATACGTGCTTGAAGCTAATCCGCGTGCTTCAAGAACCGTACCGCTCGTTTCAAAGGTTTGCAGCATCAATATGGTTCAGATCGCAACTCAGATCATTACATCTTCTATTACGGGAAATTCTTCTCCCGTTCCTGAGCTTACCGATAAGGTGATCTCTCATTACGGCGTTAAAGAAGCGGTATTTCCGTTTAATATGTTCCCGGAGGTCGACCCTGTTCTTGGACCTGAAATGCGTTCTACAGGTGAAGTACTGGGAATCTCTCCGTCTTTCGGCGAGGCTTACTATAAGGCTCAGGAGGCTACTCAGACAAGGCTTCCTTCCGAGGGAACAGTACTTTTAAGCGTTTGCGACCGCGACAAGCCGGAGCTTATCGAAATAGCAAAATCGTTCAGCGAGCTTGGCTTCAAGATCATTGCTACGGGAAAAAGCTACGAGATGATAAAGGAAGCAGGTATTCCCTGCGAGCGTATATTCAAGCTCTATGAGGGCAGACCTAATATTGCGGATCAGATCGCTAACGGCGAGATACAGCTCATTATTAATACTCCTGCCGGAAAAACAAGCGTTCATGACGACAGCTATATCAGAAAGGCTGCGATCAAGCACCGCGTAACTTATATCACTACAATGGCTGCTGCCAAGGCAAGTGCGGAGGGTATACGCGCGATCAAGGAAAATACGCATTTTGGAGTAAAATCGCTTCAGGCTCATCACTTTGATATTAAATAAGTATATAAAACTGCCGATCATATCCGATCGGCAGTTTTTGTCAACATACACAATTTTTTTATCGGGCAATTGTGCAACTGCACAAACTTTTGATTCTTTGCATAACGCCGCTTACAAATATAAAGAAATATGTTATAATAAATTTATCTGTAAAGTAATCGAATATAAATTACACTCTGATATTTAGGAGGATTTGTTATGATAATAAAACTTAAAAGGATCTCCGCCGCTTTAAATGCTCTTTTGGTTGCAGCTGCTCTTTGTTTGACCTGTTGTCCGGCAGTTTTTGCCGAAGAAGCTCTTACGGCTGAGCAGTCGGCGGACGTTTCCTTTGATGATACCAAGTTCATCAATCTTATAGGCAAGACCGGAGCGGATAATATAGCTGCGCCTATTGCCGTTTACGACGCGGTAGAAAACGTTCCCGATATATACGGAAATGCCGACGTTCTGCCGGAGAGCTTCGATCTGCGCGATTACGGCCTTTCCACTTCGGTCAAGAATCAGAATCCGTTCGGGACCTGCTGGACTTTTGCTTCTGCGGCAAGCGCCGAATCAAGCATTATGAAATATATGCCTTCTGTCGATATTGCGGAGCTTCATACTGCTTTTTATCCTCATTACGGAGACAGCAGTATTGATCTCGGAGAAGAAAATACGGGAGTGCTGGATTCCGGCGGTAACTGCTTTGTTGTAACGAATCTGTGGGCGCAGTGGAACGGAGCTGTCAATGAAAGCCGTTTATCCTATACCGATAAGCGCCTTGTAAACGATAAAGGCTATTTTACGGGCGATGACGAGTATGCGCGCCGTTTTGAAAATACGTCCGATTTTCATCTTGAAAATGCATATATGTTTGATTTCGACGAAGATCATGGTAATGCGGAAAAGGTAAATCTTCTTGCGAAGCAGTTCCTGTACGAAGGATATTCCGTTGATGTTTCGTTTTTGTCAACAAGCTATAATTACGGTTCTAATACCGCATATACGGGAGATCCCGATGCTTTGGCAAATCACTCGGTTACGATCGTGGGCTGGGACGATAATTACACGGCAGCAAGTATGCCCGGACATACCGGAGCATGGCTTGCAAAAAACAGCTGGGGAAGTCATTTTGGCGAAAACGGTTATTTCTGGATAGCTTATGATGATATGTCGCTCTGCGAGTTTGCCGTTTATGACATTAATAAAAGTGATAATTATTCAACCAATTATCAGCATGATACTATGATACCTACTCAGTCGATGTGCGCCGACGACAATGAAAATATAAATCAGCCGTCTTACATGGCAAATGTTTTTACCGCCGAAGAAACGCAGCAGCTTGAGGCTGTATCTACATATATCAATCATCAGGGAACGGAATACGAGGTCATAATTTTTACCGATCTGAAAGATCCTTCAAATCCTGCATCGGGAAAAGCCTCTGCCGTGACAAAAGGACGCTGCGATCTGACAGGTTATATAACTATTGATCTTGACAAAAGCGTGCTTATCGAAAAAGGAAGCAGCTTTGCGGTTCAGGTGAAACTTTTCTGCGAGGACAGCAAATTTGTTATCCCTTTGGAGTCGTGCAATATTCTTGAAAACAAGAAAACAGGCGAGCTTGACGAATCGCTTTATCTGCTGAGCGGCTATAACAGCTATTCGCAGATCAGCGAGCTTACAGGCAAAAACGAAAGCTTTTACAGCGAGGACGGTAAGAACTGGACAGACGTTACAGATGATGTTTATGAGCTTTCCGACGAGGAAAAGGAAGGCTACTGCGAGCTTTATCTTGACTCCTACAGCGACGCGTTCAGCGATGAAGAAATCGAAAGAGTCCGCGAGGTTTTTGACGCCTGCAATTTTAAAATCGTTATGGGAAATATTTCTCTCAAAGCCTTTGCAAATCCGGTAAATTCTGTAGAATTTTCTCATATTTCCGGAGGAGTTCCTCTTAACGAAAAGGTCGAGCTTTCGGCAGGAGACGACTCGGACATAATGTATTCCGTCAACGGCGGAGCGTATCAGAAATATTCGGCTCCTATATCGATAACGGGGGATATGAAAATTTCAGCTACGACCGATTATATCCATTTTACGGAAAAAAATTACACTCAGGCTGAAGAAGAGCTGTCCGCGGTCGGATATGCGGCGATAAGAGGCGGAAAAGCGGAAAATGACATGAGCTATGCCGAGAGAGTTGATTCGCATACATATAACATACATATAAACGGTTCGTCGGAAGCCGTAAAGCTCTATCCGATATCGGCAGCATCGGTCACCGTAAACGGAAATGCCGCTCAGAATTATGAGTACACCGATGAAATACCGCTTGATTACGGCGAAAATACGGTAATCATAAATCTTGAACAGGACAACAGACTTAACAATACCGTAACGCTGAATATTTTTAGGGATATCGTAAGCTTTGATCTTGAAAAGGAAACCATGAGCATCAATGTCGATGCCGTAATAACTGCCGCTGACGGTCATATTTTCAGCAATGGAGAAAGCGTTTCCGATTATGTCGGTCAGGAGCTTACTGCCGAATTCGACGAAAAAACTATGAATATAACAGTTCCCGAACGCGCGGTTCTTCCGCAGCTTGAGATCGATTACTATAACGAAACCTTGAATTTTATTTCAAACGATATTGCGGACTATGTCGAATATTCAATTTCAGGCAGCGATAAATGGCTTCCTGCCGAAAAGAGATATATCGACGGTCAGAATATAACTTCCGGAATGGTAATGAATAAAGCTTTCCGCATCATTCCGGGCGAGAGCGTAAGCCTGCGTGTTGCTCCCGGAAACAATATGTTCGGAAGCGCGGCAGCCGTATATGATATTCCTAATGCAGATTCAGCTCCTCAGCAGATGCCCGAGTACACTGTCTCCGACGATAACTGCTGCCTTGAATACAGCGATACCCTCGAATACGGAAAGCTCTGCGGCAAAATGAGCGAGATCGCCTTTAACAAGCTTGCAGATACTTACGGCTATACTCCCGAAAGCTTCAAGACTCTTATGATGAAAAGATGGGGAGTTTCCGAAGAAGAGCTTATGACCGCAATGGCTCTGGAGTGGGACACAACTTTTGAATATCCCATTGAAAACGGAAGCGTTTGCTTTGCTGTCCGCAGCTATTCCGACGATGACAGCTTTGCTTCTCAGCTAAGGCTTGCAGTAATGGCGGTCGGAGCAAGAGGAGATGTCGATTTTGACGGATTTATAGATGCCACCGATGCGTCGGCTGTTTTGAAATATTATGCCGATATAAGCACAGGAACGGCAACAGACGTAACAGATGAATTTCTGTATGCTGCCGATTTTGACGAGGACGGAGAGATAAATTCTTCCGATTCGTCGGGAATCCTCAGGTATTACGCGCTTGCGGCAACCGGCGAAATGAATTAAGATGGATCGTAAGATTCGAACTGCCATAATGTCGGCAGGATTAGCATGTGCTCTTGGACTTTCGGTTTATGCCTCTGTGGGAAGCTTAAACGACGAAGATTCCGTAACTACTATCAATATCGCAGCTGTGAGTTCAACGGCGTCGGCAGGCTATCGGAATGATGAATACATTACGCACACGACCGAAACCGCTTCGGTTACAACGCTCAGGAATACTGAAACAATCACTCAAACGGCGGCGGAAACCGAAACCGCTCCTTTATGGCTCAACATAAATACGGCAACGGCTGCGGAGCTTGAAAATCTCTATGGAATAGGCTCTGTGCTTGCCGCGAGGATAGTCGATTACAGAATCAATTACGGAGATTTCAGGAATATTGAGGAGCTTATGAATATTGACGGCATCGGCAAGGAAAAATTTTCGGCGATCAAAAACAATATTTACGTTGAGAATCCAGTTTATGACGTTCCCACGGAGGAATCAACCGTTACAACTGCGGAAATCACCGCTGAATCAACGTTCACGGAAGTTACGGAGCTTGAAGGAGAAACGTCCCTGCGGCTGGAGGATATCGCTCCGATCAACATCAATACCGCGATCGAGGAGGAGCTTATGCTCTTGCCGTATGTCGATGAATCGGCGGCAAAAGGCATAATTCAACTGCGTGAGGCGATCGGAGGCTTCAGTCATGTATATGAACTGCTCTATGTTGAAGAACTTGAACAAAAAGAAGTCGCGGAGATAATTGAATTTGTGACCGTTGGGCAATAGCAATAGAATTGTTTAGAAAGATTTGGTAAAAATAACATAATGAACTTTTTACCGTTTTGTAATTATTAAAAAAATCGGGCAAAAATTGTGTGAGATGTTACAAAATTAGATGTAGAAACTGTACAATGTGACTAAAAAAGATTAAAGAACGATTGAAAGCATTGACTTTGATCGAAAAATGAGGTATATTTGTAATACAAAGTAAGTCGGATTATGTGCTTATCAGACAAGTTGTATGAATTGAGACGGATATTTATACAATTTCCGATGACGGTCACTGTCCGTCACTCATATTAAAAGTATGCGCGCCGCAGCGCTGCGATCACTGTAAACTACAGTGCGGTTCTCATTCCGGAGGACGTCTGTAATGAGGAATAGCTGCGTACAGCGGAGCATAATACTGTAATTTGAGTGGGCTTGCGGAATACTTCCGTTAGCAACTGCTGTTTATGGTTACACAGACTAATGTCTTTTGTAATAAATCTGCCGTGTCGAAAAGGCCGGTCAAAGCCTACTGAGTACATTCAATGCTTTGTATTTGGACTTCGAAACAGGCGGAACAACAACTAAACGATATTATATTATTTTAATATAATATACATATTTAAGGAGGAAAATTCTAATGAACAATCTTAAGAAAACATTAGCTTTAATGGCTACACTCGTTATGGCTGCTACAGCATTCGTTGGATGCGGCGACGACGAAGAGAAGTCATCATCAAGCTCATCATCAGCTTCTGAGTCTGCTACAGAAGAGAGCAGCGAGTCTTCGGAAGAGAGCAGCGAGTCTTCGGAAGAGGGCAGCGAGTCTTCAAACGAAGTTACTGACACAACTCAGGTTGGCGAAATCGCTTCAACTCTCAAGACAGGCGGCAAAAAGTTCACAGTTGCAGCTTGGAACGACGACGACGTTCCTGCACTTCTCAAACAGTGGGAAGAAGCAACAGGTATTTCAGAAGATCACGTTAACTTCATCAACTTCGATGTAGGCGGCGGTAAGGCTTCTGAAAAGTACGATCAGCTCTTCCTTGACAACGCTGACCTCGACGTTTACTTCTGCGAAGCTGACTGGGCTCTTAAGTACATCAATGATGATACAAAGACAGCTCCACTTTCAGACCTCGGTTTCTCAGATGCTAACTTTGCTAACATCTACAGCTACACAGACGAAATCGGTAAGGATTCAAACGGCGTTCGTAAGGGCGTTTCGTGGCAGGCAGCAGCAGGCGGCTTCGCTTACAGAACTGACCTTGCTAAGGAATACCTCGGCGTTGAGACTCCTGAAGCTATGCAGGAGCAGGTTGCTGACTGGGATAAGTTTGTAGCAGCTGCTCAGACAGTTTCTGAGAAGTCCGGCGGTAAGTCAGCTCTTGCTGATACACTCGACGGTATGTGGCAGGCATTCGCTTGCGGACGTACACAGGCTTGGGTTAACGACTCTAACGAGCTCGTAGTTGACGATTCATGCAAGAAGTTTGCTGACGTTGCTAAGGCTCTTTGGGACTGCGGCGGCGTTACAAAGAACCCACAGTGGGATCCTTCATGGTATGCTTCAGGTCAGGATGGCTCGGCAATGGGCTTCTTCGTATCAACATGGGGCTTCGGCGATGCTATTCTTACACAGGCTGCAGGCGGTGAAAAAGGCGCTACATACGGCAAGTGGGCTGTTTGTCAGGGACCTACACCTTACTACTGGGGCGGTACATGGATCGTTGTAAATCCTGCTACAGATAATGCTGAGGATGCTCAGTCATTCATCAAGACATTTGCTTGCGATAACGAGCAGATCAAGAAGTATGCTCTTGACAAGCCTGAGTACTGCAACAACACTGTTGTAATGCAGGAAATCGTTGACGAAGGCAAGTCTACAAACGAGTATGTTTCTAACAACCTCGGCGGTCAGAACTACTTCGAAGTTCTCCACGAGAATGCTAAGGTTATTGACTTTAAGGGACTTATCACTCCTTACGATGCTACTATCAAGACTGACTTTGTAAATGCAGTTCAGACTGAGTACCTCGAGGGCGGCAAGTCATGGGAAGATACACAGATTGCTTTCACTGAGAAGGTATATGCTGATCTTCCGGACCTCCAGTAATTTAATTTACGTAATATAAGTGTTAAGCTACAGAGGGAATCATCCCTCTGTAGCTAACTAATAATGTAGATTTTTTAACGAGAGGGTGTGTGTTATGGCATCAGCTGCACAAAGAAGAATCAAGTCAATCAGCTATGCTAAGTATGGTTACTTATTTATTTTGCCGTTCTTTATTGTATATGGCTTTTTCCAGTTATGGCCTTTGATTTATACTTTCATTCTTAGTTTGTATGGTAACCAGAGTGAAGTGGATAAATTTGTAGGTCTTGACAACTTCAAACATCTGCTTTTCAGCACACCTTATAATAAGGCTGATATTATCAGTTCTGACTCTGAAGTAAAGGCTGCTGCTAAAGCGGCAATGGCTTTTGATGTTCAGCATCAGGATTTTTTGCGTACACTTAAGAATACCGTAATTTTGTGGATTGGTAACTTCATTCCGCAGATTGCCCTTTCTCTTTCTCTTGCTGTTTGGTTTACAGACGCAAAGCTTAAGATCCCGGGCAAAGGTTTCTTTAAAGTAATTATGTATATGCCTAATATCATCACTGCGGCATCAGTTTCGGTTCTGTTCCTCCAGCTTTGTGCTGATACAGACTACGGTGCGCTTACACTTCTTGGACGTCAGTCAGGTTTACTTTCTGATGGTGAATTCTTCAACTTGACGAAGCAGAATTCTGTTTGGGGACCGCGTGTTGTTGTTATGTTTATTCAGACATGGATGTGGTTCGGTAATACTATGATAATGCTTATGTCAGGTATTATGGGTATCAATCCGTCTCTCTTTGAAGCTGCAAGTATCGACGGCGCTTCGGGTGGACAGGTATTCAGAAAGATCACTGTTCCGCTTTTAAGTCCTATCCTTGTTTATACGATCGTTACTTCAATGATCGGCGGACTTCAGATGTTTGATATTCCTTATCTGTTTACAACGAGTAAAGAGGGCGTTCCTCTTGAAAATATTGAAACTATTGCGGTATATATTTACCGTAAGTTCCACAGCGGATCTGTTTTGCCGTCTTACGGTTATTCAGGCGCCGCGTCTGTTCTCTTGTTTATTATTACAATTGCTCTTGGTGCAATTATTTTCCATATTAACAGAGATACCGATGAGATCGCTAAGAAGAAACAGCGCAAGAAGATGGCTAAGCAGCTTAAATCACAGAATAAACAGTTTGGAGGTCTTAGTATATGAGTAATATGAAATCCGTATATGGAGCTTCCAAAGATAATTATACTCTTAAAGTCAGACTGAAATCGGCAGGACTGTTTTTGTGGATGGTAATTCTGACTATAATCTGTCTGCTTCCTATATACTTGCTTATTATCAATGCAACAAGAAGCCATCAGCAGATTATTTCCCTTACCGGTATTAAAGAGCTGTTTATTCCAAGTAATCAGCTTTGGCAGAACCTTCAGGATTCTGTACATAAAACCAATGAGAATTTCAGCATTCTTGTCGGTTACAAGAATAGTGCTATTATTACGATCAGCGCTACTTTCCTTACAGTTTTCTTCTCTGCTCTTACCGCTTATGGTATACACGTGTATGACTTTAAGCTTAAGGATGTTTCATATACAGCTGTTCTGGCTGTAATGATGGTGCCTGTACAGGTAACGTCAGCCGGTTTTGTAAGCTTTATGGTTAAACTTGGCTTGACAAATACCTTTATTCCGCTTATACTTCCTGCAATCGCTGCTCCGGCGGTAGTTTACTTCATGCGTTCGTATATGAAGTCTTCGTTCCCGCTTGATATTGTAGAGGCTGCTCGTATAGACGGTTCAGGCGAGTTTAGAACATTCCTGACAATTGCTATTCCGATTATGAAGCCGGCTATTGCGGTACAGGCAATTTTTGCATTTATCGCTAACTGGAACAACTTCTATACGCCTAACATGATCCTTATCGATCCTAATAAGGGCGGTACGACAAATCTGCGTACACTTCCTATGATGCTCAGTTCGCTGCAATCTTCGCAGAAGACAGCTAATTATGGTATTATTTATACCGCAATTGCTCTCAGTATCATTCCAATCATTATCGCTTACATTTGTCTTTCAAGGTTCATTATCGAGGGTGTTGCTCTCGGTGGTGTAAAGGAATAATTCAAGTATTAAACAGCACACTTATGTGTGCTGTTTTTTTGCATAAATTCAAGTGCGTTTGAATATTATGGTAAAAAAGGAATGGAGAACACCAATGAATTATAAATCTACTTTTGAAACTATTTTGGCATATATGCCCGTTAGAATTTCTTCTGTACTGAGAATGATTCCCGATGCGTCAATAAAATATATCACTGAGATACGCCTTAGAGTCGAACGCCCATTAAGTATAGTGATGGATAATGAATTGAAATTTTTATCTATAGACGGTAAGTTGATATCAAACGCTAATTCGGGAGCAGTCATAGTCAATGAAATTGACATATCTGAAATATTCAATTCTTTATGCCGTTATTCGATACATAGCAGTAAAAGAGAGCTTAGTCAAGGATTTTTTACTCTTGACAACGGAATCAGAGTCGGAGTTGCGGGCGAGTATTCGGGAGATGAGCGTACTCTTAAATACATCAACGCAATCAATTTCAGATTCGCGAGGGAGATCCTTGGCTGCTCCGAGAAAATTTTCAATAGTATTTTTTGCAGCGGTCGGCACAGTGTTCTTATCTGCGGTACAGCCAACAGCGGAAAAACAACGATCTTGCGTGATCTATGCAGGCTTTGCAGTCAGCGCAGCAAGGTTACTCTTATTGATGAAAGAGGGGAGCTTGCTGCATCGGTTAAGGGAATTCCGAAATTTGATATCGGATTGCAGACCGATCTTATAATTAACAGCGGACGAGCATTGGCAATAAATGATTCCATTCGTACTTTGTCGCCGCATTACATTTTTTGCGATGAGATCGGCACGGCTGACGATGTGGACGCGATTTTATACGGACATGGCAGCGGTGTTAAATTTGTTTCAACTATTCATGCCGGCAATTATGACGAGTTACGCGAGCGGAGTTTTGCTGCTGAATTGATTGACAACCATGTTTTTGAATATGCTGTTTTTTTATGCGGAGAAAGCTTCCCCGGAAAAATTTCATATATAAGGAGGCTGTCAGATGATTAAGATATTAATTTTTGCCGTTTTTTTTGTTATGGGAACGCTTGCAGGTATATGTGTTGCGGACAAGCTAAGGCAGTATCGTGATACGGCTCATGAAATTCATGCAATGCTCGATCACATTTCCGTTCTTGTAAGATATCGTGGACTTGATGTTTATGAAATTTGCAGTGAATTGAAAAATTCGGATTCATACAGACATTTGAATTTTATAGAGAAGCTTCCGACTAATTTTGTACCGGGAGAAAATTTTCATGAGTTGTGGAGAGACTCCGTAACGTTCGATAGCGGCATTGGTTCTGAAGAGAAAAAATGTCTCGTCTCCTTTGGCAACGTGCTTGGTACGAGTGATACCGACGGTCAGATCTCGGCAATTGAGACCGTTATTGAATCAATTAAGCTTATCGAGCACAGACGTGATGATGAATTCAGGCAGAAAAACCGGCTGTACCGAAGCGTCGGTATGCTGTTCGGTACTATGGCAGGAATTATGTTTATCTGATGGGAGGACGTTACAATGGATATAGATCTTATTTTCAAAATTGCCGGAACGGGAATTATAGTTGCTGTGCTTAATCTTGTACTCAAGCGCGCTGAGCGCGAAGAACAGGCAATGCTCACCACTCTTGCCGGATTGATAGTCGTTCTTGTCGTCATAGTTAATGAGATCGGCGGATTGTTTGATACAGTTAAAACGGTATTTGGATTATGGTAGAAAATTGCTTTTCGGTATCGATCTTCAGCATTTGTGCCGTTATTTTTGCGCTGCTTCTCAGAAGATACTGCCGCGAGCAGTCGCTTCTTATCTCTCTTGCTGCCTGCGTTGTTATTCTTGGGGCTTTTATTTCGGCGGCGGCGTCTGTTATAGCCGATATTCAGGATATATTTCTAAGCTCGGGCATTTCGCAAAGTTATATAACTCTTATTTTTAAGGCGTCGGCAATTTGTTTCATAACTCAAATAACCTGCGATATTTGTCGTGACAGCGGAGAGACTGCTATTGCGTCAGCAGCGGAGTTATGGGGACGCGGAGCTGTAACGGTAATTGCTTTTCCGGTCGTGAAGGCTTTGCTTGAAATGATAAATGATTATTTATGAGGAAATACAAATGAAATTATTTATAAAGATCTGTATGATTGCAGGAATAATATTTATATTTTTTGCCGATCCTCTTACGGCATACGCGGAGGAATCGTCCGTGAATGATGAAATGAGTGTGATCGTAGACGAAATGCTTTCCGAAAACGATATTTCATTTTCCTACGAGGACATCGGCGGTCTATCGATCTCGGACATAGTCTCGGCAGTTTCGGAAGCGGTCACGGTAAAGCTGAGAGCGCCGATAAAGCTTCTTTTTGCCATTATTTCAATAGTTATATTCTGTTCGTTTACAAAAAACACAGTAGAAATATTGTCCGAAAAAAAGTCGCAGAATGTATATGATCTGATTTGCATTGCATCAGCCGCATTAATAATAAGCGAGCCGCTTTTTTCGGCTTATGAGGACGCTGCTGCCGCCATGGATCGGGGAGGACAGTTTATGACGGCGTTTATACCAATATATGTGGGAATAATCATAATGTCGGGCGGAGTTGTTTCGGGAGGAGTATATAACGGAATTACTCTTGCGGCTGCGGAAATTATGGTTCAGACCGCTGAAAATCTTATAATGCCTTTGCTTACTATGCTTGCGGCTCTTGCTGTTACCGGAAGCGTTTTTCCCGAAACGTCTGTTGATTCGATCATTACGCTTGTAAAAAAATTTATAACTTGGGGAATGACTGCTGCCGTTACGCTTTTTTCTGGATTTGTTTCATTAAAAACAGCGTTTGGCAGCGCCGTTGACAGCTTTACGGTAAAGTCCGCAAAGTTTGTAATGTCAGGCGCTATTCCGGTTGTCGGAAGCGCAATTTCGGACGCATATACCACCGTCAGAGGAAGCTTTGACGTTATGCGCAGCACCACAGGAACAGCCGGAGCATTTGCTATAATATTATTGTTTTTGCCTCCGGTAATTGAAGTGGCAGCATTCAGAGCCGCGGTTATAATAGGCGCGTCTGCGGCTGATATGTTTGACGTCAAGCCTGTTTCAAAGCTGCTCAGAGGACTTGACAGCGGACTTGCTATAGCGATGAGTATCCTGATATGCTTCGGGATATTGTTTATTATCAGCACTGCGGTATTGATAAAAGCGTCGGCTTAGGAGGGCAGAATGGAAGAGTTAAAAGAAATAATACGTTCGGTCTGTATCATATCTGCGGGGATATGCATAATTAGCGGATTGACCGACGGAACGCGGCTTAAAGGACAGATGAAATTTCTGTTGAATCTGATTTTTATTTTGGTGATCTCTACTCCGCTTTTAAAGGGAACGCTCAGCATAGAGCTTCCTGATATAAGCGGTTATGAGGAAGTTGATTGCAGCAGTGCGGAAAATATATATAATGAGGAGCTGAAAAGCCAGACAGAAAAAAATATTTCAGCGGTTTTAAGGCAGCAAATAGAAGCTGCCGGAATACAATGCAATGAAATTGAAACAAACATAAATATTTCTGAGACAAACAGCATATATATTAGTAATGTTACAGTCAGTGCTGATAACTATGAAGCTGCTGCACAGATCATAAAAAACAGTTTGGGTCAAGAAACGGAGGTAACAAATGGCGGTACATGAAGCGCTGATGACTATAAAAAATGATAAGAAGCTTTTCGGAATAATCAAGCTTCTTGGAGCAGCAGTTTTGCTTCTCATATTGCTATCCTTTCTGCTTTCTGATAAGGACGATGCAAAAAATTCCGACGCGGTGCAGCAGCAGGAAGAAGCGCTTTCTCTTTCGGATTACTGCCATACCGCCGAGACTAAGCTTGGAAATTTTTTGCGGAATATTGAAGGAGTCGGAGAGGTCAAAGTATATCTTACTTTTCGGAATAATGAGGAGTATGTATACGCAACAGAGGGCAAGACAAGCATTTCTGAAAATAAGAAAGAGGAGGAGTACAAATATGTTATGACGGGAGGAAGCAGCGATAAATCAGCACTTGTCGAAACGATTATCTCGCCGCAGGTGAGCGGTGCGGTAATAGCCTGTACAGGCTGCGACAGCGCGGCAGTACAGGAAAAGGTCTATAATGCCGTATCAACGGCTCTCGGCATACCAACAAGCCGAATTTATGTTACAAAGCTACAATAAAGGAGAAATACTTATGAAAAAACCATCATTGATAATCGGAAAAAAGCAGATAATCATGACCTGTCTTACGCTTATGCTTGCAATAGCAGTATACATAAATTATGCAACTGCTCCCAAACCGAAAGAAAAGGATAATATGGTAGGAGCGTCAGATACTTTGGCAGGCGAAAGCACCAATTACGGGGAAACGGAATTTGTCAACGGAAGCGCTGACGGAAATGACGCCTCGGTAGATTATTTTGCTCAGGCAAGGATCGATAAAATGAATAACCGCGACGAGGCAGTCCAGACTTTACAGACTATTATCGGCGGCGGAGACTTGACTGAGGACGAAATGGTGACAAATGCTCTTGACGCCGTTGAGGTCTCAAAGCTGATCGAATCCGAGGGAACTATCGAATCGCTTATAAAAGCGCAGGGATTTGCCGATTGCGTTGCCTATCTTGACGGAGAGACCGCAAAGGTAGTCGTAAAAACCGAGGGACTGGATAAGGCTCAGGCAGCTTCGATAAAAGAGATCATTCTTGGCGAGACTGAAGTTTCTGCAGAAAATATTAGAATTTTTGAGGCAAAGTAGTTGTACTATTCGATTTTTTTTGGTATAATATAAAAGTAAGGGTGTATGCGCTGAATTAGTTAAAATTTACACTCAGATATTCAGAGTAATCGGAGGTAAAAAATGAAAGAAGGAAGAGAAGCTTCAAAGAGCAGTCTTAAAATATCTGAAGATGTCTTAATTACCGTTGCAAGACTTGCCGCACTTGACGTAAAGGGTGTGGCAGGTCTGAGCGGCGAGATCAATACTTTGAGCAAGATATGCGGATGCGGTCCGATCAAAGCTGAGCTTATAGGCGATGTTGCCGCGATCGAAATAAAGCTTGTGCTTAACGGCGATGCAAAAGCGTGTCAGGTAGCACAGGCTGTCCAGAATGCTGTAAAAGAAAATATACAGAATATGACAGGCGTTGCCGTTGCAAGGGTAAACGTAGTCATTGACGGCGTAGTATTTTATTAAGGAGTAAATAAATGACAAGACGTGAAATAAGAGACAATGCGTTTAAACTCGTTTTCGAACAGCTTCTGCGCGACGACGATATCGGCGTGCTCTATGAAATTGCCGAAGAGGTCGATGAAATAACTGTTAATGACGAGGTTAAAAAGCTTGTTGAAGGAACTTTAAAATATAGGGACGAGCTTGATGAAATTATCTCGAAGTACAGTAAATCGAGAAATATTTCCCGAATCTCAAAGCTTAATATTGCTATTCTTAGAATTGCGCTGTATGAAGCGATATATGAGGAAAATACGCCTATGAATGCAGCTATCAGCGAGGCTATCAAGCTTTCTATGGTATATACTTATCAGGAGGATACATCGTTCATTAACGGTGTTCTTGGCGCGTTTTCAAGAGATTTCAATAAAGGAGAAGAGGCTGATGCCTGATTTCCTTGGGATCGATACCAGCAATTATACTACATCGGCGGCGGTTTATGTCAGTGAGGAAAATAAGATATATCAGCAGAAACGGCTTCTTCCCGTAAAGGAAGGGGAGCTTGGCCTGCGCCAGAGCGACGCTGTATTTCATCATACAAAACAGCTTCCGGATATGCTTGAGCTTCTCTATTCAGACCGCGGCAGACATATTCCGTATGCGGTAACTGCATCGTCGCGTCCGCGGAACGCAGAAGGCTCGTATATGCCGTGCTTTTTGTGCGGAGAGGGCTTTGCACGGTCGTTTTCGGCTGTTTCAGGTGTTCCTTTTATGACTACCTCACATCAGGTGGGACACATTCTTGCCGCACTTTATTCTGCGGATAAGCTGGAGCTTACGAAAAGAAAATTTATTGCTTTTCACGTCAGCGGAGGTACAACGGATTGTCTGCTGTGCCGGCCTGACGAAGAATATGTGCTTAAAATTTCGCAGATAGGTTCGTCTCTTGATCTTAAAGCGGGACAAGCCGTCGACAGGATAGGGTTAATGCTCGGACTTAAATTTCCCTGCGGGGCCGAGCTTGAAAAGCTTGCGGAGAAGAGCGGCCGCCGATTTAATATCAAACCTGTTATCAAGGGGAATAGCTGCTGCCTTTCGGGGCTTGAAAATCAATGTGCAAAAATGCTTGCAAACGGTGAAAGCCGTATGGACACCGCGAAATACTGTCTTGATTATATAGCCGAAACCATTATTGCGATGACTGCTTCGGCTGTCAACGATCACGGTGAGCTTCCGCTTATTTTTGCCGGCGGAGTTATGTCCGATATGTTGATTCGCAATAAGATCATTTCCCGTTATGGATCGTCATATTTTGCACATTCGCAGTTTTCCTGTGATAATGCGGCAGGAGTCGCCATATACGGTTATCTGAAGCTTGGAAAATGATAGATAAATTCGCTTATCTTCATGTAAAAGCGTTTTGATTAAAAATTGTAGAGGAATTGATAATGCCTGTTTTAACAGTTACACAAATAAACAGATATTTAAGTTTTCGGTTCAAAGAGGATAAAAATATCCGTGGAATAATGGTCAAGGGTGAGATATCGAATTACGTAGATCATTACCGAAGCGGTCATTTATATTTTACGCTTAAAGACAAGGAAAGCTCCATGAGAGCCGTTATGTTTGCATCGGCTGCATCGCGTCTGAGGTTCAGACCCGAGGAGGGAATGAATGTGATCGTTTCAGGGAGCATATCGGTCTACGAGCGCGACGGCTCATATCAGCTGTATGTTACCGATATTCAGCCGGACGGTGCGGGCGCTGCAAGTGTTGCTCTTGAACAGCTGAAAGCAAAGCTTGCAAAGGCAGGACTTTTTGATGCCGCACATAAACGGCAGCTGCCGGTGTTTCCGAAAAGAATAGGTGTTGTGACGTCTCTTAGCGGAGCGGCAGTCAGAGATGTCATAAACGTGCTCACAAGGCGGTATCCGCTGTGTGAATTATATACGGTAAATGTCCTTGTTCAGGGAGAAAATGCTCCTGATTCGATATGCAGAGGAATTTATACTGCCGAGGCAGCCGACTGCGATGTTATTATTGTCGGAAGAGGCGGAGGATCGTCCGAGGATCTGAGTGCGTTTAATACCGAAAAGGTCGCCTATGCGATATATAACTGTAAATGTCCCGTTATTTCGGCTGTCGGACATGAAACCGATTTCACTATTGCCGATCTTGCAGCCGATATGCGCGCTCCTACGCCGTCGGCGGCAGCAGAGATAGCTGCGCCTTCGATCCGGCAGATAGCGGAAAAGCTGAAAGTAATGGAAAGACGATTAAACAGTGCGGCAATGCGCGCTGCTGATAAATACATGGATCGATTTACCGCTCTAAGCAGCCGTCTTGCAGTATTATCGCCCGAAAATCAGCTTAAACTATGCGAAGAAAGAATCAACAATCTTGAAAATCGCAGCGAATTTGCCTGTAAGCGCTATTTTGACAGGCTTGATTCGGCAGTAAACGAAAAAATCGCAAGGCTTGACAGCCTGAGTCCGCTTAAAGTTTTGTCGAGAGGATATTCTCTCGTTTACAGCGGCGACAGGCTGATAAGCAATTCCGATGATCTGAAAAACGGAGACATGATAAGGATAAAATTCGGCAGCGGCGAGGCTGATGCCGAAATAGTAAAATTAACTGATCGGTGATAATATGAAAGAAAATTTAAGCTTTGAAAAAAATATGGAAATGCTCGGAAAAATAGTGGCTCAGCTTGAAAAAGGCGACGTTCCGCTTGAAAAATCGGTTGAGCTTTATGCTGAAGGAGTTCGTCTTTCTGCCGAATGTAAAAAGCAGCTTCAGGAGGCTCGGATAAAAATTATTGAAAACGGCGGTAATACCGAATCGGAGGAACAAAATTATGAATAATGAATTCAATAAAAAACTTAGCGGATATATAGCTCTGGTTGAAGAAAATCTTAAAAAGTATAATATTTGTACCGAAAGCTCCAAAAGTCAAAAAACTCTTATCGACGCTATGAATTATTCGCTTGAAGCAGGCGGAAAGAGGATACGTCCCGTGCTTGTTTATGCTTTTTGCGAAGCGTTTGAAGGAGATATCAGTCAAGCCAAAGCGCCTGCTTGTGCAATTGAAATGATACATACTTTTTCGCTCATTCACGATGATCTACCTGCTATGGACAATGACGATTTCAGACGCGGTAAGCCGTCTTGTCATAAGGCTTTCGGAGAAGCGGCGGCGATTCTTGCGGGAGACGCGCTTTCGGTGCTTCCGTTTGAGATAATTGCCGACGACGATCAGCTTTCCGATGAGAAAAAGGTCAAAATAATATCATGTCTTGCCAAAGCAGTAGGCAGGGATGGTATGATAGCAGGACAGGTCATTGACATGGAGAATGAGGAACGTACTGATGTGGACGAAAATAATCTCCGCAATATGTATCATAATAAGACCGGACAGCTTATTGCCGCTTCTTGTGTAATGGGCGGGATCTGTGCAGGAGCTTCAGAACAGCAGCTTGAAATTGCCTCTGAATACGCTTTCAGACTTGGACTTGCGTTCCAGATCATCGATGATATTCTTGACGTTACAAGCACTGCCGAAGAGCTTGGAAAGCCGATAGGAAGCGACAGCGAGGAAAACAAAACTACATTTGTTACGCTTTACGGTGTTGACAGGGCAAAGGAGATAGCTTCCGAAATTACCGAAGAAGCAATGGAGTATCTTGGAAAAATCGAGAATAATTCATTCCTTGTCGAAATGACCGAGATGCTTCTCAGACGTACAAAATAGTTCAAAGGAGTTGCAGAGTAATCTGCTTTATTGAAAAATGAAGGAAAAAATAAATAAAGATGAAAAGATCTCTCTCAGCAGCCTTGATTTGCCGGGTGATTTGAAAAAGCTGTCGGTTAAGCAGTGCGGATATCTTTGCTCGGAAATAAGAAATATTCTGATTTCGACCGTTTCAAAAACGGGAGGACATCTTGCGTCGAATCTCGGCGTTGTTGAGCTGACCCTTGCTATTCATCGTAATTTTGACTCTCCTGAAGATAAGATCGTCTGGGACGTGGGACATCAGACGTATACTCATAAAATATTGACCGGACGAGCTGACAGATTTTCAATGCTTAGACAGGAGAACGGTATATCGGGATTTCCTAAGCCCGAGGAATCGGAACACGACTCTTTTATAAGCGGTCACAGCAGTACATCGGTTTCGGCTGCCGTAGGTATGGCTGAAGCGATGAGGATACAGGGGAAAAATAATTATGCCGTTGCGGTTATCGGCGACGGAGCAATGACAGGCGGTATGTTCTATGAAGCCATGAATAACGGCGGCAAGGAAAGAAACGATAATCTCATCGTCATTCTAAACGATAATAATATGTCTATTTCCAAGAGCGTCGGAGCGCTTTCAAAATATCTGACTTCTCTCAGAAATACCGAGAATTATCTGAATACCAAGCGAGCTGTGGAAAAGACTTTGCTTAATATTCCGGTATTTGGAGCGCCTGTTGCAAAGAGCATTAAAAATGCAAAGGATTCCGTAAAATCACGTATTTTAGAGCAGAGCACCATGTTTGAGGATATGGGATTTATCTATCTCGGACCTGTAAACGGACACAATATTGCCGAGCTGGACGAGGTAATGCGTACAGCCAAAAGTTACCGTCACCCTGTTTTTATACACGTTAAAACCGTTAAGGGCAAGGGATATATTCCTGCCGAAAAAAATCCCGGAGAGTATCACGGCATATCAAAATTTGATATCATAACCGGCAATCCGGAGGTCTCAGCCGATGAATGCTATTCTACGATATTCGGCAAGGAGCTTACAAGGCTTGCCGAAAACGACAGGCGTATCTGTGCAATAACTGCAGCGATGAAGTACGGTACAGGCTTGCAGTTTTTTGCATCAAAATATCCCGATCGTTTTTTCGATGTGGGTATTGCGGAGCAGCACGCAGTCACCTTTGCCGGAGGCCTTGCGTCTATAGGACAGATACCTGTATTTGCCGTTTATTCGACATTTGTTCAGCGTGCGTACGATCAGCTTATCCATGACGCCTCTATCGGAAAGCTTCATATTGTCCTCGGGATCGACCGTGCAGGCATAGTTGGCGAGGACGGAGAAACTCACCAAGGACTTTTTGACGTTCCGATGCTGACATCTATTCCAAATACGGTGATTTATTCTCCTTCATGCTATGAGGAGCTTAAGCTGTGCATGAAAAAAGCAATTTACGACGATAAATGCATAGCGGCGATACGTTATCCAAGAGGAGCGGACGATTCAAGATTCGATAAATCATCGCTTAATACCGAATACGCGCGATACAATTTCTCGGGCAGCAAAATACTTCTCATTTCCTATGGAAGAATTTTCAGTGAAGTCCACAGCGCTCAAGCTGTTCTTGCAGCCGACGGGATAATGTGCGATATGCTAAAACTTACAAAAATATATCCGCTTCCGCACGATATTGCAGAATCTGCCGCGGATTACGAACATATCATATTTTTTGAGGAAAGCATGGAAAGCGGAAGCATATCCGAAAAGCTCGGAGCAGAGCTGGCAAGATCGGGATTCAGCGGCGATTACAGCAGCGTGACTGCACATTATTATGTAAAACAGGCATCTGTGAAATCGTGCCTGAGTATGCTTGGATTAACCTGCGAAAAGATAGTGGATCACGTCAGAAAGAGGAGTTTTCTTAATGGCAAGGCTTGATACCGAGCTTGTTGCGCGTTCGATCGCCCGAAGCCGCGAACGTGCAAAGGAAATGATAAAAAACGGCAGTATTACAGTAAACGGTATTGCAGTATCGAAGCCAGCTTTTGAGGTTGCGTCCAATGATATTATCTTGTCGTCGGAGAATGAGCTTTACGTCGGACGCGGAGCTTTCAAGCTTGAAAAAGCGGCTGCTGAGTTTGATATAGATTTCAGTGGCTTGAAATGTCTTGATATCGGAGCTTCGACCGGAGGATTTACCGATTATATGCTCAGACACGGCGCGGCGAAGGTAGTAGCCGTTGATGTCGGGCATGGACAGCTGGCGCAGTCTCTGCGCGATGATGATCGGGTTGTAAATGCCGAGGGAACCGATATACGCGATATAGATAAGGAATTTATAGGCGGATATGCTGATTTTATATGCGGCGATGTTTCGTTTATATCCTTGAAAAAAATTCTTCCAAAGGTTTATGAGCTTCTCAAAGACGGCGGATGTGCGGCGATGCTTATCAAGCCGCAGTTCGAGGCAGGGAAGTCAAATATAGGGAAAAACGGCATAGTTAAAAACAAAAAGGTACATGAAAGCGTTCTTGCCGATATAGATTCGTTTGCTGTTTCGCTGGGATTTTTTAATGAGAAATATATATTTTCGCCGATCAAAGGCGGAAGCGGCAATATAGAATATTTTGTAAAGCTGATAAAAACTTCAAAAGAGCCTGAGATACATGATTTCAGAAAGCTCGCGGACGCTGCGTTTTGCCGGCTTTAGAATTGATTCAAAAGGAGCAATGTTATGAAAGCTGCATTATATCCGAATTTTCAGAAAAAAAACGCTCTTGATTTTGCCAGAGATGTTTGCGGCGTACTTATTGCCGAGGGAATAACCGTAAGTGTAAGTGAAGAATTCAGAGAGCAGTTTGAAGATATAGCTGAGGTCGTTTACGAGCCTGTCGAATATTCTGCAAAGACTGCCGATGTGGTGATCGCTATCGGCGGCGACGGTACTATTTTGCGCTGTGCAAAATATCTGATAGGAACGCCGACAAAGCTGCTCGGAATAAATACCGGAACGCTTGGATTTATGGCAGGACTTGAAGCCGATCAGCTTGACAAGCTGAAAAAGCTGAAAACGGGCGATTATAATGTCTCGGACAGAATGACGCTTTCCGCAGTTATTCATACGCCTGACGGAGACCGAATTTATACGGCTCTGAATGATATCTGCATAAAGTCAAAGAATTTAAAAATATGCGACTTTGAGGTCCTTTCGGACGGATACCTCATAGGCAGATACCGTGCCGACGGCGTTCTTTTCAGCACTCCGTCAGGCTCGACGGCATACGCTCTGTCGGCAGGCGGTCCTGTTATCGAGCCTGATCTTGAATGCATAGAAATGACGCTGATCTGCCCTCATTCGCTTTTTTCAAGAGCAACGCTTTTTTCGGCAGAGCGCAGCCTGATATTCAGAGATACTACGTCCGACAGCGAGCGTCCAATGTGTATTACGGTTGACGGAGATACCTGCATAGAGCTTAGGAACGGACAGTCAATTGAAATACGCAAGGGAAGCGAAAAGGTCAAATTTATCGATCTGATAGGAAATTCCTTTCATGAATCCTTGTGCAGAAAGATGATGAAACCTATAAAATGAGGTGTTGAAATGAAAAACAGACGACATGAAGCCATCCTTGAAATAATCGGCGAACAGCCGGTAGCAACGCAAGAGCATCTGATGAACCTTCTCGAAGAGCGTGGAATGACAGCGGCTCAGGCAACGCTTTCAAGGGATATTCAGCAGCTTTCACTGGTGAAGGCAAAAGATGAAAACGGTATTTATCGTTATACTGTTCCCGTTGCAAGCGCAGCGGAAAAAAGTATTTTTGCTGAAGCGGTTTTGTCGGTCGATTACGCGCTAAACACTATTGTTCTGAAATGCAGGGCAGGTATGGCGCAGGGCACGTGTGCGGCAATAGATTCTGTTAATCATTCGGGCATTGTGGGAACGATTGCAGGTGACGATACGATTTTTATTCTTGTACGCACCGAAGCAGATGCGAAAAAGCTTTCAAAAAAGTTCAGAAGCGAGTTAATTCTCGGAGGAAAATAAAGTCTTATGTTAAAAGAAATATACATAAAGAATCTTGCTGTGATAAAAGAGGCGACAATACCTCTTAACGGTCAGCTTAATATTTTTACCGGCGAAACAGGCGCAGGAAAATCTATCCTGATCAACGGGATAAACGCCGTGCTTGGACATCGCTGTACTAAGGATATTGTCCGTACAGGTTGTGATAAGGCGATAATTACGGCATTGTTTACCGAGCTTTCCGAAAATTTCATCAATAAGCTTGACGAGCTTGGAATAGCTCATGATAACGATGAGATAACAATGACAAGAGAGATCAGCGCCGACGGCGGAAGCGTGGCTCGAATCAATCAGCGTTCGGCTTCGGCTTCTTTGCTGAAAGAAATCGGCAGCCTGCTGATAAATATTCACGGTCAGCATGATAATCAGATCTTGCTCGACAGCGAACGTCATTTGCAGATACTCGACGAATTTGGCGGCGACGATACTCTTCTTAACGAATACCGCGAAAGCTTTCGGGAGCTTCAGCATACGGCAAGAAAGTTAGGCGAGCTTAAAAAGCGCGAGCAGTACGGTATAGAGCGAAGCCGTTATCTCAGCGAGCTCATTGATGATATCGGCGATCTGGAACTAAGTGAAAACGAAGACGAAGCAATTGAAAAAGAATACGAAACAGCAAAAAATGCCGAGCAGACAATAATTTCCATAAAAAATGCGGTTTCGCTGATTACGGGCGATGATGCGGTAGTTGAGATGCTTGGCGACGCAGAGGGCGAGATCAGCCGTTATATTGATAATAATAGCGCGCTGAGTACACTCTATGATCGCCTTAATGCCGCTGAGATAGAGCTTGAAGATGTTGCGTCTGAACTTAGCGAGATCGCAGATAAGATAGAGCTTGACGGTAAGCGGCTGGCTGAGATCAGCGAACGTCTGAGTGAAATAAATCGTTTGAAGCGCAAATATTCATGCGATTGCAGCGAGCTTTGCAGAATGTTTGAAAACGCGGAGAGCGAGCTTGCGGAGATCGGAAGCTTTTCCGATGAGATAGAAAAGCTTAAAATTGAAAAAGAACAGCTGCTCCACAAAGTTACGGAGCGCGCAAGAGCGCTGTACGATTACCGCGAGCAGATTGGAAAACAGTTCGCGGAAAAAGTGACCTCCGAGCTTGAATTTCTGAATATGCCTAACGTTATTATTGCCGTTCGTCATGAAAAAGGAAAGCTCACCATAAACGGCATGGATACGGTCGAATTTCTCATTTCCGCAAATAAGGGAGAAGAACCTAAGCCGATTTCCAAAATTGCGTCCGGCGGCGAGCTTTCACGAATCATGCTGGCGCTGAAAAGCGTTATTGCGGATAAGGACAGTATCCCGACCATGATCTTTGATGAGATAGATACGGGAGTAAGCGGTAAAGCGGCGCAAAAAATTGGTATAAAGCTTCGTGAGATCGGCGGAGTTCATCAGGTTCTTTGCGTTACTCATCTTTCGCAGATAGCTGTAATGGCAGATAATCATCTTATGATCGAAAAAAGCGTTGTCGGCGACCGTACCGAAACTCACATTGCTCAGCTTGATTTTGAGGGCAGAAAGCGTGAGATCGCGCGTATTATGGGCGGCGATGATCCGAGCAGACTTATGCTCGATACGGCTGAGGAGGAATTGGTAAAAGCATCTAAAATGAAGCGGAGGGGTGCGAATTGAAGATATATTCAACTCGTCATGGTCAGACGGACTATAACAGCAGAGATATAATTCTCGGTACGACCGATGCTGAATTGAATGAAACAGGTATTCAGCAGGCGCACGAGCTTGCGGACAGTATCAGGAATTCAGACAAGATAAAAATAGATTTGATCGTGGCTTCACCTATGAAACGCGCCGTAAAAACTGCGCAGATAATTGCCGAGACTAATAACCTTGAGATTGTGACCGATGACAGGCTGCGTGAGTGGAATTACGGTGAATACGAGGGCAAGCATCGCAGCGCCTGCGGATTTGCGGAAAATAAGCTTCAATTTGGCTGTGCAATGGGCGATAACGGCGAATCGCTCTTAAAGCTGGCGCATCGGGTCTATTCGGCGATCGACGATATAAGAGAAAAATATTTTGATAAAAATGTTCTTGTCGTAAGTCACGGAGGTGTGTGCCGAGTGATAGAGACATATTTTAATAACATGACTGCTGAACAATTCGGCAGTTGGTTTATGGGCAACTGCGAACTTATAGAATATAATATTTAATAGGAGTTTTAATATGAAAATTGGTGTTGATTACTATCCGGAGCAGTGGGACAAAGCTTTGTGGAGCAAAGACGCGGAGCTGATGGCAAAGACGGGAGTTAAAACTGTTCGTCTTGCGGAATTTGCGTGGTCTAAGCTTGAACCGGAGGAGGGAAGATTTGATTTCTCTTGGCTTGATGAGGTTATTTCGATTTTTTCACATTTTGGTTTGGAAATCGTTTTATGTACTCCGACCAATTGTCCGCCGCTGTGGCTTTATGAAGCTCACCCTGAGATCATTCAGGTCGGACCGGACGGAAAGCAGCTTCAAACAGGCATAAGAGGGCATAGATGCATAAATTCTCCCGTATTTCTGGAATATGCAAAGCGCATAACCGAGGAAATGGCTCGTCATTATGCGTCGCACCCGTCTGTTAAGGCGTGGCAGATAGACAACGAGCTTGAAGCATATCCTTGCTGCTGCGAGGTCTGCTGTGAGGATTTCAGAAAATGGCTTCTCGACAAATATGATACGGTTGAAAATATCAACAGCGCCTTTGGAAACAGCGTTTGGAGCGGAGAATACAGCAATATCTCACAGATAAATCCGCCGACGGCTTATCCAAAAGCGTGGCAGAATCCTGCTTTGTGTCTTGATTATTATCGTTTTACCAACGATGTTACGATAAAATATGTAAAAATATTGTCGTCTATAATTAAACGTCATATCCCAAAAGCCGAGATCACTACAAATACATGGTTCTGCGAGAATATGCCTGATTTTTATAAGCTTTTTGACGAGCTTGATTTTGTTTCCTATGATAATTATCCGCCAGTGAGGATTCCGTCTGATCCGGACGAATTTTACTCGCATTCTTTCCATCTTGATCTTATGCGCGGGATCAAGGAGCAGAATTTCTGGGTAATGGAGCAGCTCAGCGGACCTACGGGAAGCTGGGCGCCTATGGCTCCGTCTCCTAAGCCTAATATGATCAAGGGATATGCTCTTCAGGCAATTGCTCACGGAGCTGAAGCCGTAGTTCATTTCCGCTGGAGAACAGCGGTGACGGGCGCAGAAATGCACTGGCATGGCTTGATAGATCACAGTAACGTGCCGGGACGCCGATTCTTTGAATTTGCCGAGCTGTGCAAAACCGTTTCCAAACTTAACGCATTAAAAAATACCAGTATCGTTTCGGATATTGCAATTCTTTATTCGCCTGAGAGCGAGTATGCGTTCAAAGTTCAGCCTCAGACAGACGGTTTCTATTATTTGGAGCAGCTTAAATATTTCCATTCCGCATTTTCAAGATACGGAGCAAATGTGGACGTAATTTCTCCAAGCTCCGATCTGTCGGAATACAAAATAGTTGTTGCTCCTGCACTGTACGTAAACAAAAAATCCGATGTTGAGAATATATACCGCTATGTAATGAACGGAGGAACGCTTGTCCTGACGAACAGAACAGGAGTAAAGGATAAGAATAACAACTGCATAATGGATTCTCTTCCTACAGTCTATAAAGAGCTTATCGGTGCTGAGGTAACGGAATATGATCCGATCGGAAGCAATGAACAGACTATTGTTGACTTTGCCGGAAATAAGTTCAAATGCCGTGAGTGGTGCGATATACTTAAGCTTAATACGGCAAGAGCTTATGCTGAATATGCCGATAGCTTCTATCGCTGCTGTCCGGCAGTTACACTTAACGAGTATTGCAACGGCGTTGCTTATTATGTCGGCACGGTATGCAAAATGGACTTCTATGAAGATTTTGCGAGCAAGCTTATGAAGCAGAACGGAATACCTCGTCTTAAAGGACTTCCGAGAGGAGTTGAAGTCACTACAAGGACAAACGGAGTTGACGATTATATATTCTTCTTCAATAATTCCGAGGAAAATGCTGTAATCGGTCTTCCAAAGCCAATGTACAGCATTGTCGATTCCGTCGGGAAGGACAGGATAGAGCTTAAACCGTTTGAAATGGAAGTTGTAAGAAAATAATCATGAACTATTATAAGGCAGCACTGCACGATATCTGTGCGGCGCTGCCTGAAATTTTTATCTTTTAAAATTTACATTTGTGCACAAAATGTTATGTAAATAGGCAGCTTATGAAATTGTAACAGTTCTCTTTTTGATATATAATAGATAGTAGATCAAGGAAATGCGAAATAATATCAAAAGGAGGATTTTAGAATGAAGAGTTATATGTCAAAGCTTATTACGTCAGTTCTGGCTGCCTCGGTGTGTATGGGAACTGCTCTGCCTGCAATTCCTTGCAGCAGTGAAAGTGCAAAAAATATTACGACTGCCGAGGCTGTTGAAAATCAGGGAGGGATAACTATAAGCAATGATAAAATAAGCAGCGGAAATTACAAGGATACAAAATATAACAATCCTATTTCGTCTGATTTTTTCTGCGCAGATCCTACTGCGGTAGAATACAACGGAAGATTATATCTTTTCGGAACGAACGATCACGAGCAGTTCGAAGCAAAAGGTCCTGAGGTTGACAATACATATGAAAAAATCAAGTCAATGGTGATCCTGTCAACCGACGACATGGTAAACTGGGTCTATCACGGAGAGCTGAACGTGGGCGAGGTAGCTCCCTGGATAGTAAATTCATGGGCACCTTCAATTACGTCAAGAGTTGAAGAGGACGGACTTACTCATTTTTATATGTACTTCTCAAATAACGGACTCGGCGTAGGCGTTATCACAACTACCGATCTGCTGGGAGAATGGGAAGATCCGCTTGGAAAACCGCTTATTTCTTCAAATACTCCGGGACTTGGCGATTGTCCGAATCCGTTCGATCCCGGCGTGGTCATCGATGAAAACGGCGACGGCTGGCTGGCATTTGGCGGCGGCAAGGCTGCAAACGGCACGGATTATATGCCCGGTACTGCCAGAATCGTAAAGCTCGGCGATGATATGACATCGTTTGCAAGCGATTTTGCCGAAATTCCTGCACCTTATTTCTTTGAGGCAAGCGAGCTTAATTACATAAACGGCACGTACGTTTATACATACTGCTCCGACTGGAACGATCATTCCGAGAAATGGGAATATGACTGCGATGTTCCGGCAGGCTGCGGAATGGTCTATATGACAACTAAAACCCCTCTTGATCCCGAAAGCTGGGAGATGAAGGGCGAGTGCTTCCAAAATCCCGGACTGGCAGGATTTGACTATTCAAATAATCACACTCATATGCAAAAATTTAACGATCAGTATTATATGTTTTATCACACTCTTATGCTGAAGCGCGGCATGGGAATAAAAGGTTCTTACAGAAGTCTTGGCGTTGATAAGATAAATGTAGACGAGGAAAATGTTACTATCGAGAAGTGCGGCGGAACTAAGAAGGGTACTGTTTCGATCAATCACGTTGATCCGTTTGCGATGAATTCTGCTGCCGAGCTTAACAATACCGCTGAGATCAAGTATGATACTTCTGATAAGAATATGCCTGTTGTTATGAGCGGAGCAGAGGGTTCATGGATAAGCGTCAAAGGAGTAGAATTCACCGAACCCGAAAATACCGGGGAACCCGATGCTCCCGTTGTGCTTGAAAAGACGGCAATTGAAAAAATAAGCTATAATATCACCGTTCTTGATGTTGATAAGGATACTACGGTTTCAATGTATCCGTCGGGAAAAACAGGCGGAGACTGCATTGGCTCGGCTGAGATAACGGGCAACGGCAGATATACGATAAGCTGCGATATGGGCGGCATTGAAGAAATGATGAATATGGGATATTTCAAGGTCGATAACGATGCAAATATCACGTTCGTGATCGATACCATGACAATAAACGATAAGTATGATTTTGATATGTCGATCGAGCTTACAAATACAAGAGAATGGGCAGACGGACTTAAAAATATCTGGAACGGATTTACCGACGGAGATAAGGTATACACCTCTGATTTTGCCGAATTCAGATACATAAAGAGCGACGATGCAATAGAATTTTTTGCTTCATCTGACGTAACCGTCGGAGGTGGTGCAGGAAACGCTCCGTTTATCGAAGAGTCTCTTGAATTTACGGCAGATATCAGCGGAACAGGAAGAATTGAAGTAAGGCTTGACAGTCCAACAGGCGAGCTGCTCACGGCTGTTGCTTTTGAAAGTCCCGATAAGTTTGCAAAAGTGACAAGTGATGAAGTTTCAAAAATCGGCGGAATTCATGACTTGTACTTTGTATTCTCGGACAGCAGCATTTCGTTTAAGTCATGGAAATTTGCCAAGAAAAACGATTCATCGGTTATCGGAGACGTAAATGCCGACGGAGAATTCAACGTGGCTGATCTTGTGACCCTGCAGAAGTACATTCTCAAGTCGGGAGAACTTGCTGATTGGCAGGCGGGCGATTTGAATGAAGATGGGATCATTAATTCCTTTGATCTGTCTATGATGAGAAAAATGATTGCTAAATAAGTGCATTACAGGTTCTTATCATATCTGCACCGAAATAAATATTTCGTTATGATAAAAAGCTTGTGTTATTCTGTTAATGTGATAAATCAGAAGGCAGATGTGCTGTGCGCATCTGCCTTGATTTTGTTGATATCAAATATTATAGAGTAATGATATATTTATTGAGACTAGGTATTAAAGATTATTTATGGTGTTCTTCACTTTTCTCAGGATTTTCTGCTCGGTAAATACAGTCGCTTCACTGAACAGCATTACAATAAAAGCGAAGGCAAGCGGCAGACATGAAAATCTGATCGAAACGAGTCCGAAAATTTCTGTAAATGTATACCCGGCGCCTGCACCGAGGAAAAAAACAGAAATTATTCCAAAATAAATGCAGGCTTTTTTCAGCTCGCTTTTTCTGCGGTTGTGAATAAATGAGCATAGTGCGTCTGTCCCGTTTCTTAGATTGCCGATACACATTGTGCTTGAATATGAATGACTTCCTATTTTTCTGAACGTCTGGACCTGCATTGCGCAGACAAACGATACCAGAACATTCGCCGGAATATTGAAGCTTTGAGGTATGGCTCCGACAATAAAAAGAATAAGGATCTCAATAAGAATTATGAATTGCCGCCAGTGAAATGAAGGTTTGCCGGTAAAACGGCGGTGAATCGTTTCAGCGGTAAGAATACCTGCAATAAAGGCGGTCAGCGGGATCAGATACCTGATCGCCGCGCTCCATTGTCCGTGAAAAATGTAACCGCTCATAAGAACGACATTTCCGGTCTGAGCGTTTGCAAAGACTTCATCGCGGCAGCAATAGGTATAAGCGTCCTGAAATCCTCCCGAAAAAGTAAGCAAAGCGGCTGTTATAAACGAGTCCGAAGCTTCATAGTTTTTATCCATTTTCAGTTATCATCTCCCTAAATTCATTGCGTCGCAGAAGTTAAGTGGTCTGCTTCTGAGATAAAAGCGAATGGCTTCAAATGCATCTATATACGTATTATTCGAATAAGAAATGTCAATAAATCCGCATTTGTTATTTTTTGCCGTTTCAAGCAGCAATGGATCAAGCTGTTTAGCGGAGACTACTGACATTATAAATATTTTAGCAGGCATGGATCTTTTCATCTTTTTTATAAGAGAATCATATTGACGCGCAAATTTTTTCTCATCAAAATCAGGTTCTTTAACGTCATTTTCACCGATGCATATAAAAATTTTTCCCGGAGAAAGAGAAACTACAGAATTATCGAATTGATATTCGGATTCGTTGATTTTCAGTCCGTTTATTCCTCTGTTATAAACAGGAGTATCGATTCGGTAATTTTGTGCCAGTTCGTTTATCGGAAAATTGCAGATGAAATCCGAACCGAATATAACGCAGCCGTTTTGAATGGCGGTGTTATTTATCTGATTTAATGTATTGATGTCGAGCATATAAATTCCTCCTTGATGATAAAAGAAAGTATTGACTTTCTTTCCTGTTTATATTATAATCAAAAAGTGGATATGTGTAAAATGTATATATCATATTTTGTAAATATCAAATTTGTATGGAGAAAATTATGAACATTAGCTATGATTATTATCGCATTTTTTACTATGTTGCAAGATATAGGAGCTTTACAAGAGCAGCGGAAGTTCTGATGAATAATCAGCCGAATATAACGCGCTCTATTAAAAATCTTGAAAGCGCTCTCGGATGTACATTGTTTATTCGCTCGAATAAGGGAACAACGCTGACTGCCGAAGGCGAGGAGCTTTTTGTACATATTTCGGCAGCCGTTGAGCAAATCATGGCAGGCGAGGAGGCGATTTCCGGAAGCAAGGGACTTCAAAGCGGAACAGTTTCTGTCGGTGCAAGTGAAACTGCACTTCATGGATTACTTTTACCGATACTGGACAAATTTCAGTGCAAATATCCCGGGATAAAAATACGCATCTCAAATCATTCAACGCCGCAGGCAATTGCTGCGTTAAAAAATGGGCTTGTGGATTTTGCCGTTGTTACAACTCCTGCCGATATTGAAAAACCTCTGTGCAGCAAGGCGATCATTTCATTTAAGGAGACGGCAGTTTGCGGAAACAGATTTTCACGGCTCAGTGATAAAGAATTAAGTCTTAGGGAGCTGTGCACTTATCCGATTATTTCGCTTGGACGCGGAACTAAAACTTATGAATTTTATAATGATATTTTTTTGTCTCATGGACTATTATTTAAACCGGATATCGAGGTTGCAACAGCAGATCAGATTTTGCCCATGGTAAAAAATAATCTTGGAATTGGCTTTCTTCCCGAACCTTTTTTGAACGGTAATTTTAATGGGGACGAGATATACAAAATTGCTGTGTCCGACGTTCTGCCAGAAAGAGAAATAATACTTGTTAAGCGCAGCGATCATTCACTTAGTATTGCTGCAAAGGCTCTTGAAAAAATGATCTGCAAATAAATCCGGATCTGTCATGAAGCGTAATTTCGCTGACTCAAGACAGATCCGTAATTTATTTGTATAAAATTTTTCTGCTTTTTCTGTATGCGCTTGGAGTATCTCCTACGAAATCCTTAAAAAGATGGTTGAAGTTAGACAGTGACTGAAATCCGCATTCGTGGGATATATCAAGTATGCTTTTATCCGATAAGGACAGCATTTGCTTGGAAGCTGCAATGCGTTTACGGATAAGAAAATTATTCGGAGTGCTTCCGGTAAGCTTTTTGAAGCAGCTGCAAAGATATGGAATACTTATATTATACTTTTTTGCTATAGTATCCAGATTGATCATTTCAGCGTAATTTTTCTCCAGATCATTGATCACGCTGCGTATTATTTTGACTGCGTTTGCGCTTATTGAATATCCGGTGTTTGCTTTGCCGCATTCGTTGAACGAACGTATGGAAACGGCTATAAATTGGAGAAGCAAAGCTTTTATCATAAGCGAAAATTCGTTTTGCTTTTTGTTGTATTCTTCTTCTATTTCTGTTAGAATACCTGAAAGCTTATGATGATACGGATCATTCTTTCCGATTTTTTTACTTCCGTTAAGGAAAAGTGTTCTGTATTCAAAATCGAGCATAGAAGAGTAGTCGGACTGGATAAAGTGAGGAGCGAACATTACGACCTGCATGATAAGTTCGCTGTCTTCATAACACATATGAATATCCTCATTGCTGATAATGAAGATGTCTCGCTTGGAAAAAGGATATACAACTCCGTTGATGAGATATTTTCCGCTTCCGTTTTTGATAAAGCATATTTCAATTTCTTGATGCCAGTGCAAGGTCTGAAAGTTTTCCTCGACTCCGATGCTGTCGCCGCATTCGAAAGGGAAGTGACGTTCTTCAATTAAGGATGGTTTTTCATTTTTCATATAAACACCGAAGTTTCTTTATAAATGATAAACTATAATAAACGTTTACGCTTATTATATCATGTATGATCAAAAAAATCAACAGAAATAATAAGATACTGCAAGTTAATGTAAAGATAGTTGTAGAATCAATATCCATTTTGTGTTATAATAAGCTTAATAAAAAAAGTTGCCATAAGGAGGTTTTTATGAAAAGTATTAAGAAACTGACAGCTGCAGCGGCGGCTGCAATAATGATTCCGTTGGCGTTCGTTCCGAATTCTGCTTGTACCGGAATTGAAAGCCCGGCTGATATTTCAAAAGAAACCGCAAGCTTTTATGATTATTGGAAAGAAAAATATCTGGCTCAGGATACTTATGTAAAAAATGAAACTCAATATTATGTTTATTACAGCGAAGAAAAGTACAGCGGAAATAATGTTTCTGTTCCGGTTACTGTTTCGGAAGCGCACGGCTATGGTATGCTGATTTTTGCAAGCATGGCTGATTATGATCCTTCGGCAAAGGAATGCTTCGACGGAATGTACAGATACTATAAAGCGCATCCAAGCGATATAGGTCCTCATCTTATGTCATGGCAGCAGTGCGATAACGGTACGGCTCTGATAGACGGCGCAGAAGAAGGAAGCATGACAGGAGGTTACTGTGATTCCGCAACTGACGGCGATATGGATATTGCCTATGCTCTTCTCATGGCTGATTCGATTTGGGGAAGCAGCGGAGATATTGATTATCTTAGCGAAGCAAAAGCTGTTATATCAGATATAATGACGTATGATGTCAACCATGAATATTGGACTCTTACCTTGGGAGACTGGGTCTCAGAGTGCGATAGCTCGGAGATCTATTATCACGCAACGCGTCCGTCCGATTTTATCATGCAGTATCTGCCTGTTTTTGCGGAGGTTTCGGACGATGACAATTGGCTGCGCATTTATGACAATACTTATAATATTATCGAAGAGGTAACTGCGGAAAGCAGCAGCGGTCTGCTGCCTGACTTTGTTGTCAGAAATTCATCGGGAAAATTTGTCGCTGCCGAGCCTGATTTTCTTGAAAGTGAATATGACGGAGCTTATTCGTACAACAGCTGCCGTACTCCGTGGCGAATCGGCATGGATTATATTATAAACGGCAATGAAAAAGCTAAGAAATATGCCGAAAATGTAAGCAATTTCATCATCTCAAAAACAAATAATGATCCGTGGGAAATAATGGCAGGATATGATATGAACGGAAATGCAATAGAGGATTATAATGATCTGTGTTTTACCGCACCGTTTCTTATCTCTGCTGCCTGTACAGATAATAAGGAGTGGCATGATAATGTCCGTGATGTCGTTGTAAATTACGGTGATGATGTTTATTACGGAGATTCCATTAAGATGCTGTGCCTTATTGCAGACGACGGAGCGTGGATAGTTCCCGATACCGGAGCTGTTAGTGTTATGGGAGATGTTAATGCGGACGGTGATTTTAATGTCGCTGATCTGGTGATGATGCAGAAATATATTCTCGGTTCGGGCGAGCTTGTTGACTGGGAAGCCGGCGATCTCACCTCTGATGGAACTATAGGATCTTTCGATCTTGTTCTTATGAGAAAACAGATCGTATCATAATAAGCCTGTTATTGAATATTATTTTATAAAAAAACAAAAGTCTCACTGATAAATTTCAGTGAGACTTTTAATTTTCATGAGTTATTTCAAATGAGACAAATTTATATTTCGTCCATTTTATCTGAGGAGTTTTCAGTGATTCTTTTAAAGTTTTCTTCATAAACATCAATTTTGTTTTTATATTTATCATCCTGATCGTCGAATCTTTCACTGAAATACGGAAAGCCTTCGCAATTCTCAAGCTTATGATAATGATAATTAGCAATAATATTGAGTAAGGATGCAATAATCGTAAGTGTTAAGAGAATTGAATTCAGAACTGCAATACCAAAGGCTGTGTCAAGAACAATAAGTACGGTCGGAATCAATACTAAGATATTATCTTTTTTATAAGCCGAATAAAGTCCGCCTGCAAGGATTATTCCTTTGCACAAAATGGCGTCAAAAAAGAAAGCGAGAACGTTGCCGTCTATTAGCCAGAAAAGGATCAAACCTCCAAGCACAGTGAATCCGTAGACAAAAATATAGTAATAGCCGATGATATTATATATGATGCTGCAGTGTTTCATAATTTTTTTATTGTTCATATATTCGCTGTCCATTTGTTCTCGCTCCTTTTTATAGTAACATTCTTCAAAAAGATGAATATAATATATTGCAGGCGTATAATTAATGCTGAGCTATGTTTATATATCGGCAATATTTGCGGAAACACCGGCATCGCATATTTCTATAACTCCGAATGAAGGCTTAGTTCCGTCGTTCGGGCAAGAAGCGCTGCCCGGATTCATAATATATGTTCCGTCGCTGTAAAGATTCATGCGAACGTGAGTGTGGCCGTAAAGGATAATATCGCAGTTTTTTTCAGACGCAGCGTTTTTGATCAGATCAAGTGAAAATTTCACATTATAACGATGACCGTGAGCGGCAAAAATTCTGTGATTTTCAACGGGAATAACAAGCTCGGCAGGACTAAGACTGTTATGATCGCAGTTTCCTGCAATATGAATAAATTTTGAAGCGATCTGAGGGTATTTTGTAATTATAAGATTTACATCTTCTTCTCCGTCGCCGAGATGAATAAACATATCAGCGTCGATATTACGGGTCACTATTTTTTCGATCGAAGAAAATAATCTGTGTGTATCGGACATAATAATTATACGCATTGCAGAACTCCTTAAAAATAAAACTATGTTAATAATATTATAACATATAATATTCAGGAATGCAATAGACAAAAAATATGCATTATTGGAGGTACTTATGAATAAGAATAATATTGATCCTAATCGTATTAACGGATTGCTTGAGGTAGTAAGCAAAAAAATAGGCGTTGCGCCCGAAAAGCTTAAAAGCGAGCTTGAATCAGGTAAGTTTGACAGCGCTATTGCAGGTATGAGCAAAAGCGACGCCGCTAAATTTCAGCAGGCTGTCAATAATCCAAAGCTTGTTGAAAAGCTTCTAAGCACTCCTCAGGCGCAGGCGATCTACAAAAAGCTATCAGGTAAATAAGCGAGGTGAGACAGGAGCGTGGACGATGTATTCGGAAAAATCGGAGAGCTGCTGTCAGATGAAGAGAGTGTAAAGCAGCTTTCAGAGCTTGCACAGATGTTTATGGGAGAAGCTTCATCGGAAGCTGATAATAACGGCAGCGCAGAGGACAGTGAAAGCGGCGCTCAGAATGAATCGGTTTCTCCGTTCGGCAGTTTTGATCTCGGAGCATTAATGAAGATCCAGAGCCTTATGGGAGCGATGAATCAGCCGGATAAAAATTCCGAACTGCTTCTGGCGCTCAAGCCTCATCTTAAAGAAGAGAAGCGTGAAAAAGTTGATAAGGCAGTAAAGCTTTTGAAAATTATTGCCGTATGGAATGTAATAAAAGACAGCGGATTGCTTAAAGATCTATTCTGATACGAAGCGGAGCGTGGTATTCGATGGCGATTTATGATTACAGACAAATGAACAGAATGAGACAGGATGCCATGCGCCGCTCACAGGAGATGTATCAAAAATCAACTTCGGGTATGAAAGAGCCGTCGGCATCCGCAGAAAATAAAATACCCATACCTGAAAGTGTTCCGGCAAGTTCACCGCCTAATCAGAAAAATTCAAGGTCAAAAAACGAGATAAACGAGTTTCTGAATAAGTTTGTGGGAGGAAAAATAGATTCTGACAAGCTTATAATTATTGCGCTTATGGTGCTGCTGGCAAAAGAGGGAGCAGACATGAAGCTAATTCTTGCGCTGGGATATATTCTGTTATAAAGGAATGGTACTTAATGGAATCGGAAAAAATTTTTTATATGATATACGGAGCAGCTGCGCTGATTATGCTGATTTATTATATCGGAAGAGATAAAAAGATCCGCTCATTTTTATTCGGTTCGCTTACAGGTCTCGGAGCGCTAATGCTTATAAACGAGTATCAGAGCTACATCGGAGTGAATATTCCTTTAAATTTGTTTAATGTCAGCGGAAGCGCAGTTCTCGGAGTACCGTTCGTTATAATGCTTGTGATAATTCAGCAGCTTTGATTTTGCAAATAGTGATTGACAAAAGCAAATAAAAAGTATAAAATAAAAATATAGGAGGTGCAGTCGTGAATATAATAGATATTATTAATAAAACCAAAAGGAAAATCGTTCTTTCCGAAGAAGAAATACGGTGGCTTGTCGAAAGCTTTGTCAGCGGAAAAATTGCTGATTATCAGATTTCGGCATGGCTTATGGCGGTTTGTCTTAACGGACTTACGGACGAGGAAACTGTCTCGCTTACTATGGCAATGCGTGACAGCGGCGATATTTTCTGCCTTGACTGCATCGACGGAGTTACGGCAGATAAACACAGCACAGGCGGCGTAGGCGATAAAACCAGTCTGATAATAGGACCGATAGTTGCAGCCTGCGGAGTATATGTGCCGAAAATGTCGGGAAGAGGCTTGGGTCACACGGGCGGTACTATAGACAAGCTTGAAAGCATTAAGGGCTTCCGCACCGATCTTTCTTTTGACGAGTTTTCGGAAGCAATACGAAAAAACGGTTTCTCTATCATTTCGCAAAGCGAGAATCTTTGTCCGGCTGATAAAAAAATGTACGCATTGAGAAACGCCTCAGGTACGGTCGACAGCATACCTTTGATCTGTTCAAGCATAATGAGCAAAAAGCTTGCGTTAAATGCGGACTGCATTTTGCTCGACGTTAAATTCGGCTCCGGCGCGTTTATGAAAAAACGTGAAGACGCCGATAAGCTTGCGGCTTTAATGGAAAAAGTCGGAAAAGCGGCAGGAAAGAGATGCAGAGCTGTTGTTTCCGATATGAACGTTCCTTTGGGCAGAAATATAGGAAACGCTCTTGAGGTAGCCGAAGCAATTGAAATACTCAGGGGACAGCGCAGCGGCAGACTTTACGATCTGTGTATTGAGCTTTCGGCAAATATGCTTGAGCTTGCCGGCAAGGGAAATATCGGTGAGTGCGCCGAAATGGCGAAAGAAGCGATAAGCTCAGGCAAGGCTCTTGATATATTGAGACGTACCATTGAGTTCCACGGTGGAGACAGTCGAGTCTGCGATGATACTTCGCTGCTGCCAAAAGCAAAGTATACCTATAGCATTAAGGCGGCAAGGAATATGCGCATCGATAAAATAAACTGCGAGGAGATCGGAATGATCTCGCTGCTTCTCGGCGCAGGCAGACTTACCAAGGAAGCCGCTGTTGATATGAGCGCAGGAATTGTCATGGAATGCGAGTGCGGAGATACTGTGTGCGAGTGCGAGCCGATAATGACGCTGTATTCATCGACATGCAGCGATTTCACGGAAGCGTCTGTGCGTGCTATGAATGCCGTTTCTTTTACGGAAGTTAATTAGTCGAAATTATTTAATGATCGTTCGGATATATTTTTGGAGGTAATATAATGGATAATTTTGTAGATAAAGTTAAAGATGTTGTCGGTAAAGTAGGAAATACAGTTGAAAACGGCATAAAAAATGTGTCTGACAGCTCTCATAAGCTTAATGAGAAAATAAAATTAAAGAAGAAGATAAATACTCTTGATTCTGAAATTAATAAAGCATATGTTGAGATAGGCAAAAAATACTTTGAGTTCAATTCGGAAGCTCCGGCTGAGGAATATGCCGACAACGTCAGGACAATAATTGATTGTAAGGAAAAGCTTGATTTGCTGAAAAAAGAATTAAGCGCTCTCGATGATAAAAAGCCTTGTCCGAAATGCGGCGAACTGGTAAGTAAGGATCAGATATACTGCGATAAATGCGGTGAAAAGCTGGGAGTAAATGATTTCTCCGAGCCTGAACACGTTGAAGCTACGGTTTTAAAAGACGATGAAAATTAAGGCGTGCTGACTGCTGCCGCCTAAAATAAGAGCCTGAGATCAATTCTCAGGCTCTTAATCGTTATAATTTAAATATCGTTTCTTATGATATCATCAAGAGTTTCACGCTTAACGGCAATTCTTGACTCGCCGTTATTTACGAAAACGACAGCAGGTTTCTGAAGTCTGTTGTAGTTAGATGACATTGAATAGTTGTAAGCGCCTGTGGCGCATACCGCAATAATATCACCTGATTCAGCGTGCTGCAATGGCATATTTTCGCCGATCAAGTCGCCGCTTTCACAGCATTTTCCTGCGATCGTAACTTTTTCCGAACGCTCTTCGCTTGCCTTGTTTGCAACGATCGCCTCGTACTCGGACTTATAGAGAATATATCTCGGACTGTCAGCCATACCGCCGTCAACTGATATATAAGTACGAATATTGGGGATCTCCTTTCTTGCACCGACTGTATAAAGAGTGATTCCGGCAGGTGCGGCAATTGAACGGCCCGGTTCAATGAATATGTAAGGCTGATCAATGTGAAGCTCCTGACAGGTGTTTTTAACCGTTTCCGAAACTCTTTCCATATATGTTTCAAACGGTGCAGGATCGTGCTCGTTGAGATACTTTATACCGAAACCGCCGCCGAGATTAAGACTTTTGATCTCGTAACCGAGTTCGTTTTTGATCTTTGCGATAAATTCAAGCATGACCTTTGCAGCTTCTTCAAAGGGATCGATATCGAAAATCTGTGAACCGATGTGGCAGTGAAGTCCCATAAGGTTTACATTTTCACATGACAGAGCTTGTTTTACCGCTTCAAAAGCCTCGCCTGTTTCGAGAGCAAAACCAAACTTGCTGTCGATCTGACCTGTCTTTACAAAATCATGCGTATGAGCGTCAATACCGGGTTTTATACGGAACATTATATCAGGCTTTGCATTCTTGGATTCTGCAATTTTTTCAAGTCTGAGCAGCTCGGAAATATTGTCGACAATAATATGGCCCACTTTGTTGTCAACGGCAAATTCAAGCTCTTCATCAGTCTTGTTGTTGCCGTGAAAACCTATTTTTGAAACGTCAAAACCTGCTTTTACGGCAGTATAAAGTTCTCCGATTGAAACAACGTCAAGACCGAGCCCCTCGCTTGCGATTATGCGGCACATCTCAAGGCAGGAGAACGCTTTGCTGGCATAGCAGGCAAGACCGTTTCCGCCGTAGTATTTATCAATGCTGCTTTTAAAACGTCGGCAGGCGCTTCTTATAAGCTGCTCGTCCATGACATAAAGAGGAGTTCCGTACTGCTTTGCAAGCTCAACGGTGTCGATACCGGAAATAGCAAGATTTCCTTTTTCATTAACAGTTAAATTTTCGGATACAAACATTTTAGCTCATCCTTTCAGAATTAATTTTCCGTGTTGTCAGAAGCAATGTCGTCTATAATTTCTCTTAATTCCTCAACGCCCTCAAAGGTCTGAGAGGAAAAGGGAATAACGTGGATTTCGTCAAAGTATGGAATTTCGGTCTTAAACGCCTCCATACGCTTTGCACGTTCGGTTTTATTGAGCTTATCGGCTTTTGTCAGAACAATGACAAAAGGAAGCTCGTTGTCGATAAGATAATTTATCATATGAAGATCGTCCGCAGTGGGCGGATGTCTCATATCGATAAGCATGAACACAAGTCTCAGATCGCGGTCAGATGCCAGATATCCCTCGATGAGACCGATCCATCGCTGCTTGTCCGCTTTTGAAACCTTGGCATATCCGTATCCGGGCAGGTCTACAAAATATATATTTTCGATTCCGTAGAAATTAATGGTCGCGGTCTTTCCGGGAACGGCGCTGACTCTCGCGAGATTTTTTCTGTTGAAGAGCTTATTTATGAGAGTTGATTTGCCTACGTTTGATCGTCCTGCAAAGGCGATCTCGATTCGCTCCGGCGGAGGTATTTGTGAGAATTTTCCGTATGAAGCGCAAAATTCAGCTTTATTATAATTCATTGATTTTCCTCCGTAAGGTTATCTGTCAAGAGCAGCGGAAAGGACATCTTCAATAGTTTCGGCAAAAATGAAGTTTATTTCATTTTTTACGACTTCGTCGATTTCTTCGAGATCGGGCTCGTTTGCGGAAGGAACTATAACGTTCTTAATGTTTGCCTTGTAAGCAGCCATTGTTTTTTCACGCAGACCGCCAATAGCAAGTACCTTTCCGTGCAGAGTGATTTCTCCCGTCATTGCGGTATCGGCCTTTACAGGTATACCTGAAAGTGCCGAAATGAGTGCGGTAGCCATTGTAACTCCTGCCGACGGACCATCCTTCGGAACTGCTCCCTCGGGAGCGTGAATATGAATATCGTATTCTTTGTAGAAATCGGCGTTAATATTGTATTTATCGGCAACGCTGCGGACATAGCTCACTGCAATGCGGGCGCTTTCTTTCATTACGTCGCCGAGAGAACCGGTCGTTTCGATTTTTCCAGTGCCTTTCATAGTAATGACCTCGATCGGCATAAGAACTCCGCCGACAGATGTCCATGCAAGACCGTTTACCACACCTACCTGATTCTCTTTTGAAGAAATATCGGGCAGATATTTTTTTATGCCCAAAAGCTCATGAAGATTTGAAGCCTTTACGGTCACGCGTTTTATGTCCTCGGAAGCGAGCCGTCTTGCAGCTTTTCTGCAAAGCGACGCAATAGTTCTTTCGAGATTACGAACGCCAGCTTCCTTTGTGTAGAATTGGATTATGTCGTTGATCGCTTCGTCCTCAATTCTGAGCTGAGAAGCTTTCAGTCCGTGTTCCTTGAGCTGCTTTGGAATAAGATGCTTTTTGGCAATGTGGAATTTTTCTTCTGCCGTGTAGCTTGGTATCTCTATAAGCTCCATACGATCGAGGAGCGGCTTGGGAATCGCCGACGGATCGTTTGCAGTAGTGATAAAAACTGCCTTGCTCAGGTCGAACGGTACTTCGATAAAATGGTCGCGAAAAGCGTAGTTTTGTTCGCTGTCGAGAACCTCAAGCATCGCGGAAGACGGATCTCCCTTGATATCGCTGCACAATTTATCGATCTCGTCAAAAAGAATAAGAGGATTTGCCGAGCCTGCCTGCTGAACGGCTGTTATTACGCGTCCGGGCATTGCGCCGATATATGTTTTTCTGTGACCTCTGATATCTGCTTCATCGCGCACTCCGCCGAGAGAAACTCTCGCATATTTGCGTCCCATAGCCTTAGCCATTGACTTTGCTATAGAAGTTTTTCCGACTCCGGGAGGGCCTGCAAGACAGATTATCTGACCTTTTATCTCGGGATTGAGCATATGAACGGCAAGAAATTCAAGGATCCGCTCCTTAACTTTTTTCAGACCGTAGTGATCGTTTTCGAGAACTGTTTCAGCCTTATTCATTGTCAGCTTTGCCTTTGTCAGCTTGCCCCAAGGCAGATCAAGCACTGTATCAAGGTAATTCTTGATAACATAGGCTTCCTGCGAGGTCGGAGGCAGCTTCGAAAGTTTATCCGCCTCCTTAAGCAGCTTTTCACGGCTTTTTTCATCTGTTTTAAGCGACATGATGTCATTTATGTAATTGTATATTTCATCGCTGTCATCCTCGCCGAGCTGCTCCTGAATAACACGCAGCTGCTCGCGGAGATAGTATTCCTTCTGCCCTTTGTCGATGCTGTTTTTTGTCTGCTCGTTTATAAGGCTCTCAAGCTCAAGAATTTCGACCTCCGATGAGAGACTTGCAAAAAGGACAGAAAGCTTGTTGATGATATTTGATTCTTCCAAAAGAGTCTGCTTGTCGCGGTAATTGAGATTGCAGTTGAAGGTTACGGCTTCAAAGAGCTTTATCGGAGATTCCTGTGCAACGACCGAAGCAACGAGTTCTCTTGGCATTTTCGGGAAGAAAGAAGCGTATCGCTGAAAAACGTCCTTAACGGAGCGCATAAGAGCTTCCGCTTCTGCTTCGTCGAATTTTGCTCTTGAATACGTAGCTGCACGCTTGACCTCGGCTCTCAGGACGTCGCCGTCATCATACAGATGAACAAGACTTGCCTTGTAAACGCCCTCGGCAAGAACCTTTACTACGTTGTCGGGAAGCCGGAGGACCTGACGGATCTCGGCAACAACGCCGACCTTGTACAGATCCGAAGCTTTTGGCTCGTCAACGTAAGCTTCATGCTGAGCGACAAGAAAAATGCGGCGGCCGTTTCGGATAGCATGCTCAACGGCATTTATTGACTTGTCGCGTGCAACGTCGAAATGCATTACCATTTTCGGAAATGCGACGAGTCCGCGCATGGCAATAGTGTAAAAAACATTATCATGCTCTATATCTTTTTCATTTTTTATAATCTGATTCATAAATTCACCATATTAACGAATAATTTTATTTTAAGGCATTGTCAGCCGATAATATTTATTATACAATAGTTCAGTCAAAAATGCAAGCACAATATTATATAATTATTTAAAATTTACAGTATAAAAGTTAATGGGAGATTTATTAAGCTTATATTTAATAGATGATTATGAAAAATAACCATATTGGGGATATAATATTAGTGCATTACAACAAAATATGAAGAGTAAGTGAATTTTTTCTTTACTTTATTTATATGTTGTGCTATCATATAAGTGATATTTTGGGCGTATATTACTGACTGTAATATTTCTCTGATGAAAAATCATAAAAAGGCTTTACTTTTATGTTTTATTGTGTTAAAATGTAAAGTGTAAAAATGTGCCGCGGATCATCATGCAATGCAGATGGCGTGCAAAGCCGTTAGGCGCGCCTTGTGCGGTGTTGCCTGAAATCAATTCACGGCAGAAGGAGCGTAATAATATGATAGAAAAAATCAAATCAGAAAGCATGGATCTTCTTTTTGAAGCGATTGCTTCGCTTGAATCGGTTGACGAGTGTTATAAATTTTTTGACGACTTATGTACCAGCATCGAGCTTAAATCCTTTGCACAGCGGCTTCAGGTCGCAAAGCTTCTTGATGAGCATAAAGTTTATAACAGCATTGTTACCGAAACAGGAGCAAGCACAGCTACTATCAGCCGTGTAAACCGTTCCCTCAAAGACGGAAACGACGGGTATAATATTGTGTTTAAGAGACTGAAAGAGAAAAATTTACTGTAATTTGCGTCCTTGGCTTTGTGTCTTAATATAACTGACAGAGAGGTAAATTATATGAAAGTAAGAAAAATCCTTAAATCTATTCTGGCTGTTGCTTCAAGCTGTGCGATCATCACGGCATCGTCGCCGTTTGCATCTGCTGTAAATGCTGCGGTGATCGATCCCGAAAATCCGAATAATTATGATAATTTCACAGAAGCGCTTCAGCTTGCGCTTTGTTTTTATGACGCAAATAAGTGCGGCGACGAGGTTGCCGACGATGGCTATTATTCATGGCGAGGAAACTGCCATGTCAAAGATGCCGTTATACCTCTTCAGCCTATGAATCCTATGCCGAAGGTAAATACCGGTACTTCCGAGGACAAGGGTGACGGCGGTCTTGGCGACTATGACGGAAAAGGCGACGGCGGTTCAAGCTCTGCCGAGGGACTTTATGTCGGCGTCAATATGTCGAATGAATTTATCAATGAAAATATCAAGTATCTTGATCCCGACGGAGACGGCTGCGTTGACCTGACAGGCGGCTGGCATGATGCCGGAGATCATGTTAAATTCGGACTTCCCGGAAGCTATTCGGCTTCAACTATCGGCTGGGGTTATTATGAATTCCGCGATGACTACATAGATATGGGCTTACAGAAGCACGTTGAAGACGAATTAAGATGGATCAACGATTATTTTATGAAGGCTACTTTCCTTGACGATAACGATCATGTCATAGCTTATTGCTATCAGGTGGGCGAGGGAAATAACGATCATAACTACTGGTGTGCGCCTGAGCTTCAGGTGGATAATACTTTTGTAGCTTCTTCTTCGTGCGCCGTAAAGAGACCGGCATATTTTGCGACTACGGAAATGCCTGCATCGGATCAATGCGCAGGCGCGGCAGCTTCTCTTGCTGTTAATTACCTTAATTTTAAGGATACAGATCCCGAATATGCCGAAAAATGCCTTAAATATGCGACCGCGCTTTATGATTTTGCCGTAGAAACTCACAGCGAAATTCTTGATGACGGAGCAACTACTCCTACTGCGACAAGTCTTGGCTATGACGGCGGATTTTATACCTCAAGCTATGATTACGACGAGCTTGCATGGGCTGCCGTATGGCTGTATTACTGCACCGAAAATTACGATTACATCGACGATATTATTGCGGTCGATGAAGATACCGTAAATGCAAAAGGCGCTCACCCATATACGGGATACCTTAAAAGAATAATCTCCGATACGGGAAACTGCTGGCAGAATATCTGGGTTCATTGCTGGGATACGGTATGGGGAGGAGTTTTTGCAAAGCTTGCTCCTGTAACAAATATCAAGAGAGACTGGTATATTTTCCGCTGGAATCTTGAATTTTGGTCGGGCGTTGACGAGGAGACTGCAAAAACCGCAAATTACTGCGTTCCCGTAACAACTCACAAATACTTCGGAATGGACGATATGCTGTGGAACGAAACGATCGATCCGGCACAGATCCCTGATCTTCCGGAACAGGGCGGAAACTTCATAGCTAAGTCTCCTAACGGCTGGGCGGTAGTTTCAGGTTACGGAAGCGCAAGATACAATACGGCGGCAGGACTCTGCGCAATGGTCTACGCAAAGGAAACGGGAGACCTTACATTTGCCGATTGGGCTAAGGATCAGATGGAATATGTTCTCGGCGATAATCCGATGGGATATTCTTACATTGTCGGTTACGGAAATAACTATGCTTCACAGCCGCACCACAGATCGTCGCATTGCTCGGCAACTCAGAGCATGGAAGATCCGGAGGTACAGGTTCATACATTATGGGGCGCGCTCGTAGGCGGTCCTGATCTTGACGACTATCACAGTGATATCACTAAGGACTATATTTATAATGAAGTCACCGACGACTATAATGCCGGATTGTGCGGAGATCTTGCGGGTCTGTATCATTTCTACGGCTCGGAAGGCAAAATGCACGAAAAGGATAATTATCTTAAACCCGGTTTCGATATGTCGGAAAATGCAGCCGGCTACGATCAGGTAGACGCTGACGGAAATCCGCTTCCTACAGGTCTTTATATATCTGCCGGAAAAGCTCAGGAGACAGACGCAGGCATACAAATAAAGATCGTGGTTCATAACAGAACCATTAATCCTCCTAAGTTTGAGAGCAACTTGAAAGCAAGATATTATTTTAATATCGGCGAGCAGCTTGATATCGGCGAAGATGTAAGCTTTATCGAGACCCGTGTCGATTACGATCAGGAGAAAAGCTTTACCGACGGAAAAAATTCCGCGATGATCTCCGAACCTGTAAAATATGACGATAACGGAACTTATTACATTGAAATTTCGTGGCAGAACTGCGATTTCTACGGAAGCCGTGTATTCCAGTTCGGACTTCTCAATAAAATGAATCCCGAAACATATGATACCATCTGGGATTCGACCAATGATTACAGTTATTCCGATCTTGTAAGCTTCGAGGACGACAATGACGCAGCAGCTATCACAGATAAGGTCACACTTTATGCTGACGATGAGCTTGTATGGGGCGTAGAGCCTGACGGTACTTCTGCCGGCGACAGCACTGTACTGTGGGGAGATGCCGATCTTAGCGGATACGTAGATATCGACGATGTTGTAACTATTCTTTGCCATTCGGCTGATAAGGAAAGCTATCCTTTGAGCGATAAGGCACAAAAAATTGCCGACGTTTATCAGAACGGTGACGGAATAAGCTCTAACGATGCTGTTTCGGTACAGAAATTCCTTGCGCTTTCTATTGATTCGCTGCCTGAAAGTTATTTAACATAATTATATTTTGATCGTAAAGCCGATGCCTTATGGTGTCGGCTTTTTTCACGAAAAAAAGCTGTTATAAATATATTTTCAAAATAGTTTGATTAATTCTTGACAAAGTATATGGTTTTGTTGTAAAATTAAAGTAGTATTATTGAAAGGAATGATCTTAATGGGTTTAACTCTTACTGAAAAAATACTCAAAGTTCACCTTGTTGACGGTGAAATGATAAAGGGAAAGGAAATCGGTATAAAAATCGATCAGACCCTTACTCAGGATGCAACCGGAACTATGGCATATCTCGAATTTGAAGCAATGGGAGTTCCGAGAGTGAAAACAGAACGCTCTGTTGCATACATAGACCATAATACTCTCCAGAGCGGATTTGAAAACGCCGACGACCACAGATTCATCGGCAGCGTTGCAAAGAAGCATGGAATTTATTTCTCAAGACCCGGAAACGGTATTTGTCATCAGGTACACCTTGAAAGATTCGGCGTTCCCGGCAAGACTCTTATCGGTTCTGACAGCCATACTCCAACCGGAGGCGGTATCGGTATGATAGCTATCGGTGCAGGCGGACTTGACGTAGCTGTTGCAATGGGCGGCGGCGCATATTATATAACCTGCCCGAAGGTTGTCAAAGTAAATCTTACAGGAAAGCTCAGACCGTGGGTAGCTGCTAAAGACGTGATCCTTGAAGTTCTCAGAAGAATGTCGGTCAAGGGCGGCGTTGGCAAAGTTATAGAATACTGCGGAGACGGCGTTAAGACTCTTTCCGTTCCCGAACGTGCAACAATTACCAATATGGGCGCAGAGCTTGGCGCTACCACATCTATCTTCCCGTCAGACGAGATCACAAAGCAGTTCCTTAAAGCACAGTGCCGTGAAGAGGTATGGACTCCTCTTGCTGCCGATGATGACGCTGTTTACGATGAGGAGCTTAATATTGATCTCAGCGAGCTTGTTCCGCTTGCTGCTTGTCCTCATTCGCCTGACAATGTAAAGAGCGTTCAGGAGATAGGAAATCTCAAGATCGATCAGGTATGTATCGGTTCATGTACAAATTCATCGCTTCTTGATATGCTTAAGGTTGCGCATATTCTTAAAGGCAAGACGGTTCACCCCGATGTATCCCTTTCTATAGCTCCGGGTTCAAAGCAGGTTCTCAATATGCTTGCGCAGAACGGCGCTCTTTCCGACCTTATCGAAGCAGGAGCAAGAATTCTCGAAAGCGCTTGCGGTCCTTGTATCGGTATGGGACAGTCACCGAATTCAAAGGGTATTTCTCTCAGAACCTTTAACAGAAACTTTGAGGGACGCTCCGGAACAAAGGACGGTCAGATCTACCTTGTTTCTCCTGAAATGGCAGCGGCTTCCGCTCTCACAGGCGTTCTGACAGATCCGAGAGAGCTTGGCGATATGCCTGAATTCAAGCTTCCGGAAGTGTTCACGATCAACGATAATATGGTAGTTCCTCCGGTTTCCGAGGCTGAAATGGACAGCGTAGAGATCCTCAGAGGTCCAAACATTAAGCCATTCCCCGAAACCGCTCCTCTTATGGAGACTATCGATGCTCCGTGTTCACTCAAAGTCGGCGATAATATAACGACCGATCATATCATGCCTGCCGGAGCAAAAATTCTTCCTCTTCGTTCAAATATTCCCGCTATTTCGCAGCATTGCTTTGCTGTATGCGATGAAAGCTTCCCGACAAGAGCTAAGGAGCTTGGCAAGAGCATTATCGTAGGCGGTTCAAATTACGGTCAGGGCTCTTCGAGAGAGCACGCTGCTCTTGCTCCTCTTTATCTTGGCGTAAAGGCTGTTCTTGTAAAATCTTTTGCAAGAATCCACAGAGCTAACCTTATTAATGCAGGAATCCTTCCGCTTACATTTGTCAATGAAGCAGATTATGATAATATATCTCAGGGAGACGAGCTGGTTCTCGCTGACGTTAGAAAGGCTGTAGAAGAGGGCAGATCCGAGCTTACTGTTGTAAATAAGACAAACGGTAAGGAGATACCTGTTCTTTGCGAGCTTAGCGGACGTACAAAGGATATAATGCTTGCAGGCGGACTTCTTGACTATACAAGAGAAGCTATGAAGTAATATAAGCGAGTGATCGAAATGAATTTGCTTAATTTATTAAATATAACAGCAGCTCGTGTTCATCGCGTTCATCTGAAAACAAAAGAAGACGTCATTGCGCTTGTTGTAACTCTTGTGGTTTATTTTGGCGTAAATATTCTTTTGCAGACGGTAAAGCCTGATATGGAGCAGAAAAAGATCAATATTATCTCTTTGGTAATAGGTGCAGCGGCAATGATCGTTTGCATGGTTCTATTGCATTAAGGCAGCATTGCGCAGGGACTGACTCATGGTTTTGTAAGTCAGCCGCTTGCGTGTTTTCCGTTGAAAAATATCATTAAATGGAGGTAACTACCAATGGCTAAAATTACTATGAAAACTCCGCTCGTCGAAATGGACGGCGATGAGATGACCAGAATTCTCTGGAAATGGATAAAGGAGATCCTTCTTGAACCATACGTTGATCTTAATACGGAATATTATGATCTCGGACTTGAGCATCGTGAAAAAACAAAGGATCAGGTTACTTGGGATTCTGCCGAGGCTACAAAGAAATACGGAGTTGCCGTAAAGTGCGCGACCATTACGCCTAATGCCGCAAGAATGCCGGAATACAATCTGACACAGATGTGGAAATCTCCTAACGGAACGATCCGTGCTGCTCTTGACGGTACGGTATTCCGCACGCCTATCATCGTAAAGGGCATCGAGCCTTATATTCCTACATGGACTAAGCCGATAACTATTGCGCGTCATGCTTACGGTGACGTTTACAAAAATACCGAAATGCGCGTTGAACAGGGAAGCAAAGCTGAGCTTGTCGTAACAGATAAGGACGGCAATGAAACACGCGAGCTTATCCACGATTTTTCTAAGTGCGACGGTATAATTCAGGGACTTCACAATCTTGACGACAGCATTGCAGGCTTTGCAAGAGCTTGCCTGAACTACGGCCTTGATCTGAAGCAGGACGTTTGGTTTGCAACAAAGGATACCATTTCAAAGAAGTACGATCATCGTTTCAAGGATATCTTCCAGGAAATTTATGATAATGAGTACAAGGAAAAATATGAAGAAGCAGGAATAGAGTATTTCTATACGCTTATAGACGATGCCGTTGCAAGAGTTATTCGTTCAAACGGCGGATATATCTGGGCTTGCAAGAATTATGACGGCGACGTAATGTCGGATATGGTTTCGACAGCTTATGGCAGTCTTGCTATGATGACCTCCGTTCTTGTATCTCCCGATGGAATTTATGAATATGAAGCAGCGCACGGCACAGTTCAGCGTCATTATTATAAGTACCTCAAGGGCGAGGAAACATCGACAAACTCTGTTGCAACAATTTTTGCATGGAGCGGCGCTCTGCGCAAGAGAGGCGAGCTTGACGGCACTGCCGATCTTTGCGAATTTGCAGATAAGCTTGAAAAAGCTACAATAAAGACTATCGAGGAAGGAATCATGACAGGCGATCTTTATATGATCTCAAAGCTTGAAAACAAAAAGAAAGTGGATTCCAAAACATTCCTTGAAGAAATTAAGGTAAGACTTGATAGTTTAATGTAATTAATTTTATGTACAGAAAGGCATAATACAATGTCGAAAAACTCGGTATCAAAATCTGTAATTAGAAGACTTCCGAGATATTACAGATTTCTCGGCGAACTTAGCGAACAGGGAACTGAACGTATTTCTTCCCGTGAGCTTTCGGAAAAAATGGGATTGACAGCGTCACAGATACGTCAGGATTTTAATTGCTTCGGAGGCTTCGGACAGCAGGGTTATGGTTATAATGTTTCTGAGCTGCGTGAAAAGGTAGGGGAAATTCTTGGCGTAAATTCCGAAAGCTCTACGATTCTGATAGGAGCAGGAAATCTTGGAAGAGCAATTGCAGCTCATATGGACTTTGACAGTAAGGGCTTCAGTTTGATCGGAATTTTTGACATAAATCCCGAGCTTATTGGTATTTCAATAGGAGATCTGTGCGTAACAAGCGTTTCCGAGCTTGAGCAGTTTTGCGCTGAGAATAAACCTGTAGCCGCAGTTTTGTGTATACCGGAGGACGCGGCGGAGGAAATTGCTATTCGTCTGGAGTCGTATGGCATAAAAGCTTTTTGGAATTTCAGTCATTACGATATTCGATTGATGCACAGCGACGCAATAGTTGAAAATGTTCACCTCGGCGACAGCCTTATGACTCTTTCATTCGGACTCAATTCTTTAAACAATGCTGATTAAGCCTTTTGGACAAGGCGGAGAAATTCGCCTTGTTTTTTATAGACGACTATGTGAAAAAAATATCAATCTATGCGAAAATATATTCTAAATCATATATATCACGATTCTAATTTCATATATAAAAGGATTGGCAATTTGAAAGCAAATAAAGCTATTTTAAGACTCAAATATAAGCATAAAATAAAATCCCATGATTTTTATAATGATATTGTTAATATGATTGTTATAGCTTATTGCTTTATTGTTTGAAATGTACATATTTATTTTATAGCTGTTAAAACGAAAATTAAAAAACATTTGATTGGATGTTTTTAAAAAAATATATGAAAATAGATTATATATATTGTTCTTAATTATTGGCGTTTTGTTTTGCATAATATAGTATATTATATATTGATATCTGAATACTGATATTCTTAACTTAGATTTGAAATTCAGCTCTATAACTGATATACTAATTGTGAGAGATTTATATGCAGTTTTGTATTGTTATTTTTATATTATTGCTATAAATCGATTGTTTAATTAATTATTGAACGGATGGTGTACTATGAATAAAATTTCTATCATCGGAACAGGAAGCGTAGGTTCTACAATTGCGTATACATTGACGGTTATGGGACTTGCTTCTGAAATTGTGCTTATTGACATTAATCATCAAAAGGCGCTTGGTGAAGCTCTTGATATTCGTCAGGCAACTCCGCTTTTTAATGCTTGCAGCGTATATGCCGGAGATTACAGCGACGCCAAGGATTCCGATATCGTTATTATTACATCGGGTGTTGCAAGAAAACCCGGTCAGTCGCGGCTTGAGCTTGCTCAGACAAACGTTGATATAACTAAGGCAATTATCCCTGAAATTGTAAAATATGTTCCTGATGCTTCATATATAATTGTAAGCAATCCTGTGGATATTCTCACATATACGTTCTGTAAGCGTTCGGGGATTCCGGAAAAACGTATTATCGGTTCCGGAACAATTCTTGACACTGTTCGGCTTCGTGCACGTCTTGCGGAATATTTTAATATAAATCAAAGCAACGTTCATGCGTACGTTATGGGCGAGCATGGCGATTCTTCATTTATCCCGTGGTCTCTTGCTAATATTTCAAACGTTCCGATTAAAGATTGCAAAAAGCTTATTGCTTCTGAAAAAATAGTTTATCCGGAATTTCAAAACGACGAAGTTGAGCAGTATGTGCGCAAATCCGGTGCAAGGGTTATCGAACGCAAGGGCGCTACTTTCTACGCTGTTTCCGCAGCAGTATGTCATATATGCAAATGCCTGCTTAACGGTATTGATACTACTATGACCGTTTCGACTATGATGCACGGTGAATACGGGGTTGATGATGTCTGCCTCAGCGTGCTGAATATTGTCGGTGCTGACGGCGCACATTCAAAGGTGCTTACGCCTCTTACTGATGAAGAATTGGAAAAGCTTCACAAGAGCGCCGAAACATTAAAAGAAGTTATCAAAAATCTTGATATATAAAAAGGTGGTAATATTTAATGGATTATCGTATTGAACATGACTCTATGGGCGAAGTAAAAGTGCCTGCCGATAAATATTGGGCAGCACAGACGGAAAGAAGTCACGAGAATTTTTTGATAGGCGTTGGAATTGAGACTATGCCGAGAGAAATTACTCACGCTTTCGGTATTCTTAAAAAGTCCGCGGCGATTGCAAATAATTCATTAAAGCCTGAAAAAATGACCGACAGGAAGCTTGAGGTCATTTCAAAGGCGTGTGACGAGGTAATAAGCGGCGCATTGAATGAGCATTTTCCTCTCGTTGTATGGCAGACAGGCAGCGGTACGCAGTCAAATATGAATGCCAACGAAGTTATTGCAAACAGAGGAAATGAGATAGCAGGAGAAAAGCTGCTCCATCCGAATGACGATATCAATATGAGTCAGTCGTCAAACGATACCTTTCCTACAGCAATGCATATTGCGGCAGTTATCGCTATAGAGGACAAAGTTCTCCCTGCCGTTGATACGCTTATCAATACTTTCAAAAAGCTTGAGATTGAAAACGAGGGAATCGTTAAAAGCGGACGTACACATCTTCAGGACGCTACTCCCATAAAATTTTCTCAGGAGATAAGCGGCTGGAGAGCTTCACTTGAAAAGGACAGAAAAATGATAGTTTCTTCCTGTGAGGAGCTTAAAGAGCTTGCGTTGGGCGGAACGGCAGTCGGTACAGGACTTAACGCGCCTGCCGGATTTGCCGAGAAAGCAGCTGCCGCTGTCAGCGAATTGACAGGAAAGAATTTTGTAACAGCTCCGAATAAATTCCATTCTCTTACCTCAAAGGACGAGATAGTTTTTGCTCACGGCGCTCTTAAAGCTCTTGCAGCCGATATGATGAAGATCGCAAATGACGTAAGATGGCTTGCTTCGGGTCCGCGCGACGGTCTCGGAGAGATCTTTATTCCCGAGAATGAACCGGGTTCGTCGATCATGCCCGGAAAAGTTAATCCTACTCAGTGTGAACAGGTCACAATGGTTGCGGTTCAGGTCATGGGAAACGATGTCGCAGTAGGCATGGCAGCTTCTCAGGGAAATTTCGAGCTTAATGTCTTTATGCCTGTATGCGCATATAATTTCCTTCAGTCGGCACGTCTTTTGGCAGAATCGATCATGTCTTTCAATAATAACTGCGCTGTCGGAATAAAGGCAAACAAAGAAAAAATGCATCATAATCTTCATAATTCCTTAATGCTCGTAACGGCTCTTAATCCGTATATCGGCTATGAGAATGCGGCTAAAACTGCCAAGAAAGCATTCAAGGACAATATATCGCTCAGGGAAGCCTGCGTTCAGCTCGGTTTCCTTACAGAGGAAAAGTTTGACGAGGTTTTTCACCCGGAAGAAATGGTTTAACAGAAAGGATAGATGATATGACTTTCACTTATTATCCCGGCTGTACGCTCAGAACCAAAGCAAAGCAGCTTGACAGATATGCTCGTCTTTCGGCAGAGGTTCTCGGTATAAAGCTGGAAGAGCCCGACGATTGGCAGTGCTGCGGAGGAGCTTATACGACCGCGACAAACGAGATCGCAACAAAGCTTTCGGCTGTCAGAGTTCTTAATTCCGCTAAAGAGGCAGGACAGCCACTTATAACGGTCTGCTCTGCGTGTCATAATGTTATCAAGCAGACCAATTACGATATTAAACGCAACGATTCAATGGCATACAAGGCATACACTTATATGCAGCTTAAAGAGGAATACAGAGGCGAAACTCAGGTTTATCATTATCTTGAAATGCTGCGCGACGTTATAGGCTTCGATAAGCTTGCGGAAAAGGTAGTCAATCCTTTTAAAGACAAAAAAATAGCTGCATATTACGGCTGTCTGCTTCTTCGTCCAAGCAAGGCTCTTGCAATGGACGATCCTGAAAATCCGTCAATCATGGAGGATTTTATCAGAGCTATCGGCGCTGAGCCTGTTATTTACGCTCAAAGAAACGAATGCTGCGGCGGATATATAACTATGGAAGATAAGTCTCAGGCTGCAAAAAGAAGCAGCGCCGTTATGAATTCCGCTGCCGAAAACGGCGCGGATATGATAATAACAGCCTGTCCGCTTTGCCTTTATAATCTTAAAAAGAATTCCGGTTCGGAGCTTCCTGTATATTACTTTACAGAGCTGCTTGCAAAGGCTCTCGGAGTCGAGGAGGACTGCAATGAATAAAAATCTTAAAGACTGGGTGAATATCACAAGCGGCGTCAATGTGCTGAAATGTATGCGCTGCGGTAAGTGTTCCGCTTCGTGTCCGTCCTATGACGAGATGGAATATCATCCGCATGAGTTTGTTTACATGGTCGAAAAGGGCGAGATCGAAAAGCTTATGAGTTCCGATTCGATCTATAAATGTCTTACGTGCTTTGCCTGTGTTGAGAGATGTCCGAGAGGCGTTGAGCCGGCAAAGGTCGTAGAGGCTGTTCGTCTTGCGGCAGTCCGCCGTCAGGGTAATAATCACCTTATACCCGATCAGATCCCCGAAATGCTCGACGATGATCTGCCGCAGCAGGCTATCGTTACGGCATTCAGAAAATATACTAAGTAAGGAGGAGATAATACTATGCAGAGAATAGGTGTTTTTGTCTGTCATTGCGGTACGAATATCGCGGCTACAGTAGACGTTAAGGCTGTTGCGGAGGCTCTTGGACATGAACCCGGTGTCGTTATCTCCCGGGATTATCAGTATATGTGTTCGGAATCGGGACAGAATCTCGTTAAAGACGCTATAAAAGAGCATGATCTTACAGGCGTTGTTATCTGTTCGTGTTCGCCGAGAATGCACGAAAATACATTCAGAAAGGCTGCTGCTGCTGCCGGACTGAATCCGTATCTTGTTGAAATTGCAAATATCCGTGAGCAGTGTTCATGGATACATAAGGATATAGCCACAGCAACCGAAAAGGCTGTTATCCTCGGAAGAGCCGCTGTTGCAAAGGTTCACCTTAACGCGCCTCTTACGGCAGGAGAAAGTCCCGTTGTTAAGAGAGCGCTTGTTATCGGCGGAGGAATTGCCGGAATCCAGACTGCGCTCGATATTGCCGAGGCAGGATTTGACGTTGATATCGTAGAAAAAGAACCGACTATCGGCGGTAAAATGGCTCAGATCGATAAAACCTTCCCGACTCTTGACTGTGCCGCTTGTATTCTTACTCCTAAAATGGTTGAATGCTCGCAGAACGAAAAGATACATATTCACTCTTTCAGCGAAGTCACAGATGTTAAGGGATTTGTCGGAAACTTCAGCGTTACGATAAAGAAAAAGGCTCGTTTTGTTGACGAGACTAAATGTACCGGCTGCGGACTTTGTACGGAAAAGTGTCCTATGAAGAACGTTCCGAACGAATTCAATTTGGGACTTGACAACAGAAGAGCCGTTTATATTCCTTTCGCGCAGGCAGTTCCTAAGGTCGCTACGATCGACCCGAACTACTGTATGATGCTTAAATCAGGCAAATGCGGAGTCTGCTCAAAGGTCTGCTCCGTCGGAGCTATCGATTATAAGCAGCAGGATAAGTTTATTGAAGAAAAATACGGAGCAATTGTAGTTGCAACCGGATTTAATCCTATAAAGCTTGATAAATACGATGAGTTTGCGTATTCTCAGAGCCCGGACGTGGTTACTTCGCTTGAGCTTGAAAGACTGATGAATGCCGCAGGCCCTAACGGCGGAACGCTTCTTCGTCCTTCCGACAAAACTCATCCGCATACTATCGTTTTTGTGCAGTGCGTAGGTTCGAGATGCGATGACAGCAAAGGCAAGCCTTACTGCTCGAAGATCTGCTGTATGTATACCGCAAAACACGCAATGCTTATCCGTGAAAAATATCCGGATACAGAGGTTTACGTTTTCTATATAGATGTTCGTACTCCCGGAAAGAATTTCGATGAATTTTACAGAAGAGCCGTTGAGCAGTACAATGTTCACTATATCAAGGGAATGGTCGGCAAGGTAACTCCTAAGCCGGACGGCAAGCTTGAGGTTCAGGCGTCCGATCTGCTTGCGGACGAACAGCTCCACATCAATGCCGATATGGTAGTTCTCGCGGCGGCTATCGAGCCGGACAAAACAGCCCGTCCGCTTGCGACGATGCTCACAACACAGATGGATACAAACGATTTCTTTACGGAAGCTCATCCAAAGCTTCGTCCTGTTGAAAGCGCAACGGCAGGTATTTTCCTTTCCGGAGCTTGTCAGGGACCAAAGGATATTCCTGAAACCGTTGCTCAGGCAAGCGCCGCTGCCGCAAAGGCTATAGGACTTCTCTGCAAGAACAGCATCACCTGCAATCCTTGTGTAGCTCATTCAAACGAGCTTATGTGCAACGGCTGTTCATCATGCGAAAAGGTTTGTCCTTACGGAGCTATCACATATCAGGACAAGGAGTTCAGAATGCCCGACCGCACGACTGCAATACGCAGAGTAGCTTCGGTAAATCCTGCTGTTTGTCAGGGATGCGGAGCTTGTACGGTAGCTTGTCCGTCGGGAGCAATGGATCTCAACGGCTTCTCTAACAGTCAGATTATGGCGGAGGTAGACGCAATATGCAAGTAAATGATAATAAAGAATTTCAGCCGCTGATCGTTGCATTCTGCTGTAACTGGTGTTCCTATGCAGGAGCCGATCTTTCAGGCACAAACAGACTTAATTACCCGACAAACGTTAAAATTATAAGAGTTCCTTGTTCATGCCGTGTAAATCCGATGTTTATTCTTCGTGCTTTTCAGCGCGGAGCAGACGGAGTTATTCTCTGCGGCTGTCACCCCGGCGACTGCCATTATACATCGGGCAACTACTTCACAAGAAGAAGAATGACGTTGCTTTTCAGTATGCTTGATTTCCTTGGGATCGAGCGTGACCGTACAAGAGTTGAATGGGTCTCTGCTGCCGAGGGCGCAAAGTTTGCCGCTACTATGAACGAATTTACAGAGGCTGTGAAAAAGCTCGGACCTAACCGCAGATTGGAGGATTTACGATGCAGAAAGCAATAATAGAAAAGGCAAAACAGCTGCTTTCGGAAGGCGTTGTCAACCGTGTTATCGGCTGGAAAAGAGGCGAGTTTGCTTATGATATCACTCCGGCGGTATTCAATACAGCCGAGGAGATCGACGCTGATTTTGTATACGATGACTTTACCGCTGCAAACGTATCGAAGTATCTTGTAAAGGAAAGCCGTAAGGAAGGCAAGATCCTTGCATTTCTGAAGCCTTGTGATACTTACAGCTTCAATCAGCTCGTCAAGGAGCACAGAATTATTCGTGAAAACGTATATGCAGTGGGAATTCCGGGCGGTCCCAAGCTTGATATAGAAAAGATCAAGTCAAAGGGGATCACAGGTATAACCGGCATAACAAACGAAAACTATACATTGAAGATCGAAACAGTTTACGGCGAGCATACAATGCCTTTCTATGAAGCGATAAGCGATAAGTGCTCCAGCTGCAAAAGTAAAAAGCACGTAGCTTATGACGAGCTTATCGGCGAAGACGGCGAGGTTCTTGATTCTAACCGTTTTGATATGGTTGAAAAGCTTGAAAATATGACGGCTCAGGAGCGTTATGATTTTTGGAGATCAGAGCTTTCCAAATGCATCAGATGCAATGCCTGCCGCAACGTATGTCCTGCCTGCACCTGCGAAAACTGCGTGTTTGACAATGATAAGTCTGGAGTTGCCAATAAAGCGGCGGCTGACAGCTTTGAGGAAAATATGTTCCACATTATCCGTGCATTCCATGTTGCCGGACGCTGTACAGACTGCGGCGAATGTTCAAGAGTCTGCCCGCAGCATATTCCTCTTCATCTTCTTAACAGAAAGTTTATCAAGGATATAAATTCTCTTTACGGCGAGTATCAGGCAGGCGAGGATACCACATCAAAAGCTCCTCTTAATGATTATACAACGGACGACTGCGAAGCAAGCATCGTTCATGAAAGGGGTGTTGAATAATGCTCAGGATCGCACTTGATAAAATTGACAGCCTTTTTGATGCAATTGCAGAAAAACAGACTCTTTATATTCCGGTCGACCGCGAGGACGGAGCTGCCGAATATAAAAAATATGAGAGCGGAATGAAAATGAGCAATGCTCTTAACACCCTCAGAAGCGCAAAGGACTTCTTCTTTCCTCAGACTGAGAACCTTGTTGAATTTAAAATGGAAGGCAAGCAGATCGAGGTAAAAGACATTCGCGAAGAGTACGAAGATTTTGTGATTTTCGGTGTACGCGCGTGCGATGCAAGAAGCTTTACTATTCTTGATAAGGTCTATCTTGTTGATCCGGTTGACAGTTTTTATAAAAACAGACGAGATCACGGTGTTGTAGTAACAATGGCTTGTACAAGACCGTCTGAGACCTGCTTCTGTTCGGCTTTCGGAATCGATCCGACTGCTCCTGAGGGCGATGTTTCCTGCTGGAATGACGGAAGCTATATATACTTTGAAGCAAATACGGAAAAGGGAAAAGCATTTGTCGATTCTGTCGCTTCTCTCCTTGAGGACGGCGATGCATCGAGCCTTGAAAAAGTTAAGGATGAAACAAAGAGGATACTCTCGCTTCTTCCTCTTTCAAATCTGTCAACAGAATCGTTTGGCGGCGACAAGCTTAATGAGTATTTCAACTCAGAAAAATGGGCGGAGCTTTCGGAAAGCTGTATAGGCTGCGGCACCTGTACCTTTGTATGTCCTACTTGTCAGTGCTACGATATAAAGGACTTCGATACAGGTCATGGTATCAAGCGTTTCCGCTGCTGGGATTCGTGTATGTATTCCGATTTTACAAAAATGGCTCACGGCAATCCGAGACTTACTCAGCTTGAACGCTTCCGTCAGAGATTTATGCATAAGCTTGTATATTTCCCTGCAAACAATAACGGAGAATTCGGCTGCGTAGGCTGCGGAAGATGTCTTTCAAGATGTCCTATTTCAATGAATATTGTAAAAGTAATGAAAGCATTGGAGGTTAAATAATGAATAACGATACATTGATCCCTAATATCGGAGTTGTAACAGATATTCGTATTGATACTCCCGATGTGAAAACTTTCAGAGTTGTTTCTCCCGACGGAGGAAAGGTTTTCGAACATATGCCCGGACAGTGCGCTATGCTGTCGATCCCGGGAGTGGGCGAGGCTATGTTTTCAATAACATCGTCGCCTACGAATAAGGAGTTCATGGAATTCAGCATAAAAAAATGCGGCTGCCTTACCGAATGGCTGCATCTTATGGACGTAGGACAGCAGATAACTATCCGTGGACCTTACGGCAATGCTTTTCCGGTAGAAACCGAGCTTAAAGGCAAGAATCTTCTGTTTATTGCGGGAGGAATCGGTCTTGCACCGCTTCGTTCCGTTATCAATTACGTGCGTGACAACCGCGGCAATTACGGAGATGTTCAGATAGTTTACGGTTCGCGTTCAAAGCAGGATCTTGTTGATTATGACGAGATAATCAGCGAGTGGGCAAGCGATGCGAATATCGAGGTCAATCTTACAATCGACAACGCTCAGGATGACTGGGACGGTCATGTTGGTTTTGTGCCGAATTACGTCAAGGAGCTGAATCCGTCAACAGATAAAACGGTTCTTGTATGCGGACCTCCGATCATGATAAAGTTTACTCTTAACGCGCTTAAAGAGATCGGTTTTTCGGAAACTCAGGTCTATACCACTATGGAGCTTCGTATGAAGTGCGGCGTAGGTAAATGCGGCCGCTGTAATATTGGCAATAAGTATGTCTGCAAAGACGGTCCGGTATTTCGTTATGATGAACTGGGCGAGCTGCCTGATGAATATTAAGGAGGAGCAACAATGGAAAATTTGGTAAATGTTTATCTGTTCGGCAAGAGATATCAAGTGCCGGCAGGTCTTACGATAATGACGGCTATGGAATATGCCGGCTATGAGCTTGTGCGCGGCTGCGGCTGCCGTAACGGCTTCTGCGGAGCGTGCGCTACTATCTACAGGATCAAGGATAAGCAGGAGCTTCACGCTTGTCTTGCTTGTCAGACAGAGGTTCAGGAGGGAATGTATGTTGCAACTCTGCCCTTCTTCCCACTCGTGAAAAAGGTTTATGATATTGAAAATATAAAGCCGACCGAACAGATAATGATGCAGCTTTATCCTGAAATTTACTGTTGTATAGGCTGTAATGCCTGTACAAAGGCGTGTACTCAGGAGCTTAATGTAATGCAGTATATTGCTTACGCTCAGAGAGGCGAATTCGATAAGTGCGCCGAGGAGTCATTTGACTGCGTAATGTGCGGAGTCTGCTCGTCAAGATGTCCTGCCGGAATTTCACATCCGCAGGTAGCTATGCTTGCAAGACGTCTTAACGGAAAATATATTGCTCCGGAATGCGGACATCTTTCCGACAGAGTAAACGAAATAAATGAAGGAAAATTCACCGCTCTTATTGAAGATCTTATGCAGAAGCCGATCGAAGAGCTTAAAGAGCTTTACAATACACGAGAAATAGAGAAGTAAGGGGAGGAGTTACAATGTACAAAATTGATAAGCTTAACGAGCTTGCAGAAGCGGTTGCAGCAAAAAGAGCCGAAAACGCAAGCCTTGAGCCAAGAAGAATGACTGCTGAAGAAAAGGATGAGCTTCTTGCTACATTCCACCCCGATTATAAGCAGGGCGAGTTTACAGAGCTTGCAGTAGGCGTGAATAAGGGGGATAAGGTACCGACTCAGCTTGCCGAGCTTCTTCAGGGACGAAGCAGGATCAGCGCTGAAGATGTAGATCTTACAAATCCGGATTATGACACGGACGTACTCATTATCGGCGGAGGCGGTGCAGGAGCTTCTGCTGCTATTGAAGCCGATGAAGCCGGAGTCAAGACTATGATAGTAACAAAGCTTCGTATCGGCGATGCAAATACGATGATGGCAGAGGGAGGAATCCAGGCTGCCGATAAGCCGAACGATTCTCCTGCAATTCACTATATCGATGCATTCGGCGGCGGACATTTCGCTGCAAAGCCTGAGCTTCTCAGAAAGCTGGTAACAAACGCTCCCGAAGCTATCCAGTGGCTGAATAAGCTTGGTGTAGAGTTCGATAAGGAAGCCGACGGCACAATGATAACAACTCATGGCGGCGGTACTTCGCGCAAGAGAATGCACGCTGCAAAGGACTATTCCGGTGCGGAGATCATGAGAACTCTTCGTGACGAGGTTCTCAACAGAGGTATACCGGTGATCGATTTCACCGCTGCTGTCGAGATAATTCTTGATGAAAGCGGAAAAGCTGCAGGCGCTGTTCTTATGAATATGGAAACAAACGAGCTGCTTGTTGCAAGAGCAAAGACCGTAATAATTGCTACGGGCGGAGCCGGAAGACTTCATTATCAGGGATTCCCGACCTCTAACCATTACGGTGCAACGGCTGACGGCTTGATCTTAGGCTACAGAGTAGGCGCAAAGCTTCTTTATGCCGATACATTGCAGTATCATCCGACAGGAGCAGCATATCCGGAACAGATTTTTGGTGCGCTTGTAACCGAAAAGGTTCGTTCGCTCGGAGCTAAGCTTGTAAATATCGACGGCGATGTATTTATGCATCCACTTGAGACCCGTGACGTTACCGCGGCTTCAATTATACGTGAATGCTCTGAACGCGGCAAGGGTATTGAAACCGAACAGGGAACAGCCGTATGGCTCGATACTCCGATGATAGAGTATAAAAACGGAGAGGGAACGATCGAAAAGAGAATTCCTGCAATGATGAGAATGTTCGGTAAATACGGTATCGATATACGTAAAGAACCTATCCTTGTTTATCCGACGCTCCATTATCAGAACGGAGGTCTTGATATTACCGACGACGGTATGACGGGAGTCGAAAATCTCTATGCGGCAGGCGAGGTAGTAGGCGGTATTCACGGACGCAACAGACTTATGGGAAATTCACTGCTTGACGTTATCGTATTCGGACGAAATGCCGGAATAAATGCGGCAGCTAAGGCAAAAAATACATCTTCTCCGAAGTCTCTTACGCTTAGTCATATTGAAAAATTCAATGCTGAGCTTTCTGCGGCAGGCGCTGCATCGGAAAAAGCTTCTCCTATGCTTCTTCCAAGCTATGCAAGAAAGAAAAAATAATCACAAAGGGACGCCGCAAGCGTCCCCTTTGCTGAAACTCTGAACATCTCAGAGATATTTACAGATTAGAGGTAAGGTCATAAATGGAGTTATTTAACGGTATACTTACGATCAAAGAAGTCGCATTTCTTATGTTTTCTGTCTTTGCAATATCGGCAGTCGGCTATTTGCTGGGCAGAATAACGATAAAAGGCGTGTCGCTGGGCACTGCGGGAGTATTTATAGTTGCGCTTTTATACGGATGTATTTTCTATGATAATCTCTCGGAGCAGCTGATGGTGACAGGCGAACAGGAAAAATTAGCCTTTATAAAAAGCGCACTGAAAATAGTGGAAAATCTTGGACTGATACTTTTTGTAACGTCGGTAGGCTTTATTGCGGGACCGAGCTTTTTCGGAAATTTCAAAAAGAATTTCAAATCCTATGTTACGCTTGCGGTGATAATAATACTCAGCGGAGGACTTGCCTGCGCCGGTTGTATAGTCATCGGACGGAACTTCACAAATCTTTCTGCCGATGAATTTACTGCTATGCTTGTCGGAATACTTTCGGGTGCGCTTACAAGTACGCCGGGACTTTCGGCTTCCAAAGAAGCTGTCGGCGAAGAGCTTGAAGGACTTGTATCTGTCGGTTCGGGAATTGCGTATATTTTTGGCGTAATCGGCGTTGTACTTTTCGTGCAGCTTATTCCGAAGATCCTTAAAGTAGATATGAAAAAAGAGCGTGAAAAGCTCATAGCAGCTGATTCAAGCGGCAAAAAGAAAGTCTATAACGGTAAATTGATCGAAATGGACAGCTTTGGATTAATGCCGTTTGCATTGGCAGCGATTCTTGGTATATTTGTAGGTTCTTTCAAGTTTGGAAACTTCTCGCTTTCCACAACAGGCGGCTGCCTTCTTGTATCGCTTATTTTCGGCCATTTTTCACGGATAGGCTGCGTTTCGATAATGCCTAAGGAATCAACTCTTAAAGTTTTGCGCGAGCTTGGACTTATGTTTTTCCTTATAGGTGCAGGAGTAAACGGCGGAGCACAGTTTATTGAAAATGTTAAGCCTGTATATTTTATTTATGGAATTATTATGACGATGATCCCGATGATAATTGGCTTTATATTCGCAAAGTATGTGCTGAAGCTGAGCGTTCTCAATACGCTTGGCTCTATCACAGGAGGCATGACTTCAACACCTGCGCTCGGTACTCTTATAAGTACGGCAGGAACGGAGAATGTAGCTTCTGCGTATGCGGCAACATATCCGGTAGCGCTGATTTCTGTTGTTCTTGTTTCGCAGCTTTTGATTATAGTATTCTGATTAGTTTTAGTTAAATATAATCTGAAAATCGTTTGTATTAAAAATATCCTTTACATACACCGTTATGTAAAGGATATTTTTTTATATATGATATGTCATAAAGCATACACAGAGAAATCAAACTGTGACTATATTTGTGCAAAATTGTGAAATGGGGTTTACTTTGTAAAATAAATATGTTATACTGTTTAAGGAACAGGAGGATTTCCAATGAAGAATAAAAATATTCTGCAAAGCATACGCTGTGCAGCGCGTGGAATTGTAAACTGTTACAAGCAGGAACGTAATTTCGGAGAATATACTGTTATTGCATTGATATTTCTCATATTCAATGTGCTTCTTTCGTCAGAATTATGGGAGTATATTGTATATTTTTCTCTGATAGCCGCGGCATTTTCGGCAGAATTTTTAAATACGGCTATCGAACGTATAATAGACGATTACGATGGCAGAATCAACGAGAAAAACAAGTTTATAAAAGATGCGGCAGCCGCGTCCGTTCTTGTAGTTTCAGCGGCATTTTTTCTTGCAGAGGGTCTGATTCTGATACCAAAGCTGATTGCGAGGCTGTCATGAACACAGTGCTTTCAATTTATGTGACGCTTATGTCTGTGATTTTTGCCGGAGCGCTGAATATGCTGCTTACTAAAACAAAATTTTATTGCAGCAATCATAATCCCATAGACGCGGGCAAAAGCTTTATCGACGGAAAACGAATTTTCGGTGACAACAAAACATGGAAGGGATTTTTTGGAATGATAGTCTGCGGAGCCGTATCACAGACGATATGGGGAGCGGTATGCGCAATGTCTGAATCTCTTATGTCATTGAATCGTATGTATAAATTTTTCCCTAACTGCTTTGCCGTGAACTTTGCCGCAGGAATACTTTTCGGGTTTGCCTATGTTCTGTTTGAGCTGCCTAACAGCTTTATAAAACGCAGAGTAGGAATCGTTCCGGGAAAAATCGGAAAAGGCTGGATCGGCGTGTTGTTTTTTGTAGTTGACCAAATCGATTCGCTGCTCGGAGTAGTTCTTGTGCTCAGTTTTATGTGTGACCTGAGCTTTGGTGAGTATTGGCTGTACATACTGTTCGGATTCTTTACTCATATCGCCGTAAATCTTATCCTCTATGCACTTAAGATCAGAAAAAATATCTGAGGGAGGAAGCTTTGATGCTTAAACGCCTGCATATTTATTTTAAGGAAATGTATCCGATCATTCCGCGGCTTATACTGGGATTTATCATATTTCTGGAGATATATTTTATTGTTTTGCTCAACAACGGGATCACCGAATTTGATATTACAGTTTCCGAATTTGTAGGAGGATTTACTGTATTCAGCTTTTTATGCTGGCTCAGGATCGCCGATGATTTCAAAGATTATGAGCTTGACTGCCGTCTTTTCAGTTCAAGACCGCTTCCGTCAGGCAGAGTGACAAAAAAAGATCTGGCGATCTTTGTAAGCCTGCTTATTGCGCTGACTGTTGCGCTGAACGTAATTTTCATGAATAATATAGGATTTTTTGCTTTCCTGTATATTTATGGTACGCTGATGTCGCTTTGGTTTTTCAGCAAGAAAAAGATACAAAAAAGTCTGCCTCTGGCATTGGTAACTCACAATCCTGTGCAGATGATAATGAACATTTATATAATTTCATTTACCTGCATAAAATACGGACTTGAAGCTTTTACCCTTACGAATTTTCTGGCGGCATGGACGCTGTATTTCCCTGCGCTTATCTGGGAGGTATCAAGAAAAATCAGAGCGCCAAAGGACGAAACCGAATATGTAACGTATTCAAAGCTTTTCGGATATAAAAAGGCCACCCGATTTGTACTTATTCTTACGCTTGTGGATATTTTGACAAATGTTCTGCTCGTTTATAAATTAAGTTTGATCTCGGTTGCCGCGCTTCTTATCAACGTTGCATGGATGACGTGGAAATTTATTGAGTTTATCAAAGATCCCGAAAAATTTAAGATCGTAGAAAAAGTAGAACGCTATACATACATACAGGAGAGTATAATGCTTATTACCGTTGCGGGATACATTATTGCTGAAAGAATATAAAATGAATGAAATTATAACGGCTTCAAATTATGATAAGTACGATATCGGCGCAAAAGCAGAGCGTTTGTTTATAATGAAAAGCAAGGGCATTAATGTGCCGGAGTTAATATGTGTAAAGAATGTCTGCGATGTTTGCAGCCGTATTGACAAATATTTTCCGAATAAGCGGCTCTTTTCGGTTCGTTCCTCGTCGGTGTGCGAGGACAGCAGCGCGTATTCGTTTGCAGGTCAGTTTGAAACCTTTTTGAACGTATCTCCCTGCGACATAAATCGATATGTTAAGCAATGCATAGAAAGCTTCGAATGCAGGCGCGTCAGAAATTACTGTGACGTATCCGGAATGACCGATAAAAAGACGGAAGTCACTGCAATAATTCAGGAAATGATAACAGCCGAGCTGTCGGGAGTTATCTTTACGGCAAATCCACAGGGAATCCTTAACGAAACTGTAATTGCGGTGGGACGCGGAACAGGCAATAATGTTGTTGAAGACAAAACCGACATAACTCTGTATTATTATAATCTGAGCGATGACGTATTTTATTATGAAACTCAGGGCGACTCGCCGCTGCTGAGCAATACTTTAATAAACGGGCTTATTGGTGTTTCAAAGAAAATCACCGAAATTTTCGGCGGATCTCAGGATATAGAATTTGCAGTTAAAAATGACGAGATATATATTTTGCAGGCGCGTCCGATAACGACGTTAAAGACTTCGATGCCTGTCGTGCTTGACAGCAGCAACATCTCGGAAAGCTATCCGGGAATTTCTCTGCCTATGACAATAAGCTTTGTGGGCGAGGTTTATTATCTGGTATTTTCAAGCTGTATACGCAGACTGACGAAAAACGACGGAACTGCGGAACGTCTTGACGGAGTGCTTCATAATATGGTCGACAGCGCAAACGGAAGAATATATTATCGGATAAGCGGCTGGTATGACGTAATAAATCTGCTTCCGTTCAGCAAAAAAATCATTCCCGTATGGCAGGAAATGCTTGGAGTAAAAGATAAAAGCGTATCATTGTCTGCCAAGTCAGCAGGAGCATTAACAAAGCTGAAGGTTACTATATCGTTTTTTCAGCTTATTTTCACCAATAAAAGGAAAATGAAGAAGCTTGATGAATATTTCAGGAAAGTTTATGCCGACTGCAAAAAAGAGCTTGAATCGTCTGAAAAGCCAAGCGAGCTGTTTGATATATATATAAAGCTCAAAAACGCTCTTGCCTCTGAATGGGATCTGACACTTGTCAATGATATGTATACGTTTATTTTCACGGGACTGCTCAAAGCTCGTCTTAAACGGAAATTTCCCGAGGATTACCGTGAAATTACAAATCGGTGCATTTCCGGAAACGCAGAAATTGAAAGCTTAAAACCGTTAAAGCTGCTTTACGATATAAAGGGGTCGCTTGCGGAAGAAGATAAGCTTTCTGTGTTAAGCGATAAGGTTGAATTCGCTAAGCTTATCAATGAAAGCGACAGTAAGAGCGCTCTGCTTATAAATGAATATATCTCACTGTACGGAGACAGAAGCCCTGATGAATTAAAGCTTGAAGCAGAAACATGCCGCACGGATACCGGAATTATTGCGGATAAAATAATCAATGCGGAAGCTCCTGTCAGTGCACATTCTGCCGAAAAGCCCGTACTTAAAGGCATTAACAAAAAAATTGCAGAGTGCGCTTCCGAAGGAATTATGCTTCGTGAGCAGTCGAGAATGTCAAGAGGACGTATCTTCGGTCTTGTCCGCAGTATAATTTTGAAAATAGCGGAAAAATTCGCAGAGCAGGGAAGAATCAGTAATACGAGAGATATTTTTTATTTGACATTTGAAGAATTGACAGAGGCTGTAAGAAATGAAAAATTGTCGATTGATAATATTCCGAAAAGCCGCCGTCATAATTTTGAAGTTTTTGAAAAGCTTCCGCCTTATTCAAGATTGATCTTCGCCGACGAGGTCTTTGACAAAATGCCGTTGAATGTCAATTCCGATATTATGATCGGTGAAGATACTCTTAAAGGCATACCGTGTTCGTCGGGAATTGTCGTCGGAAAGGTTATGCTTGTAGATAAAATTACTTCGGATATGAATGCCGAGGGAAAAATAATCGTAGCAAAAATGACGGATCCGGGTTGGGTATTTTTGATAAATCAGTCGCTGGGAATAATTTCTGAAAAGGGTTCGCTTTTGTCGCATACTGCGATCGTTTCAAGAGAGCTTGGAAAGCCGGCTGTAGTCGGAGCGGCAAATGTTTTCAGCCGCCTTAAAAATGGTGATACAGTCAGATTAAACGGTTCGACCGGCGAGATAACTATTGTGGAGGAATATAAATGAAAACTATATCGGAATATCTTGAGGACGATTTGATTAAATGGAGCAATAAACCGTATATAACGTATATGAACAAAACTTATACTTTTGCCGAATTTATCGGCGATGTAAAAGCCCTTGCAAAAGAGCTTCTGACGCATTATAAGCAGGGAAGCACATTTGCTGTTTATTCAGAGAATTCCTATGCGTGGACGGTCATAGATATTGCGGTTCAGGGATATGCGGGAATCTGTGTGCCGATAGATAAGGAATGGACCGTTCATGATCTTACAAATACCTTTAATTTTATTCAAATTGACGTATGCTTTTATTCATCGGCGATGAGTGAAAAGGTCTCGGAAATCACAGATAAATTTCCAAAAACTGATTTTATTTGTATAGATAGTGAACTTGGACTGCTTATTGAAAAAGGAAAAATAATAGATGATTCTGTTCTTCGAAGCAGAGATAATGTAAACGAAACGGCAAAAATCATATTTAGTTCGGGAACAACGTCTGTTCCGAAAGCAATACCGCTTACTCAGGCGAATCTTTTCAACAACTGGGATACGCTGTACAAGCGAACTCCAATGACAGAGAAAGATATTTCATGTATTTTTTTGCCGCTGAATCACGTATATTCGGGAGTTGCCAACTTTTTGTATTCCATTATTTCGGGAATGCGTCTGTATCTGTGTGACGATATAAAAAAACACGTAAACGATATTATAAAAGTGCGTCCGACCGTAGTATGCACAGTGCCGCTTCTTCTTAAAAAAATGTATCAGGCTATGACTTCCGAGCTTTTGGAAGCTTTGCAGGGGATTCGGTTTCTGTATTGCGGAGGCAGCTTTACTGAGCCTGAAATTAAAAAATGGTTCAGAGACAACAATATAAATCTGCTTGAAGCCTACGGAACTACGGAGACCTCGTCTGTTATCGCTCTTGATCTGCTTGGAGAACCGGAGCTTTCGTCCAACGGAACTGTCTTTGAAAATCTTGACGTGAAGATAATTGACGCGGATGAAAATGGTTTTGGAGAAATACTTGTCAAGGGCGGAAGCCGTACAGAGGGATATCTTAACTGCCCTTACAATGAAAGATATTTCGACGAATCCGGATATTTTCATACAGGAGATATCGGTAAACTTGACGAGAAACGCAGGCTTTATCTTCGCGGCAGAAAGAAGCGTATGCTTGAGACCTCAGACGGAAAAAACGTATTTGCGGACGAGATCGAGGAGCTTATTCTTGAAACAGGACTTATCAATAAGGTCAAGGTTTATCTTGAAGAATATAAGATCGCGGCTCAGGTATATTCCAACGCCGATGAAAGCGAGATCAGAGCTGCTGTGGAAAAAATAAACGAAAAGCTTCCTCACTTCAAAAAAATCAGGCATTTACATATAAAAAGAGATGATCTTGGGAGCAGATTGAAATGAATTACAAAGTGAAACAATTTTCTTATACAGATAAAAACGAATTGAAAATGTTTCTTGAATTTCCAAAAAATATTTACGGCAAGAATGAAATAATGCAGAATGAGGACTGTGAATCAGCGCTTATATGCGGAAATCATACGCTCAGCAGGTATTTTAGTGTTTTTCCATTTATAGCGGTTGATGAGAATGATAATACGGCTGCCAGATGTATGCTGACTCTTTATCCCGACAGAGACTGCGCATATATAGGCTTTTTTGAATCGATAGACGATACAAAAGCTGCCGCCTCGGTAATGAAAGCCGCGGAGAAACTTGCTAAAAAGCAAGGCTATAGGAGCATAGTCGGCCCTGTGGACAGCTCTTTCTGGATTCGATACAGACTTAAAACAAATCATTTTGAAGATCCGTACAGCGGAGAGCCTTACAATAAGGATTATTATGAGAAATTTTTCATTGAAAACGGATATGAGTTGTCGGGTGAATATATATCGAATCGTTTTAATAAAGTTCCCAAAGGCTTTGTCTCGGAAAAATTCGAGGAAAGGGAGAAAGAATTTCAAAGCAAAGGATATAAAATTCTAAGTCCGAATCCCGATACGTTTATAAAAGCTCTCAGCGAGATATATGAAATGCTTATAGAGCTTTACAGTGATTTTCAAACTTACAGCCGTATAACGCTTGATGAGTTTATTGAGCTTTACAAATCGCTTAATAGAATTGCTGATTACAGCATGGTGAAAATTGCGTATTATGAGGGAAAGGCAGTTGGCTTTTTTGTATCTATTCCAAATTACGGCAATCTTATATGCGGAAAAATATCGCTGTCAAAGCTATTAAGGATTTTTAAGATCAAGCGCCGCTGCAGCGATTACGTAATGCTTTATATGGGAGTTGATCCGCATCATCATGGTCTTGGAAAGGCTCTTGCCGAGAGTATAAGACAAAGTCTTACAATGAACGGTGCCGAATCAATTGGCGCGCTTATACGAAAGGGAAAAGTCAACGCTGATTATTTCAGTGAGCTTGTGCGTTTTAAATATGAATATAAGCTTTATGAAAAAGTGATTTCAGAGTGAAAATTTACCGGAGAAAACATCAACAAAATGCAAAAAATTTGTTCTGCTAATTGTGAACAATTTTTTTGCATTTTTTATTTTTTATAATAGCTTAGCAAAAAATATGCAATTATTATATTTTAAAAAGCAATTTATTTGAAATAAAATTGCACGATATATATAAAATATCTGACCAATGTTGCAAATTAGGAAAAAAAGTTGCAAATTAGGAAAATCTATTGCAAAATGAAAAAAAATCCGCTATTATTAATTCAAGGAAGGTGATTGGAATGATACACCGATTAAGTAAAAAATTAGCTGACTTTTTGGCAGGTAAAAAAGTGATTTCTCCTGCCGAAACAGATATATACGTTTACGGATATGAAACTATTATATCAGGTTTTGTGGATTTCTGTATAGTTCTTGGAATAGGATTGATATTTAAGCAGATGCTCACAATGTTGATATTCTTTGCAATGTTTATATCTGTTAGGTTATACACAGGAGGATACCATGCAAACACATTTATAGGGTGCAAAATTGTTTTTACTTCAATATGCCTTTCAATGGTTTATTTGTCTGAATTACCATTTTCGCTGGTATTAAGCGTATTGATATCCATACTGTTTATTATAACAGGAATATTTTTAGCGCCGGTAGAAAACTATAATAAACCATTGACTAAAGATGAACAAATGAAATATCATAAAATAAGTATAGTGATCTCAATATTATGGGTAGCTGTAGCATTATTTTCGTATTTCTTTGCTATAAAAATATGCCGTATAATAACCTTGACAGCAATGTTTATAACATTACTAATGGTTATAGGCGAGTATAGAAAGGAGGGAAACAATGATGAAAAGCAATAAGATATACAAGCTTATCGCTGCTGTTGGACGCAGAGCTGCTTTAAGAGCAAGCGGTACCGCTTCAGGTTACGGCTCATATCAGCCAAAGGAACCTAAGTCGCTTAAGAAGTAACATTATTTTATCGACAACACGTTGTGACGTAATTTAGGTGACATGATTTCCGGATTTATACTAATTAGACTGAAGGTATAACTATATAAACAATATCCTTGACGGCTGCAATCGCGGCGTAATTTCATAAATAGGTTGATACTTTAATTATCACAACGCATTATATCAGGATATCAAGGTTCAGACTCAGTGATTATGATATCTCCATTTCTGTCAAACCAGCTGATTTTTATTTTACAAGTCAGCGGTCATATATTAATTTAATAAGCAGTAGAATAATAAGGTAGGAAAATAAAATGAATAGATCGTTACAGATAACAGATTTCAATTGCAATATTTACAATCATACACATAAAAACCTGTTGGTTAAGGTTACGGAATATTTATTCAAATTGGGGTTTCAAGCAAATTTAAAAGGATTTTCTTATACAAGAGAAGCAATAATTCTTTGCATTGAAAGTCATATAATCAATATATCTGCAAAAAAAATATATGATAAAATAGCTGAAAAGCATAATGTAAAACCTACAAGCGTTGAAAGGGCGATTCGTTATGCAATTGAAGGCTCATGGAATAGAGGAAGTTTTGAATGGAAAATATATTTACCAACTTATACATACTGTCCTGCCAATTCGGAATTTATTGCCGAGTCTGCTGAATTGATAATGATCAATTGATGATCTTGACAAGTGCGCGTTTGTAATATGCTTCGTTTTTCATTTTCTAAAAGTTGCTGATATTATATTTTTATAAAAATATACAGTATGTATTGACAAGTTCATAAATAAATGTTAATATATGTGTAGCAAATTATAGAAATACTATTAAGAGAGCTGCTTCCCCTTGATATATGAGCGCTTTCTTAATGAAACGGAGGATTATTTATCGTGAAAAAATTTATTAAAAGATCGGCAGCTGTCGCATCCGCAGCTGCTATGACTTTTTGCGCAGCACAGTATTATCCATACAGCTGCGTAACTGAAGCTGCTGACAATTTGCTTACCAGAGACGTCTGGTGTGCGAATGAGGATGTTAACCGTTGGGAGTCCGAACACTTTCAGTTTATCTGGGGAAAAAACGGCGCTGATTCAAGCAAGATAACACAAAGCTTTCTTGAAGAGAATGCAAAGCATCTTGAGGCGTGCTGGGACGTTTACATGAATGATCTTGAAATGGAACCGCCTACGCAGTCGGTAAATCTCAGTCTGCGCGACGGCAATCAGTATAAGGTCAATTTCTATATTTCAGGAACAGGACTTAGTCCGTTCACCGATGACTGGGCATACATGGGATATGACGATCAGGGATACGCTTTTATGTTCTGCTGTGTAGGCGCAATGCAGAACAGTCCGAATCCGTCGTGGGTTCTTCCTCATGAATTCGGACACGTTGTAACGGCTCATCAGCTTGGCTGGAATGATAATAAATACGTTCAGGCATGGTGGGAAGCCATAGGCAACTGGTATCGTGAACAGTTCCTTTATTCTGATTATTACAGTCAATGGGTAACTGATCCTGCAAGTGGTACGGATTATTTTGAAACGTACATGAAAAACCTTTGCTTTACGCCTATTCTTGGACGTGATAACTATGCTTCATGGGCATTTTTGCAGTATCTCACGGAAAATCCTGATAATCTTGACGGCTACGGCAGCGATTTTATAAAAAATCTTATGCAGCAGGGAAATGTCAACGAGTATCCTTATCTCGAAATCGACCGCCTTGCCGGAGCTGATTTGAAAGATACTCTCGGACACTATGCGAAACGTATGGCAACTCTTGACCTGAAAATGCAGGATCGCTATCAGGCGCGTCAGAACGAGCTTTTGAACAGAGGAGACTGGAACTGGGGCGAGATCTATACTCTTCTTGAAAAAAGCGGCAAGAGCGATAATTATTATACTGTCCCGACGGAGCGTGCTCCGCAGCAAATGGGACTTAATATCGTTCCTCTCAATGTCATCGGAAACAGCGTTTCGGTAAGTCTTGAAGGACTTACAAATGTAAAGGGAGCAGACTGGAGAGCCTGTATCGCCATTGAGCAGTATGACGGAACAACAAGATATTCCGATCTATTCGCTTCGGGTGAATCTGCGTCAATGGCATTCGACAGCAATACCGATTCAGCCGCTTATCTCACAGTAACGGCAACTCCAGACGTTGATACGCTCATGCAGGTGGGAGTTCCGTGGGCTTACGGAGAGGGAGAATTTGATGAAAACCACTATCCTTTCCTCAGCAAAACGAGGTATCCTTATGCCGTAACAATAGACGGCGCGGAGATAAAGCAGAGCTATAATAAAGGCGCTGCGGCTAGCGGACATTATCATTCAAACGGCGGAGGCTTTGTCGCTTCGACGGCAAAAGTTGACGATTCCGTATATGTCGGCAAATACGCAAAGGTTCTCGGTTATGCCACGGTAAGCGGCAACGCTGTTGTTGACGGTCATGCGATCGTTACGGGAAATTCTACGGTTTCGGGAAATGCCGTTGTTACAGGCCATGCGGTAGTTGCCGAAAGAGCACAGATCAAGGATAATGCAATTGTCGGCGATTATACCGGAGTTATGGGCAATGCCGTCATTTCTGAAAATGCAAGAGTTATTGAAAGCGGTCTTGTATACGATAATTACAAGGTAAGCGGAAACGCGACCGTAAAGGGAGTAGCTTTCTGTATGGTTGGCGGTGCTGCAAACGGTCAGGCAATGCCGGACGGAGATTATTACGACGATTCAAGCAGAACCGTTCAGGCAGGCTCAATGTATGGCTGGACCAGTCCCGACAGTTATGTCAACAGCCGTCCGTATAATGACGGTCAGTATGCAGGATTGGAATTTGATACCGACAGCTCTATGATCGCTGCCGACACGTATACTTCTACCTATGGAGTTGCTTGCGGAAGTCCGACTTGGAGCGAGGCAATAACAAGCGGAAAGGGTGTTCTGACTTTCAAGGAAAATCAGTATATAATTGCTGACAGTTCCTACGCTTCACTTCATGATGCGGATTATCAGACTGCTTTCCTTTTAAGAGATAATGAAACAAGTGATATTTTCCGTTTTGGAAGCGATGAAAAATATATGTCGCTTACAGCGTCGGACGGAAATCTTGTATTTGACATAAACGACGGAAACGGCTCGCAGACTGTTGAGGCAAAGGACGCATATACTCTCGGCGAATGGGTGACTGTCAGCGTAGTTATGACGGGAGATACCGCAAAACTGGTTGTCAACGGTCAGACTGCTGCAAGCGAAACCGTTACTGCCGATCCTATAGATATTGTATCCGACGATGCAGTTTACCTTATCGGAGACGGAATGAACGGTTCTATGGACTTTTTCCGTGTGAATTTTAAAGAGGTAGCCGAACCCGATTATTATTACACCGAGAAAGAGGATATCACTGAGCCGTCGGGAAAAGTTCTTATAGGCGACCTTGATCTTAATGCGAAGATAAATTCGTTTGATCTGATGTTAATGAGAAAAACGGTAAGCGATCCGTCTATTGCAGATACCGATATGGAGAAGGCTGCTGCCGATACAAACGGAGACGGTTCTATAGGCGTTGCCGATCTCGTTGTGCTGCAAAAATACATTCTGGGATCAATAGATGAATTCCCGGCAGGAGTATTTGCGGAATATTAAGGCGATACAGTATCGGTTAAAGATAAATTTTGCTTTTTATATGAGGTGAAAATATGAAGCTGCTGATAATGATAGATATGCAGAACGATTTTCTGACAGGTGTTCTCGGAAACGAGCAGACGGCGGATATAGTACCTGAGGTTTGCGAAAAGCTTAGAAAGTATTATAATGAAACAGACGCGCCGCTGATCTATACGATGGATACTCATGAGGAAAATTATCTTGAAACTCAGGAGGGAAAAAAGCTTCCGGCAATTCACTGTATCGACGGCAGTAACGGCTGGCAGCTCCCGAATGAGCTGAAAGAAATTGTAGATTCTTTCGAAAGCAGAGCTGTTTGCGTTAAGAAGAAAACGTTTGGTTCGAGGGATATTCCAGAAGTTATTGCTTCATTAGAGGAAAAGTACGGTGAAAAGGCTGATGAGATCGAGCTTGTGGGAGTCTGTACTGATATATGCGTTATATCGAATGCATTGCTGATAAAGGCATTTTATCCTGAGACGCCGATAACGGTTGATGCTGAGTGCTGTGCCGGAATAACTCCGGAAAGTCACAGCAATGCGCTTGAAACTATGAAAATGTGTCAGGTAAATATAACATGAAAAAGGGAGCATATAATGCTCCCTTTAACTTTTTATAAGCTTATTTAAAAAATCGTTTCGATTATTTTATCCGATGATTCCGGAGCGTACTTCCAGATATCCATGTGCTCATTTTCAAAGAAATACCTGATTTTTTTGAGCGGCTCGGTCTCGCCGCACACATCGACTATTATAAGCTTGATCTTCATTTTTTCGGGAATTATCGCCTTTATGTACACGCTGACAGATTGCCCGGTCATTATGCCTTCTTTGGGCTCAGCCAATCCTGCAAGATTGGGAGTAAGCTCTACAAATACGCCGTAATCCTCAACGGAGCGGACAATTCCCGAAACGGTCTCTCCCTGCAGAAATTCGGCGGCATTTTCCTGCCATGTTCCAAGAAGCTCTTTATGCGTAAGACAAATTCTCTCGCTGTCGTTTGATTTTACAATGGCTTTGATCCTTTCTCCTACGCTGAATCGGTCTGACGGATGAGAGATCCTTGAAACCGAAATTGTATCGATAGGAATAAGCGATGGCAGACCGCAGCCTATATCAACAAAGCAGCCGAATTGCTCAAGATGAGTTACCTTAGCGTCAATAACGTCGCCGGGTACAAGACGGCTGATATATTTTAGGCTGCATTCATTTTGAGCGGCTCTGCGGGAAAGATAAGCCGTAACCGAACCGTTTTCTTCCTGCTTGATAGCTGTTACCTTGAAGCATACTAATTTATTTACTCTGGAAATAAGAGCAATATCACGCGTAGCGCCTTCCTCAATTCCGACAGCGCCCTCAATTCTGGGAATGATGCCTTTTCCGCAAGGCAGATCAATAATAAGATTATGACTGCTGTCGCACACGGCAGCTCTTGCTTCAAGGATAATATCCTTTTCAAGAGCTTCCTGAAGTCCCTGCGGCGACGAAATAAGTCTTTGATTGTCGGCAGTTCTGTATAAACCGCCTTCCGGTCTGTAATTATTCATTTTTCCCTCCGTCATTAGGTCGGCGAAGCATAGCTCAAGCACAGACTTTGCCGCCTTATTTTCCTGTCGGCGCTTCGCCGAGCTGATATTAGATTCTATGCGTCAAGACGTATTGGTATGCCATTATTTTTCGGGAACAGTAACATTAATTCCTCCCATTGCACTTAAAATGCTGCGGACATTTTCGGCAGATTCCTTGCTGCAATAAATTGACGCAATGGTTTTACGGCTTCTGTAAGGCTCTTCAATAACGTCCTCCGAAGCAGGCTGTTCAATAACGGCGGTAAAATAAGTGTGAGTGGTAACAGCGGTAGGAATAATGGTGTAGATACTTCCGTTTCGAAGCTTCATTGCCTTTTCGGATGTTTTGCTGTAAATAATGTCAGCGGACAGTATACCGTCAATGCTTTCTTTAACTCTTTTAATTGCAAGCTCAGCCAGATCCGGAGCTTCAAATTCAGCAGAAATTCTGTACATAATTTTTATCAACCTTTCAATATTTGGGCGAGTTCAATATGTTTAGGCATCAGTTTTTATTATTTTTACACAAAAGCAAAAAAATATACTGCAAAAATATTGATTTGATGACGTTTTTGGGGTATAATGTAAAATGTCAATTTAAGCGCTGATTTTAAGAGGAGGGAGCATTTTGGACATCAGACCAGGTGATATTCTTACAATGAAGAAAAATCATCCATGCGGAGCTAATGAAATGTATGTTATTCGTTCGGGAATGGATTTCCGTCTGCGATGCGTAAAATGTTCAAGAGAATTTATGGTTCCAAGAAATAAAATCGAAAAAAGCATTAAAAAAATCAGACGTGAGAGCGAGGGTTAGCGCAGCGCTTTGGGCAGCTTCATAGTTTGTTTTTTGTCTCAGCAATTTTTAGAGGCTGTCTTAAAAACATAAAAAATACTTGAGGAGTATCTGTAATGTTTGAAAAGCTTGCATTAATGGAAGAAAAATACGAGGAGATAAGCGCAAAGCTCTCGGATCCTGATATAGTAAATGATAATAAGCTGTATACTCAGCTTATGAGAGAATATAAAAACATGACTGCCATTATAGAGAAATACCGTGAATATAAAAAGGCAGCAGAAAGCCTTGAAGAAGCAAAAGAGCTTCTTTCGGGAGGCGGACTCGATAAGGATTTCAAAGAAATGGTCCAGAGTGAATACGAGGAAGCTGACGAAAAGGTAAAGCAAACTACGGAAGAGCTTAAAATACTTCTTCTTCCGAAAGATCCCAACGATGACAAGAATGTTATAATAGAGATAAGAGGAGGCGCAGGCGGCGAAGAGGCTTCGCTTTTTGCAAATTCTCTTTATCGTATGTATACTATGTATGCCGAATCTAAGGGCTGGAAGCAGGAGATCCTTAACGCAAATCCAACAGAACTTGGAGGATTTAAAGAAATTAGTTTTGCAATAGACGGCGACGGAGCATATTCGCGTCTTAAATATGAAAGCGGAGTCCACCGCGTTCAGCGTGTTCCCGAAACCGAGTCTCAGGGACGTATTCATACTTCGACTGTAACGGTTGCAGTTCTTGTTGAAGCTGATGATGTGGAACTTGAAATTAATCCGACCGATTTGAAAATAGATTATTTCCGTGCAAGCGGCGCAGGCGGTCAGCATATAAATAAAACCGAATCCGCAGTCCGTATCACTCATCTTCCGACAAATGTGGTCGTGGAGTGTCAGGACGAACGCAGTCAGCACAAAAATAAAGACAAGGCCATGAAGATCCTGCGTTCAAGGCTTTATGAAGCGATGCTTGAGGAGCATGATGCAAAAATCGCTTCCGAAAGACGTATGCAGGTTGGTACGGGTGATCGCTCCGAACGTATCAGAACCTATAATTATCCGCAGGGACGTCTTACTGATCACAGAATAGGTCTTACAATTTATCGCCTTGAGGATATCCTCAACGGCAATCTTGACGAGGTTTTCGATGCTCTTGCAACTGCCGATCAAGCTGCAAAGCTCGCGAATCAGGAAGCGTAAATGATATGATTACTCAATTATTAGGCGTTAGCGAAGATCAGCTTGCTGCCGCCGCAGATCTGATAAAAAGCGGAGAGGTAGTGGGAATACCGACCGAAACAGTGTACGGTCTGGGAGCCGACGCTTCCAATGAAAATGCTGTGCGCAAAATTTTTGCGGCTAAGGGACGGCCTGCCGATAATCCGCTTATAGTTCATCTTACAGATTTTTCGGAAGCAGCCGCTTACACTTCTTATATCCCTGAGCTTGCCTACAGGCTTGCGGAGCGTTTCTGTCCCGGACCTCTTACCATAATACTCCCGAAAAATGACAGGATCCCTTACGTTACGTCGGGAGGTCTTGACACGGTTGGCATCAGAATACCTGCCCACCCTATAATGAATAAGATCATCAGATTGTCAGGCTGTCCGATCGCAGCTCCGTCGGCAAATACGTCTGGATATCCAAGTCCAACTTCCGCAAAACACGTCATGGACGATATGAACGGAAAAATTTCCGCTGTTGTAGACGGAGGTCAATCGGAATTCGGGGTCGAATCTACAGTTATTTCTATCGAGAAAGAGAGCGCGGTGCGTATTTTGCGTCCCGGCTGCATTACACGGGAAATGCTTTTGGAGATCTGTCCTGATGTAATTATTGATAAGGCGATTTTGAGCGAGCTTGGCAAGGACGAGGTTGCCGCGTCGCCCGGAATGAAATACAAGCATTATTCGCCGAAAGCAGATGTTGTTCTTGTTGACTGCGGAATAGAAAGCTTTATAAAATACGTTTCGCAGTTTGACGGCGATAACGTTTATTCGCTTATTTATGATGAAGACGAGCCCTTTTTCAAATTCAAGCATCTTACCTATGGTGACAGCAGCCTTGAACAGGCGCATTTTGTTTTTCAAAGGCTGAGAGAGCTTGACGAATTGGGCGCAGAAAAAATTTTTGTCAGAGCTCCGTCCGATAAGGGCGTGGGTCTTGCAGTATATAACCGGCTTATCAGGTCGGCAGCATTCGAGGTGATTAAGGATATATGAGCAGCTTTAAGGACGTTATGGTCGTTGGATTGACAGGGCAGACAGGCGCAGGAAAAAGCACCGTCTCCAAGACGTTTGCAGATAACGGCTTTGCAATAATAAACGCCGATCATATTGCCAGAATGGTCGTTGAAAAGGGATCGAAATGTCTTAATGAGATTCAGGATTTTTTCGGATACAAAGTAATAAATCCTGACGGAACTCTTAACAGAAAGGCTCTTGCGGAAATTATATTCAGCGACAGCAGCAAGCGTGAGACCTTGAATACCATTACATATCCTTATATCACGGGTGAGATACTCAACCAGATAAGAATGCATTCGCAGAAAGGCGAAAAGCTGATACTTCTTGACGCTCCGACGCTTTTTGAAAGCAGAGCCGATGATTTCTGCGAGCTTATTATTTCTGTTGTGGCTGATTCCGATATCCGCCGAAGCCGCATTATCGAACGCGACGGAATTACCTTCGAACAGGCAGAAAAGCGAATGAATTCCCAACTGGATGAGAAGTTCTTTAAAACCCATTCGGACTATATAATTAATAATAACAGTACAATAGATATTGTCTACGGAATTTCCAAGGAAGTGTCCGATAAGGTTAAGGATTATTATTTTAATAAAGTTAATCCCGCCGTACAAGGCTGATAGCTTTTGCGGCAGATAATTCAATTTGATAGGAGAGATTTTTATGTCAGAAAAAAATAATCTTGCTAAGGAGCTTAAGGAAAAGCTTTTTGCCGAAAAAAAACACGGACTTTTTCGAATGAGCGACGAGGAGCTTATTAAATGCGACGAGTTCTGCGAGTCCTATAAAAAGTTCCTTAATAGTTCAAAAACCGAGCGCGAGGCTGTGAAAACCTCGATAAAGCTTCTTGAAGAAAAAGGTTACAGTGAGTATAAAAACGGTATGCAGCTCAAAGCAGGGGATAAAATATACAGAAATAACAGAGGAAAGGCTGTAATTGCCGCTGTTATCGGTAAAGAACCCATTGAAGAGGGAGTAAGGCTTTGCGCCGCTCATATCGATTCTCCAAGACTTGATCTTAAACAGAATCCGGTTTATGAGGACAATAAGATAGCTCTTTTTAAAACCCATTATTACGGCGGTATCAAGAAATATCAATGGACTACTATTCCGCTTTCGCTTCACGGAGTAATAGTAAAAGCTGACGGTCAGGAGATATGCGTTTCTATCGGCGAAGATGAAAATGATCCGGTATTCTGCGTCACAGATCTTCTTCCGCATCTTGCAGGAGAGCAGATGAAACGTAATCTTGCACAGGGAATTAAGGGCGAAGAGCTTAATATTATTATCGGTTCAAGACCTTTCCGCGACGATGAGGCCAGCGAGGCTGTAAAGCTGAATATTCTTAGTATTCTGTTTGAAAAGTATGGCATTACCGAGTCGGATTTTATTTCGGCTGAGCTTGAAGCTGTTCCTGCTTTCAAGGCAAAAGATGTCGGATTTGACAGAAGCATGATCGGTTCTTATGGCCATGACGATCGTGTATGTGCTTATACTGCGCTTGCGGCAGCACTTGATTGCGAAGATCCGAGACATACTGTCGTTACTGTTCTGACTGATAAGGAGGAAACGGGCAGCGATGGAAATACAGGTCTTTGTTCGGCTTATCTTACTTATTTTATAGAAGATATAGCAGAAGCTTTCGGATCTAACGGCAGAACGGTACTCTCGGCTTCAGAGTGCCTTTCCGCAGATGTAAATGCAGCATTTGATCCAACCTTCCCTGAAGTAAACGAAAGAAACAACTGCGCTTACATCAACAATGGCGTATGTGTGACTAAATTCACGGGAGCAAGAGGAAAATCCGGTACGTCTGACGCTTCTGCCGAATATGTGGGAAAAGTCCGCAGACTGCTTGACAGGGAAAATGTAGTTTGGCAGACAGGAGAGCTTGGCAAGGTCGATGGCGGCGGCGGCGGTACAGTTGCTGCATATATCGCAAATCTCAACGTTGATACAATTGATGTTGGAGTTCCGGTGCTTTCGATGCACGCGCCTTATGAGATCGTTTCAAAAATAGATGTTTACATGGCATACCGTGCATTTTCGGTATTTATGGCTGATTGATCTATATTAATAAACAAAAGAGCCGCTCAGATAAGAGCGGCTCTTTTGCTTGTAAGGAGAGGAAATGTGATCAATATGAATCAATCACTCTGACGACAATCGTCTGTATGGAGAATTGTAGATTTTGTAAATTAATTATTATTCAGCATTTTCGTCATTATCGCTGAATTCCGGAAGTTCTGAATCGTTAGCTTCCTGAAGGATAAGCTCAATATCGATATCCTTATTATTTCTGGTGATCGTAAGAGTTACGGTATCGCCTGATTTATGCCGATTTTTGATTTCGTTAAGCTCATCGGTCGTAGTGACAGGTTCGTTGTCGATAGCTATAATTACATCGCCAACCTCGATTCCGGCGAATTCGGCAGTGCTGCCTTCCTCAACCATAGCAACGTAAACTCCCATCGGGATATTGTAATATCTTGAAACTGTTTCTGTAACGTCTCTGGTTCCTATACCAAGCTGAGGTCTGCCGGTGACATATTTATAGTTTATCAGATCGTCAATAATTGCCTGAGCGTCGGAAATTGGAATAGCAAATCCGATTCCCTCAATGCTTGCGGAAGAAGAATAATAGTTTGATGATATTTTTGCGGAATTGATTCCGATTACCTGACCGCAACTGTTGAGAAGAGGTCCGCCTGAGTTTCCTGAATTTATAGCAGCATCGGTCTGGATAAGATTCATGCTTTTGTCGTTGATAGTGATATTTCTGTCGAGAGCCGAAACAATACCGCTTGTAACCGTACCGAAAAGCTCATAGCCGAGCGGATTTCCTATAGCGATAACAAGCTCTCCGACCTGAAGATCGTCACTGTCACCGAAAGTAGCCGGAGTAAGACCTGTTTTGTCTACTTTAAGAACCGCCAGATCGGTTTGAGTGTCATAGCCTACGATTTTGGCTTCCATTTCAGTCTCGTCTGAGAAAAGGACGGAAACCTCAACTGCAAGACCGCATTTGTATTCGCTTTCGTCATATACACAATGAGCGTTTGTGATGATATAACCGTCCTCGGTCATTACAATACCCGTACCTGTGCCGACCATTTCCTGAGTCTGGGGTTGACCTGTTCCGCCGCCAAATCCGAAACCGAATCCGAAAGAATCATAACTGTTAGGAGTATATTCAAAGGTAGAAGATACGCCTACGACCGACGGTTTGACAGATGTTACGATATCCGGAACCGACATAGCGTCGGAGCGTGAAGCAAGCTCTATAAGACTGGGCAGATCGGATTTTTCTTCATCTTTGTTTTCTTTTTCGGCTTTTTCACTTTTATTGGAAGCAGTTTCTGTATCTGAAGAATCATCATTGTGGAAATCCGAAACCTTTGGATTATTTGCGTCCATGTATTTATATACCTGGACTGAGCCTCCGCCAACAATAGCTAAGCAAAGTACAAATGCGGTGATTTTCAATCCGATGTGTTTTTTAGGCTTTTTTGGCGGATTGCTGTTTTCGGAAACATAGCTGTAAGAGCCGGAGTTATCCTGAGACAGTTCGGTGTTTTCCTTGAATTCATTATAATTTTCTGACATCAGTAAACATCCTTTCATAAATTACTATTTCGTCAGTGACGTTGATTTTTGTTTCTGTAATTATTATTATAAGCTTTTATGTGATAAATTTATGATAGTGTCAGGAAAAAACAGAAACTTTTCATGAATAATTAAAGTAATCTTAGTGTCAAAAATGTACATAAAGTTAATATCATTTTTACAAGCCTGAAAATAAAAGGAAAGCAAGCCGCAATTTTCAATTTGACTATCAAACTTAAATAAGATATAATATATGTATCAATTTAAAGGAAAACAGAAAATGCTTATAATTTCATTAAAAAAGGTCTCAAAGAACGAGCAGCATGATTATGCTCATAAGCTGCTTTCGGTTTTACTGAGAAAGAACGGGATCGAATACGGCTCGGAAACCAAAATTGAATACGGAGATAAAGGAAAACCGTTTCTTGCGGAATATCCTGATGTATACTATAATCTTACTCATGCTGACGGTATAACAGCGTGTCTTGTGTGCGGCAGAGAATGCGGTATAGATGCAGAACCCGTGAAGAAAGTTCGTCCCGCGGTTATAAGGCGAGCTTTTTCCGAGAATGAGCAGAGAATAATGGATGCCGCTCCCGAACAGGATAAAGCGGAGATGTTTACGCGTTTCTGGACGTTGAAGGAAGCGTATGTCAAGACATTGGGAATAGGTATCTCATATCCTCTTGATAAGGTTGAATTTGCTTTCGAGGATAAAAAAATAGTTACAAATATCAAAGGATATGAATTTGTTCAGTATATTCTATGCGGCGGAAAATATATTGTTTCTTATTGTATCAAGGAATAATGCTGCGCCGAATTTTTGGGAATAAATGGTTTTCACGGAATTTTCATTGAATACACTAAACGTTCATTGAAATTATTTGTTTTTTGTGTTATAATTTTGTAGAGCGCTATATTTGACATCTGAATTGATTTTGGAGAATGTCTGCATAGGGATTTTGTGCGGATTTCTATATAAAATTTTGTCGTATTTGAATACTTAAATCAATATGTCGTAACGCTTATGTAAATACGGCAGATCGGAGATCTAATATGGATATGAATGAACATAAAGCACCAAAAAAATCGCTGGTATATTATGTAATAATTTCACTGGCGATTCTTCTTGTATTCAATTTTATGATAATGCCTGCACTGAGCAAGCAGAAGATAACCGAAACCAACTACAGTTTTTTCCTAAAGCAGCTCGATTCCGGCACTGTCAAGCAGGTTGAGATCCAAGAAAGCGATATTCTTTTTAAAGTTGAAACCGAGGACGGAAAGTCCAAGGTCTATTCGACGGTCAAGTTATATGATCCGGATCTTGTGGACAGGCTGTACGGCGAAGACAGCGAGATTGAATTTACAGGTCATATTGAGGAAACAAGTCCGATTGCTTCTTTTATTATTTCGTGGGTGCTTCCGATTATTCTGCTTATGATCGTGTGGAATATTCTGATGAAGGGCATGAGTAAGCGTATGGGAAGTCTATCCGATACGATGTCTTTCGGAAAAAGCAACGCTAAAATTTATGTAAAGGCGCAGACAGGAAAAACGTTTACCGATGTAGCAGGTCAGGACGAGGCTAAGGACGCGCTGGAAGAAATTGTCGATTTCCTGCATAATCCTAAAAAGTATGCTGAGATAGGAGCAAATCTTCCTAAGGGCGCTCTTCTTGTCGGCCCTCCCGGAACTGGTAAAACTCTTCTTGCACAGGCTGTTGCAGGCGAAGCTAACGTGCCGTTCTTCTCGATATCGGGTTCTGAATTCGTTGAAATGTTTGTAGGTATGGGAGCTGCAAAGGTTCGTGATCTTTTTAAACAGGCAAATGACAAAGCTCCTTGTATTGTGTTTATCGATGAGATAGATACTATCGGAAAAAAGCGTGACGGAAATATGGGCGGTAACGACGAGCGTGAGCAGACCCTTAATCAGCTTCTCACCGAGATGGATGGATTTGACGGCAAAAAAGGCGTAGTTATTCTTGCTGCTACCAATCGCCCCGAATCGCTTGATCCGGCGCTTTTGCGTCCCGGAAGATTTGACAGAAGAATCCCGGTCGAGCTTCCTGATTTAAACGGACGTGAAGCTATTCTTAAGGTTCATGCCTGCAAAATCAAGACCTGCGATAATATCGATTACAATGCTGTTGCGCGCGCTACGGCAGGAGCTTCGGGCGCAGAGCTTGCAAATATTATAAACGAAGCTGCACTGAGAGCGGTAAGAAACGGCAGAAAGCTTGTTGAACAAAATGATCTTGAGGAAAGTGTAGAAGTCGTTATTGCAGGATATCAGAGAAAAAATGCGGTTATTTCTCAAAAGGAAAAGGAGATAATCGCATATCACGAAATCGGTCATGCGCTTGTTGCGGCTAAGCAAAAAAATTCCGCTCCGGTACATAAGATCACTATCGTGCCGAGAACTTCCGGAGCGCTTGGCTACACAATGCAGGTCGATGAGGGCGAGAAATTCCTGCTTTCAAAAGAAGAGGCTCTTGCAAGGATCGCTACTTTGACAGGCGGACGTTCGGCAGAGGAACTCGTTTTCAATACGTCTACCAGCGGAGCTTCAAACGACATAGAACAGGCTACAAAGCTTGCTCATGCAATGGTTACTCGTTACGGAATGAGCAGCGATTTTGACATGGTAGCTCTTGAGACTGTTTCAAATCAATATCTCGGCGGAGACGCTTCTTTGGTGTGTTCGCCTGAAACAGCTGCAAAAATTGATGAAGAGGTATGCCGCATCGTTAAGACCTCTCATGAAAAAGCAATAAGAATACTGAGCGAAAATATTGATAAGCTTCACGAGCTTTCGAAATATCTTCTTGACAAGGAAACCATAACCGGAGAGGAATTTATGGATATTTTGAATGAAGAGAAAGCGGAGTCATAAAGATAATCACAATAATTCCAATTAGGTCTTTGAGGATAGAATATTAATTTTCTTGACTTTATTACGTAAAGAAGTTATAATATAAAAAAGTGTTATTCGTGAAAGGGGAAAAAAATGAAACGTAAAATTCTATTTTTATTTTGTACCGCGGCGTGCCTTATTAGTTATCCGTTTACAATAACTACGGCTGTAGACGCTGCTACGGTCGATCAGGTCGCTTCTACTGCGCGCCAGTACGGTATACCAGAGTCTGTTATACAGCAGGGATTTAATCAGTATTATGCAAATCCCGATGATTATACTTCCGAGGATCTTGATTATGCAATTTATTATATAAAGGAATATCATGACGAGATACTAAAGCAGTTCGGAGTAGTACCTAATGATCCACCTGAACCTTCAACTGAACCCTCAACGGAAGCTGTTACATCACCGACTGATCCTACAGCTCCTTCGGGTGGTAATAATAGAATCAGTCAGTCCGATTTCATAAAAATGACTCTTGAAGAAAAACAGGCGTATGTTGCTTCGCTTCCTGAAAGCGAGCGGGAGGCATTTTTGAATTCTCTTTCGGCGGAAGAGCTAAAAAGCATCGTAAAACAGCTTCCGGCTGACAATAAAGCAGTAATAGTCGATAAATTTGTTAAAGCAAGCGACAGCTTGGGCGTTAAGGTAACTGTAAACAATATAACCGACGACAATATATCTATGGAGATGAGAAATAAGGACGGAGAACTTATAGATGTTGCAGCTGTAGGCGTTATTGTAGAAGATACCGGTTATGACCATCGTTTGCCGTATATGCTTTCGGCAGCAGGAATTCTTATGGCTGTCGGCGGAATATGGCTTGTAATACGCAAATGCTTTACAGGAAAGGCAGCAGATGAAGACAATGAATAAAAACGGCAAAAAAAAGAATAAATTGGCTGTTTTGGCTGCTCCTTTTATAGTATTGCTGATAAGTATGGCCATTTTGTTAATAGCGGCAATTAAACCCTACCATAAGCTGTCGGTGTATCTTAATCTTGCTTTCATGGATGAATTTAAAAATGATCCCAATGATGGCAGCAATGGTCTGAATATAGTTGACGGAGATATTATTCTCGATTATTCGGGTGAGACAAGCAGTGAGGGCAGCGTAGTACGTCCGTCTTTCGGAGAACAGTTTGCAGTTATCAGAAGCAGCGGAATGGAATTGAGCGTACCTGTTTACTGGGGCAGCGACCGCGAGCTGTTTGAACGCGGAGCTTGTCAGGCTACATATTCAAAGCTTCCGGGAGAAGCAGGAAAAACAGTCATAAGCGCCCATGAGGATACATTTTTTTCAGAGCTTTCAGAGCTTTCTGTCGGAGATAATGTTACGGTCAACACAAATTACGGTGAATTTAACTACGTTGTCAAGGAGCTTATAACATTTAAAAAGACCGATAAAAAGTATGTTAATCCCTCTGATGAGAAAGAGCTTGTTCTGTATACCTGTAAAAAGGATATTCTTGGCGCGTCCGATGTGCGAATCGGCGTTGTATGCGAGCTTTCAGAGCAGAAATTCTATGTTAATGCAGAAGGGGAGGCTCAGTGATGAAATCAGGAAAAAATTACGTTATAAGCATTCTTGCTTCTGTTATTTTGGTGTTCGTTCTTATTTTATCTGCCGGTATGATAACGGTGAACAAAGTGGCTTCGCCCGATTACCTGAAAGAGCTTTCGTCAAAAAATAATATCGCGGCTTCTGTTCAGACGCAGCTTGAAAATTATTTCGGCGATAAATATAATGAAACCGGAGTTCCGTCGGAGGTATATACAAAGGAGCTTACAATTGATTACATACGATCGGTTGTTGACGGCATAATTGATACGGGGTTTGCCGAAATGAATTCCGGAACAAAACAGGATTACAGTGTGCCTGTGAATAAAGAACTTGAGAACAGCATTACTTCGTTTTTTGATAATTATGCGGACAGCATAGATTATGAAAAAGATGATAATTATTATAAAAAGCTTGACGATACAATTGAATCGGCATACAAAGTGATAGGCGATAACTGCGATGTTTACAAGTTCGGTACAATGAGCAGAGAGGGAATTCTCAATAAGACAGGAGTTCTTTACAGACAGCTTGATAAAATTGAAATTGCAGTCGGCGCAGCGCTTCTGCTTATGATAATAATTCTTTTTATAATCAATCTGAAATCCAAAAAAGATTCTCTTTACTGGATCGGCATATCTGGAATAGTTTCCGGAGTAATTGGTATAGTTCCAAGCATCTATCTTATAGCTGTGAAATATTTTGATGCTTTCACGATCAAACAGCCGTTGATTTTCAAATCTTTTACCACTTTAATGTATAATACGGTTAATATGTTCATGATAACAGAAATAATTATTCTCGTTGTAGGAGCAATTCTCACTGCCGTATATTTGATAATGCACACTAAACAAGACGCATAAATCAGTATTTGTCACGTTATTTACGCAGCCTGCTGGGGCAAATACTAATGTATACAATAATCCCGAAAGCAGTTATGAACTACTTTCGGGATTTGTTTTATACATAGGAAAAGTTTAGATAAAGCAAGAGTTATTCCGCAGCTGAGGTAGTTTCGGGAGCTTTACCGAAGCTTGCAGTAGAAATATCCTCGAACTCTCCGGTTGCTTTCATGCTTACGATATCGAGCGCTTTTCTATCGTATTCAAACCAGATAAGCATGCCGACCATACCGGGATTATTTTTAAAATTGAAATTTACCGTTATTTCGTCACCCTGTTTGCATGAAGCATAATCGCCGTAAACGGTAAATCCGTCAGTAGGGATCTCAGGTTGCTTTTCAGCATCTGTAGAGACAAACACCTTGCCGTCGAAAATATTATCCGGAATTACTGAAGTACCTGCGTCTACAATACTTGAAAATTGAGTTTCTGTAAATTTAATGTCATATGCGCCGTCGGGAGCATTTTCATTTACCTTGAAAGTTATGCTGATAAATTGATCGTTAAAGATATAATCCTTAAAATCGGAAATATCTACCCACATAGCGTATGCTTTATCAATATAAGGAGTGTAGCTGCTTCCGCTTGATTCGCCTGCAGGCTTTGTAACAGCTACAGAAGTGGTTACAGGAACAGCAGTTGTTTCAACCTCGCCGTCAGCATAGGTTTGAGTTTCGCCGTCAGCGTTGGTAACGTCCACATAGGTGGTAACAACTTCGCCGTTTACGTCTGTTACGTCTACATATTCCGTAACAGGCTCGCCGTTTGCATCGGTCACAGTTTCGTAACCGTCGGAATTTTCGGAATCGGGAGAAGTCGGATCCTGAGCGTCGAGATTGCTTGATTCATCATCGTCGGAGACACTGCCGCTCTGGTAGCCGAATTCAAGGGGCATTTGAAGCAGTGTAGCAGATTCTGTCGTACTTTGATCGCCTGACGCATTTGATGAACCTGATGCCTCTGACGAACTTTCGGAATCAGCACAGCCTGCAAAACCTGAGACAACTATCGCTGAGACAAGAGAAAGAAGTATGTATTTGCTTTTTTTAATATTCATTTTAATCCATCCTTTATAAAATTATATTCAATTGTTGGAAATATCGGCAAACTCGCCTGACGGTATGCATTCAATAAGTTCAAACGCGTTCTCGTCATACTGAAATTCGAAAACCATAGCGCACATACCGGGATTTTTATTCATACGGAAATTAAGAACTATTTCATCGCCCTGTTTACCGGAAGCATTATCGGTGTAGATCGCAAATCCGTCGGAATCGTTGAAATCATTCTGCGCATAACCTTCCTGACCAACGAATATTTTTCCGTGCTCAAGTTTATTTGGCTTAAGCGTAACGCCGTCGTAGTTTGAAAAATCAGGATTTGTTATTTTTAAGTCATAAACACCGTCGGCTGTGTTTTCTTTGATTTTGAATTTAACGCTGATAAAGTCGCCGTTAAATTCAAAATCGTCTTCTTTTGAAAGATCAAACCAGTAGATTTTTCCCTTTTTATAATTTGATTTATTTTCCTGAGGCGGTGCAGGAGTGGTACTTTCAGGATCATTGGGAATAGTTGGATCTAACGAGTCAGTCGTTACAGTAATGACAGTAGTTACTTGTTCGCCGTTGCTGTCGGTAACAGGTTCTCCGTCTGTTTCGGTAACGGGAACGTACTCGGTAAGATTTTCTGCAGTCGGATCTGGAGAATCGATGTCTCCGGTATTTTCAGTGCTGCTGTTTGAATTTTCGTTTGTATTATTATCAGTGGCAGAAGTTTCATTTCCCGAGACATCTGAAGTAGGATCTTCCGAATCAAGGTTACTGTCATTGCTGTCTGTTTCTTCGATACTGAAAGTAAATGGCTGGTTCAAGAGATTTGGATTTACGGTAGTTGTCTGACTGCCGCTTGAAGAATTGCTGCCGTCTTTTTTATTGCTGCAGCCAAAGGCCGATGCGGCAATCAGGAGAACGACGCAAGCCACAACTGCTCTTTTCTTTTTATTATTCATTATTTTTATCCTTTCATAAAATTGTAATTAAAGCATTCCGTTCGGTGCAAAGCCGCGAGATCTGTAAAAAATCTGATTGGCTAAGCGAATACAAATCAATGCATTATCGAAAATTCTGCGGAATGACCTGAGTATTATTACTTTAACGCAGCATTGTACAAAAATTGTGCGGAACTGCCTTAAACACAACTATAATTATACACATTGTTATTACATTTGTCAAGCAAATAGGCAAACTGTAATATTTTTTCAATTTTATCTCACAGTATTTTCACAATTCGCTTACAATGATTAAAATATAATGAAACTTTTTTGTTTTTATTGAAATTAAGTGAAAAATTGTTGTATAATAAATAAGAGGTGTTTTAGGAATGAAAAAGCTTGGGAAATATTTGGGCTATGCGGTCGTCGCCGTTGTTTTATGCCTTATAATTTGTTTTTCGATCCCTTTTATCAAGCTTCTGTGTACGGAAAGCGGACGTGTACTTATCGGCGAGAAGGTAAAGGAATTCGGTATTTTTGCTCCGATTGTTTTTGTGGGAATTGAAATATTGCAGATAGTTGCGGCTTTTGTTCCGGGTGCGCCCATTGAGGTCATGAGCGGAGTTCTTTTCGGTGGTTTCTGGGGAATAGTTTGGTGCGTTTCCGGAGTATTCATAGGAACAATAATCGTTTTCAATCTCGTAAAAAAATTTGGACGGCCGCTTGTAGAAAAGGTATTCCCTAATAAAAAATTTGACGATCTAAAGCTGCTGAAAGATGAGAGAAAGCTTACCATGACAGTTTTCATTTTATTTCTGATACCGGGAACACCGAAGGATTTTCTTACGTATCTGGCAGGATTGACTAAGATCAAGCCGTCGAAATTTTATCTCATCACAGCTGCCGCACGTACTCCGTCAATGGCTTGTTCCGTGATGATGGGAGCTAATATCGGCAAGGGACGCTTTGTGGCAGGATTGCTGATCTTTATCGGAATAATCGTGCTTTCATTGGTCGGTTACTGCATTAAGCACTTTTGCATCGACAAAAATAAAAATTAATAAAATCAGGAAATTTTTTAATAGTTATTGAAATTTGAATAAGACTGTGTTATAATAAAGGCATAATTAATGTAAAGGGTTGATTGCCATGCTTAAAGCGATAGGCTCTAAAAAGGAGCTTACGGCATTGAATTATTTCGATTGTATCAAGGATATTGCCGGGGCTGATGAACTTGAGCAGCTTAAGCTTATAACTCATCATGTCAGCACCACGCGTTATCAGCATTGTATAAATGTTTCGTATTATAGCTATCTTGTTTGTAAAAAGCTGCGTCTTAACGCTCGTTCTGCTGCAAGAGCGGGGCTGCTTCATGACCTTTTTTACTATAACAGAAAAGAATACAACTTGTCGAGAAGAAAAAAACAGCCGTCGCATAGCTCTGCACATCCCATGATAGCTTCGGAAAATGCCGGAAAGCTTATCGATATTACCGATCTTGAAAGGGATATGATAGAAAAACATATGTGGCCTGTAACAAAGTCTCTTCCCAAATACAAGGAAAGCTATGTTATAACGATCATTGATAAATACTGCGCTGTTCTTGAATATTGTTTGCCAAAGATAAAACGTTTCTGAACAGTTGGTTTATATTGAAAATATGCAATAAAAATATTAATATATACTCAGGAGGATATTATGGAAATTGAAACTAAATGCCTGCATTCGGGCTATACGCCAAAAAATACTGAACCGAGAGTCGTTCCGATAGTTCAAAGCACTACTTATGTTTATGATTCAACGGATGATGTCGCCGCTGTTTTCGACGACCCTACAAAAAGCCTGATCTATTCGCGTTTTGAAAATCCTACAGTTATGGCTGTTGAGGATAAAATCGCTGCTCTTGAGGGCGGTATCGGTGCAATGTGTACATCAAGCGGACAGGCTGCTTCGCTTTGTTCGCTTCTCAATATTTGTCAGGCTGGTGACAGCTTTGTTTCAAGTACGTCTATTTACGGAGGCACTGTAAATCTTTTCGCTGTTACTCTTAAAAAGCTTGGTATCGAGTGCATTTTTGTGGATCTGGACGCGTCTGAGGACGAGATCGCAAGCGCAATAAAGCCTAACACTAAGGCAATTTTTGGCGAGACTATTGCGAATCCTGCCCTTACCGTTCTTGATATAGAAAAATTTGCAAAGGTTGCTCATGAAAATAATATTCCGCTTATTGTCGATAATACATTCCCGACGCCTGTGCTTTGCAGACCTATCGAGCACGGCGCTGACATTGTTATACATTCTACTTCAAAATATATGGACGGTCATGCTGTTCAGGTCGGCGGCGTTATTGTCGATTCGGGAAATTTCAACTGGGCGAACGGTAAATTCCCTGAATTCACAGAACCTGACGAGAGCTATCACGGTATCGTATATACAAAGACCTATGGCAAGGCTGCTTATATAGTAAAGGCAAGAATGCAGCTTATGAGAGATTTTGGCTGCTATCCGTCGGCTCAGTCTGCATTTTATCTGAATCTTGGCCTTGAAACTCTTGCTATCCGTATGAAACAGTACTGTGAAAATGCGCGTATAATTTCCGAGTATCTTGAGAACAACGAAAAGGTAGAATCCGTAAACTATCCCGGACTTAAAAGTAATAAATATAATAAACTTGCTTCTAAGTATCTTCCCGACGGCTGCAGCGGAGTTATTTCATTTGTAATTAAAGGCGGAAGAAATACTGCCGTAAAATTTATGGATTCGCTGAAGCTTGCTTCGAATGAAGTCCATGTTGCAGATATACGTACCTGTGTGCTTCATCCGGCAAGCGCTACTCACCGTCAGCTTACCGATGAACAGCTTGTTGCCTGCGGAATTGAAGGCGGTATGATCAGATTCTCTGTCGGACTTGAAAACGTTGATGATATTCTTGAAGATCTTAAGCAGGCTTTTGATAAAATTTAATTTACGGTTTTTTTTAAAATTATGAAATATGGAGCAGTATCGTTTTATCACGGTGCTGCTCTTCTTTTTTTGAAAATAAGAAAGGCTGCATAGCTTGTGCTGTGCAGCCTTTAGCATATAAATAAAAATAAAATCGGAAAAAATTGCAATAAGTGTTGAAATTATTTGAAAAAGATGATATAATAAATTAATTACTTGGATATGAGAGCAAGAGTATCTCTTGCAATGAGAAGCTCCTCGTTGGTAGGTACGACCCAAACGTCAACCTTTGAATCTGATGTGGAAATTTTCTGAAGCTTACCTTTCAGACCGTCATTTACAGCTTCGTCAAGCTTGATTCCGAAAAATTCCATATCCTTACATACGGCAGCTCTTACGTCATATGCGTTTTCGCCGATACCGCCTGTGAATATTACGGCGTCAAGTCCGTTCATTGCTGCGGCATAGCTTCCGATATATTTTTTGATTTCATAAACAAGCATATCAGTAACAAGCTGAGCTTTTTTATCGCCGTGTGAAGCAGCTTCGGAGATATCTCTGTTATCTGAGGAAACTCCTGAAACTCCGAGAAATCCGGATTTTTTATTCATGTAGTCGCTCATCTGCGCCGGAGTAAAGCCATGCTTGTCAGCAACAAATGTAACAGCTGACGGATCAACGCTTCCTGTACGTGTACCCATAACAACACCGTCAAGCGGAGTGAATCCCATAGAAGTATCAATTGACTTTCCGTCCTTGATAGCTGTGATTGAAGAACCGTTTCCGAGATGGCATGAAACTATCTTAAGATCTTTTATATCTTTGCCCATAGCCTTTGCAAGTGCAGCAGAAACAAATCTGTGTGATGTTCCGTGGAAACCGTATTTTCTGACGTGCAGATTCTCATAATCGTCGTACGGAAGACCGAACATATAAGCCTTAGGAGGCATTGTCTGATGGAAAGCTGTATCAAATACAACTACCTGCGGAACATTTTCTGGGATAACCTTTTTACAAGCCCAGAGAGCAAGCGCATGAGGGTGGTTATGTACAGGTGCGAGTTCCTGAAGATCATCGATTTTCTGGATAACCTCGTCGGTTACAAGAGTTGTTTTATCAAAGACTTCCGCACCCTGAACGATTCTGTGACCAACAGCGGAAATTTCATCCATACTCTTAATAACGGCGGCATCTCCGGAGGTAAGAGTTTCAACGAGCTTTTCAAAGGCTTCCGTATGTGTAGGGAAGTTGCAGTCTGCGTCATAAGTTCTGCCATCGCTCGTTTTGTGTGAGATATGTCCTCCTATACCGATTCTGTCGCAGTTACCCTTAGCAATAACGCTTTCATCGTCCATATTGATGAGCTGATATTTAAGAGATGAACTGCCTGCATTAACAACTAAAATGATCATAATTAATACAATTCCTTTCCAAAACTATAATTTTACATTTACAATTATATACTTTTTTCTGTAAAATGCAAGCTTTTTTTGAAAATTTGTTCTAAAAAACCAATAATCGGTGACGGGAGATCAATATTTATTTATAATTTACAAAAAAACAATGAAATCATAGAGAAGAGGTAGTAAAATGAAAATCAGCGGAATTATATGCGAGTATAACCCTTTCCATAACGGTCATGCACATCATATACGCGAAACACGGCGCAATGGAGCAACTCATATTGTTTCTGTAATGAGCGGCAATTTCGTTCAGCGCGGAGACACAGCCATTTTGGATAAGCTTACGCGCGCGCGTCTTGCCATAAGATCCGGTGCGGATCTTGTAATAGAGCTTCCTGTTCAGTTTTGTCTTTCATCTGCCGAAAACTTTGCTGCCGGAGCCGTATGGCTTTTGAAGTCGCTTGGAGTCGTAAACGAGCTTTCCTTCGGCAGCGAGTGCGGAAGCACCGATAAGCTTGCAAAAACTCTTGAAATTGCCGATAATTCGGCTTTCGAACATAAAGCGGATATAATCTCGATCATGGAAAAAGGATATACTTATCCGCGCGCTTTAAATTCGGTAGTAAGCGCAATCGACAGCGATGCGGCAGCAATACTTTCCGAGCCGAATAATCTTCTTGCGATCGAATATATGAGAGCGCTCAGGAGCATGGCACCGAATATAAAGCCGTTTACTATCCAAAGAAAAATCGCAGCTCACGACAGCATGAACGCCGAAAGCGAAGTCGCCAGCGCGTCCTATATACGCAGTCTCATCGCAGACAATGAATCCGGAATAGACCTTATAGAAAATTATACAACTCAGATCTGGATAGACGCAATACGCAAAGCTGCCGCCGCCGGTGAGATCTCCGATATGAGCAGATTGGAACGAATTATCCTTTATAAGCTCAGAACCACTTCAGTCAAAGAGATCTCCGGGATCAGCGATGTGGGACAGGGACTTGAAAATCGTATTTATAATGCAAGAATGTCAGGCTCTCTCGACGAGCTTCTTGTAACCGTAAAAACAAAACGCTATACAATGGCAAGAATAAGGCGTATAATTCTCGGACTGCTTATAGGCGTCAAAAAGGCCGATATGACTCATATGCCGCCTTATGGAAGGATACTTGCGATAAATGAGCGCGGAAGAGAAATACTTGCCGCTGCTAAAGGAAAAGCTTCTCTGCCGTTTGCTACGTCAATCGCAAAGCTTTCACAGAAAAGTCATACGGCAAGACGTTTTGCAGAACTTGAAGCTGCAGCTTCCGATATTTACGGATTGTCGCTGAAAACAATAACTTCGGCGCAAAAAGATTACAAAGCCAAAATTATGCTTGATCTGGAGTGAATTTTATGAAAAAGTTTTCTATATTGCTTACAGCCGTACTTGGACTTATGCTTTTGCCCTCCTGCGGAGATGTTGTAGAGCAAGCCAACTATGAAAGCTCTTTAGTTAATAAAGAAGCTTCCGACGCTTCTTCGGCAGAATCAGAAACTCAGATTCAGACAACTGAGCCTGTTACCCAAGCGCCTACAGAGCCTCTTGAAATGCCTGAATCCCATGAAACACCGACATCGTGTACACTTGATGTTGAATGCATATTGCAGAATCCCGAGCTGCCTACAGGCTGTGAGGTCACGGCTCTGGCAACCGTTTTGAATTATTGCGGCTTTGAAATTGACAAGGTTGATCTTTGTGATAATTATATGCCGATAAGCTCGACTGCAGACCGTACATTCAGTGAAGCATATATAGGAGACCCGAGAGCCGATAACGGCTTTGGCTGTTATGCTCCCGTGATAGCTGTGACAGCGGAAAATTATTTCAATGATATAGATTCAAACTGGAGAGCCTTGGATCTTTCGGGCACTGAATTCAGAGATCTGTTTTATCAGATCGAAAATGGACGTCCGGTCGTTATATGGGCGAGTATGGGACTAAAGAACGTAATATTAGAACATAAATGGACTACGCCTGAAGGTAATGAAGCTTGGTTTGCGTCTCTTGAGCACTGCATGGTGCTTACCGGTTATGACATTGACGAGGGTATCGTATATGCCGCAGATCCTCTTAAGGGTTCTATGGAGTATTCGCTTGAGCAATTTGAGAGCGTCTACGACCAGATGAATCGTCAGGCTGTAGTAATATATCCTGATTACAGTGAGTCTAATCAGGATAAAGACAGCATAAACGTTAATGAAGAGAATATTTACATTGAATCAGATTATGATAAGGACAGCGTGAATGTCGCTGAAGAGGAGAATTACGTTGATTAAGGGCATAATTTTCGATCTTGACGGTACGCTTATCGATTCAATGGGAATATGGAGCGATATTGACAGGAAGTTTTTGCTTGAAAACGGTGTGACAGATCCTCCGGCTGATATCTCGGAAATTATGAGGAAAATGTCTGTTGACGAATCTACGGATTATTTTATTACACGGTTCGGGCTTAAATGCACAAGAGAGTACATAAAAAAACGTATCGAAGAGCTCGTGTATCATTGCTACAGTGAAGTTATTCCCTTAAAATCGGGAGTCGGTAAGCTCCTTGACTATCTCGACGATGCAGATATACCTTACGGAGTAGCTACTGCCACATACAAAAATCTTGCCGAGGCGATACTGAATCGTTACGGTATTCTCGGCAGATTAAAATTTTTGCTTACGGATTCGGAATATCCCGGAGGAAAGAATTCTCCCGAGATATATTACGGAGCGGCAAAAAAATTAGGCTTTGAGCCTCATGAGATCATGGTGGCGGAAGATTCGCTTCACTGCATTGAAACTGCCCGTTCGGCAGGTTTTTTCACGGTAGGAGTATACGATGAAACATCTGATTTTGAATGGAAGCTTATAAAAGAGAGGTCAAATGCGTCGGTGCGTTTTGCAGATGAAATTATTGATTTGATTGGCAGGGATATTTAAATGAAAAAGGTTATGGTTGGAATGAGCGGCGGAGTTGACAGCTCCGTTGCGGCGCTGCTTCTCAGAGAGCAGGGCTATGATGTCATGGGAGTTACATTGAAGCTCTTTTCCAATGACGATATTATACAGGCTCAGAAGGATGGCAAGACCTGCTGTGCACTTTCCGATACAGAAGATGCGAGAAGCGTTGCGTGCCGTCTTGGATTCGATCATGTAGTGTTCAATTTCAAGGATTATTTCCGTGAATATGTTATGAAGCAATTTGTAGATTGTTATCTTTCAGGAGGAACTCCCAACCCTTGTATTGAATGCAACAGGCATATAAAATTTGATAAAATGCTGCTTCGTGCGCAGACGCTTGGCTATGATTATATCGCTACAGGTCACTATGCCGTAAACGAATATGATGAGAAGTCGGGAAGATATTTGCTGAAAAGGCCGAAAGACAGAAGCAAGGATCAGACATATGTGCTGTATTCCCTTACTCAGGAGCAGCTTGCACATACGCTGTTTCCGCTTGGCAAGCTTGAAAAAAGTCAGGTCAGGGAGATCGCAGCAAATGCAGGATTAATTAATTCAAACAAACCTGACAGTCAGGATATTTGTTTTGTTCCCGACGGAAAATACGACGAATTTATAAGAAAATTTTCCGGAATGGATATACCGTGCGGCAAATTCATAAGCATTGACGGAAAAGCTCTCGGCGAGCATAAAGGAATTATCAGCTATACCATAGGTCAGAGAAAGGGACTTGGAATTTCTCTCGGAAAACCGGCTTATGTGATAAGAAAAGACGTTGAGAGCAATACCGTGACCATTGGCGATGAAAGCAAGCTATATACAAATTGTCTGACGGCTGAAAATGTTAATCTGATATCCGTTGAGAAGCTGACAGGGAAAATGAGGATCACCGCAAAAACGCGCTACAGTCAGTCGGAGCAGCCGGCTGTGCTTTTCCTTAATGAAAACGGAGAATATACCGTTGAGTTTGACGAGCCTCAAAGAGCCGTAACAAAGGGACAGGCTGTTGTTTTTTATGACGGAGACATCGTTGTGGGAGGCGGAACGATAAAATAATGGAATATTCGTTTGAAAAACTGACCGATAAAATTTACGTATGCGCAAGCTCCGATCATCGCTTCGGAACCGATGCATTTTTGCTTGCCGACTTTTGCGGATATCGTCAGAAGGATAAAGTATGCGACCTTGGGACAGGCTGCGGCATAATACCGTTGATTATGCAGAAAAAACGTCCTCCGCAGATAACTTATGCAGTAGATATTCAGGAAAGCGCCATTGAGCAGCTGAAGATGGGTTTGGAGCGCAGCGTTACTGACGGAATCGTGCCGATATGCGCCGATCTGAAGGAGCTTTGGAACGGAGCGCCGCTGGGACTGCTTGATCTTGTCGTATGCAATCCGCCGTACAAAGCTGAGAATGCCGGCTTTGAAAGTGCAATAACCGCTCAGCGTATTGCACGGCACGAAATAATGTGCAATATCGGAGATGTGTGCAATGCGGCTTCAAAGCTGCTGAAATACGGAGGCAGACTTTGTGTGTGCAATCGTCCCGAACGTCTGAGCGACGTTATATACGCGATGAAAACAAACGGTATCGAGCCAAAACGTTTAAGAATGGTTTCAAAAAATCCGAGCGAAGCGCCTTGGCTGTTTTTGATAGAGGGGAAAAAAGGCTCTAAGCCGTTTATGAAGATAGAACCTCAGCTTTATATCCGCACGGAAGAAGGGTTTTCCGATGAACTTCAACAAATTTATGATATTGGAAAGGAGCAGATATGAGCGGAACATTTTACGTAATAGGAACGCCGATAGGAAACATGGACGATATCACGATCAGGCAGCTTGAAACTCTCAAAAGCGTTGACTTTGTCTGCGCCGAAGATACAAGAGTTACCGTTAAACTATTTAACAGATTTGACATAAAAAAACAGCTTGTAAGCTTTCATGAGCATAGTTCAAGGGCAGCTGCGGATAACATTATTTCAAGGCTTCTTGACGGAGAAAGCTGCGGTATCGTTACCGATGCCGGAATGCCATGCATATCCGATCCGGGAGAGCTGCTTGTTAAGCTCTGCGCTGAAAACGGTATTGATGTTAAGGTGGTGCCGGGACCGAGTGCGGTCGTTTCGGCAGTGGCTGTTTCGGGACTTCCAACATCTCGATTCCGCTTTGAGGGATTTTTGCCTGTTCAGAAAAAACAGCGCAGCGAACGTCTTGAAGCTCTGAAAAACGAAACCGTGCTGATGGTTTTTTATGAAGCTCCCCATAAGCTGCGCACAACTCTTGACGATCTTGAAAAATATTTTGGCGGAGAACGCAGAATTTCTCTTTGCCGTGAGCTTACTAAAATTCACGAGGAAGTCCTGCGCCTGACGATCAGCGATGCTATTGAATTCTACCGCGATAATGAGCCGAGAGGCGAGTATGTTCTTGTTGTGGAAGGAGCTGCGGACGGTAAAAGCGGGAAGCTTTCCATTGACGAAGCTCTGAGTATAGTTGAATCGCTTGTCGAATCGGGAGAACGTCCCGTTGATGCCTGTAAAATTGCTGCAAAGCAGAGCGGATACAAAAAAAGCGAGCTTTATTTGGCATTTACACAAGGGAAACAGTAAAATAAGTAAACGCAAAAGCTTATTATGCGGTATTATTTAGGGCATTTTATAGGATTATGATGTCAATTTTCCATAAATGCTTGATTTATTTATGCAAATGTGGTATAATTTATTTTATAGTATTTTTAATCGGACAATAATCGGTTCTTAAATACAATTAGACGCAATATAATCTATAATAAACTGCCGGATAAGCTTTATTGAATGCATGGTGTCGGCAGATTTCAGCTCCGGACATAGCTGTATATTATTTTATCGCAGCTTATATTTGCTGCGTAGAAAGAGGTCATTATGATTTGCGATCTGCATTGCCATACCACTTTGTCTGACGGTTCGCTTGGAATTGAAGATGTTATCGCTCAAGCAAGCAGAATGAATATAGATGTTCTGTCTCTTACCGATCATGATACAATGTCGTCGTTTTCACGTTCCGATGTGCTCGGAGAGCGATTCGGCGTGAAAATCCTGCATGGTGTAGAGCTTTCGGCGTGGGATAAAAAACGAGAGCGTAAGGTACATATTCTTTGTTATGCTCCGAAAAAGCCCGACAGACTTGAGGGACTTTGTCTTAAATCGTGTGAAATAAGAAAAGCTTGCTCAAAAGAAATGATCGATAAGGTCATGGAAAAATTTCCTATAACTCTTGAAAGTGTGCTCAGATATACAACAAGCTCCAAAAGTATTTTTAAGCAGCATATCATGCGTGCTCTTATTGATTACGGCTATGCTCTTGAATTTTACGGCGAGCTTGACAGTGAACTCTTCAATCCGAAAAAAGGCTTGTGTTACGTTGAACGTGCATATCCCGATGTGAATTTTGTTCTCGATCTTATTCATTCGGCAAGAGGAGTGGCAGTAATGGCGCATCCTGCTCATTATGACAATATCGAGCTTCTTGAAGAACTTGCAGAATTCGGAAAAATCGACGGTGTTGAGATAGGTCACTATTCGGCAGACGAGTCCTGCCGCAGAGAATTAAAAGCTATTGCCGAAAGGTATGGTCTTATAGTGACCGGAGGTTCTGATTTTCACGGACTGTACAATAATGTGCCGACGCATCTTGGCAGCGAATATACGGATAAGGAAAATTATGAGAGAATACTCAGATTATCAGAAAAAATGAAATAATGGAAAGGAAAAATATATATGAAATATGAATTTACTCCAAGCGGAGTTTGTTCAAGAAAAATATATCTTGACGTTGAAAATGATATAATCAACAGCGTTGAATTTGTAGGAGGCTGCAACGGAAATCTTAAAGGAATATCCACTCTCGTCAAGGGAATGCCGGTAAATGAGGTAATTGAAAAGCTTGAAGGGATCAAATGCGGCTTTAAAAATACATCGTGTCCCGCACAGCTTGCAAAGGCTTTGAAAGAAATTAAATAGGTATGATTATGGAGAGAACGGTTTTTAGAATTGTAGCTGCTCTTATATCATTCATTTTACTTCTTTTTTTCACCGTTCCGTTTACGGCAGGAATAGTAAACATCGGAAATTGCTTTGGAGCTGCTGTTTCGGCAGTTGCTCTGTGCTTTTTTATTTTCAATAAACAGGCAGTCGGCTTGATAAAAACAATGTGGAGTAATTTAGCCGGCAGGATCACGATCATTATTGTTTCTGCGGCAGCTGTTTGCTTTTTGCTGTATGCTGTCATTATAAGCGTGTTTATGGTAAGAGCTGCTTTGGATAAGCCGGGGGATAATCGGACAACGGTCGTTGTTCTCGGCTGCAAGGTCAAGGAAGGACGTCCCAGCATGATGCTTAAAAGGCGTCTTGATGCAGCGTATGATTACCTCTGCGATCACGAGAACACAGCTGTTATAGTTTCGGGCGGCAAGGGTAATGATGAGATAATCAGCGAAGCCCAGTGTATGTATGATTATCTTATTGAAAAAGGAATTTCTCCGGAAAGAATTATTATTGAGGACAAGTCCTCGTCAACTTATGAAAACTTAAAATTTTCAAAAGAAATTATTCAAGAAAAAGAACTTGAAGAAAAAATCACAATTATTACGGACGGCTATCATCAGCTTCGTGCTGAAATGATTGCGAATGATCTTGATCTGGAGGCGTATAATATTTCGGCGTCTACCAATCCCGGACTTGTGCCAACGTACTGGGTACGTGAGTGGTTTGGAATTGCATATCAGTTTTTATTCGGTTAAGGGAGAATAAAATGCGTTGGGTAATTAAAAATAAGAAAAACGGATTATATGTCGTATCGAAAAAAGTTCTTTCGATCCACAGCGAATTCGCAAGGAGATTTAATTCCGTAAAAGCGGCTCGCAGTTACATTCATACATCGGATCTTGCAAAAGAAGATTACAGAGTTATCGAGTTTTATATGGATCAGTCTGATTATGAAGGTTCAATGACAGTTAAAGAAATCACCAAAAGAATTTACGGAGTTAAATATTTTCTTGGCAACGGTAAGAGGCTTTAGAAAAATATTTATAAATATGAGCATATCTCGTCTTGAAAAAATGTAGTTAGATCTCCCTCACCGAACAGTTCTGCGTGGGGGATTTATTATGCTTTCACGATAATTTTTCTCTCGACAAATAAGTATTGTCGAAAATTACGAAATAGAAATTATTATTTTGATTGTTTATTGAAATCGTTGTTGAAATATGGTATTATTTGATATGCGAGGTGATTTAATGATCCGTATAGCTATTGTTGACGATGAGGAAATTATATTAAAGTCAATTCGTAAAAAAACTGAAGATCTTTTGAATGAATTGAAAGTCGATTTTGAGATATATGATTATACAGACGGCACGATCTTACTTAAAGAATTTAAAAACGTAAGGTTTGATATTGTATTTTTGGATATTGAAATGCCCGGTATTTCCGGATTGGAAATTGCCCAAAGAATACGCGATGAAGAGGAAAATGTTGATATAATATTTATTACAAATAAAGACGATCTTGTATATGATTCAATAAAATTTGCACCGTTTAGATTTATACGTAAATTTAGATTTGAAACTGAAATATCAGAGGCATTGAATAAGTATATATGCAAATATGATAAGAACAATCTAATGTACGTGTTCTCAACTCTTTATGGAAAAAAACAAGTACCGGTGATGCAAATTAAATATATTGAAGTGAAAAGTCATAAGCTGCATATACATAAGATCAATGAAATTTTTACAGTAAGCGGTAATTTAAACGATATCGAAGAAATTTTTAATCAATATGGATTTATGAAAATTCATCAGAGCTATCTTGTGAATTACAGATTTATAAAACTAATAAAGCGCACATCGGTAATACTTGATGATGGAACGGAGCTTCCGCTAAGCAGGGGGAGATTTGAACAGATACAAATTTGTTATATGCGTTTATCAAGGGAGAATTAGTCATGATATGGAACATTTTTGAGTATTTGGCAACTTTTGTGGAATATGCAATATATGCTGATTTTATGGTTCGTTTTTTAACTCCAAAGAAGAAAGAAAATAATATATTCTGCTACTTGGTAATCTTTATCATAAATATAGCTCTTACTCTTATGTTTAATCATTTCATGAATTATGAGGGCGTATTTGGCATCGTCAGAATAAGTATAAATTTTGTTATCTCCCTGTTTTTATTAAAAGGAACAGTATTTGAGAAATTGTTCGTATCATTTATTTTAGATATCTCTGCATTGATGATAAGCTTTCTATCGCTTGAGACGCTGGGAATTTTAACAGATCGTACTGTTGAGGAAATGATAGAATTCCGCGGCTTAATAAGATTACTTAATCTTTTTATAACGAAAGCACTTTTATTTACAGTAACAAGACTGCTGCTAAGAATAAAAGGAAATAAACGCTATTGTTTTTCTTTGAGCGAATGGATCACTATCGGTATAATTTTTGTGTTGACTATGTTCATAGGACTTGGAATATTCCGGGTTGATCTCGATGCCGGTATATCAAGCGAAACTCCTATGTCAATTTGTATAGGTATTGGACTTATTTCGATAAATATATTGGTGTATATCCTCATGAAAAGGATAAGCGAAAAAAATATTAAAAATACGGATCTTGTAATTGATAAAATGCAGAATGAATTGTATAGATTGGAGTTTGAAAATTCTGAAAAGCAATATATAGAAATAAATAAAATTCGTCATGATATGAAAAATCATTTACAATGTATTGCTGCGTTTATTTCAGAAAAAGAATACAGCAAGGCAAATGATTATATAGAAAATATTCTTAAAAGTAAACTTATTTTTGGATACAATCAAATCAATACAGGAAATAGAGTCGTTGATATTATTTCTAACATAAAACTTATGCAATGTCAGAATGAGAATATACTTACCAATGTTCAAGCCGGAAAATTTGAAACTACTATTGAGGCTGTAGATCTGTGCTCTTTGCTTGGAAATGTTTTTGATAATGCCATAGAAGCTTGTCGGAATGTCAAGTCGGATAAAGTGATATATTTCAATATTGCGCAGAAAAAAGAATACATTAACATTGTCATCAAGAATTCGATCTGTAAATCTGTACTGCAAAATAATTCCGATCTGAATACAACAAAATTGCAGAAAGATATTCACGGCTATGGACTTAAATCCGTCAGAGACATTGTGCATAAGCATAATGGAATGATGGATCTATATGAGGAAAATGATTTGTTTGTTGCGGATATATGGCTCCCGTGTCAAAATATTGAGTAAATTTGAGGCAAAATAACATGATAGAATTTATAATTTGTTTTATTGCCGGACTCGGTGCAGGACTTGGGACAGGCTTTGCAGGAATGAGCGCAGCAGCGGTAATTAGTCCAATGCTGATAACCTTTCTTGATGTTCCCGCATATCAGGCGATAGGAATTGCCTTGGCAAGCGATGTCCTTGCAAGCGGCGTATCGGCATATACTTATCATAAAAATAAAAATCTTGATATCAAGAACGGACTTGTCATGATGTTTACCGTGCTTGTTTTTACATTTATAGGCAGTATGCTTGCCAGCTTGATAACTCAGACGGCAATGGGAGCATTTTCAATGGTTATGACCTTACTGCTTGGTATAAAATTCATTGTTAAGCCGATTATGACGACAAAAGAGAAAATGCAGGAGGTTTCCGCTAAAAAGAGAGTGATCCAGTCGATAATATGCGGAAGCATTATAGGCTTGATATGCGGATTTGTCGGCGCAGGCGGAGGAATGATGATGCTGCTTATTTTAACGTCCGTGCTTGGATATGAATTGAAAACGGCGGTCGGAACCAGCGTTTTCATTATGGCATTTACAGCGCTGACCGGAGCTTGCTCTCATTTTGCAATAGGCGGAAAACCTGATATTTCTGTCATGATCCTCTGCGTATTGTCTACTTTATTCTGGGCAAGAATCGCTGCGAAATTTGCAAATAAAGCCGAACCCAAAACATTGAATCGTGCGACAGGTGTTGTTTTGACTGTTCTCGGCGCAGCAATGATCATCGTAAACAAGATATAATAAGGGTGGGAAGAAAACAAAATAGGAGAGATTATTGAATGGGCGTTTGGCGGAAAACGTAAAATAATAAATGAGGTTTAAATTTATGAATTTAGAATTAATAGACCAAAGAATTATTGATAAACTACATGACAACAATTGGAATGAAAACAAAAAAGATATATCTTTAATAATTGATATTTTCAATGACGAAGGACTTACTATTTTTAATTACGCAAAAGAGATCCTCACATATTTTCAAGGCGCTATTATTTCATTTACTTTTGATGAACTTAAGCAACATGGAGTAAGTAATTTTTATGGCGACATTCAATTTGATGCTTCATTAGCTTCCGGATTATCTGATTTTATTCTTGACAGAAGTAAATTCCTTCAAGAAGATCTTTATCCAATTGGATTTATAAATGGACAAATGTTGTTGTGTGTTGGCAGAACAAAACATATTTATACTTTTTCACCGCTTCAACCCTTAATTCTTGGAGAGAATATGATAGATTTTTTAAATAAAATTTTGGGATAGTTATGTTGATAAAATTTGAACAATAAAAAACGGATCTACTAAAAAGCAGATCCGTTTTTTTTGCCGAGATCACTCGTCTGGCGTCGCTAAGAGGATTTGAACCTCCGGCCTACCGCTTAGGAGTATGGCTTACCATGTGATACACGGTTCGGATGTAACTTCCAATATCATCCCTTACGCAGAATGACTTGTAGTAAACGAACTTTATGGTGCAAAACACCTATTCTGACGCAGTTTTATGTGTCCGTTGGGTGGTCCTATTAGCAAATTCTTAGCAAGAGGACACCCAGCCAAAGCCGATTGCTACTGCCATTCTTCACTCCCTTAGTCAAAATGACAAGGCAAATACATGGAGGTTACTATGGACAAGAAAGAGAAAAAGTCACTGCCGGAACCGCGCACATATACCGTGGAACAGATTGCAGCCATGCTCAACATTGGCCGCACAACCGCATATCAGCTCGTCAAGCAGGAGGAGTTCAGGATCGTCCGCATAGGAAATGCAATCCGCGTCTCTAAGAAATCTTTCGACGAGTGGCTGGAAAGTTTGGAATTGTGAATATTGCAAGAAACGCCGTAGGCTCAAAAAACCTATGGCGTTTTTTTATACCCATTTTGAAGGAGGCTGGCAATGAAACTGACAGAAGCAGAAAAGAGGATGGTGTTTCAGATTGAAAGTACCAATCAGAACGCCGCCCTGAATGAGATTTATATGACATGGCGCTATGCGCCGAACCCGGCAACGAAAGAAACGGCGGAAAGCCTTCTGGACAAGCTCCGTCCCCTGTCGGATCAGGAGTGCATGGATTTGATCCGCAAGGTGCAGACCGAATACCGTCTGCCGGAGAAGGCCCGCACCATCGGGGAAATGCTGGCAGAAGCCAGACAGCAATCCGGGGCGCAGAAGTTATCCGGCCATGACATTATGGCTTTGGAGCGTTTCGACCCGGCGACCAGACACATGATCGTCTTTGATGTTCTTACCCATGACTCGCCTGTTGGCTGGAAGGGTGAGAAAATGCGCCTGTT
>CAJMSD010000002.1 GCA_905215965.1 uncultured bacterium | reverse complement strand
CCGAACACGGCAGTTAAGCTCTCTTGCGTCGAAAATACTTGGCTGGCAACGGCCCGGTAAGATAGATCTTCGCCGGCATAATGTTAAACGGAAGTCCTTATAGACTTCCGTTTATTTGTATATCTTCAAATTTTTACTCATGTGATCGAAAGGACGTATATCTATGAAAGCGCGTTTTCATCTTCCTGATTTTGCAGGACATTTTAGGCTGAATCTTGTTTTCGCGGAATTCCTCGCGAAGTGTCCCCAATATTTTCGCGAGGGCGTTGAGATAGCTTCGGTTTACGGCGCTTTTCCTCCGTCTTTATGGAACGGCGGACGTACGCAAAGCGGTATCTGCGATAAAAATTTCGTTAAGAGCGTCATCACCAATTTCAACGAAAGGGGTATTCCTCTGCGCTTTACTTTCACGAATCCCATGATTGAAAAAAAGCATCTCAGCGATAATTTTTGCAATATGGTGATGCATCTTGCCGATAACGGCATGAACGAGGTCATCGTTCTTTCGCCTTTACTTGAGGATTATATCAGAAAAAATTATCCCAACTACAAGATCACAAGTTCAACTTGTAAACGTATCACTGATCAGTGTCAGCTTTATTCTGAAGTCGAAAAGGATTATAACATCGTCGTTATCGATTATGACTTGAATCATGATTTTGACGTGCTGGAGAAGATCTCTGATAAGAAAAAATGCGAGCTGCTGGTCAACGCCTGCTGTAACCCGGGCTGCCCCACGCGTTCGGAGCATTATGAGGCTATCGGCTTGCAGCAGATAGCGTATGCTAACCATGTGAGAAAATATCAGAACGCTCCCTTTAATGTGGAAAATTTCAGGGCGAACCACCCCGAAGTTTTGAGGTTTGACGATTGTCCGTGCGCCGGAAGAAACTTGTTTGAAATTGTTAACCTGAAAAATCATATATCTCCCGACGAGATCTGGAATACGTATATTCCTATGGGATTTGAGCAGTTCAAGATCGAGGGGCGTACAGCCGAGACCTTTAACCTTATCGAACATTATATGTACTACATGATAAAGCCGGAATGCAAGGATCAGGCGCGTTTTGAGTTTCTGAAATGGCTGTCGGAAAATGAGGTCATCACCGTTAATGAATAATAATTGAAATTGTTTTAATTAGGAAAGCTCCGCAGATAACAAATTTCTGCGGAGCTTTTTGTGTATTTTGTTAAATTTCCCAATCGTCGCACAAGCGGTTGAGCGCTTCTGTAAGGTGGCGCATATCAGCATTTGCTCTGCCGTTTGAGGCTTTGATGAGTCGTGAGAGTCTGTCAGAAGCGGCAAGCAAGTCGTTGTAATATACGTTTCCGATAACATTTTCATTTTTCTTTTTGGGAATAAGGATCGGCTTTGCATCAATAGTGATCTCGCCCGTTGAAATATCAAATTCAGCGCCGCTGTAAGGAGCGTATGCGTCCGTGTCAAGCTCGTCTTTCAAACGCTGAGTGAAGCTGTCGGCAGACGAGGCATCGCCGTGGATTATAAAATATTTCTCAACACCGGAGATCGCCTGCGCCCATTTTAGAAGTCCGTTCACATCGGCGTGACCGCTTACTCCGGGAAGCTGCCGTATCTCGGCTGCAACGTTTATAGTCTCGCCGAACAGCTTTATCCTTTTCGCTCCGTCGATAAGACTTCTTCCGAGCGTGTTGAACGCCTGATAACCGACAAAAAGTATCGTATTTTCGCTCTTCCAGATATTGTGCTTGAGATGATGCTTGATGCGTCCAGCCTCGCACATACCGCTGGCTGAAATTATTACCTTTGGATTCGGATCGTCGTTTATCATGCGCGATTCGTCGCTTGAAACAGTCCTGCGCAGTCCCTCAAAGCTGATAGGATTTATGCCCTTTCTGACGAATGCAAGAGCTTCGTCGTCGTAGCAGCTTTCGCGGTTATTTATGAAAATATCGGTTGCTTCGATGGCAAGCGGACTGTCCACATAAACAGGGAAGCCGTCATGACCTTTCAGCAGTCCGTTTGCCTTGATCTGTCTGATAAAGTAGAGCATCTCCTGTGTTCTTCCGACTGCAAACGACGGAATAATAACGTTTCCGCCGCGGTCAAAGGTCTTTTGGATAACCTCCGTGAGAGCCGAAACATAATCCGCAGGACGTTCATGAACACGGTTTCCGTAGGTAGATTCCATTATGACGTAATCGGCGTCGGTCACGTATTGTGGATCTCTTATGAGCGGCTGGTCGGTATTGCCGATATCTCCCGAGAACACGAGCTTTTTGGAGATGCCGTTTTCCGTCAGCGTAAGTATGATGCTTGACGAGCCGAGAAGGTGTCCGGCGTCGCGGAACGTTACGTCAATACCGTCGCATATACTGAAGCTTTCCTCGTAATTATGGGGAACAAACAGCTCGATCGCACCGATAGCGTCGTCCATTGTATAAAGCGGAGTGAATTCGTCCTCGCCGCGTCTTTTGGCTTTTCGCGACTTCCATTCGGCTTCGAATTCCTGAATATGAGCGCTGTCGCGAAGCATTACGCTGCAAAGATTTGAAGTTGCGCGTGTCGCGTGAATTTCGCCTGTAAATCCTCCTGCGAAGAGGAGAGGCAGCATACCCGAGTGATCTATATGAGCGTGTGTGAGAAGTACAAAGTCGATGTTTCCGGGAGCGCACGGTATCTGAACGTTTTCAAAAATATCCTCGCCCTGCTGCATACCGAAATCTATAAGGAAGCGCTTGCCGCAAGCCTCTATATAGGTACAGCTGCCTGTTACTTCGTGCGTAGCGCCGATAAAAGTCATTTTCATAAGGAGACCTCCTATACTTTTTCTTTTGTAAATTATAACATATTTTTTTTGATGTGTAAAGCTTTTTTGGTAAAATTGTACGCAAAAGTTTTCGTGCAAGTATTATTTGAAATTCTTTGAGCATGATTCGGCAGGCTTTTAAGGATATATGTCCGTTTTTTCTGTCATACAATGAGAAAAGGGGCGAATAAGCAATGTCTGCAAAAACTGATTTCCGTGAAAGCTGACGATTGCCTATTGACAAAACGCTTTTACAGGAATATAATGAAAGTGTTTGATTTTTCTTCATACAGGAGGATATAATGGATATTATAATTGTCGGCTGCGGCAAGGTAGGAACATCTCTTGCCGAACAGCTAAGCGTTACCGAGCATAATGTAACTGTTATCGATATGGACGAGGTCGTTATAAATGAGCTTACAAACGACTGCGATGTTATGGGAATAGTCGGTAACTGTCTGCAAACCAGCGTTCTTAAAGAGGCAAATGTTGACAGAACAAATATATTTATCGCGACAACCGATTCGGACGAGGTGAATATACTTTCGTGCCTTATTGCAAGAAAATTGAAGGCGCGTCACTGCGTTGCAAGAGTGCGTACTCCCGAATTCAGAGAACAGCTTGTTTTTATGCGTGACGAGCTTGGCATCAGCCTTATGATAAATCCCGACAATACTGCGGCAAATGAAATTTCAAAAATGCTGAAATATCCTGCCGCCATCAAAATAGAATCCTTTGCAAGAGGGCGTATAGATCTTGCGGAGATAAAGGTAAACGAGGGCTCTATTCTTGAGAATGTGGCTCTTTTTGAAATGTCCAAAAAGCTGAAGCTCGATATTCTTATCTGTGCGGTTCAGCGCGGAGACAGCGTGATCATTCCGAACGGCGATTTTGTAATTCAGGCCGGAGATAAGATACATCTTACCGCTTCTCACAGTGAAATGGTGAAATTTTTTAAGACCTACAGCGAGGATTACCGCGAAAGACGTGTAAAAAATGCCGTTCTTATAGGCGGCGGCAGAATTGCTTATCACCTTGCAAGGCAGCTTATTGAAGCCGGAATTAAAACAAGAATTATTGAGAATAATCCCGAACGCTGCCGTTTCCTCAGCGAAAACCTGAACAAGGTAGATGTTTCCTGCGCCGACGGTACGGATAATGATATTCTCGAAGAAGAACACGTTTTTGACGCGGACGCGGTCGTTACGCTTACCGGTATCGACGAGGAGAATATCCTGCTTTCGCTGCTCGCTGCCAAAAACGGAGTTGAAAAGGTAGTAACAAAGGTCAACAGATCGTCCCTTGTTCAGCTTTCGGGCTCTATCGGACTTGACAGCATAATATCTCCCGTAGCAATTACGGTCAATCAGATACTCCAGTATATACGCGCCAAGCAGAATTCAAACGGAAGCGGAGTTATTACTCTTTACAGGCTTGTTAACGACCGCCTCGAAGCTCTTGAATTCGTCATCAGAAAGGAAAGCGGCCACGTTAATGTTCCGCTTAAGGATCTGAAGCTCAGAAGCGACGCTCTTATCGCAGGCATCGTAAGAGGCAACAGCCTTATTATTCCGCGCGGCGATGATTCTCTGCAAATCGGCGACAGCGTCGTTGTTGTAACTGCGAGCAGAGAGCTTCAGGATATAAAGGACATTTTTGAATAAATTCTGATTTCAAGGGGATCACAATGAAATGAATTATAGAATGACATTTTATATAGTTGGACGCATTATGAAAGCTGTTGCCTTTTTCATGCTGCTTCCGATAATTGTCGGACTTATTTACGGCAATTATCACGTATTTGTTTCTTTCGGAGTACCAATGCTGATACAGCTTGCGCTCGGTTTTGCCATGACTCTGAAAAAGCCGAAGAATACTTCAATATTTTCCGTTGAGGGATTCGTAAGCGTTGCCGCCGCATGGATAGCCGTATCGCTTGTGGGAGCTCTTCCGTTCGTGCTTTCGGGAGAATTCGATTCGTATGTGGACGCTGTGTTTGAAACTATATCTGGATTCACCACTACGGGCGCAACGATACTTAACGATGTTGAGGCACTTTCAAAGCCGATACTTTTTTGGCGAGCCTTTACCCACTGGCTCGGCGGTATGGGAATACTTGTCCTTGTGCTTGCGGTAACATCGAGCAACGATGCAAGAACAATGCACATGATGCGCGCGGAATGCGCAGGACCCAAGGTAGGCCGTCTTGTTTCAAAATCAAGCCTTTCAGCAAAAATACTTTACGGTATCTATATTACTCTTACAGTGCTTGAAATAATAATGCTGCTGTGCGGAGGAATGCCCCTTTACGATGCGATAATTCACGCCTGTTCATCGGCTGGTACGGGAGGCTTCTCAATTTACGGCGACAGCATAGCGCATTACAACAGTCTTTATATTGAAATGGTAATTGCTGTGTTTATTATACTTTTCGGTATAAACTTCAACCTTTATTATTACCTGCTGATAAAAAAATTCTCTCAGGTCTATAAGGACGAGGAGCTTCGCGTATATCTGGGAGTAATTATCTCGGCGACCGTTCTTATTACTATCAATATTTGCGGAAGCCTGAGCAATCTTGGCACTTCACTGCGCCATGCCTTCTTTATGGTGGCTTCGACGATAACCTCCACAGGCTTCTCAACGACCGATACCGGAGAATGGCCTGTGTTCTCGCAGACGCTGCTGCTGCTGCTTATGTTTATCGGAGCCTGCGCCGGTTCTACCGGAGGCGGTATGAAAATTTCAAGGTGGATAATTCTCTTTAAATCGGGAATCAAGGAAATCAAATATATCGCCAATCCGCGTCTTGTCGTTACGGTCAAGATGAACGGAAAGCCTGTCGAGCAGGACGTTGTGCGCGGAGTTACCTCATATTCGATCATTTTTGTATTCCTTATGATGATATCGCTGCTGCTTATATCGCTTGATAAATTCTCGATAGAGGAATCGGCTTCGGCTGTCATCACCTGTATGAACAATATTGGCTTCGGAGTAGGAAGATTCAGTCCGTCGGGAAGTCTTCACGACCTTTCGGCGTTCTCGAAAATCGTCCTTAGCTTCGATATGCTCTTCGGCAGACTTGAAATTTATCCGCTTATCATGCTTTTTGCAATGAAACGAAGATAATATATACAAATAAGTTTTTAAAAAGTTGTCAACATCGCTGATTTTGACAGCTTTTTCTTGCTTATTGGAAAAATATGTGGTAAAATTAAATTATTATTATCGGAAAGGTGTGCTTTGTATGAAGTATAAAAAATTTATATCGGTTCTTCTAAGCATTGTAATGGCTGTAATGTGTATGTCAACGGGCGCAGTCTCGGCATCGTTCGACAGCGATTATAACTTCGGCAGCCCGAAAGGCCTTGTGTCCAATATGCAGTGGGCGCTCGACGAGGTAAGCGGCGCTCCCGGCGAGGACGTGAACATGACAGTTTACGGCTTCGGAGTTGATACGACATTCAAAAATTTCAGCGGTGCAAGGCTCTATGCCAAGGCTCCTCTTGAGTTCAACGGAATGGGCGAAAAAAGCTCCGGCTTTAACGGCTCTGTGGATTATACGGTCAGCGGAAACTCCATCGTTTTCAGCATGGGAAGCTGCTCCGCTTCGTCAACAGGCGACCGTGTTCCTCTTTTTAACGTAAGTATACATATTCCCGAGAGCTGTCCTACCGGCTCGTATCCCGTAACTTGGGATATCCAATCGTGGAAAGCTGCGGATACGTCGGGAAACAGTATCGTTCTCAGCCAGTTCTGGCAGGGCACGGTAAAGGTTTCAGGCTCGCCTGTTACATCGGGAACTACGACTTCAACAACGACAACAACTACTACCACGACTACGACTACGACTACAACTACATCCACATCTATGGTGGAAACGCATATGTGTTATAGTGTTAAACTTAACAGCAAGCCGACTAAGACTGAATACAACATCGGCGAGGAGCTTGATTTGAGTGGTCTTACTGTGTCGTTGACACGTTGGTATATGGTGGGCTCGTCAAAAGTAGGTTATGATGAGTATATTTGTGATAATGTATTTCCGTCGTACTATCCCGATATATTTAAGATCGATACTTCGCAGTTTGATAACTCGCAAGCGGGTACATATAGGATTTATGTCAGGAATATAGCGTATCATAGTACTTCATATTTAGGCGGACCGGATGAAGTATCTTTTGACGTAACGGTTAAAGCTCCGGAAACTACGACTTCAACAACGACAACAACTACAACAACTACAACAACAACTACCACGACAACGACTACGACTACAACTACAACAACTTCGACTACTATTTCAACTACAACGACAACAGCTACAAGTTATTATCAATTTCAACTTGACAGTATTCCAACTAAGACCGTATATAATATTGGCGAAGAACTTGATTTGAACGGCCTTGCAGTGTCATTGTTTATTCATGTGCATGGCGAGTATGCTGATTATGATAATTACATTTATTCTCATGTATCTCCGTTAGACAATACCGATGTATTTAAAGTTGATACTTCACGATTTGATAATTCAAAAGCAGGTACATACAGGATTTATGTTAGGTGTACTTATAACGGTGTATGGCCTAATGAAGAATATTTCGACGTAACAGTAAATAAAGCGGCAACGACTACAACAACCACTACTACAACTACAACGACCACCACAACTACAACTACAACAACGACTTCGAAAACAAATACCAATACCAATACCACTACTACCACAACCACAACGGTCACAACCACTACAGTGCGTATTGCAAATAAGCCCGGAGACGTTAATGACGACGGAGCAATAGATTCGTCGGACGCTTCGAAAATACTCGCGGAATATGCGATAACGGCAACGGGCGGTACATTGACTCTGACTTATTCTCAGAGGGTCGCAGCCGATGTAAACAAAGACGGAGCGGTAGATGCAAGCGACGCGTCTATAGTTCTCAGCTACTATGCTTATATTGCAACAGGCGGAAAGCTTGATCTGACAATATATATCGAGCAAAGAACGTCTCAATAATTGCGGATCGCTGTCAAATTGACGGATTTTAGAAAAAATATATGCTTAAAAGCGGTTAATGTCACGAAAGTAAAGGGATTATCTGTGAAAATTCCCGAAAAACTCTTGACAAGCCGCTTTTTTGCGTATATAATAGTTAAGTATGCTGCATAATGTCAGTGTGCCAATATTTGAGAAAAGGAGGAAGAATATGCCTACATTTAACCAGTTGGTACGTAAGGGCAGAAAAGACTTGGAGGTTAAGTCTACAGCTCCGGCTCTTCAGAAGGGCTACAATGCAAAGAAAAAGGTTCAGATCAACCTCAGCTCACCTCAGAAAAGAGGCGTTTGCACTGCTGTAAGAACTGCTACACCTAAAAAGCCTAACTCAGCTATGAGAAAGATCGCCAGAGTTAAGCTTACAAACGGATATGAAGTTACTTCTTATATCCCGGGTATCGGTCATAACCTTCAGGAGCACAGCGTCGTTCTCATCAGAGGCGGACGTGTTAAGGATCTCCCTGGTGTTCGTTACCATATCATCAGAGGTACTCTTGACGCTCAGGGCGTTGCCGGAAGACTTCAGGCTCGTTCTAAGTACGGCGCTAAGAAACCAAAGGCTAAGTAAGCCGAAATTTTAAACAATAGGATAACTACTGCCACATGATTGATGTGGAGATTTATATATATAGATCCTCTGCATTGGTCTTGACGGGTTGAACGGGTGAAGAATAGTCGCTCGTGCGACAGTAATCCGTTCGGTACGAGTACCTATGAATTCATGAATTTATGTGAAGGAGGGAAGCGAAATGCCAAGAAGAGGTAATATCGCAAAGCGTGATGTATTACAGGATCCTGTATACAACTCAAAGCTCGTAACACGCCTTATCAACAATATAATGCTTGATGGTAAGAAGGGTGTTGCTCAGAAAATTGTTTACGATGCATTCGACATCGTTGCCGAAAAGACAGGCAAGGACGCTCTCGAGGTGTTCCAGGAAGCAATGGAAAATATTATGCCTGAGCTTGAGGTAAAGGCTCGCCGTCTCGGCGGTGCAACTTATCAGGTTCCTATGGAGGTTAGACCTGAGAGACGTCAGACACTCGGTCTCAGATGGATCACTAAGTATTCCAGAGAGAGAAACGAAAAGACTATGAAGGAAAGACTTGCAGGTGAAATCCTGGACGCTCTTAACGGTACCGGCGGTGCTTGCAAGAAGCGTGACGATACACATAAGATGGCAGAAGCAAACAAGGCGTTTGCTCACTATCGCTGGTAATCGTCCTCGGCTTCTGATTAACAAAGGAGGATTATTATGTCAAGAGATTGTACACTTGAAAATACAAGAAATATCGGCATAATGGCCCACATTGATGCAGGTAAGACCACCACTACAGAGCGTATACTTTTCTATACCGGCGTTAACCATAAGATCGGTGAAACGCATGAAGGTTCCGCTACTATGGACTGGATGGAGCAGGAGCAGGAAAGAGGTATCACAATTACTTCCGCTGCTACTACTTGCTACTGGGCAGGCCACAGACTTAATATCATCGACACTCCCGGACACGTTGACTTCACTGTTGAGGTTGAGCGTTCGCTTCGTGTACTTGACGGCTCCGTAACTGTTCTCTGCGCTAAGGGAGGAGTAGAGCCGCAGTCTGAAACCGTTTGGAGACAGGCTGATAACTATAAGGTACCAAGAATGGCTTATGTAAATAAGATGGACATTATGGGTGCCGACTTCTACCGTGTCGTAGACATGATGAAGGACAGACTTAAATGTAACGCCGTTCCGATTCAGCTCCCTATCGGCGCTGAGGATACTTTCAAAGGCATCATCGACCTCGTTGAAATGAAGGCTTACATCTATTATGATGACCTCGGAAAGGATATCCGCGTTGAGGAGATCCCCGAGGATATGAAGGAAAAGGCTCAGCAGTACCATGAGGAAATGGTAGAGCACGTTGCAGAGCAGGACGAGGAACTCATGATGAAGTACCTCGACGGCGAAACACTGACTCAGGAAGAGATCAAGACCTGCATCAGAAAGGCTACTATCGCTAACGAAATGGTACCGGTAACCTGCGGTACTTCTTATAAGAACAAGGGAGTTCAGAAGCTCCTTGACGCTATTATCGACTATATGCCTTCTCCACTGGACGTTCCCGCTATCAAGGGCGTTAATCCGGATACAGATGCAGAAGAGGATAGACCGTCTTCAGACGACGAGCCGTTCTCTGCACTTGCATTTAAGATCGCTACCGACCCGTTTGTCGGAAAACTTGCTTTCTTCAGAGTTTATTCCGGTATCGTAAATCAGGGCGATACGGTTCTTAATGCTACTAAGGACAGCCGCGAAAGATTTGGACGTATTGTTCAGATGCACGCAAACCACAGAAAAGACCTCGAAACAGTTTATGCCGGCGATATCGCTGCTGCTGTTGGTCTTAAAAATACAACTACCGGTGATACTCTCTGCGATGAGAAGCACCCGATCATTCTTGAATCCATGGAATTCCCTGAGCCTGTTATCCAGCTCGCTATCGAGCCGAAAACAAAGGCAGGTCAGGAAAAGATGGGTATCGCTCTTGCAAAGCTTGCAGAAGAGGATCCTACTTTCAAAACATGGACAGATCAGGAAACAGGTCAGACTATTATCGCCGGTATGGGTGAGCTTCACCTTGATATCATTGTTGACAGACTTCTTCGTGAGTTTAAGGTAGAGGCTAACGTAGGTGCTCCTCAGGTTGCTTATAAGGAAGCTATCAAGGGCAGCGCAGACGTTGATAAGAAGTATGCAAGACAGTCAGGCGGTAAGGGTCAGTACGGTCACGTTAAGATCCGTGTATCACCTAACGAGTCGGGCAAAGGCTACGAGTTTACAAACGCTATCGTCGGCGGTTCTATTCCTAAGGAATATATCCCTGCTGTCGATAAGGGTATCCAGGGCGCTATGAAGTCCGGTATCCTCGCAGGTTACGAAGTCGTAGACGTTAAGGTCGAGCTTTACGACGGTTCTTACCATGAGGTCGACTCCTCTGAAATGGCATTCCAGATCGCAGGTTCAATGGCGTTCAAGGAAGCTATGGAGAAGGCAAACCCCGTTCTTATGGAACCGATCATGAAGGTTGCTGTAATAGTTCCGGACGACTATACCGGTACGGTTATCGGCGATCTCAGCTCACGCCGCGGACAGATACAGGGACAGGAATCAAGAACAGGTTCCGTTCAGGTAGATGCTCTCGTTCCGCTTTCTGAAATGTTCGGATATACAAGCGACCTTCGTTCAAACACGCAGGGCCGTGGTCAGTATGTTATGGAACCGCACAGCTATCAGGAGGTTCCAAAGAGCATCGCTGAGAAAATTATGTCTAACAGAAGCAAGAACAACGGCTAATCTATAAGATAAATTCATCTCTTTTCACGAATAAATTTCGTGAAAAGACTTGAATTATTAATATTAATCTGGTATAATGAATATACAGATTTCTTAATGCTAATTATAAGGAGGAATTTTCCAATGGCTAAGGCTAAATTTGAAAGAACAAAACCCCATGTAAACATTGGTACAATCGGACACGTTGACCATGGTAAGACTACTCTTACAGCTGCTATCACAAAGACTCTTGCTCTTAAGGGTCAGGCTCAGTATGAGGCTTACGATATGATCGATAAGGCTCCTGAAGAGAGAGAGCGTGGTATCACAATCAATACTGCTCACGTTGAGTATGAGACAGACGCTCGTCACTATGCTCACGTTGACTGCCCAGGACACGCTGACTACGTAAAGAACATGATCACCGGTGCTGCTCAGATGGACGGCGCTATCCTCGTTGTTGCTTCTTCAGACGGTCCTATGGCTCAGACAAGAGAGCACATTCTTCTCGCTCGTCAGGTTGGCGTTCCTGCAATCGTTGTATTCATGAACAAGGCTGATCAGGTTGACGACGAAGAGCTTCTCGAACTCGTAGAGATGGATATCAGAGATCTTCTCTCATCATACGATTTCCCTGGCGACGACACACCTATCATCAAGGGTTCAGCTCTTGCTGCTCTTAATGCTCCTGATGACCTCAGCGATCCTGCTTATGCTCCTATCCTTGAGCTCATGGAAGCTGTTGATAACTATATTCCAAGCCCTGAGCGTGACGACGCTAAGCCTTTCCTTATGCCTATCGAGGATACTATGACTATTTCAGGCCGTGGTACCGTTGTTACAGGTAGAGTTGAAAGAGGACGTCTTAACGTTAACGAGTCTGTTGAGATCGTTGGTCTTTCCGACGAAAAGCAGACAACTGTTGTTACAGGTCTTGAAATGTTCAGAAAGACTCTTGACTTCTGTGAGGCAGGCGATAACGTAGGCGCTCTTCTCCGTGGTATCACAAGAGATCAGGTTGAAAGAGGTCAGGTTCTTTGTAAGCCAGGCTCAATTCACCCGCACACCAAGTTCTCAGGTCAGGTTTACGTTCTTAAGAAGGAAGAGGGCGGACGTCACACTCCTTTCTTTAACAACTACAGACCTCAGTTCTATTTCAGAACAACTGACGTAACAGGTGTTGTTACACTTCCTGCTGATAAGGAAATGTGTATGCCTGGTGATAACGTTTCTATGGACGTTGAGCTTATCACTCCTATCGCTATCGAAGAAGGACTTCGTTTCGCTATCCGTGAGGGCGGCAGAACAGTAGGTTCAGGCGTTGTTACTAAGATCAACGAATAATTTAAATTTGTACAAGCGCAAGGCTGCATCGAAAGATGCAGCCTTTTTTTGCGCAAAAAACACATAAGTAAATCGAAAATGCTACGCCTACAGAAATAGTAATGATATTGGGTTTCCAAAGGGAAAATTTCCCTTCGGCAGAGTCCAGAGGCAGCGCCTTTGGTGGGGTGTGGGGCAAAGCCCCGTATACAGTAGGGCGCTCCGCAAAGAGTGAATTTCAAAACAGTCCGGTGGACTGTTTTGGAAGAGAGAACGCCCTGCAAGAGGGGGCGTTCTCTTGAATATGAGTAAAAATGCATTTTTTACAAAAAAAGCGTTTCCGTAAAACGGAAACGCCTTTTATATTACTTAAAACCTCAATTACTTTATAACGCGAACTCTGATTACGCCGTCAATTGCCTTTATGTCATCGGCAACGGAATCCTTGAAATCGCCTGTAACATCGATCATGGTATAAGCGTAGTCCTTTTTGCTTGCGTTTACCATGTTTTCAATGTTAAGACTGTCATTGCTTACAACGGTAGTAACAGAAGAAATAACAGCGGGAACATTTTTGTGGATAATGCAGATCTTTGTACCAACTGCCTGCATTGAAGCATTAGGAAGATTTACACTGTTCTGGATATTTCCGTTTTCAATGTAATCGATAAGCTCCTTAGCAGCCATAACAGCACAGTTATCCTCGCTTTCGGGAGTTGAAGCGCCGAGATGCGGAAGTACGATAACATTCTCAACTCCGAGAACAACGTCGTCAGCAAAGTCGGTAACATACTTAGCAACCTTGCCGTCGGCAATAGCTTTAACTACGGCTTCACTGTTGATAAGCTCGCCTCTTGCGAGATTTATAAGACGAACGCCGTCCTTCATCATGTCGATCTGAGCCTGATCTATCGTATTTTTGGTAGCAGGAGTGTACGGCATATGGATAGTGATATAGTCGCTCTCCTTATAGATATCGTTGATATCGGTTACTACCTTAACGGAAGGATCAAGGTGAATAGCTGCATTTATTGAGAGATAAGGATCATATCCGACAACCTTCATGCCGAGTGCAAGAGCAACGTTTGCGATCTTACCGCCGATCGCGCCAAGACCGATGATACCAAGAGTTTTGCCGAGAAGCTCAGGACCTGCGAACTTAGACTTGCCGCCCTCTACAGTTTTAGGAGCGTCGGGAGTACCCTTGAGTGAAGCAGCCCATGCGGCAGCCTCTGTAATTTTTCTTGAGGAAAGAAGAAGAGCGCATATTGCAAGCTCCTTAACTGCATTGGAGTTAGCTCCGGGAGTATTGAACACGCAGATACCTTCTTCAGCGCATCTGTCAACAGGAATATTATTTACTCCTGCGCCGGCACGAGCGATAGCAAGAAGATTGTCTCCGAACTGCATATCGTGCATTTTTGCCGAACGAACCATTATAGCGTCGGGATTTTCCTGTGCGTCGGCAACAGCGTACTTGCTTTTATCGAAAATATCTGTTCCGATGCTTGAAATTTTATTAAGCGTCTGAATATTATACATTTCAGATTTACCTCTTTCTTAAAAATATATTAAGGCGCAGACAAGCGCGATTTTCTTTGACATTACTCTGCGCCTTAGACGTTTCTTGTGATCGTCACCGAGTTCGATCAAGAATTAGCTTTTTCGAATTCCTTCATGAATTCAACAAGCTTTTCAACGCCTTCGATAGGCATAGCGTTGTAAATTGAAGCTCTCATACCGCCAACGGTTCTGTGACCCTTGAGGTTTTCGAATCCGGCAGCCTTAGCTTCCTTGACAAACTTAGCGTCAAGCTCGTCGTTGCCTGTGATGAAAGGAACGTTCATAAGAGATCTGTCCTTCTTCTCAACAGTGCCCTTGAACATTTTGCTTTCGTCGAGGAAATTGTAAAGGATAGCAGCCTTCTTTTCGTTGTGAGCCTTCATAGCTTCAAGACCGCCCATTTTCTTGATCCACTTGAATACCTTGCCGCAGATATAAATACCGTAGCAGGGAGGAGTATTGTAAAGAGAATCAGCGTCAGCCTGAGTTTTCCATTTAAGCATGGTAGGAGTTCCGGCGAGAACGTCGTCACGGATAAGATCCTCACGAATGATAGCGATAACAACGCCGGCAGGGCCTACGTTCTTCTGAACGCCGCCATAGATAACGCCGTACTTTGTAACGTCAACAGGCTCTGAAAGGAAGCATGAAGAAACGTCTGCAACAAGATCCTTGCCCTTTGTGTTTGGGAGCTCCCAGAACTTTGTGCCGTAGATCGTGTTGTTCTCGCAGATATAAACGTAATCTGCGTCCTCGGGGATATCGAGATCCGAGCAATCGGGGATATATGAGAATGTTTTGTCTGCCGAAGAAGCAACAGCAACAGCCTCGCCGTAGATCTGAGCTTCCTGATAAGCCTTCTTAGCCCACTGACCTGTGATTATGTAAGCTGCTTTTTTATTTTTCATAAGGTTCATAGGAACGGCTGCAAACTGCTGAGAAGCGCCTCCCTGAAGGAAAAGAACCTTGTAATTATCCGGAATATTCATAAGGTCGCGGAGATCCTGTTCGGCTTCCTTGATGATATTGTCGTAAGCCTTTGAACGGTGTGACATCTCCATTACGGACATACCTGTGCCCTTGTAGTCAAGCATTTCGTCTGCTGCTTCCTGAAGAACCTCTTCCGGAAGAACGGCAGGACCTGCGCTGAAGTTATAAACTCTGCTCATTGAAAAAACCTCCAAAATAATATGTGAATTAAAAATATATGCAATACACTTATAATTATACTATCTTCGTTTAAATAAGTCAATATAAACGGCTGATTTTTTCTTAAAAAGGCTGAATATTTGGGAGAAATGCCGAAAAAGCTTTGTGAATTTTTTGTCAATATGTAAACGCAGGCTAACAGATCGCTGTTATCATGCGCGGCATTATCCGATAGTTAATTATATTCCGAGCTTTTGTCATAACATATCTGTATTTCACCAATTATTTACGAAATGAAAATGCGGCTTTTTCGTTGTAATATCTTGAAATAAATGGTATAATCATTAGAGTGAATTTGAATGTTTTGCTTATTTGCTGTAATGAAAGGAAAAATATTATGAATAAAAAACTTCTTGCTTTTCTTTCTGCCGCTGCAATGATGTTTTCGTTTGCGTCGTGCAGCAGCGATAAAAGCTCCGAGACTTCTTTGTCCGAGGAAAGCTCTTCCTCCTCTTCTGCTGAGGAATCGTCGGAAGCCGACTCCGTATCGGAAACTGTATCGGAAACGGAGAAATCCGAAGAAGAGCCTACAACGGTTCATGTAAGTCCGGTTGAGACTATATCGTCAACTCTGGGAGCACAGGTTACGCTGAACAATACCATTCAGCGCACCGACGGTTCAAATACCTGCAAGATAAAGCTTTCCGAGTTCATCGAGGACGGCGACGCTGTAGAATCCTTCACCTTTATCGTTTATTCGGGTGACGGAGCAAATATCGGTACTTTCAAGGGCGGCTGCGGTATATCCGTATCGTCGGACTGTCCTGCGGCTACCGACGAGGGCTGGTATAAGTCCGCGGACTTTTCTGCGTCTACGCAGGGAACTTACGGCGAGATAACCTGGAACGTTCCCTCCGAGATACGCGATTACATTTCTGCCGGCGGAGAAGTAATGCTCGGCTATTGGTGGGGAAATGCCGCGAGTATACGTATTGACAGCGCTGTCTGCACATTTACGAGAACGAGAGAAATTCCCGTGGACGGTCAGGTCACTGCCGACAGCCATAAGAGCGTTGGCTACAACGACTCCGAGAACACGATAACTGCCGTTGAAAATTCGCTTATTCCCGACGGCGCAGAGGCTCAGGCAGTCATATACAATATCAGCTCCTCGGGCGCGCTCGGAAAGTTCACCGGAGCGTTCTGTGTGAATTCTCCCGACGGATATTATCAGTCTCAGGACGTTGCAGTATTTACGGACAGTTCAAATATTACTCTTACCTGGATAATTCCCGATGATGCCAAATCATATATTGCTGCCGGAGGAGATATTATGCTTGGATATTGGTGGAGCGAACAGCCTACGGTCACTCTTGACTCGGCTGTACTGAAATACAGTCTGGGAAGCGGTGGAGCTGCTCCCGAAGAAAAAGAAGATACCGACAAAAATCAGCCGACGAGCGCTCCGGAGTCCTCGTCAGCGGACGGCAGCTTCAGAAGCTCTTCGGAAATTATAAATTCCATAAGCGTTGGCTGGAATCTCGGAAACACCTTGGAGTGCTATGATTACTCAAGCTGGACAAACGACGCGGAAACTGCGTGGGGAAACGTCCGCACTACTAAAGAAATGATAAGCTCGGTAAAAAATTCAGGCTTCAATGCGATAAGAATTCCCGTAACGTGGGGAGATCACATGAACGGAAATACGATCGACAGCTCTTGGCTCGACCGTGTTCAGGAGGTCGTGGATTACGCGTACAGCGAGGATATGTTCGTTGTTCTGAATATGCATCACGACGATTATACATGGTTTGTTCCCGACGAGGCGCAATATTCTGCCAACAGCGAAAAGCTTTGCGCTATCTGGAAGCAGATATGCAAGCGTTTTGAGAGCTACGGCGACAGATTGCTTTTCGAGGGCATGAACGAGCCGAGGACTGTTGGAAGCTCTGCGGAGTGGACAGGCGGTACGGCTGCCGAGCGCGAGGTTATAAATAAATACGAACAGGATTTTGTCGATACGGTAAGAGCTTCGGGCGGAAATAATGCGCAGAGAACGCTTATTGTTACATCTTACGCGGCTTCTGCCGACGACGCTGCCGTAAACGACGTGAAGATCCCGTCGGGAGACAATATTATTCTTTCGGTTCATTACTATGCTCCGTGGAAATTCTCGGACGGTCAGTCTACATCATTTACCGACAGCGACAAGAATGAACTCAGCAGCAAATTTGCAATGCTCAAGCAAAAATTCATCGACAACGGAACTCCCGTTATCATAGGTGAATTCGGTTGTGTGAATGCGGCTTCAAACGATGTAAGAGCGCAGTATTATGAATACTATATCTCTGCGGCTAAGGAAAACGGAATAAAATGCTTCGTTTGGGACAACGGCGTGGAGAGCGGAGAATCCTCTTTCGGAATCTTCAACAGAACGTCGCTCAGCTGGAACGACGCTATCCTCAGCGGAATAAAAAACGGTTCAAAATAAGAAATTTTTATAAAAATAAGGCTGCCGGACATTTTGTTCGGCAGCCGTTTTTGCTGATTATGCTGATTTAGATCAGAGCATTGCTGCTCTAAGTTCCTCACCGGAAAGTCTTGAAAGATATGCAGGAGCAATATCGAATGCTGTTTTGCAGCCTACAGCTCCCTCTTCCTTGAGACGGACGAGCGCTCTTGCGTAAGCCACGAGCACACTTGCCGTGAATTCGGGATTTGAATCAAGCTTAAGCGAATACTCGATCATCTGATGAGTTTTTTCGCCGTCGCCTGTCATTCCGCTTCTCATGACAAATCCGCCGTGAGGCATTTTATTGTGAACCGCATCGAACTCTTCCTCGGAGATAAAGTTTACGGTTGTGTTGTATTCGTCAAAATAATTTTTCATATTTTTGATGGTTTCTTCGATCTTTGCGGTATCTGCGCTGTCCTCAGCCACTACGTAGCAAACGCGCTCATGCTTTTCGCGAGTTGTAAGCTCGGGCTGGCTTCCCGAACGAACTGCTTCCATTGCAGCTTCTACGGGAACGGTATACTGAATGCCCTTTTTAACGCCCTCAACACGTCTGATAGCGTCGGAGTGTCCCTGACTTACGCCCTTGCCCCAGAACGTATAGCTCTTTCCGTTGGGGAGTATCGATTCTGCATAAAGTCTGTTAAGCGAGAAGAGACCCGGATCCCAGCCGACTGAAATAAGTGCGAGATGTCCGTTTTCCTTGCATACCTTATCTACGTTTGCAAAGTGCTCGGGAATTCTTGCGTGAGTATCAAAGCTGTCGATAACGTTGAAAAGCTTTGCAAGAGCCGGAGTCTGTTCGGGAAGATCGGTCGCGCTTCCGCCGCAGATTATCATAACGTCGATGTCGTTCACCATTTTTTCGGCATCGCCGATACTGCAGACCTTGACTCCGTCTGTAAGCGGATGAACTGTTTCGGGAGCGCGGCGCGTAAAGATACAGACAAGCTCCATGTCGTTGTTTTGTCTGATAGCAAGTTCTACACCTTTGCCGAGGTTGCCGTAGCCGGTAATAGCGATTCTGATCTTTCTCATAAAAATACCTCCGTTATATTCTGTATCCGTATCGGGTGTGCTCTGATACAGTATAAAAAATTTCTGAGTAATATTATATCACAATGAATTTGTGTTGTAAAGAAAATTTTTCAAAAAATTTTTGCGGCTTACAAACAGACGGATAAGCGTATTTTGTCGATTTCAGAACTTTTTGTGAATTTGAAAGGAAATATGTTGCAAAAATCATGATAATTTGATATAATATAATATATATGCTTAAAAATCAAGGAGGCATAGGAGACAATTATGAAAAAAAGTGTTAAAACATTGCTTTGTACGGCATTGGCGGCGGCGCAGATAATAGGTTCTTTCATGAGCGGAGGTTTCAGATCCGCAGCTCCGGTTATTTCGGCGGAGACGCTTCCGGCTGAACCGCAAAGCTCGGTAAGTATGGAGTATTTCGCCGATGATACGGTGAGAATCGAGTCTGCCGCAGCGACTACAGCTGCCGCAACAACAACGAAAAAGGCTCAGACAGCTACTACCACAACGAAAAAGGCTCAAACAACAACTACAACAAAGAAAGCTCAGACAACTACTACCACAACGAAGAAAGCTCAGACAACTACTACCACAACGAAAAAGGCTCAAACAACAACTACAACAAAGAAAGCTCAGACAACTACTATCACAACGAAGAAGGCTCAGACAACTACTACCACAACGAAAAAGGCTCAAACAACAACTACAACAAAGAAAGCTCAGACAACTACTACCACAACGAAAAAGGCTCAAACGACAACTACTACCACAAAGAAAGCTCAGACCACGACCACAACAACGAAGAAAGCTCAGACCACGACCACAACAACGAAACCTCAAACGACAACTACCACCACTACTACTACGGAAGCAATTATCAATTCCGGCTGGACTAAGGACGACAGCGGCAGGTATTTTTATTACGACAAGTCGGGAAATTATGTTACGGGAGTTCATGAGATCGACGGTCAGAAGTATTTGTTCGCCGCTAACGGAGTTTTGAAAACAGGCTGGAGAACGATCGATGATAAGCGTTATTATTTTGATCCGGAAACGGGACAAGCTGTCTACGGCTGGGTCGATTATAACGGAACTAATTATTACGTTTCCGCTGAAAAAGGCAAGATTACGGGATATTTCGCCGACAGCGACGGAAGCTGCTATGTTTTCGACGAAAAGGGCGCCAGATGCACCAATGAGTTTGTCAAGCTTGACGGAATCTTCTATTACGCGGGCAATGACGGCGTTCTTCTTACGGGAGAGCAGACCATCGACGGAGTTACATATTTATTCGGCGCAAACGGCAGAATGAAAACTGGCTGGAGAACCGTAAACGGCAAGAGATTTTATTATGATCCCGAAACAGGAAAGCGCGAGCTTGGACTTATAAACTATAACGGAAAATATTATTACGTTGATAAGGATAACGGAAAGCTTACAGGAGAAGTAGAGATCAACGGTATCGTTTATCTCTTTGACAGCAATCTCGGCAGCATGGCTGTCGGCTGGCAGACGGTCGGAGGCAAAAGACATTATTATTATGAAAACGGTACGGCTGCCGTAGGCTTCGTCACAATAGGTACAGATAAGTATTATTTTGACCAAAAAGGCGTTATGCTCACAGGCTGGCAGACCTTGAATGATCTCAGATACTATTTTACCGATACGGGAAAAATGGCTACAGGCTGGACAGAGATCAACGGTCAGAAATATTACTTCAATGCAAACGGTCAGCTTGCTTCCGGCTGGGTCGTTATCGGCGGCGGAAGATACTACTTCAAAGCTGACGGAACGTTTGTTACAGGTTGGCAGACTATTAACAATTCTAAGTATTACTTTAATGCGGACGGAACGGCTGCTGTCGGAATAGTTTCCATAGAAGGAAAAAGCTACGGCTTCGGCACGGACGGCAAAATGCTTACCGGCTGGCAGGAGCTTAACGGCAACAGGTATTTCTTCGATGAGAACACAGGCGTTATGGCTGTCAATACAACGAAAGACGGATATGTTATCGGAGCGGACGGCATTGCGGTCAAGCTTTCGTCAGTTCAGATACGCGCCAACAGTATAATAGCTTCTATCGGAACTTCTCCTCAGAATATCTATTCGTATGTAAGAAGCAACAACAAGTACAAGTTTATCGAGCAGACGAAAACTCTTGAACAGATTGAAAGCATGGGCTGGGGATATTTTGCAGACTATGCAATGGATAACCGCTTCGTTGTGTGCTATTACTTTGCCGCCGTTACAGACGTTCTTTTCCGTCAGGCAGGCTATGAGACCCGAATCGTATACGGTACGGGCAGAGGTGACGGCGATCATTACTGGAATCAGGTGAAGATAGACGGAGTATGGGTAAATTATGATACCTGCAACGGCTACGCAAACGTTACCGACGATTACCTTAAAGGACAGAAATATACATGGAAACAATATGTATATCCCGAATACTGATTAAGAAAGGAAATATAACAATGAGCAAGAAAATTATTACGCTCCTTATTGCGGCTTCACTGTTTGCCGCAGCTTCAGCGTGCGGCACTGTTGAAAATGCAGGAGATATTCCTGAACCGACAGAAGCTACTACCGAAACCACGACAGAGGAAGATACCGAGCCTTCTACGGAAGAAGAGGAAAAAACAACGGAACCTACCGATGAGACAGAGCCTTCCTCAGAAGCGACTTCCGAAGACGAGGAAAGCAGTACGGAAAAGGCAACTCAGGAAAAAACAACTCAGGAGGAGACCGAGGCTGCCGTTCAGCAGACAGATCCGCCTGTTACCGATGCGCCCGAGCCGGATCCTACCGAAGCTCCGGCAGCCGTAGGCTCGTTCAGTCACGACGACATGACCTTTATCTGCGGAGGAGCACAGGCTGCCGTTTATGCCGACGCTTCGGGGCTTGTGGCGGTGCTCGGTTCTCCGAACGACGTTCAGGAGGCTCAGGGCTGCCTGAGCAACGGCTGCGACCAGAAGATATATTATTACACCGGAATCAGCGTTTACACCTATATTGACGGCGGACGTGAGATAATTTACGATATAGAAATAACCTCCGCTTCATACCCGACCGCAAAGGGACTTAAAGTCGGCATGAGCGCTGCGGATATGGAGAATTTGTACGGCACGGGATACTCGGCTTACGGCAATGATTACTGCTACTACGATTACGACGGAAGCTATCTGTACATTTCCACATCGGGCGGCTCGATAACATCTATCGAATATTGTGCCGACGTATAATTAAGGGGGAAAGATCTTGGTATTCAGCAGTTCCGTATTTCTTTTCCTCTTTCTGACTTCGGTTTACATATTATACAGAATAGTTCCGACGATAACGGCAAAAAATATTCTGCTGTTGATCTTCAGCCTGCTGTTCTATGCTTACGGAGAGCCAAAGGCAATAATTCTTATGATAATCTCGATCGTTATGAATTATCTCTTCGGGATAGCAATGGACAAGGGCAATAAGCTGCGCAGATTCTTCCTGACGCTGAGTATTATCGCAAATCTCGGTATGCTCGGAGTTTTCAAATATGCCGCTTTCGCAGCGGAAACGGTCAATCTTATACCCGGACTGAATATTCCCGTTCCGCATATCGCTCTGCCTATAGGAATTTCATTCTATACATTTCAGGCGATGTCTTACGTTATCGATGCGTATAAGGATACTAAGTATATCCAGCGGAATCCCTATAAGGTAGCTCTTTACATAACGTTTTTTCCTCAGCTGGTGGCAGGACCTATAGTTAAATACTATGACTTTGCAGAGCAGATAGACAACCGCAAAGTTACTCACGAAATGACTGCTCAGGGAATAAAAAGATTCATCACGGGACTTTCAAAAAAGCTGCTTATCGCCAATACTATGGCTGCTGCTGCGGATTTTGCGTACGGTCTTGAACGCGATCAGCTTTCGATGTCCCTTGCTTGGCTTGGAGCGATCGCGTATCTTTTCCAGATATATTTCGATTTCAGCGGCTACAGCGATATGGCGATAGGTCTCGGAAAAATGTTCGGCTTTACCTTTAAGGAGAACTTCAATTATCCGTATATCTCGGAAAATATGCAGGATTTCTGGAGACGCTGGCATATTTCCGTATCGACATGGTTCAAGGAGTACCTCTACATTCCGCTCGGCGGAAACCGCAAGGGCAAGGTAAGGACTGCTTTTAATAAGCTTGCTGTCTTTTTCTGCACAGGATTATGGCACGGCGCAAGCGTGAATTTCATCGTCTGGGGACTTATAAACGGCGGATTTATGATGCTTGAATCATATAAAATAATCAATACCGAAAAATGGTATAAGCCGCTGAGACATATATACGCAATGCTTGTGACGATAGTTGCGTTTGTGTTTTTCCGCGCGGAAACTCTGAAAGACGCCTGTCTTTTTATAGGAAGAATGTTCAATCCGTTCAGCATGGGAAGCGAAACGGCTTCGGAAGCTCTTTTTATGCAGCAGCTTTCTCCCATGTTTATACTTATGCTTGTGTGCGCGGTTATTTTTTCAATGCCCGTATGGCAGTTCGTTCGCAGCAGGATAACTTCAAAGCAGCTGCTTTTATACGGAGAAGCCGGCTCGTATGTGATCTCGCTGCTGATGCTGGCACTGTGCATTATGACTCTTTCGTCGGCTTCGTATAATCCGTTTATCTATTTCAGATTCTGAGGAGGCGCGAAATGAATAAAAAGAATTTACTTTATGCTGCCTACGCGGCAGCCTTTATCGGTATGTGCCTTGCGCCTGCGGTCATGCTTGCCTTTGATAAAAACGACGGAGCTGCCGAAAACAGAAAGCTTTCCGAAAAGCCGTCAATAAAAACTGAAAGCGGCTCGTTGAATTCGGAGTTTTTCTCCGAGTTCGACACTTATTTTTCCGAGCATTTCGCATTCAGAAAGCAGCTTGTAACGCTCAACAGCACTCTTAGAGCGGAGCTGCTTGCCGATTCTTCGGACGACGACGTTATTATCGGCAAGGACGGCTGGCTCTTTTACGGAGATACAGCCGATGACTTCATGAATGTGAATACGTTGAGCGACAGAGCGGTGAATAATATTTACCGTAATCTGGAGCTTTTGAACGAATATTGCAGTGAGCAGGGAGCGTCATTTTTATTTACCGTAGCTCCCGATAAAAATTCGGTTTATCCGGAATATATGCCCTATAATTATATTGAATCAAACAATGAGGGCAATTATGAGAAGCTTCTCAGGATCGGTGAGAGCCGATATCAGGCTTGGTTTGACTCAATGCTGAGTTCAATCATGAGTATTGCGACTCCAACTGCAAAGCCTTGCTTCGTCGATTTGAGGGAAACTCTCAGGCAGGCGAAGCTTTCCTCCGAATATCAGCTTTATCACAGCACTGATACCCATTGGAACAATCTTGGCGCAATGATCGCCGCAAACGAGCTTCTGAGCTATATTACCGGAGACGAACAGCTTTACGGTACTTACGGTCTTACGGCGAAAAACGACTGGTCGGGAGATCTTGCGGAGATGCTTTATCCTACGGATGTACCGGCTGATATGCAGCTCTATACCGATCATGATTTTGCTTACGAATATGTAGGAAGATTTAAAGGCTTTGACGATATTTCGATAAAAACCGTTTGCCGGGACGGCAGCGGAGGTCTGCTTATGTACAGGGATTCCTTCGGAGAAGCCATTCTTCCGTTTATGGCGGAGGCTTTCGGGTCGGCGGAATTCTCAAGGACCGTGCCCTATCGTGTTGACGCGATAGCAAACGGAGAGGCAGATAATGTGATATTGGAAATAGTCGAGCGCAATCTCGGTAATTTGCAGAAATATGCTCCCGTTATGCCTGCGCCCGAATGCGGAAAGGTATTGAAGAACAGTCCTTTAAGCAGCGATGACAGGTATACCCTGTGCAGCGATTTTACAGCCTGCTATGCGGACGCAAACAGCTATCATCACATTTACGGAGTGCTTGGAGAGGAGTTTTTCAGCTCGGACGCTTCCGAGATATACGTTACGGTAAACGGAGTTACCTACGCGGCTTTCAACGCCTTTGAGGATAAGCTCCTCGGTATGGAGGGACAAAGCTGCGACAGGGGATATTCTCTTTATATCCCGAAAACAGACGCAAACGAAACCATCGATATGAATAATATCATTGTTACAGTGGTTGCCGACAACGGTGATACGGCTGCAAGCGGTGATATTTCATTAGCATTATAACGTAAAGGAGATATAAAATGAAAAAGCTTTCATCAATTATAACTGCGGCAGCTATGATCGCCGCACCCGTGTACTCAAACGCTTTCGCGGCAGACGGACCTATCTATGTCGATACCTGCTACGGCGAATTCAATGAAAATGACGTTAACGGCATTGCTGCTGTTATTCTTCCCGAAAATTCAACCGCCAAGGTAAAGATCACCCTTGATTCTCCGGAAGAGACTGCCGCTGCTTATTATGACGCTTCCTTGGACTACAAAAACGGCTCGGACTATGCCATGAAGCTTGAAGGCTATGACAGCGTTATCGATGAAAACGGAGCTGTCAAGGACGGAAGAGTTTATAATATTTCCCTGACCGCTGCCGATACTAAGCTGAATCTGACAACTGCTTCTTTTGAGGAAAAGGGAATCGTGATCCCCGACGGCGATAACGATCCCTATTCGGCGATCGCTTACGTTTATGTGATACAGATAGTTCAGAGCGATTCCGATGTCCCTTATACCGTTGAGACTAAGGAGAGCGAACGCTTTGGATATAAGGCTGTAGAAAAAACGGTCACATTCTACGTTGCCGAGGATTACGTAAAGGGCGATGTAAATGATGACGGAGCAGTGGATTCTTCCGACGCATCTAAGGTTCTTGCGGAATATGCTCTTACGGCTACGGGAAATCAGCCGACCTTTACGGATAAACAGCGTAAGGCAGGAGATGTAAACGAGGACGGAGCTGTGGATTCTTCCGACGCTTCGAAAATTCTTGCTTACTACGCCGAAAAGGCAACAGGCGGAAATCCGTCGTGGGATTGAATCTGAAAGAATAAAGTAAAGACTGCTCCAAACAGAAAAATGTTCGGAGCGCTCTAAAGCGAAAGGACTTATATATGGATATTAACAGAACTCTTGCACAGGAATTCGGACTTCGTCAGGAACAGGTAGACAATACCGTGGCGCTGATCGACGACGATAAAACGATACCTTTTATTGCGCGTTACCGAAAGGAGCTTACAGGTTCGCTTGACGACCAGCTGCTGCGTGAGCTTTATGACAGACTTATGTATCTGCGCAATCTTGAAAAGCGCAAAGAAGAGATAACGAACGCTATTACCGAGCAGGAAAAAATGACTCCGGAGCTGGAGCTTGCTATCAGCGCGTCAAAAACTCTTGTCGAGGTAGAGGATATTTATCGTCCGTACAAGCCGAAAAGACGTACAAGAGCAGGAATTGCCCGCGAAAACGGCCTTGAACCTCTTGCGGAGCTTATCAACGCTCAGAACGGAGAAACAGATCCGCAGACCGAAGCCGAAGCTTATATCAACGAAAAGGTCGCGGACGCGGCTGCTGCCGTTCAGGGAGCTATGGATATTATTGCCGAGAATATCTCAGACGATGCCGAAATGCGTAAAAAGCTGAGAGAATATTCAACGAAAAACGGAAAGATCGTTTCCAAGGCTGCTGACGAAACTGCCGAGAGCGTTTATACAAATTATTACGATTACAGCGAGCCTGTCGAGAAGATCGCTCATCACCGTATTCTTGCCCTTGACAGGGGAGAAAAGGAGGGCTTCCTCAAGGTCTCTCTCGAGGTCGATGAGATAAGCGCGGCAGGACTGATAATCCATAAGTATGTGAAGAATAATTCCGCCTGCGGAGAGCTTGTAAGGGCAGCTGCCGAGGATAGCTTCAAGCGGCTTATTTTCCCGTCTATCGAGCGCGAGATACGCTCCGAGCTTTCGTCAAATGCAGCGGAGCAGGCAATAAAGGTCTTTGCGTCAAATCTGCGTCAGATGCTGCTTCAGGCTCCGCTTAAAGAAAGCGTTATTCTCGGACTTGACCCTGCTTACAGAACAGGCTGTAAGATCGCCGTTATCGATTCTACGGGAAAAGTCCTCGATACTACCGTTATTTATCCGACTCCTCCTCAGAATAAGACGGAGGAAGCCAAAAGAAAGCTTAAAGCTCTTATCTCGAAGTACGGAGTAACGACTATTTCTATAGGAAACGGTACGGCTTCACGCGAGAGCGAGGCTTTTGTTGCCGAGCTTATAAAGGAAATTCCCGAAAAAGTAAGCTATATGGTCGTAAGCGAGGCAGGTGCTTCGGTTTATTCGGCTTCAAAGCTTGCGGCGGAGGAGTTCCCCGAATATGACGTTTCGCTGCGAAGCGCAGTTTCAATTGCGCGCCGTTTGCAGGATCCTCTTGCGGAGCTTGTAAAGATCGACCCAAAGGCTATCGGCGTGGGACAGTATCAGCACGATATGCCGCAGAACCGTATGAACGAAGCTCTTACCGGAGTAGTCGAGGACTGCGTAAACTCGGTCGGAGTAGACCTGAATACGGCTTCACATTCGCTTCTTTCCTATGTTTCGGGAATAAACGCGTCGGTTGCAAAGAATATAGTCGCTTACCGTGAGGAAAACGGTAAATTTACCGACAGAAAGCAGCTTCTTAAGGTTTCAAAGCTCGGAAAAAAAGCTTTTGAACAGTGCGCAGGCTTCCTGAGAGTGCGCGACGGAAAGAATCCTCTGGACAATACAGCCGTTCACCCCGAGAGCTATTCGGCTGCTTCGTCGCTTCTCAGCGAGTGCGGATTTACTCTTGCGGATGTTTCAAACGGCGGAGCGGCAGGCATTACGGAAAAAACCGAGAATATCGGTATCGAAAACATAAGCAGTACGCTGGGAATAGGCGTTCCCACTCTTACCGATATCATCGAGGAGCTTAAAAAGCCGGGACGCGATCTGCGTGACGAGCTTCCTCCGCCGCTGCTCAGAAGCGGAGACGTTATGGAGATCAAGGATCTGAAACCCGGAATGGAGCTTGTGGGAACTGTCAGAAACGTTATTGATTTCGGAGTTTTTGTGGATATCGGAGTTCATGAGGACGGACTTGTTCATATATCTCAGATATGCAGCAAATTTATCAAGCATCCTCTTGAAGCCGTAAAGGTCGGCGAGATAGTAAAGGTCAGAGTTCTTGACGTTGATGTGAAAAAGAACAGGATCTCTCTTACCATGAGACTGGACGACGAAGCAGAGAAAAAGCAGTCAGCCGACAGAAAACCTGCAAGGAGATCGGAAAACCGCAAGCCAAAAGGCTTTGACGCTAACCGTATACACAACAGCAGCTTCCGTATCAAGCAGAAGTAATGTACTACGTCTATATTATCCGATGCAGCGGAAACAGGCTGTATACAGGGATAACCTCGGATATTGCGCGGCGCATGAACGAGCATTTTACACAGTCGGAAAAATGCGCTAAATTTACGCGTTCGTATAAGGCGGAGGCTCTTGAGGCTCTGTGGACTGCTGCGGACAGAAGCTCGGCTTCGCGGCTTGAATGGAGAATAAAGCATTTGACGAAAAATCATAAATTAAAGCTGATCGAAGCTCCGCAGACGGTCAATGAGCTGTTTGAGGAGGAAACGGAATATGCTCCGGCTGATAATCCTGAGGTGTATGCGAAGGAGTAGAATAGAGCCGATGTACATTTTCAGTGCATCGGCTTTTTTATAAAAAATCTTGACAAGAATTCGATATAGTGCTATAATATATCACATAAAGCCTATAGGAATGATAGGTTATAAAGCAACGAAATTTTTTAAGCGTGAAGGGAGATATCCATATGAAGGTATTCGATAAGATCACCGATCTGATAGGCGGTACGCCGCTCTTAAAGCTGAGCAACTACATTGCCGAAAAAAATCTGGACGCAGTTATTTACGGCAAGCTGGAATATTTTAATCCTGCCGGAAGCGCAAAGGACAGAATTGCCAAAGCTATGGTCGATGATGCGGAAGCCAAAGAAATTCTTAAACCGGGTTCTGTTATAATTGAGCCGACCAGCGGAAACACGGGTATCGGTCTTGCGGCGGTAGCTGCGGCGAGAGGATACAAGATCATACTGACTATGCCTGAAACAATGAGCATAGAGCGCCGCAATCTCTTAAAGGCTTACGGAGCGGAGATAGTTCTTACCGAGGGAGCTAAAGGAATGACAGGCGCGATCGAAAAGGCGCAGGAGCTTGCCGACGAGATACCGAACAGCTTCATTCCGGGGCAATTTGATAATTTAGCAAATCCTGCCGCTCATCGCAGTACTACAGGTCCCGAAATATGGGAGGACACCGACGGCAAGGTCGATATCTTTGTTGCAGGAGTAGGTACCGGAGGTACGATCTCGGGCGTAGGCGAATACCTGAAAAGACGAAATTCCGATATAAAGATAGTGGCAGTTGAGCCTGCCGGATCGCCCGTGCTTTCCAAGGGAACGTCCGGACCTCATAAAATTCAGGGAATCGGCGCAGGTTTTGTTCCCGAAACGCTGAATACTAAAATCTACGATGAGATAATCGCGGTGGAAAACGAAGACGCTTTTGAAACCGGAAGAATTCTTGCAAGACATGAGGGAGTGCTCGTCGGAATATCTTCGGGTGCGGCTGTTTTCGCGGCGGCAGAGCTGGCAAGGCGTCCTGAGAATAAAGGGAAAATTATTGTTGCTCTTCTTCCCGATACAGGGGAAAGATATCTTTCTACACCTATGTTTGCAGAGTAATAGATATTCAGATAAAAAGAAAGCTTGCAGATATTCTGCAAGCTTTTTTACTGTACGAAATCTCAGCGTCAGATCACGTAATCGTTCGCACTATGTTCTCTATAATTATCAATAATATCCTGCAAAGTAATACCGTCAAGATATTCGTTTATTACCCGATAAAGTCCCTGCCAGACAGGAAGCATGGCGCAGTCTCCGCTGCGGTTGCATTCGGCATAATTTTTTTCGGCGCAGACTGTCGGAGCAAGCGAGCCCTCTGTCAGACGAAGTATCGCTCCGACGGTGTATTTATCGGGAGAGTCGGCAAGCTGATATCCGCCCTGCGACCCTCTGTTTGTTTTGAGAATTCCCGATCCGTTAAAAATCGGAATGATCTGTTCCAGATATTTCTTTGATATATTTTGACGCTCAGCGATCTCTTTCAGAGCAATATAGCCGCAGTTACGATGTTCCGCCAGATACAGAAGCATACGCAGTGCATAGCGTCCTTTCGTTGAAATTTTCATATTTGCTCACCTCGGTTATAATATTATGATAACATAAATTTAACAGCTTTTCAAGGGCAAATATGAATATCGTGCTTTTTTAGAGCGGCTTTGTTTTACGCTATGCGGCGAAGCTTCCGCATCTGACGGTCAGGCTGCCGAGCCGTGAACAGACAGTGCATACCGCCTGCCGCAACGATAACAGTCGATACGATCCATATTATCGGTTCAAGAATACAAATACCAAAATATCCGAGCTTTGGAGCAAGTACCGCAGCAGCTCCGATTTTCATCAGAAGTTCAACTATGCTTCCGCTTATCGGAACAAGCTTGTATCCTATGCCCTGCAGACTGCTTCGAAGCACCAATAAAATTCCGAGAACAAAAAAGAATGAAATATTCCATACGATATAACGCGAAGCCTCTGAAATTACGATTTCGTCCGTTGTTCCTGTCAGAGCGCGTATCAGCGGCTTTTGAAGCGTAACGGCGGCGATCACGGAAAAAGCGCTCCATGCGGCTGAGATAAGAATACCGTATTTTATGCCCTGTTTTACTCTGTCCGGTTTGCCTGCGCCGTAATTCTGGCTTGCCAGAGTTGATACCGCCATAGATATCGTTCCGAGCGGCAGCATGAATATATCGTCTATTTTGCGTGCAGCCGTATGGGCGGTGACTATGCTCGTGCCAAGCGAGTTGACTGCTCCCTGCAAGATCACCGATCCGACGGAAACAAGAGCATACATTGCTCCCATTGAAAGTCCCGTACTTGTCAGATCTGAAATAAGCGATCTGTCCCATTCCAGATCTTTTATGTGGAATATAAGAAATTCATATTTTTTTCGCGCATATAAAAAGCAGAGAACAGCCGAGATAAGCTGTGAAATTACAGTTGCGTAAGCTGCGCCGGCAACTCCCATACCGAAGCCCTTGACGAACAGAAAGTCAAGCCCGATATTTGCAAATGCCGAAACAATCAGAAAATGCAGCGGAGCTTTGCTGTTACCGACCGCTCTCATCATTCCCGCGAGCATATTGTATGCAATGGTTATTACGGAGAACAGCATTATAATGCTCATATAGCATTCAGTGTCTCCGATTATATCTTCGGGAGTTTTCAGGGCTTTCATAAGCGGATGGAGAAAAATTATGCTGACAATTGTAAGCAGCAGCGCAGCCGCAGCCGAAAGAACGTAAGTCAGAGCTGCGGACCTTCTTATTGATCTTTCATTTTTCGCGCCGAAATATTTTGCAATTATAACCGAAAAACCGTTTGTAAGTCCTCCTGCAAAGCCTATTATAAGACCGTAAACGGGAGCGGCGGCTCCTACGGCGGCAAGCGCGCTGTCGCCTAAAACGTTGCCGATTATTGCGGTATCGGCTATATTATAAAACTGCTGAAAAATGTTGCCGATAAGAACGGGAACTGCAAAATATATCAGATTCTTAAAAACGCTTCCCTCTGTCATATTGTGTGATGCTTCGGTCATACTGATCCCTCCTTATGATGACTATATAATATCAGATATTGTAAAGAAAGTACAGCATTTATATTGCTTTTCGGTCATTTATCTTGACTTTTTTTACAGTGATTGATATAATAATTTTGGAGGCGGTCACTTTGGAAGAAAGCATTAACAAACAGATTGCTTATCTGGAGTTTGTCAACAGGGAGAATAATTTTCATCATCATCGTTACGGAGACGAGATGCTTCAATATGTATATGTTAAAAACGGAGATATGCGCGCCGTATCGGAATCGGAACGAATGATGAGATCATCCGAGTCGGGACATTTGTCCGACGATCCGTTAAAAAATCTGCTGTATTTGTGTATATGCAATATCACCCTTGTAACAAGATTTGCGATCGAGGGCGGCTTAGACGCCGAAAAGGCGTATAATGCCAGCGATATTTATATCCGGAAATTTGACAAGGCAAAGTCTCTTGACGAATTATTTTTACTTCACAGTGAGATGGTCGGGTATTTCACAAAAGCTGTCGCGTTGGTAAAAAAGGAAAAAATATATTCCAAGCTGGTCATTATTTGCATGGAATATATTCAATATCATCTTCACGAGCAGATCACGGTTAGCGAGCTTGCGGAGATGGTCAAGCTGAACAAATCGTATCTGTCGGTTTTGTTCAAGCGTGAAACAGGCATGACAATAAGCGAATACGTAATTATTAAGCGTTTGGAAGCGGCAGAGAATATGCTAAGATATTCGGAGTATTCTCTCAGCGAAATTTCCGATATTCTGCATTTTTCGTCCTACAGCCACTTTGCAAGGACGTTTCGCAAATATTACAATACAAGTCCCAAAGAGTATAGGAACAGAAATTACAGACATACAGTCATTACTCAGCGATAATGCATAATTTTTCTTGAAATATTATAAAAATTATGATACAATGATCTATAGAATATAATCTCATGAAAGGAGCTGAAAAACATGAGCAAGCGTCTTCTTATAGGCGTTATCACAACGGATTGCTATATAGATTCTCAGCGCGACCTGATGAACGGAATAGTCTCTCAGGCGTTTAAAGCCGCCTGTAATGTGATAGTGCTGTCTCCGCTGAAAAATTATTATGATCGATTACCGGAGAATAAAACCGACGAAGTTGTTTTCAATCTTATTTTGTCAGACAGATTTGACGGATTTATCTATAACAGAAATTCCTTTTACAACGATGAAATAAGAGAGTATATAGACGATCTGTGTATGCGTTCTCAAAAGCCGGTAATGCTTCTCGATCATAAGTCTCACAAAAAATTCGATACGATTTCTGCCGACGATGTTGAAGCTTTTGAAAAAATAATAGATCATCTGATAGACGTTCATAATTATAAAAAAATATATCTTCTTACAGGCCCGAAAGGAACTTACATTGCCGAGAACCGTTTGAACGGATATATAAATTCAATGAAAAAGCATAAGCTGAAATATGATAAAAGCTATTATTTTTACGGAGATTTCTGGAAAAATTCTTCTGTCGAGCTTGTTGAAAAAATATGCAGCGGAGAGATCGAAAAGCCGGATGCCGTTGTCTGCGCAAACGATACTATGGCATTGTCTCTTACGGAGCGTCTTATCGGCAAGGGGATAAAAGTTCCGGAAGATATCGCCGTAACGGGTTTTGACGATTCAGTAAACGGATATACCATGAATCCGTCGCTTACAAGCTACAGACGTCCTAACTTTTTGCTGGGAGCTGAGGCTGTCCGCCGAATTTACAGGATAATTACAGGAGAGCTCTGCGCTAAGGTCATCGATGACGAAAGCGGTTTAAGATTGGGACAAACCTGCGGCTGTTCAGGCATTCCGCAGATACCTCACAGAATACAGCGGCGTATGAAGGTCGATGAGGATTTCTCGGCAGATCTTTCATCGAGAGATATGTTTTCCCAGCTGATAAACGCCGAAAATCTGAGCAGCGTTCTTGATATTATCGACAGCTATACATATTTGCTCTATAAAATGAATCATCTTTTGATCTGCCTGACACAGTCGTATATTGATGGAGTTTCGGACGGCAGGGAGATAGACGGCGGCTTCGATATGCAGACTCCGATGAAAATTGTCTATAACAAGTCTGCGATAAAGCGGCTTCCGGTAAATAATTCCGTGGTATATTCAAATGAATTTATCGATAAGCTGAAAAATAATAAGAAATGTCCCTCTGCGTATTATATTTCTCCGCTGAATTTCCAAGATGTCTTTTGCGGCTACTGCGCCGTTTCATTTGGAAAAAAGCCTGAAACCTACAGCCGTCTTTATCATCAATGGATAAAATATATAAACACGGCTCTTGAAAATATGATGCACACGGCTTCAATGCGCTTGAAAATTAAGAGACTTAACGTTCGATGCGCTCGTGACAAAAGTACGATGCTGCTGAATACAAACGGATTTGAAGATGCCTTTTATGAGCTGAAGGAATCCTGCGGCGGCGAGCAGACAATTACGTACATTCATATCGAGCTTCCCGAGCTTAGAAAAACATACTACCGCTGCGGTGAAAGCAAAACATTGCGCATTATCAGAAATTTTGCCGATATTTTCAGGGATTCTATGAATCAGAACGAGATCTGCGGAGCTGTTTCTTCCGACTGCTTCGGAGCGGTGCTGCTGGGAGGAGAGCGTTCTCAGGAGGTTTTCTCCTTTATAAAGCAGCGCCTTGAAAGCTGCGTTGTAAATTATGACAAATCATACGGCACGGCATTTACAATGGGAGAGTTCGGCGGCGCATTATCCGAGTTTTCAAGCCTCGGAGAGCTTCGTCATAAAGCCGCGCTGAACCGTAAGTATTCGTATTCTCATGAGGATATGGGAATAAATCCTCAGTTTGAAAGAGTCTGCCGATTGAGAAGCGAGCTTATGAAGCACCCGGAGCGCGAATGGAATGTAAGCGAGATCGCCGAGAAAATGTTCCTGAGCAAAAGCTATCTTCAAAAAATATATAAGCAGTATTTTGACCGCAGCATTATTGATGAAATGACGCATTTCCGTATCGATAAGGCAAAGAAGCTGCTTGTTGAGACCGATATGACGGTTACGGATATTTCCGTAGAATGCGGATACTCTACCTATAATTACTTTGTGCGCCGCTTCAAGATCTTAGAGGGAATGTCGCCGTCGGAGTACCGCTGCAAATATAAATACTGATGAACGATTTTATTAATATTAGACCTATCGGTGTGATACGTACCGATTTTAAAGAAAAATTCGGAATTCCAAGGCAGAGCGGAAGAGCGCCTTCGGCTTTGGGCAGGGTAGTGCTGCATCCTGAATTCCGTGATCCCGACGTATTCAGAGATATAGAGGGCTTCTCGCATCTATGGCTGATCTTTGATTTTTCACAGGCGCATCGTGAAAAATGGTCGCCTACCGTTCGGCCTCCGCGTATGGGCGGAAACCGCAGAACAGGAGTTTTTGCAAGCCGTTCGCCGTTTCGTCCGAATCCTATCGGACTTTCATCGGTAAAGCTCGTCAGAGTTGAAAGGACAAAAAACGAGGGCGATGTTCTTATCGTAGCCGGAGCCGATCTGCTCGATATGACTCCTATTATCGACGTCAAGCCGTATATTCCGTTTTCCGATTGTCATACGGACGCTGTCGGAGGTTATTCCGACTGCTTTGCCGATCATAAGCTTAACGTTTTTATTCCTCCCGAGCTTGCGGAAATTATTCCCGAGGATAAATCCGCCGCTCTTACCGAGTGCCTTTCCGATGACCCGAGACCCTCTTATCAGGACGATCCGCAGAGAATTTACAGTATGAGATTTTCTGATATGGACGTCCATTTCAGAGTTGAGGGAGACCGTGCGATTGTTGTCGGGATAGATAAAATGAAATAATTTCAAAAAAATGAGTTCTGCCGAAAAAAGTGAGCATAATATATCTTGAAACAAGATTTACGGAGGTATTATATTATGTGGAATTTCATGATCGGATTTTTCTGCGGCGGCGCGCTCGGAGTTTTTGCAATGGCTATGTGCTTTGCGGCAAAGTATTCTGACGAACACGCAGAGGATTTCTGGGAGGATTAGCCGGAGCAATGATATAATCGTTTGTTTTCCCTGCCTTATGACAGGGAAAACAAATTTTGTCCGCGCAAATTGATAGCACGCTGCATCATTATTTGACATACCTTTTGTAACGTGCTATAATTTATTGTAGAAAATATTTATATAATATATTTTAAAGGAGAGATTTCATGGATAAGCAGCTTTCAAAAGAAATAAGAAAAAATTCCAATATAAATTCGTTTATCGTCATTATTTTCTACATATTATTGATACTGGTATCGCTTTTCGGCGACAATATTGCGGCGCTTTTTATCGATCCGTCAAGCAAAAATTTTGATTCCGTTTCAATGCTCATACATTATATAATACTTTATGTGATCGGTATTCCCGTGATTTTGTGCATTTTCCGGATTTTGAAGAAAAAAGACGATTTCAAAATTCTCGGAGGCTTCAGAAAGCCCGAAAAATCAGCCGGCTGGATAGCAAAATGGATCATCATAACGATCGGTCTTACCTACGCTATGTCCTATGCCACAACAATCATCTCTACCGTTATTCAGCTTTTGACGGGAGTCGAGCTGCATCCGATAGAAATAACTTCCGAAAATAACGCCCTTGACAAAACGATCAATTTCTTCGTAGTAGTGATCCTTGCTCCGATATTTGAGGAGCTTCTGTTCCGGGAAACTATCTACAGAAACTGCGCAAAATACGGCGCATGGTCAATGATAATCATCACGGGACTTACTTTCGGACTGTGGCACGGCAATTACGCACAGACCTTATACACGGCTACTCTCGGAGCAGTCGCCTGTCTGCTGGTAGCAAAAACAAGATCTGTTTTCCCTGCGATGCTCCTCCACTTCTGTCTTAATCTTATCGGCGGCTTACAGCTCATCTTTATCAACTTCGACGATCTTGACAAGATGAAAAATATGACGACTATTTCCGATATGCTGGAGCTTATGGATACCTTTATCGCGGTTCTTGTATTTGACGTTGTTATATGGGGACTTATGATCGCAGGAATCGTTCTGTTTATTATCGAGCTTGTCAAGCACCGCGACAGCTTTAAGGTGGAAAACCGGATACCGGAGGTTTCGGGAGCAAGAAAAACTCTTACCTATCTTACCGCTCCTGTGACGATAATCATGTTCGTGCTACTCACAGGAATAACCGTCCTTAACGCTGTTTCCGCATAAAAGCTAATTCGCACGGGATCTTAACTGTCCCGTGCGTTTTTTTATATAATTACGGCTCTACTATTTGTCTATTATGCACATAATTATTGTTTTTATATTGAAAGTGATTGACGGAATTTAAAATGAATGTTATAATATTACTGGATATGTTCACTTATCAAATATAATGACTAAGGTGGATTCATTATGAAAAAATTAACAAGTTTCTCCCTTTCCTTGTGTATTGCTTTGAACCTTGCGGCTCCTTCCCTTATAAAAGCCGATGCCGCCGATATGAGCCTTGTCGATTCGGGACTTGATTATTCCGAACAAACAGACTATGATACAAAAAATTTTGACTGCGGATACACATCGGCTTCATGGATAAACGCTGCGCCCGGAAAAATCTGGACAGTCAATCCCTCGTCTTTCACTCTGCTGCTTATCGGCATAGGAGAATATTCAAGCGCGCTTAACAGCTCCGGAACCGACTACGATCTCGACGAAGCCTTTTTCACAAGCCTTGAGGAAACGCTGAAAAACGCCAAAGCTAACGGAGTTACCGTAGGAATACGCCTGAGGTACGACGCAAACGGCAATACCGATCCCGAGCCTGCTACCTTTCAAAAAGTCCTCGACCACATCGACCAGCTCGGCGCAAGCGGTCTGCTTCGAAAGTACGAGGAGGTCATAACGTACATCGAGACAGGTCTTGTAGGCTCGTGGGGCGAACAGTGGGGCGGCAAATATACCTCCCTTGAATGCAAGGCTGAGATACTTGAAAAATTTCTGGAGATAACTCCCGACAGCATCTCGGTCTCCGTAAGAACTCCGAATACCGTAAGAACATGGCTTTCGACCTATTGCGGCATTGAAACCACCGCCGCGGATATGTCCTGCGAGATCTCCGCCCCTGTCCTTGCAAGAAAATTTGAGCGTATCGGTCTTTACAACGACGGATATATGGGATCTGACAGCGACCTCGGTACATACTCGAACCGCGCAGGAGAAACGGCTTGGCTCTCACAGGCGGCTATGTACGGCGGAGAATTTTCAGGCTCTGACGAATGGCGTATGAAATATACTACGTGGCAGCCTGAGTATTCTATTCCCGAAATGTATTATACGAATCTTTCACATATAAACAGCAATCTGTACAGGGATAAAACCGCTTCGGAAAAATTCTCGACCTACGCGGAGGCTCAGGAGCGTCTTGATTCCATAAAAACGCTGTACGAGAGCGCCGGGCTCGGAGATTTCGACTATGCAGGCTATGTTACCGAAAAGGACGGCGAATACACGGCTTCATGGAAGTGGATGGGCTATGACGATTTCACATTTACTCGGGAGCTTGACGATTTATGCGGCGTTGACTGCGACAACAGCGCTTTTTACGGCGAAACGGTATGGCAGTTCATGCGCGCGCACATCGGCTACAGATACGTTCTGCGCTCCTCAAAGCTGAATACGGAGCTTGACCCGGGCGATACGCTCAGCCTGTCCTTCGATATCGAAAACACAGGATTCTCCAATGCTCCCAAAGAAAAGGAAGCGGAAATAATCCTCTCCGACGGCACGGTCAACTACTCGTACACCACCGACATAGATACTGCTGACTGGAAGTCCGGAACAAAAGTCGGCGAAAGCCTTGATATAGAGCTTCCCGAAACGATCTCGGGCGGAAGCTGGAACGTTTATCTCCGTGTTTCAAATTTGAACAAGGACGCTGCCGACGACGAGCTTTACTGCACGCGTTTCGCCAATAACAGTTTACAGTTCAGCGAGGAGCTTGGCGCAAATCTGCTCGGTACGATAAATGTTTCGGGCGAGCCGAGGACTGCTTTGCCCGAAAATCCCGACAGCCGCGCTCCCGGCTGCTATTGGACGGGCGGTTCGGCAAATATCAACGACAACGATTACGTTTCGATGCTTGACAAGAACTACACCTTTACCGAAAACGATCATTACGGCTTTACCGTTCTTTACAAGATCGACGGGATCACCGCCGACAGCGTTCGTCTCGGCAACTGGTACCTTTCGTTCAAAAGCGAAAATACAGGCTATGCCAGCGCTTATACTACCTATGGTCTGAATACTCTGAACCTCACCCTTACGGAAAACGGCTGCTATCTTCTGAATATTCCATTCTACGGAGCTTTGTTCAACTTTACAGGACCTGCGGCAGCCGATTCAACAACGCTGACCTCTTTCGGCTTCAACGATTCACGAAACTATTGGAGCGCCGATACATATACCATTGTAGGAAATAATTCTCCTGTTATTACTCCTATCGGAATAATAGAAGGCTCGCCCGAAGGCTATAGCGTCACTTATCACCTTGCCGACGGAGACGTGGTATATACGGGAAGCTACGGTCTCAGCGATGTAAAAACCCAGACAATCACAAATAAGCCTGCCGTTACCGCACTTTCGCTGCTCGATAAGGAGTATCCGAAGTCGTATATCGGCGATGACGGAATGAATTATAATTTTGTCGGATTCACAACCAAAAAGGACGATATGAGCTGCATTATCGACGAAAATTTCATAGCAATCGGCAACATCGAGCTTTATCCTTATTATGAGGTCGATAAATCGGCTACGAACTTCAGCTCGGTAAAAAGCGTCGTTACGAATTATGCCGATCCGCAGGGAATCGTATATACGATAGATGAAAAGTCGGGAACGGCTTCTGTCGGCGACGGTTCCGCGTGGGAAAACAACAGCGGATATTACGGCGCAGGCGGTGGAAACATCATTATACCCGCTTTCATCGAAGCCAACGGAAAAATCTATGCCGTCACATCAATATCCGACAACGCTTTTGGTTCAAACGACGCGGTCGCAAGCGCAATTATTCCGAACACCGTTACAAATATCGGAGAAAACGCCTTCTACTGCGGAACTCAGCTCTTTGCCTACGAGGATAATACCGCTCTCGGCTCGATAAAAAATTCTGTCGATAACGTAACTGTTCTTGACAGCAAAACGGTCAGGGGTGATGTGAATTTCGACACTGACGTAAATGTCGCCGACCTTGTAGCTCTTAACAAATATGTCCTTGGCACGGCGAAGGTCGTAAACACTCCCGCTTCCGATCTTGTTGAGGATTCGCAAATAAACGCCGCCGATCTGATATGTCTCAGGAAAATCCTTTTCGAACAGAATAACCGATAAAATTTATATAGGAGACCAATTATGAAAATTTTAAACAAACTTACCGCCGCAGCTTTTGCCATAGCGTCCCTTTCCTCGATTTTCATTCCGCTCAGGAATAATTACGCAGATGCCGTAACCATAGACAGCATTAGCGCGGCTGCCGCAGAATGCGTACAAGGCTCAAATCAGCTCAGCAAATATATGTCAAGATGGGGAACGGTCATTTCAGGATATATCGCCGAAAATCCCGACGGAACTATATGTACGGTCGACGGCAGCGGAAATAATGTCGCGATAAACAACTATGACAGCAGCTTCAGCCATAACTCGGAGCTTGCAGTTGAATCAGAGCTGCCTATCTTCGGCGGCTATTACTGCGGAAGCGAGTATAATTTTCTGCTTTTCGGTCAGGAAAATCCCGATGAGAACGACGACCTTGAGGTCATACGCGTTGTAAAATATTCAAAGGAATGGGAGAGGCTCGGCTCAACAAGCTTCTTCGGCTGCAATACCTGTATACCGTTCGACGCAGGAACTCCGAGAATGTACGAAAGCGGCGGAAATCTGTATATTCATACTTCACACGAGATGTATATGTCAAGCGACGGCTATAATCATCAGGCAAATTTCCAGATACACATCGATATAGACTCGATGACCTGCACTTACAGCTTCTATGGCGTTATGAATATAAGACAGCAGGGCTATTCAAGCCACTCCTTCGATCAGTATATCCGCGCTGACGGAAGCGATGTTTATACGCTCGATCACGGTGACGCTTATCCGAGAAGCGCCGCAATATGCAAGAAAAACTCCGCAGGAAAAATGCAGACATATATTGAAGCGTTTCCTATAACAGGCTCTGTCGGAGACAACACGACAGGCGCAACTCTCGGCGGATTCGAGCTTACCGATGACGGCTGTATGTTTATCGGAAATTCAATGCTGCAGGACGGCATGGTCACTAACACTTCTATCAGAAATGTTTTCGTCAATATTTCCGACAGAGCTCTTACCTCGGCAAAAACAATATGGCTTACCGATTTCGACGACGGTTACCGTGTATCAAAACCAAAGCTTACGAAAATCGACGGAAATACTTTTATCGCTATGTGGAACGAATACGGTGACAAAAATCTGATGCATATAATGAAGCTTGATAAAGACGGAAATATCCTTGAAGAAGCATCTCTCGCCGCCGAGGTTTCCTGCTGCGACCCGATAGTTGTCGGCTCCGAGATCATCTGGTATACCTCAACAGGAAGCAAGACTACTTTCTATCACCTTGAATACGGCAATATTTCGCAGTATGACGGTCTTGGCGAAGAAAGCGAAACGACTACGGAAAATCCGTATCCCGATCTGAAAATCGCTTACAAGGACAAAGATATCAGCAATAATGATACGCTTTACATTCCGTCGGACGAGACTATGTATCTTTCGATTTTGTCAAGCAGCGGCGATATCAGCATTGTCAGCGGCAGTTCAAGCTCCGACTACAAATATACATGGAATACCGTTACGATCGAGTTTGAAAGCATGAAAAACGATACTTATACCGTTATTGACAATAACTCCGGACAGTCTATATCGTTTTATTCTTACGTTTTCGATCCGCTCTACGGCGACGCCAATCTTGATGAAGAGGTCGATATGGACGATGTAGTGGCAGTTATGTGTTACTCCGCAGGATTCGACAGCGACATTAATGAACGCGGAATATATAACGGCGACGTTTATCAGCACGGAGACGGTTTAAGCTCCAACGACGCGGTTGTGATACAGAAAAGTCTTGCTCTGCTTCTGGATAATATGCCGGAATCGTATATTTAAGGAGCAGCGGCAAATATGATAAGGAAATTTGAAGCCTTTGATCCGGAACAGCTCATGAAGATCTGGCTTAACGGCAATAAGGACGCTCACTGTTTTATAGCTTCGGAATATTGGGAAAAAAATGCTCCCTATGTTCGCGAGCAGCTTTTGCAGGCAGAAATCTACGTGTTTGAAACACAGGGAACAATAAAGGGATTCGTCGGACTTCAAGATGATTATCTTGCCGGGATCTTCGTTGAAAAGGAATTTCGCTGCATGGGCATAGGAAAACAGCTTCTGGATCATGTCAAAAAGCTCCGCCAAATCCTGACGCTGAACGTATATCAAAAAAACGAACGCGCCGTAAAATTTTACCTGCAAGAGGGATTTTCAATCGTTTCGGAAGGTACGGACATCGATACCGGAGAAGCGGAGTATACTATGCGTTGGGTCGGCAGAGAAGATCAAATGTTATAGAAAATAAAATATAAAGCTTGCATCGGTCAATTCCAATGCAAGCTTTTTTATATTTTAAAAAATATTCAATTGTCAGCCGCAGATTATTGAAAGCAGCTGCTTGTGTATATCCTCAACGCTGCGCATTTCGCCGCCGCAGACGCATTCCGCAACGCTCCAGCCAAGCTTCTCGGCGCAGAAATCCGCCGCCTGCCTTGAACGCTTCAGGTATTCAAGATTTGCTTCATGAATATCCTTCTTAGCTTCGTTGCCATCATATCGCTTTGACATAAGCTCCTGACTCACATTAGGATCAACGCGGAGATAGATCGTGCGGTACGGCGCAGGAATACCGAGCAGCTCGTACTCGTAATGGAACAGCCATTGAATGAAATCCTCCCACTGCTCCTCCGGCAATTTTGCGCACTGATGTATCGCATTGGAGGTAGTATATCTGTCAGCGATCACTATGCCTCCGCCCAGATAAAAATCGCGCCAGTTTCTGGAATAACTCGCAAAGCGGTCAACAGCATAAAAGCTCGAAGCGGCGTAAGGATTAACTGCATTCGGATCAGTGCCGAATTCGCCGTTCAGATACATTTTCACCAATGCAGAAGAATTGCTTTCATAATCCGGAAACGAGACCTTTATAACATTCTCGCCTCTGTTTTTTAACGCTTCAAGCAGCTTCTGCGACTGTGTTGCCTTTCCGCTGCCGTCCAAGCCCTCTATTACAATTAATTTTCCGTTCATATCAACCTACAGGAATAAACTCCCTATCTCCATACATTTTTTCGTAATAATTCTGGTACTCACCGGAGATTATCTCCTCCCACCAGTCCTTGTTGTCGAGATACCACTTGATCGTCTTTTTAATGCCGTCGTCAAATTTTGTTTCGGGAAGCCAGCCAAGTTCATTGTGAATTTTCGTTGGATCGATAGCATAGCGCATATCATGACCCTTTCTGTCCTCAACATGAACGATCAGGCTTTCAGGCTTGCCAAGCTCCTTGCATATAAGCTTTACAATGTCGATATTTTTCATTTCGTTGTGCCCTCCGACATTGTACACCTCGCCTACTCTGCCCTTATGTATAATGAGGTCTATCGCCTTGCAGTGATCCTCAACATACAGCCAATCGCGCACATTCAGTCCCTCGCCGTACACCGGAAGCTGCTTATCCGCCAGAGCATTGGCGATCATCAAAGGTATCAGCTTTTCCGGGAAATGATACGGACCGTAATTATTCGAGCATCTTGAAACGGTAACCGGAAGTCCATAAGTTCTGTGATATGCCAGAACGAGCAGATCTGCTCCCGCCTTTGAGCTTGAATACGGGCTGCTCGTATGTATCGGAGTCTTCTCGGTAAAGAAGAGATCGGGACGATCGAGCGGAAGGTCGCCGTAGACCTCGTCGGTACTTACCTGATGATAACGCTGTATTCCGTACTTGCGGCAGGCGTCCAACAGCACTTGTGTGCCGAGGATATTAGTCTGTAAGAAAATTTCCGGATCTTCGATCGAGCGGTCAACATGGGACTCAGCCGCAAAGTTGACGACAATATCCGGCTTTTCCTCTTCAAATAACTTGTATATTGCTTTTCTGTCGCAGATATCCGCTTTTACAAAGCGAAAATTAGGATTATCCATAACAGATCTCAGCGTTGAAAGATTTCCTGCATAAGTAAGCTTATCTATGCAGACGATCCTGTAATCAGGGTAGGTCTCAAGCATATGGAACACAAAATTTGATCCTATAAATCCGGCGCCGCCGGTCACAATGATTGTCAAAATTATTCCTCCTCGCCGTCCAGCAAAGACAGCAGATATTTTCCGTAATCCGTCATTTTCAGCTCTTCGCCGCATTTTCTGAACTGTTCATCGTCAATAAATTTTCTGTGCCATGCGATCTCTTCGATACATGAGAGATAAAATCCCTGCATCTCCTGAATGGTCTTTACAAAGCCGCTTGCCTTATGCATACCCTTTGGCGAACCCGTATCAAACCACGAAACGCCTCTGCCCATCAAGCTGACATGGAGCTGATCGCGCTTCATATATTCCGCATTGATAGATGATATTTCAATTTCGCCGCGCGCCGACGGTTTTACATTTTTTGCGATCTCGATAACATTATTGTCATAGAAATAAAGTCCGGGAATGGCATAATTCGACTTTGGGTGCTTTGGCTTTTCCTCAATGGAAATGACCTTTTTATTTTCGTCGAATTCTACGACGCCGAATTCCTGCGGATTCTTCATAAAGCAGCCGAAAATAGCCGCGCCGCCGTTCTTTATGGAGTCCTTTGCCTGAGAAAGTATCGAAGACATAGCAGCTCCGTAAAACACATTATCGCCAAGCACGAGACAAACGCTGTCGTCTCCGATAAAATCCTCTCCGATGATAAAAGCGTCGGCAAGTCCGCGCGGTGTTTCCTGTACCGCATATTCAAAACGAACGCCGATACGCGAACCGTCGCCGAGAAGCTTCTCGAAATGTCCTATATCATGCGGAGTTGAGATAATCAAAATATCTCTGATCCCTGCCAAAAGCAGCATAGAAAGCGGATAATAGATAAGCGGCTTGTCATAGATTGGCAAAAGCTGTTTGCTTACCGAGATCGTACATGGATAAAGTCTTGTCCCTGCCCCACCGGCTAAAATAATTCCCTTCATTTTTACCTCCCGTATATACATATACGCTGCATATTAACTCATAGTATAAATCAAGTGCATCATTTGATTTATTTTCAAAAGACATTTCACGACAAGTGAACGTCATTTTCTCTATATATATTTCACGCTGATAGATGTACAGATTAATCAGCAGATTTTTTCCCGGCAGTAATGCCGAGTTTTTGAAGCTTAGAAACCTGATCGTCCGTCAGCTTGCCGTCAGGCATTTTCTTTCTCTGTCGGCTTATCCACATATACAATGCAGGATGTTCTCTGCTGTTAGGGATTTTGCTGTTCTCATTGATATATGACAGTAATTCATCATATCGTTTATACCAGTTCTGCTCGTGAATTCCTTGTTCCGGCTGAACAGCGGCAGCTTTAGTTGTTTTTTCATTTGGTTCAAAGGAGATCGGAGAATTCAATTCGCTGAGCAGCTTCAAACGTTCCTGTGATTCTTTCGTCATTTCTCTTTTTAGCAATCTGCGCTGATTATACAGCCAATAGCGGATCTTGATGCCCTTATAGACAAGATCCTTATGCGGTAGTTCGCCCGAATGCGCGTCTAAGTACTCCTTGACAATCTGATATTTTTCATTCCAATATCTGTCGTATCGCAAACCGCTCACCTCTGATTTAACCGTTAGATTGCTTATTTTCTTAAAACACAGTTATTTTTCACAATTTTATTGTAACACAAAACGTTTACTATGTCAATACGCTTTTAAAACTTTCCAATCATTTCTATATCGAGCAAAAAACATCTTTCCGCTCGGATAAGATAATTTGAGATTTTGCACAGATAATCATCGCTTTGCACAAATAGATAGTAATATTTTTGTTCAATACAGAGAAAAACATTAGCAGCTCTTGACTTAGAGTAAACTCCAAGGTCTATAATATAAAAAACGAAAAATAAGATCGAGGCGGTATTATGACGATAAAGGAAGTAAGCGAAAAATATGACATTTCTCAGGATACGCTGCGCTACTATGAACGGATAGGAATGATACCTCCGGTCACACGCACCGCAAGCGGAATCCGCAACTATCAGGAAAAAGATCTCGGCTGGGTAGAGCTTGCAAAATGTATGCGCAGCGCAGGACTTCCGGTTGAAGCGATGATAGAATACGTAAAGCTTGCGCAGGAAGGCGATTCCACTATTCCTGCAAGATTACAGCTTTTAACGGATCAAAGAGAAATTCTTCTCGAGTAAAAGGCAAAGATCGACGCAACTCTGGAACGTCTGGATTATAAGATCGGACGGTACGAAGCTGCCGTTGAAACCGGCGTTCTGACTTGGGAATAATTCACGGCGATCCGAAATCATATTAATAATAAATTTCAATAATTTTTAGGAGGAATTTTTTATGTTAGGAAATTTCAGCTACTGTAATCCCACTCGAATCCATTTTGGAAAAGACGCATTGGAGCATCTCAGGGAGGAGCTTGCCAAATACGGAGAAAATGTGCTCCTTACTTACGGCGGCGGTTCCGTCAAGAGATCGGGACTGTATGACGAGGTAGTGAAGATTTTAAAGGATTGCGGCAAGAACATTACCGAGCTGCCGGGAGTTATGCCGAATCCGACAGTCGAAAAGCTGTACGAGGGCTGTGAACTGGCTCGGGGAAAAAATATTGATCTAATACTTGCGGTAGGCGGAGGTTCTGTGTGCGACTATGCGAAAGCTCTCTCCGTATCGGTAAACTGCAAGGAAGACCCGTGGGAAAAATATTATCTTAAATTTGAAGAGCCCGACTGCGAGATAATTCCTGTAGGCTGCATACTAACAATGGTCGGCACAGGTTCGGAAATGAACGGCGGAGCTGTTATAACCAATCATGGATCCAATCTGAAAATAGGACACGTTTTCGGCGAAGAGGTATTCCCGAAGTTTTCTATCCTGAATCCGCTTTACACGTTCACATTGCCGAAGTATCAAATGATCGCGGGATTTTACGATATCCTCAATCATATCACGGAACAGTATTTTTCCGACACTGACGACTGCACATCCGATTACGTCATGGAAGGACTTATGAGATCGCTTATCCACAGCTCGCGTATCGCCGTAAAAGATCCAGAGGATTACGAAGCTCGAAGCAATATCATGTGGATAGCAACATGGGCGCTGAATACAATGGTCGCCAAGGGCAAAGCTACCGACTGGATGGTACATATGCTCGGACAGTCCGTGGGAGCTTACACTGACGCTACTCACGGAATGACGCTTTCGGCTGTCTCTATGGCATATTACCGTTACATCATGCCGTTCGGACTGCCGAAGTTCAAACGCTTTGCCATAAACGTATGGAACGTTTCTCCTGACGGAAAGACCGACGAAGAAATTGCGTCCGAAGGCTTGCTTGCTATGGAAGCATGGATGAAGGAGATCGGACTTGTGATGAATATAAGCGAGCTTGGCGTTACCGAAGATATGCTGGAGGGCATTGCCGACGGTACATTCATAAATGAGGGCGGATATAAGATATTAAATCATGAAGAGATCGTACAAATACTGAAAGAAAGTATGTAACGATCGGACAAAGAATGACGGCTGTACTTAACTGTACAGCCGTTTCAGTTTATATATAATTATATTATTCAAGAGAACGCCCTCTCTTGCAGGGCGTTCTCTCTTTCAAAACAGTCCACCGGACTGTTTTGAAATTCACTCTTTGCGGAGCGCCTTGTTTGGGGAATTTCGCCGTCTGCGGACGGCGACCAAGGCTCTGCCTTTGGAAACCGCAAGCCTTTAAAAAGGCTTGACCTAAACTTCATTTTTTATATTCACTACTTTTTATCGCCAATACGCTTGTTGATATACTTTGTTTTCACCTTGGAGTATAATATCTTCTGCTCGCTGTAAAGTCCGCGGTAACCCGAAAGCATATAGCTTACCGCACAGGCAAGCACGTAAAACATTATCCCATCGCTGCCGAAAAGCTCCATACACAGCAGTATAGACGCTATCGGGCAATTGGTTACTCCGCAGAAAAGCGCAGCCATTCCTATAGCAGCCCCCATTGAGCAATCCATACCGAGAAACTGCGAAATAACGCTTCCAAAGGACGCTCCTATAAAGAATACAGGGAAAATTTCTCCTCCCTTGAATCCGGAGCAAAGAGTTATTACCGTAAATATCAGCTTTATCAGGAACGCAAAGGCAAAAGGACGCGAGCTGAATGCCGAGACTATCATAGCTCCGCCGGTGCCGTTATAGTCGCAGTTTCCGCAAATAAGCGTCAGAGCTACAACGATCGTTCCTCCAACAACAGCGCGGATATAATGATTCTTTATCTTCCTGAAAAGCTTTAGCCCGTAAGATATCGCAAAACAGAAAACAACGCTCAAAAATGCGCAGAGCACACCGAGAACTGCGGTTTTCAGGAAGTTTTCAGGCGAATTTTTCGGAACATTTACGCTGACCGAAATATGTGATATGCCAAAAAGCGAGGATATAGTGCTTGCAATGAATGCCGACGCGACGCACGGTACGAAAGCGGCATAGTGAAAAATTCCTATGCTTATTACTTCCATTGAGAAAAACGCCGCAGTGACGGGAGTTCCGAATACGGCTGCAAACATTGCGCTCATGCTGCACATAGTCATGATGCGCCGATCGTCCTCGTCAAATTTAAATCTCCTGCCCGCGGTCGAGCCAAGAGCCGCTCCTATCTGAAGAGACGCTCCCTCTCTGCCGCTTGAACCTCCGAAAAGATGAGTTATGATCGTTGCGACAAAAATGCATACCGCGTGCTTTATTCCCATATCCTTGTTGTCTCTCACGGCAAGAAGCACAAGATTCGTGCCCTTATCGTGGCTGTAATTCAATGTATTATAGAGAAAAGCTATTGCAGCTCCGGCAACGGGAAGCAGAAAAATAATTTTCTTATGACCGTCTCTGAAAAATTCCGCTGCCGACGAGCAATAATGAAACAACGTTCCTATAAGTCCTATGATAATTCCGACCGCCGATCCGATAACAAGCCATTTAAGAAAGCTTTTTGATTCGGGTATCTCCTCCTGCCTTATTTCGTCGGTCACGCGCTTGATTATTCTTTTCATATTATCAGAGCGTTACGGGAAGTCCGTTTATCTCAATAGTCGGATCGTCAATATCAATAAGCAGACAGCGTCTTCCGTCAACAACGCTCGTTCTGATCTTGTCGGCTGCCGACGGCTTGATGTTTACGGTGATACCGGGAGAAGTCAGCACAGTCCTGCTTTCGATCAGATTTGACGCGGTAAGCGGAGCAGTTCCGCAGTTCTTCTCAAAAACAGGCTCTACCATTTGCACACGCTCTTCGGGAACTCCTATATCGGTCAGTATTTCCTGAAATTTACGGCTGTCGATAACGGCTTTGTCGGTGTCGTCCTTGTTTTCCTCAACAACTTCCTGAAGCTTTTCGTTGACAGTCCTTATGACCATATAATCGAGATCGTCGCCCACAACATCCTTGAGGATATTCTGAAAGCTTGCTTTTTCGTTATCTGCGGACATCACGAACGTACAGCCGAGAACGTCCTCGATAATAGAGATATTCGGCTTGCTTGCGGACTTTGTGTAATACATAACATGATTCACATCGGTGCTTCTGTTGCTGAACACGGGATACAAAAATCCGTCGGAGGGAGCTTTGCTGATTATAAGCTCGGTGTTGAGCTTTTTGGTGATCTCATTATTGAAAGAGTCAAACACAAACCCGTCGCTGCCGGTATTTACGGGACAAATAGCAGTCAGTATGTAGCGGTATATTTCGTCCTCTCCTTCGGCGTATTCGTCCATTTTGTTCTTTTTGCGGATAGTGTAGGAGCAATAAGCCGTTATAACGGCATACGGACCTGCATAAACCGTATTGTTTGCAATATGATTGACGAAGTTCTCGCACGCTTCCTCGTCTTTAAGCTCTGATCTGAGGAGCTTGTAAAGAATATCCTGCGGCTTTCCCTCTTCATAGGCTTCGTTTGGGAACTCGTACTCAACGAAAGCCTTTCCCACATTGGTATTGAGCACCTTTTTCAATGTTTCATCGTAAACGTCATGCTCCTCAACAGGCATTGTAAGGCACGAATTTACGTTGTGATAACGCACATTTTTTTCGGCATCTATAAAGGCTGTCAATATCCTTTCCATGATAAAGAAGCCGCTTTTGTCGGAGAAATTCTTTTTTATTTCAGCTGTTTCCTTTTTATTCATATACCGAACTTCCTTTCGAATCTGAGAATTTGTTCTGATAAATATTTCAGTGATAATGCTGTGAGATAAAAATAATGCCTATCGTCACACAGCGTTACATATTATACTACATTTTCCGGAAAAATGCAAGGAGCGGAAATCAATTTTCACCGCATAACATAATTTGTTTTTTTTTGATTGACAAAATACGATATATATTGTATACTAATTATAATCGTGATCTGACATATATGCTCCCTCTTGCTGTATTGCCGGATCGTGCGTGAAAATTTTTCGGAGGTTAAATAAATGAAAAAAATACTCTCTCTCTTCTGCGCGGCTTCAATGCTGACGGCGTCGTTGTTGACAGGTTGTGATTCGTCAAAAAAAGAAGATTCGTTTACAGTTTCTGTTAAGGATATCGCTGCCGATATGGGCGCCGGCTGGAATCTTGGAAACACTTTGGAGGCTAATTCAGGCGGTACGCCCGGCGAGACGGCTTGGGGCAATCCGGCTGTTACTCAGGAAATGATAAGTGCCGTTGCCGACGCAGGTTTCTCAACAATACGCGTACCTGTATCGTATCTTGATATGATCGACGACAGCGATAATTATAAGATCGACAGCAAGTGGCTTGACCGTGTTCAGGAGGTAGTCGATTACTGTTATAAGGAAGATCTTTATGTTATCATTAATGTCCACGGCGACGGATACAATACGATCGACGGAGGCTGGCTTCTCGTAAACGGCGAAGATCAGGACTATATTAAAGAAAAGTACGAGGCTGTCTGGAAGCAGATCGCTGAACGCTTTGACTCTTATGACGAGCATCTGATTTTTGAATCGATGAACGAGGTATTTAACGGCGAATATAATGATCCTATTCCCGAACAGTATGATAATCTTAACGCTTATAATCAGATCTTTGTTGATACGGTTCGTTCAACTTCGGGAAACAACAAGCACCGCTGGCTGCTTGTTCCAGGCTGGAATACCGATATCGATTTCACCTGCGGAGATTACGGCTTTGAGATGCCGGAGGATAAGAAATGCTCCGCGGACGAGAATCGTCTTATGCTTTCCGTTCATTACTATGCTCCTTGGGATTACTGCGGCACCGAGACGGTGAAAACATACCTCTGGGGTGAAAAGGGTAAGCAGCTCCTTGAAAAATATGAAGGCCTTTCGGATAAGGCAATGGCAACATGGGGCGACGAGACTTACCTTAACACTCAGTTCGATAAGCTCAGCGATCAGTTCGTAAGCAAGGGTATCCCTGTTATTATCGGTGAATACGGAGTTATCGACAAGTCCAATGCTAACGCTACTCTCGGCGGAGTCGTAACCGAAAACAGAGCTTATTTTGACAGCTATGTTGCAGGTACTGCCGCTTCAAAGGGAATAATTCCCGTTTACTGGGATAACGGTTATAACGGCGCATACGGCTTCGGCCTTTTTGACAGAAATACTTACGAGCAGACTCAGCCTGAAATTATTGAATCTATCGTAAATGCCGTAAAGAATAAGGACGCTTCCGTGGCTCTCGATCTTAATGTGGATTCGGGCGCAAGCACATCAAATGAGGTTCACGCTTACCTTGGCGTGCAGACAAACGTTTATACATTCAGAAACGCTTACAGCGACGGCACATACGGAGCTTCAAGCGAATGGTTCAATACGCTTATTAAGTGGGGAGATACAAACGGCGACGGCAAGAATGACGATATAGTCGATACGGGAGCAGTATTTACCGATGCGACTATCACTGAAAACGGTTCGTATACGGTAGGCGTATCAGGCTACGATTTCTCTCAGGACAGCGACGGTCTGAATATGTTGTTTATCAGCACCGATTTCCCGTATTATACTTCAATGGGAGTTAAGGACGTTGTTATCAACTGCGACGGCACCGAGTACAAGGTCGAAAAGCCGATCGTTATGGCTGACAACAGCGGAAATATGTATGTCGAGCTTGTAAATATATACAATACCGATGCAGTTCCTGCCGAGTATGTAATGCCTACGGACAGCCTTTCGGTAACATTTACGATCACCGGAACGGAAAATGTTCTCGGCTGATAAAAACAGAGCCTGTCTTTGCAAATTCTGCGAAGACAGGCTTTTAAGTATTATGCGCATAATATCGCGTACAATAGAATAAAACATTACGTGCAGGGAGGCAATTGATCATGTGTACTGCGGCAACCTATAAGACAAATGATTTCTATTTTGGAAGAACTCTTGATAATGAATTTTCCTACGGCGAGGAGGTAACGGTCACTCCGCGCAGATATCCGTTCCATTTTCTTAATATGGGCGATATGGATCATCATTATGCGATCATCGGAATGGCGCACATCAGCCGTAATTATCCGCTTTATTACGATGCAATGAATGAAAAGGGCCTTGCTATGGCAGGATTGAATTTCGTTGGCAATGCGTATTACAGGGACAATATCAGCGGAAAGGATAATGTTGCGCAGTTTGAATTTATACAGTGGATACTCGGTCAGTGCGCGTCTGTAAAAGAGGCTTGCGGTCTGCTGGAAAAAATAAATATTACAGGCTATGCTTTTGATAAAGACTTGCCGACGGCTCAGCTGCACTGGATAATTTGCGACAGAACGCGGACTGTTACGGTAGAGTCGGTGCGCTCAGGAATAAAGATATATAATAATCCTGCCGGAGTTCTTACCAATAATCCGCCGTTTGACGAGCAACTGTTCAATTTGAACAATTATATGCGTTTGTCTCCGAAAACGCCTGAAAACACCTTCTGCGGCAAGCTTCCGCTCCGCGCTTACAGCCGAGGTATGGGAGCTTTGGGACTTCCCGGAGACGTTTCATCTCAGTCAAGATTTGTAAGAGCCGCATTTGTAAGAGCAAATTCGGTTTCGGGCAGCTCGGAATCGGAAAGCGTAAGTCAGTTTTTTCATATACTTGGTTCTGTGGATCAGCAAAGAGGCTGCTGCGAGGTCGAAAACGGAAAGTATGAAATGACGATATATACGTCCTGCTGCAATGCCGATAAGGGGATATATTATTATTCGACCTATGAAAATCATCAGATAACAGCCGTTGATATGCACAGGGAAAACCTTGACGGAGATACGCTGATACGTTATCCTCTTGTCTGCGGCGAGCAGATAAAAATGCAGAATTGACGTAAGCCTTGACATTTTCAGACATTGTGGTATAATATAAATAGAAAGGGTACTGCGATAAGCGGTTCTCCCAATGTTTTTGGTTAAAGAATAACCGCCAAAGTTGGAAGCTTGGGGCGGTTATTTCTTTTTATGTAAAGAAATTATTTCTTGCTGAAAAAGTCTTTTGTGACCTTGTAAACAAGAGTGATAACGCCTGTGATCATAATCACGAACTGAAAAAGCTCTGAAAATGTCATTGTTATCACCTCCCTTGCGGGAGAACCGCCTACCGTTTTATCCAGTACCCATGATAAAAGTATATCATGGGTATTAATTTTTGTCAAATTAAAATACGTGTGAATCTTCTTGCAGCTCTTGACATTTTCTAAAATTATGATATAATAACAATAATATTAATTGATTTGAGGTGGAAAGATGCGTATAGTTTCTTGCTGATCTTGCATATCGAAATATGGCTTCTGCACAGGATGTTTCTTGTGCTTGTTCGTCGTGCGCCGATATGCTGGCAGGAAATGTTCGCACTTTCTTGAATCAACGCTCACGTCTGTGGGCAGTGCGCTTTGTAAGCTGTGAGTGCATCTTTTTGAGTTCGAAAGACTGCGGAGGTTTTCTGCGGTCTATTATTTTTAGAACGAGTTCTTAGAACAAATTCTTATATCGAACATGGAGGGATGTATATGTCGCTTATCAATATTCAGAATCTTTCGTTTGGCTATGACGGAAGCTTTGAAAAAGTATTTGAAAATATTAATTTACAGCTTGATACATCGTGGAAACTTGGCTTTACCGGGCGCAACGGACGCGGAAAAACTACACTGCTTAAATTGCTTATGGGAGAATTGGAGTATACGGGAAAAATAATATCTTCGGTAGATTTTGAGTATTTTCCGTATTTTCCGGACGGCTCGCTCATTACAATAGACGTTATCCGTGAGTTAGCTCCGCAGGCAGAGGAATGGCAGATACGGCGCGAGCTTAATATGCTTGATGCGGACGAGGGAATGCTGTACCGTCAATTTTCTGCTTTGTCCAACGGCGAGCAGACAAAAATTCTTATCGTGGGAATGTTTCTGCGTGAAAACAGCTTTTTGCTTATAGATGAACCTACGAATCATCTTGACATTCATGCAAGAGAGGTTCTTGCGGAATATCTGAAAAGAAAATCGGGATTCATTCTCGTTTCTCATGACAGAGCCTTTCTTGACTCGTGCATTGACCACATTCTGGTCATAAATAAAACAAATATAGAGGTTCAGAAGGGCAATTTCAGCACATGGAATGAAAACCGTGAACGTCAGGAGCAGTTTGAGCGTACCGAAAATGAACGTTTAAAAAGGGAGATCGGTCAGCTGGAGCAAACGGCAAAAAACGTTTCTTCTTGGTCGGACAAAACGGAAAGCGGCAAATACGGTACGAGAAATTCCGGGCTGAGACCCGACAGGGGATTTATCGGTCATAAGTCTGCCAAAATGATGAAACGCGCGAAGTCCATGGAGAACCGTATTGAAAAGAATATTTCCGAAAAGAACACGCTTTTGAAAAACGTTGAGGAGATTTCCTCGCTGAAACTGTCTCCATTAAAATATCACAGCTCTCAATTGATAGATTTTCGGAACGTTTCGCTTTGTTATGACGGCGAAACCGTATTCAAGGACGTAAGCTTCACGGTTTGTCAGGGCGACCGCATTGCTTTATGCGGAGCAAACGGAAGCGGAAAAACGAGCCTTATAAAATTGATCCTGGGAGAAAATGAAGAATATCGGGGAGTTATAACAAAGGGCAGCCGCTTGAAGATCTCGTATGTTTGTCAGTCGGCGGATAATTTATTCGGCAGTCTTGACGATTACGCGGAAAAATATCAGGTGGATCAGACATTGTTCAAGGCAATTCTGCGGAAGCTTGATTTTTCAAGGGAGCTTTTCTCACGTCCGATAGAAAGCTATAGCCAAGGTCAGAAGAAAAAGGTAATGCTTGCGCGAAGTCTGGCTGAGCAGGCGAATCTCTATATATGGGACGAGCCGCTGAATTATATAGATGTACTGTCCAGAATCCAGATAGAGGAGCTGCTGAAAGCTTCAGACGCAACGCTTTTGTTTGTGGAGCATGATAAACGCTTCTGCGAACAAATCGCAACGAAACAGATCTTGCTTAAATGAATATAAAAAGCCGCTCTGAATTTTTCAGAGCGGCAATTTATTTATATCTCGTTTTCAACGAATACGGCAGTGCAGCCTCCGACAAGGAGCGCGTCGCCGCTTATCGAAGCGTTGTTTCCGACTTTATATATTATTTTTCCGCGGACTCCCGTTACTTTTGATTCTGCGGAGGATGGATTTATCACGACCGTTATCTCTTGATTATCCGAGCTGCGTTTGTAAACAAGGGGATATCCGTCGGATATAAATTCTATTTTTTCGTTGCTTTGAAGAGCCGGATTGCTCATTCTCAGCGATATCAATCTTTTTATCTCGCTCCTGAGCGAATTTTCATCGGCAGACTGGCTTTCGGCATCGGGACGGTCATCGCTTTCGTCCTGCCGGATATAGAGCTGTGATTTGGGAGCTTCGGAAAATCCTGCGTTAACGTCCTTGTTCCACTGCATCGGCGAACGAGAGCCTGTTCTTCCGTATCCGCCCTCAACGGAGGTAAGTCCCTCGACATATTTCATTCCGATCTCGTCGCCGTAGTAAATAAACGGCGCGCCCGGCATGGAAAGTAGAAAAGCGAACGCTGTTTTCAGCTCGTCATTATCGAGCCGTCTTGAGATCCTGTCCATATCGTGATTTCCCGACGGAATACAGATCAAGCCCTTGCAGCCGCTTTTTTCGTAGCTGTTTTTGTAAGCCGCAACAAAGTCCTTTGCGTTTCCGAGACCTTTTTTGCTGAAATACGGATCATCGCATCTGAACAGGTCGTTATAGTGCGACGGACCGAAGTGCAGGAGGAAATCCATATGAAATCCGCCGATCAATGCTTTGTCGGGTTCTCCCCATTCCGAAACCATGGCGGCGTTGGGAAATTCCTTGTCAAGGAACTTTCTGATATCCTGCCAGAGGGCTATTGTACCCTTTCCGTCCTCATCGTTTTTAACAAGCGAGCCTGCCATATCGACTCTGAAGCCGTCGCAGCCTGCGTTAAGCCAGAACCGCATGATATCCTTCAGCGCTTCTCTTGTTGCCAGAGGACCTTCGGCGTTCATGGACTGCTGCCATTTTTTATTGGGATCGGGTCTGTAGAATCCGTAATTAAGGGCAGGCTGATGCGAAAAGAAGTTTACGGCGCATGAACCGTCCCTGTCGGAAATTCCTCTGATACAGCCCATTCCCTGCGGCTCTTCCCAGATACTGTCCGTCCATACGTAGCGGTCGGTAAATTCGTTTCTTTCTGCCAGCATGGATTTTTTGAACCACGGGTGAGTGATCGCCGTATGTCCCGGCACAAGATCAAGGATCACGTGCATATCAAGCTTGTGCGCTTCTTCAAAAAGCCTGATAAGGTCGTCGTTTGTACCGTATCTGGGAGCTACCGTATAGTAATCCTCCACATCGTAGCCTGCGTCGCCGAAGGGAGACTTAAAGCAGGGGTTGATCCAGACTGCATTGCAGCCAAGCTCGCGTATATAGCCGAGCTTTTCGGTTATTCCGTTGATATCGCCGATTCCGTCCGCGTTCGAGTCCTTAAAGGACTGCGGATAAACTTCATAAAAAACGGCATTGTTAAGCCAAGACGGCTGATTATTTTTAGTTTTCATAACGAGTTCCTCCCGAAAATATTAAAAAGAACGCCATTTGGACACATGGTTCAAATGGCGCCTGATCATTTACTTTCTTCGTCCGAAGACTTGTTTTCAGCTTTTTTCTTTTCTTCTTCCATTTCTGCACGGTCGCTTGCCGATTCGATATAAATATCGTCGTCCGCAAGGCTTCCTACAAAATTAAGCTGCTTAACAGGAATTCTTTTCAAAGGAGAATAAGAAAATTTACCGCATGAATAATTGGTATCAACGAGACCTTTTTTTTCACACAGAACCTTATCGCCGTCCTTAGCGCGTTTTCCGAACTGGCAGTAATCGCACTTGGGAGCAATACTTTTATCGAAATATTTGCCGCCCTTAAAAAGAGAACCTATGCCCATAAAATCACCTCAAGTAATCAATCTGTTTTTAATTATACCATATTAAAAAGTATTTGTCCAGTGTTTTTTGAAATTTTACTCAGCAACAGTATTCAGAAACAGTGAGCGTCTGTTTGCCGTATGATAAAATGCATAAATATGGCACGAAACGAATATAATATGAAAAAATGCGGAGGAGTTATGAATAAGAATTTAAGATACGAATTTTGGGGATTTATTTTTATATCGGTAATCGGAACGCTGCTTCATTTTCTTTACGTCTGGAGCGGAGAAATAAATTTTGTCGGCGCTTTTTCTCCGGTCAACGAGAGCGTGTGGGAGCATTTGAAATTGATTTTCATACCATCGCTTGCGTGGACGATGATCGGGTATTTTACGGTGTTTCGGGAAACAAAAGGCTATATCACAGAAAAAGCAGCGTCAGTTTTTCTCGGTATGGCTTTGATAACGTCTGTTTTTTACGTATACACGGGAATAATCGGCAGAAGCTTTGTAGCAGTGGACATAATTCTGTTTTATATCGGAGTTCTTGCCGCTTCATTATATTCCGTTAAGAATGCACAGAATGAAAAGCACGGAAACGCGTTGGGAATCGCTTTCTTTGCGTTTTTTCTTGCCGCATTTGTCATATTGACTTTCAAGTCGCCTGAAATCGGGATCTTTTCAGTTCCGGCATAACGGGATCAATAATTTGTAAGCCGATATAACGGAAAATCTTTAATATTAAGTATATTTTTAACACAAAGGCAATGCTGTACAATTTTGTTCGGTATTGTCTTAAATTTTTATGCGAAATCTATTGCATTTGTTTCTAAATCATGTTATTATTTAATATGGTATATTTTGAATCGGCGTTTATAGGATAAGCTGCACGTCTTTTCGGTGTATCTTTTCCTGTGGATCAGGTTCTTGCATAACAATAATAAATATAAAAAGGAGGATATGAATGAAAAAAGATATAATAAAGAGATCGCTGTGCTCCGCGGCGGCATTGCTGCTTTCGTGCTCGGTATGCTCGGTGAATGCTGACTTTTCCAACGAGGTCAATGCTGCCGATGCGGTAAAATACGAGTTCGAAAACGGCTCGACCTCGGGCGGAAAGATCTTTACCAAGGGCTGGACGGGCAATACTGCCACGGACGGAACAGGTGAGGATTACGATCTTACCAACGCTTCCGGCGGATTTTCCTACCTCGATCAGAAAGGCACGACGGTAAGCGTTGACGTTACTGTAGAGGAAGCCGGACTTTATGAGCTTTCGATCTGCTACTGTGAACCAAGCGACCCTAATAAAAAAGTTCAGTACCTTAACGTTAACGGCGTTAATCAAGGAGAAGTAAGCTTTCCGCATAACCTTTCCTTTGAGGAGACGTCAGGCGGCGTTGTAATGCTCGATGAGGGAGTAAACACCATAGAATTAAAAGCCTACTGGGGTTATACTTATTTTGATTATCTGACAATAAAGCCTGCCGACGAAAGTCTGAGCAATCTTTCGCCTACGCGTCAGCTTTCCAATCCCAACGCTTCGGATTCGGCTAAGCGGCTTTATAATTATCTCTGCGACCAGTACGGCAATCATATTATTGCGGGTCAGCAGGAATACTGCGGCGAGCATAACTACAACCTATGGAGCGATCCCGATAACTATATCAAGGATAACGAGGCTGAATTTGAATATATTATGGAAAAGACAGGCGAGCAGCCTGCTATCAGAGGAATAGATCTTCTGAATTACCGTTCGAATTCACCTTGGACGGATCATGCTCCCGAACGTGCTATACAGTGGGTGAACGAATATAAGGGAATCGCTACGCTTACATGGCACTGGAACGTTCCGTCCGAAGAGGGCGGAGAAACTGCCGCTTTTTATGTTGAATCAACGGGAAATTCTCCCTTCACTACTTTCAGCGTTAAAAATGCCCTTAAAGAAGGCACTTGGGAAAACAAACAGATACTCGCCGACATCGACGTTATCGCTAAGGAGCTTACCAAGCTCAAGGAAGCCGATGTTCCCGTTTTGTGGCGTCCCCTTCACGAAGCGGAGGGAGCATGGTTCTGGTGGGGAGCAGAAGGTCCCGAAGCCTGCAAGGAGCTGTATCGTCTGCTCTACGATAAGCTTACCAACGAATACGGACTTGACAATCTCATCTGGGTGTGGACGGGATATACATATCCAACCTCCGCGGCATGGTATCCGGGCGACGATGTAGTCGATATAGTCGGATATGATAAGTACAACGCTGTCGACGGACTTCCTAACCTCAGCTCGATATCCTCTACGTTCTACAGTCTTGTTCAGAGCACCGACGGTCAGAAAATGGTGGCGATGAGTGAAAACGATTCTATCCCGTCTCTTGAAAATCTCGTAAACGATAAGGCTGCATGGCTGTATTTCTGTCCGTGGTATATGAACTACCTCACAAGCGAGCAGAATAATCCCGTGGATAATCTTGTTGAAATTTATACCAGCGATTACTGTATCACTCTTGACGAGCTTCCCGACCTGAAGAACTATCCTCTTCCCGACGAAAAGCCCGATGATACTACAAGCGATACCTCGGGCGGCGATGAGCCTTTGTACGGAGACGCCGATGTCAGCGGAAAGATAGATATCGACGATGTTATTGCAATACTGTGCTGCGCTGCCGACGGAACGAATTTCCCGCTGACTCCTCAAGGAAGCATCAACGGAGACGTTTACCAGAACGGTGACGGTATCAGCGTCAACGATGCTGTTGAGGTTCAGAAATATCTTGCCAATAAAATCGATAAATTCGATATAAATTAAAAAAGGAGTATATTATGAAAACACCAAAAAAGATTCTTGCGGCAGTTGTCTGCGCCGCGACTGCTCTGAGCAGCGTATCTGCTTACGTACCCGAGGTCTTCGGAAGCGAGCTTGACACGTCTCTTGCCAATGATTCGGGACTTGACTACGATTTTGCGCGAGCTCTTCAGTATTCAATTTATTTTTACGATGCAAATATGTGCGGTACTGAGGTCGATGAAAACAACCGCTATACATGGAGAGGCGATTGCCATACCTACGATGCAAAGGTAGAGCTTACGGCAGGTATAACCGATTTCGTGGGAACTAATCTCTCGCAGCCGTTTATCGACAAGTACAAGGATATCCTCGATCCCGACGGCGACGGCTGCGTTGACGTTGCAGGCGGCTTCCATGACGCAGGCGACCACGTTGAATTCGGTATGCCCGAAAATTATGCCGCTTCAACTCTTGGCTGGGGATATTACGAATTCCGCGACTCCTATGTAAAAACTGGTCAGGACGATCATATAGAAACGATCCTACGCTGCTTCAACGATTACCTTATGAAGTGTACTTTCCGCGATGCTGACGGTACTGTTATCGCTCACTGCTATCAGGTAGGCGACGGCGATATCGACCACAAGTACTGGAATTCTCCCGAGGTCGATAAAATGGGCAGACCTGCCTTCTTCCTTACCGCCGATAAGCCGCAGACCGATTATGTCGCTTCCGCAGCCGCGTCGCTTGCTATCAACTACCTTAACTTTAAGGATACCGATCCCGAATATGCGGCAAAATCGCTCGATTACGCAACGGCTCTTTTTGATTTCGCAATGGAAAATCCAAAGGAACTGAGCGACAATGCAGACGGTCCTAAGGGTTACTACCGTTCCTCAAAGTGGGAGGACGATTACTGCTGGGCTGCCGCATGGATGTATAAGATCACAGGCGATCATAAGTATCTTGAAGAGATCTATCCAAACTACGATTACTATGCAGCTCCGTGTTATGTACACTGCTGGAACGATGTCTGGGGAGGAGCACAATGTATCCTTGGCGAAATTTCAATGGATAAGCCGCTTAAAGAGGGCGAACACGTTTACCCCGGATTTATTGAAGAATTCAAGGAAGCTGCCGGAAAAAGCCCTTACGAAGAAATGGACTGCTGGGCTTCGATAGCAAAGGCTGTCGATACATATATGTCGGGCGGAGTAGGAACTATTACTCCTGCAGGCTATTGGTGGCTCGATACATGGGGCTCGGCACGATACAATACTGCCGCTCAGCTTGTCGCTCTTGTTTACGATAAGTACAATAACAACGGCGAACCGGGCAAATACAGCGAATGGGCAAAGGGACAGATGGAATACATCATGGGCAACAATCCGCTGAACCGCTGCTATATCGTAGGATATAATGAAAATTCCGTTAAATATCCGCACCACAGAGCTTGTTCGGGTCTTACAAAGTGCGAAGATCCCGATGAACACAGATACGTTCTTTACGGAGCGCTTGCAGGCGGTCCGGACGCAAACGATCAGCATAACGATACTACTGCCGACTGGATATACAACGAGGTTACTATCGACTACAACGCCGCTTTTGTCGGAGCTTCGGCAGGACTTTATGAATTCTTCGGAACTGATGAAATGCAGCCGACTAAGGATTTCCCTCCAACTCCTTCATATAACGGAGGCGGCGGCGAAGGCGGAGGAAACAGCTATTGGGTAAAGGCTTGCGGAATCGACGACCTCAACAGCGGAACGGGCGCAGGCGTTACAAAGGTTTCCTTTATGGTAATGACGGATTCTACCGTTCCGAAGGAATCGCTTTCAGTAAGATATTATTACAACACTTCAGAAATGACCGATCCAAGCCTTATCTCGGGCAGCGAGCTTTACGATCAGTCCGCTACGGAAGCTGCTCCTGCCGACGGTATTATCAGCGGTCCTTATAAATATGATAAGCTTGAGGATACATACTATGTGGAAATTGCTTGGGACGGATATAATATTGCAAATTCAGGCAAAAAATATCAGTTTACGGTAGGTCTTTATTACGGAGATAAGTGGGATCCGTCTAATGACTGGAGCTATGACGGACTTACAATTTTTGAAGATGACGGAGCTTTCTTCGGAACAGGCAACGAGGTCAGAACAGATAAGATATGCGTTTATTCTGACGGCGTGCTTATAGGCGGAATCGAGCCGGACGGATCCGAGCCGGCTACGGAAGAAACCACCACTGAAACTACTACCGAAAGTGATGTTATCTGGGGAGACGCGGATCTCAGCGGAAAAGTAGATATCGATGACGTTATCAAAATTCTCTGCTACAGCTCGGACAGCGCGGCTTTCCCGATGGAAGAGACCGGAAAGAAAAATGCGGACGTTTATCAGAACGGAGACGGAGTCAGCGTAAACGACGCCGTTTCGATTCAGAAATTTCTTTCACAGCAGATAGATTCGCTTCCGGAATCATATAATTAAATGTTACAAAAACGGCAGGAGACAGATCCTGCCGTTTTTATGCTGTAAAAATAAATTATAGAAAAATATCCGCGTTACTTGAGATTTCAGAGGAAATCTTGTATAATGTAAATATAAACTACTTTTGGAGGCTTTTATCATGAAAAAATTTATATCGGCAATACTTGCCGCAAGCGTTGTTTTCGGCGGAGCTGTGCCGATCGCTGTAAATCCGCAGAATTACGTCATTTCGGCAAGCGCGGCTGATACATACACCGAGGGAACTTACGGCAATCTCACCTATAGAAATTACGGCGATTACATAGAAATTATAGACTGTGACTATTTGGCAGAGGAGGCAGTTATACCGTCCGAGATCGACGGAGTGCCTGTCGCAAGTATTTACGGTTATGCGTTTGCACATTGCCAAAAGTTGACTTCGGTAACGATTCCCGACAGTGTTATAATTATTAACGAAGGCGCTTTCGCTTGGTGTGAAAGCTTGACCTCAATAAAAATCCCTAACAGCGTTACAATTATCCGCGAGTTTGCGTTCGGCGAATGCACAAGCTTGACTTCGATAAATATTCCCAACAGCGTTATAAGTATTGAAGAGGGTGCGTTTGCCGATTGCACGAGCTTGACCTCAATAAACATTCCTGATAGCGTTATAAGTTTTGGCGCAGGGGCTTTTTCCAACTGCACAGCCTTGACCTCCGCGGTTATTTCCGACAGCATGACAAGTATTGTACCCGGTATGTTCACTAAATGCGCAGGATTGACATTTGTAAGCATTCCCAACAGCATTACAAGAATTGGAGAAGGTGCGTTTTACAGCTGCACAAGCTTGCCTTACGTAATTATTCCAGAAGGAGTTACAAGTATTGGAGAAGGTGCGTTTTACGGCTTCACAGGGACAATGTACGGATTCGAAGGCTCTTATGCTCAGACCTACGCCGAGGAAAACGGATTTAAATTCAGCGCGATCGGTATGCTTGGAGACGTTGACGGCGACGGCGCAGTGAACTCCAGCGACGCTTCCCTTGTTCTGCGCGAGTATGCGCTCACTTCGACCGGAGAAGCTCCCACATTCAGCGAAAAAGAGAAAATAACCGCAGACGTAAACGGAGACAAAGCGGTCGATTCCTCCGACGCTTCGACTATCCTTGCATATTATGCTTATACCGCAACAGGTGGAACGGACAGCTTAGCGGAATTTATGAAGAAATAAAATAAAGCAAAACGAGCCGAAAAAGGCTCGTTTTTGTTGTTGAAAAAGTAATATAGTCCAAGAGAACGCCCTCTCTTGCAGGGCGCACTGCGGAAAATCACCCTTTGGAATCCCAATATTAGTCACTTTCGAAATCCCACAGGGTGAGCCTCGCCGCACTCCTTAGGCTTGAACATTCCAAGCTTTTTATCCTGCATAACAACGGCTCTTCTGATCGTATCGTAGCCGTATCGCGTTCTTATCCTGTCAACAGCGCGGTTTATGCTTTCCTTTTTCTGCTCGCGGATAAAGCTTCCGTCAAAGTCAAGCTGAAATTCCTCATTATAGGGGATAAGATCTGAAGCGCAAACGGAAATGCTGCGGATAGGGATATCCTTATTGTAGGCTTCCTTGTACAGCCTGAAAGCCGACTCGGAGATAAGCGCGCTGTCCGAAATATCCGAGTGAAAGCTGCACTGACGGCTTAAATGTTCAAGCCGATTGTCGCGTATGTTCAAAGAGATCGTGCGGCATTTCAAATCCTTGCTTCTGAGCTGCATGGCTATATTTTCACTCAGAGCATATATCAGAATTTTAACATCGTTGTCGTTTTCAAGGTCGCGGTACGGAGTAAGTCCGCAGCTGACCGATTTTGGCGGCGTATGTTCATAGTAGAGCTTTACGGCGGAATCGTCAAGTCCGTTGGCGTATCTCCAGAGGTCGTCGCCGATTTTTCCAAGCCATGAGCAAAGAAGTTCACGGTCGGTTTGCGCAAGCTCGCCTATAGTGCCGATGTATCGTGAATTAAGCTTTTTCAGTGTGGCTCTGCCTACTCCGAGGAGATCGCTGACAGGAAGCTGCCAAACCTTGTCGCGAAAATTTTCTTCCGTTATGATCGTGACGGCGTCCGGCTTTTTCATATCCGAACCAAGCTTTGCAAAAATTTTATTGAAGCTTATGCCGACCGAAACAGTAAGTCCGTATTCGTTTTTTACGCGTTGGCGGATCTCTTCCGCGATATCGGCGGCATCTCTGCGGTTGCCTGTAAGATCGAGCCAGCATTCGTCGATCCCGAAGCTTTCAAGGCGGTCGGTATATTCAAAGCATATGCCCTTAAAAAGCTTTGAATACTTGCTGTATCGCTCAAAGTGAGGTTCAACGGTCTGCAGCGACGGACATTTCTGCTTTGCCTCCCAGATCGCTTCTCCGGTTTTTATTCCGTAGGATTTTGCCAATTCGTTTTTAGCGAGAATAATGCCGTGGCGGTTCTCTTTACTGCCTGCAACGGCGTAGGGAACACCTTTAAGCTGTGGGTAAAAAATCCCCTCAACAGAGGCAAAAAAATTATTACAATCAACATGAAGAATATTTCTTTTCATAACACACCTCAGAAACAAACGTTTCGAATATATGTTTTATTATAGCACGTTTGTTCGAGATTGTCAAGTATCATTTTCAGGAAAAACAGAGAAATTTTACCCTTCGCTGCTTTTCTCGTAGAAATGCTGCCGAACGGCGATAATGCACGAAAGCGTGAAAAATCCGATGCCTCCGCAGAAAAGCAGGATTATCGCCCACAGCGGTATCTTTTTGATATTATCCCTGTTTCCGATGTTATCCGATTCTGCCGAAGATGTAAAGCGTATTCCGTTTGAAAAGGCATATTTTTCGGCTTCTGAAGAGACATCGCCCGTTATTGAGAAAGAACCGAGCAGCTTGGATTTTCCGTTTTCCTGAACAAATCCGGCGGATTCGCTTTCAATTAGCTTGACCGATGCGGGAAGATGCAGATCTTTAAGTGAGCTGCACATATAAAATGCGCGGCTTCCGATCTCTTTTACGCCGGATCCAACGGATACATAAGAAAGAGACGTGCAGCCGTTGAAACAGTTCCTTCCGACGCTTTCTATGCCGGACGGAATGACGATCTCACTCAGAGAAACGCATGAACGAAAGCAGTCGTCCGGCAGCTCTTTTAATGTGTCCGGAATCGTTGCGGAGGTGAGCTTTGAACAGCCGCAGAACGCTCCCATTCCTATTTTTGTCAGAGAAGTTGGGAGAACGACGCTTTCAAGCGAGCTGCAAGCGTAAAACGTATGATGGCCGATTTCGCTTATAGATTGCGGTAAGCTTATTTGCTTAAGAGAAGCGCATTTAAAAAATGCATTGTCACGGATCTGCGTGACGGGACACTCTTCGATACTTTCAGGAACTTCAAGGAAAACCGGTTCTCCGGTAAATCCGATTATCGTTGCCTGACCGTCAATAATGGTGTAAGTGTAGCTGCCATATTCGTCTGCGTAAGCATTATAAGCAGGTTTACAGAAAAGCGGATCACAAAAGATCAATGCGGATGCGATACCGCATAATAGCTTAAATGCGGCGGTCGGAAAGACTTTTCGAAAATATCTGCGGATTGCTTTTATGCGGAAATATTTTGATTTCATATATATTCTCCTTTAAAATCTGAATTTATAGGGAAGGTAGGATATATGGTAATGATGCACAAATTTGCACTGCGTGATTTGTTGAAAGTTTCCCTGAACACTTTATATATCATAGCGTATTTGTAATGCGAAAAATGTCGGAAACAGGTACAGACGGCTTATTTTCGAGATTTTCCGTTGCGTGATGATTTATTAAATTATGTATGAGAAAAAATTTTGGAATCATAATAAAGAAAATGAATAACTATATTAACATAAAGATAAACAATTGTAAATCTTATGTTCATATGAATGTAGTATACTATTAATCTATTCTAATAACGGAAAGTGGTATTTATAATGTTAAAAAAATTTTGCTGTATGTCAGCTGCCATATTGCTGGCAGCAGCCTCTGTCGGCTGCAACGATGACAAGAAAAGCTCTGACAGCGATTCGTCTCCCGCAGCAACCGAAAGCTCTGCCGAGAGCGTCGTGTCCGGAACTGAAGAGGAGATTACGGAATCAGAGGTTGGAATCAATCCTCTTACCGGAGAAAGCGGCTATAATGCTGCGGCAAACGGAAAAAGACCTGTCGCGGTAATGGTGAATAATCTTAAAGGTGCGCTTCCTCAGTACGGAATCGAACAGGCAGATATAATTTTTGAACTTCCGGTCGAGGGCGGAATCACTCGCCTTATGGCTGTTTATGCCGATTATACCGCCGTTCCAGACGTGTGCTCGGTCAGAAGCTGCCGCTACTATTATCCGCTGCTCTGCCTTGGAATGGACGCTATATACTGTCATTGGGGCGAGGATATGACGATCGCTCTTGAAACTCTCAACCGCACGGGAATCGACCATCTTGACGGCGGATATGAGGAGAAAATGTTCTACCGCGATCAGGAGCGTGTAGGAAAATACGCTTCCGAGCACACAGGCTACCTTAAAGGCTCGGAGCTTCCGGAGGTTATCGCGGAAAAAGGCTTCCGCACCGATGTTAGCGAGATGTATTCGGGTACGCTGTTCAGCTTTGCGGATACTGAGTACGTTCCTGCGGAAATGACCGCGCAGACTGCCGTTTTGAATTTTTCAAGCGCATATTACAGCACGTTTACGTATAATTCGGAAACCGGAGAATATATGAAGCAGCATTCCGGAGAGCCGCAGATAGACGGAAAAACCGGCAATCAGCTTGCCTTTGACAACGTTCTTGCCCTGCAGACCGATATCCATACACGTCCCGACGGCTATCTTATGGACGTGGCATTAAACGGAGGAACAGGCTACTATGTGTCAAAGGGCGGAGCTCAGACGATCAGGTGGGAGAAAAAGGGCGAGAATTTGCCAATAGAGCTTTTTGACGCTGCCGGAAACGAACTGACTCTTAATCCCGGCGAGACGTACATCGGAATTATCGGAACAGAAAAAAATATTACAATTGAATAATCCTCTGTAATTTACCAATTATAGTCAATGAGGTGATAACATGAAACGAATGACTTCATTGATTATGGCAGCAGGTATGTGCCTGACGATAGCGGTATCGAATCTGTGCGGTATCGTGCATGACGGAAAAAAGCTTGACGAGCTGAGAGAAAGCGTTCTCAGAATGCACGTCCTTGCAAACTCGGACAGCGACAGCGACCAGAAATTAAAGCTGCTTGTGAGAGACGCTCTTATTGAACGCAGCAGCGAGATCTTCGGAGACGCCGAGAATTTTGAACAGGCAAGAGATACGGCGGCTGAAAATATCGGAGTGATCGAGAAAATAGCGGCTGAAGCTCTTCTTGAAAACGGCTGCAATGCCGAAGTTTCCGCCAAAATTACCGATATGTATTTTGATGAGCGCGTGTACGGCGATATTACTATGCCTGCCGGAGAATATACGGCGGTGCGCGTTGAAATAGGCAAGGCTGAGGGACATAACTGGTGGTGTGTGATGTATCCGCCGCTTTGTATTCCTGCCGCCTGCGAGGAGTATGCCGACGACGATAAAGAGACCGAGGACGAGTTTTTCAGCGGCGATGAGAAGGATATTCTCTATCACCCTCAGAAGTTCCGCGTGAAATTTGCCGTATGGGAGAAGCTAAAGGATCTGTTTTCGTGAGAATATGGATCCGACCGCATTTGAGTATGTGCACAAGTTATTGCTTGCAAAAGCTCTGCACATTGTGGAAAATTGCCAAATATTGCGAAAGCGCTTGACAAATTGCGTCGGGCAGTGTATAATAAATCAGTAAATAAAGCAGAACTTATGCGTTCTCACCGTGCGGCATTGCTTGAACGGTCAATATGTACTGAATTTCCCTTAGGGATATATTTGCGTATTGAATGAGTGCGGATAGTTTCTGCACTCATTTTTATTTTATTATTAAGTGCTTGGAGGTGCTGACTATTAGCAAACAGGAACTGCAGATCAATGAAGAGATAAGAGATAAGGAAGTTCTCGTGATCGACGCTGATGGAACAAAGCTCGGCGTTTTATCTGCCAGAGAGGCTCAGAAAATTGCTTTTGACAAAGAGCTTGATCTCGTTAAGATCGCTCCGCAGGCTACTCCTCCCGTATGCCGTATCATGGACTACGGAAAGTATCTGTTCGAGCAGACCAAACGTGAAAAGGAAGCAAGAAAGAATCAGAAGATCGTGGCAATTAAAGAAATACGTATGTTTTCTACCATTGATACTCACGATTTCGAAACCAAGGTGAATCAGGCTGTGAAGTTTTTGCAGGGCGGCGATAAGCTAAAGGTTTCGGTGAGATTCCGCAAAAGAGCAATTGCACACCCTCAGCTGGGAGAAGAACTGCTTGAAAGATTCAAGGAGGCAGTTTCGGCAGTCGGTACTGTAGAAAAGCCTGCCAAAATGGAGGGACGCAGCATCGTTATGTTCGTTTCGCCAAAGGCAGCCAAATAACGCTTTTCATTAAAATGTCCGCATTTTAATCGGAATAAGTTTAAGAACTAACCTGTTCTAAATAAGGAGGATCATACAATGGCAAAGGTTAAAGTTAAAACTCACTCGGGCGCTAAGAAGCGCTTTAAGGTTACAGGAAGCGGTAAGGTAAAGTATCAGCACACAAATATGAGACACAGACTTACTCAGAAGGATACAAAGCGTAAGAGAATCGCTCGTAACGCAGGCGTTTGTGACTGCACCAACGCTCCTACAATCAAGAAGCTTGTTCCTTATATGTAATCGGTTTCCCGTAATTTTAATTTTGGAGGTATAAGACTATGGCACGTATCAAGGGTGCAATGATGACTCGTAAGAGAAGAAATAAAACTCTCAAGCTTGCAAAGGGCTACTTCGGCGCAAAGAGCAAGCACTTCAAGATGGCTAAACAGGCCGTAATGAAGTCAGGCAATTATGCTTACATCGGAAGAAAACAGAAGAAGAGAACTTTCAGACAGATCTGGATCACAAGAATCTCGGCTGCTGCAAAGCTCAACGGCATGAATTATTCAACATTCATGAACGGCTGCAAAAAAGCAGGCATCACTCTTAACAGAAAGATGCTTTCGGAAATCGCTATTAACGATGCCGCAGGTTTCGCTGCAATCGTTGAAAAGGCTAAGGCTGCTCTTTAATCAATGTCAAAACACGCTCCTTATTTAACTAATGAGCGTGTTTTGTTATCCCCTCGCATAAGACGCAGGGGAACGCTGTGTTTCGGAGGTGTTTCCGGATTTTGGAAAATATTATAACATCAAAGGATAATCCTGCTGTTAAGCTGTATCAGAGACTTTCTTCTTCAAAAAAAGACAGGCTCCAGTACGGCTTATTCGTGTTGGAGGGAATGCGTATCGTTCAGGACGCCGTCGCTGAAAATGCTGACTTATATGCCCTTATCGTGACAGAACGGGCTTTCGAAAAATTCGGGAACGAGCTTTTTCAGGCTGATTTGAGGAATGCAAAGAAAATTGTTATTTCAAATGAGCTTGGAAATAAGATCGCTTCGACAAATCAGACGCAGGGTGTTTTCGCGGTATGCAGGATACCTATCGGCAGGAAAATGGTTTTCCGCAAAAACGGACGATATATAGTGCTTTTCGGACTTCAGGATCCGGGAAATGTCGGAATGATAATACGTACCGCCGACGCTCTTGGCATGGACGGGATAATTATGTCGGGCTCGTGCGATCTGTACAGTCCAAAGGTGATACGTTCGACGATGGGATCGGTTTTCAGAATGAATATAGTTATTGAAAACGATACGGACGCTCTATTTGAGCAGCTTCGCGGCAGCGGAGTTACTTCCTGCGCTTCGGTCATCGACACCGACGCGGAAAAGGTCTCGGAATGCGGATTTGACGGCGCAAATGCGATTTTTATCGGTAATGAGGGAAACGGTCTGCCGCGTGAGATATCGGAACGCTGCGACAGAAAAATAACTATCCCGATGCACGGAAATATCAATTCCCTGAACGCGGCTATGGCTGCCGGGATCATGATGTGGGAGCTTTCCAATGGGGGTGACAAAATTGAACGAAACTAAATATTGGGTCTGGCTTTCAATGATTTTTGGCACGGGAAGCCGGCGTATATGGGAGGCAATGCGCTTCTTTTCTTCGGCTTCGGAAGCCTTTGAAGCAATTTCGTCAGGCGAGCTTAACGACCGTCTGAGCGAAACCGAAATCAAAAACGCAAGCTCTGTAACGCTTGAAAAAGCGGAGGAGTTTATAGGCTTCTGCAAAAAAATCGGGATAGGAGCAGTCGGCTGCGGCGATAAGGAATATCCGCCACAGCTTCGGCATATATTAAATCCGCCGGCAGTTCTTTATTATACGGGAAATATTTCCTGCCTCTGCGGAAAAAGAATAGTCACTTCGGTGGGAGCAAGAAAAGCCTGTAATTACAGCGTGAATGCCGCGTCGCAGATCTGCGGAGAGCTGGCATCAAACGGGATCGTGATAGCAAGCGGCTTTGCGGTGGGAATAGATATAGCGTCTCATCTTGCAGCCGCTGCCAAGGGACGTCCGACAGTCTGCGTTATAGGCTGCGGCAACGATGTTGATTATCCAAAGGAGAATATGCGGTACAGAGCCGATATTATTGAAAGCGGCGGAGCGGTCGTGTCGGAATTTCCTCCGGGAACTCCTCCGCATTCGGGCAATTTTCCTAAACGCAACCGCATTCTTGCTGCCGTTTCAAAGGCGACGATCGTGTTTGAGGCTTCAACGAAAAGCGGTTCGATAATAACGGCAAATCTTGCTGCCGAACAGGGAAGAGACGTTTTCTGTCTTCCTCCTGCAAACATCTTCGAAAACCGCTTCTCGGGCAATATTGCTTTGCTTCGGGACGGCGCAATACCGCTTTATTCGGCGATGGATATCCTTGACTGCTTTAAAATAGGCGGAGTCAACGATCTTGAAATAAGACGTGAAAGCTCGGACGGAGTAAGTTATTTTAACGTGAGAGAGCTTCTTCCCGAGAAAAAAAGGAAAAAAGCTGCCGCTGTCGGTGCGGATATCAGTAAAAAAGCAGCCGCGGTGTCCGAAAAGACAGATGACGATAACGATTCCGCGGCGGATATGGCTTATGAGATCCCCGAAGATCTTACCGATATACAAAAGAATATCGTGGAGCTTATCGGAGATTCTAAAGTTCAGGCGGATAAGCTGATCGATTCGCTTAATGTTAATATGGGTAAGTTTATGGTCGAGATAAGCGAGCTTGAGCTTATGGGAGTTGTGGAATCGCTTCCCGGAAAGCTTTACGCTCTCAAAAAGCAGTGATTTCCCAAGCGGTACATAATTTATACGGCAGCTGCCGTTTCAGATAAAAGGAGATTCAAAATGTCAGATTTAGTTATAGTTGAGTCGCCTGCAAAGGCAAAAACAATACAGAAATATCTCGGCGCAGGATATGAGGTAATAGCTTCTATGGGTCATGTAAGAGATCTTCAGAAGTCAAAGCTCAGCGTCGATACGGAGAACGACTTCAAGCCGATATATGTAGATATGAAGGGCAAGGAGGACGTTATCAAGGAGCTTAAAAAAAGAGCTAAAAAATGCGATAAGGTCTATCTCGCGACCGACCCCGACCGTGAGGGAGAAGCAATTTCGTGGCATATAGCTCAGATGCTCAGTCTCGATATGGACGAAAATAACCGCGTCGCTTTCAACGAGATCACAAAAACAGGAGTAAAAAACGGTATGAGCAATCCGCATAAGATAGATGTGGATCTTGTAAACGCTCAGCAGGCGCGCCGAATCCTTGACAGGCTTGTCGGCTATAAGCTGAGTCCGTTCCTTTGGAAAAAGGTCAGAAGAGGTCTTTCGGCAGGACGAGTGCAGTCGGTCGCGGTTCGGCTTATAGTCGACAGAGAAAATGAGATCCGCCGTTTTGTGCCGAAGGAATACTGGTCGGTTGACGCAAAGTTCACCGCCGCCGGTTCGAAAAAGATCTTCGACGCGGCTCTTGCCACCGTAGACGGCAAAAAGCCTGAAATGTCAGACGAGTCGTCTGCCGGAGCAGTTCTTGCAAGGCTTGATGGAGCGGAATATACCGTGAAATCCGTGAAAAAGCGCGTGACGAAAAAGCAGCCCGCGCCGCCGTTCATAACATCTACCTTACAGCAGGAAGCTTCGCGTAAGCTGGGATTCTCGGCAAAGCGCACCATGAAAGCCGCGCAGGAGCTTTACGAAGGTATTGATATTCAGGATATCGGCGCTGTCGGTCTTATCACTTATATGAGAACGGACAGCCTGAGAATATCCGACGAGGCGCGCGCTTCCGCCGCTCAGTATATCGAAACGACCTACGGCAGGGATTATCTTCCTCCCGAACCGAGAATATTCAAATCCAAAAATAACGCTCAGGACGCGCACGAGGCTATTCGCCCGTCAATGCCTGATCTCACTCCCGACCGTGTGAAATCCAGTCTTTCAAACGATCAGTATAAGCTGTATAAGCTTATCTGGGAACGCTTTATTGCAAGTCAGATGGCTAACGCGCTTCTTGATACCGTTTCCGTTGATATCGAGGCAAACGGATGTATTTTCAGAGCGTCGGGATATTCCGTCAAATTTGACGGATTTACCGCACTTTATGTGGAGTCGAGCGATTCGGCAGACGAAAATAAGAAAATGCTTCCTCCGCTCTCTTCCGGAGATAAGCTGGAGCTTAAATCTATTAACGGAAACCAGCATTTTACTCAGCCGCCGGCACGTTACACGGAAGCTTCACTGATAAAGGCTCTTGAAGAAAACGGTATCGGAAGACCGAGTACCTACGCTCCTACTATCACTACGATAACCGACCGCCGTTATGTAGAGCATGAGGGAAAGCAGCTTAAGCCAACGACTCTCGGAGAGGTAACAACGGAGCTTATGAAGGATCACTTCAACAATATTGTTGACGCTAAGTTTACCGCTCAGATGGAGGATAACCTTGATAAGGTCGAGCACGGCGAAAAAGACTGGGTTAATACTCTGCATGAGTTTTACGACGACTTTGCCAAAACTCTTGACGAAGCCGAGGTGGCTATGGAGGGAAAGCGAGTTAAAGTTCCCGACGAAGAAACAGATGTTGTCTGTGAGCTTTGCGGCAGAAATATGGTAATAAAATACAGCAAATACGGTAAATTCCTTGCCTGTCCGGGATTTCCCGAGTGCAGAAATACAAAGAAGATCGTTCAGGAAACGGACGGAAACTGTCCTATATGCGGCAAGAAAATGCTGCTGAAAAAATCAAAGAAGGGAAGAAGCTTTTACGGCTGCGAGGGATATCCCGACTGCACGTTCATGACATGGAACGTTCCCTCTAAGGAAAAATGCCCGAAATGCGGAAAGTCGCTGTTTATAAAGGGAAGAAAAAACGGCAGGATCGTGTGCGAAAATCCTGAATGCGGCTATGAAAGCGAGCTTGAATGATGAGCGGTGTTGTTGTAAATGTTATAGGAGCGGGACTGGCAGGCTGCGAAGCTGCATGGAGACTTGCAAGCAGCGGTATAAACGTAAGGCTTTTTGAAATGAAGCCGAAAAAATATTCTCCGGCACATCACTACAGCGGCTTTGCGGAGCTTGTATGCTCGAATTCCCTTAAAGCCGCAAGACTGGAATCGGCTGCGGGTCTGCTTAAAACCGAAATGGAAATGCTCGGTTCGCTGACCGTTCCGTGCGCAAAGGAAAATGCCGTTGAAGCAGGAGGAGCGCTTGCCGTTGACAGAAAAAAATTCTCCGACAGCATTACCGAAAAAATCAGAAGCAATCCATATATCGAAGTCGTTGAAGAGGAAGTTACCGATATTCCCGACGGAATGACAATTATTGCCACAGGACCCCTTACATCGGACGCTTTTGCGGAAAAGATCAGCGAAATTTGCGGAGAGGGTCTTAGCTTTTATGACGCAGCCGCTCCGATCGTTTCCTGCGGGAGCCTTGATATGGATAAGGTTTTCTACGCCTCGCGCTATGACAGAGGCGACGCCGATTATATAAACTGTCCCATGAACAAGGAGGAGTATACCGCCTTCTATGAGGCTCTTATCGGAGCAGAGCGGGTTCAGCTAAAGGATTTTGAAACTCATCCGTTCAGCGTGTACGAAGGCTGTATGCCGATAGAAGAGCTTGCGTCAAGAGGTGTGGATACAATGAGATTTGGTCCGATGAAGCCTGTGGGCATCACGGATAAGCGTACGGGCAGACGGCCTTATGCCGTTGTTCAGCTCCGGCGTGAAAACCGCGAGGGCACTATGTTCAATCTTGTGGGATTCCAGACAAATCTAAAGTTCGGAGAGCAGAAGCGCGTATTTTCTATGATACCCGGACTTGAAAATGCCGAATTTCTGCGTTACGGCGTAATGCACAGAAATACGTTTATCAACAGTCCCGAGCTTCTTAACGCGGACTTTTCAATGAAAAACGAACCGCGCTTGTGGTTTGCAGGACAGATCACAGGTGTGGAGGGATATATGGAATCGGCTGCAAGCGGAATGATAGCAGGTATTTCGGCAGCTCGCAGGATAAAAGGTCTTGAGCCGCTTGTGCTGCCAAGAGATACGATGCTCGGCGCGCTTTCGGCATACGTCAGCGACAGCTTTAACGCAGGCAAATTTCAGCCGATGGGAGCAAATATGGGCATACTTCCCGAGCTTGGCGTAAGAATACGCGACAAAAAGGAAAAATACGGAGCATACGCCGAAAGAGCCGTTCAGTCTCTCAGGCGTGAAACAGAAAGGATCGGCTATGAAAGTAATTGTTGACGGTTTCGGAGGAGACAACGCTCCGTTAGAGGTCATAAAGGGCTGCCGCAGAGCTGCGGACGAGCTTGATACGGAAATTATTATTACGGGAAGCAAAGACAAGCTCCAAAAGTGCGCTGCCGAAAACGGCATTAGCCTTGACGGTATAGAGATCGTACATACGGACGAGAGCTTTGATATCCATGAAGAGCCAAAGGAAATTGTGAAGTCAAAGAAAAACACCTCTATGGGTCTCGGACTTCAGCTTCTTGCTCAGGATAAGGGCGACGCTTTTGTCTCTGCCGGAAGCACAGGCGCGCTTGTTATGGGAGCGACCTTTATCGTTAAGCGCATAAAGGGAGTAAAAAGAATCGCTCCGTCGCCTGTTATGCCGTCGGCAAAGGGAAATTTCATTCTTACCGACGCCGGAGCAAATACTGAATGCCGTCCGGAAATGCTCGTCCAGTTTGCCATGATGGGCTGCGCCTATATGGAGAAAGTCCTTGGGATCAAAAATCCAAGGGTAGGACTTCTTAATATCGGAGCAGAGGAGACAAAGGGGCGCGAGCTTGAGATCGAGGCTTATCAGCTGCTCCAAAAGTCGGGACTGAATTTTATCGGCAATATAGAGGCGAGAGATATGCCGGGCGGAAGCTGTGACGTTATCGTGACCGACGGATTTACGGGAAATATCGCTCTCAAGCTTTATGAGGGAATGGGTTCATTCTTTGCCGGAAAGCTGAAATGGATCTTTTCGGGAGCAGGAAAGATCGGAGCGCTGTTTTCGCTCGGAAAAATCAAGAGCTTTAAAAAGCAGATGGATTATAAAGAAGTGGGCGGTTCGGCTTTGCTCGGAGTAAGAAAGCCGGTCATAAAGGCTCACGGAAGCTCGGACGGAACTGCGTTCTTTAATGCCGTGCGTCAGGCCGTAAAATGCGTTGAAGGCAACGTCACGGGCGAGATAGAAAGCTATGTATGCCGTATTTCCGAAGCTTCGGAGGAAAAATAAAATGATGAATACAGAAAAATTTGAGGAAATTATAAAATACCGCTTTAAAAATAAAGAGCTTATACGTCAGGCTCTTACTCATTCGTCCTATGCGAACGAAAAAAAGATACCCGGAGGAAGCAACGAGCGTCTTGAATTTCTCGGAGACAGCGTGCTTTCAATAGTCGTATCCGATTATCTTTACGAGAATCTCAGAGACGTTGCCGAGGGTGAGCTTACAAAGCTGAGAGCGTCGCTTGTCTGCGAAAAATCTCTTCATATTTTTGCAAAGGAGATAAAGCTCGGCGAATTTCTTATGCTCGGCAAAGGCGAGGAAAATACGGGCGGCCGCGAACGTCCTTCTATTCTTGCGGACGCATTTGAAGCTGTCATTGCCGCAATTTACCTCGACGGCGGTATAGAAGCTGCCGCCAAGCATATCCTGCACTTTATTCCCAAGGACGTTCAGCACGTTGCAAAGCCTGCCTTCAGCGATTTTAAAACCATTCTTCAGGAGATCGTCCAGAAAAATCCCGAGGAAAAGGTCGAATATATTCTTGTGGGCGAAGAGGGACCGGATCATAACAAACGCTTTGTGGTTGAGGTGTGCCTGAATTCGAACGTTATCGGAAAGGGTACGGGCAAGAGCAAAAAGGAAGCCGAACAGCTTGCCGCCAAGGAAGCGCTGGAGCTTATGGGTTATGAAGCACAGTAATATTTCAATATTCGTTCCGCATATCGGCTGTCCTAATATGTGCAGCTTCTGTAATCAGCATATAATCAGCGGAACGCAGACTGCTCCGACAGGCGAGGACGTTAGACGTATTTGCGAAAAGGCTCTGACAGAGGTGAAAGCTCCGGAAAATACTGAGATCGCTTTCTTCGGAGGAAGCTTTACAGCCATTCCGAAAGCCTATATGCTGGAGCTGCTCGAAGCGGCGCAGGAGTTCCTCGGCGAGGGAAAATTCAGCGGAATAAGGATATCTACGCGTCCCGACTGCATTGACGGGGAGATACTGAAACTTCTGAAAAATTACGGAGTTACTTCGATCGAGCTTGGCGCGCAGTCAATGTCGGACGAGGTGCTGAATGCCAATAACAGAGGACATAATGCGCAGGACGTTGTGAATGCGTCGGAGCTGATAAGAAAGTTCGGGTTTGAGCTTGGCTTGCAGATGATGGTAGGGCTGTATAAGAGCAGCGCCGCCGATGAGCTTGAAACTATGGACAGAATTATCAATATTCGTCCCGATACTTTAAGAATATATCCTGTTGTGATACTTAAAGGCACTAAGCTTGCGGAGCTTTATAAATCGGGAGAATATAAAACCATGCCGTTCGATACGGCCGTTACGTTGTGTGCGGATATGCTGGCGCGCTGCCATAACAACGACATCAGAGTAATAAAATGCGGACTTCACGCTTCCGACGGAGTTGAGGGCGATATGATCGGCGGATATTATCATCCTGCGTTCAGAGAGCTGTGCGAGTCGAGAATATACAGAACGGCGATGAGCGCGATAATTCGGCGCGACCGTTTGAAAAACTGCGTTTTTGCCGTAAATCCGTCGTGTATCAGCAAAGCGCTCGGTCATAAGAAGATAAATGTTGAATATTTTAAAAGTCAGGGCACTGACATAAAAATAGTCGGAGATGAAAATATCCCGATATATCAATGCGAACCGAGGAGGTGAATGAATGTATCTTAAATCATTGGAAATTCAGGGATTTAAATCCTTTCCCGATAAAATAAGCCTGACCTTTGACAAGGGACTTACCGCTGTAGTAGGTCCGAACGGCAGCGGAAAAAGTAATATCGGCGATTCGGTTCGATGGGTTCTCGGAGAGCAGTCTACAAAAACGCTTAGAGGAAACAAAATGGAGGACGTTATTTTTTCCGGTACTGTTGCAAGAAAGCCTATGGGATTTGCCGCAGTTACCCTGAATATCGATAATTCCGACGGTACTCTAAGGGAACAGGGCGATGAGGTAGCCGTTACCCGTAAGCTTTACCGCAGCGGAGAAAGCGAATATATGATAAACGGCAGACAGGTTCGTCTTAAGGATATAAACGAATTGTTCATGGATACGGGACTTGGCAGAGACGGCTATTCGATCATCGGTCAGGGACGTATCGCCGAGATAGTCGGTGCAAAGAGCAGCGAAAGACGTGATATTTTTGAGGAAGCCGCAGGAATTTCAAAATTCCGCTATAAAAAGCTGGAGGCCGAGCGCAAGCTGACAAGCGCACAGGAGAATCTACTTCGTCTTACGGATATTCTTTCGGAGCTTGAGGGACGGGTAGAACCTCTCCGCATTCAGTCGCAGAAAGCCGAAAAATTTATAAAGCTTGCCGAACAGCGGAAAAAGCTTGAGATATCCGTCTGGGTGAATCGGCTTGACGAGCTTAAAGTAAAGCTTGACGGTCTTGACGAGAAGCTTCTCGTGAGCCGAAGCGAATACGAAAATATTGAAAGCGATATACAGCGTCAAGAGGAGAAGCGTCAGGAAGGCTATACGCGTATGCAGGAGTGTACCTCGCGTTCCGATGAGCTGAGACGAAAAATGCTTGAGGAGGAGCAGTCCGCTTCAACGCTTAAATCGGATATAGCCGTTCTTGAAAACGATATCGCTCACTGTGAAGAAGCGGTTCGCACAGCTCGGCAGAGCATCAATGACTCGCAGGGCAGCATGAAGCAGCTTGATATGCAGCTTGAAGCTTCGGAAAATAAGCTGAAAGAGCTGTGCGGCGAAAAAAATAATAACGATAAGGAAATTACGGCGGTCACTTCCGAGTTTTCAAAGGCTCAGCAGCAGAATGATCTTGCAGGCACCGCTTTTAACGAGACCGGAAGCAAAATTAACAGTCTCTACATAAAACGGAGCGAATGCAGCTTCGGCAGCGAATCGGCGCGAAATATCATCGACGAGGAGCAAAAACGTCTTGTTCAGCTCCGTGAAAACGGAAGCGGCTTTGAAACTCAGCTGAAGGATTACGCCGACGAAACGGAAAAATTAAATTCTTCACTCAGCCGATGCAAAGAAGAAAAATTGTCCGTCAGCAACAAGCTGTCTGGACTTGAAAGACTTTATAAATCGCGAAAGGACGGCTTTGAACAAGCAAAGCTTGAATTCGAAAAGGCGCTTTACGCGCTTAAAGACAAGCAGCAGAGACGAAAGATACTCAGCGATCTTGAAAATAATATGGAGGGCTTTGCAGGAAGCGTAAAGGCTGTTCTGAAAGCCTCAAATCAAGGCAGGATAGGCGGAGTTTTAGGAACGGTCGCGCAGAATGTCAGCACCGAGCCTGAATATGCTGTCGCCATTGAAACGGCTCTCGGCGGAGCTGTTCAGAATATCATCGTTGAAAACGAGGACATCGCCAAAAGATGCATTAATTTCTTAAAGGAGCAGCGCGGCGGACGTGCAACTTTTCTGCCCGTTACCTCGGTAAGAGGAAATACGCTGCATGAACAGGGAATAGAGCAGTGCGAGGGATTCGTTTCATACGCCAATAAAATAGTAAGCTTCGACCCGAAATTTACGGGTATCGTTAATTCGCTCCTCGGACGGATAGTTATCGCCGAGGACATCAATACCGCTGCCGTTATAGCGAAAAAGTACGGCTATAAATTCAGAATAGTAACGCTTGACGGTCAGATAATAAACGCGGGCGGTTCGTTTACCGGAGGTTCTTCGCAGAAGTCGGGCGGAATAATTACAAGGAAAAATGAAATAGAAAAGCTTGACGCCGAGATAGAAAAGCTCTCGGCGGAGCGCGATCAGCTACGCGGCAAGGCGGAAAAGCTTCGTGCAGAATCGGAAAAGCTGCGGTTCGATATCGGAGGAGCAAAAGAAGAACTGACAGTTCATGAAGCGGACGAGGTACGTATCAATGCGGAGCTTTCAAGCCTTGCTTCTCTTTCGTCACAGATCAAGACGCAGTCCGAGAATTCCGAAAGGCTTATTTCCGAATCGGAAGAAAAAATAGTCAAGGCTCAGAAAACCATAAAGGACGCCGAGAAGGAGCTTGTTGAGCTTGAATCCGAGATAAAAGCTGCCGAATCCGAGCTTGCGCAGGGACAGGATACGCGTGAAAAGCTGAGGATCAGAAGAGAGGAATTGTCGGCACGGCTTTCCGAGCTGAAGCTCAGAAGCGTGGAGCTCAGCAAGGACTGTCAGGCGCAGGAAATTGAAATAGAGCGTATAAAGAAATCGCGGCAGGAGCTTGAAGCGGGAAACAAGAGCTTCGAGGAAGAGATCTCGCGGCGCAGCGAAATGATAACGCAGAAAAAGTCGGATATCGAGTCTATAAAAAACAGGCTTGACAGCTTTAAGGACAATACTTCTGCATATAACGAGCAGATAAGACGCTATCAGGATATGTATACCGAGCAAAGCCGCCTTGTTAATGAGATACAGCAGGGAATGCGCGAAATCAACAACGCTAAGGAAAAGCTTTCGGCTGAGATAACAAGGCTTGAAGAGCGGCGTGAAAATAACTGCCGCGACAGCGACGGAATAATACGTCAGCTTCTTGAGGTATATGAGCTTACGCGTTCCGAGGCGGTTCAGCTTGCCGAAAAAATAGAAGATTCTGCGGCGGCTCAGAAAGAGCTTTCGGACGTTAAGAATAAAATCCGCGCTCTCGGCAATGTTAATGTTGAGGCTATCGAGGAATATAAAGAGGTTTCGGAGCGGTACGAATTTATGTCGGCTCAGCTTGCGGACGTTCAGAAATCAAAGCGCGAGCTTGAAGATATCATATCCGACCTTACCGCTGAGATGTGCCGTATTTTCTCTGAAAGCTTTGCGGTCATAAACTCCAATTTCAAGGAGATATTCGTTGAATTGTTCGGCGGCGGCAAGGCTGAGCTTATTCTGACCGATCCAGAAAATGTGCTTGAATCAGGCATTGAAATAAGCGTTGCTCCTCCCGGAAAGGTCATCAAGAACCTTATCTCTCTGTCCGGCGGAGAGCAGTCGTTCGTTGCAATTGCAATTTATTTTGCAATACTCAGACTAAGACCTGCGCCGTTCTGTATTCTTGACGAGATAGACGCGGCTCTTGACGAGGTCAATGTAAGAAAATATGCTCAGTATTTGCAGAATTTTACCGATACAACGCAGTTTGTACTCGTTACTCACAGACGAAGCGCTATGGAGGAGGCAAATGTCCTTTACGGCGTGACGATGCAGGAGGACGGTATCTCGAAGCTGCTTAAAATGGAACAGGTCGATTTCCAAGGAGACGAAGCTGTTCCCGAAGATAATTAAGACGTGTATGCACGTTTTACAGAAAGGACGCTGCTATGGGAATTTTTTCAAAAATCAGAGACGGTCTGAAAAAGACCAAGGACTCTTTTATAGGCACTATCCAGAAGGTCGCAAATTCCTTTACAAAAATCGACGAGGAGCTTTTTGAACAGCTTGAGGAAACAATGATAATGAGCGACATCGGCGTTGAGACCTCCGTTGAGATCTGCGACAGGCTGAGAAAAAAAATAAAGGAACGGGGCATCACCGATCCGTCGATGATAATGGAGCTTTTGCAGGAGATAATTTCCGAAATGATGGGCGAGGATTCGGGTCTTGATCTTACGGGCAAGCCTGCGGTCATCATGGTTATCGGCGTAAACGGCGCAGGCAAGACGACTACTATCGGAAAGCTCTGTCACCAGCTCAAAAGCGAGGGCAAAAAAGTCATCGTTGCGGCTGCGGATACATTCCGTGCCGCGGCTATAGATCAGCTTGAAGTCTGGACGGAGCGTTCGGGCGTTGAGCTTGTAAAGCACGCCGAAGGCTCTGATCCGGGAGCGGTTGTGTATGACGCTCTTACCGCAGCAAAGGCAAGAGACTGCGATATACTTATAATAGATACGGCAGGAAGGCTTCATAACAAGAAAAATCTTATGGACGAACTTGCTAAGATCAACAGAATAATCGATTCGCGGGCAGAGGGCTGTTCAAGAGAGGTGCTGCTTGTTCTGGACGCTACAACAGGTCAGAATGCCGTAAATCAGGCGCGTCTTTTCAGCGAAACTGCGCCTATTACCGGAATAGTGCTTACAAAGCTTGACGGTACGGCAAAGGGCGGAATCGTTATTCCTATAAAAAACGAGCTTGGAATCCCCGTGAAGCTTATCGGAGTAGGCGAAAAGATCGACGATCTGCAGTCCTTTGACAGCAAGCAGTTCGTTGCGGCATTGTTTGACAGCGACGTTTCCGACAGCAGCGAAGAAAAAGAAGGATCGGAAGCGCTCGGCGAAGCTGACGAGGAAACCGAAGACGCTCACGTTGAATCCGATGAGAAAGAAACGGAAATTACTGAAAATAATGAAGCTTCCGAGGTCGGCGACACCGAAGAGATCATTGACAGCGCCGATGATGAGGACGATACGGGATCCGACGATGAAAGCTTCGAGGAACGGGAACAGGAGATCCCGGCTGAAAAGCCTAAAAAGCGTTCGTTTATAGGCAGACTTTTCGGAGGCGGCAAAAATGATAAATAAGCTTGTTATGGCAACAAACAATGCCAATAAACTTCGTGAAGCAAGGGAAATACTTGCTCCGCTCGGCATAGAGGTGATAGGTCAGAGGGAAGCGGGAGTCAGCGTTCAGCCGGAAGAAAACGGCGCGACCTTTGAGGAAAATTCCAAAATAAAGGCGGAAGCGATTTTCGGAGCAATAGAAAGCTCCGTCGGTGAATGCCTTCCCGTAATTGCCGACGACAGCGGTCTGTGCGTTGACGCTCTGGACGGAAGACCGGGGGTTATATCCGCAAGGTACGCTCCCGACGGTCAGGAATGCGACAAGCTTCTTTCCGAGCTTGAGGGAACAGCCGCTGAAAACAGAACGGCAAGATTTGTCTGCGGAATAACCTTTCTGGATAAAAACGGAAAAAGCTTTTTCGTGGACGGCGTTTGCGAGGGCAGAATAGGATTTGAAAAGCGCGGCGAAAACGGATTCGGCTACGATCCTGTTTTTACTGTCGGCGATAGGACTCTTGCCGAAATGACGGCGGACGAAAAAAATAAGATCAGCCACAGGGGAAAAGCCATGAGAGCTTTGTTTGACCTGTTAAAAGAAAGGTACGGTGATTGATATGCTTACAAGCAAGCAGAGAGCATACCTGAGAGGTATCGCTTCAACATATGAAACGATTTTTCAGATCGGCAAGGGCGGCGTCAGCGAAACGCTCTGCGGAGAGGTCGACGAGGCGCTGCGCAAAAGAGAGCTTATAAAGCTGAGAGTTCTCGATAATTCGGGTTATACCGCCCGTGAAGCTGCCGAGGAGATAGCAGCGGCAACAGGTTCGGACGTGGTTCAGGTCATAGGAACGAAATTCGTGCTGTTCAAAAGGAATCCCAAAGAGCCTGTTATAGACATAAAGCTGTAACGGTATGCGTTTTCCGACAGATGGAGCTATAAGGAGAATTATATGAAAACCGGAATCTACGGAGGAAGCTTTAATCCTGTCCATAACGGCCATATTCATCTTGCGCGGTCTGTTATGAACGAGCTTGAGCTTGACAGGATATTTTTTGTTCCGTCAAGGATATCTCCGCACCGTTCAAGCGAGGAATACGTTTCGGGAGAGGACAGGCTTGAAATGCTGCGTCTTGCCTGCGGTGAGCAGAACGGATTCTATGTCAGCGATTATGAGCTTTGCCGTGACAGGATAAGCTATTCCGTCTATACTGTGGAGCATTTTTGCAGACATTTTCCGCAGGACGAAATATTTCTGCTGATTGGAAGCGATATGCTGCTGAGCTTTGACAGCTGGTATCGCTTTGAGGATATACTCAGATCGGCTTCGCTTGCAGCCGTATCGCGCAGAAACGGCGATCATGCCGAGCTTTACGCAAAGGCAGAGGAGCTTTCGGCTTACGGAAAGGTTTTTGTATGCTCCGCGCCTGCCGTGGAGATCTCTTCCACTGAGATAAGAAAAAAAATTGTAAAAAATGAGAATATGTCTTGCTATCTGTCCGAAAATGTAGTACAATATATAAGATCAAAGGGATTATACGGAAGCAGCTGTTTTGACGAGGTGATCAAATAGTGTATAATATTGATGAGAAAAAGAAATTTCTTAAATCGCGTCTTTCGCAGAAAAGATATACTCACAGCGTTAATGTTGCCGAGGAATGCAGGAAGCTTGCTCAAAAATACGGCGAAGATCCTGAAAGAGCTTATTTTGCCGGACTTCTTCACGATGTCTGCAAGGAGCTTCCGACCGAAGAGCAGAAGCAGATGGTTATCGACAGCGGATTTTCCGTCAGCCGTGAGGAAATTGAAACAAATTCGCTCAGGCACGCGATAGCAGGAGCTTACTTTATCAAGAAAGAGCTTGGCATCGAGGATATCGATATAATAAATTCCGTGCGCTTTCATACTGTGGGAAGAGCGGGAATGACAAGGCTGGAGGAGATCGTTTATATGGGCGATCTTGTTTCGGCAGACAGGGATTACAAGGACGTTGACAGAATTAGAAAGCTTGCATATTCCGATTTGAATTCGGCGATGCTTGAGGGAATCGTCTTTTCAATAAAATCAGTTATAAAAAAGGGCGGAGTTCTTCCTGCCTGCACTGTAGACGGATATAACTTTTACACAAGAATATGCAGAGATGAAAAAAGAAAATAATGTTTTCTGAGGAGAGAGAGTCAATGAATAACGAAAATAATTCATTCAGCGGCGATGAAATGAGAAAACGTATCGAAAAAGCTAAAAATAACAGCCGACGTTCCGACAATAACGGCGATAATTACGTTGGCAAATATGAAGCGACTTCTCCCATGCCGATGAACAATGACGAAGATATTGCGGAATACGACGATATGCCGGAAGCTGCTGCGGCAGTCAGGAGGTTTTCCAAAAAGGATATCGCCGTTAAGATCGGCGCAGTATTGCTGAGCCTTATTCTCATAATAGTGCTTATACTTAATATGCCTATAATTGCATACAGCTCCGTAGGCAAGCCGATAGAGAATGTTTCCATCATCACGTTTTTCAAGAGATGGCAGCCTCTGAAGGACTTGGAGGGCGATCTCAGGCCAAATGATATGGAAAATCTTGATGTAAATTCCGATGTTGTAAACAAGGATTTCTCTGACGGACTCGATCTTCCGCAGACTATCGAGGGACAGTATACGGTGCTCTTTCTCGGCTTTGACGAGGAAAGCAACAACAGCGACGTAAACTGGATATTCCAGTTCGATATCGCCAATGCAAAGCTGAACGTTCTCCAGATCCCGAGAGATACCTTCATGCCGCAGTATACAGGAAGCTTTACCGGAAAATTCAACAGCATCTATGCTCGGGGAGATCAGGACGAAACTCCGATACAGCGTGTTGTTGATGCCGTTCAGGATAATTTCGGCATTCCTATAGACGCTTACGTTACAACCCATTGCTACGATATCGTGGATATGGTAGACCTTGTGGGAGGTATTCCCGTTACTCTTGACGAGCAGATAGTTTACGAGGCAGATAAGATAATACCGGCAGGCTACAGCGTTTTGAACGGTCAGCAGGCTGAATGGTTCGTTCGTTTCCGTCACGGCTTTGCCGAGGGAGATATCGGACGTGTTAAAAATCAGCGTAAGTTCCTTGCCGCCGCTATGGAAAAAATGCTTAACATTGTCGAGGAAGAGGGAACTCTTAAATTCTACGGCTATCTTAAAGAAATTTACGAAAATGAGTATATAGCTACGAATCTCAGCCTTGAGAATATTAATATGCTTGCCGACCTTGCTTCTACCATTTCTATGGATAACGTAATGGTCACTATGGTTCCGGGCGAGGGAGAGTATTATTCTCCCGAGGGTCATGACAAACAGTCGGTATGGTCTATTCATAAGCAGGCTACTCTTGATATCCTCAACGAATATTTCAGACCGTATCAGAACGATCTTACTCCGGAATACAGCGCTATCGTGGAGCTTACTACCGATTATTCGTATACGTCGTATGACAATACGGGGGATAATCTTCAGGATATCCATGACGGAGCAAAGCCGGGCGAGGATAAGTCAAAGGAAGAAACAAATGAATAAATTAGGAAAGGCAGGCATATTATGACACAGCAGGAAAAGCTTGAGCTTATCATAAAAACTCTTGACAGCAAAAGAGGAGAGGATATTCAGGCGATTAAAATAAGCGATCTTACGATACTTGCGGATTATTTTGTTATTGTAAACGGTACGAGTAATACTCATACGCGTACTCTTGCCGACGAGGTCGAATTTCAGCTTTCTCAGAAAGGCGAAGAGCCTCAGAGACGTGAAGCGGATACGGGAAATACGTGGATAATTCTCGACTATGCGGATATAATCGTACACGTTTTTTATAAGGAAGCAAGAAACTTTTATCAGCTTGAACGTCTTTGGGCAGACGGAGAACAGATAGATACGGCTCCGTATCTTATCAAGGAGAACAACGATGAAAACTAATAACTCAACAGGAAGAGGGCTTGCAGTAATTATCGGACTTTATGTTATCGTAAAGGCAGTTGTGAATATGCTGCTCGGAGATCATAATATTTTCAATATTGTATATGCCGTTCTTGAAGCCGCTGCGCTTTATACGGGACTTATGTACCTTAATTACATTGTTGCAGGAATTCTTGCATTGGTTGTTTTGATGCATCTTAAAACAAATCTTTCGGATATCGGCGGTCATATTATATATCTTATAGAAGCTGCCGTTGATATAGTCTGTGCTGTGCTTCTTATTATTCAGAAAGATGTAAAGGAACACTTTACGAACAAGTGGAGCGAGATCGGCAGGAATTGACGAAAATTCCGAAATACAGCAGGAAGCGCTGAACGGTATGTCCGCAGCTTCCGCAATACATTATTTAAAGGAATGATAAAAATGAGCAGATATGATTTTGCGGCTATTGAGAAAAAATGGCAGAATTACTGGGACGAGCATAAAAGCTTTGAAGCAGTAAACGACTACACTAAACCTAAATTTTACGGACTTGTAGAGTTTCCGTATCCGTCCGGCCACGGAATGCACGTAGGTCATATAAAGGCGTATTCCGGACTTGAGGTTATCAGCAGAAAGCGCAGAATGCAGGGATATAACGTGCTTTTCCCTATCGGCTTTGACGCTTACGGCCTCCCGACCGAGAATACCGCCATTAAAACGGGAGTTCACCCAAGAAAGGTCACAGATGAAAATATAAAAAAGTTCACGGGTCAGCTTAAAAAAGTCGGCTTCTCTTTCGACTGGTCGAGAGTTATCGATACAACTCAGGAGGACTATTATAAATGGACTCAGTGGATATTTCTTAAAATGTTCGAAAACGGCCTTGTTTTCAGAGATAAGACTTCCGTAAATTACTGCCCGAGCTGTAAGGTAGTGCTTTCAAACGAGGATTCTCAGGGCGGAAAATGCGATATCTGTCACAGCGATATCGTTCAGAAAACAAAGGAAGTATGGTATCTCAGGATCACCGAATATGCTGACAAGCTTCTTCAGGGACTTGAAGAGGTGGATTATCTCCCCAACGTAAAGCTTCAGCAGCAGAACTGGATAGGCAAGTCCACAGGAGCTTTTGTAAACTTTACTATCAAGGAAAACGGCGAAAAGCTCAGAATATATACAACGCGTCCCGACACTCTCTACGGCGTAACGTTTATGGTTATTGCTCCGGAGCACCCTATCATTCAGAAGTACAGGGATTCTATATCAAATATCGAGGCTCTTGACGCTTACAGAGAGGAATGCGCAAAGAAGAGCGAGTTTGAAAGAACTCAGCTTGTAAAGGATAAGACAGGCGTTAAAATTGACGGATTTACGGCTGTAAATCCTGTTACGGGAAAAGAGATACCCGTGTACATTTCGGATTACGTTATGATGGGCTACGGTACGGGAGCAATTATGGCTGTACCTGCGCACGATTCGCGTGATTATGATTTTGCGAAAAAATTCGGCATCGATATAATCGAAGTCATCAAGGGCGGAGATATTACTGTAGAGGCTTATACCGGCGACGGTGAAATGGTGAACTCGGGAATCCTTGACGGTATTTCCAATAAGAAAGACGCTATCGAAAAAATGCTCGGCTTGCTGGAAGAGCTTGGGTGCGGCGAAAAGGGCGTTCAGTATAAGATGAAGGACTGGGCATTCAACCGTCAGAGATATTGGGGCGAACCTATCCCGATAGTTCACTGCCCTCACTGCGGAATGGTTGCCGTTCCTTACGAGGAGCTTCCTCTTGAGCTGCCAAAGGTCGATAATTATGAACTGGGAACGGACGGAGAAAGTCCTCTTGCAAAAATCGACAGCTATGTGAACTGTAAGTGCCCGAAGTGCGGCTGCGACGCCAAGAGAGAGACCGATACAATGCCTCAGTGGGCAGGCTCTTCATGGTACTTCCTCCGCTACTGCGACCCGAACAATGACAAGGAATTCGCTTCTCAGGAAGCGCTGAAATACTGGATGCCTGTAGACTGGTACAACGGCGGAATGGAGCACGTTACGCGTCATATGATCTATTCGCGCTTCTGGCATAAATTCCTTTACGATCTGGGTCTTGTTCCTACGTCCGAGCCGTATGCAAAGAGAACCGCTCAGGGACTCATTCTCGGCCCTGACGGCGAAAAGATGAGCAAATCCAGAGGAAACGTTATCGACCCGAACGATGTTGTCGATGAGTACGGCGCAGATGTTCTCCGCCTTTATGTCCTGTTTATGGGCGATTACGAAAAGGCTGCTCCGTGGAGCTCTTCAAGCATCAAGGGCTGCAAGAGATTCCTTGACCGTATATGGGCGCTTCAGGATATGCTTACGGACGGCGACGACTACAGCGACGCGCTTAAATCCTCGTTCCACAAAACCATTAAAAAGGTTTCCGAGGATATTGAAAGCATGAAGTTCAATACCGCAATTGCCGCTATGATGTCGCTTGTCAACGAGATCTATGCTGTCGGAAAGATAAATAAGGCTGAGTTTACGGCTTTGTGTATGATGCTCAATCCGTTTGCTCCGCATATCACTGAGGAGATGTACAATTCCGTATTCGGAAAGATCCTCAGCGAACAGAAATGGCTCGATTATGACGAAGCTCTCTGCAAGGATGAAACTATCGAGATCGTCGTTCAGGTAAACGGAAAGCTCAAGGCTAAGCTTAATATTGCGGTCGATGCCGATAAGGATTCTGTAATTGCAATGGCTCTTGACGACGAAAAGGTAAAGGAAGCCGTTGACGGAAAAAATATCATTAAACAGATATATGTACCAAATAAACTTGTTAATATTGTAGCAAAATAACGAAGTTTTACATCAAGTAAAATTCTTCTTGACAAGAGCTGAATTTTGTGGTAAACTAATATTATATTATTTATAGCTTTTTGTAACTGCTATGTGCTTTTTGAGGTATATGATGACTGACACCTTTTCGGGTGATTGGCATAGATGTTTGGCTCGTTCCGAACAACCTCTGATATAAGGGAGGGAAAGATAGTGGCAGAAGTTCGCGTAGGCAAAAACGAATCCTTGGATACAGCTCTTAAAAGATTTAAGAGATCATGTGCTAAGGACGGCGTTATAGCTGAGGTTCGTAAGAGAGAACACTACGAAAAGCCTTCGGTAAAGCGTAAGAAGAAGTCTGAGGCAGCTCGTAAGCGTAAGTATTGATCTTGCGAAAACTTTAAAATGTTGATAAAAGCGGGCGTTTGCTCGCTTTTTCATTTATATGAGTTATTTAGAACCTGTCTTCACAAGCTGCGGCACGCGTCTTTTAGACGATCTTTTGCCGCTGCCTTCGTTAAAGATCCTTGCCATACGTCAGTATGTCCGCGGCTTTTTGTCTTGTCATCAACAAAATTTTGTCCAAAATCCGCGCACCGATCTTATGAAGCCAAGTTCTTATTCCGACAAATTTCTCGGTTGAAATGATGTATAATATTCCGGAGGGACGTATGCTTTTTAAAATAACTGCCGCATTCAGACGTGTCACTGACATAAAAACGGATTTTCTGAAAAAAATGAATGTCAAGGGTCTGGTACTCGACCTTGATAATACGCTTACAACTCATGATAATCCAAGGCCGGCTGACGGTGTGCTCGACTGGATAGCAAATATGAAAAAATCGGGCATAAAGCTGATGATCGTGTCAAATAATCATCCTCCAAGAGTCAAGCCCTTTGCCGATATGCTCGGACTTGAATTCGTCAGCGAGGGCAAAAAACCTCTTACTAAGGGATTTTCGGAAGCGAAAAGCCGCATGGGACTTGAAAAAAACGAGCTTGCCGCTGTCGGAGATCAGATATTTACCGATGTGCTCGGAGCTAATCTTGCCGGAATTAAAATATTGTACGTATCGCCTATCGAGCATGAAAAAACTCTGTTCTTCAAAATAAAAAGAAAGCTTGAAACACCTTTTCTGCCGAAAAAGCTGTACGATTAAGGAGATAATTATGATAAAGAAAATACTTGTAATACACGGACCGAATCTGAATCTTTTGGGCGAGCGCGAGCCGGGAATATACGGCAGCTCCGGAATAGACGTTCTGAATAAAAATATCATCGAAAGAGCCAAGGAACAAGGACTTCAGTGCGAGATCTTTCAGTCAAATCATGAGGGCGCTATTATCGACAAGCTGCACAGCGCGCGGACAAGCTTTGACGGAATCATCATAAATGCAGGAGCTTATACCCACTACAGCTACGCTATCAGAGACGCTATTGCGGCGATAAAGATCCCGTGTATCGAGGTACATATAAGCAACGTTCATGCAAGAGATGAATTCCGCAGAAATTCCGTGATCGCTCCTGTTTGCAAGGGTACGATAAGCGGATTTGGATTCGGAAGCTATTATCTTGCAGTTCAGGCTCTTTCGGAGCTTTAAGGAAGTGAGTGCTTTGAACAGATTTGAACGTCTATTTGAACTGCTTCCCGACGATATCGACTGCGCTCTGATAACCTCGGACGTAAACCGAAGATATTTTACGGGAATGAAATCCTCGGACGGCACTGTGCTTGCGTTCAGGGATAAAGCGTATCTTATAATAGATTTCAGATATATCGAAAAGGCAAGGGAGTCTGTATCCTCCGCCGAGGTCATCGAGCAGAAAAAGCTGTTTCCTCAGATATTGGAGCTTTTGAAGAAGCATTCGGCGCATATTATGGCGATCGAATCACAGACTATGACTGTTGCCGAGCTTGAAAAGCTTACAGATTTTCTTATGTTTGAAAATGTAGATGTGAATCAGTCCCATATCCTGAGCACGGCAATAAGCAATATGCGCATGGTAAAAGACTGCGAGGAAATCGAATATATTAAAAAAGCTCAGCAAATCGCCGAGGAAGCTTACAGCGAAATTTTGAAATTTATTAAAGCCGGAGTTTCCGAGCGCGAGATAGCGCTTGAACTGAACAGACAGATGCTTATACGCGGCGCGGAGGACATTTCCTTTGAAACTATCGTGCTTTCGGGAGCAAATACGTCCATGCCGCACGGAGTTCCCTCCGATAAGCTCGTTGAAAACGGCGATTTCGTGCTGATGGATTTCGGAGCTGTCTATAACGGCTATCACAGCGATATGACAAGAACTGTCTGTGTGGGAGAACCGTCCGACGAAATGAAAAAGGTGTATGATACGGTTCTTCAGGCTCAGCTTGCCTGCCTTGAAGCTGCTCATGCAGGAATGACGGGAGCGGAGCTTGATAAAATTGCCCGCGATATTATCAGTGAGGCAGGCTACGGCGAAAACTTCGGTCATTCGCTCGGCCACGGAACAGGACTCGAGATCCATGAGCTGCCGAACGCTTCCCCGAATTATTCGCATACCTTGCGCAAGAATTCCGTCGTTACCGTTGAGCCGGGTATTTATCTGGCAGGAAAATTCGGAGTTCGTATTGAGGATTTTGTCATTTTGACCGAAAATGACTGCGTTAATCTGACAAAATGTGCAAAAAATATAATATCTTTGTAATATTATCGCGTAAGGTATTGCCAAAATTCAGATTTTATGGTAAAATGTAGTATATTAATTGAATAATACGGAGGTATTTATAATGATTTCAGCAGGCGATTTCAGAAACGGCGTTACTTTCGAAATGGACGGCAATGTGGTTCAGGTTATTGAATTCCAGCACGTAAAACCGGGTAAGGGCGCTGCTTTTGTAAGAACTAAGTATAAGAATGTTATTACGGGTGCTGTTGTTGAACAGTCCTTTAACCCTACAGCTAAGTTCCCGACAGCTTTTGTAGAGAGACGCGAAATGCAGTACAGCTATACTGACGGTGATCTCTATTACTTCATGGATATGGAGACCTATGAGCAGCTTCCTATCAATGCATCAGTTCTCGGTGACAACTTTAAGTTCGTTAAGGAAGAAATGCTTTGTACCGTTCTTTCATATAAGGGCAACGTTTTCGGAGTTGAGCCTCCGAACTTTGTAGATCTCGTTGTTACGGAAACTGATCCCGGATTTAAGGGCGATACTGCTACTAACGCTACTAAGCCGGCTATTCTTGAAACAGGCGCTGAGGTAAAGGTTCCGCTCTTTATAGATCAGGGCGAAACTATCAGAATCGACACAAGAACCGGAGAGTATATGCAGAGAGCTTAATTACTCTGCGATTAATTTGAAAGGGGGAGCTGTTTATGAAGCTTACCGAAAAAATGTCATATTTACAGGGACTTATTGACGGTCTCGACGTTGATGATTCTACGAAGGAGGGAAAAGCGCTTCTTCAGATGGCTGACGTTATGCAGGAAATGGTCGTTTATATTGAGGATCTTCAGTCTCAGGTGGACGAGCTTACAGAGCTTTGCGATATTCTTGACGAGGATCTCGGTAATGTAGAGGAGGACTTCTACGATCTGGACGAGTGCGGCTGCGATGACTGTGACTGCTGCGACGATGACTGCGATTGCTCTGATGACGACGACGATTATGAATTCGACGATGATGACGAGCTTTATGAAGTTACCTGCCCCAGCTGCGGAGATACAATTCTTCTCGACGAAAGCATTATCGACGAGGGATCAATGAATTGTCCTAATTGCAACGAGCTTCTTGAGTTTGATTATAATGATCTTACCATTGAGGATTTCGACGCCAGTGATGAGGATTCCGACGAATAATAATTGAGTTTTAACAGAGCAGTATCGCCTGACAGCGGCACTGCTCTGTTTTTTATTTATAAGAAATCGGTTCAGGATATATTATCCCGAACCGATTTTGATTATTATGCAAATTTGAGTTTAATTTTGCTCGGATTCTTCCGGTGTGTTTACGATAGGAAGTCTTATTTCTGCGGTAAATACGTCGCCGTCGACTGAGACAGCAAAGCTTCCTCCGCAGGCTTCCGTAAAGCTCTTTGCTATCGAGAGTCCAAGGCCGTTTCCGTCAGTCGTTCTCGATTCGTCTGCTCTTGTAAAACGCTCGGTTATCTCTTCGGGAGAGAAGTTCATCTCGTATGAGGAAATATTCTTGATCTGAAGCAGGAAATTCTCGCCTTCTTTACTCAGATTTGTATAGATCCTTGTGCCGTCAAGTGAATATTTCAGCGCGTTGTCGATGAGATTCTGGAGCACTCTGTAAAGCTTCTTTCCCTCCGCATAAACGGGAGCACGGTCGATCTTCATATTCGTGCGTATTTCTTTTCCGCTTGCTTTTATCTTATCCGAGAGATCTCCGAGAACCTGACCTGTAAGAATGACCGCGTCTATGAGTTCAAGCTGAACGTCGGTTCGGCTTGTAGCCTTTGCAAGATCGAAAAGATCGGTTACCATAGCTTTCAGATGCTCCGACTTCTGTTCAAGGATAGTTACATAATCCCTCGCTTCGGGAGTAAGCTCCTCTGCGGAAAGCAGGTCGATGTAGCTGATTATTGAGGTGAGGGGAGTTTTCAGATCGTGAGAAACGTTTGTAACAAGGTCGATCTTCATTCGCTCCGATTGAACCTGCCTGTCAACTGCCGTCTGGATACCGTCAGAAATGTTGTTGAGCTTTTGAGTCATAGGATAAACAAAGCTTGACGGCTTGACAGTCTGCTTTTCGTAATTGCCCTCGTTAATGCTGTCGATATGAGCACTGAGACGCGTGATATCCGAGATATTAGAGTAGACCATTACAAGATATACTGCGGATAAGATCATCGAATCGATCAATGCAGGAGCAAAAGCGTTAAAATCAAAGCCTATGATGAGAATGAGGATCTCCAATACCGCATATATCACGGAGACTGTTATAAATCGCACCGCAAAGGCATTATTCTTGAGTTCTCTTCTTGAAGCAAAGCGGCTTTCGGCTTTTTTGTAAAGCTTTTTTGCGTATTTATAAATTACCGATGCAATTTTTCCTGTAAGCGAGGTCTTGAAGAACGCTTTGCATTTTAGCTTAACGATAAGCGTATTCAGCATCAAAACGGCGATACCGAAAATAGCGGTAACAACGAGAGCGCATACTCCGGCAGTCGATACGTCAAGATAAAGCTCGTTTATGACATATTTCACATCATATATAATATAAGAATTATCGAAGTAGTAGCCGATCCACGCTATCAGTATGCAAATAACGGCGATAGGCACTTCTGTGAAAATTTTATTTAAGCTTTTGAGTACGTATTTCTTCTCGCTTACGCTCCAGCCGCCTGTCCAGAGGAAAAATACTGTAAGCACAAGAACTATCAATGCCAGCGGAAGCATATCGATAATTGAATTGATAAATTCTTTGCGCTGAGCGTTAAACTCATTGTCTGCTTTTTCGTAGGCAGCAATATTTTCGTCGCTGGGAACTATAAGAAGAGTAAGCTCAAAGCCGTCGCTTTCGGCAATGCTGTAGAAATTATTTTCAGGTACTTCCGTGCTTTCGGTCGCCTGTTCAATATCATAAGGATAATTATCGGGATCGACAGGTTCGTACTCTTCGTTATACAATATTTCAGGTCTTACAAGATTGCCGTCGATATCAGTAAAGATAGGATCTCCGTTTTCATCAAGCACCTCGAATGTCAGAGCGTTTCCGTTTTCATCATAGTACTGGTCGATCGTGTAATCGATATGCACCTCGGTCGGCTCGATATATTCATCATCTTCCCTATAGTCGTATACTGGAGTAGAGCCGTCGGTTTTGAAATATATTTTTGCTCCGTTGTCGTCTATGTAATAATCGAGACCGTCGGTATTGAAATCAAATAAAGCCAAGCCTTTGTCATAGTAGTAATAGGTCATGCCGTAGTTGGTCATATACCAGCTGTAATGCGGTATCCATACATGAAGCGATTCTCCGAGAGTAATTGAATTGCCTGAATTGACCACCGAGTAAGCGGAGTTTTTATAGTCCTCGATATTCTTGCCGGGCGCGTTGGTGAAGGACTGATCTCCGTAGGAGACATAATATTCAAAGTTATTGTCACCTATATCCTTGAGCTTGCCGTTTTCGTCCATGATACCGAGAGCCTGCATTTCCGATATCGTGCTTTTTTCAAGATACTCGCTGCCGGAGAACTTTCCGTTCTCGTCAAGATTTCGCAGATACATATTTCCGATAAGCCACAGCTTTGAATATGTATCGGTTATCGAGTCCGACATCGTATATCTGTAGGTGCCGTCGAGTATATTTTTTCTGTCGTCGTCTATCAGAAGCTTGAATACTCTGAAGGAGCATACTCCCACAAGGACGCAGGCGATCAGAAAGGCGGCAAGGCGCGTAAATTTATTTTTAATGACTTTCATTGCTTTCCTCCGTTAAATTTTTCTATTTTATATCCGATCCCCCATACAACCTTCAGGTAACGTGGGTCGCCGGGGTTTATTTCTATTTTTTCCCTTATATGGCGGATGTGTACCATAACGGTATTTTCGACCGAGTAGGACTCGTCGTTCCAGACCTTTGAGTATATCTCCTCCGCTGAAAAAATGCGTCCTGCGTTCGTCATAAGCAGCTCGGTTATTTTATATTCGGTAGCCGTAAGCTTTACCGGAGCGCCGTCAACGTAAAGCTGCTTTGCGTCTCTGTCAAGGCAAAGACCTCCTATTTCTATGGAGTTGCCGTGCTTTGCGCTGTCGGCCGCGCCGAGACTGAGATAGCGGCGCAGATTGGACTGGACTCTTGCAACAAGTTCAAGAGGATTATAGGGCTTTGTTATGTAATCGTCAGCGCCCATTGAAAGACCGAGAATTTTATCGCTGTCCTCTGATTTGGCCGAAAGTACGATTATAGGTATGTTTTTCATCGTGCGTATCTTCATCATTGCCGAAAGACCGTCAAGCTTAGGCATCATAACGTCAATAAGTATCAGCTGGATATCGTTCTGCAAAAGACAGTCTATGGCTTCAAGTCCGTTGTAGGCTTTATATATCTTGTAGCCCTCGCGGGAAAGAAGCTTGCCGATAGCGTTTACGATGTCATGGTCGTCGTCAACAACAAGGATCGACGCATTTTCAAATGTATTCATATGTAAATTCCTTTCGTTCCGTTTCATGGACGGTGCAGGGACGTGCCCGTATGCGTGAACGGACTCTTCCGGCTGATCCGGCTATGCAGGCAGCCGCAAGACCGATTCCGATAATCGATATCAGAACTCCTGCCCATTTGAACGGAGACCTAAAATGTATTTCTATTTTATGGCTGCCCGCAGCGATAGGGAAGCCGATAAAGGCTGTATTTGTTTTAAAATATTCGACCTTTTTGCCGTCAACGTATATGTTAAAGCCCTCGTCAAAGGGAACGGAAAGATTAAACCAGCCGTCAGCCGATACGCTGATGCTTCCGGAGATAACGTCGCCGCCCATAGAGCCTCTGTCGATCACAAAGGCGTCTTTACCGCTTTGCGCTTCCTTGAGCACCTGAGCGTTTATTGCGTAGGCTTCAAAATCGGAGAGAATGTAATTTCCCTTTGAAAATTCAAGCTCGAGACTGCTCAGCGGCTTGTCAGAGGAAATAATATACATAAAATCGTAATTCAGATTGTGGTATTTCCAGTCGGGAGCGGACAGAGTATTTGTGATTCCGTTGACGGTTATGGAGATATCGCTTCTGCTGTCGGCAGCTCCGATCCTGTTGTCGGCATGGAATTTCAGCAGTATAAGCTCTCCCTCGACAGGCGTTGAAAGAGAAGCCGTAACGGCAAATTCCTTGTCGGCGCTTATCTTATACGCTCCGTCTATTTCGGATATCGGCGAAACGTCTCCGCTGAGAGTATATTCGTCCGCAAGCTTGCGGCAGGAACATGGATTTACCGTGTTTTCCGAGGTTTCGGGAGTAATTATATTTTTCAGAAGAGCCTCTGCTCTCTCGGCATCTCCAAGAGAATAATACTGTTCCTCGCTCATAAGAGAGGAGCTTGCATATCCGACAGGAAGTGCGTTTTGATTCCTGAAAAGATAATAATCGCCGCATTGGTTTATAAGGATTTCTCCGTACATCGGATCTTCGTCCGCGCTTATTCTGTAGCGGCAGCCTGTCTCGGTATTGAAAAGCAGGCTGTTCGGCTGAGAAATGACCGCGGCGGAGCGGTACTGTATATTTCCTGTCTCGTCGCGGAAACCGCGCAGCTCTGCGTTTGACGCGGAGGAATATATGGTTGAGGTATAGTAATCCGAACCGTAGATGCGGTTGACGGTCAGCCGTTCGCAGGAATCGTTTGCGAATCTGAAAAAGTCGGTATCGGCGGCAAGAGCTTCGTCTGCAAGCTCCTGTATGTCAGAAGAATATACGGTATCCAGAGAAGCTTTTGAAGTATAGTGTTCATTGAGATTGACGTATATGCAGAGCGCGAATGAAGCAAGAAGCGGCGGAATGACAACAAATGCAGATCTGCCTTCTTTGCGGTGAAGCCCGATGAAAATAAGTAAAACGGCAAAATCGATCAGCATAATTATCAAAATTTTCAGCGATATATCGTTGAAAATCGCTTCCGCAGCTATAATAATGCCTGATATCAACGCCAAGGGAAGCGGATTTATGCGCCGCCGTGACATTATGACGAAAAATTCTCCGCAGATAATTGTCAGCAAGGGAAGAAATGGTATAAGAACCTTTGGATTAATATACATCGTTCCGTTGCAGAGATAAAGCATGATCGGAAGGCAGCATACTGCCGCAAAAAAAGCCGCAAGCAGACGTGAAGCCTTTGTGCCGTATCTCAGGACAGCAATTATCGCTATGACCGAAACAGCGGTCATGCCTGCCGAATAAGCGCTGTACAGAAGATAATCGGCATTGACGGTCGGGATAAACAGCTTCAGGAAATTTATGAACGAGTGGCTTTTTTCGCGTCCGCTGAGCAGTGAATAAAGGGTAGGCACCCAAAGTATTCCCGCGCATAAAAAGCCGATAAATATGCAGACGATCTCTCTCATGGATAATAAGAGCAGCTGTTTGAGAGATATATTCTGTTGATTTTGTTTCCTGCGCCATGCGGCATAAATGATGACAGCCGTAAACGAGCTTATCGAGAAATAGAAGCTTGTGCACAGGATACAAAAGGAAGAGACGATAAGTACGAGCTTCGAACCAATGTTGTTTTTTCCTCCCGCAGCAAGAAGAGCGGCGAACAGGAACGGAAGATAGCTGATGAACATTATGTGGCGGTGGCTGTGGAAGATCACGGGCGCGGCGCACATAAACATGACTGCAAGTATAAACGGAAGATTTCCGCAGAAGTGTCTCTTCATAAGGAAATAGCACATTATTGCAGATATTACGACGATAAGCGGACTTACAAACATTATGTATTCCGCCATCGTGACCTTGGGCATAAGATATGACGGAAGGAATATCGGGTTGAAGAGTCCGTAGTACGCTATGTAGCAGATATTCTGACCTCCGCCTAAATTCGGCGCGAAATCGGGAAAGAATTCTCCTGTGTTGTAAAAGCGCGTTCTGAGATATTCGGGGATCGCAAAATGCTGATTTATCCAGTCTGTTTCGGATCCCCAGATTATGTCGCCTTTAATTATAAAGACGGCTGAATATATGATGAAAAATATCAAACATATCAAAAATATATAACAAATATCCTTGCGCTTGAAATTGGTACTGTAAGTCATTTTACAGCCTCCTTTTTATCTTGTCAAGGATATTATAATATGCAATATTTATTTTTTGAGTGGGATAATTCTTAACTTTTTCTTAAGGATATGCCAAAGCTGTTTAAATTTGCGTATACTCTTATAATTACGTAAGGTCGAGATAATCCTTGTAGAGCCTGATGAATTCTTCCGACACGATCTCTCCGCCCTCTCCGTTGGGATGTCCTCCGTAGAGAGCCTTCTTGGGATCGCTTTCGTCTGAGAGAAGCGAAGCAAAATCAAAATATGAAACCCCGTATTCTTCGCAGGTCTTTTTAAGCTTTTCGTTATACTCGATGCGGACGGCTTCAAGGTGGTCGAGGTAGTCCTCCGGCGGAGCGTTAAAAACGATAACGGAACACTTTTCGTTCTTCAGACGGTCAAGAACAGTGCGTACATAGCCGTCGATCTCGTCGGCATTATTACCGCCGTCACCGCCGTACTCGCCGGAAACGATGTCGTTTGTACCGAAAGCGACTATCACTATATCCGATGTTGAAGCTCGTTTGAGCCAGTCTCCGTCAGAGGCGGCGTCGCTTGTTCTTGCCCAGCCGAGACCGCAGTTCCAGAAGCCGTAGCCGCTTCCGAGCTTTTGGGAGATCCTTGCCGCCCAGTATTCGTATGCCATGAATTCGGTCTGGCAGCCCTGAGTAATTGAATCTCCGATCGCGGCAATTCTGTATTTCACTTGGCGTTCGGCTCCTATAAGCTGGGGCAGGGGAACCTGATCGCAGTAAACAAGCCCCTTGCCGTCGTTGTGATCAGCGCCGACCTTTGTCAGATTTGATACAGAAGAGGAGGGGATATTTTCTCCCGTAATAGTCCATTCCCACACAAGGAAATGTCCCTCGGGAACGTCGAAGGACAGCGCGTCGCTCCAGAACGTTTCGCCCTCCGAGACGGCGCGTTCTGTATTTCCGTCAAAGGTCACAGCGCATTGGTTGGTGATCTCGTCCTCGATGCTTGTTCCTCCGTCGGCAATATATGCGCTTTCAATGGTGTATTTCCCTCCGGTCAGACCTGCATGAGCGAGCGCTCCGTCATCGTATGTCGAGTCTACCGTATTTGAAAAGTAGAAGCAGTATTCAAGCTCTCCGTACTCCTCAACAGGGAAATATGCGCGGAATGTGACGTGCTCTGCGCTTTCCGTAAGATAGTTGTTTCCCGATGCTACAAAAGTATTTGATACATATTTGCCGAAATTTCCGTCATCTGATTTTACCGGAGCAGCTTTGCTGATATCCTGTGCAGATTTCGAAGATGAATCTTTTTCTGCTCCGCATGAACAAAAGGTAACGGCAAGCAGAGCTGCTGCCGCAAACGATAGTAATTTTTTCATATTCATAGCCTTTCCCGTTCAGACAAGAATTTATCCCTGTCCGAAAGAATTTGTTTAGTGATATAATTGTCAGATTGCAGGAAGCAGCTCTGTGCTTTGCGAATCTGCATGGACTTTAGGTAAAATATAATAAGCATTCATGCTTATTGTACCATACAATCAGCAAAATAGCAATATGCGCGGAAAAATTTTGCCGATTCTGTGTATTTTTTGCCTTATTGAAACATTTTCATAAATGTGCTATAATACCATTTGAAAAGGAGAATGATCGATATGAATAAAACGATCCTGATTATAGAGGACGATACCGAAATAAACAATATGCTGAGAATACTGCTTGAGCAGAACGGATATACGGCAGTAAGCGCCTATTCGGGCACGGAGGGCTTGATCGTTCACAGTGAAAAAACAGATCTGATACTTCTTGATCTGATGCTGCCCGGACGCAGCGGAGAAGATATCATCAGGGAGCTGAAGCAGAAGCACAGCGTTCCCATTATCGTTATGAGCGCAATTCACGATGTAAGCAAAAAGGTCGATCTGTTTTCTCTTGGCGCTGACGACTACGTTACAAAGCCTTTTAATAATGACGAGCTGCTTGCAAGGATAGCTGCAAGGCTGCGGACAAAAGATGATCCCGTATCCTTTGGAAAGCTCGCATATAAGGATATCGAGCTTGATGTATATGATTTTTCCGTAAGATGCGCGGGAAAAGATATCGAGCTTTCAAAGCATGAATTTGCGCTTCTCAGACTTCTTATGGAGAATCCGAAGCGAACCTGTACCAAAAGCATGATTTTCGATACTGTGTGGGACGACGAGAATTCTGCCGACGATAATACGCTGAACGTTCATATCAGCAAGATACGCAAAAAGCTGAAGGAGTGCAGTCCCGAAGAGGAATACATAGAAACGGTATGGGGCATCGGATACAGACTTAAAAAATAGCAGTTAAGACTTTTTTAAGGGTTGATTTAAGTGTTTTTTCAGACCTCCGTGCTATAATTGGTTTATCAGCTGAAAATAATTATACAGGAGGTTTTCTTTATGAATGAAATCGTACTCCAAACGAAAAATCTTTCCAAAAAGTATAGAAATTTTATCGCTCTCGATAATGTTGACATGACGGTTTACCGCGAAGATATTTACGGACTTATCGGACGGAACGGCGCAGGAAAAACTACCGTTATGAAGGTAGTTACGGGACTTACGGAGAAATCCGGCGGCGAATTTGAAATTTTTTCCGAAAAGGGCGCTTCCGACAGCGTGAAAAGGCGAATAGGCTGTCTGATCGAAAATCCCGCTTTTTTCGGCGGATTAACGGCTTACGAGAATCTTAAATATTATGCTTTTCAAAAGGGTATCACCGATATGAAGAGCATTGACGAAGCTCTTGCCCTTGTAAATCTGACGGAAGTGAAAAATAAGAAGTTCCGTAAATTTTCTCTCGGCATGAAACAGCGTCTGGGTATCGCTTTTGCTATGCTCGATAATCCCGATCTTATTATCCTTGACGAGCCGATAAACGGACTTGATCCTATAGGTATCAGCGAGCTTCGCGATACGTTCAGGAAGCTTAATGTCGAACGTGGGATAACTTTTATAATTTCAAGCCATATTCTTTCCGAGCTTTATGTCATAGCAAACCGTTTTCTTTTTATAGATAAGGGAAAGGTGCTTAGGGAAATATCAAAGGAAGAGCTTGATCTGGAATGCGCACGCTGCATTGTTGTGAAAACCAACGACGCAAAACGATGTGCTGCGGTTATTGAAGAAAACGGTATTTCCGATTACAAGGTTGCGGATACGGAAGAGCTGCGCGTCTACAGCGGAGATGTCAAGGCAGGCGAGCTTAATAAGCTGCTGATACAAAACGGCATCGATGTTTCGGGCATTTATGAGTCGGGCATCACGCTTGAAGAGTATTTTAAATCGCTTGTAGAGGAGGAACGGTAATGATAAATATGATAAAAGCGGATTGCTATAGGATATCAAAAAGTATTGCAATGTATATCGGAATCATGATAATGCTGCTTATGATCGGAACGAGCATATATACCGTGCAGCCGGGTTCTATAGGAATGGTAAGCGTCGGAGATGTCAGCACTATGCAGACATCTGGAATAGAGACAGCGTTTGGCAATATAACTCTTGAGGAAATGCAGACTATGGGCATAAGCGATTTCAGAGCCATAATGCTCAAAATCGAAGGTTACGAGCTTGACAGGGATATTCTGGCGCAGAACATGAATCTTTATTATGTGTTCATTTTTGTTGCCGCTCTTGCCATTGCAGCGGATTTTTCAAACAGCAGGATAAAAAATACTCTTTCGTCGGCTATCAGCAGGAACAAGTATTTTGCGTCAAAACTGATATTTGTAACGGCAGTGTGTCTAATAATATTTTTCATGAATACGTATATTACATATTTTGCAAATATTATCTTCAACGGTTCGAAATTGTCAGCAGGTATCGGGAATGTTACAAAGGCAAGTCTTATGCAGCTTCCGGCAGTCCTCGCGCTTATCAGTATTCTGAACGGTCTTGCGTTTATGCTGAAAAAGCCGTCGCTGTTCAATACGGTCGTGATACCGTTTGTGATGGTGTTCCAGCTTCTGCTAAGCTTAGCTGTAAAGCTTTTCAATATAAACGAAAAATATATTGATTACGAGCTTCAGATCATGCTGGGCAAGCTTGCGTATGATCCGTCCGTAAGTTATACGGTACATAGCTATATCGTATGCGCAGTCATAATAACGGTATTCACGCTGCTTGGATATCTGTCGTTCAGAAAAGCCGAAATGAAGTAAGAAATATAGGAAAGGAGCACGCAAATGACGGTATTATCAATTATTTTAGGGGTCACAGCTGTCATACTGCTGCTCCTTATAATTATTCAGAGACGTGAAATAAAAAGCATATCCGAACAGCTTGCATCTATTCGTTCAAGCGATACTAACGAGCTTGTTCATTCCGCTTACGGTGTAGGTTCTTTCAACGAGCTGATAAACGAGATAAATAAGGCTCTTAAAGAAGCACGGCGGCAAATGGTCAGCTATCGGCGCAAAAAGCATGATCTGGAACAGATGATGACAAATATTTCGCATGATCTGCGAACTCCGCTGACCTCGGCTCTGGGATATATCGATCTTATCAAAAAATCGGATATGCCGGAAGAGGATAAGAAGCGTGAGATAGAAATTGTCGAACAGAGACTGCTTCGGCTTGAAGAGCTTATCAACTCGTTTTTTGAATTCTCGAAAATTATTTCCGATAACAAAAAACCAGAGCTCTATGAGCTTAATCTTGTATCGGTACTTGAGGACTCGATCGCTCATTATTATGACGATTACTGCGGACAGGGAAGAAAGATAGAGTTTGGCTGCAAGGAACGCAGGATAGTGCTGCGGTCAAATCGAAATATGCTTTTGCGGATATTTGATAATCTTATAAGCAACGCGTATAAGCACAGCACGGATGATCTTGCAATATCTGTTGAAGAAACGCCTTGCGGCATCAGGCTTAGTTTTGAAAATTCGCTTTATGATTCGAAAATTGATATCGCCCGTATATTTGACGAGTTTTATACGTGCGATCTTTCCCGTACAAGCGGCGGAACCGGACTTGGTCTTGCCATATCCAAGCAGCTTGTAAAAATGCTTGGAGGAAAAATATCCGCTTCTTATAACGGAGAGCTTTTTTCAATAGTGTTGGAGCTTTAGAGCGCGTTCGCATATTTTCAATAAAAACAGCACATTTCACTGATGTCGGAAATGTGCTGTTTTTTTATTTGCAATTTTTTTGCGGAGATTCAACCAAAAACCGTTGAATTTGATATGATTTATGCCTATAAAGGGGGAGGTGAAAAAATGCAGTACATAATCATGATAACGATAGTCCTTGGGCTTGCCTGCGCGGATTTTTTGACAGGACTTATCAAGGCATACGTCAATAACGACCTGCAAAGCGCGAAAATGCGCAAGGGAGGTCTTAACAAGCTCGGCGAGATAATCGTTATGGCTACGGCGTGCGGTCTGGAGATCGGTATTAAGCTGCTTGGTCAGTATTACGACAGCGACCGTCTGGCGGCTGTAACAGGCAAAATAACGGCGATTGCGGTGTTTATTTACATCGTGCTCATGGAGCTTGTGTCAATCCTTGAAAACTATGCCGAGATAAACACCGAGGCTGCGTGGGCGAAAAAAATTATTCAGCGGCTGAAAAATGTTAAAGAGAGGGAGGAATAAAATCATGAACAGTCCATATATGGGAAAATTCAGGGTAAGTCAGGCTTACTCATCATCGCACAGAGGTCTTGATCTCGTGGGAGTAGATTCAAAGGAAATTCACGCAACGGTCTCCGGAAAGGTAGTACGAGCAGGTTGGGAGAATCCAAATAATCATTTGCAAGGCTGGGGGCTTCGGGTGGTAATACAGAAGTCCGGAACAAATCAGTATTATTACTACGGACATCTTTCGGAGCTTAAATGCTTGGCAGGTGATACAGTCAAAGTCACCGATGTTATCGGCATTGAGGGCAGCACGGGAAAATCAACCGGATCGCACTGCCACTACGAATGCAGACTCAATGACAGCAAGGCTCAGGCTCAGAACATCAGCGAGATATCCGGAATCCCGAACGCACTCGGTACATACGACGATGGTTACAGCTCCGGGAAGAGCTCGGCTGCCGCGTCTAAGAATGTTACCCTTGTCATTGACGGAGTGACTTATTCGGGCACGCTTACGGCTAAATAAACATATAAAATTACCGCCGGGGATCATTCCTCGGCGGATTTTTTTGAGTCCGACAAAATTTCATAAAATTCGACAAAATATGTATAGATTTCTACAATCGATCTATGGTACAATAAATTCATCGGGATTATCCCGAAATATATTATATTTTTTCTACACGCTTTCAACCCTGCCAGATGACGGCAGGGTTGCGGTGTTTTTTGACACCCATGCCATCATATTTTTAATGTAATTATGTGCGATCCAATATAGTCATAAAAAAATACAAAAGCCCGTTAAACAACGCATCAGCGCAGATAAACGGGCTTTTTATTATTAGAAATTTAATTGATTCCTGCCTGCTGTTTAGCGGCAGTGAGAGTATTTTTCATGAGCATGGAGATCGTCATCGGTCCTACGCCGCCGGGAACAGGAGTTATGTAGGAAGCCTTTGGCTCAGCCGATGCAAAATCAACGTCTCCGCAAAGCTTGCCGTTTTCAAGACGATTCATTCCGACGTCGATAACAACTGCGCCCTCTTTTATCATATCGCCTGTAACGAAGTTGGCTTTTCCGACTGCCACTACAAGAATATCTGCCTGCAAGCAGATCTCTTTCAGATTTTCTGTCTTTGAATGGCAGATCGTAACAGTTCCGCTTTTGTGAAGAAGGAGCATGGACATAGGCTTGCCCACGATATTGCTTCTGCCGATAACAACGCATCTTTTGCCGCATATTTCCGTTCCGGTGCTTGCAATAAGCTCCATAACGCCGGCAGGAGTACACGGTAAAAACGAATAATCGCCGATCATGATCTTTCCGACATTTACGGGATGAAAAGCGTCAACGTCCTTTTCGGGAGATATTGCATTTATAATTGCTGTTTCGTTGATATGCTTAGGAAGCGGAAGCTGCACCAGAATACCGTTTACGCGGCTGTCTCTGTTAAGTACGTTCACGAGATCCAGAAGCTGTTCTTCTGTGGTATTTTCGTCAAGGGCATACTCGAAGGACTGAAATCCCACTTCCTCGCAGGCTTTCTTTTTATTGTTTACGTAAACTCTTGATGCGGGATTATTGCCGACTATTACAACGGCAAGGCCTACTTTAAGTCCCTTTTCGTCTCTGAGAGCTGCTGTTTCTGCGGCAACGGAGGCTCTAACCGAAGCCGATACCTCTTTGCCGTTAATTATCTGTGCCATTTTCTGATTCCTCCTGATTAATATTCGTTTTATTTTCTGTCTGATCTTCGTCAGAGCTTTTATCGGCTGTATTTTCACTGCCGTTATTTGTTGATTTGCTGCGAGTCATTTGTTCATCTGCTTCGGCAAGCTGCTGCTTTGACTCTTCCGTATTGCAGTAGAGAACATATTTTTCCGGATCGCGTCTGACCTTTGAAAACATGACAATAAGCAGAATAGTTCCCGTTATTACAAGGACTGCCGAAAGAGCCTGTGAGATCCTGATATTTCCTGCCATAAGGCTGTCTGTACGCAAGCCTTCCACTACAAAGCGCTCGGCTCCGTACCATACAAGATACATAAGGAAGAGCTGTCCGTCGAATTTTCTGTGCTTGATAAAGAGCGAAAGCACCAGAACACCGAGCAAACACCATATCGATTCATACAAAAAGCATGGGTGGACAGCATATTTTTCCGAGATCTCGATTCCGGACTGATACATACTTCCGTCCAGAAAAGCGGATTCTCTTAAAATAGTTTGCTGGATAGTACCTCCGGTCATGGCAAAGAGACTGTCGGTGTTGGTTCCGAACGCCTCTTGGTTCGTGAAGTTCCCCCAGCGTCCGATGCCTTGTCCGATAAGAAATCCTATACAGGCAATGTCAAGCGTGGGAAGAATTCTGATTTTACGCAGCTTGCAGATCAGCAGTCCGACCGCCAGAGCGCCGATTATTCCGCCGTAAATTGCAAGGCCGCCGTTTCTGAAATTGATAATGCTTTTCCAGTCGCCTGCATACTCGTCCCATTTCGACGCCACGTAATAAATGCGCGCGCCAAGAACTCCGCCTATTACTCCGCCGATAACGGGATCAAACACTTTGTCGGCAACAAGACCGAACCTGCGCATTTTAGGGAAGCAATAAAGCATTGCCATAAGAAGTCCGAAGGTTATAATAAGTCCGTACCATTGAATATCCAAGCCGAATACGGTAAAGGCGGTAGGATCAATATGGAATCTCCAGCCGAGATTCGGAAAATAGATTTCGTTCAGATCGGTAATGCGTTCTACTTCATTCATTTCTTTGCCGCCTCCTCGACTACCGACATTACAAGCTTATCCTCGGTAATCTCTCTTTTGATAAATTCAAGGCACTGCTTCGAAGTTGCCTGTGAAAGGATATCTATCATATCGAACGGCTTTGTGCCGCACATATGCGAATTTATCATCAGGTTAGCCACAGCCTCGACGTTATTTAATTCGCGGACAAGAGTTCCGTAGGTTGATTTTTTTATTCGCAGGAAGTCGCTTTCGTTCAGACCATCGGCGCAGGTTCTTTTTATCTCCGACAATATTGCGTCTCTTACCTTTTCGGGAGCGGAAGATTCGCCGCTGAATATCACCGAGAAATAACCGTCGCCTGCAAATATCTCGGTGCCGAAGGTCGAATTGATGAGCTGCTCCTTGAGAAGCTTCTGATACATATCCGAAGATACGTCGGTCATGACCTCTGCCGCAAGAGTTGCCTGAACCGTTTTTGTGATCCTTTCTCTTCCGTCGCAGGGAGCGCACTTGAATCCGATGTTGAAGATCGGAGTACCGACAGGCTGATTTTCCCTGATTTCGGATTCGACAATTTCCGACGGCTCGTTCGGAAAGACGGTTTCAAGCCCTTTGTCCTCGCAGGGCTTAAGAGCCTCGTCGCATATTTCAAGAACCTCGTCGGCGCTGATGTTTCCTGCGATCGAAAGCGCCATATTATTAAGGTTATAGAACGTATTATAACACTTATAGAGCAGATCTGCGTCTATTTTGGCGATGCTTTCAACAGTTCCGGCAATGTCGATCTTGACAGGGTGATTATGGTACATACCTCTGAGAAGATTAAAGAAAACGCGCCATTCGGGATTATCGTTGCACATTTTGATTTCCTGACCGATAATCCCCTGTTCCTTATCCACGCTTTCCTTGGTGAAGTAAGGCTTCTGGACAAAGTCGAGCAGTATTTTCAGGGATTCGCGGTAATTTTTCGAGCAGCTGAAAAGATAGCAGGTCTTATCAAAAGAGGTAAAAGCGTTGGCGCTTGCGCCTGTTTTGGCATAAAGCTCGAAAACGTCGCAGTCCTCGTTTTCAAAGAGCTTATGTTCGAGAAAATGTGCGATTCCCTCGGGAACTTCCGTAAAATCCTTATCTTCAGCAATTTTGAACATAGTGTTTATCGAGCCGTATTTTGTTCCGAAAAGAGCCTCTACCGTGCTGTATCCCGCCATTTCGCATATATAGATATCAAGTCCGCTGCTGTGCTTGACGTGTATGCAGCTGTCGCCGGTCTGACGGCTTGTGATGATATTGCGTTCCATTATTGATCTGCCTCCTTATTAAGCATTAAGTAAACGCTGTCCAGAGTAGTTTCCTTTGCGGCTTTGATAATGCTTTCTCTTGTTACAGCCTTGTAAAGCTCGTATTTCTGTTCTGGAGTAAGGACAGTGCCGAAGCAGATGCAGTCAAAATACCATGAAACATAGGAAGAATGAGTGTCTCCCACAGCAGAAAGAGCGTTTTCAATGGCAAGCATTGCGCTCTCGACTTCCTCGTCGGTAAAGTTTCCGTTTCTTATTTCGTCAAGCTGGAAAAGTATCTCCTTTTCAGCCTTTTCGATATTTTCTCTTTCGATTCCGCAGTCTACCATAAGAGCTGATTTGGAAGCAATCGTGCGGCATGCGCAGTAGTAGCAAAGGCTCAGCTTCTCGCGGACGTTCATAAACAGCTTTGAAACCGGAGTTCCGCCGAAAATCAGGCTTAAAAGCTTTACGGCGCATTCGTCTCTGCAATCCGTCTTGAAGCTCATTACCATCTTGCACTGGCTTACGTCAAGAGTATCGCTGACTCTTTCCGGCTGCTGCTTAACGGGACTCGGTTTGAGAAATTCGCATTTTACGGCTTTTCTGTCAAGCCTTGCAAGCTCCTTACCGACGCGCTTTTCGATGAGAGGATTTTCCTCGGGAGCGACATAGAAGATCTCGATCGCCGCGTTTAAAATAAGTCTGCGATAGGCTTCGTAAGACGACGCAGCGGTAACGGCTTCGGCAGTTTCTTTGTTACCGTAGCAGGCACACTGTGCAGGCTCGCCCTTGAACGCTGTTTCGGAAGCTCTTGAAATAGCATATCCGCGCTTGTTGTTGATCTCGGATTCAATATGATCGAGGATCTCTTTTTTGGCGATTTCAAAGGAATCGGCGTCAAAGCAGCCGTTTTCGGCATTGGGAGCAAAAATGCTTTCGCAGATGATATCCAGCATTTCAGCCGTAATATCCTCGTTTTCAAGGGCATAGCGGTTATTTATCCAAGAGGCATAGACCGTAAGAACCTGAATATCTCCGACCTTCTTAGCCGAGGACGAAAGAGTCGCGCCGTAAAGCTCGGAAAGGCGGCGGCTCAGCTTGGCGAGAGTATTATATTTTTTTGTTGAAGTAGTAAGGACAGATACTCCCACGGCATTATCTGCGGCGCCACTGCCAAGCTCAGTCATAAACTGAATGGTCAGCGAATTTGTTTTGAACTTGCTGTCTGTAACAGTAGAAAAGCCTGTATTGTCTGCAAGCTCCGTTCTGTTGTATTTCATTTACAGTTACACTCCTATTTGATTTTAAAGATACCTTATTATTATAACACATAATACGAAAAATTTCAATATGCGCATAAGAAAATTTATACAGCAAAAAAATATAGCGCGAACTGCCGGCGTAGGCTCTCCGCTTATAATACATTATGGAGCAAATTACCATATATTTTGAAAAAATTTTCAGGCATTCCATCACAGAGCAAATCCGCTTATTTTCATCCCTTAACAGGATATACTTTCCATTGTCTTACGGCAAAAAATGTGGTATAATTATGAAAAACGCTTTCGAGGTAAACGCTATGAAGAAAAAATATATTATTCCGCTTTCAGTCTGCGCGATCATGCTTGTTTTGAATATTGCAGCGAGACTGAGCACAGCTTTTTCGGATTTTTATGTCATGAAAATTTTTCCGTACATATCAACGCCCGTTGCTTTTCTGTCTGGACTGCTACCGTGTTCCTTCGGAGAACTTCTTATTGCGGCAGGAATACTGCTTGTCGCTGTGGGAATTCCTTTGGTTGTCATTATGCTGATATTCATGAAGAATTCCCGGCGTAAGATACGCTCTGCCGCAGCTTTGACGGTGATATATATTTTTACATATATTCTTACAACGGAAACCTTCAATTGTTTTATAATGTACCACTGCACGCCCTTTTCGGAGCGCTATTTTACGGTTTCCGAGGAGCACACGCGTTCGGAGCTTACCGAGCTTTACGGGATTCTTATCAGCGAAGCGAATTCTCTTGCCGATCAGGTCGAAAGGGACGAAAACGGCTGTTTTGTGCTGACGGACGACCTTGATGAGAATGCGAAATCTGCAATGCATAAAGCTGCGGAAAAATATAGTCAGTTAAGCGGCTATTATCCCGACCCGAAGCCTGTTGCGTACTCGTATTTCATGGGCCAGTCGGGACTTCTCGGCATATATTTCCCCTTTACAATGGAGTCGAATTACAATGCGGATATGTGCGATATAAATTATCCGAACACTATTTGCCATGAATACGCTCACCTGAAAGGTATCATTCAGGAGGACGAGGCTGGGTTCATCGCGTTCATTGCGTCCACGGGAAGCGAAAGCGCCGAGTTCCGCTACAGCGGTTATGTAAACGCTCTTGAATATGTTCATAATCAAATCTACAAAAACGGTATCTCCGAAGCCTATTATCTTACGGATACGATCTCTCCGCTTGTCATAAACGACTGGTTTAAATTTATGCCCGAGGATTATTTCGAGGAAAACGAGGAGCTTGAGATAATTTCGACCGAGACCGTTGACGCTGTTTCGGACGCCGCGACGGATACAAGTCTGAAGATAAACGGCGTTCATGACGGCATCGAGAGCTATTCGCGGATAGTGAATCTTCTGCTTGATTACTATTTTGAAGATTAAAGTACTTTTTATACAAAAACACTTGCAAAACCTGCAAAAGCAATGTATAATATACATATAAATTATTTTTGGAGGTTTTTACCATGAAAAAGTTATTGTCTGCGCTCCTTGCCGTAAGCATTGTTTTCGGCGGAGCTTTGCCGTCTGCTGTAAATACGCAGGATCACGTTATTTCGGCAAGCGCGGCTGAGGAGTACACCTATAGAACTTACGGTGAACTTCAATATAAAAAATACGAAGATCATATAGAAATTACCCGTTGTGACCAATTAGCTGAGAAAGTTGTTATACCGTCAGAAATCGAAGGAGTGCCTGTTACAAGTATCGGAGATTTTGCGTTCGACTGCTGCTCAAAATTAACTTCGATAACGATCCCCGACAGTGTTACAAGTATTGGAGCTTATGCGTTCATTTTTTGTTCAAGTTTGACCTCGGTAACCATTCCCGGCAGTGTTATGAGCATTGGCGGTAATGCGTTTAATAGGACGCCGTGGCTTATGGAAAAACAAGGCGAGAATCCTTTTGTTATTGTTAACGGCATACTTATTGACGGTCAAACCTGTGAGGGAGATGTAGTAGTTCCTGACAATGCTAAAAGTATCGGAGATTATGCGTTTTCAGAGTGTGAAAATCTGACCTCAGTAACGATTCCGGAAGGCGTTGCATACATAGGTGAATCTGCATTTTCAAGGTGTAACAACTTAACATCGGTAATTATTCCGAAAAGTATTACGAGAATTGAGGAATATACATTTTGGGGCTGCTCAAGCTTAACTTCAGTAACGATTCCTGACAGCATTACAAGTATCGGCGATGATGCATTTTCGGATTGCAGTAGTCTGATTTCCGTAACGCTCCCTGATAGTGTTGTAAGTATTGGATATTCTGCGTTTGAATATTGTTATGGCTTAACTTCGATAACAATTCCTGATAGTGTTACAGAAATCAAAGCCAGAGCATTTTCCTACTGCAAAAATTTACCCTCGGTTTCGCTTCCTGAAAATCTTAAAAGCATTGAAGATTTTATGTTTCAGGGATGCGAAAAATTAACCGAAATAACAATTCCGAACAGTGTTAAAAGTTTTGGTACAGCGGCATTTCACAGCTGTGACAGTTTATTCGAAATAACGATTCCTGACAGTGTTGAATATATCGGAAATATGGCGTTTTCTTACTGCCCCAATTTAACTGAAATAACAATTCCTGACAGTGTGACTGCTATTGAATACAATGCATTTTCATACAGCGAGAACCTGACTGCAATCAATGTATCTGAAAATAACCCTGTTTATTGCGAAGACGGCGGAATACTTTTTAATAAGGACAAAACGGAGCTTGAATGTTATCCGGCAGGAATCAAAAGCAGTACATATTCGATTCCTGACAGCGTTAAGATCATCGGAGATTGTGCATTACTTGGCTGCAACAATTTAACTTCTGTAGTGATTCCTGACAGCGTAACCAGAATCGGACACCGCGGTTTTGCAGAATGCAGCAAACTTGAAAGCATAAGTATTCCTGATTCTGTTACTGAAATGGGAGTTTGCGTTTTTCTTTATTGCGATTCTCTTAAAAGTGTAAAGCTTTCGGTATCTATGACTGAGATCCCGAACGAAACGTTTCTTTATTGCAGCTCGTTAACGGATATTACCATTCCCGATACGGTCAAGTCGATCGGATTCGAATGTTTCGGGAATTGCAGTTCGCTTGAAGACGTAAATATTCCCGATTCTGCAACAACTATTTATGCGGGAGCTTTCCAAGGTACATCGATCAGGGAGATTACTGTTCCCGATTCTGTAACAACAATGGATAAACTTCCTCCGCCTGAATTCTTCGGAGAAGGCGGTATCGGAGAGACCCCCGGAACATTCGGGGACTGTAAGAATTTAGAAAAAGTTACGCTTTCGAGCAGAATGACTTCTATTGGCAGCCGAATGTTCTTCAACTGTCCGAATCTGCAATCAATAACGATTCCTGAAAGTATTACAAGCATTGATTGTATTGCATTTTGTAATTGTACAAATCTGAATTCTATAAAGATTGAAAATCCCGATTGCGAAATTTATGACTCCTCGGGAACTATAAGCAATGGATATGGTGAAGATGGGGATTATATTTTCAACGGCACGATTTACGGCTATGAAAATTCAACAGCTCAGGCATACGCTGAAAAGTATGACTGTAAATTTGAATCTCTCGGCGCGGCTCCCGAACAGCCCAAAACAGAATTCGGCGACATTGACGGCGACGGCGCAGTAAACTCCAGCGACGCTTCCTATGTCCTGAGCGAGTACGCACGTATCGCAACAGGAGGAGCTCCCACATTCAGCGAAGCTCAGAAAACAGCCGCCGATGTAAACGGAGACAACGCAGTTGATTCCTCCGACGCTTCAACTATTCTCGCCTACTATGCTTATACGGCTACAGGCGGAACGGGCACTATTACGGATTTTATGAAAAAATAATAATTTAACAAGATGACTCCCTTGTTCTTGGGAGTCATTTTTGCTGTCCGTGACTGATTTTTGCGAAAATTTACATACGGTACTTGCAATTTCAGGGAATATGTAGTATAATGTATTTGATAGTGCGAATTGTTTCGCATTGCAAATGAAAATTCAGGAGGAAATTAAATTATGTTGGTTTCAGCTAAGGAAATGCTCACTAAGGCAAGAGAAGGCAAATATGCAGTAGGTCAGTTCAATATCAATAACCTTGAATGGACTAAGGCTATTCTTCTTACTGCACAGGAGTGCAATTCACCTGTAATTCTCGGTGTATCTGAGGGCGCAGGCAAGTATATGACAGGCTTTGCTACGGTTGCCGCTATGGTTAAAGCAATGGACGAGTCTCTCGGAATCACTGTTCCGGTTGCTCTTCACCTCGATCACGGCTCATATGAAGGCTGCTATAAGTGTATTAAGGCAGGATTTACTTCAATCATGTTTGACGGTTCTCACTTCCCGATCGACGAGAATATCGCTAAGACATCCGAGCTTGTAAACGTTTCTCACGGTCTTGGCCTTTCGATCGAAGCCGAGGTAGGCTCTATCGGCGGCGAAGAGGACGGCGTTATCGGCAGAGGTGAATGTGCAGATCCTGACGAGTGCAAGATGATCGCTGATCTCGGCGTTGATTTCCTTGCTGCCGGCATTGGCAATATTCATGGTAAATATCCCGAAAACTGGGAAGGTCTTTCATTTGAGACTCTTGCTGCCGTAAATGAAAAGGTTGGCGATATGCCTCTCGTACTTCACGGCGGTACAGGTATCCCCGACGATATGATCAAGAAGGCAATTTCTCTCGGCGTTGCAAAGATCAACGTAAACACAGAGTGCCAGCTTGTTTTCCAGGAAGCTACAAGAGCTTACATTGAAGCAGGCAAGGACACTCAGGGCAAGGGCTTTGACCCAAGAAAGCTTCTCGCACCGGGCTTTGAAGCAATCAAGGCAAAGGTAAAGGAGAAGATGGAGCTTTTTGGAAGCGTTAACAAGGCTTGATCGAGGAGTAAAAAGTTATGGCTTGGGGTTCTTCTGAATCGAATATAATTTACAGCCAGCCGATCGACGCTGTATTTGACGCTGTCGTTCTTGCGGCTCAGTCATTGAAGTATAACGTAAAATTAGCCGACCGCGCGTCTCATACCGTAACAATTAATATTGGTATGTCCATGTTTACGTGGGGAGAGGTCATGACGGTTTCGCTTTTTACGATCAACGACGGCAGAACGTCCGTTATTTTCAGCTGCAAATCGAAGCTTGGAACAGAAATAGCGGCGAATTCAAAAAATAAGAAAAACATCAGCAAGCTTACGGAAGCAATGCAGAATTTTCTTAAATAAAAAACGAAGGAGGACAAATGTCCTCCTGTTTTGTTGGAAAGTTAGTGTGACTAATATCGGGATTCCAAAGGGATTTTATCCCTTTGGCAGAGTCCAGAGGCGGCGCCTCTGGTGGGGTGTGGGGCAAAGCCCCGCATACCGTAGGGCGCTCCGCAAAGAGTGAATTTCAAAACAGTCCGGTGGAATGTTTTGAAAGAGAGAACGCCCTGTAAGAGAGGGCGTTCTCTTAGTTCATATTATTTTTGGATAAACTAAAAGGAGGACAACCGTCCTCCTTATTATTGCCTTGAATTATTCAGCTTCTGTCGTAACCTCGGCAGGGTAGTAGTAATCTTCAATTGAAAGCGGATCTTCGGTAGTTGCCGCATAAGCGTAATATGCAAGTATTCTTGAAGCGTCGATAGAATTTATCTCGCCGTCGCGGTCGATATCGGCTGCGACCTTCTGAGCTTCGATATATCTGCATCTGTGACCTGTCGAAGTAAGCGCGTATACGTTGAGTACATCGGAAGCGTCAAGCGCGTCTACAGCGCCGTCGCCGTTTACGTCGCCGAACGGATAATTTCCGTCAAGCGCAATAAATCTGTAGCCGTTCAGTTCTGCGTAAACCTTAGCCGTAGAGTCCATAGTTCCGTAGAATACAAGCTCGTTGTTTGTATCCGAGAAAGCTTCTGGAGCAATTGCCGTCTCGCCTGAAGCAAATTCGATTCCCTCAAGCTTTGCAACGCCTGCGAAAGCGTTTTCTGCAACGGAAGCAACATTTTCTGCAACGATGTAGAAATCAGCCTCGGCAGCCATAGGATATTTTATAAGGGAAGCTTCGTCCTTGCTGAAAACAACTCCGTTGATTGCGGTGAATGCTGTGTTTTCTTCGGGAACGGTAAATGCGGTAATAGCAGCTCCGTCAGCGAAAGCTCCGCTTCCGAACGAAGTCATTCCGGCAGGAATCTCAAATTCTCCCGATTCGCGTCCGCATGGATATTTTACAAGCTCTGTGCCGTCCTTGCTGTAAAGAACGCCGTTTACGGAAGAGTAATTCTCGTTATCATCGGAAACATTAATATCGGAAAGCGCAGTGCAGCCTGCGAAAACGCGTCCTTCAAAGCTGCTGAACGAAGCTCCGAGAGTAACGGAAGCAAGATTTGCGCAGTTTTTAAACGAACTGTCTGCAAGAGTTACAACGCTGTCGGGAACGGTATATTCCTCAGCTGTTCTTGCGTAAGGATACTTAATGAGAGTTTCGCCGTTTTTGTCGAAAAGAACGCCGTCGATGCTGCTGAATACCGTGCTTGCGGAAGAAGCGTTTATATCTGTAAGAGCAGCGCAGCCGTCGAAAGCAGTAGCAGCGATATCTGTTGTATTTGCAGGGATAGATACCGATTTAAGCGATTTGCAGTTAAGGAAAGCATTATCTCCGATTGTCTCGGCAGAACCGATTATCACTGACACGAGCGATGAATCTCCGGCAAAGGCATTGCTGCCGATGTTTGAAACTCCGCTGCCGAGGATAGCCGTAGCGAGAGAAGTCATATTTGAAAATGCTCCGCTGCCGATTTCGGTGACGCTGTCGGGAACGTTAACAGTTGCAAGAGAAGCTCCTGCGAAAGCGTTTTCGCTTATGGTGCTTACGCTGTCCGGAATTGAATACGAAGCGTTAGTTTTTCCGGCAGGATAGCAGATAAGAACCGTTGCGTCCTTGTTGAAAAGAACGCCGTCAGCGCTGCTGTAGTTATTGTTGTTCTCGGCAACATTGTATTCCGCGATGTTCATGACCTTTGCGAGAGCGGCAGTATCTATAGATACGGCAGTCTCGGGAATATTGAGCTTTGAAATATTTCTGCAGGCCTTAAAGCCGTCGGCAGTTATTTCGATAATAGCGCTGCTGAATGTGATCTCCTTGAGCGCTGTGCAGCCTGTGAAAGCTCCGTCGGTAATTGAAGAAACGCCTTCGGGGATAATGTATGAAGCGTCGGGCTTTGCGTATGGATAAAGGAGAAGCTTTGACATATCCTTAGTGAAGAGAACGCCGTTAAGAGTTGAAAAAGTCTCGTTTTCAGCGGCGACTTCAATAGCGGAAAGACCCGTAACCTTGTCAAAAGCTCCGTCCGCGATAGTATTAACGGTAGCAGGGATATAAATTTTTCCGATAGTACCGTCGGCTGCAAGACTGTCGATCTCGGTAACAGGGACGCCGTTTACGTCGGCAGGGATAGCTGCAAAGTCGGCAGATCCCGTATAGCCTGTAATTTTTATATGGTCTTCATAGCTTTCGGCAGAAAAAACAACGCCCTCGGAAGCTTCCTCCGAAACGGCAGTATTATTATTGTTTTCCACAGCGAAGGCGGAAGCGTTAACGGTTGCGGCAGAACCTGCGACCACGAGAGCGGCAGCTGCTGCAAAAAGTTTTTTAGTATTCATCATTATCCTCCTCTGATAATTTGTTCTGAAAAATAATTATATAATATTAGTATAACAAGTAATAGACAGTTTGTCAATGATTCGAATTTAAATTTAGGCGCAGCAGCGTTAATTTCGGCATAATAACAAATTCGGCGGTATTTTGACTGTAAAATTTAACAAATATTAAGAACTCGTTCTAAGATTAAAAATAAGACCCTCGGCATATAATTGACCGTGAGCCTTTTAAAACGTAGAAGCTTAATCCCTCCACATTTTTCTGTAGGAAAAGCAGGTAAGATTTTCGGCTTTTTTGAACTGCCTTGCGAAGTAGCTTTGATCGTTGAAGCCGCAAAGATGCGCGATCTCCTCTATGGATTTATCCGAAAAGCGCAGCAGATTTTTACCGTAATTTATACGCGCGGTGATAATGTGCTGAAAAATTGTTTTGCCGTAGATTTTTTTGTATTCGCGCGTCAGATAGAATTTGCTTATGTAGAATTCCGAAGCAAGGCGTTCAAGGGAAAGCTCCTCGTTAAAATGGTCGTCGATGTAATCATGAACGGCGGCAAGCTTCTGTTTAAGAGCCGTATCATAGCGCTTCGAGTCGTTGTTGACGGTAAGCGCAAGAGTAAGAAGATCGACGATATATTTGGAGGTAAGTATCTCGGCATTCGGATTTTTGAATTCGTTTATGTTGATTATCTCCGTAATGGTCGAAACAACGCGTTCGAACGACTGTGGAGCGAACACATTTTTGGAGTGGGAGAGGAAATACTCGTAATACTGCTCCGAGGTGCTGCCGTTGAAGTGTACCCAGAGAAGCTCCCACGGATCTTGCTGCGAGCTTTTATAATAATGTGAAACGCGGCAGTCGATAAAGAAGCATTCGCCGCTTGAAACGGAAAAGGTCTCGCCTCCGACAGTCAGCTCGCCCTTTCCTGCCGTTACGGCGACGAAGAGAAAGGAATCGAGGTTTTGCCGCTGAGTGGAAGTGGTTTCATCGGCTTTGAGACAGCCGGCTTCCTGCATATAGAAGAAAGTATTTTTTGCGGCAGGATCCGGAGTTGAGATAATTCTTTTGGAAAGCTTATTTTTAAATGTATGATTTTCATTGCTGTTCATACAAACGATCCTCCGTCTAAATAATATAATAAAATTATATCACAAAAAAACTTCAATGTCCATAGTTTTTGAAAAATATTGCTTTATTATACAATATTGCCATATTGCCTTAAATCAGAACGATGACCGCGCATACTGCAAGAAGCGTCAGCAGAGACGCCAATATTGCTATCTTCCCGAACCTGCGTTTGCGGCGCAGACCGTACTCCTCCAACCCGAAACGGCTGATAACGCGGTCTACTTCGGCTTTTGTTATCTCAGACGGAAGCTCTCTCACGCCTGGCTTCAGGTAAAACACCGCCCTTTCAAAGTATATGCTGTCGGGATTGTTTACCTCGATTATGTGCTTATTAACGCCTTTTATCATAAATTTAACGATTCCTTTCAGAGCAGTTCATGCAATTTTGATTTTGTCAAGTCCCTGTTCCCACCGAATAATTTCATCATTTTTTAGAAAATAGGGACTTCTTTCAAGTGAATTATGGTCAATTTTCTGAAAGCCTATACAAGCCGTAGAAAAAATTGCTGTTGACAGCACTGTTGAAAACTCTGTGGAAAAGTGGAAACAGCGTTGCGGCATATGTTGAAAACTCTGTGGAAACAGTGGAAAAGGCATCGTAACAGCGTTAAAAAACGGATCGGTGGAAATGTTTAAAGCTGTCGGGGAATTTTTATTACTGTCGGTAAAGAAAATTTTGGGTTAGAAAAAATCAACGAAATTTTACGTTAAAGTTTGTCTATTTCAACTATTGCAAATTGGGACAGGTTCTTATGTAATGAAATAAATACTGCTGTGCGATACCTGCGCTGTCCTTTGTAAAATCGGGAAAACCGCCGGGATAATACTCCTCAAGAACGCGTTTTATCCATACGTCTATCGGAAAAGCTTCCGTCTTGTGCATACCAAACAGAAGCACGCATTCGGCGACCTTCGGACCTACTCCCTTTATCGTTTTCAGAGCGGCTCTGGCTTCTTCGATGGGCATATTTTTTATTGTATCGAGATCTATGAGAGCATCGGCTGTTTTTTTGGCTGCGTCCTCGATATATTTGGCGCGGAATCCGCTGCGCAGATAGGAAAGCGAATCAACAGTTTCCTGCGCAAGCTGTTCGGCAGACGGAAAATTTCCTCCGTAATGCAGGCAAAGACGGTCGATAATGCCCTTGATTCGGGGAATATTATTATTCTGGGAAATAATAAAGGAAATAAGGCACTCCCAGCTGTCCTGCCTCAAAAGACGTATCCCTCCGGCAAATCTGCACGCCTTTTCAAGAGTTTCGTCCTCGGAAAAACTCCGTTTGAGCTCGGTGTAATCGGTGGCAAAATCGAAGTAATCGTACCATTTTTCCAGAAAATCCCGTTCTGTCGTATTGTGAAAAATGAACCGTCCCTTTTCGGTCTGCGAGACGGTAAGACTGTCGTTCAGGAATTTTCCCTCGTATGTGCAGGGATAGTCCGAAGCAATTCTTTTCCAGCGAAAGCATTGTCCGCAGTCGAGGGTTTCGTCAAGGTCGAGATCAGGCTCGCTGACGATAATATCATTTGAATTTACATAATAATCCATAATTTTTCTCCTTTTGGAATATTATTTTAAATTAAGTGCAATTGCAGCTATGCACTTGATTTTTCTATTAAATTATACTAAAATATAATGTATAATACAAGAGTAAGGATTGATATTTTGAATAAAATTTTTTTGTTAATTATTACCGCCGCGCTGACCGCAGCTGCTGTCTGCGGCTGTGCCGACGATCCCAAAAAGAGCAGCAGCGAGGAAGCTTCCGCTTCGTCTCAGACCACGGAGGCTTCCGAAGAAGCAACAGCCGAGGTAACTGCTCCTCCTGTTGTAAAGCACGATATTAAGCCTGCTGACGGAACATACGTCTATGACTATGCCAAACTGCTTTCGGGAGCGGATTTTGACGAGTGCAATAATTATGCCGGCTGGCTCTATGAGAAGTACCTGATAAACGCCGCAGTTGTGACTACCGATAACCTTGACGGCATGACTCCCGAGCAATACGCAGAAAATGCCTATATCGACATCTACAGCGGACGCGGAAGCGGACTTCTTCTGCTGATAAACAACGATACGAACGAGGACTATCTCTATAAAAAGGGCAGCTGTCTCACTTTTGTCGATGAAAGCGAGCAGTCGGCGGCTTTTTACTGGGCAACGCAGGATATGGTCAAAGGCGACTTCAAAAACGCGGTAATGCGCATTATGCAGCTGGGCGAAGCTTGTCCGCAGCATATTTTTGACAACGGAGGTATTTTTTCCACCGATGAAATTTCGCTTCTTGAAAGCGCCTGCACCGAGAGCAATATTTCCGTGCTTGCAACAAGCAATTCCACCTCGTCGACAAACGAGGAGATATGCCGCAGCTATTACGATCGCCGATATAAAAACGAGGAGGGCTTTATGATAATGCTCGACAGCGCGACAAATACGCTTATCGTTTGCTCCGATTCGGCTCTTCCCGAGGGATTCGATGCCGCCGTTCAGTCAGCAAATGAGCTTGCGGCTGCACAAAATTATGTTGACGCAGTGAACTCCCTTATTACTGCGCTGAAAGGATAAATTATGCTTAAAATAGATCTGACAGGCAAGCTTGCAGTCATCACGGGAGCAACAGGTCAGCTCGGACGAGTTATGACCGATGTCCTCAGCGACTGCAATGCCGATATAGCGATACATTATCACTCAAATTCCGAAAAAGCCGAGGAGCTTGCAGCTTCCGTCCGAGCAAAGGGCAGACGCGCCGGGATATTTCAGGCGGATATCACCGACCGCGATTCCGTTATGAATATGCAGCGCGATATAGCGGACAAGCTCGGCAGTCCGCAGATAGTTGTGTGCAATGCGGTTATCCAGTATGAATGGAAGCCCGTGCTCGAACAGGATATTGCAGATTATTACAGTCAGTTTGAATCCTGCGTGATGCAGAACGTTTACATGGCGAAAGCGTTTGTTCCCGATATGATAAAGGCGGAATACGGAAGATTCATCGCCGTAAACACCGAGTGCTCGGCTCTTGCGGAAGCAGGGTGCAGCGCGTATACGTCGGCGAAAAGGGGTCTTGACGGCTTTGTGCGCTGCTTTGCCAAAGAGGTAGGCTGTCATAATATCACCGTGAATCAGGTCGCTCCCGGCTGGACTATAAGCTTTACCGACCGTGAAAACAATACCGAAAAGCAGGATTCCTATGACAGCACCGTTCCTTTGAAGCGCCGCGGCACCGATCTGGAGATCGCTCAGATGACGGCTTTTCTTGCCTCCGACCTCGCAAGCTTCACCACGGGAGCATATATTCCCGTATCGGGCGGAAGAGTAATGCCTGCGATTTAAATGCAGCCTGAAAAGAAATTATTTAGGAGTTTAGCTATGATAAGAAAAATCGATTTATCGGGTGAGTGGGGATTCCGCGCCGACGAGGAAATGCTCGGGATAAAAAATGAATATTTCAGGCTTGGAGCAAACGACAGCATCACTCTCCCGACAACAACTTCAATTGCTCACAAGGGAAAACCGAATCCAAAGGCAGAGGAGGGGTTCCTTACCGATTCATGGGCATACGAGGGCAATGCCTGGTTTTACCGCACCGCCGATCTGACCGCTGTTTCTTCGGAGCAAACGATAAAGCTTTACCTTGAACGCACAAGGCTTACACGGCTTTGGGTGAACGGAAAACCGATAGGCAGCCGCGACAGTCTGTGTACTCCCCACGTTTATGATATATCGGAATTTGCAGGAACAATTGCCGAGATAGCCGTCTGCGTTTGCAATACGGGATATCCTACCAAGGGCGGACATATGACTTCTCCCGACACGCAGTCCAACTGGAACGGCATAACGGGAGAAATTTCGCTTATTATCGGCGAAAAGACGTGTATTTCAAGGCTTGACGCATATCCGGACGCGGCGTCAGGAAAGGTCAGACTCGGTATCGGTCTTGAGGGGACTGACTGCGCTGAAATAAGCGTCTGGGGAGCTTCCTCCGACGGAAAAACAGTTGACAAGCAGAGCTTCTTCCTTGAAGCTCCGAACAGCGAGATAATCGTTGAGCTGGGCGATGACGCTTCCCCTTGGAGCGAGTATTCTCCCGTCATATATACCCTGAAAGCGGCGATAAACGGTTCGGCGGATATCTCCGAGGTAAGCTTCGGACTTCGCAGCTTTACCGCGGAGGGAATGAATTTCCTGAACAACGGAAAAAAGGTCTATCTCAGAGGAAAGCACGACGGAATGATTTTTCCTCTTACGGGAGCTGCTCCGACCGATGTGGAGAGCTGGCTGAAGGTTCTTGAAACGTCCAAAAAATGGGGGATAAATCATTACCGCTTCCATACCTGCTGTCCTCCCGATGCGGCTTTTACGGCGGCTGATATGCTTGGGATCTATATGCAGCCGGAGCTTCCGTTCTGGGGAACGGTCTCGGACGAAAACGATGAGAATTATAACGCTGCCGAACAGGAATACCTCATTGAAGAGGGAAAGCGTATTCTCAGCTGCTTCGGCAATCACCCGTCCTTTGTGATGATGTCCCTTGGAAACGAGCTTTGGGGAAGTCCCGAGCGTCTCAATGCGATCCTTGCGGAGTATCATAAATTCGATGACCGTCATCTCTATACGCAGGGAAGCAATAATTTCCAGTTTTTCCCCAATATCCAGCCCGAGGACGACTTCTTTTCGGGAGTTCGTCTCAGCAGGGAACGCCTTATAAGAGGTTCGTATGCGATGTGCGACGCTCCTCTCGGCTTTGTTCAGACCGATCAGCCTAACACGAGCCATTCCTACGACAGCCTGATCTTCCCCGAGGTCTCCGAGAATTCCGAGAGCGAATGCACCGAGATCGAGATACAGTACGGAACGGGAGTTAAAAAGGTCAAGGTCAGCAGCGCATCTTCCGGTCTGATACCGTCAAAGCCGATCGTTACGCACGAGGTGGGACAATATTGCTCGTATCCCGATTTCAGCGAGATAAAAAAATATAACGGAGTGCTTAAAGCACGAAATTTCGAGATTTTCAAGGAACGTCTTTCCAAAAAAGGAATGCTCGGACTTGCCGAAAAATTTCATCTCGCCTCGGGAAAGCTTGCGCAGCAGTGCTACAAATATGAGATAGAAGCGGCAATGCGTTCCGAGTATATTTCGGGATTTCAGCTGCTTGATCTGCAGGATTTCAGCGGTCAGGGCACGGCTCTTGTGGGTATGCTCGACGCTTTTATGGATAAAAAGGAGTTTGCCGACCGCCTTGAATGGTGCGGTTACTGCTCGGACGCGGTAATTCTTGCCGAGCTTGACAGCTTTGTCGTTACTGTCGGAGAAAAATTGAGCATACCGATAAAATTCCGCTATATGGGAGAAAAGCCGCTTATCGGCAAAAAGCTGGCCTACAGGCTTTTGTGCGGCGAAGCAGTAATTGCAGACGGAGAGCTTACCGTTCCCGACGGATTCAGCGGCATGGGAGAGCTTGGCTGCATAAATTTGGAGATAACCTGCGGCGGCAAGCTTACTCTGACTTTGAGGATAGATAACGTGCGTACAAGCGGAGAGCTTCCAGGCTATACCTGCAACAGCTACGAGCTGTGGGCGTTTTCAAAGCCCTGCGGCGAGCTTGCACTGAGCGGAAAATCGGTAAAAAACGGCAGTACGGTCTATATGACCGAGGATATCGGCGAGCTTACCGAGCTTCTTGAAAGGGGAGAAAAGGTGCTGTATTTTCCGTCGGAGCTTCGTGAAAGCGTTCAGGGAGCTTATTGCACGGATTTCTGGTGCTATCCCATGTTCCGTTCAATTTCGGAGAGCATGGGCAAGGAGCTTCCCGTAGGAACTCTCGGACTGCTTATCGACAACGATCACCCGTCTCTCGGCGGCTTTGAGAGCGAATATTATTCTACTCCTCAGTGGTATAATATTGTCAGCCGCAGTAAATGTGCCGTTCTTGACGATACTCCGTCGGATTTTCTTCCGATAGTTCAGATGATTGATAATTTCGAGCGTAATCATAAGCTGGGGATTCTCTATGAAGCAAGGGCAGGCAGCGGAAAGCTTATGGTTTGTACAAGCAGACTGCCCGATATCTCCGATAATCCCGAGGTAAGGAGCTTTGCCCTCAGCATTCTTGATTATATGCATTCGGACAGGTTTGCGCCGTCGTATGAGCTTGATCTTGAAAAGCTTTGCCTGAAATGATTTATCGGAAATCGTACACAAAAATTTCATAAATTTTACATTAAATGATATGACTTGATACTTTCAGCCGATAATACGTGATTTTTACATAAAAACAGTTATTTCCGGGCGGTTTGCTGCGAATTTACGGAAAAATCCTGCCGCTTTTCAACGCAGGATCTTTTTGCGACATTTTTTATGTGAAAATTTGTTTTTTCGCGTTTGACTTTTTGCTTTTTTCTGTTATAATAAAGATATTAATTACATTGCCGATTGAAAAAATGTGCAGTCTGCTATGACGGAGAACCTGCATTGCTTTGTGAAAGGAGTGAATCTTAATGGACGAAAAGGCTTTTTACGATAAAACTCTTGAAAATCTTCCGGCTTTGACAAGCAAGGTCCTGAGCAGCGAGGAAATTCAGGAAAAACTCTCGCAAACCTTTTATGATTTCCTTGAATTGCAGCATTTATATGATTCCGCTATCGAGGTCGTAAAAACGTATCTGAATATTCTTGACGATGAATTCAGCGTTAAGTTTCAGCGCAATCCCATACATAATATAGAAAGCCGTCTGAAATCTCCGCAGTCGATAATAGGAAAGCTCCAGAAAAAAGGACTTCCTATAACGACAGAGGCTGCGCGAAATAATCTGCTCGATATGGCAGGAATACGCGTTACCTGCTGCTATATAAGCGATATTTACGCAATTGCCGATCTGCTCAGCCGCAGGGACGACTTTGTGGTTATCAAGAAAAAGGATTACATAATGAATCCGAAGCCGAGCGGTTATCGGAGTCTTCACATGGTAGTAAATGTTCCCGTTTATCTTTCGACGCAGAAGGCGTATGCTCCTGTTGAGATACAGATAAGAACGATAGCTATGGATTTCTGGGCAAGTCTTGAGCATCAGCTTAAATACAAGACCTCAAGCACTATTCCGCAGGATCTTTCCGAGGAGCTAAGAAGCTGCGCCGATAAAATTGCCGAGACGGATATTCAGATGCAGCGAATATTTACTAAGCTCAATGACATTTAGGAAACAACGCCTTACGAAATAATCAAAATTCGCCAAAATTATTTATTTTCATACTTTATTATTCAAATTATACCCGTTCACATAATGCGGCAGTTGTGCTATAATTATTTTAGGATCACTTTGCAGATAAATATGCAGAGGAATTTCAGAATGAGTTCTTAGAATAAAGGAGAATAAATATGTTTGGAATAATGAGAAAGATAAAGCGCGAGGTAAAGGACAAAACCGTTTATATGGAGGTCTACGCGGAAAACAACGTTGCATACCGCGTTGTCAGCGGAAGAATTGAAATGTTTGGCAGCGAGATCTGTACATACGGTATCGAGGCTGAGGATCACGAGAGCGGAGATATAGAAACTATCCCTGATTTTTCGCGCAATATCGAGGACGCCGTTGATTTTGCCGAAATGCTCATAAGCGGAAAAGTACCTCCGAAGCAGCTGTATAACAAAGCCTTGAATTATCTTTGCGTTTCAATTTGATTGAGTTTGATTCAAAAAATATCTGGACAAAATTTCTTTTTTGTGGTAAAATATATGCATTGATTTACAATTTCTTATTTTTGAAAGAGGGAGTTTAATATGGCAGAATTGAAATTTGAAATTACTGAAAAAATCGGTGTTCTCGGCGAAAATGCCAAGGGCTGGACAAAGGAGCTTAACCTTGTGAGCTGGAACGAGCGCGAGCCGAAATACGATCTGCGCGAATGGTCGCCGGATCATTCAAGAATGGGAAAGGGAATCACCATTACTGCTGACGAGCTTGCGGCATTGAAGGATATACTTGAGGATATCGATCTCGATTCTTTTGAATGAATGTTTTCCCTGAATACAGAAAAGCCTGAGTTTTCTCAGGCTTTTTTCTTTTTAAGACCGCTTTTCAGTCCGTTCATTATAATATTTTTTGCCCTTACGGCATCGGATTTCGACAGCGGCGGAGTGTCTTTAAGTATGTAATCCATGCCAAGCTTCTCATATTTTATTTTTCCCATGTCGTGATAGGGAAGCACATCGATAGCTTTAAGCGTTTTCAGCTCCGAAAGGAATTCTCCGAGACGAAACAGATCGTTTTCGTTATCGGTGATTCCCGGAACAACTACGTGACGTATCCATATCGGGATATCTTTTCCGCAGACATATTTCGCAAATTCCAGAATACCGCGGTTTTCGTGACCTGTAAGGCTAAGGTGCGCGTCGCTGCGGATATGCTTTATGTCGAGCATTACAAGATCGGTAGATTTAAGGATCCTGTCGGTGGGAGCTGTATTGTTCCTGTCAAAGGTTATTCCAGAGGTATCGAGACAGGTGTGAACCCCTTTTTCCTTGGCAAGCTCGAAAAGCTTCGCAAGAAATATCGGCTGAGCCATAGGTTCTCCGCCTGTAGCCGTGATACCGCCCGATTTAAGGAACTCCTTGTACGAATCGTATTCTTTCATCAGCTGTTCGGCTGTCGTTTCAGCGCCGCCGGAAAAGTCCCAAGTATCGGGATTATGGCAGTATTTGCAGCGCATCGGACAGCCCTGAAAGAAAATTACAAATCTTACTCCCGGACCGTCTACCGTCCCGAAGCTTTCGGTCGAATGAATATAGCCTTTCATATTTTAGTCTCCTTTTCCTTGCGGCCGACCGCAAATTCGGTAAGCGATTCCTTATCGTTGCTGATTTTTCCGTCGATCACCATATCAAGGAGAGCTTTCAGCATTTTGCCGATCTCTCTGCCGCCGAACCCGAGCTGCATTAAATCTTTGCCGCTGACGGCAAGCTGCGAGGTTTTCAGACATTCTCCGCGCGCCATAATATCATTGGCAATGCTCCTCATCTGACGAATTTCCTCCACCTCGCTGAGAACAAAACTGTGCTTTGCGGAATTATCGGCTTCCTTAACGTCGAGAAGCATATTGAACAATTCGAACCCAAGCGTTGAAACAGCGTGTTTGATATCGGTTTCGCTGTGCAGCTTATCGCTGTGGTGAAGTATCAGCAGATAAACGCAGTTTATGGTTTTATTGTCGCAGCGAAGCCGTTTCAGCACAGCTTTTGCGATCTCTGCGCCGACCTTTCCGTGAAATTTAAAATGGCCGCGTCCGTTTTCGTCAAGGGAGAAGCAGCTCGGCTTTCCGATATCGTGAAGCAGCAGAGCCAATCTTACGGTGAAATTTTTTTCCGAAGCGGAGCTTAATGCCCTGACGGTATGCTCCCAAACGTCGTATTTGTGGTACGGAGAATGCTGACAAAAGCCGATACACGGCTTGATCTCGGGAATTATTTCGGAAATGACATCGCTGTAATCAAGCAAAACAGCCATAGCGTTTTTTCCGCAGATAAGCTTGTTAAGCTCCGAGCAGATACGTTCGCGCGACACGAGAGAGAGCGTGTTTTTCAAGCTGTGAACGGACTCGGCAGCCGCTTTGTCGATATCAAATCCCAGCGTTGACGCAAATCTAAGGCATCTCATAATGCGCAGAGCGTCCTCGGCAAAGCGTTTATCAGGCTCTCCGACGCAGCGAATACGCTTATGTTTGATATCCTCGCAGCCGCCGAATGGGTCGATAATTTTTCCGTCGGCGGACATAGCAATTGCATTCATCGTGAAATCGCGCCGAGAAAGGTCGCCGGCAATTTCCGAGGTGAATTTTACGCAGTCGGGGTGGCGGCCGTCGGAATAATCTCCGTCAATGCGATAAGTCGTGACCTCGATAGGCTCGTCGTTGCAGATAACGGTGACAGTGCCGTGCTCGATACCTGTGGGGATAACGCGGAAACCGCTGAAAATATGTATCATCTCGTTTGGGAGCGCGTTTGTGGCGATATCGTGATCATGTACGGGACGCTTCATAATCATATCCCGAACGCAACCGCCCACAAGATAGGCTTCATAGCCTGAGGAAGCAAGAGTTTTCATTATTGTCTCGGCGTTTTTCATGAAGACGTTCCTTTCGTATGAAATGTGGATGCTTGAGTGGGAAGAAATACAATTATATTATACTTCATTTTTTCGATTAATTCAAGTTCTAAAAAGGAGCAGTATCTGTTGTTTAAATTATAGATAAAGCAATATAAGGGAACGCCCTCTCTTGCAGGGCGTTCTCTTGTATTGTTTTCAGTTTTTACAAAAATCTCCTCATATCGACCGCAAGCTTCTCTTCATACTTGACAAGCTTCTTTGCGATATTTTTGCTGTCCTCGTCTGCAGCCTGATATTTATTAAGATATTTGCAGATCGATTTTACTCCCATATTGCAGCCGTCTGTAATCAGTTCGGCGATCGTTTCGTCCGATTCGTTTACGGAAAGCTTAACATTGGTTTTCATCCACGACATTCCCTTTGCCATCGGATTCGGCTCTTTGCCGTCGTCGTGGTACTTGTTGAGCTTTTTCTGAAGCTCGTTTTTAATGCTTTCGTTCTCGCTCATGCCGTCAAGAAGCCGGCTTTTAAGTTCCTCGCTGCTGGTGTACTTCATCACCTCGTCAAGAGCGGAGACTCCCATTTTTATTCCTGCGTCGCACTCGCGAAGCAGTTTTATCGTATCCTGTTCTATCATAAGAATAGCTCCTTTCTGTGAAATCATTTATATTATAGACAGAAAAAGCCTTATTATACGCAGTTTTTATGTCCGATATGGTCAGAAATAACAGCAATGCTTCGAAAACTCTGCCGAATACTGTAAAAAGCGATAAATCAGCAGAAAAAACTTGACAAAATGTTTTATCTGATGTACAATTAATAAAGAAGTGAATTCAATGAAACAATGGCGTTTCGGTTGTGAAAAAATTTTTTACAGTCGGAATGCCTTTATTAGTTCAAGGAGGACTACTATGACAGAGCCTAATACCAATCAGACAGTTTCTGACTTTTTCGGCTGCAATGTGTTCAGCGACAAGGTCATGAGAGAAAGACTTCCGAAGAATGTTTATAAGTCGGTTCAGCGTACAAAACAGCTCGGTATCGCCCTCGAAAAAGAGGTTGCCGACGTGGTGGCAAATGCCATGAAGGACTGGGCGGTTGAAAAGGGCGCAACTCACTATACCCATTGGTTTCAGCCTATGACAGGCGTTACTGCCGAAAAGCACGACGCTTTTATCAATCCTACCGAAAACGGAGAGGTGATCCTTGACTTCTCGGGCAAGGAGCTTATCAAGGGCGAGCCTGACGCTTCGTCCTTCCCCTCGGGCGGCTTGAGAGCTACCTTCGAGGCAAGAGGATATACGGCTTGGGACCCGACCTCCTGCGCTTTTATCAAGGATAATTCCCTCTACATACCTACGGCTTTCTGCTCGTATACGGGAGAAATTCTGGATAAGAAAACTCCTCTGCTCCGTTCAATGGAGGTGCTTAGCAATCAGGCGCTGAGAATCCTCAGACTTTTCGGAAATACAGGCGCTTCGCGAGTTATTACAACAGTCGGTCCCGAACAGGAATATTTTCTTGTGGATAAAAAATATTATGACGCGCGTGAGGATCTTGTCCTCACCGGACGTACACTTTTCGGAGCAAAGCCGCCAAAGGGACAGGAGCTTGAGGATCACTACTACGGAAATATCAAGCAGAGAGTTTCCGACTATATGAAAGATCTCGACGAGGAGCTGTGGAAGCTCGGCATTTACGCGAAAACTAAGCATAACGAGGTCGCTCCTGCACAGCACGAGCTTGCACCGATCTTTACAACTTCAAATATTGCTGCCGATCACAATCAGCTTACAATGGAGATCATGAAGAAAACGGCTCTGAAGCACGGTCTGGTGTGTCTGCTTCATGAAAAACCCTTTGCAGGAGTCAACGGAAGCGGAAAGCATAATAACTGGTCAATGTCCTCGAATGACGGACAAAATCTCCTCGATCCCGGCGATACTCCGCAGGATAATCTTCAGTTCCTGACCTTCCTGTGCGCTATTATCAAGGGAGTTCACGAGTATGCTCCGCTGCTGAGATTATCTGCCGCTTCTGCCGGAAACGACCACAGACTGGGAGCTAACGAAGCTCCTCCGGCAATTGTTTCTATTTTCATCGGCAGCGAGCTTCAGGACGTTCTTGACGCGCTTGAAAACGGTAAGAAATACACCTCGGTCGCTAATGTTTCCTTTGAGATAGGTGTGGACGCTCTGCCGAATTTCCCCAAGGATACGACCGACAGAAACAGAACTTCTCCCTTTGCATTTACGGGAAATAAGTTCGAGTTCAGAATGCTCGGTTCAGCCGATTCTATCTCCTGCACCAATACAATAATTAATACTGTCGTTGCTCAGGAGCTTTGCGAAATTGCCGATAAGCTCGAAGGCTCGGAAAATTTTGAAAAGGATCTTAAAAAGCTCCTCGCCGATATCATCAAGGAGCATAAGCAGATCATATTCAACGGCAACGGTTATTCGGACGAATGGCTTTATGAAGCGGAGCACGTAAGAAAGCTGCCGAACCTTGTATCTACCGTTGACGCTCTGCCCGAGTATGTCCGTCCCGAGTATGTGGCGATGTTTGAGAAGTTCAAGGTCTATACCGAAACCGAGCTCAGATCGAGAACGGAAATACTTCTTGAAAATTACAGCAAGGTCATAAATATCGAGGCTTTGACCATGCTTGACATTGTAAAGAAAAAGATACTTCCTGCCTGCATTACTTACAATAAAACTATCTGCGATGCCGCCGCTTCAAAGCTTGCAATCGGAATTGACGCGGAAGTTGAAAAGGGCATTGCGTTGAAGCTTTCAAATCTTATTGGCAGCATTTATAAGGAGACAGCTATTCTTGAGGAAAAGGTCATATCTGCTCAGGGACAGCCGGAGGGACTTGTCATGGCGCGTTTTTACAGAGACGAGGTTTTTGCTCAGATGCAGACTTTGCGCGCGCTTGTTGACGAGACGGAAACTAACGTCAGCGAGGATATCTGGCCGCTTCCGTCATATTCGAAGCTGTTGTTTACTGTCTGATTTTGGAAATATTTTTGCATTTAAGGGGACGCTCTCTCTTGCAGAGCCTCCCAACGGTCGCCCGTCCCCTTTGTCGGCGTTGCCGACATCTCCCCACACTGTGGGGAGTCACCCCTCGCCTAAAAACAGTCCACCGGACTGCTTTCTTAACGGCTTACCCCTTGCAGAGCGCCTTGATTGGGGAATTTCGCCGTCTGCGGACGGCGACCAAGGCTCTGCCTTTGGAAACCGCAAGCCTTTAAAAAGGCTTGACCTAAACTTCATTTTTATGTTCGCATCAAAAATACAATAACTTTTTCGATGGATTAAGGCGGCAAAAGCCGCCTTATTTTTACAAAAATCAAATTGGTTGATCACACATTTATATTTATGACCTTTCCGCTTGGAACATACTTATTGACGGTTACTCCGCATTTCTCAAACATCATAGCCGACGCCTTTACCTCGTCGGTATCCGCGTATTTATTGGCATAGTAAATAACGTGCTTTATACCGCATTGAATAATAGCCTTTGCGCATTCGTTGCACGGAAAAAGCGTAACGTAAAGCGTGCAGCCGCTGAGCGAGTTGATGCTGCTGTTAAGAATCGCGTTCAGCTCGGCATGACAAACAAAGGGATATTTTGTGTTTAGCCGACAGTCTGCGCTGCGTTCCCACGGCATATCGTCGTCATTGCAGCCTGTTGGCATACCGTTATAGCCGACAGATACTATCTTCTTTTCGTTGTTTACAATACACGCCCCGACCTGAGTGGAATTATCCTTGCTTCTTTCCGCCGAGAGAATTGCGATCCCCATAAAATATTCGTCCCAGTTTATGTAATCAAGCCTTTTCATATTGACCGCTCCTTTTTCTATCAGATTATTCTAATGATATCATATTTTATTAATGATTGCAACTGCTGTAATTGTAAAAAAATAATAATATATCATATTCCTATTGAATTTTTCGTGAATCTTTGATATAATATAGTATGCTTATTGGGGTATAGCCAAGTGGTAAGGCAAGGGACTTTGACTCCCTCATTCCGCTGGTTCAAATCCAGCTACTCCAACCATATCTGCACCGCACGAATGATACAATCGTGCGGTGCTTTCTTTTTGTAAAAGTGCCGAAAACACATGATTTTTCCGAACTTCAAAGTCAATAACGCCTGTCGTGGTTGAATTCCACGGCAGGCGTTTTGTTTTTCAGAACAAAAATAAAACGACAAATTTAGGGTATCGTTTTATTTTTAAAGACTATCATTTTAAGATTGAAAATGGAACTGAATTGTCGAAGATGAACCTATCTGTCTGTATATTTGAAAGCGGTATGCTGAACATTTATTTTGCAGACATTTATGAGTAATTAGAGAAAAGAATTCTTGATTAGCTAAACAAAATGTAGTGCTCTTCGGTCATTGGGTGAGTTGTTTCGCCGACCCTTACATAAACGGAACCGTCTTCTGCATGAACAAAAGGCAGATGTTTTTCGCCTGCGGCTTCAGTGGTGTTGGGAACCAGCGCCTCCGTCTTTGACCCGCAGCACATCATGGGGACTTCTGTATCATGGATAAGACCAATCAAGTTACCACAATGGCGGCAAATATAAAACTTTTCTCGCATTTTTTATTTTTCCTTAGTAGTTTTCTTTACGAACTTCAAAATAGGCTTGCGGATGCTTACATACAGGGCAGATTTCGGGAGCAATCGTGCCGACAACGATATGTCCGCAGTTGCGGCATTCCCAAATCGTTACGCCGGATTTTTCAAACACTGCTTTTGTTTCAACATTTTTAAGAAGGGTACGGTATCTTTCCTCGTGCGCTTTCTCAATAGCGGCAACGCCACGGAACTGTTCAGCTAAATCGTGGAAGCCCTCTTCATCAGCTTCTCTTGCCATACGGTCATACATATCCGTCCACTCGGCATTTTCGCCTTCCGCCGCATGAAGCAGGTTTTCGGCAGTGTCACCAAGCTCACCGAGTGCCTTAAACCACAGTTTTGCGTGTTCCTTTTCATTTTCGGCAGTCTGTAGGAAAAGTGCGGCGATTTGCTCGAAGCCTGCTTTCTTTGCAACAGAAGCAAAATATGTGTATTTGTTTCTTGCCTGTGATTCACCTGCAAATGCTTCCCAAGCATTAAAATGGCAAAAATCCGCACATTTACGGCAATGATTACATTTATCCGCTATGATCTGCGGTATCTTAACATACACGGGTTTTTCGATAATCTCAGTCGGCTTAAAAAACAAATGTCCGTTAGGTTCTTCCACATCGCAGTCAATATAAGCGGATTTTCCGATAGCGGCAGCAAGATTGCAGGATACAAAGGTTTTTCCTGTTCCTCCTTTGCCGCTTAAAACCGCAATTTTCACAATCATCCTCCTTTCAGAAAACAATTATTTGCGTTTCGTTTCACAGGTTTCCGTGATACCCGCCGTGAAACTGTGTCAATTCTTTAAGATTACCGTCTGCAAAGGCTTCTAAATCCTCCGCTGCGGTTTTCCCTGCGGATTTATATATTTTCACTCCTGCAGCGGTAAACACATCAGCGGCATTCTGACCGCAGCGTACAGTAATCAGCACATTTACTTCGTTATCCACTAAGAATTGAGCAGCTTGTACCCCTGCTCCTCCCTGAGCATCAGCGGCTGGGTTCTCCACGATAGTTTGTGAAGCTCCATCCTGAAATAAAAAATAGCGCGCTCTTGACAAAACAATACAAGTATCCTGTTTATTTTCATCAAGAGGAATCGCAATTCTCATTTTTCCGTCCTCCTTATGTTGTATTGCAATTTGATTACGGCGGTGTCTTCTGCAACCTCCACAGCCGCAATATTCTTCTTTACCGTCACAAAGTCTGAAATCTCCGCCTTCAATTTTTAGGGGAAGTCCGCTTACAAGAGCCTCCGCTAATTTTTTCCTTGCGGAGTCATATATCATTTGTACAGTAGTTCTTGCGATTTGCATATATATGCCGCATTTTTCCTGAGAAAAGCCCTGCTTATCAATTAAACGAACGGCTTCATATTCATCGACAGACAGCACCACCGCAGAACGGCAAAGTTTTTCTCCTACAGGCTGAAATTCCCTGATTTCAGGCATTTGACAGACCTTTCTGCATTTTTTTGGTCTTGGCATTTCATCACCTCTGCATATATTATAGTGCCTTTTATGGCATATGTCAATAACTTTATTGACATATGCCATAAATCATGTTATAATAAAATGTGAAAAAGGAGGTTTTGTTTATGAATTATCTAACATATCTGCCTGTTTGGAATAAATTGAATCAATTGCAGCAGGATGCACTAATAAACTCAGCAGTAAACCGTCACTTTAAGAAGAGTGAGATTCTACATAATGGTTCACAGAATTGCACAGGACTTATCCTTGTAATATCAGGTCAGCTTCGTGCTTTTACCATTTCCGATGATGGCAGAGAGATCACAATGTACCGTCTTTTTGAACGTGATATCTGTCTTTTCTCTGCTTCTTGTATTATGAACAGTATTCAGTTTGACATAACAATTGCCGCAGAAAAAGATACTGAAGTCCTTGTGATCCAGCCGGAGGTTTACAAGAGTATTATGGAGGTTTCTGCACCGCTCGCCAATTATACTAACGAAGTTATGGCAAGCCGATTTTCAGATGTAATGTGGCTGATGGATCAGATAATGTGGAAAAGCTTTGATAAAAGACTTGCTGATTTTCTTTTGAATGAAATGAGTATCGAAAACTCCGATACACTTAAAATCACTCACGAAACGATCGGCAATCACTTAGGAAATCCTCGTGAAGTGGTTACACGAATGCTAAAGTATTTTGTAAACGAAGGACTTATATCACTTTCCCGTGGAACGATTGAAATTAAGGATAGAAAAGGGCTTGAAGATATAATAGACAAATAAAATAAAGCGTTGAGTTTTTGAAAAAATTCTCAACGCTTCGTTTTTCATTCTTTGCTGAATTGGTCTTTACCGACACCGCATATCAGTCATCCATTCCGCAGGGAGTGGATTTTTTATTTAACGCTTTATCATTATGAACTGCATCATAGAATCGGAAGCCGCCTGCAAAGTTATAGGCATCAAAACCGTTGCCCATTAGAATTCTGCTTGCGATATAGCTTCTAAGTCCGCTTTGACACATGATATAGACAGGCTTGCTTTTGTCAAGCTCATCAATACGTTCACGCAGCTCGTCCACCGGAATATTAATAAAACCTTCTGCATGACCTATGCTGTATTCCATTGGTGTGCGTGTATCGAGAAGCGTAACGCTTCCGTCACGGGGAAGTCTTTCATCCTCCTCGTAATACCACTGCTTTACAATACCGTTTTTCATATTTTCGATGATATAACCTGCCATATTCACGGGATCTTTCGCTGAGGAATAGGGCGGTGCGTAGGCAAGATCAAGCTCTGTAAGCTCGTATGCCTTCATGCCGGCACGGATAGCGGTTGCCAGCACGTCAATACGCTTATCCACACCGTCAAAACCGATAATTTGTGCGCCGAGCAGACGATATGTTTCTTTTTCAAATAAAACCTTCATTGTCATTATCTTTCCGCCGGGATAATATCCGGCATGACTCATGGGGGAAAGAATAACCTTATCTACAGCGATACCGAGAGATTTTGCGGTTTTTTCGTTAATACCGGTAGAGGCGGCGGTCATATCAAATATCTTGATTACCGAGCTGCCCTGACCGCCCGTGTAACGACTGTCACCGCCGCAAATGTTGTCGGCGGCAATTCTGCCCTGTTTGTTGGCGGGACCGGCAAGGGAGATCAATGTGTCTATATCCGTTACAAAATTTTTGATCTGCACCGCATCTCCAACTGCATAAATATCGGGAACAGAGGTTTCCATTCTGTCATTGACAACAATACTGCCCTTTATGCCGAGCTCAAGTCCTGCATTTTTTGCAAGTGTGGTTTCCGGAGCAACGCCGATTGCCATTACAACCATATCGGTATGAAGCGCCTGAGCGTTTTTGAGCTTCACATTAATGCCGCAATCGTTATCGGCAAAGCCTTCTACCATAGTATCAAGCATCAGATGGATACCGTTTTTGCGGATTTCGGCATGAATAAACGATGCCATATCTCTGTCAAATGGAGTCATAAGCTGCTCTGCGGCTTCGACAAGCGTTACATCTATTCCGAGATCACTTAAGTTCTCCGCAACCTCGATTCCAATGAAACCTCCGCCGACCACAACTGCCGATTTCGGATGATGCTCATCCGTATATTTCTTGACTTTAAACGTATCCTCAACGGTACGGAGAGTAAATATCTTGTCACTGTCAATACCTTCAAAGTTTGGTTTTATCGGCTTTGCACCGGGAGAAAGCACGAGCTTGTCATAACTTTCGGTAAAGACTTTGCCGTTTTCAAGATTTTTTACGGTAACGGTTTTGCTGTCCGGGTGGATTGCCGTAACCTCATGATGCACATTCATCTTAACTCTGAAACGCTTCCAAAAGCTTTCGGGCGTCTGCAAGGTCAGAGCGCTTTCATCTTCAATGGTGCCGCCGATATAGTACGGCAGACCACAATTGGCATAGGAAATGAATCCCGAACGCTCAAAAACAACGATTTCTGCCTGTTCATCAAGCCTGCGTATTCTTGCAGCCGCAGTAGCTCCGCCTGCAACACCGCCTATAATAACAACCTTCATTTATTTACCGCCTTTCTGACATCCAGCAACACAGCGCCGTCATTTGTTTCGTATTCCGCGACACCGACGTTGATGTCGGCGGTGCGGAAAAGATTAAACAGTCCCATATTTTTCCTCTTACAGCATTGCTTCAATCTGCTCTTTCGGTCTGTAACCTACAACCTGATTTTCGAGCTTTCCATTTTTGATGACAGCAAGCATGGGAATGCTCATTACCTGAAACTGTGCCGCAAGCTCCGGCTGTTCGTCAACATTGATTTTGCCGACTTTGACATCGCTTCGTTCATTTGCAATTTCAGATACGATCGGACCTACCATACGGCAGGGGCCGCACCAATCGGCATAGAAATCGAGAAGAACTGGTTTATTAGAATTCAAAACTTCGCTTGCGAAATTTTCTTTATTGATTTTAATTACAGACATTTTCGTGTCCTCCTTTGTTTTATTGTATTTTTATTATACCTGATTTGAAATCAGAGTTCTGTGATGTTGTCACTTACTGTTTTTTCTATTCCTTAATTTGCAGATTATCTGCGTCATTGTTCCCATTGGGCAGAAAGCGCACCATGTTCTCGGCTTAAAGAAAATCATGACAATAAAACCGATCAAAAGCGATGTGAGCATTAAGCTGTAAAATCCGAAGCTGAACTGTGCCACCCAATCTGGGAATATGCTTTCTGAATATGTCCATCCCCACGGTACGCGGAATGTCCAGAACAGCTTGATCGCCTCACGCAGATTTTTCGCACCGCTTCCCACAAGATAGGTCTGAAACACCATATTCCCGAACATAGTAAGGAAAAATATCAGGAATCCATACCGAAACCATTTTGATGCCATCCATTTCGGTGTTGGCTTGTTTCGGGAGCATTTAAGATCACCGCCCAGCTTACAATATAGCTGACCTCTGCCGCAAAGATGATTGCAGAAAAACTTGTTACCGCCGAATACAGCGAGTATGAGTGGCAACAGAAAATCAATCATACCGAGCCAGGCAAACAGAATATTGAAAAATCCCAGAGCGAAATATACGATCGACCATATCCATAAATAGTTATACCAATGTTTTTTCTTTGCTTTCATATATTCGCCCTGCTTTCCATTGTAATACTGTTTGCCGGGCAAACCTTTTCGCATTTTCCGCAGCCTACACATTTATCTTCCGAAACCTTTGCAAAACATCCTTTATGTACACTTATTGCTCCTAACGGGCAAATGTTTTCGCAAGCGCCGCAGGCAACACAATTTGCCTTATTTACGGACGCATATCGTTTAGACGCCATACTCATTCCTCCGATTAATTATATTTTATTATGGTATTTGATGCTGATGTTACTTTTCCTTATAGTAGAGCATACAGTGGCAAAAGCCTTCAAAGCTTGGATCGGCAATCTGATCCTTGAATTCCTTGCACATACACTTGGTATCATCCGTTTTTTCTCTGCGGCAAGGGCAGTAGCCGCCAGTCTTTTTCAGTCCTTCTTTTATGGTATTGACAATTTCCGTATCGGGATTTAATCTGATTTTCATTTTTATTCTCCTATCATTTGCTTAATATAATTTTCCAAAACCTTCTCACTCATGGCGCCAATTCGTGTTTCATAAAGTGAGCCGTCGGCATTAATAAATATGGTTTCTGGAATTGAACGAATTCCGTAGATGTTAGATGCTTCATATTTGATGTCGTAATATACGGGGAAGCTGTAGCCGCCATCGGATACAAATTCTTTGACGCCGTTTACCGTTTCGTTATATCCGTCGGTGAGATTTATCATCATAAACACAACCTTATCGTTGTATTTTTCGTACATTGCATCAAACGCCGGAAGCTCGGATTTACACGGACTGCACCAGGAAGCCCAGAAGTTTATAACGATCGGCTTGCCAAAGTTATCCGAAAGCTTTACTTCATTCATTTCCGAATCATAAACGGTGAAATCGTCCGCCTGAACCACCGCCTCGGACGGGGTGTTGTTAGGCTTTTCCTCGGCAGAATTGTCCGAGGTTTCATTGGCAAAATACTTTTCCGAAAGCTTCGGATAAAGCGCCGCCGCCATTATCATGATCGCAACAAATACGACCGCAATTATGATCCATACCTTGTTTTTCATCTTTTCACCTCACATAGTAATCGCCAAAAGCGAGTGTAGAAGTCCAAATGCCATCGTAAGTCCGACGATTATCAGTAGAATACCGCTTATTAAATTGATTACCTTATAATGCTTTTTGATAAAGGTAAAGGCTCCCGACAGCTTATCGAGCAGAACTGCGGAAAACAGAAAAGGAATGCCGAGTCCCAAGGAATATGTCAGCAGCAATGTCGCTCCTTTTAAGGCGCCGCCTGTGCTTGACGCCAACATCAAGGCAGATCCGAGAAAAGCGCCGACACATGGAGTCAAACTGATTGAATAAATTGCTCCGAATATAAAAGCTGACGCAATTCCGGTTACTTTATAACCTTTGTTCATTCCCCTGAAAAACGGAATGCGGAAAACCTCCAAATAAGAAAGACCGAACAGTATTACAATAGCGCCGCAAACTATATTTACGGCTGTTTGATATTCGGAAAGCAGCTTTCCAAGCGTTCCCGAAAAAACTCCAAGCAAAGTGAAAACAACCGTAAATCCTAAAACAAAAGCAATGACCTTGAATATCATTTTGGGATTTTTACAGTCATCTTCCCTGTTGCTTTGCCCCGCGATATATGAAATATATATCGGCAGCATCGGTAACATACATGGAGATATAAAGGAAATTATCCCCTCCAAAAACGTAATGATGTAATCCATATATTGTGTTCCTTTCGCCGGTTTATGACGTTATTCTATCAGGTTTTCCTGTAGCTTTCCGTGACATTATCACAATAGAGCATTATGAAATTGTAACATGGAGATACCGTAGCATTAAAAGCACAGGCCGTCTGCTGAAGACGGCTTTTACATAATAGTTTGTTTTATAAATTAGCGTAGTCGCATTTTTGACAGTGCGACATGGTATTTTCGATATCGTTTTTATTAAAAATTCCTGCCCACTTGCAAATACTTTGCAAGATTGGAACGACCGATTCTCCCTTTTCCGAAAGAGAATATTCTACCCTCGGAGGAATTTCATCGTAAGACTTCCGAACCACGATCTCATTGGCAATTAAATCTTTTAGCATCGAAGCTAATACAGCGTCTGTGATATTTGCCATTTCCTTACGGAGTTCACTGTATCGCAGCACCTTTTTCACAGCAAGTACACAAATAATTCTTGAATTCCACTTGCCGCCGAAAATCTCCAGTAGGATTGCCATTTCTGTTTATGACGCACAGAGCCTTGAAGGTTACCAGATCAAAGGAACGGCAGAATATGTAAGTGAGGGCGCTGTTGTTGATACATTTAAGGCAATGGTTGAAAAGATGTTCAATGGAGCCGCTACTGCAAAGGGTGCGTTGATAATTACTCCTGAAAAGGTAATTGTAACCACGCCCGGTGCGGAAAACAAGAAAGTCCTGTAATTGAACAGAGAAACAGAAGCGGGTGCGGAGCAAAAAATCTCTGCCCCGTTTTTTCAAAGTTGGGGAAATATAGATGAACAACACTACATACAAGGCAGTAATCGACGATGAAAAATGCATTGGCTGCGGTGACTGTATTGCCGTTTGCTTCGAACACGCCATTAAAATGAAGCCGGGCTTTAGAAGCTATGTTATGACAGAACGCTGTATCGGTTGAGAAAAGGCGCGCCGAATTGATCTGATATATCACGCCATAAAAATTATAACAGCATATAAAAAACAGCCACAAGGCGTGGCTGTTTTTTTATAATTAATGGTAATTATTTAAGGAAATCCATAAGCTTCTTATCTCCTCCCGTAGCTATATATGCATAGTACGCAAGGATATTTGAAGCGTCGGAAGCATCTACCGTGCCGTCGCCGTTTGTGTCGCCTGCCAATCTCTGTTCGGCAGTAAGCGAGGAGCTTCCGCCTGTTGCCAGAATTGCGTATTCTTTCAGGACATCGGACGCGTCGGAAGCATCTATCGCTCCGTCATCGTTTACGTCTCCGTAAGTTACCTTGATCGGTATATCGGTTGTAGTAGTCGCAGTAGTGCTTGTAGTAGTCGTCGTGGTCGAAGTGGCGGTTGTGGTAGTAGTAGTAGTAGTGCTTGTTTCGGGAGCTGTTGCAATAGTAAATGTAACAAACTGGATCTTATAGCTTATTCCGCCGTCGTCAATAGCGTAGATAAGCGCATTGCCCTCGCTGAGAACCGTTACTTCTCCCTTGGCATTAATGCTTACGACATCGGGAGTACCGCTTGCCCATATCACATTGCCCGAATAATTATTTGTTACGTAGGTCAGGTTGAACGTATTTCCAACGTAAAGATTTCCTATGTATGGCTGCTGTATCTGTATCTTATCGGACACTGTTGTGGTTGTAGTTGTAGTTGTCGTGGTGGTAGATGTGGTCGTAGATGTGATTGTGGTAGTAGTTGTTGTCGTAGATTCTGGAGTAGATTCGGGTGTAGTAGTCGTGCTTGTGGTTGTGGTGGTAGTCGTTGTTGTCGTAGATTCGGATGTAGTAGTCGTGCTTGTTGTGGTTGTTGTCGTAGATTCGGGTGTAGTAGTCGTGCTTGTTGTGGTTGTAGTTGTCGTAGATTCTGGAGTAGATTCGGGAGTAGTGGTAGTGGTTGTTGTGGTTGTTGTCGTAGATTCTGGAGTAGATTCGGGTGTAGTAGTCGTGCTTGTGGTCGTGGTTGTAGATGTAGTTGTCGTGGTAGTGGTTGTTGTCGTTGTAGTGGTCTCCACAAATCCAATAGAATGGAACGGGAAGCCGAACATCTCCGCGTAAGTCTCCGCGTAAGAGCCTGTATATCCCCAGATTTCAAGGGCTGTATCGTAATTGAACGCAGTGTATCTTATACCCGTAACGCTCTCGGGAATAACTACCTTAGTCATATTCACGCAGTTTGCGAACGCGCTGTCCTCGATAAGAGTTATACCCTCGTCTATAGTGACTTCGTGAAGCTCGGAATGTCCCTTAAACGCGTCGGCAGAGATCTTTCCCGCGGAGGAGTAAACCTCGATTTCGCCCGTAAGAGAAGTATTCGTGTTCAGAACGCAGTCGTCGGGGAGTATAAGCTTAGACAGGCTGCTGCTGTTAAAGGGAATAGAGCTTATATCAACGCCCTCGGGAACTCTGTATTCCGTGATATCGGAAGCAAGAGGGAACACAATAAGCTGCGTTTTATCGTGATCGTAAACAGCCGTGCCGTCGCTTGAATAGTATGGATTATTCTCATTCACGTATACGTCTTTCAGATATGAAGCATCGTAGCTTATCTTGGAAATATCGTCGATAAACGAGCCTATCTCCAACGACGTTATCTCGGGAATGCAGTAGACCTTTATGGTCGTGGAGCTTGTTTTATAATTATAGGAAGAATAAGAATTCAAATTGCAATAGATCGTTATTTCGGCTACTCCTTCGGAAAGGGCGGTAACATTTCCGAAATCGTCCACCTTAGCATATGGTGAATAGCAGTTGTAGTCGTATTCCGTTGTGTAGGAACCATAACCGTAGCCGTCATAAGTGATCTCAGGCTCTATTTTTATGGTATCGCCGACTATTACCTCGGTATCCGATGCCGTTACGGTGAAATCGGGCACTTCGAACGTAGCTGTTGACGTCGTTGTTTCGGGCGGATATAACGTTACATTTACGGGAACCGTAACGGTATTTGTTCCGTCAGAGACTATTATTTCGAAGCTGCAATTATAGGAATTCCAGTAGCTGTAATTAATACTATATATATATAACTTGCCGTTTTCGTCCAATGATATATCGAGGTAGCCGTCATACTCTTCAGCACCTTTCAGTTCGTAGGTAATATTATCTTTGTTGGCTGTTATATATGCGCTGTAACTTCTGCTGTAAGAGTAATTAAAAGAGCAATATATGCTTTTCGGTATTACCGTCAGCGGAGCAGTATCTGCGTCAAGAGCAGTAAAGGGGATAGAATTTTCGGCAGCGTGTTTATGAGCCGTACTTCCCGAATATCCCGAAATTGCGCTTATTTTTCCTCCCGGGTAATAAAGCGTGCAATCCTTGTTGTATACCGTAAGATTTCCAATCGTGCAGTTATTAAAGGCGTAGGAGGAAATGTCTGAAATATTCTCGCCGACCTCGAAATTATCTGCGGTTCTTGCACCGACCCTGATAATTTTTGTCTTATCGGAGTTGTACAGGATATTATCCTCGGCAGAATATCTTGTGTTGCCGGAAGAGACGGTTATTTTCTCCAAAGGCATACTGCTGAACTGCAAACTATTCGTATAATTCTTGCCGATATGAAGCGAGGTTATACTGTTTAATGATTTAGACGAAAAAGAGCTTGATATTTCAGTCACCGTATCGGGAATAACAAGGCTGTCGGAGGTCATGCTGCCCGGATATTGCAAAAGCTTCGTAACGTCCTTGTTGCAGAGAATACCATCGATTGACGAATACATAGTATTATCGGGAGAAACAGTTATCTCTTCAAGGTTTGGCGCACTGTACTGACCGTACGGCACATTGGAAATGCTTGTTAACCCTGCGCCTATATAAATAGATTTAAAGCTGTTTGACGAGGTGTATGAAAAAGAGGTCGATATTTCGGTGACCGTATCGGGGATAATCAATTTATCGGCAGTTTTGCTGCCCGGATATTTAATAAGCTCTGTAGCGTCCTTGTTGTAGAGAACGCCGTCAATAGAGGAATACTCCGAATTATCGGGAGAAACGTTTATCTCCGTAAGGCTGCTTCCTTTGTACGGTATCTCGGAAATGTCCGTTATCCCTGCGCCTATATAGATAGAAGTGAAATTCGTTCCGTATTTCAGGGCATCGTCAGCTATCTCCGTAATTGTGTCGGGGATAGTGAGAGAACTTTTGTTCGAAAGTTCCTTGCCCATATAGACAAGCTCGGTAACGTCGCTGTTGTAGATTATCCCGTCTATCGTAGTAAAGTTTGAGTTCTCAGCGAACGTAAGTTCTGTTATGCTGTCTACGGGAATATTATCAAAGCTTTCAAGGGAACTGCCCACAGTCAGCTTGTCAAGCTTGCTGCAATTCTCAAAGGCATTGACCCCGATAGTTGCAACGTCGTTTCCGATAACGACCTCCTCGAGAGCCGACATACCGTAAAAAGCATAAGAGGGAATGCTCTTAACGCCGTCCTCAATAATAATTTTGGTGATATCGTCTCTTTCGCCGAGAATTTTCTTGTTCAGGTCGCTGTGATAGTTGTACATATCGCCCTCGCCCGAAATAGTAAGGACATTATCCAGAACAAGATAATCGATATTTCTTCCGCAGTCGCCCGAACTGCTGTAGCTGCCCTCCTCTGACGTGGTCTCAACGCTGTGCTTGACGGAAGATGCATCATAAGCTTCTGCGTTTACGGACGTACCGCAGGTCAGGGTCGTAAGAGATATCAGCACGCTTGTTACGGCTGACACGAACTTTTTAAAATACATAAACTCGCTCCTCTCAGATCATAATTATAGATACTTTTATTATAGCACATAATGCGAAGAATTTCAATAGGTGCAGGAAAATCTTCACGGAAATCATTGTCAAATGGACACTTTATATGCACTCACATTTTTTATATGCAGAGCACCTATAGCGAACGTGTGACAAGAGGTGATATACATGGAATTGGAAGATGTATTGCGTGAATTGCAAAACTGAACTGATCCATTTAAAAAGATTTGCCGTGCGAGTAACAATTACTTGCCAGAATTCATAAATTTTGCAGACATCATTTCACCTTAGCAATTTCATTTACCAAACAAAATTGTAGTTATTTTTTATCGGATATGGTATACTAAAATAAAAGAAATGTGAAGTGTGAATGATGGAACGCTATTTCAATATTACAGGTGCCTGTAATCCGCAGGAACATTATATGGTCAATCCGGACATTAGACTGGCAAAAATCAAAAAAATGGTGTATGCAGGAAAATATTGCGTCATTAACCGTGGCAGACAATATGGAAAGACAACAACTCTTAATGCATTAGAAAATTATCTACAGTCTGCACCCTTTTGCATCTTTGAAAATTTAGAGTGCATTGCATCATTCGATTGGTTACTTTGCGTTTTTCTTTGAGAGAAATTCTAATAGAAATGTTCATACGGTTATTGTTGTCCGATGCAACAGAGAGTTGCTTGCTTTTACGGCTCTTTAATGCTATAATTACCTTGTCAGTTTATGGAGGTGTTTGATATGAAAACAAAAGATATTCTGTTGGAGCTTCGCACAAAGCATGATCTGTCTCAGGAGGGGCTTGCCGAAAAGGTGTTCGTGACCCGTCAGGCTGTTTCGCGCTGGGAAACGGGAGAAACGGTGCCAGGCACGGAAACGCTGAAGCTGTTGTCCAAGCTATATGATGTATCTATTAATACGCTTTTAGGCTCGCCCATGAAGCTTGTGTGTCAGTGCTGCGGTATGCCGCTTGAGGACAGCACTACTTCAAAGGAAAAGGACGGCTTCTTCAATGAGCATTATTGCAAATGGTGCTACGCCGACGGGGAATATATGTACAGCGATATGGACGATTTGATAGAAGTCTGCGCAAAAAATATGGCAAACGAAAAGTTTTCCGAAGACGAGGCGAGAAAGTACCTGCGTGAATATTTACCCAAGCTGGATTATTGGAAACGCTATGAGGAGCTTGGCGGCAACGGTAAGTTTGAGGAATTTAAGCAAACCCTGATAAATGAGATAAACGCTCTTAATGTCGAGGGTATGCCTAAGCTTACAAGGCTGAACGCGCTGGTGGGGAGCTATGTCAATCTTGAATACAGACTTCCCAACGGCAAAACGGTAAAGTTTCTGGACGACAGCGCCACATATCTGGGAAATCAGCTTGAATGTGAATTTGGCGGCGACAGATGCTTTGGAGTTCTTGCAAATATGGAATTTATTATCGTATGTACTTATGGGAAAAACGGTGAAGCTCCCGAACTGTTAATTTACAAAAAAAGGTAAGAACCTGTCTTCACAAGCTGCAGCACACGTCTTTTAGACAATCTTTTGCCGCTGCCTTCGTTTTATTTTAGAGTTTATTGAAATTATAGGCTGCAAATTTGGTGTATCTTGCTCACCTCCCTTGGGGGAGGCGGCCGCTTAGCGAGCGGCGGCGCAATTCGGGTCTACTTCTTAACAGACCTGTTATTTTTATCACGAAGTTTTCTAACGACTTATTATATTTATAATTTTTACTTACCTCCCTTGGGGGAGGCGGCCGCTTAGCGAGCGGCGGCGCAATTCGGGTCTACTTCTTAACAGACCTGTTATTTTTATCACGAAGTTTTCTAACGACTTATTATATTTATAATTTTTACTTACCTCCCTTGGGGGAGGCGGCCGCTTAGCGAGCGGCGGCGCAATTCGGGTCTACTTCTTAACAGACCTGTTATTTTTATCACGAAGTTTTCTAACGACTTATTATATTTATAATTTTTACTTACCTCCCTTGGGGGAGGCGTTAAAGAGCTGCCTTATACAGTGAATGGGAGTAGGTAGGGGACTTGCGCTGTGGTTGCTAACCACCATTTTGAAGAAAGATTCAAGATGTTCAAAATAAATTGTACGGATTCAATAAATTTTCAATATTTCTATATTAAAATTAAATTATAAGAAAATAACAGAAATTTAAAAAGCAAGAAATACCATTTTAAAGAAAGCGAGGATAATACACATGAAAAAAGGCATTTTCAAAAAAATTGCCGCAGGTGTGCTTGGCGGTCTGATGTGCTTTACGATGCTTCCGAAAGCGCCGTCTCATTCCTTTGCGGCAAGTGTCGGAGACACTCTCAGCGTCGGCAACGGTTCTCAGAATCAGCATAAGGGAAACTGCGACGGCTACAGCTACGAAGTATGGATAGACACCACAGGCGGCGGCGGTTCTATGACTCTCGGTGAGGGCGCTTCTTTTAAGGCAGAGTGGAACGCAACTGTTTCAAGCGGCAACTTTCTTGCCCGCCGCGGTCTGGACTTCGGTTCTCAGAAGAAGGCTACCGACTATTCGTACATCGGTCTGGACTACGAAGCAGACTACCGTCAGACAGGCAGCCAGAACGGTAACTCGCGTCTTTGCGTGTACGGCTGGTTCCAAAATAAGAATGCCGGCAACGTACCGCTCGTTGAGTACTACATAATCGAGGACTGGGTAGACTGGTGTCCCGACGGCAACGGCAAGCTCGTAACTATCGACGGCGCGCAGTACAAGATCTTTCAGTTGGATCACACAGGCCCGACCATTAACGGCGGAAGCGAGACTTTTAAACAGTACTTCAGTGTTCGTCAGGATAAGAGAACTTCCGGTCACATTACCGTTTCCGATCACTTCAAGGCATGGGCAAACGAGGGCTGGGGAATCGGCAACCTTTACGAGGTCGCTTTGAATGCCGAGGGCTGGCAGAGCAGCGGCGTTGCGGATGTTAAGAAGCTCGACGTTTACACCGATCCCGATAAACGTGATCCCGACATCGGCGGCGGAGATGATCCGATCGAGGTTGAGCCTGATGAAAACGGTTACTTCTTCCACTCCGATTTTGAAAGCGATACGGACAGTTGGGTAGCAAGAGGCGAAGCTTCCGTTAATATGGACAGCTCAAAAAATTATGAGGGAAACAAATCTCTCTATGTAACAGGCAGAACGGATTCGTGGAACGGCGCGGCGCGTTCGTTAAGCACTTCTGCTTTTGTTCCGGGAAATTCCTACAGCTTCAGCGCAATGGCAATGCAGAATGTGACAGCGTCGGAAAATTTCAAGCTTACTCTTCAATATACGAAGGACGGCGAAGAAAACTATGACACTATTGCCTCGGCAGCCGGAGCAAAGGACGAGTGGGTTCAGCTTGCAAACACAAGCTACACTATTCCGTCGGGAGCAACGAATCTTCTTATTTACGTGGAAACGGAAGACAGCACGACGAATTTCTATATGGACGAAGCTGTCGGAGCAAAAGAGGGAACTGTTGTCAGCGCGGATAAGAAGTACGCTCTCGGCGACGTAAACTGTGACGGAAAAATTGATTCTGCTGATTTGCAGGAGCTTCAGAGCTTTATCCTCGGCAGGGAAGCAGACGTTTATCCCGAAACCTCCGACATGAACGGCGACGGCAGAGTAAATTCCTTTGATCTTGTTATTCTCAGGAAAACAGTGCTTGAAAAAGCTTCCGAGCCTGTAACTCCTCCCGATGACCCTACGGTAAATAACGGCGTTGATATTTCGTGGATAGATACGTCCAAGCCAATGGTCGCCATATCCTTCGACGACGGAGCAGTCGGAACGGCTTCAAATTCTTCGTCTATGAGGATCCTCAATGCTCTTTCGGGTTCAGGCTTCCACTCGACGTTTTTCTACGTTGGAAACTGGATAAACTCGGGCAATCAGGACGAAGTCAAAAAAGCCTATGATATGGGAATGGAGATCGCCAATCACACAAATTCCCACCCGTATCTTACAAATCTTTCGGCAAGCGAGATACGGAGCGAATACGACACCTGCGCACAGAAGCTGAAAAACATAATAGGTACCGAGCCGTCCAAGCTTATAAGGCTTCCGTATCTTTCTTCAAACAGCACAGTCCAGAGCGCGCTTTACGACGCTCCGCTTATAACCTGTTCGATCGATACACAGGACTGGAACGGCGCATCGAGCGATCAGATAATCAATACCGTAAAAAATGCCATGAGCAATGGCTCGCTTGACAATGCGATCGTACTTTGCCATGAAACCTATGATACAACGGCAGAGGCAATGGAGTATCTTTGTCCCTACCTTAAATCTCAGGGCTGGCAGATAGTGACTGTTTCAGAACTTTTTGCAGCAAACGGAAAAGAACTGAACGGCGGTCAGCTTTACACAAAATGTAATTAGACTTACATATCCTAAGTTTTATAGAATTCAGGGTGTGGCTGTTTTGAATTCACACCCTGAAAAAAATTTATCGCTTGGATTATCACTTGAATAAAGCGCTGCCGAGAGCTTTCCTTCTCTTTGCAGAGTTTTATTTTGGGGACAAATCAGTAATCACATCAAAAGGTCTGCCTATTTAACTGCGGCAGACCTTTTGATTTTATATATTAAAAGTAATTGTAAATGTTATGATGTTGTTTTGGTAATCGGCAGATATTTTTCCGCCGTGAAGCTCCGTTATAGCCTGAGCTATCGGCAGACCAAGTCCGAAGCCCTCCTGTTCATGTATGCGGTCGTTTTCGCTCCGGAAAAAGCGTTCGAAGAGCTTTGACGTGTCGCTTGCGGAGAAATCCGAACAGGGATTCGAGCACTGTATCACCGCGCTGTCTCCTATCTTTTTCAGGCTGAAGCATATTTCGCTTTTATCGTCGGAATATTTCATTGCATTGTCGAGAAGAATATCGATAAGACGTGAAATTTTATTTTCATCGCAGTTTAGTTCGATGTTATCCTCAACGTCCTGACGGAGCGTTTTGCCGCTTTCGAAGAAAAGACCTTCAAAGTAAAGAAGAGAGTTATTGACCGTATTGCTTATATTGCAAATTTTAAACTCGGAATTTTCCATATTTGTTTCAAGAAGCCTTGAAAGGTCGAGAAGCTCGCTGACAAGCCGCTGCATTTTCACCGACTGCTCCTTTATGCATTCGTTCCAGCGGTCCTTTCCGCATTTTTTTATGATAATATCGATAGTGGCGGAGATAACGGTTATGGGCGTTTTAAGCTCGTGGCTTGCGTCGGAGATAAAGCGTTTCTGACGCTCCATGCTGTCGGCGACAGGCTTGACTACATATCCCGAAATGATAACTATCATGATAAACAGTATGAGAAAAATTATCGTACCGATAAAAATCGAGGTCTTGATAAGATTATCATTAGCCGTATTGGTAAAGCTGTCGTTGATAAAGATGATTATCTTCATTTTGTCTTCCTGATGAATGCTGTAGCTGTAAGCGGTTTTGTCCTTGGTGATCTTTCCGGTTTTTTTATCAGACTCAAGAATAGTTTTTACATATTCCCTTGCTTCGGAATTCTCCAAGGGATTCATAAGATTGCCGTCGTTTATCGATAAGAGACGGTCATTGCTGTCGGCAACGAGATAAAATGAGCCTGTGTTGTTCAGGACTTCCGGGATATGATTTTCAAAAACATCGGCAAAGCTGCTGTGCGCTATAAGAGAACCGTTTGAAGAGGGAACGGTCGCCTGATTTTTATAGCTTATGTCTATGCTGTCGATGGTGATTTTTACGGCGTCGTCGAATCCCTCATCGACGTTCCCCGAATTTTTCCACCATATAACCGAAACAAGAAAATAATCGCCCGTTATTTGAGACTCGTCAATGGAAATGTTATCGTTTCCCATTTTAATGTTATCATAGCTGTCAAAGCTTATCGAAACGCTTGTTGCGTCGCGGCTGAACGAGTAATCCTTATATACCCATTTAGAACCGCTGTCGGTCTCGGCTTCAAAAAGAAGTCCTCCGCCCGCAGAATACCAGAGAGCAGAGCCGTCGTAGCTGATATCGCCGTAAACGGTTATATTTGAAATATCCTTTACGCTTCTGGGAATTATGTAATCTCCGTTTTCGGTCTTTTCGGCTTCGCTCAGATCAAAATGCTCGTTTACAGGCTGATTGAGGTGCGAAACGGCAGCCTGTTCGATAACGCTTTCAATAATTTTTCCTTCGTTCTTATAGCTGACCCTCATTAAAAGATTCAGCGTTATTATCATCAGCAAAACGACTGAAAATACTATCAGCGAGGCTGTTATGATATATTTTTTTCTTAGCTTTCGGATCGATGTATTCATTTTGCTTCACCAAGGGAATAGCCGATGCCTCTGACTGATCTTATAGTGACGTCCGATTGCAGAGCTTTCAGCTTTTTGCGTAAAAACGAAATATAAACGTCCGTTGAATTATATTCGATGTCCGATTCATATCCCCATATTTTATTGATGCAGTATTCCCGTTTTACCACATTCTGCTTGTTGAGGATAAGAAGCTCCATAAGCTGATATTCCTTTACGCTGAGCTTGATGCCCTTGCCGTCTTTTTTTAGCTCATGATGAGTTCTGTCAAGCTCGATGTCTCCGAAGCGCAGTATATCGGTAACATATTCCATTGAATTTCTTCTTGAAAGCGCAAGCACGCGGGCGATAAGCTCTTCCGTGGCAAACGGCTTTGTAAGGTAATCGTCCGCACCCGATCTAAAGCTTTTGATCTTATCTTCAATTTCGGATTTCGCCGTAAGCATAAGAACGGAAGAGGAAATATGATTTCTGCGTATTTCCTGCAATACTTCGACACCGTTCATTTTCGGCAGAGTAATGTCAAGAATAATTATGTCGTATATACCGCTTAGCGCATTGTCAAGGCCTGTTACTCCGTTAAAGGCGGTATCGACAAGAAATCCTTCGCACACAAGCAGTTCCTTTAATGCCATTGAAAGGCTTTTTTCGTCCTCAATAATAAGAATTTTCATATTGATCTCCCGATATTAATTTCCTAAGCTTTTGATGTATGATAATATAGTGGAATTTTCCTTAATTATAGCATATAAATCGTAAAATAGCAATATTCGCACGAAAAATTACACGGAGCACGTTTTGTAGCACGAAATTGTCGGCGGGGACTCCTCGCTTATAGCATATAAGGTGTAAAATTGCAATATTCGCTTGAAAAATTATACGGATCAAGCTCTGCAGCGCGAAATTGTCCGCGGAGACTCGCCGCTTATAGCATATTTTTTTGAATTTTGCAATATATGTATGCCGCTGCCTTGAGTATATATTTTTTGTTGAAGTATTTTTCAATATGTTATGCCGTAAAATATCTTGAAAATAAATTCTTGTGATAAAAAAATCGGGTCTACTAAAAAGCAGACCCGAATCGTTCCGCCGAGATCACTCGGCTGTCTATGGGCTACAAAAAAGATATTTTTTGCGTTTTGCAATAAGGTTTTGAACTCAAACCAATTTTAGTGAAATATTCGGCGTTGCCGAATGTGAAATAATTTCCTTACGGAAATTGTGAAATATCTCACTTTGTTCGATGTGAAATGAAATTCGCCTCCTCACATTTGCGAAGCAAATATTTCACAGCGAAGCTATTTCACTTGACGAAGCCAAATTTCACTCGCCGCAAGGCGAATTTCGTTGAAAAAACGACAGGTCGAAACCTGTCGTTTTTTCTGTCTATGGGCTACAAAAAAGATATATTCTGCATTTTTGCGTATGAATTCGAACCCTTACAATTCTTGCATAAAAATATCCGTTTGGTAACAAGTTGCGATAATATGCTATTTTTCTAAAATATATTTGTTCTTGATTTTTTCCGTAGTATATGTCAACTCCGGAAAAACAAATGATTTATCAATTCCAACACACTCTAATTCTTGCATAATCGTTTTCTTATGTTTTGCGTCGATTAGTATACTAACAAACGAACTGGAGATAGTCTCAGAACTTAATTCTTGTATATCATTTGTTAGGGAAAATCTGTTTTTAAACAGAAAATGATATTTTGGATTTATACCAAAATCTCCAATCAAATCAAAATCATCAAATTTCGTGTGATAGTGTTTAAATAGTTTACTTAAAGTGTTAGATGTTACTTCAAAATCATCAGTATATATTTCATGTTCTTCACGAATATATGGTAATCTTTGCTGCTCCAAATCATTCATCTTAAAACCGATTCTGTATTGGTCTTCCTCAGTTTTATTTTTTCTGCTCAATTCCACCATCCGACTTCTACGATCATACACGATATTAGGAAAAACCATAAAGACTGCAGATTGGTGCCTGATGCGATCATTGGAGTATTTGGGTTTCATCATTAAAGGTGTTCTTGTGTAAAGAGCGTATCTACGAAGAAAAGAAACATCTCCCAGCAAACGATCAAGCGACAACGCTGAGTAATCATCATAATGATACATTCCGCAAAGCTTTTCTACAATTTGACTTGAATGAAGAGAACTTGTGTCATATGTGCATAGAACACGTCCCGTAGATTTGCCATCGCAGCAAGCAAAATATAACGCTATCAATGGATTGTATGAGAAATCCAAAAGTCTTGTAGGAAGCTCATAGTGCTGCATTTTTGCTATCAAATCAAAGTTAGAAGAAATATTTTGAAATTCCTCAGGGCGCAGCGTTATCAATTCGTCTACAATAATATTTTCGCTTCTTTCTAATGCACCATCATACCGTGCAAGAGATGGAATTAGTCTATAATTGGAAGATGAATCTGAATGTCCCCTATACACAAGGCGGTTGTACTCTGTGTCTTTGCTTTTTTGTGTTAATTTACTTATAACTTCAATAAATTCAGACAACGAAGTAACTATGATAGTATAGTGGTTGTAGTAATTATCCCAGTCGGATTTAGGGACAAGCATTTGGTTTGGCAAGTCTTTAAATATGTGCCTTCGATTTATATGTTTTGCAAAGGTATCCATTTTTCACCTCTGATTTTTCTTTGATACAAACGTTTTTATAGTTTTAAAACTAACACTTCATTTTAATTTTTTAAATATTTTCGTTTTCTTTATCAAGGCAATTCGTATGAATTGTCTTCCACCCCTTATGATTTGATCCTCTTAGTAAACTGGATGCCCTCGGATTCCATATATGTCCACATATCCGGCATTTCGCTTGGATAGGATTGTGCCTTCCGGTATATGTTCCGATAACCTCTATATCTGGATTTGCTTTCCACACTTGTTCTTCAAATTCTTCTTGTTCTTTTACGAATTTTTGGTGTGCTAATTTTGTACCGCACTTTCTGCATCCATCTCCTGCAAGCATATTTGCGGGAACGCCATCCCATTCGAATCCGCAGACAGTACATTTTACAAGTAGCCTTTTGTTTGCATTTGCATACTTTCCCAACACCTCAATCGTTGGATGCAATGCACTCATGGCGTACATGATAAATGACATCAGCATAATACCGATACAAATCCCAACTAAAATAAGCGATAAGGTGCGAGAAATGTTAAACCAAACAACATGGATCGCCATCATCGCATACAGAGAAACCGTTGTCAGCTTTCCGTGCCAAACGGCACCCTTGACAGTATTTGTTTTCAAGAAACTCCGCCACCTCTGAACTGATAACGGGAGTATCGCCGGTAGAAAAAACAGACAGAAAATCTGTGTCATCCTTAACGGTCATATTGATAATCACTCTGCCATCGGCATCACGCTTATATTTCCGTTCGGATGATTGCTTTTTAACTTCACGCTTTATTTCTTTGTTCTGTTTCATTTCGCTGACACCCCCTTCTTCTTAACTGTTAGTTTTTCGGACCTGCCTTAGCAATATTTTCGGGCATATCGGGATACTTGGCGGCAAAATTCTCGGCAAATTTTCTTGCGAGTTTTTGTGCGGATTCCGTATATGCTGCCTGATCGGTCCAGACATCTCTGGGATCAAGAATTTCTGCGGGGACATTCGGACAGGACTTGGGGATATACACATTGAAAATAGGGTCGAGCGTATATTCCACATCATTGAGTTCACCTGCCAAAGCTGCCGATACTATCGCACGGGTATATTTCAATTTCATTCTCGGAACAGTACCTGCTGCACCGCCGCACCATCCGGTATTTACAAGGAACACATTGGCACCGGTTTCTTCAAGCTTCTTTCCGAGCATCGTAGCATAGACCGATGCGTTCATTGGGAAGAAAGGCGCTCCAAAAAGGGTGGAAAATGTTGTCTGAGGTTCGGTGATACCGCGTTCCGTTCCGGCAAGCTTACTGGTGTAGCCGGAAACAAAATGGTACATTGCCATATCCTTATCGAGCTTTGCTATGGGCGGCAAAACACCAAAAGCATCTGCTGTAAGGAAAATGATAGTCTTAGGCTGACCTCCCACTCCCGGAATTGCAGCATTGGGAATGTAGTCAATAGGATATCCTGCCCGGGTATTCTCGGTAAGAGAGCCGTCTTCATAGTCGGGCACACCGTTTTCATCAAGGATTACATTTTCAAGCAGCGTACCGAATTTGACGGCATCAAAAATCTCCGGCTCGTTTTCTCGCTTGAGACCAATACATTTTGCATAACAGCCGCCCTCGATATTAAATACACCGTCTTCAGACCAACCGTGTTCGTCATCTCCGATCAGATTACGTGCAGGGTCGGCTGAAAGCGTGGTTTTACCGGTACCCGATAGACCGAAGAATACTGCACTGTCACCGCTATCACCAATGTTTGCAGAACAGTGCATCGGCAAAACACCCATCTGCGGCAATACGTAGTTCATAACGGAGAAAACACTCTTTTTGATCTCACCACTGTATTGGCTACCGGCAATCAAAACCTCATGCGTTTCATAGTTAATGATAATAGCCGCTTCACTGTGAACTCCGTCAAGTTCGGGAATGCACTTAAAACCGGGAGCGGCAATAATCGTGTAGTCAGGCTCGTAGTTTTCAAGCTGTTCCTCACCGGGACGGATGAGCAGCTGATGCCTCCGAGCTCGTTCCCGGTGATATTATCCGTCTGGAAGCCGGCGATTTCGTTCCTGCCGATGCAAGACTTCTGCACAGTGCGGGACTTAAATCCGAAGAATCGGCACTTACGGGTGAATCGGTGCCTTCCGAAAAGGATTACCAAGCCATTGTAAAGGATGGCGCACCGCTCGGCGACCGTCACAATATGGTTTATTCCGGCTGCTCCATCACATACGGTACGGCGACTGCCGTTGTTACTGCTACCGGTATGGACACCGAGATGGGTAAGATCGCAAATCTTCTTGATAATGAAGAGGACGGTCAGACACCTCTGCAGCAGAAGCTGGCACAGCTCGGCAAATATCTCGGCATCGTAGCCCTTGCCGCCTGCGGTATTATCTTTGTCGTAGGTCTTGTAAACGGTATTCCTGTGCTTGAGATCTTTATGACCGCCGTTTCTCTTGCCGTTTCCGCTATTCCCGAAGGACTGCCCGCGATCGTTACTATTGTGCTTTCTATCGGCGTTCAGCGTATCGTCCGTAAGGTGGGAGAATACCTCACGGGATTCGGGATCGGTGAGATCCTTGCTGTTGTAGAACATAAATCCTTCAGGGTTGATTGCGGTCAGATGGACTCCCTTGTGCGAGATGAGCAGGAGCTGGTCTGCTTCGTCATAACTTGTGATGCATCCGTAGTGCTGTGCCTTTCGCTGCATTTCTTCTTGATATATGGTCATTTTCGTTACCTCCGTTATTCTTGTGATAATAAAAAATCGGAGGACAGATCTTGTACCTCCGTAATGTTTGTCAGATAGGAAGGATCGACGATCACCTCGGATTCGTTCCTTCCGCTGAAATATGCGTATATATGCTTTTTATCGATCTGTGCTTCGTAGACCGTTCCGTTCTCGCCGAAGCGGTGGGCAAACCATTCGGCTGTTTCCTGATTCAGTGACCAGGATAACGCTTTCACGCTTTTAGCATTGTGAGGGGTTACCCCTCGGTAGACAGTCACCGTGTCGTCCAATGTCTTGAACTGGATATATTCGTCTTGCTCCATGAGGCAAGTGGGATCGGCTTGCTTGAACATCCGTAGGAGCTGGTTGACGGTAACGTTTACGTCCTGGTGCGGTGCTTCAGATCTCGTCCATGCACTGGCGAGGATTTGGGACATATCTTCTCTTGAGAGATGGGGCATTGCGAATTTCAGAAAGGTCAGCGCGTAGGGCTTGGTGACCATCATATATATTGCGTAGGCACTATCTGCCTTATCGATCTGCCGAGCCATAGCCTGTCGCCACCTGAACTGTGCATCATCTTCTGTGAGATCGATCATCTCCACGCCACCTTTGCCATCGGGGATAGCACTTACTCCGGTGTCGGTGAAGGGGTGCTTGACGATCATCGGTGAGTACGGCGTTTCATTGATCTCTGTGGATAGCAGAGCAAGGGCGGTTAGTTTGACCTCGGCCAATTTCGTTTGCTTTCGCATTGTTTTCCTCCTTTCTGTGGAATAAAAAAAGCGCATGGATTTGTTCTTATCCATGCGCTCGGTGGCTTGTATTCGGTTGTGCGAGAGTTCGGCTCACTACAGAAAGGGAAAAATACCTTTTTCACATCTGCAAAATCGCTTGCTGTTTTTTCTGCCGTAGAAACGGCGAAACCCCCGATAAAATCGGGGGTTTCTTGGGCAATATCTTTTTCATTGCCCTTTGATGTCTGGGTATAACAAAATTGATGACATTCATTTTTCCGCAATTTTAAGCGGTTTTTATATCACCGTTTTTTAAAGCGCCTATGCGCTATTCTTTTCTATACATAGTATAGCATATTCCATTGTATTTGTCAAGAGAAAAACATAATTTTCCAAAATATTTTTCAGTTAACAAATATGTATTTCTGCTCCCTGTAGTTTGGGCTACAGGGAGCATTTTGGTTTTACTATTTCTCTACTCCTTGAAACAAGAAGTGCATCTTATCTATTCGCTTACCTCAATCATGGTAAAGCACCGGAGACGCCATACCTTTTTTACAATACTTCTTAGGAAGTCTTTTATTAATAAAAAGCTGTCTTATACCATCATCTGCGACTTTACCAATAAACTCGCATCGCTTCGGCATTTCTTCTGATCGATACCATTTTTCAGCTTCGTACACTTCGGCAACTATTCCATTATGGCAAGCTAAAACATAAGGTATCTTTTTTACTCTTGAGAGATTGACCTTCCAATGCTTTCTGACGGTTTCGTAAACACTTCCACGTTCGTTAAGAACATGATCATTTATCTTGATAATACAGTATTTTAAGTCAGGCTGATCTTTAAATTCTTCACATGATAATACTCTTTGAAGTACTTCTGCACTGTTGACTCCACGGTCTGATGAATAACCACCCTGAATATTTGTCAGTCCCGGATAGCAGTCAATAAGAGCTGCCTCGACCTCAAATGCTTCCTTCTCGGTCAGTCCATACCTTTGTATAACATGGATAACTTCGAGACCTGCTGCTTTTATCTCTCGTATCTGCTTTATCTTCTCTGAGATCTCATCTTCATCATTGCTTTCGTATGATTGTCCGTCAAAGCTCTTCAGGGCATCATTTATATGAGCATAGATTCGATTTCCTTTGCCTTTACCGACATAGAAGGTTTGTCCTGTGCGTGGGTCAATCAGGCGGTATACATAGTACTGAAGCTGTTCTATCACTTCCGGTGTGAACATATTATCACGACCTTTCAATATTTACGAAATATCAGATATTATTCTATCTACTTCTTGTTTAAGAGTATTAAATCTGCACTCTATTACGGGAAGCTTTGTCAGAGCAGATAGTGAAATTGATTTTGAAGTTGGTTTCTGTTCGTCCAGCACTTTGGTTGGCAGAACATAGAAAACCCATTGTGAAGTATCGGTCGGCTGTACTACACTCTGATCCTTGCAATCTAACAGACAGAACACATAAATATCTGACTGCCTTTTTCTCGTATCTTCATACGAATTACTATTGACATCCCAGCCTAATGAAGGACTTATACTGAACGAAATAGAAGAAAGCTCCTTTTGTCCCCAGGTCTGTATATACGCAGAAGACTTCACCTCTATCCGTATGCGTCCTTTGTACAGCAGATCATATTTATCCCATGAGAGCCTGTTGCCGGTGATATTGAGTGCAAGTCTCACCAAGTATTCAGCAAGGATCCCTCGCTCGGTATTTCCAAGAAGATCCGAATGCGCCCATTTCCAATACTCTGTCAGCGTCGAAAGCTGCTCACCATCACTTCCGACTATAGGACTATTCTCATCCAGCTGACAAGGTGGTATAGCCGGATATTTATATGTATTATCCATGATGAACTCCTATTTCATGTTTTCTTTATTATACATCAACACAGCTAATAATGCAAGGCTGATTGCAATATAACAAGAAAAAGCTCGTCTATGATCCATTAAGATCATAGACGAGCTTTTCTCATTTCTCTACTTCCACTGTAGCCTCTATCCCACCTTTGAATATTATCGTTATTTCTGTTTTACTGTTGACTTTAATGCACTCTATAAGTTTTCTCACAAGCATATCATTGTATTCTGTCAACTCACAGGAGCTACTGTCTATATTCTTCAGTGCCTGAGTTATCCGATCCCTTTTGTTATTATCAATCTTATTGCTTTCCTCAAGCTCTTTCAGCCTTGCATTGAGTTCCTGTTCCTCGGCATACAGCTTTTGGAACTGCTCATCCAGTGCTTCTTCATCCATAGTACCGGCTGCTATAAGGGAGATGTAGTCGTTTCTGGCATCATCGATCTCCCGAAGCCTTTTCTGGATCTCCTTTGTTTCTTTCATGCTTACCCCTGCCAGTGCTTGTTCCACATTGCTTTTCAGAAGCTCCTTTATATTATCCTTGCAGTCATAGTACTCATTAATTGCTGACAGTATTGCTTTATGGAGCTTATCTTCATGAATCGACGGTGATTGCTTGCAGTAACGGTTACCGTTGTCGAACCTACTCACACATCGCCATACAGGACATTTTCTTCCGTGTATGTTCCATGTCTGCCGCCTATATGCTGAGCCACATTCGCTGCATACCATTATCTCGGTCAGAGCATATTTGCCCGAGTATTTTCCTTGTGCAGTGACACACTTATCACTCTTTTTTCTCAGCGAAGATCTGCGTGTCATTTCCTGCTGAACAAGGTTATATGTATCTCTGTCGATTATCGCATCGTGTGCATCGGTGACAAGATATTTAGCACGTTCTCCATTATTATTAGCTTTCTTATGAGTGATGCAGTCAACCGTATACGTCTTTTGAAGCAAGGCATCTCCGACATATTTCTCATTTGACAGAATTGAACGTACAGCGATCAAGTTCCATTCTGTACACTCACGCTTTGGGATTTTTAAATCTGTAAGGTGCTGAGCTATCTGCCGAAGCGTTGAGCCGTCAAGGTACAGCTTATATATCAGCCTTACTACTTCCGCCTCTTCAGGTATAATTTCCGGTTTACCGTCTGCTCCTTTGCGGTAGCCATAGAGGTTGTTATAACTGTACCGTACCTTTCCGTCACGGAAGGCTTTCTCTACACCCCATGACACGTTCTTGCTGATTGATTCCGACTCAGCCTGCGCGAAGCTTCCGTACAGAGCTATCATGAACTCTGAGGTCATGGTCAGGGTGTTTATGTTTTCTTTCTCGAATATTACACCGATGCCGAGATCCTTGAGTTGTCTGACATATTCCAGTGTATCGACAGTATTTCGAGCAAATCGGCTTATGGACTTGCAAAGCACAAGGTCGATTTTCCGCTTCTTACAGAGCCTTATCATCTTATTGAACTCAGTACGTTTCTTGGTTTGAGTTCCCGATATTCCTTCATCAGCGAATATGCCTGCAAGCTCCCATTCCTTGTTTTTATTGATAAGGTCGGTATAGTAGTCTATCTGGACCTGATAGCTGTTCTGCTGTTCCTCTTGCTCGGTACTGACTCGGCAGTAGGCTGCGACTTTGAGCTGGTGGTACTTATCTGTGGTATCAGCACTTATTTTCTTAGTCGCAGGTATCATCGTAACTTCCAATTTCTTTGCTCCTCTCCGTTATATTATTCAGTTTTACGCCGTTTATAAGTTCGAGTCCTATTGTAGCATTATGACTGACAGTTATGTATTCAGCACATTTCTTCAAGATCTCGATGTCAATGGTGTTTTGCTGTTTTTTATCTGAAAGCTGCTTTTTCAGCAACTCTGTTTTCTGCGGAATGTCGTTATATGTACAACAGTTATATTTCATCTGTGCCAGCTGTAATATCGCACTTTTCACTCGATCATATTCAATTTCAGGACTCTCCATGAGGCGTGATATCTCATTATTCTGCTTTAGTATTTCTCCGTCAGGTGTATATACACTCATCTCGGATTCGACGTCAAGAAGACTTGGATTTGCTATCGCTGAGTTAAGCATATTAAGTACTGCCGATAATATCATCTGATCTGTTGCTTTGAATTCAAATGCTCCGCATCTATACGTCTTGCAGGTCCATGTACCGTTCTGATTTCTGAACAGCCTTTTTCGACATTCAGCACATATTGTCATGTTCCGTATTTCTTTCAGTTCATCGGGAACTACGCATATATTAGTCGCTTTCTTCAGCTTTTTATTATTTGCTCTGTGAAAAATATCAGGGGATATGATTTGAGGGAATACCTCAGTACCAAGATACTTCTCGTTTTCCAGAATACGCTTTATCATATTCTTGTTCCATGTGCTGTCCTCACAAGGATGATATGGAATATCTTCAGCCTGCAGTTCTTTGGATATGTCAAGCAGACTTCTCCCTTTAAGGTATTCAGCAAATATTTTGGATACGGCATACACCTCTCTCGGGTGTGTTGTTATCTCTCCGTTTATCATCTGATATCCGAACGGTATCCTTCGATTTTTAGCCATTTCTGCACCTCCTTTCCTCACAAGGATACCACAAATCCGCTGTCTTATCTATCACCAAACCTAACAAAAAGGGTGCTTTGTTTTTGTTCACAAAGCACCTTATCTTTATATATCCTCTTTGAGTGACAAGCCTGATATAAGTATGAATTCAAGGCTTTTGTCTCTGACTATTATATGCTCAACTATGATCCCGAATAGTTCTTCATCGAACTCCGTAGTTATATTATCTTGTTTTTCTATGGTGTCTATGAGGATATCAAGCTGTTCGAGAGTGTCATCCTCATTATCAGCCTTAGCGGTCTTTTTCAGCTCTCGTTCTTGCCTTGCGAGCTGACTTTCCAGTTCAGTGAGCTTGTCGTTGTACTTCTTCTCATCCATGAAGCCTTTTTTCCTGAGTCTGGATAGTACATGGCGCTGTTCCTTGATATCGGCAATATTCTTATGTATATCTATTATTTTAGTGTTGCCGCTGAAACGGCGCATATTAAGTTCCTGTAAGCTTCGACGTAAGGGGAGAAGTATCTCTCGATAGTGCTGTATCAGCTTATTGCACATTGATATAAATGCTTGCTTTATTATATCTTCAGGGATCAGCTTTGCAGAACAATTGTCAGCATTTTTGTCATGGTTGGTACAAGTCCAGTAATATATGCCATTATTACATTTCCGTCTATATCCTGAACCGCATTCACCACATTCCAATATACTTCCAATTATGTATTTATTCTTCCTTTCAGGTTTATATCTCACGGCCATTTTCGACATAAGCTGCTGTACTTTTTCAAATTCATCTCGGCTTATTATAGCATCATGGGAGTCGGTAACATAGAACTGATCTCTTTCTCCGTTATTTTTCTTTTTGACACTGGGAAGGGTATCGGTCCTGTATGTCTTCTCCAGCAGCAAATCTCCTATATATCGCTCATTTGAGAGGATATATCTTACAATGGTGTGACACCATTTGATCTGCTTTTCGCCTTTACGTCCATATTGTTCATTTAGTTTATTGGCTATCTGAGTTGTGCCGATGCCTGAAAGATACCACCTGAAGATTTCCTTGACGATCTCGCTTTCCTGTTCGTCAATGACCAGTTTCCCATTTTCTGATTTATATCCGAATGGTGCTGTCCTGGGTTTGAATGCACCTTTCTCCATTTGTTTTCTTATGCCCCAGCGCATATTCTGTGCTATGGAAGTAGATTCTTCCTGAGCCAGACTGCCCATTACTGTTATTATAAGTTCATCGTTAGTTTTGGCAGTATCAATGTTTTCCTTTTCAAAATATATGGATATTCCAAGCTCTCTCAGGAGTCTCACCGTATTAAGGCAGTCCTTGGTGTTTCTGGCGAATCGACTGAGTGACTTTGCATATATTCGGTCTATCTTTCCACGCTTGCAGTCACGGATCAGTCTTTGGAATTCTGTTCGCTTTGCTGTGCCTGTTCCGGAGATACCCTCATCTGCGTATATATCCACAAGCTCCTCGGTTTCAGAGCCTATGAACTTCTCACTATAGAACTTGACCTGTGCTGCATAGGAGTGCATTTGGTCAGCGCTGCTTGATGATACTCGGCAGTATGCCGCACAGCGTATTTTATGTATCGTATTCTCGGCTTTGACCGGAGCAATATATGTAACATTAGCCATACTGAGCCTCCTTTCAACACACAAGGATACCACACTCTGTTCGGAATTGGTATCATCAAAGACAACAAATGCGGCGGTTCACATTTGTGCAAACCGCCGTATACGTTTATTCCTCGTCAGCTCTGCCGGCTGCTATGCAGAGGCACATTGCCAGAACGCCGAGAGTTCCGCCAAGCATTGCCCCTGCGATGAATTGCATCATGCGTTAACCTCCCATTCTCTTATCGTCATATACCTTTCTGTGACCGTCACCTCGTTGATCTCACGAATTCTTACCTTCTCAGTCTCTGATACCTCCTTCTCTACGGCAGCACTACCAAGTATCTGGTTCATTACTGCAAGCATGTAGTCAGCCATTCCAGGTTTAGTATTATTCATGATTACCGTCCTCCTTGATCCTGTTCCAGAACTCTTCGAGCTCTGTTATGTCTTCGGTTATATTCTTCTCGGGTAATGATGCAAGCGTATCCTCCCTATACGCTGTATTCAGGCTTTTGCTTACTCTTGGATCGAGAATCGATACGATTCCCTTGTCTTCGGAGCTCCTTATGAGCCTTCCTACTCCTTGTTTAAGTTTTATTATCATCTCAGGGACAGCAACATCCATGAGAGGACACTCTGTTTTACGCATTTTATACTCCACTATAGGATCTGGTACAGGAAAAGGCAGCTTGAAGATGATAACCTGTGATAAGCTTTCACCCTTTATATTTATTCCTTCCCAATAGGTTCCTGTGCCAAGCAGAACTGAGTTCACGTTATTCTGGAACTTTTCGAGTCTTCGTTCCTGCGTTGTACTTTCGTCCTGAACCATTATCTTATATGGAAGCCCCATATTTGACAGCTTTTTAAAGACGTACTGCATATCGTCCTTTGCTGTAAAGAGGATAAGTGCCTTTCCATCTGTAATGTTCAGAAGCTTCACTATCTCTTTAATGGCTGCGTTACGATATGCGGTCCTGTTACGCTTATTTGGAATAGGCAGTTTGTCGGATACATACATCATCGAATGCTTATCATAGTTATACGGAGACTTCTTAGGTTCCGAAACGCATACGTTATCAGGACAGCCGAGATTGTTCAGGAAATACCTGTACTTCTCGCTGAGTGTACCGGAATTCTGTGAGGTTATCGTTGCCGATGTAAGTATGGTCCTTCTGGATTCTGTGAACAGAAGTCTGCCTATTTCCCTGCGGATATCCTTTTTGCAGATATTAACTCTAACGCCTTTCTCGGTGGTCAGCCACACAAGGCAACCTTTGTTCTCAAGGTTTCTGAACATTTGCAGGCAGTTAAGTCTTCGATTGGTCCGCATTTCTATTTCGAGCATAGCGGAGCGTATTCTGAGAACGAGCTTCCTGACCTCTCTGATAGGTCTGTAATAGTACGTTCTCATATCGTCGATAGAATTGCTCCGCTGCTGATGAATATCATATTTCAGATACTTGAAGAAGTCATCCACCATCTGAATAATCTCTACAATTCTGCTTGAAAGTATGTTTTTTCTGTTTTCGGTTACCTTCAGGACCTCGTTGCTTATCTCTTTCTGGCTGTATGCTGTCGTGAAGGCATCACGGAAGTTGTTTTCGAGGTTATGTGCCTCATCGACAACCAGTGTGCTGAAATCCGGCTTGAATATGCCTTCACCTGACTCTTCTTTTATGAAATGTGATACCAGCATATTCTGATTGCAGATCACTATCTCATCATTATTTCTGATCCTTTCACGCATAAGAGAGTATTCACATTTATGACGGAATGAGCACTCAGAGCATTTATCGCCGAAGGAGTTTATGCATATCTTGTCCCACACCTCATCCGGCACATATACATCCTGTCTGAGCTGTAAGCCATATTTTGCTCGGTCAAACTGCCGTGTGTAGTCCTTATGCTCTCTTGTGAATCTGTGGAAACGCTCGAGGCAGACGTAATTTTTCATTCCTTTTGCGATCTCCACATCAGCACGGACTCCTAAGAGTTCCAGCACATTGAGTATATCGCTCTCGAGCTGGTCCTGAAGAGCAATAGTTGAGGTTGCTATTATCATCTGCTTGCGCTCACGGAAATACTGAATGACCAGCGGAACCAGATATGCTATTGACTTTCCAATCCCCACCTCAGCCTCGACAGCAAGCGACTTATTATCAACTATTGCCTGAGCTATCTCCTGAGACATGGCTATCTGCCCCGGGCGCCTCTGGAGCCCGTTCTTCTCGTCGTTCTTAAAGAAACTATCCACCGCTGAATTCAGCGTTAATTCTTTTATTTTCATTATTTCACCTCATGTTTATGAACTTCAAGGCTTATCTTCAAAGCCTTATCTATTTTTCTGATGTCCTTTTCATTGAGCGTACCTAAATACTTCTTTAGTCTGTATATAGAGATTGTCCTGACCTGCTCAGTCAGCACACAGCCTATATACTTCTTCAGGATGCCGTAATGTATGATGACATGATTGGGGATATCATTTTTCATTCTGGATGTAATGGGTACAATGATAGTTGTATCTGCGTAGGCATTGCCCTTATTGTTCTGTACTATCACAACAGGTCGTTCATTTGCCTGCTCAGAGCCCACACCTTGTCCCAGATCTGCAACGTAGATATCCCCACGTTTAGGTAATAAGGTCATATAACTCTCCTTTATATGTATACGGAGCCACTGTAAAGCAGCTCCGATTTATCGTTGTCAGCATATATCGTTTCATATACTGACGCACCCCTGCTCGGGGTACTTTACCGTCACTATGCGCGACGGCATTTTCCTTAATCAAAGGCCTCGGATATTCTCTTACCATTTCTGGCACCCTCCCAGGTGGGGAGCACACAAGCCGAACAGAGTCCTCGCTGTTCACGCAGATCTTTGTCTCTCTGCCCTTACGGAATCAGAGCCGCTGGTACGGACGGGCGCGCAAGTCGGCTGTCATTGCCATAATAGGAGTGGCTATACTCCTACCGCCATGCTCATATTTATCGCTCGCTCGTTTCCGAGGTCGTGGCGTATGGATGCCCGCGGCTCGCAGGTTCTTTTCCCTGCACCGATCTTGCTGCACACTTGTGTGCTGCTATTCAATTTTCAAGTTTCTGAAAGGCTTTTTTATTTGCCCCTCTACTTATAAAGGAATGGGAGAGCTATTTTTACCACCCATTTCCAAAATTTTTTTCAAATTTTTTTCAGCCGCCTTTATAGATTTCTGAACAGTAAATAGTCTAACCCCCTGTAATTCGGCAATTTGCAACTGAGTAAGACCTTTGATATAATACAAAACTATCCGCTCCTTCTGCATGGGATTCAAAGAATCGATAGCTTCATACAGTTCTATAATTGTTTCCTTGTTTTCAACCTCATCTTCCACTGGGTGTGTTTCGATATCCATGGGGTACAACTGCTTATCTCCATCCTCATCTTCTATGATATCTTCATAGTATCCTTCAACGTTATGATATTTTGAATATCTATGTTTCTCTCTATCTTCGTTACCAAAATATCTGTTGTATTCCTCTGCCATTGACTTAAACTTCTCCACTGATACAATTATCATGCCTTTGGTCTTCGGATGCTTTACTGTTATATCCGGGTCGTCAGAAACTATGATGTACTTTGGTCCGACGAAATCAGGGTACAGCACTTTAGTGCAGATGAAGTAGAATCCCTTCTGGTTGATGATCTTCTCGACCTTTTCCATGTCGATTTTGCAATAGATTTTTCCCATTTTAGTGTCCTTTCTGCGGACACAAAAATGGAGTCTGCATATATATGTACGCAGACTCCGAGCTCGCCTGATTATGGCATGACAAGGTAAGGGTACAAAATATATGCTTTTCATAAAGAAAAACCATATTTGTATCCGCGGCCCTTAATGCATATCAGGCTTTGAATATTTTATTCAGCCTTGGAACTCTGTTCCTTGACTGTGTCTATATAATATCATAGAACACTATGTGAAAACAGCTCAAAAAAAGGAGGGTTCGTTTTTGTATAAAAATTTGAGAAATGGGATATTCATTTGACTCCTGTTATTGACTTTGTATATGAATGCGACATTCAATATGATGATATGGTGATAACCAAGTGAAAACGGCAGATTTTTCCATCCTTTTTTTGGAGGATTTCCGAAAAATTTTCTTTGATAATAAAAAACGGAGGCTCGAAAGCCTCCGTTAAAGCTATAATTATTAGATAATGTGCGTTATATAATCATATTTCTTCGTGATTATATATCTTTGTAAGGAAATCCTCATGTTTATATTTTCAAAATATGCCATATCTTTTACTACTGTATCTTTATACTTATTATATCCTGAATATTGATCCTGAACTTGTCCGTAAAGACAAGCTCCTGAGAATAGCTATCATATATCCGCACAACACCTTGCTTTTCCACATACTTGCCGCCCGACTTCTTCTCATCGGGTACAAAGTATGTTACGCTGACCTGCGGTCGTTCGTCCAAGCTGTCAAGCAATCGGTTCAGATTTGCGTTCAGTTCAAACATTTCGTCCTCGGTCAGCACAGCTCTGCTGTCGGTAAGCCTTGCAGTCTCGGCTACGGCATCGTCATAACCCACAAGTGCCGCAAAAGGTGAAAACTGTGCCGCCCTGTCGAGCATGGACATCGGGCGCAGATCGTCATACTGCGGACGGGTGAGGCGTTTTATATCATCGTAGTTATCCGGCATAGCGTGTTCACCTCTTTGCTAAATAATCAGAATTGTCCATATATTATCCAAATACCTCTTTTAGTATTATTGAAAGAGAGCCTTCTGTATAAAATTCAAGTGGACATTTGCCGAAATTAGGTGCGGCATAATGCGGATCAACTCCGGCTTCTTTCAGTGCTGTAAGTATTCTTCGCAAGTCTTCATGTAGTTCATCGGTGAATAAGCGATCATCACTTTCTACATGGTCAACATAATTAAAACTTGGTAAGACCTGATTTGATTGCAGACAGAATCTCCATATTCCCGAATTGCCATGAGAATCGATACCATTAACATCAGCACCGTTTTTGATCATAAGACTGAGTGTATTGAAAGCATCGTCAGCTCTTTCTTCGGTCGAGAAGAGCTTAAAACCCATATATTTATTATTTGTATTCCATCTACTGCACATGACAGCCGCTGTGATAGCGTCATGAATAACAGGTGTTCTCCATTCATTACAGCATGACTCATCTTCAATAAAATTCAGATCAGCACCCATTTCAATAAGATATTTGGCAATCTCAAAATTTCCCGTTTTTAATGCTACCTGCAAAGGCGACTGCCCATCATCCTTTTTGGGCGGTTGTTTCGCCACGCAATTTACCAATTCCGGCTTTTTTGTTATTATCTCTTTGACCTCATTAAAATCGCCGTTCCTGATCGCTTTGAATAGTTTTTTCATCTTATCCTCCTGTCTCAAGCCTTATGCCCACCAATCTGGCGGTTACGGTCTTTCGCCGTAGCACCTTCCGTGAAATTCTTGCCTTTCAGAACGGCATTCTTTCCGAATTTGTGTTTGATCGTGAGCATCGCTTCCTGCAATGCTCTTTCTTTTTCAAGTGCCTGCTCATCGTCCGCACGGTCTTGTATGGTTTCCTCCGTATCGAACAGGGAAAGCTGTTCATAGCTCTCGCTCTCAGGCACATCGCTTTCCTTGATGACATTGCATGCAACAAGGTTGATACGCCTTGCAAGCAGAGTTTTATCGAAGATACGGTCAAAAAGCGTCATTGTCGCTTCGATCATTTTTCTTGTGGAAGATGTGTGCTTATCGAGATTTTGCGTACCATGAGCGTGTTTCGGGACTTGTCTTCCGTAGCGGTCGGAAACCACTTCGCCCTGGTAGTGACCGTCAGCAAGGCTTTCACGGTCATAGCCGACTGTCAGCACGATCTGATTTGTCACAAGCCCCTTATCTACCAAATCAAGGGACAGCATATCCGCCATTTCCCACACGATCAGCCGAGTGCGCTCATAGTCGCAAGGCTCTTGCAGGACTTGTCCCGATGTGATACTGTTGTTTGACGGCTTATAGGATTTAACATCGGCTATGGTAGTTGGTTCAATACCCCAAGCGTGGTCTATCAGCAGCTCCGCATTTTTGCCGAGGAGCTTATAGAGCTTTCCGATATGATAGCGGTCAAGCGACCATCTCGCAATATCGCCCATAGTATAGATATGGAGCGTTTCAAGGCGTTTTGCCGTGCCTGCGCCCACTCTCCAGAAGTCCGTGATCGGAGTATGCGACCACCATTTATCCTTGAAGGTCTGCTCGTCAAGCTCTGCGATACGCACTCCGTCCTTGTCCGCAGGGATATGCTTCGCCACAATATCCATAGCGACCTTGCACAGAAACATATTCGTGCCGACTCCTGCTGTAGCCGTGATGCCCGTTGTGTCAAGCACATCTTGTATCAGCATACGGGCAAAGCCGTGACCGTCCGTGTGATAGGTGCCAAGATACCCTGTGGCATCAATGAAAACCTCGTCCACCGAGTATGCGAAAATATCTTCGGGAGCGACATATTTCAGGTAAATGCCGTAAATATCGGCGCTAACTTTCATGTAGTGCGCCATCTGCGGAGTTGCTACCACATAGTCAACGGCGAGGGACGGATCTGATACAAGCTCCGAGTAGATGAAGCTCTTGTCCGTGAGCTGTCCGTGGGGAGCTTTCTTCTGTCGCTGCTCATTGACCTCTTTCACACGCTGTACGACTTCAAACAGCCTTGCTCTGCCCGAAATACCGTAGCTTTTCAGTGACGGCGAAACGGCAAGGCATATCGTCTTTTCGGTACGGCTCTGATCGGCTACCACAAGATTTGTGTTCAGCGGATCAAGCCCAAGTTCTACGCACTCTACCGATGCGTAGAAGGATTTGAGGTCTATCGCTACATATACCTTGTCCATGGTTCACCGTCCTTTTGATCATATGCGATGTATCGGGGCTTTCAATCCAGTTTTGATAGAAAGGCTTTTATCTTTGAACTGATCTTATCGCTTTCGTAATAATGGATATAATGTCCGCAATTCAGTAAAACTGTCTCAGCATTTACTGACTTAGCGTACTCTCGCTCATTGCTTATCCAGTTTGGTGATGTCTGTTTTCCGTCAGATACAAACATTAAAGTCGGACATTCGGCTTTTCCCACCCTGGCAACGATCTTGGCATTTTTCAGAACTTGCTTTGCCTCATTGATATAACAGTTGTTCATCAGGTTACGCCTTTTAAGGAGATTGTGCTGCTTTATTTCGTCCTTGCTAAGGCTTCTCTTGCTTATCGGATACCAGAGCAACAACCCAAGATCATTCAGCTTCTTAAATCTCCGCATAAGGTCTAAACGCTTTTTTATCTCATTATTGCCCCATTCCATATATGTAATCGGAGTTGCCATATCAAGACCGATTATCGCTTTTACATCGTCAGGATACATCTGCTTCCACCGTATAGCTTCTATTCCGCTCATTGAATGCGGCAGGAGTATGTATGGTGCTTTTTCACCGATCATTTCCAAAGCCTGTTTCTGATAGGAAATGACTGAATCTATATCACACGGACATTCATACAGATCGGAATAGCCGTAACCGAACTTCTCTATCACGATTATCCGATAATCATCGAGCAGCTTTTTATATAAGACCTTGAAATCATACATCGGTGCAACCGTGCCTGAGCCTGACATAAATACGAGCTTCGGCTTATTCACATCACCGCACCTGAAAATATGCAGTTTATGACCGTTTATCCGAACAAATTCCAGATCTTTTCTGAACTTAGCTTTCATGTTTCACCGCCCTTTGTTTTTGAAAATAGTCTTATTTAGCTGTTGTTATTTTGTTTCTAAAAAATACTCTTCCGAATCGGTGAATTCGTAGTCGGGTTTGGTTTCAACCACAAATTTGAAACGGTTATGTCCCATTTCATAGGTAGTGTCAACTATTGCCAAGCCACAATTACCGTCGCAGGTCACTATTATCGAACTTACTCTGAATCGTGATGTAAGTTCAAAATCATACGGGAGCTTAAATTCTCTGAAAATAACTTTTCTGACAGCGTCTTCGATTTCTATACGATACCTAAGATAATTCTGATATACCTTTTCCTGATGTTCCTCAATGATCTTATCATCTTCATCAGCATACACATACAGATCAATGATCTTTTCTTCACCGAACAGCGAGCTTACCGAATATCCTTCCCACGCACAGTCAATGTATTCAAGCTCTCCGAAAACTGCATTATTTATTGTTTCGTTTTCTTGTTTTTCCTTTTTAGCTTTTTTAAAAAACATATTTCAAGTTCCTTCCATTATCATCATTCTATATCTTCATAAACTCCGGCTTCGGCTCAGGATAGTCCGTTGATGAGCGGTGACAGCGTGGATCTTTATGCGTAGAACCAACTCACCACCTTATGATTTGATTTTAAGTATTATTCATCTTTTTCTTTGGAAACAGTAGAGGTTTGTTATAGTGAATAAACAGGAATACTGATAATACTATCATACCACCGCATATAAAAAACAGCACCATTGCAGTAGATTTGTAGCCATTATAACTAACTGCAAAATAATATTCATCCGGATTATTAGGATTGTAACGGATTATTATTTCATCGTCTTTACTGCCATACCCCACATCCGCATAAAGGTACTCATGCTTGAAAATGCTATCTGTCTCAACTTCGATCTTGATCCAATGTTTATCATGTCTGCCGCTATATCCGTATCCAGGACGGCGTGATATATACCAACCTTCAACAGTATGATAAAAATCAGTTGTTTTCCCGCTTTCCTCAGAAATAACAATGCCTTTTGTTTCATATGTGCAGTTTTTTCGCATACTCCAATAACTGTACGCCGGAAATGCTCCCATCAAAAAAATATAAGTGCAAGAAACAGTGTGAAGTTAGGTATAAATATCTTTTCTTTTTTCTTGTTATTCTTGTTTTTCTTTTTCAAACCAATCAATTCTCCTGAAAACAGATTTATGTGATGAATTCGCACATTCTTACTCATTTATTCTGTCGTAAAAAGCCCATTTCAAGCTTGATGACAAAGAATTGTTTGTTCGGAGCAAACACCGCTGCCATATCGGTAGGACGGATATTGCCCGACATTTCTGCCGAACGTGACATAGTGTTCCTGATCGTATCCGCAAGCGGTAGCTGCTGTGCCTTTGTGATGATCGGTGACAGCACAGACTTTTCAGCATAGAACCAAGTACACATGGTGTTCACTCCCTCTTATATAATTTACTGCGTTGACTGAGAAGTTGTTAGTATCTGTTTCCATATTCCTTTCGTGCTTCAGCCGTCCATTTAGAGATGAAATCTGTCTTTGCGTTTGTATAGCCATCTCGGTCATGTTCATATTGTTTCCAGAGCCGTAATTTCAATGCTTCATATTCTTTAGCCAATTCGGGATGTTCATTCATATAGTCTCGGAAATACAGCTCATCATTATCTCCGGTGTACCTAAGATGAATGTGATAGACCTTATCTGCAAAGCCGTCTTTTGTATATCCCATGTTGAGTGAAATACGTCTCTTTTCATCGGACATTTTGATAAAACCATTTTGTTCCAAAATGAGTGAAATTTCTTCTATATCAGCGTTTTCAGAGATCTCAATCATCACATCAACAATGTTTTTAGCCCATATTTCCTGTATCGCCGTACTTCCAATATGACTGATTCTTTTAATCTGATAATCTTTCAAAAGGTCAGTGATCGCGGCTTCTATCTCCTCGTAATATCCGTTCCATTGATCATCGTGCTGAACAAGAAATATTGGGAATAAATCCCACAATTCTTCCAACGTCATTTCCGACAATTCTTTTCCCATCATCAAGACCTCTACAACTCACGATTTGTCATTTTTGTTATTACTAGAATTTAATCATATCTTCTTCAAATAAAAAACATGCTAGGCTTTAGATTCCTATCCTTGCGAACAAATCTTCTTGCAGAGTTCAAGGAATTCGTCTTCTTCCATACCAAGCAAGTTATTTGTCTTCACATATTCCTCATCTATAGGATTGATTTCAAATATAGGCGTGATTGTTAACCCTTTAATGAATTTCTCATACACCTTTTCTTTGTCCGTCTCCATCTTTTCCTTGATAAGAAATCTCTCAAATGCTTCCGATGGCTTAATCTCGAACAAATCCTCCTCACACTCCTTAAGAAATTGTTCGTAACTCTTCATCACACCCTTAGAAAGACAGAAAAAGCGAAATACGAAAAGGATATTGAAAAAATCATCAACAGATTCAGCCACATATCCAGCACAGCCCTCTGAATCAAAATACGCAATATGTTGATCATTTACAAGCAAGTACAGTCCACCAGAACCATCATTAGCAAATGGGACAAGATCATAGTTTTCTTCGCTCCCGCCTTCCATAAGCCATTCCAAATCCTCCATAAGTTCTTTCTGCGGATAAAAAGTATCTGGATCACACTTATTGTAAATTTCCTCTTTCAATTCTTCATCACTGTTTATCCTATTAATAAAATATACAAGTCTTTCTTTTTGTGTCATAGTTAAAATCTCCTTATTATTTCTATTTACTCATCGCCTGTTTCTATTCTTCAGATTTCCATTTTTCTATTCTCCCATAGAAAGACAAATTACGATTTGTGCGAGCATTCTCGCACATTGATTATATTAACTATTATACCATAATCAGCCCTGCTTTTCAATCCAATATACGAAAAACGGGAGCAACCCTGAGCGAGTCGCACCCGTTACAATACCGTCAAATCAAAGCTCGATCTTATCGGAGAAATGACCGCTTTCAGCCAATCTTCAAAATTCAACTGTGTTTCTATGGTAAAACTACCAACTGATTATTATTCAGTGTAATCAGTTCTGCCTCATCACCAATATACAGTCTACAGAGTTGAATATCTTTTTCATCTCTATAATCAAAGTGACAAAGAACGTATTTATTCGTGAATCCAAGAGCATGAAAGTTGCCATCAGTAATAAAACCGTCGTTCTTGTCGTAATTCTTTACATACTCTATATCGTCACAGGCAAGATAAGCTCCTGCGGAGAATCCAAGGTATATAGCACCATTTGCCACTTGATCCTTGATGAATGTATCTAAGTGAAGCTCTCTGACTTTGCTGAGCAGTCTAAGCGTATGTCCACCAAGCACTACTATATAGCTGAATTCTATATCCAGCAGTTCGGTGGGTTTGAACTCGTCATAGATATAGATGTTTTCCTTTTTGAATCCAAGCATTGCAGCACAGTTACGTTCTCTCTCGGCTGTTTCCATACCAAGTAAACTGGCTATGGGGATTATGAGCATATTTCCTGTTTTGTCTGCTATGATCTCTCCGATTTTTAAGCGAACCTGTGTTGTGCTAAATCCACTGGAGCTAAGAATAAGCATATTTTTCCTCCTGACTCGTTATCATATCATATATGCAAGTTATACAGCGGCTTCACATTGATTTTGCTCACGCTCCTGCGTCCAAGGAGTGAATCCTTCTTCCTTAAGGAATGCATTTATCTGGAAGACATTAGCATTCGGAAGAAGATCAAGGATAGTAAGATACATATTGTGAACAGCATTGTGCGGATCGAACTGTACACCTGCTTTCTGCATAAGATCGACGATAAAAGGCATTTCAAGCTCCAGAGCTACACTGAATGCAAGAATTGTCTCAATCTTGAATTTTCCACCTTTTCTCATTTTTCCTATGGTTGTCAGTCCAAGTCCGGAGCGTTCTGCAAGTGTCTCCACGGTAACCTTACATCTCTTCATATGAAATTTGACAGTTTCGGCAAAGGGGTTACTTCCCGAATTGCTTTGCAGTTTTATATCTTCCTTGATGTGTTCCTTCAGAGCTTTCCTGAGCTTCTTCTTTTGCTCGTTATCCAAAGTGTGCTCTACTATGAGTTGAAGGTCCTCTTTATTAAGTTCCCCGTAAGTGTACGAATACTCTTGTTTCCAATAAATACGCTTAAAACTGAGGCAACACTCTGCCATATGATGCTTAGCATATTCAGTCAAAGCGAAGGCAACTCCGTACTCCTTGATGACGTATTTCTCATCGTTGCAGCACAGATGTCCGTCGATATATATGTATTTCCGTGAGCTCACAAGAGCTGCGAAATCTGATGAACTGCCATATATTTCTGCAATACACTTTAAGGGGAGGGTATATGTGTAGTTCAAAGGAAAACCATCTTCGATCTCATGATCCTCTACATATCCTGTGGTGCAGTAAACATATACACCTCGAACTTCTGTCCAGCCAAGCTCAATAATTCGTTTCTTGGCTGCGTATCTTGATACTCCGAACTTATTTTTTACATGGTCTATAAGCTCACGGTAGTCATCAAAAGACATTTCGTCATGTTGATCCAGAAACTCAAGTATGACATCAGTGGTATCGCCTTTAGGCATCTGTATTCGCCTTGCTATGCTGTTCGCCTGTGTTTCCATCCACCTGATACAGTCCTTCTGAGTTTCAGAGTAGAAATAGTCAAGGAATTCAGGCATTTCCTTTCCGTTCCATCTGCGATAAAGGCTCTGTATATAGTAAAACAGGTAGTGCAGGTGGACATGGACACACTCATGAATGACCACATAGTCAAGCTCAGGACTGTCTATAAGCGACTTATCAACAAGAATGGTATTAGCAGGTATATGCATAATAACCTTGTGACCGTCTTTATCATAAACGGCAACATCCTTCTTGTCGAATATGAGCTTTGACTTTATTTTTCCGCTGAGAGACAGCCTTAAATACTGGATATTATATCCCATAGCCTTGGCTAAGGCTATTCCATTGATCTTATGTATATAGTCTCGTTCTTTGTCGTAGTACTGATCCAGTATTTCATCGGCAACTACATCGAATGCATGCTTTGACATAATTGGCACAAGAAACTGATCAAGAGGATTGCGGCATCTGATTCGCTCACCGTTATACAGTTTCACATCGTTCAGGAAGTCCGAGCTTCCATAAGTCCTGAAATATCCACTTACACAGTATTGCTGGTGGCACTCATATCCTGCACAGGAGAAACCGACATCACAGATAACGTACATTATAAACGAGAAGCTGTCTATACGGTCATATTTGCCGTCAACAATTGTTACGTTTGTTACTTTTGATTTAGCAGAGATGTTATAAGAGAGAGGTAGTTCATTTCTTTCGTGTAGCTTTCGTATAAATGATCCGTAATCAATGGTATAATTCCAGCGGAGATAGTCGGTAAAGGATATTATTTCCGGCATTCCCTGCCAGCTAAGATCCCTATACTGTACATATCTTCCCGGACGAAGCGGATCCTGAACAGTAATAATTGGTCCACGATTATTAATGTAATTCACACTAATATCCCCCTAATTCACCATTATTACTTGTCTCTTCTTTATTCCACACATTGGAAGTTACACTTTTCTTGGCTATATTTTATCATTCAAACATCACATTGTCAAGGGGATATTTCAACTTTGGATATGTTGTCGGAAAATGCGACATTCAATTGTGAGGATTGATGATTTTTGAAAAAATCAATAAATTCCTATTGACAAAACGAATGTTCTGTGATATATTAAAGTCACATACAAATGAGACATTAGTGTGCATATCATTTCAAGAAAGGGGCGATTTTATGGAGTTTGGTGAGAAACTCAAGCAAATTCGCATTGCCAGCCATATGTCACAGGAACAGTTGGCAGATATAACCGGTCTCGAACGAAAAACAATAGCCAGATATGAAATGGGGGAAACAGTTCCCAGGTATAACAAAGTCTATGAGAAGTTATCCGAATTTTTCAAGACATCCATTGATTTCTGGAAAAATGACAATCCTGATGACTTTCAGCAGACTGCTGCTATTGCTTATGGCGCTGACGCTAAAATGCAAGCACAAAAGCTGCTCGATGATGCTGCAGGTCTGTTTGCCGGAGGAGCTTTATCTGATGAAGACAAAGACGCAGTTTTCAACGCACTACAAAAGGTATATTGGGAGATAAAGGTAGAGAAGGCAAAGAAGTCCGAATAGTTTTCTGGGGGTGTTCTTATGACTATTTATGAAATAGTTGAAGAGCTTAAAACGAAATATCGTTCTTCTGATCCATTTGAGTTGTGTGACTATCTTGGTGTCAAGGTCGCTGTGACCTATCTCGGCTCTCTTAAAGGACTATACACTTTCATTGATGACGTACCGGTCATTCTTATTTCTTCTGCTATAAAGCGTATTCCTCAGCTCCTGGTATGTGCTCACGAGCTTGGACATCATGTTCTTCACTCAGATATAGCCAAACAAGGAGCTCTTCGAGAGTTCACTTTTTTCAATATGCGTGATAAGACAGAAGCTGAAGCTAACAGGTTTATGGCAAATCTGAACATTGAGGATGATGAGCTGGATGAGTTATTCAGAGAAGGCAGAAGTGTTTCTGAGGCTGCTCAGATACTGTGTTTTCCTGAAGAGTTACTCAATATAAAGATCAGCGACATGGTCCGCAGGGGCTATAAATATACCAATTACAGTGGCAATATACGATTATTTTGATTAGCAACGAACGGAGGAATAGCTATGGGAAACGTCTATATGTGCATTGATCTGAAATCATTTTATGCAAGTGTTGAATGTGTCGCCCGTGGCTATGATCCTTTCAAGGTACCTTTGGTTGTAGCGGATCCAACTCGTGGTGACGGAGCTATAACCCTTGCTATTTCTCCTGTACTCAAGGAACTTGGTGTCAAGAATCGCTGCCGAATATATGAAATTCCCAAGCAGATCCAGTATGAGATCGCTATACCGAGAATGAGAAAGTATATAGAGGTCTCTGCACAAATTTACGGTATTTACCTTCAATATATATCTCCAGACGACATTCACGTCTACTCTATCGACGAGGTTTTTATTGATGCAACGCCATATCTGCGAACTTATAACTGCAAGGCGAAGGACTTTGCAAAGCTCTTAATGAAGGCAGTTATGGATAAAACTGGGATCTGTGCCACTGCTGGTATCGGTACTAACCTATACCTTGCTAAGATAGCGATGGATATCGTCGCAAAGCACGTTCCGGAGCATATCGGTATTCTTACAGAAGAGCTGTATCAGAAGTATCTCTGGAAACATCAGCCTCTTACTGACTTTTGGAATGTAGGACGTGGAACGGCTGCTCGGCTTGCAAAATACGGCGTTTTTGATATGAAGGGCATAACAGAACTTCCCGAGGATCTACTATACAAGGAATTTGGTGTTAAAGCCGAATTTCTCATAGACCATGCTTGGGGTCGAGAGCCATGTACCATGGAGCAGATCCATAATTATCGTGGTAAGAGTAAATCCCTTTCCAATAGCCAGATCCTTTTTGAAGACTATGATGTTGACGGAGCTCGTATAGTTATGAAAGAAATGGTCGAAAATCTTGTCTTAGAACTGGTTGAAAACGACCTTTACGCCAAAGGCATATCTCTATTTATAGGATACTCTAAGAATTGCATCCCTGCAACTGGCGGCAGAGTGAAACTGTCTCAGACAACCTGCTCGATAAAGAAGATTCAGGCTGCATTTGAAAAGCTCTATATTGATAAAATAAAGATAGGCTATGGAATCAGACAGATAGGAATATCCCTTACTGCTCTTTTTGAATTATTTGCAAATTTGAATATTTTACTTGGAATTAACATAGAGGTGATTGAAGATTTAATATGAGCATTATTATAATATAAATGTTACTGTTTCAGGCTTAAACTGCACATTTACACTCCTTCCGAAAAAAATGCTTGCTTTACCTACAATTAACATAGAAAAGGTATCGGAATTTACATTGAAAATGTTATACTTATATCACCGAAAGGAAATATTCAACAGGAGTGATTATTGTGAGTAAGAAAAAGGTTTTAGCAAGTGTATTGGTGTTGCTGATGGCAATGAATGCAACCGGATGCGGAAAGAAAAAAGATCAGACAGTCTCGACAGACGGCTCAACATCAATGGAAAAGGTCATTGGTTATCTGAGTGAAGCTTATATGGAAGAAAACAGCGACACAAAGGTAACTTACAATCCGACAGGTTCTGGTGCCGGCATCAAAGCAGTACAGGAAGGACGCTGTGATATCGGACTTTCCAGCCGTGATCTGAAAGATGATGAAACGGCAGAACTGAATGCGGAAGTTGTAGCGATAGACGGTATCGCAGTTATCGTCAACAACTCGAATCCCGTAGAAGACCTTGATGTTGCTGAGATTGCAAAGATCTATACCGGCGAGTTTACAAACTGGAATGAGCTTGGTGGTTCCGATTCTCCTATTATCTGCATCGGACGAGAAGCGGCTTCAGGAACAAGAGACGGTTTTGAATCCGTTACCGGTACTGCCGATAACTGCAAATATGCACAAGAGCTGACATCTACGGGTGATGTGATCCAGACGGTATCTTCTAACCCGAATGCTATCGGCTATGCTTCTCTCGCATCTGTCGGTGATTCGGTCAAAACCGTTTCCGTAGACGGAGTATTACCTACTGAGGATACCGTTCTCAATGGCAGTTATAGCATTCAGCGTAATTTCGTTCTTGTAACTAAAAAGGATAAGGAACTTTCTGAATCAGCAAAGGATTTCTATGATTTTTGTATGAGTGATAAAGCTGCTGATTATATCCGTAAAGCAGGAGCAGTTCCTGCAAAGAAATGAGAGAGCGGCATGAAAAAGAATAAGATAGTGGACATTGCAATGAGATGGCTGTTTACAGTCTGCGGATTTCTTTCGATCATATTTGTAATAGTTATCACTGCATTTCTTGTAAGTTCAGGAGTGCCTGCCATCGGAGAGATCGGTATTAGGGAATTTCTGTTCGGTACAACATGGGCATCGACCGCTAAAAATCCCGAATACGGTATCCTGCCGTTTATATTATCATCGGTATACGGAACATTCGGGGCAATATTGATCGGCGTTCCCTTTGGCGTATTGTGTGCAGTGTTCCTTGCAAAATCGTCAAGCAGAAAAGCTTCGTCTGTATTTTCTTCGGTCATTGAGCTGATGTCGGGTATACCTTCGGTCGTTTACGGACTTGTAGGAATGATCGTGATCGTACCTAACGTAAGAGCATTATTTGGTCTTCCGGACGGCGCAAATCTTTTTTCGGCGATCATCGTGCTTGCGATCATGATACTGCCCTCGGTCATCTCCATATCGCAGACGGCGATACAAGCAGTTCCGCATGAATATGAAGAAGCATCTCTTGCACTTGGTGCTACAAAGACCGAAACGATCTTCAAAGTGACGCTGCCGGCAGCAAAAAGCGGTATCCTCGCATCTATTGTACTTGGCATCGGCAGAGCATTGGGTGAAGCAATGGCGGTCATGATGGTTGCAGGAAATGTTGCGAATATGCCGTCGCTGTTCAAAAGCGTGCGTTTCCTTACAACAGCAGTCGCAAGTGAAATGTCGTATTCTTCGGGGTTACAGCGTCAGGCACTGTTCTCGATCGCACTTGTTCTGTTCATATTCATTCTGCTGATAAATATCATACTGAACTTTGTGGTCAAGAGGGAAAGGAAGTGAGGTCATGCGTGAAAAAATATCTGCAAAGCGAAGGATCATAAATGCTATCATGAATTCGCTTGTATTTTCTGCTGCTCTCATCATTTTCGTTCTCGTTATCCTTATGGCGGGCTACATACTGCTCAGAGGGCTTCCTCATATCACAGGAGAATTTCTCACAACAAAGCCAAGTATGGTAAGAGAAACAGTCGGCATATTGCCAAATATCCTTAATACGATTTATATCATCATCATAACAATTATGATCGTTCTTCCGCTTGGTGTAGGCGGCGCTGTCTATTTACAGGAATACGCTTCCAACAAGAAAGCTGTGAAAGTCATTGAGCTTGCAACAGAAACGCTTGCAGGCATACCGTCTATCATCTACGGACTCGTAGGTATGCTGATCTTTGTGCAGTTCTTCACATTGGGTACGAGCCTGATCGCAGGTGCGCTGACGCTTGTTATCATGACATTACCGACCGTGATACGCACAACACAGGAAAGTCTGAAAACCGTACCTCAGAGCTACAGAGAAGGTGCATTTGCTCTCGGTGCGGGAAAATGGTATACGATACGTACCGTTGTCCTTCCTTCGGCGGTTGACGGTATCATAACAGGCTGTATACTTGCGATCGGAAGGATCACAGGCGAAAGCGCAGCATTGCTGTTCACGGCAGGAATGGCAAATGAATTGCTGTCACCGCTCGATGCGGTACAGTCCGATAACGCAGGCTCAACGCTTACGGTTTCATTGTATATGTATGCAAAGGAACGAGGAGATTTTGAAACAGCTTTTGCTGTTGCGGCAGTCCTGCTGTTTATTTCCGTAATCATAAATGTATCCGTAAAAATAGCAAAGAATAAATTTAAGAGAGGAGAGGAAAAATGAGCAATGACGGAATAAAACTTGAAGCTCATGACCTGAACCTTTGGTATGGTGAAAACCATGCGCTGAAAGGTATCAATATATCCCTGCCCGATAAGATGATTACCGCATTGATTGGACCTTCAGGGTGCGGTAAATCCACATTTCTTCGTTCCCTCAACCGAATGAACGATCTTGTGGAAGGCTGCCGTATCGAAGGTGTGATAACGCTGGGCGGTACGGATATTTACAAGGATATGGACGTTAATATCCTTCGCAAGCGGGTAGGAATGGTTTTTCAGAAGCCCAATCCTTTTCCGATGAGTATTTATGATAATATCGCTTACGGTCCGAGGATACACGGAATAAAGTCCAGAGTCAGGCTTGATGAGATAGTAGAAGATTCACTGAAAAAAGCTGCTCTTTGGGAGGAATGTAAGGACAGGCTCAAAAAATCGGCGCTTGGTATGAGCGGCGGACAGCAGCAGAGACTTTGTATTGCGAGAGCCCTTGCAGTTGAACCGGATATCCTTCTTATGGACGAACCCACATCGGCACTTGACCCCATTTCCACATCAAGGATAGAAGATCTTGCGGTCGAACTCAGAAAAAAATACACGATCATCATGGTCACACATAATATGCAGCAAGCAGCAAGAATATCCGATAAGACAGCCTTTTTCCTTATGGGTGAGATCGTGGAATTCAATGAGACCGATAGAGTGTTTTCAAGTCCCGATGATAAAAGGACAGAGGATTACATTTCAGGAAGGTTTGGTTAATATGCGTGAAAAATTTGAAACAGAGCTTGTAAAGCTGAATAATGCTCTTGTAGAAATGGGCGCTTTATGTGAAGATGCCATAAGCTGTGCTGTCAAGTATCTTCTGGACAGAGATGAACAGATGAAAGAAAACTCGGTCATGGCAGAGAAGCTGATAGACAATAAGGAACGTGAAATTGAATCCATGTGTATGAGATTGCTCATTCATCAGCAGCCTGTCGCTACGGATTTCCGTATGGTAACATCAGCGCTGAAAATGATAACCGATCTGGAGCGTATCGGAGATCAGGCATCTGATATTGTTGAGATCGCCGATTATGTAACAGCAGATATGACATTCAGGACAGATATAAAAGAAATGGCAGAGAATACGGTAAGAATGGTGACAAACAGCATTGATTCATTTGTGAAGAAGGATATTTCAATTGCAGATTCGGTCATCAGGATGGACGACACCGTTGACGCTCTTTTCGATAAAGTGAAATCTGAGATCATGAGTATCGTCAGTGCCGAAAGCAATAACGCCGAATGTCTTCTCGATCTTCTCATGATCGCAAAGTATTTTGAAAGGATAGGCGATCATTCCGAGAATATAGCCAAATGGGTGATCTTTGCGGTAACAGGAAAGCATAATGAACGATACTGATGAGGCGAAAAAGATGGATAAAATATATATAGTAGAAGATGATGACAATATAAGAAAGCTTGTCTGCTATGCCCTAAAAAAAGAAGGCTACTCTGTTAAGGATTTCTCACGTCCGAGTGAATTCCGCAAGGCTTTACCAACTGAACAGCCCGATCTTATTCTTTTGGACATCATGCTGCCCGAGGAAGACGGTCTGTCAATTCTGAAAAGTTTGCGGAAAACAAATGAAATGCTCCCCATAATCATGCTGACTGCGAAAGACAGTGAGTATGACAAAGTCACTGGACTTGATATGGGAGCAGATGATTACATTTCAAAACCGTTCGGTATGACTGAACTTATATCAAGAATTAAAGCTGTACTGAGAAGAACCCGACAAATGAATTCTCAAGACAAAGAAGAATTCAATATAGGCTGTTTATCGGTCAACATAAAAAAACATACTGTTTTTGTTGACGGCAGTGAGGTCACGCTTTCCTTCAAGGAGTTTTCCATACTTTCCATTCTGCTAAGTGCCAATGGAAATGTAGTCAGCCGTGAAGAATTATTTGCAAAGGTATGGCAGGATTACTACGGTGAATCCAGAACTCTTGATGTGCATATCCGAAATCTCAGGGCAAAGCTCGGAAAGGCGGGACAGTATATCCAGACCGTAAAAAATGTTGGATATAAAATTGGGGGGTGACAATATTGGTTAAAAAGATATTTCGCTCAAATATTCTAACTGCCATGATAGTATTACTGACCTGTCTTATTATTATATTAGGGATATTACAGGAAGTGTTTACCGCACAGCTTGAGAAACAATTGAAGATGGAGGCATCTTTTGTTGCTGCTGCGGTAGAAAAAGAAGGAATAGGTTATTTTGAAAAACTAACAAAGGACAACGATCGTGTTTCATTGATATCAGCCGACGGAACAGTACTTGCAGATACTCAGGCTGACATAAATGAACTTGAAAATCATGCTGACAGAGAGGAAATAAAAGAAGCAGCCGAATCAGGAACCGGACACAGCGTAAGATATTCTGCTACCATGACCGAAAAAACCGTTTATTACGCTCAGAAGCTTGAAAACGGTGATATTATCAGAGTGTCAACCGAACAATATACGCTTTTAACCATACTGCTGTTAATGAGTCAACCGATAGCTATATTGATAATTGTTACAGTAGTCCTGTCATTAGTGCTGGCGTTAAGAGTTTCAAAAAAAATTGTTGATCCGATAAACAAACTTGATCTTGATAATCCACAGGACAACGATACCTACGAAGAATTGACTCCACTTCTGAGGAGAATATCATATCAGAAAAAAACTATCGAGCAACAGTTGAAAGAAACTCAGCAGAAACAGGAAGAGTTCAGAATCATTACAGATAATATGAGCGAAGGCTTTATAGTTATCAACGAGCAGCTAAAAATACTGACATATAATCAGTCTGCACTCAAACTTCTCGGTGCTGAAGTTGAAACACCCGATAATATATTGAAATTAAGCCGAAGCGAAGTCTTTCGGGATGCGATCCACAAATCTCTTGAAGGTGAACATTCTCAGGCTGAAATGGCATCCGGAGATCGTTGTTACAGTATTATTTCAAATCCTGTATATGATGCTGACGGCAATATTATTGGTGCAGTAATCATCATAATTGATATTACTGAAATCAGCAAACGTGAGCAGTTAAGGCGTGAATTTACATCAAATGTCTCACATGAGCTAAAGACTCCATTGACATCTATTTCGGGATTTGCAGAGATTATGAGATCAGGCGGAACTGACGAAGCAACTGTTATAGATTTCAGTAATTCTATATATGATGAAGCACAGAGACTTATCACACTTGTTTCTGATATTATAAAAATATCGGAACTTGATGAAGGTACGATATCATATGAAAAAGAAGAAGTTGATCTGTATACATTATCTCTTGAGATAGCAGCAAGGCTGTCCGCACAGGCACATGAGAAGAAGGTGCATTTTGCTGTAAACGGGAAAAAAGCTGAAATAATGGGCGTAAGAAAGATCCTTGATGAGATCATATTTAATCTCTGTGACAATGCAATCAAGTATAATAAGGAAAACGGAGAGGTCACTGTTTCAGTTATAAACAATGAAAAAAGCGTGATCGTTTCTGTTACGGATACGGGTATAGGAATACCGGCTCAGCAGCAGGACAGAGTATTTGAAAGGTTCTACCGTGTAGATAAGGCAAGGTCAAAGTCTATTGGCGGAACGGGACTTGGATTATCCATCGTAAAGCACGGTGCTATGTATCATAAAGCACAGATCACACTTGAAAGCAAAGAAAACATCGGAACTACGATCACGGTATGTTTCCCAAAATAACAGTGCGTTTCCCGATATAAAGGAATAAACAATGACTTATAAAAAAATTAAGAAAAATGCGGAAGTAAGAACATATATTGAAAAATCTGATGAATTTCTCGGATCTCTCGGTTTGACAGAACACAGCTTTACTCATGCTGAACTTGTAGCTGGAAAATCGGGATATATTCTTGAAACACTTGGATATTCGGAAAGAACAGCAGAACTTGCAAAGATTGCAGGTTACCTCCACGATATTGGAAATCTGGTAAATCGTGAAGAACACAGCCAAAGTGGTGCAGTATTAGCGTTCAGACTTCTTGATAAATATTCGTTTCCACCTGATGAAATTGCGATGATTACGTCCGCCATTGGAAATCATGATGAAGAAAATGGTCAGCCGGTAAGTATATTGGCTGCAGCTTTAATTCTTGCTGATAAATCTGACGTAAGAAGAAGCCGTGTAAGGAATCAGAATATCGATACATTCGATAAACATGACAGAGTAAACTATTCGGTTAAAAAATCAGAATTAAAAATCAATGAAACACATACTATAATAAAACTGAAATTATCTGTTGACACAAAATATTGTTCTGTTATGGATTATTTTGAAATATTTATGGAACGTATGATTCTATGCCGTAAGGCTGCGGATAAACTCGGAATGAAATTTAAGCTTATTATAAATGAACAACAGCTAATGTAATTATTATGCTCTGCTTTGTGCAGAGCTTTTTTATTTTCTGATAACATTACATAGGATTTACATACTTATGGTATCAGACTTAATATAGGGTATTTTATCATAATGTTGTTGATATACACATTATCAAACAAGAATGCAGAAAGGTAGATTGTAATGAGTGAAAATGACCCTGTAATACAGCTTGACCGATCGCTTTACAAGAAAATAAAGACGATGGACAGACTCAAGATGGAAGAAATACTTCAGAGTGTTTTCAATTATGGCTTTAAAGAGGCATTGCAGTTAAAAAATAATGTTATGGATTTAAATTTAATCCGCAGAGAAATCAGTAAAATTAAGGGCATAGGCGAAAACAGACTGAATGAAGTAATGAAAGTTATTGAAAGCAATATCTAAAAAGTTGCGACTACATCAAAATATCGGAGGCGAAAAAAATGAAAACAATCTATATATTAGAAAACAACACATACCTTAAACAACAAATCAGCATTACTCTTGAAAAGGCAGGATATGAAACGGTTTTCTTTTCTTCTGCTGATGAATTTTTCAGTGAAAATAAAAAGCATATCGCTGATCTTCTCATAATAAGGACGAATTCATCAAATGAAGATGGAATGTCTGTTATGCACAACATCAGACAGGGTGGTAACTCTGTACCGATTATTATGATTTTTTCAAAAAACAGTAGTATTGAAATAACCAAAATGCTCGATTCCGGAGCAGATGACTGTATTTCCATACCATTTGGAACAAGGGAATTTGTTTCAAGGGTAAATGCTGTATTGAGACGACGCAGTTATTCACTGCAATAATAAAAAACGGTGTTTATAAATCCGTTATTACAGGAGGAATTATGAAAAACAAAATATTTATGAACAGAGAACTTTCATGGCTGAAATTCAATGAAAGAGTTCTCGAAGAGGCTGAATCAGCAAAGAATCCGCTTTGCGAAAGACTTACATTTCTTTCAATTTATCAGAGCAACCTGGATGAATTTTTTATGGTTCGTATTGGTTCACTGGTGGATCAGCTTATCGCAAATGCCAAAATCCGAGACAACAAAAGTGATATGACACCTGAAGAACAGATAAATGCGGCTGTTTATGCTGTCAGAGGTCTTGAAGACAGAAAAAACGATGCATATTCTGATTTGATGAAGCAGATGAAAAAGCATAGTGTCAGCCTTACTGATTTCAAGCACATGACAATAGAAGAAATACAGAAAGCAGAAATGATTTTTGAATCCTGTATGCTTCCGCTGCTTTCACCTATTGTTGTAAACAGAAGAAATCCGTTCCCATTCATGCGTAATAAGGAAATATATGCGATTTGTTCGCTTGAAAGCAGAAAAGGCAAAAAAAGCATTGGTGTTATCGGCTGTGGAAATAATGTATTTCCGAGATTGACCGAGGTATCTGAAAAGAAATTTATTCTCTCAGAAGAACTGATTCTTCATTTTGTTTCAAAGGTTTTTTCAGCATATACAGTTAAGGAAAAATCGCTTATCAGAGTTACAAGAAGTGCTGATATTGATGCAGATGCTTTATATGATGAAGAACTTGACTATCGTGATTTTATGGAATAAATCATTCAAAAACGAAAAATGCTTTCGCCTGTCCGCCTTGAACTTACAAGAGAACTTGATTCGTCAGTAGTTAAGAAAATATGTGATTATATCGGTGTTGAAAAAAAGTTTGTATTTATGAACAAGATTCCGCTTGATTTATCTTTTGTATTTCAGATGCAGGATGTTGTCAGAAACGAAGAAAATCTGTTTTATCAGAAATCTGCACCACAGCAATATACTCAGTTCAGCAAGGAAGCAATTCTTCCGCAGATTAAAGAAAAAGACCGTCTGCTTTCATACCCTTATGACAGTATTTCTCCTTTTTTAAGGAACTGAGAAAGGAGAAGCTCATACCCGATACCCATATCGAGACTGACAGCTATGCCGCTTGTCAACTTATTGAGAAGCAAGAAAAACTCGACTTTGAAAGTCTGAAATATATGTCTGAGACTGTTGAGGGTAACTTCACCTTCTCAGTACTTGATGACAGGAACAACCTGTACATTATTAAGGGTTCCAACCCGATGTGCTTACTCCACTTCAAAGATATCGGGCTCTATGTATACGCAAGCACCGAATCGATTATGAAGAATGCTCTCCGTAGGATAGGCTTGCACAAGTTCGCAAATGAGAGAATAAAACCGACGAGGGTGATATCATTCGTATTGACAGGAATGGAGATATCACTCGCTCGAAGTATGAACCGAAGCTGTACCGCTCAAAGTATATGAGCTTGTATGACGACTCTCCCTATTACAATATGCATGAGGAGATACTGCTTGCATACTGTGGTTGTTACGGCGTTGACAGCGAGGATGTAGAACTTCTGCTTGAGTACGGTTACACCTGCGACGAGATTGAGGAGATGCTCATGGATACGAATTTGCTTCACGAGGCTCTTCGTGATGTGAAGTATATGTGTGGGGAAAGCTTGTATGAGAGCTGCTATGGAGGAGCATGGTAATGTTCCAAAAAGTGTACTTTATGGGACATTCAAAAATTGGCTGAAAAAGCGTTCCAAAAAGTGGTGTTTTGACTTTTGAGACGTTCCGAAAGTCGTCACCACTTTTTGGGACATAAATGAGATGAACTATGGGCAGAATAGGATATATCAGGGTATCAACGGAACATCAGGAGACGGCTCGTCAGGAAGCCCTGATGAAGCAATATCAGGTCGAGCGTATTTTTGCTGAGAAGATGTCTGGTAAGAATGCAAACCGTCCCGAGCTGAAAGCAATGCTCGAATACGTCCGTGAGGGCGATACATTATATATTGAAAGTATCAGCAGGCTCGGAAGATCGACCAGAGACTTGCTCAATATTATCGATGTATTGCAGCGCAAAGGCGTAACTCTTGTCAGTGCCAAAGAGAATATCGACACAGACACTCCGCAGGGGCGTTTCGTCCTATCTATATTCGCAGCCCTCTCAGAGCTGGAACGTGAACAGACCTTACAGCGCCAACGCGAGGGTATCGCTATTGCTAAGGCGCAGGGTAAATATAAAGGTCGGCAGCCTCAACCTATAGACTGGATAAAGTTCGGTCAACTTTACAAGCAATGGAAGGCGGGCGCTATTACAGCAGTATGGTTTCAGAAAGAAATGGGCCTGCGTGCCAACACATTTTACCGCAGGCTCAAAGAGTACGAAAGAAAGTAAATATAAATGAGATGGAGCCGGAATAACTGGCTCCAATCATATTTCAATAGGGTGTCGTTTTTATTTGCAATATTGCAAAAGCAGAAAAACAACTTATATGACATACTTTTTTTGTATGTCAATAGACTACGGGCAATTGAAATATTATAATGCCCCTTTGTATGAAGGCACTTTTTTATTGACAAGAGTTTAGACATCTGATATGATAAGAATATAGACATGTTTCCAAATACTCTGCACGTTGAGTGCGTGGTTCTGATGTCAAGGAATGAAAGCTGAAAAACCCGATTTTACGGCGGTTTTCGGCTATACAGTTAAACTGCACACTCAACCCCGGTATGGTTTTTGCTGTATTCGGAAAGACATCTACGCACTAAAAACGGCTGACAACATTTCTGCACACTGAGGTTAGTGCGTCAAAATGATAATTGGCTTTTGGTAGTGCGTCAAAATGTTGTCAGAGAGTGAAAAGTGCGTAGGATCGCAAAAATGATACATATCAAATATTGCGATTGAGGGATAGGGTTGAGTGCTTAGAAATGTTGTCATAGAAACCATTACAAAATAATCCACCACATCAAAGGATATTAGTTATCCAATGATGTGGTGGATTTTATCTTACACTAGCTTATTCAGTACATCACGAATATCCCCATCAATGCAGATACTCTGCTCGACTATCTCATGCTTATTTTGAGTGCGTATGTTATGTTTTGCAACAACACAACAGAACAGATCAACATCGCTATAGTTATCAATATTAAAAACTTGCTTCATAAATCTTGCACGGTCACTCATGAATGATATTCTTATAAAATAAAAAACGCCTCCGAGACGATGTGGTTCAGAGGTGTTTCTCTGTTTCGGTGATACATATTATTCATTTATCTGGAAGAGTGTTCATAGTTTATCCATTGACAAAAACGCTCCTATATGGTAGAATTATAGAAACTACGATATAGGAGTATCTGTGATGAATGGTGGATTTTTGGTAACGAAAATAAAACAGCTTGGGGACAGGATATTCGAGCGGGTTTTATTAAAAAAAGGCATCGATGCCTTCAATGGCGCACAGGGACGTATTCTTTATGCGCTATGGCAGGAGGACGGTGTGCCAATCAAAACCGTGTCGGAAAAATGCGGCCTTGCCATCACATCGCTTACTACCATGCTTGAAAGAATGGAGAAAAGCGGCCTTATCCGCCGTGAACAGGATCAGCAGGATAAGCGAAAAACACTTCTCTATCTTACTGAAAAAGCACATAAATTAAAAGTTGATTATGACGATGTCTCTGCCGGAATGGGCAGGATCTATTATAAAGGCTTTTCGGAAAACGAGATTGTGCAGTTTGAGTCATATCTCGAACGCATTCAAAAAAATCTTGAAGGGTGGCGTGAAGAATGAGCATTTGTATAAAGGATCAGATACAGAACATGAATCTGGTCATCGGCTGTACTGTTGGCTGTCAATACTGCTACGCCCGTAACAACGTGAAACGCTGGCATATGATCGATGATTTTGCCAAACCGGAGTTTTTTCCGGGGAAGCTCAAAATGATGGAAAAAAAGCGTCCGCAGAATTTTCTGCTAACCGGTATGAGCGATCTTGCCGGTTGGCAGGATGATTGGCGGAACGAGGTGTTTGCGAAGATACGTGAAAACCCACAGCACCAGTTTCTCTTTCTGAGCAAGCGACCTGATTTGTTGAGTTTTGATACAGACCTTGATAATGCGTGGTTCGGAGTGACGGTAACGAGAAAGTCAGAACTATGGAGAATCGATGCTCTTCGGAAGAATATCCGGGCAAAGCATTATCATGTGACATTTGAACCGCTGTTTGATGATCCCGGTGAAGTAGACCTTTCCTGCATTGATTGGCTCGTAGTCGGTACCATGACCGGAGCGCAAAGCAAGAAGGTGCGTACCGAGCCGGAATGGGCATGGTCACTTACGGATCAGGCACACGAAGCCGGAATTCCCGTTTTTATGAAGGAAGATCTTGAACCTATCATTGGGGATGAAAATATGATTCAGGAGCTGCCGGAGTCTTTTAATAAGGTATTGGAGGAACAAAGAGCATGGCACAGATAAATATGGACGGCGTTCTCATCGGTGAGGTCGAAACAAAAAATATCATGACAAAATCCAGTCTGCCCGTGGGTGGATATTCTGTGAATCCCTACGTGGGATGTACCCATGCCTGTAAGTACTGCTATGCTTCCTTTATGAAACGCTTTACTGGACATACTGAAGAATGGGGAACCTTTCTCGATGTTAAGCGTTGGCCTGAAATAAAAAATCCGAAGAAGTATTCCGGTCAGCGAGTGGTAATCGGCTCGGTCACTGACGGATACAATCCGCAAGAGGAGCGGTTTGGCAATACAAGAAAGCTGTTGGAGCAGCTTATCGGCAGCGGTGCGGATATCCTGATCTGCACGAAGTCCGATCTGGTAGTGCGTGACATTGACCTGCTGAAAAAGCTGGGACAGGTTACCGTTTCGTGGTCGATAAATACTCTTGATGAGAATTTCAAAAACGAAATGGATGCCGCAGTCAGTATTGAACGCAGAATTGCCGCCATGAAAAAGATATACGATGCAGGTATCCGCACAGTCTGTTTCGTATCTCCCGTATTTCCCGGCATCACAGACTTGGAAGCCATTTTTGAGCGTGTGCATAATCAATGCGATTTGTTCTGGCTTGAGAATCTGAATCTGCGAGGCGGCTTCAAGAAGACAATTATGGATTATATTGCCGAAAAGCGTCCTGATCTTTTGCCACTTTATGATGAGATATACAACAAGCATAATCGCAGCTACTTTGAAGCTTTGGAGAAAAAAGCGGAAGAAATGGCAAAGACATATGACTGTCCGTTCGTGGATAATGAAATGCCATATGGCAGGGTTCCGCAGGGGCATCCAGTAATAGTGGATTATTTCTACCACGAAGAGATCAGAGGGTCGGATAATACTGGAAAACGAAATAAATAAGAAATATAACGTAGCAACGCCTCCGAGCCGATGTGGTTCAGAGGCGTTGCTGCGTCTGTTGGGTTATGCTTTGATCTCGGTGCCGTCCTTGAAGGTCACCCGGATGTCGTCCTTGCTGTGAACGGTGATGTAGTCCACCATCGCCAGCCAGTCTGTTTCCCGGAACTCCGTCAGCGGCTCCCGGCTCCGTAGCTCTTTCAGGTAGGATTCGATCTGATGTTTGCGGGCTTTCCGCTCGGCAATCAGATCGGTGACTTCGGTCTGTCTGCCCTTGGCCTTGTCGAACCGGGCGACCAGCGCATCGTAGCGTTTCTGGTATTCCGTCTGGTCGAGGGCGACATGTGCGTTTTCATTGATGCAGTCTTCGATGAGCTCGGCAGCGATGTTGATTTCCGCTTCCAGCTCGGATTCAGAGCCAGTCTGCATACATCGCAGTTTTTCATGATCTCTATGATCTCGCTGAGATCGGTCACTTCACGGTCTTTTCTTCTCATAAGCCGAAAATCCTCATATCCTCGTCAACGGTTGTAATGTCTGCAATGCCGAAGCTGTCTACAAGAACCTTTGCCACATTCGGAGACAGGAACGCAGGCAGAGTCGGTCCGAGGTGAATATTCTTCACTCCGAGATACAGCAGAGCAAGAAGAACGATGACTGCTTTCTGCTCATACCATGAGATGTTGTAAACGATAGGCAGTTCATTTACATCATCAAGCCCGAATACCTCTTTCAGCTTCAGAGCGATAAGCGCCAAAGAATAAGAATCATTGCACTGTCCCGCATCGAGAACTCTCGGAATACCGCCGATGTCGCCTAAGTCGAGCTTGTTATACTTGTACTTCGCACAGCCTGCGGTGAGAATGACCGTATCCTTCGGCAGCTTCTCAGCAAATTCCTGATAGTAGCTTCTGGACTTCGCTCTGCCGTCACATCCTGCCATGACTACGAATTTGCGGATAGCCCCCGATTTTACAGCTTCTACAACTGTATCGGCAAGTGCAAATACCTGTTCATGGGCAAAGCCGCCGATAATAGAGCCGGTTTCGATCTCGGTAGGCGGAGGACATTTCTTAGCCTGTTCGATGATCGGCGAGAAATCCTTTACTTCGCCGTAGGGTGCATCAATATGCTTACAGCCCGGATAGCCTGCGGCACCTGTTGTCCAAAGTCTGTCCTTGTAGCTGTCCTTCGGCGGAACGATGCAGTTTGTGGTCATAAGCACCGGACCGTTGAAGCTCTCAAATTCCTCTTTTTGCTTCCACCACGCATTGCCGTAATTTCCTGCGAAATGAGGATACTTTTTGAAGAACGGATAATAGTGCGCCGGAAGCATTTCCGAGTGCGTATAAACATCAACTCCCGTATCCTTTGTCTGCTCAAGGAGCATTTCAAGGTCTTTCAGATCGTGACCTGAGATCAGTATTGCAGGATTTTTGCGGACACCGATATCAACTGTCGTGATCTCAGGATTGCCGTATGCTGTAGTATTTGCAGCATCAAGGTCAGCCATACACTGAACGCCGTACTTGCCGACTTCCAGCGTGAGAGCCACAAGGTCATCGACCGACAGACTGTCATCAAGTGTTTTAGCAAGAGCCGACTGTAAGAAAGCATCAAGCTCCTCATCATCATTCAGCAGAGCGTTTGCGTGTTTTGTATATGCCGCAAGTCCTTTCAGACCGTAGGTTATCAGCTCACGCAGAGAGCGTATATCCTCATTCTCTGTTGCAAGTACGCCGACAGTCTTTGCTTTCTTGACATAGTCCGAACCGTTCCAAAGAGCTGCTTCGGGGAGTGATTCTTTATTCTGCACCTGTCCGAGCAATTCTTCTTTGACTGCAAGTGTTTCAGTAACCTTAACGGTAATGCTGTCGAGATCGAAATTTGCATTGGTGATCGTGATAAACAGGTTCACGCTGATAAGATGATTGACAGCCTTATCGACTGCCTGTCCCTCTGCACGGAGCTGAGTTGTCAACGCAGACAGCCCCTTTGTAACGTACACAAGCAAGTCCTGCATTGCTGCGACTTCAGGCTGTTTACCGCAGACACCGCAAGCGGTACAACCTTTACAGCCCGCTGTTTCCTGACACTGATAGCAAAACATTTTCTGTTCCATGATATATTCCTCCATTATTTTCTTATCTCAACGATACTGCCGTCCGGCGATATAACAGCGACTTCAAGCGGAATATCCTTACCGCTTGCTTCGATTGCTTTTTTTATAGCATACTCCATACCTCCACAGCATGGTACGGTCATTCTTGTGAGAGTGATGCTCTTTATATCGTTATTACGGAATATCTCTGTCAGCTTTTCGGAGTAATCAACAGCATCGAGCTTAGGACAGCCGATGAGCGTGATCTTCCCACGGATAAAATCATGGTGGAAGTTCCCGTAGGCGTAAGCTGTACAATCGGCAGCGATAAGCAGATCAGCACCGTTGAAATAGGGTGCATTAGTCGGCAGGAGCTTTATCTGTATCGGGAACTGTCTCAAACAGCTTGGAACACGAACATCGCTGTCATCTTCTTTTGGCGTAAAGCTCTGCAATGCAGAACCCGGACAGGTGAAACCGCTGCAAGCGGACTTCTTCTGCTTGTTTGCCTGCACTGCCTTCTCGTCATAAGCCGCCGCTTCACGCTCGGTGAAGTGGATAGCGTCCATAGGACAGGCAGGGAGACAGTCACCGAAGCCGTCGCAGAAATCGTCACGCATGAGCTTAGCCTTGCCGTTTACGATAGCGATCGCACCCTCATGGCAAGCCTTCGCACACAGACCGCAGCCGTTGCATTTTTCTTCGTCTATCTCAATTATTTTCCGTATCATAGCCATACCTCCTTGACTTTCTGTATCCATTATAGTATAATCAAAGGAGAAAGTATGTTGTAATTACAACATTTCGGGAGAAAAATATGGATATTACAGTTTTGCATAATTCGATACTGTTCAAGGGCTTTGATGATACCGAAATATCTGAGCTTCTGAAAGCCCTTAATGCAGCCGAAAAGAAATACAATAAAGGTGAGATGATATTTTCATCGGGAGAGATCACCGATAAGCTCTGCTTTGTCACGGCAGGCGGCGTTACTATTGAAAGCAATGATATGTGGGGAAACCGCACGATACTCAACCTTGTAGGTAAGGGACAGTTCTTTGCGGAGAGCTATGCACTCCTGCCTGATGTGCCGATGCTTGTCGATGTATGTGCTGCCGAGGATTGCAGTATCGTGTTTCTGAGCATGAAGTCGCTGACAAACCTCAATGATAATACAAGGGCGAGACTACTTGCAAATCTTCTGACTATCACCACAAGAAAAAATCTGCACCTGTCGAGCCGGAGCTTTCATACTGCCCCGAGACAGGTGCGAGGTCGTATCATGGCGTATCTGAACACCGTATCTGTTCAAAAGCATTCCCGTGAGTTTGATATACCCTTTGACCGTCAGCAGCTTGCGGACTACCTCAATGTGGAACGCTCTGTGCTATCAAATGAATTGAGCAAGATGCAGAGGGACGGACTGATACGATGCAGGAAGAACCATTTTGAGATCATAACTGTTACCTATCTTCCAGGATGATTTCATCTACTAAAAAACGCCCCGTATCACTAAATCAGTGATACGGGGCTCATCATATCTCATCATGTTTTATTCCTTATGCGGCTGATCGTGCGTTCAAACTCTCCGCTGTCAAGCCATTCAGCAAGAAAAAACTGTTCTAGCATAGGTACAGTACAGGAATAAAAGCCTACTCTATCATTGTACAATGTCAGATATTTCTTAGGAAGAACCATATATCCTGCTCTCAGCGATGGGGCTATCGTTTTGGAAAAGGTGTTGATATAGATCACGTTCTCGTCAGTCGTTTGAGCGAAAAGCGTCTGTGGTGCTTTTCCGTTCAGAGTAAATTCCGAGTCGTAGTCGTCTTCGATGATCACCACATTTCTATGAGAAGCCCATTCAAGATAATAATGTCTGCGTTCAGCAGATGCAGTTATAAGGCTCGGAAAGCTGTTGAACGGCGTAACATGGAGTATCTTTGCCTGTGTGCGTTCAAGCTCATCGGTACGGATACCCTCGCTGTCCATTTCGAGCATATCGCAGACAGCGCCGTTTGCGGTATACACCGCACGTATCTTCTCATACGAGGGAGATTCCAAAGCTATCATATTATCTCTGCCAAGCATCTGGATGCAGAGTCCATACAGATATTCCGCACCCGAACCAATGATGATCTGTTCGCTTGAAACGTTTATGTTTCGACATCTTGCGAGGTAACGGCATATTGCGTCACGTAGCTCAGCACTGCCGCCTGTCGGAGATTTCATGAGAATGCGCTCTCCGCTGTCAAGGATTACTTTTCTTAGTAATGACGAAACCGTTGAGAAAGAGATGTTATCATTATGGATAATAGCCGAATTTGAAGGTGTTGTGGAATCATTTTTCTTGTCAGATACAGGAAAGAAGTTATCCGAACAATACTTAACATAACAGCCGCTTCTCGGCTTCATTTCGCAGTACCCCTCATCGCATAAAAGCTGGTATGCGTGTTCAACTGTTATAATGCTGACAAGACACTCCTTTGCAAGCACACGTTTTGACGGGAGCTTCGCACCGTACACAAATGCTCCTGAGATGATACGACTTCGCAATTCCTGATAAATCTGCATATAGGCACAGATTGTGCTGCTGTGATCTATCTCAATGTACATTCTCTGCACCCCTTTGTATCTTTTTCTTGATTATACTACTTTTACCGGCGGTTTTCAACCATTTTGATGAAATATTCGTATACAGACGTATCATTGGTAAGTTCAGGGTGAAAGGCTGTCGCAAGCTGATTATCCTGCTGTACAGCAACTATTTTTCCTTTGATTCTGGAAAGCACGTTCACACCCTCTCCAACACGTTCTGCATAGGGCGCACGGATAAACGGCATTTCAATTTCTTTTCCTGCAAACTCATCAACACAGCGAAAACTGCCGAGCTGTCTGCCGTAAGCGTTCCGTTTTACGGTTATATCGAGCGTTCCGAAGCAAGGTTCCTCTCCCTCTATTTCTTTGGCAAGCAATATCATACCGGCGCAGGTCCCGAAAACAGGCAAGCCATTCTGTATTATTTCTTTCAGCGGTTCATACAGAGAGAGATCACCTAACAGCTTTCGCATAGCTGTACTTTCACCGCCGGGGAGAATCAGACCGTCAAAATGTCCGCTTAGGTCTTTTAGCTGACGGATCTCAAATGCTTCAACATTTATCTGTTTCAGCTTGGATATATGCTCTGCAAATGCTCCCTGAAGGGCAAGAACACCGATACGCATTATTTGCCCCTTTCTTCCATGATGAGCTTTATTTCCTGTTCATTGATGCCGACCATTGCTTCGCCAAGTCCTGATGAAAGCTCTGCTATCAATTTTGCGTCTGTATAGTTGGTCACAGCCTGAACGATTGCTGAAGCACGTTTTACGGGATCGCCTGATTTGAATATACCCGAACCGACGAACACGCCCTCTGCTCCGATCTGCATCATAAGGGCTGCATCAGCAGGAGTTGCCACGCCGCCTGCCGCAAAATTAACAACGGGAAGCCTGCCGCTGTCATGGACTTGTTTCAGCAGATCATACGGCACCTGCAGCTTCTTTGCTTCTTCATACAGTTCATCCTCATTGAGAGATACTGCGTGGCGTATCTGCGAATTCATCATTCTCATATGTCTGACGGCCTGCACGATATCGCCCGTGCCCGGTTCACCCTTAGTGCGTATCATCGAAGCACCCTCGGCAATACGGCGCAGAGCTTCTCCGAGATCTCTCGCACCGCAGACGAACGGTACTTTGAACTGCCGCTTATCAACGTGGTAAACATCGTCGGCAGGAGAAAGGACTTCGCTCTCGTCGATATAGTCGATCTCTATTGCTTCAAGTATCTGCGCTTCCACAAAGTGACCAATACGGCATTTTGCCATAACGGGAATCGTAACAGCTTCCTGAATCGAACGGATCATAGCAGGATCGCTCATTCTTGATACTCCGCCAGCGGCTCTGATGTCAGCCGGTATCCGTTCAAGTGCCATGACTGCACATGCACCTGCTTCCTGCGCAATGACAGCCTGTTCTGGTGTTGTAACGTCCATAATAACTCCGCCCTTGAGCATTTGTGCCAGTTCCTTGTTTAATTGATATCTGTCTTCCATGATAATTTCCTCACTTTCGTGTTTTTTATCATTATAGCAGTTAGTTTCTGATTTGGATATATCCAGTTTCCGTTTATTTTATCGTACCAGTTGAAAAAGTCAAATTATAAAAAACCCGCATCACCTGATGCGGGAATTCCTCATATCTAATCACTTCTCAATAATAACCGACGTCCCTGACTTAAAACGAAACTCGATAAAGACATCGCATACCTTTACGTCCTTCAGCAGCTTCCTCACCAGCGTCCCATCAAACTTTGTGATGGTGCGCGGCTGGGAATTAATGAAGTTGCAAAGCGCCTGTATACGGTCCCGGTGCTCAGCTTTGGCAGCTTCGTCCATATTAGTCTGCTCCTGCTGTTCACGCAGCAGAAGAATTTCTTCCACAAGGTCGTCATAGTTCTGTCTGCTCTCCGTTCTGTCTATCAGCTCCTGCTGCAACTGATGGCTTCCGTATTCTGTCCTGATTACATTCACAATTATTGATCTTGATCTGATTCTTATGATCGTAACAAGTATCACTCGCTATTCCCGACAGAAGCACCAAACGAATGAATAAACAAAAAAATCCCCCTCACCAGGCAAGGAGCATCTCAGCTTCCTACCTGATGAGGGGGATCATATCATTATATTCACTTTTCAATGCTGACCGTCACGCCGGATTTGAACCGGAGCTCCAAGTAGTCATCATGGAAACAATATTTTTATTACTTACAAGAACAACAGCTCCCTCACGGGAGCTGACTTCTTTCATAACATTATATCGCCTTTTCTTCGTGTGAATTTCGTGTGAATTCGTGTGAAAAACGTCTGTTTTTTCTTCACACGAATCTGCAAAAATGCATTTAAAACTGTTTTCTACAGGCTTCTTTAAAAGAGCGGACAGAGAGGGATTCGAACCTCTCAATTGCTATTTCAAGATGCGAGAACCAACTGGCCGGTATAGTTCCTTCCATGCCGCTTATTGTAACCTGCATTTTACAATTGCTTCTGTAACATTAGTCAATACAAGCTCACCCTTTTGATTATAAACATCGAAGGATACGGCTACGATTCCATTTTTATCATTACGCTTAACGAGGTTTGTTATAGTTGCTTTTCCTGTCAGCACATCTTCTGCGAAAACGGGCTTGTGCCATTCAATTTTGGTTGATTTACCTGCAAGCAGTTCATTACCAAAAAAATCTACTTCAAGGTACTTTGCCCAGACAGCCATGAATGACATAACACCGGGAGCAATAAGTTTACCGAAGTGAGTTGTCTTTGCATATTCCTCATCTGTATGCATCGGCAAATCATCGTACTCTTTAGCAAATGCAAGCATTTTATCTTTGTATATAACCGCAGGGGCTACCTCAACACTCATTCCGAGTTTCATTTCATCAAAATACATATTATACCCCCTGAGTATATAAGAAAATGACCTTTATAATTTTGCTTTTGGAAATATATGTATTATACCATAGACAGGATTATTTATCAATAATAAAATCATATCTGTTTGAAAAGTCTCAAAAACTTAAAAATATCTAATTTCAGTCATGGAATAAGGTTCAGAGCACAATTTTAACTCCGTAGTGGTGGGCTTTTTGTGTTTTGATTAAACAAAATCTCGCAATAATTAAAAAATATTTTTCGAAAAAGGTATTGACAAATGGATTTTTGTATGATATAATCCTGAACATAAGCTATGAGGAAGACAAGCAGAGGATTGCCAATGTCTGCAGAGAGCCGACGGTCGGTGTGAGTCGGTGTCAAGCAATGCTATGTATCCCTTCTGAGCCGGAATGCTGAAAGGATTTCAGTAAGCGTTCCCGTGATTCTGCGTTAATGAATAGGACTTGCTGGAGTCTGAAGTGGTGTTACGCAATAGCGGCACAATTTGAGTGGTACCGCGGGTAATCTGATTATGATACTCGTCTCAAAGTATTTATCTTTGAGACGAGTTTTTTGTTTTTCGCGGTAAAGACAGCGGCAGTATTTTTCTGCGACCGTTTCATTTTCCAGTATCAAATTTTAAAAGGAGAGATTATTATGAGTAAAATGACGGAATTACAGAATGCAGAAGTAAGAATCAGAGAGGTCGCAGAGCGTATTTCAAATCTGCGTGAAGATCTTGGTATTTCAGTCGAAGAAATGGCTGTAAATACAGGATACTCCGTTGAAGACTACAAAAAATACGAATCAGGTGAACAGGATTTCAGTTTCACGTTCATCTACAAATGTGCTAACACCTTTAATGTCGACATCACCGACCTTATGGAAGGAAGCAGCCCTGAACTCAGCGGATACACAGTTACCCGCAAGGGCGAGGGCTTGCCTATCGTTCGCAGAAAGGGCTTTGCCTACAACCGCCTTGCATCAAAATTCAAAAACAAGATCGTTGAACCCTTCCATGTAGTTATTCCATATTCAGAGGAAGCTCTTTCACAGCCACTGCACATGGCAAGCCACGCCGGACAGGAAATGGATATAGTTTTAAAGGGTACTGTACGCATGACAGTTGGTTCACATACAGAGATACTCCACGAGGGAGACTGTATCTATTACGACAGCTCCATGCCGCATGATGAAGTCGCTCTCGGTGGTGAGGACTGTGAGATCTACGCTTTCGTTATGGCTCCGCGCGGTACAACAGGAATGACCGAATTCCGCGAGCATATTGCTGAACATCATCTTACAAATGTTGATAAAGCAGGTCTACTGAATCCGGTCTCAGAAAAGTTTGTCAAATGCGAGACTGATGAGAACGGAATCCTCAGCGGCGTTCAGTTCGTAAATGAGGATAAGTTCAACTTTGCATACGATATCGTTGATGCAATGGCAGAAAAATGTCCTGATAAAACTGCTATGATCTATGTTGACGTTGATCATAATGAGAGAACGTTCACTTTCAAGGACATCAAGAAGTATTCCTGCCAGACTGCCAACTACTTCAAGTCACTAGGCATAAAAAAAGGTGACAGAGTTATGCTTATCCTTAAACGCCACTATCAGTTCTGGTTCTCAATAATCGCACTTCATCGTATCGGAGCTCTTGTTATCCCTGCTTCAAATATGCTCAAGGAACACGATCTGGAATATCGCTTCAATTCGGCTGAAGTATCTGCTATCGTTTGTACTGCTGACGGCGAGGTCGCAGATGAAGTTGATAAGGCTTGTGCTGTTTCCCCCACACTTAAAACAAAAATACTCGTAAACGGTCAGCGTGATGGATGGCATGACTTCAACGAGGAGCTTTCGGCATACAGCACTCATTTTGAGCGTACCGCTGAAACTCCTTGCGGTACTGACCCGATGCTCATCTTCTTCAGTTCAGGTACATCAGGCAATCCGAAGCTTGTACTCCACAGCTATCAGTATCCGCTCGGTCACTATGTTACTGCACGTTACTGGCAGAATGCAGACCCGAACGGTCTCCACTTCACTATCTCTGATACAGGCTGGGGCAAGGCTCTCTGGGGCAAGCTTTACGGTCAGTGGATGAACGAATCTGCTGTATTCGTATATGACTTCGATCGTTTCCACGCAGATGATATACTTCCGATGTTCAAGAAGTACAATGTTACTTCATTCTGCGCACCTCCCACTATGTATCGCTTCTTCATCAAGGAAGACCTTTCCAAGTACGACCTCTCTTCACTTAAATATGCCTGCATTGCAGGTGAAGCCCTCAACCCTGAGGTGTTCCACCAGTTCTACAAGGCAACAGGCATCAAGCTCATGGAAGGCTTCGGTCAGACCGAGACAACACTTACTATTGCAAACGTTGTCGGTATGGAACCCAAGCCCGGCAGCATGGGCAAACCAAATCCGCAGTATGATGTACAGGTACTTCTCCCTGACGGTACTCCCGCAGGTGTCGGTGAAACAGGAGAGATATGTGTTAAACTCAAGGACGAAAATGCCACAGGATACGGTGTTCCCGGACTTGCACTCTGCTACTACGGCGATGATGAAAACACAGCCGAGACATGGCGTGACGGTTACTACCACACAGGCGATACCGCATGGGTAGACGAAGACGGCTATTTCTGGTATGTGGGCCGTGTTGATGATGTTATCAAGTCATCAGGCTACCGTATCGGACCGTTCGAGATCGAGAGTGTGCTCATGGAGCTGCCATATGTTCTTGAATGTGCTGTTACTGGTGTTCCGGACGAGATAAGAGGTCAGGTAGTAAAAGCGACCATTGTTCTCACAAAGAATAAGACAGGATCAGAAGAGTTGGTTAGAGAGATCAAGGATTACGTCAAGGAGCGTACAGCGCCTTACAAATATCCGAGAGTTGTTGAGTTCGTTCCGGAGCTGCCCAAGACTGTCGGAAGCGGAAAAATCCGCCGTGCTGCTATCCGTGAAATGGATAACGCAAAGTACAAGAAATAATGAACAAGACTTTCGTAACGAAAATGCCGAATCATATAGGGGCATTTCTAAAGGCAAGCAAATGTTTTGCCTCACTTGGTATAAATATCACGAGAGTAAGCTATAACAAAGCTGTGGATTCCCATATGCTGTTTATCGATGCAGAGGGAACTCCACAGCAGATTGCAAAAGCTTCCAAAGAGTTGACAGATATTGGTTATCTCCAGTGTGACGAGGATAATCGCAGTGTTATGCTTCTTGAATTCCGGCTTAAGGATGAACCCGGAAGTGTTACTTCGATACTTGAGCTTATAAGCGCACATAATTTCAATATTTCATACATAAGCTCACAGGAAAACGGTACAGAATACCAGCTTTTCAAAATGGGACTTATAGTTGATAATTCAGATAAAATTAATGATTTCATAGAAGAAGCGAAAAAGCTTTGCAGTGTCAGAGTTATCGAATATAATCATGCTGAGAAGATATATGACAACAGCTTCTTTTACAGCACATTCGTTAATGAACTCTCGGCTGCGATGGAAATATCCTCCAAATCCAAAAATGAACTTATAGTCAATACAAACCTTGCTATGCAAATACTGGACGATACTGGCGTATCTCCTTACCGGACTTTTGACAGTATAAGCCGTTTTGCAGAGTTACTTGCAACTTCAAGGGGCAGGAATTTCTCGCCAAGGATAACTCATCATAATATTACTGATAATACAGTAATAACCCTTATCGAGCCTCCGTGCGGCAGCAATACGGCAATTATAAAAAGCTGTGACGAATACCTGTTCATCGATACGGGCTATGCCTGCTATAAAGAAGAAATGCTGTCGGTTTTCAGAAACATGATTCCTGAGTTTGACAGCATTAAAAAGAAATGCTTTATAACTCATGCGGACGTTGACCATTGCGGACTGCTGCCGATTTTCGATACTGTGTATGCAAGCGCTAAAACAGCGGAGTGTCTCCGGCTTGAAAGTAACAACGAGGACGGATTCCGTGAGATGAATCCACTGCACAAGCCGTATGTACGAATTTGCAAAGTCCTTACTTCATATACTGCTGTGTCAGCCGAAAAACTGAGCGTTGTAGGAGATGAAAAGGAAATAAGTCAGCTTATAGAACAAACAGGCTTCTTTGATTTCGGAGAACTGCATTTTGAGCTGTTTGAAGGTAAAGGCGGACATCTTGCCGGAGAATCTATTCTTATTGACTACGATCACCATCTCGCTTTTACAGGTGATATTTTCGTAAATATGAAAGAAATGACCGCTCAGCAGGCACAGTACAACCGATATGCACCAATACTTATGACGTCAGTAGATACCGACAAGGAGCTTTGCACTGCCGAGAGAACAGCACTGTTTCAACGTCTCGGTATAGGGAAATGGCAGATATTCGGCGGACATGGCGGCATGAAGTCATATACCATCGCTCCAACTGAGATATAGTTACCCAAGATGATGATTTGACGAATAAACTTTTAGAAATACTTGAAGAAGATAGCTTGATGGCAGAATTTATTTTTATATAATCAAACGCATTTTAGAAATTATTTTTTTCATTTTTGAGCGTTTCTCACTTGACAAGAGATACAACTTGTGATATAATGCAAATCGTAATAGAAAAGCTGTGACGAAGAATAGTCAGGGCGAAAGCATTTCAGAGAACTGATGGTTGGTGCGAATCAGTAATGCCCGGAACCTGTACTTCTCCCTTCTGAGCTGGAACTCCCAAAGGTTTAAACACCCAGTAGATGGTTCCCGTGAATGCTGCGTTAGTGCATAGAAGTTGATAGACTTCGAAGAGGTGGCGGATTTTTATATCCGCAATTTGAGTGGTACCGCGAGTATTGTATAATACCCGTCTCAAAGCAATCTTACGCTTTGGGACGGGTTTTGTTTTTATCGTTCCAAGCAAAGGAAGGTGAAAAATGCTATCACTAATATCCTGACATCTATGTTATAAACAGAATTTGCGGCGTTAATGAATTTTAGTACTCAAAAATATGTAAAGGAATGATAAAAATGAAGATTGGTTTTTCTACTCTTTCTTGCCCCGATTGGGCATGGTCAGACATTTATTCACTGGCAAAGGATTTTAAATTCGACGGCATCGAGATAAGAGGTCTCGGCAATGAGATATTCTCTGTCAAGGCACAACCGTTTACAGAAGGACAGCTGCCTAATACCATTGCCAAGCTGCAGTCGCTGGGACTTGAAATACCATGCCTTTCGTCAGGAGCCTGCCTTAAATTCAAGGACAAATATCAGGAAGCTGAGGACGAGATAAAAGCATATGCTCAGCTTGCAAACAAGCTTGGTGCTTCATATATAAGGGTGCTCGGAGACCTTGAGCCTGCTCCGGGAGGCGAAGTCGATGACAACTATATAGTGGAAGCTCTGAAGAAACTTGTACCTATCGCTGAGGAGTACAATGTTACTCTTCTCGTTGAGACAAACGGCGTTTATTCAGATACTGCAAGACTTGCAAAGGTGCTGGAAGGTGTTAAGAGCCGCAAGGTCGCTGCACTCTGGGATATGCATCATCCTTATCGCTATAACAACGAAGCTCCCGAGACTACGGTTGCTAATCTCGGCGAGTACATCAAATACATACAGGTCAAGGATAGCATCATGCGCGATGACGGCACTGTTGAGTATCGCATCATGGGTACAGGCGATATCCCTGTCAAGGCTATGATAGAAGCTCTTGACACTATAAATTATAACGGCTATATCTCCCTTGAATGGGTAAAGCGCTGGGCACGCGACCTCAGCGACGCAGGTATCGTTATCCCCCAGTTTGCTGAGTATATGGCTCCATACAAGAAAAAGCACAAGCACCCTCTCCAGACCAGCATGAGAGGCGACGGTCAGTATCCATGGCCAAAGGAGCGTATCCTTAACTATACATTTCCTGATATTCTGGACCGTATCTGCGAGCAGTTCCCTAATCAGTATGCATTCCGCTATACTGAGCTGGATTATACAAGAACATATCCCGAGTTCCGCGACGATGTTGACACCTTCGCGCGTTCGCTTCTTGCAATGGGCGTAAAGAAGGGCGATCACGTGGCTATATGGGCTACAAACGTTCCACAGTGGTACATTACTTTCTGGGCTACTACAAAAATTGGTGCAGTTCTTGTTACAATGAATACAGAGTACCGTATACATGAGGCTGAGTATCTGCTGAGACAGTCTGATACAATGACTCTTGTTATGATAGACGGTATCAAGAATATCAACTATGTTGATATCATCAAGGAGCTCTGCCCTGAGCTTGAGACCTGCGAGGCAGGAAAGCTCAACAGTGCAAAGCTTCCTTACCTTAAAAACGTTATCACTGTTGACTCAGAGAACAAGGGCTGCTTTACATGGGAGCAGGCTCTTGAGCTTTCAAAGAACGTTCCTTATAGTGAAGTCGAGCGCGTAAGAAAGACTATCGATATCCACGATGTTGCAAATATGCAGTACACCTCAGGAACAACAGGCTTCCCCAAGGGCGTAATGCTTACACACTATAACGTTGTAAACAACGGTAAAGCTATCGGAGACTGCATGGATCTCTCCACAGCTGACCGCATGATGATACAGGTGCCTATGTTCCACTGCTTCGGCATGGTTCTGGCTATGACAGCTTCCATGACTCATGGTACAACTATGTCTCCTATAACACGTTTCTCACCGAGAAAGGGACTTGCTTGCATCAACAAGGAGAAGATAACCTGTTTCCACGGAGTTCCTACAATGTTCATCGCTATGCTTGGACATGAGGACTTCCCGAAGACAGATTTCTCTTACATGAGAACAGGTATCATGGCAGGCTCTCCTTGTCCTATCAAGACAATGGAAGAGGTCGTTGAGAAGATGCACATGAGCGAGATCTGCATAACCTACGGTCAGACCGAAGCTTCTCCCGCAACTACCATGAGCAAGACAACTGACTCATTGGAGCAGCGTGTCAATACAGTCGGCGGACCTATTTTCGGCGTAGAGTGCCGTATAGTTGACCCTGAGACAAATCAGGAAGTACCTGATGACGTAGACGGTGAGTTCGTAGCAAGAGGCTACAATATCATGAAGGGTTACTATAAAATGCCTGAGGCGACTGCTGCCGCTATCGACTCGGAGGGCTGGCTCCACACAGGAGACCTTGCAAGACGCCGCTCTTCTGACGGATATTTCAAGATAACAGGTCGTATCAAGGATATGATAATCCGCGGCGGCGAGAATATCTACCCCAAGGAGATCGAGGACTTCCTCTACACATATCCTAAGGTAAAGGACGTACAGGTAATAGGAGTTCCTGATGAGGATTACGGCGAAGAGATAATGGCTTGTATCGTACTGCAGGATGGTGAGACAGCTACCGAGCAGGAGATAAAGGACTTCTGCCTTGCAAGAATGGCAAAGCACAAGTGCCCGAGATACATTGATTTCGTAGACGGGTTCCCCATGAATGCCGCAGGAAAGATACTCAAGTACAAGATGAGAGAGCAGGCAGTTGAAAAGCTCAAGCTCCATACGGCAGACAGCATTGTTACTGCTTAAAGAATACTCGTATTATTTATACAGCAAATAGAGCTTTTTATCGCTGTTAATAATTTTGCCGAACGTAAACCGTAACTTCAAGAAGACGGTATGTAAAAAATATGTATTTTATTTTCTTTAAGAACAACAGCTCCCTCACGGGAGCTGGCTTCTTTTATTATCGTTATACTGCCTTTCAGTCGTGTGCATTCCGTGTGCATTTCGTGTGCATTACACCTGTTTTTTGTGCACACGGGGCTGCAAATTTTCATTTAAAACTGTTTTCTACAGGCATGAGAAAAGCCTGTATTTCGGTGTTTTTCTCGAAATACAGGCTTCTTTAAAAGAGCGGACAGAGAGGGATTCGAACCTTCATCACGTTCATAATTTCTCATATACAATTACTATTTCTTTTTATGTTCGTTCTCATAAGACTTGATACCTGCCACTGTATCAGGTTTGAGGATAAAGTGCTTGAACAGCCAGTTGCCGCGTAAAATATCCTCACCATAGAATTGTATCTCTTTATACATTTTCTTAGGCTGAATATCGACCTCTGCACCGATAGCATCGGTGATATCCGTATTTATCGGTACAGATTTTGGAGCATATATCCTGCTCATGCCATTCATTCTGAAACCATTTTTTTTCATCATTGCGCCCATTTTGCCAGGCATATATTCAAGCTCACCTATACTGTTCACATAGACAACAGGGACTCCGAATGCCTCAATATAAGCCATACAGCGCTTGTCATTTTCATTGCGTTCTTTATTTGGTTTATTCGGATCTGCAGGTGAACCATGCGGAAATAGTATCAGTGAGAGTTCGTCATTCCTGATGTTATCATAGAAGTGCTTGCGGCGTGAATCGTAGCATATACCCACACCAACATTTCCAAATGGAGTATGAATAATACTGCCGAAGTCCCCGCGCTTGAAAACTGCTGATTCGCCCTCAGACTTGGTAACAACACCACATACACCGTCAGGACCTGCGATCATATAGCGGTTATAGTAGTCGCCGTTCTCCTTGTCGAGATAGCCTGCTCCGATATAGGTATTGTATTTTTTTGCTATGCTTACAGTCCACTGGCTTGCGTCACGACCGCAGTCATCTGCAAGTTTCCATATCTTCTGACTTGCCATATAACTGCATATGGCAAGCTCGGGCAGAACTACGATATCAGGCTTCGGAAGTTTCTCAATAAGCCCCTCGATATATGCTTTTCTGCGTTCTATACCTTTGATGTCGTTATCAAGCTCCAATGCAAATATACGCATAATATCACTCCGTTGGAAGGTCAATGAATGTTGGTTCATGCTTAGCCGCACGGACATATTTGAGCATATCCTCTCGTAGCAGGCGGACTGTCGAAGTATTGATACCCGGATGTCCGCAAATGTATTCATCGCTCATAAGGTCGTTATCTATGACGAGATGTATGTTGTTATCCGTGTCGAATATAAGCTCCAGTGCTGATACTGAGCCAGGGATAGTATGCAGATACTCCTGCATCTTATCAGCCTCCGCAAAGGATAGACGGGCACAGTTCAGCTGCGATGTCAGGAACTTGGTCTTGAACGGCTTGTCTCCGGGCATAAGTAGCATATAGAAGCTGGTCTTCTGACGGTTGCAGAGAAACAGGTTCTTGCAAATCTTAGCTCTAAGTACAGATTCTATCAGCATGCAGTCCTCCATAGTATCAGCGTGGTCATGGTCTGCTCTCTTGTACTCAATGCCAAGAGAGTCAAGTATATCGTATATAGCCATTTCAACTTCGGAACGAGTATCTGTTGGACGTCCGCTGTAAAGAGTGCTATCTATATTCATCATCTTACTCCTTTGATCATTATTTCTAATATTGCATTAAATGTCGCTTCGGGTATAGAACGTACTTCTACCGCTGCCATGTTTTAGAAGAAGTCCCTGATCAACAAGCTGCTTGATAGAATTCTCAACCGAAGCCTTGCTGATTGTCGGACAAAGCTCCATGACTTCGCTCTTGGTGAATTTACCGATCTTATTATATACAGCACGACGTACCATTTCTATTGCCGGCAATTTCTCATCGACCAATGCAACACGTTCCTCAAAATCACGATACGCAGCAAGTATAGTCTGCAACAAGTACTTTATAAACGGCGTGGGATCTTCTTCGCCTTCGTTCCAGCCTTTCTGACACAGCTCTAAAGCGTCGTAGTACAGGTTCTTGTTCTTGGCTATCTTGCTTTCGAGGGAGATATATCGGCCGATTACATAACCAGAACGATACAACAGCAGAGTTGTGAGCAGGCGGCTCATTCTGCCGTTGCCGTCATTGAAGGGGTGTATACACAGAAAGTCGTGAATAAACACAGGTATCAGAAGCAATGCATCGATATCCTGCGAAGCAATAATACGATTATAGCTGTCACATATCGCTTCGATAGCAGTCGGTGTTTCATAAGGCGGCAGAGGAGTGAATAATACGAATTCACGACCATTAGCATCTGTTGCACTGATATAATTCTGAGAGTTTTTAAATGCTCCGCCTATACTCTTATGGGAATACTTATACAGGTCACGGTGGAGCTGGAGAATATAATTCGTTGAAATTGGAATATACTCGTAGTTTTCGTGAATCGTATTCAGCACATCACGATATCCCATTATCTCTTCCTCGTCACGGTTACGAGGAGTAGTCTTATCTTTTACAAGCTGTAAAAGGCGTGTATTGGTAGTGCGGATACCTTCGATCTCGTTAGATGCCTCGGTACTCTGTACCTTAGCAACCTCAATAAGACGGTCAAGTTCCGCAGGCTTTTGTTTTAAGTAAAGCTCCTGCCTGCCTTTATATTCATGGATCTGGGCTACAAGACCGATGATCTCGCTGTCCCATGACATACTTGCAAGGGTACTGTAATCGAAGTGTCTCATAGTTTCACGCTCCTTTCTCATAATTATAAACAATTTTAAGAGATAAGTCAAGCCTTTAGGCGAAATTCCTCCTAAATAATATTATGTGTTAGGAGATATGTTTAATTCAAATCATATACTATAAATGATAGAAACATCCCGAGACTCAATTATTCTATCGGTAAATCAATATATGTAAATAAAATGCCAGCCCTTGATTAAGAGCTGGCATTATTCAAGCATTGTACCACCGTAAATGTCGTGTGATTTTCGTGTGATTTCGTGTGATTTATGACCGTAAATCCGTCACACGCGACTGCAAATTTGCAGTTAAAACTGTTTTCTACAGACAAGAGAAAAGCCTGTATTTCGGTGTTTTTCTCGAAATACAGGCTTTATCGTTCTGGCAGGGGCAGAAGGACTATGATGTTCTTGCAGGCGTTCTGAAATGAGGTGCGGTATGGCAGATAAAAAGATACCCGTAATTCTTATCACAGGCTATCTCGGTTCCGGAAAGACCACTCTCATGCAGAATCTTCTGAAACAGGAACAGCGCAAGATAGCACTGATCGTAAATGATATGGGCAGCGTCGCGTATCGGCTCACTTTTAGTACACATTGACTCCCTTATCACCCTTCATCAGCGTAAGTGTAATTGTAGTGTGCATAGTTATCTATGCACACTATTTATTTTATCAGATTGGCACAAAAAAAGCAAGGGCTTTTGTCATTTTGTGATGTTCTTTCTGTATTTTTATCAATATTCATAGTGTATATCCATACCGTCTGACTTGATACCAAGATCTTGTTTCTTCTTCTGAATCATACGCTGGAGCTTTTTATCTACCTTCATGGATATTTTCCTTCGGCTGCGAGTATAATCTTCTTCTATAAACCTACCGATGTCGGCAAGTAAGCTGACAATAGTATTTGAGATCATATAGTTGTGACCGCTATTGTAATTCAATAGCTTTTCTGCATATTCATTTCCGTCAGTGGCAGATTTAGTGAGCCACTTTACAGCCTCTGACTTATTTTTTTCAACATCTTCATTGCCAAACAAATATAATTTTCCTAGTAGATATGAGCACCAATTGTTACCAGTTGAGTTCTCTTGTAGTAACTGTACAGCCTTTTCAGTATCGTGAATTTCGTTATCATCAAGCAGTATCTTAGCATAAGCGTATGCTGCATAAGGTTGTATATTCTTATAACCGCAAGCCTTTTCCAGTAGTCTAACCGCTTCTGATAGATTCTTTCTTTCATCTGTCAGATACAGCTTTGCAAGAGTATACATAGCATACTCGTTGTCAGCCGAGGCTTGTCTCAGATATTTCTCGGTTTTATTAAAATCCCTGTATACGATATCACCTTTGAGATAAATCTTTCCGAGCATATATGCTGACATGGTATCACCATTCTCAGCAAGCTCTGTTAGTGTCTTTATACCTTTGGATATATCTTGTTCTTCATAAGTGCTATCAATATATTTATGTGCCTGTTTTCGCTTTGGGGTTATTTCTTTAGTTGCAGTATCTGGAAAAATAACTGATTCTTTGGACTGTGCAGTTTTCTCAGTATGCACATCATCCTGTATCTCAATGAACTCAGGTTCCTCTGGTAACGCCTGAGCATTATCCATTTTCGTGACAGTTCTGATAATCATATTTCTGACTGACCTGAACTCCTTGTTCTCAGCAAGCGTTGGAAGTTCCTTGTCTTTTTGCGTGTACATTTTATACTTAGCCTTTTCAAATTCGCACCACTCATCATACAACTTTTGAATATCTTCATTCTGTGATAGCAGAAAAAATATATCATCTACTGTCTGCTTGATCTCTTTAGGAAGATATCCATACATCTTCTTTCCACCAATGCTTTGCAGTTGAGCATTTAATTCCCTGACCTTTGTAACAAGCCTTTCATCAACAACTCCGCTTCCGATCTGAGATAATATTTCACTCATCTGATCTTCGGACAGTGCTTTCAGTTCATCACGGGTAAGAGTTTGCTCCTGATAAATACTTTTCATATCTTCATGAAAAATATCGTTTGCAAAAGCTGAACGTATTGCAGCCATACCTTCTTTTGTAAGGTATCCTTGTCTCGGATCTGACGAATACACAATGAGATGTATATGCGGATGATGTGTCGTATCATGAAAAGCTGCATACCACTTCATATTGGCAAGCGGAATATTCTGTGCCTTTGATATATCATCAATATGCCGCTTCACAAGCTCACGCCACATATCAGAATTTGTATAGCCAAGCCGCACTGCGTCCTCATGACGGAGTGAGACTACATGAGTCCATACATATCCGGGATGCTCGGCGACTTCATTTGCAACTGCATTCAGGTCAATAGGCTCATCACTGCCATTGAATAATCCATGTTCGCCACGTCTTTCTGCTCCTGGTCTATTTGCCATGTATCCTACGAAGTTCCTTCTGTTACCGATAACATCAGCATGACGTTCTATGATAGTTGATATGAGTTCCGAAGCGTTTTCTGATGAAGAATTCTTAGTGTAATCTGTATATTCAAGGTACTGCTTCGCCATTGGGAATTCTTTAATCAGTTCCGCTATGAGCTGCTTTTGATTTGCAGTTGTTTTGCCTGTATTCTGCGGACGCTTTTCCACTGACTCACGGGTTGCAATGTACTTTGTAAAATTCCTGCGCTTTGTTTTACCACGCTTGCCGCTTTTTAGATAGCGGCTCGAAACAATTAATTGAGCCATACTCTCACCTCCATGATATATGTATAGCGCTGTATCAAACAGCGCTTTTATTTATTCCTCACTCCGCTGATATCTCACAGCACTTTCAAAGTTTATTATACCGTTTATGCGTCTGACCTCGTCCGTGACCATATCACGAAGTTTGAAGAGCGTCGTATCATCAATATCATTGATAGCTGCAAGCATATGGGTCTGCACTCCAACCTCTACAGCTAACTTGAATATGGCACGGGATAACCGCTGCTCTGTCCCTTTTATAATTCCGTCAACTATCGTACCTACCTGCGGTGCAAGATACTCGGTTAGTTCAGGCTTGTTTTGCATAAGATGAGCACAGTAAAAACGAATTGCTTTTTCCATGAACTCAGTTTTGGTAGGACAGCAGTCAGCCTTGTACAGACTATTGACCGTTTTCATTGTTTCCGGATAGATGTACAGCGGAAACTTAATTTTAGAGGCGGTGACTCCATCAAAATTTTCCGAATCACTGCTGTTTTTCTTGCCTTTTGTATTATTTGACTCCAAGATTTTTCACCAACTTTCATTTTGACTCCAATCGTTAAATTCTGAAAAGCTCGAAAATGCGGTCGGCTTTGCCGGTCCGCTGTGGAATGGCTGGCGCTTTGACGCCAGCCTTTTACCTGCAACCCAAAAACCACCCTCGGAAGCTATCCGAAACCGCTGTTTCAGACCGCCGCCAAAACCGCCCGAAAACGGCTCGGCTCTCCCGAGGTGGTATCCTTTCCCGACCGTGCCGCACAAAATCGCACACAGCGCATTTTCGTGCGACATGGGGCGAGTTACTCTTCGGGCTTCGGTGTGCTGTCTACGGACCTGCGAGGTCTGCGTATCTGCTGCTTTGCTGTCAGTTCGATGTACTCTCTGACATTCTGTGGCACTACCTTTGAGTAGATTTGCTCGACCTGCTTGTCGAGCTCCGCTGCAAGTGTCGTGTTCTTCTGCTCAAGGTACATCTCTATCGCCGACAGCTTTTCTTCGGGTATCTGTACTGTTATTGATCTCTTCATGATATTCCTCCCATACTCATTTCCTCAGACTCATCTTCTGTCTCGGACTCGTCCTCGGTTAACTTCTCTGCTTCTTCTATTGTCTCAGGCTCAGCAGTCAGCGTAGTATAGAGTTTCTGACCTCTGCCGGAGAGTATACCGTACTCAGTAAGCTCTCCATGCTTACGACTGAGCACCTGCTTTCCGAAGTCATGCATCTCACATCCTTCGAGTATGCTCCAGTCGAAGTTTGTTGGGAAGACTCGGCAGGCGTATACCTTACCGTACTGGCTCTCGTCCTGTATTATCGGATCGAAGTCGTATTCATTCAGACGGTCGATAGCTGCTCTCGCTCCAGAGAAAGTCCGGATATTCTCCGCCTCCATGATTGCTTTCAGTTTTACGATCTGAGCCTTAGACATACCTGTGAGATGCTCGGATAGTGCTATCATATCATCCACCCAATCTGACTCATTATATAGCGCATCCGTGATATTGGGAAGCACACATTCGACAACCGAATAGTGCATTTGCTCAGGAGTGGTGTTCCATTCCTTGGCAAAATCATTCAGTCTTTTCAGATCTTCGGGGAGGTAAAGATAGCGTCCATATTCACTTTTCTGAGCAACAGGGGTTACAAGTATCCTGAAAAAACGTTTCTCAGGCACTTTTATGTTTAGCGATATATCAGGTTCTTCGTAGCTGTCAGGCATACAGTAATAACCGTCAACGAATATGCCACCATCTCTTTCGGCAAGTAGCTTGCCAACTTTTTCATAGTCCAGAAGCCCTATTACCTCATCAGGACACTTCTCAATTTCGGGCAGCATTTCATTGTCAACAGCTATCTCACCGATTTCAGCATAATTCTTTGCCGGATACACAGGTATGCAATCAATACCATAGGTCATCGCTATCATATCGTCTATGCTGCTGTCAGGATTTCTCATAAGCACACTCTTGAAGCCTGCTTTCTGGTATCCCTCGAGACGCTCAAAACGTTCTGCGAATACATTCAGCTTATAAATATCAGCCTTCTTCCATTTGTCAAGGCAGCTTGCTGGAAGGTCAATCAAATCATAATTTGAGAACTTATACTCGATCTCTCTGCCGCTTTGCACGTTCATCCTGTCGAGGATATCCTGCACGTTCATTGCGGAAACAGGCAGTCCCCACCGAACTTCCATATCTCCATATCTAAGTGTTACTGTCATGTATTCATCTCCATTCCTATTTTTTCTTCTTCAGCTATATCCTCAACTATAGCCTGTTCCAGCAGCTCACGCTCATAGCAGAAGCAGTAACAGTCATAGTCTCCTGGCTGCGGCTTGCACCGCAGATAGTAGGTATGCTCGTCCGTCTGTACTTTGTATCCGTTGCCGCGGCTGCCGAGATCAAGTGACGGGTGCTCACGGATAAACTTATCCATAGCAGACCTGTCCTTGAGCAGATCTGAACGCAGAATTTTTGTCACCTCATTGAACTCAGCCTTGAAGTCCTCGTCGTTCAGCTCGTCATTGCCGCTGAACCATGTTCCATAGAATTGCCTGCCGTTACCGAAGTCGAGCCTCATATGACCAATCTTCGATATCACAATATCTTCCTCATCACAGGCGTAGAAGAGCTTTTCTTCACTCTTGTCCGCCGATTTAAGATTTATTTTCATACGCATTATCCTCCTGTAGTTCCTTCTGCGGTCGCTTCTGTTGTAGTCTCATGTAGCTCGTTTATCTTGTCCTGAACTTCCTGCGGATGTAGAATTTGTTCATTTGTTTTCCTCCTGTTCTGACAGAATTATTCCATAGACAGCAGGCGTGATCTGCTTTCTATGTATCTGCCACAGGAGGCTCAAAAATCGTTCACAGCGGCTTTATTTGCTCTCAGTGGTGTAGTTTCCCGACCTGCCACCGATGTCGTTAAAAACGGCTCACAAATCGCTGATAGGTTTTCTATCACTTGGTTTTTGAGGAAACAAAAAAGGACTCGATTCCAGTGTTTTCACATTTCGTGAAAGCCACTAAAACCGAGTCCGAAACTTTGTATACTATTTTTTGCCGAGAAAATTGATATTTGCCTGTATTTCGACCTTTAGAGGGGACTGAATCTGCCCTTTTGAGAGTTCAAATCCTTACACATGGCTAAAACAGCCCAATGTCATCTATGAAAATTGAAGTAAAATTTTCGAGATTTGGGTAGCAAAAAAGCCCGATATTTCGGGCTTTTTTGGGCATGTCATCAATTTTGTTATGCCATCATGGTTGGGGTGGAAGGATTTGAACCCTCGGAATAACGGAGTCAGAGTCCGCTGCCTTACCACTTGGCGACACCCCAATATATAAGCACTATTGCACTCAGCTTTATTATTATACACCGAATTCTTATGAATGTCAATACCTATATATATATTTTTTTATTTTAATTATTATAGGAAACACTTGAAATTTATCGGAAATATTTGTATAATGAAAGTATAAGAACTCTATTTTATTTTTACGGAGAAAATCTTTATGAAAAAGCTGTATTTTGTTTTTAACCTCGTATCCGGAAAAGCTGTTGTGAGCAGTTCTCTCGGAGATATTATAAACGCTTTTACAAAAGCAGGATATGAAGTTACCGCTCATCCCACTCAAAACAGCGACGATGCTGCCCTGTCTGCCAAATATGCGGCTGAGAACGGCTTTGACCTTATCGTATGCGCGGGAGGAGACGGCACGCTGAGTCAATGCCTTAACGGTCTTATGAACAGCAGCCGAATTATTCCTATCGGCTATATTCCTACAGGCTCTACCAATGATTTTGCAAAAACGCTAGGTATACCAAAGGGTATCGTTCCGGCTGCTGAATGGATAATCAACGGTAAGGTGAAGCTTGGCGACGTCGGTCACTTCAACGACGAATTTTTTTCGTATATCGTCGCTTTCGGAGCTTTTACCAGCGTTACCTATGAGACTTCTCAGCAGGTAAAGAATCTTTTGGGCCATGCCGCCTATATTCTGAACTGTCTTACTCAGCTTTCAAGTCTGCGCTCTAAAAGAATGCGAATCGAATACGGCAATAATATTATTGAAGATGATTTTATTTTCGGCATGGTCACCAATTCATCTTCGGTTGCAGGACTTTTGTCACTCAGTGATTTTCTCCTTGACGACGGTCAGTTCGAGGTAACTCTTATCAAAAAGCCGAAAACCGTTTTGCAGCTCCAGAATATCGTCCATTCTCTTTTGAATATAACCGAGGAAATCGATAAGGAATATATCCGCTTTTTCAAAACGGATAAAATAACGTTTACCTCACTGAGCGATGAACCGATAACTTGGACGCGCGACGGAGAATATGGCGGAGAACTGTCGGTAAATACTATCGAAAACTGCAAGTGTGCCGTTCCGTTTATCATTGGTGAACAAGAAGCTCCGAATTTTTCGGAATAGCTCGACGCTGAAATAAATTTGCGCCGAATGTAAATATATTTTTTGAAAAGAGGTATTACGGTGAAACGGGTATTTTTGATCGATAAGGATAACGATTCGACGTGTCTTGGCAGCGGTTTATCGGACAGACTTTTTGTCAATATATTCGAAGGCGTTCAGGGGGCTGCTTCGGCTGTCGATGAAACAGCTCCGGATGTCATAGCTGTAAATGCTGATTGTGCGGGTATTCCTGCCGCTGAAACGCTGTGTGCGATAAAGAGTAACGATGCTCTTAAATATATACCTGTTGTGGCTGTGACCGCTTCAAACGACTGCAAGCTTCAAGCTCAGCTTTGCTCTCTCGGAGCTGACGACCTTATTCATCTTCCGCTTTGCAGCGAGCTTATCGAAAAACGTCTGCTTTCGGCTGCTGCCGCCGGTGCTTGTGCCGAAGCGTGTATGAACGAACGCTTTCTGGATATAGACGAGCTTATTGATATGGTCTCCGAGCAAAAAATTGGCAGGGGAGGCTTTCTTGTCAAGGAAAAGGACTTCACAAGTATATGCCGATTTGTAAGACGCGGTCTTGAAAGAAACTGCAAAAGCGTCCAGATACTCATAATGACTCTGACCGGCTTTAAGGACAAAGCTTTTGTAAGCGAATCGGAAATAATGAAAACTCTTTCAAAAGCGGTTCAGATCTGTCTGAGAAAAGGCGATATCTCTTCCGTGTGCAGCAAAAACCAGATCGTGATAATGCTTATGGATACCGATGACGACGGCGGACATCTTGTCGCAAACCGTATTGTGAACAACTTTTACGGCGAATGCGACGACGATTCCTTTGAGCTTCATTACGATATACGTCAGCTCAGCCGTGCAGTCTGATATACTTTATTTGGCGGCTTTGTGCCGCCCTTTTTATTAACGAGGTGATAATATGCAGGAATGGCTGTCGGACAAAGCCTTCATCGCCGCGGCGGTATTGGTTCTTAACCTGATCTCCTTTGCGCTTTATGCAGCCGATAAGCGAAAGGCAATAAAACACAGGTGGAGGATCCCTGAATCTGCGCTTCTCACGGCTTCTCTGTTCGGAACTGTCGGAGCGCTTACAGGTATGTATCTCTTGCGCCATAAAACAAGAAAGCCTAAGTTTTATATAACCGTTCCGCTGATATTTGCTGCCAAGCTTGCCGCGCTGATATTTCTCCTGACAAAGCTTATCTGAACGGAAAATTTTGCGAAGCAGGTATTATTTGACATTTCTTTGCTATAATGGTATAATAAACATAAAACAAATTCTATTGGAGTTAATAATATGATTTACAACAATGTGCTTGACGCTATCGGTCATACTCCGATAATCCGTCTTAACAGAATGGTGAAAAAAGGAAGCTCAGAGGTCCTTGTGAAATTTGAGGGACTTAACGTCGGCGGTTCTATCAAGACAAGAACAGCTTACAATATGATCCTTGACGCGGAGCGGCAGGGTCTCATCGACAAGGACTCTGTTATCGTAGAGCCTACAAGCGGCAATCAGGGCATCGGTCTTGCTCTTGTGGGAGCGGTACGCGGCTATAAAACAGTGATAATCATGCCCGATTCGGTCAGCGAGGAGCGCAGAAAGCTCGTCCGTCACTACGGCGCAGAGGTCGTTCTCGTTCACGATGCAGGAAATATCGGCGACTGCATTGACGAATGCTTACAGACCGCGCTTCGTATGCAGGCGGAAAATCCAAAGGTATATGTTCCTCAGCAGTTCGCAAACAAGGCAAATCCGCTTGTACATAAGCATCATACGGGACTTGAAATACTTGAACAGATAGGCGGAGAAATTCACGGCTTTTGCTCGGGTATCGGCACGGGCGGAACTATCAGCGGTATAGGCGAGGTTCTGAAAGCCCTTTATCCCGATATAGAGATCTGGGCGGTCGAGCCTGAAAACGCCGCTATCCTTGCGGGAGGAAACATCGGAACTCATCTCCAGATGGGTATCGGCGACGGCATTATTCCCGAAAACCTGAATATGGATATCTACAGCGAGATCTACGTCGTTACCGACGAGGAAGCTATACAGACCGCGAAGGATCTTGCGCGCCTTGAGGGAATTATGTGCGGAATATCAAGCGGCACAAACGTGGCTGCGGCTATGAAGCTTGCCGAAAAGCTCGGAGAGGGAAAGACTGTAGTTACCGTGCTTCCTGATACGGCTGAAAGATATTTTTCAACGCCGCTTTTCGAGTAAGCCTGTCAAAAACAAATTTTTCCGTCTGCTTTTTTGCGGACGGTTTTTTTGACAAAATGCTTCAAATGTGGTATAATAAATTGTATATTGGAGATGATCCGCTTGGAAATTCTGCTTGTAATAGTTATCATAATGGTGCTGTGCGCTGTTCTCGGAGTAGGAACGGAATTTATAGTGCTGGGAATTTTTGCCCTGACGGTTTTGGCGGCTCTGGCAATGTTCGCACTGTTTACGTACTGCATTTTTAATCTTTTCCTTGCGAAAAAATTAAAGGCGGAATTCGTTAAGATCGCCAAAAAAGAGAACGGCAGATTCAATAAAGCGTATTATCTTATAGATAAAGCAGAAATACCGTGCCTTTTTCCGTGCGAGTCTTTTTTCAAAAAGAAGCTCTATCGGGCAGGGAAGATGTATACGGTCCGGCTTTCCAAAAACGGGAAATTTGTTTTCGACCGCTTTTCGACCGTTACCTGTATTCTCGGGTTTGCGTTCAGCCTTGCCTTTACGGCGTTTTTTGCGTGGTTAGCTGTGGAGCTGTTTATTATTCAAGCTTAGCTGTGGGAATTTGAAAGGAGCTGTTTTTATGGAGGAGCATATTTGCGGTAAATGCGGAGTTCATCAGGATATCGTTGACAAGGTTTCAAAGGTCATGCCCGATGAAGCCGTGCTGTATGACTGTGCAGAGCTGCTTAAGGTATTCGGCGATTCTACGAGGATACGTATTATTTTTGTGCTGTGCGAAAGCGAAATGTGCGTCTGTGATATTGCAAAGCTGCTCGGAATGACGCAGTCCGCTATCTCTCATCAGCTTCGCGTGCTTAAACAGGCTCGTCTTGTTACTGCGCGCAGAGACGGTAAGACTATTTACTATTCTCTTTGCGACGCTCATGTTAAAACTATTTTCTATCATGCTATGGAACACGTTATGGAGTGATTTTTTTGGATATGTTTGATTTTCATACTCATGCGTTTGTCGACAGCCTTGCCGAGCGCGCTATGTCTCAGCTTGCCGATACAAGCGATATAGTTCCCTGTACAGACGGAACGGTCAAGGGACTTATCCGCACAATGGATAAAAATAATATCCGAAGAGCCATGCTGCTTCCTATCGCAACAAAGCCGTCGCAGCAGCGCGTTATCAACGACTGGGCGGCTTCTGTAATGAACGACAGACTTTTCTGCTGCGGTACCGTCCACCCCGATGCCGAGGACGCTCTCGACGAGATCGAAAGAATAAAAGAGCTTGGCTTGTACGGAGTTAAGTTCCATTCCGAGTATCAGTTCTTCGAGCCCGACGAGGAGAAAATGCTCCCCATATACCGCAAGATAGCGGAATGCGGTCTTTTTGCCGTATTTCACGGCGGCTGGGATCCTTTCTCGCGCGATTATATAAGAGCAACTCCCGAACGTCTTGCTAATGCGGCAAAGGCTGTTCCCGAGCTTACTATAATTGCCGCGCATCTCGGAGGCATGAAGCTTTGGGACGATGTGGAGAAATTTCTTGCCGGAAAATTTGAAAACGTTTATCTCGATACGGGAGTAATTGCCCGCGCGATCGGAAGCGGCCAGCTTTTGCGCATAATAAAAACTCACGGAGTGGATAAGATCTTGTTTGCAAGCGACTGTCCGTGGGACGACCCTGCCAACGAGGCAGCTATGATCAGAGAGCTTCCGCTGAGCCAAGAGGAAAAGGAAATGATTTTCAGTAAAAACGCAGAGCATTTGCTCTCGCTGAGACAAAAATAATATCAATTCATTATTTATTAAGAAAAAACAACTAAAATAATAACACTAAGATGATATAAATGTAGTAATATTATAGAAAGAATTATTAAAGCTTCATGGCTTATTTTGGAGTGGGGGTGAGAGCGTGAAAGAACTTAAGGAAAAATCCGACTCTGCGGATATAAACGTTGTTCACGAGTTCGACTACTCTACTCAATCGGATTCATATAACAAAAAGTTTATCGAATGGCGTAAAAATAAAAATAATATTTATGCATATAATTTCTGCGTTAACAGCAAGGAAAGCGTCTATATAGACGGACAGGGCTTTGTGAACAGTGCGGCTGAGATCGAGGAAAACGCCGCGCTCAGCCGTTTGCTCAGACTTCTCGGAATCATTCTGCTGATAGCCTCAGTTTTTGAAAATGTCGTCGATAAGATAGCGGTGCTGCTGCTTGATCTTATCGGAGTAAACGTTCACTATTCCTTCTATAAATCCGTTATCTACGGCGGCTGTACGGAAGTGGCGGCTGTTGTTATCGTTATAATGCTGCTGAAGCTGGTCGTTCCGGCTGTTTTTGCCCAGAAAAATCTTAAAATGCCGAAGCAGCTTGCTTTTCCCTTTTGCCTGAGAAATTACAGCGAGCTTGTTATGGCGATTTCATCTGCACTTATTGTCAGTGCAGCCCTCGGAATCCCTTCTGCGTATTCCGACGAAACAAAGGAGATCTACACGTTCTTCAAGACCTATAACGCGGACGTTTCTCTCTGGGGACAAAAGGAATACGTTATTTACGTCTTTTTCGACGTTATCATCGTTTCGTTCCTGTATGAGCTTCTGTTCAGAGGCTGCCTGTTTACGGCTCTCCGCCAGTTCGGGGACAGATACGCGATAATTATTACGTCAATTGCCGCAGGACTTGCGATCCAGGATCTGCGGATAATGCCTGAGATGATACTGATTTCTGCGGTTGCCGGAATTTCTCTGCTGAGAAGCGGCACTATGCTTTCTCCGATAATAGTTCACGTTATTTACAAAATGTATATGCTGGCGCTGACTATCATTGAGATGGACAGCTCTCCAAATATGGTCATGACGCGGAATATCTTTATGTGCGTTGTGCTGATCGTGGGAATCATAGCCTTTTCGGCGGTGTTCTTCCGGAAAGATGTCCGCAATCGCAAAGCTATTGCCGATTATACCTGCCACACGACGATAAAAAAGCAGGTCTCGATTACATTGAAAAACTTTACGTTTATGGCGGCGGCAGCTGTGTGCCTGCTTGCAGAGATCGCCGAGGTTCTTGCTTAGGTGGATTATGGATATTTTTATGAAAAGAGCTGTGGAGCTTGCAAGAATAGCTTACAGCGAGGGAGAAGTGCCCGTGGGAGCTGTTGTGGTCAGCCACAGGCTCGGAGCTATAGTCGGAGAGGGAAGAAATCTTCGGGAAACGGCGAAAAATGCTCTTGCTCATGCCGAGATCATCGCAATAAACGAGGCTTGTCAAAGGCTTGGCGGCTGGCGGCTGCCCGATTGCTCGATATATGTAACTCTCGAGCCGTGTCCTATGTGCTGCGGCGCGATAATTAATGCAAGAATTGATAACGTTATTTTCGGAGCTTACGACCCTAAAAGCGGTTCGGCTGAATCTGTTCAGCGTATGTTTGAGCTTCCCTATAATTATCGTCCTCGGGTGACGGGCGGCGTAATGCAGGAGGAATGCTCGCAGCTGCTTTCGGATTTCTTTGCCGAGCTGCGTGAAAAACGCCGTAAAGCCCACTGAATACGTCCCGATCTGCGTCGGGATTTGCTTTTATCAGGCGAAGCAATAATTTTTTGAGATTTTTTTGAAAAAAGGGTTGACAAATCGAAAAAAGTCTGGTATAATATTAAAGCAGTCAGGTAAGGCTGCTATGCGAGTGTGCTGGAATAGGCAGACAGGCACGTTTGAGGGGCGTGTGTCGAAGGACGTATGGGTTCAAGTCCCATTACTCGCACCAAGCCGAGTGGTCTCGGTGGAATAATTCGGGTCTACTTTTAAGTAGACCCGTTATTTTTTGCCGCTGAGCGAGCGGCCGCTTAGCGAGCGGCGGCGCAATTCGGGTCTACTTCTTAACAGACCTGTTATTTTTATCACGAAGTTTTCTAACGACTTATTATATTTATAATTTTTACTTACCTCCCTTGGGGGAGGTGTCAAAGAGCTGCCTTATACAGTGAATGGGAGTAGGTAGGGGGCTTGCGCCGTGGTCGCTCACCACCGCCGCCGCTCGCTAAGCGGCCGCCTCCCCCAAGGGAGGGTGGTTAGCGACCACAGCGGCTCTTTTTAAGTCGAGTGAGATAATCCTTTGTTTCGGAAGCGACGACTCCCGAAAGAGCGATAAGTGCGATGACGTTTGGGAGAGCCATTAATCCGTTAAAAATATCGGCGAGATTCCAGACCACCTCAACAGTAAGATACGGGCCGATAAAAACTGCCGCAACATACAGCCAGCGATAAATCACGGTCACAGCTTTTTTCGAGCCTGTAAGGTAGGAAAGGCATCTTTCCGAATAATAATTCCAGCCAAGGATAGTAGTGAACGCGAAGAAAGCAAGGCAGGTCATAAGCAGCAGGGAAGAGACCTTTTCGGGGAAGGGCAAGCCGTAACGGAACGCGTCTGTTGTGATCGCAACGCCTTCAAGTCCCTCCTTTTCGTAGCTTCCTGCCATGACTATTGCAAGACCTGTCATGGTGCAGACAATGATCGTGTCGATGAAAGTTCCTGTCATGGTTACAAGTCCCTGACGTACAGGCTCTTTCGTTTTTGCGGCGGCAGCGGCTATTGGAGCAGAGCCGAGACCTGCCTCGTTGGAGAATATTCCTCGGGCGACGCCGTTTCTCATGGAAAGCATTACTATCGATATGCCTGCTGCTCCTCCCGCGATCGGACGGAAGCCGAAAGCGTTCTGAACTACCGTGGCTACAGCTGACGGGATCTCGGTTATATGACCAAAAATTATGATAAGGCAGCAAGACACGTAAATTACTATCATTGCAGGCACAACGACCTCGGAAACCGACGCGATACGCTTGATTCCTCCGATAACGATAAGAGCCACAAGCAGCGTTATGATAAGACCTGAGATAATCGTGGTATAGGTGTATTCGCCGCCGAAGATCTCGACCGTGTGCTTATGATCAGGGTCAAAAAAGCTGTTCGCGGCGGAGGTTATGCCGTTTATCTGGGTGATCGTGCCGATTCCCATGACGCCTGCCAGAAGTCCAAATACTGCGAAAAGCTTGGCGAGCCATGTCCATTTTTTCCCGAGGCCGTTTTCAATGTAATAGAACGGACCGCCGAGAACTTGTCCCTGACTGTCGGTTTTACGGTATTTTACAGCAAGAAGCCCCTCCGAATACTTTGTTGCCATGCCGAAGAAAGCTGCGATTTCCATCCAGAAGAGTGCGCCGGGACCTCCGGCAGCAATTGCTGTTGCAACACCGACGATGTTTCCCGTTCCTACGGTTGCCGAAAGAGCTGTACACAGCGCGGCAAAGCTCGAGACCTCTCCCTGACCGTTTTCTTCGTCGGAGAACATGAATTTAAAGGCAGTTCCGAGCTTTCTGAGCTGAATAAAGCCTATTCTTACCGTCAGCAGGATTCCGCAAATCAGAATCAGCGCTATCAATGGGATTCCCCAGACAAAACCGTCAATATTTTTTACTATTTCGTTGAATTTTTCCATATATGCACTTCCCGTGAATTTTGTCGTAATCCTTAAAATTATATCACTATACAGGCATAATGTCAAGCTTTGCCGCTATTGGGAAATCTCGAAATTTTTTTATTTAATAACTGATTCGTGTTGACAAACAATCAAATTTATGATATAATACTTTTGTTGCATGGGGCATTAGCGCAGCTGGGAGCGCATCACACTGGCAGTGTGGGGGTCAGGGGTTCGAATCCCCTATGCTCCACCAGGTCGCTTAGCGAGCGGCAGAACGATTCGGGTTTACTTTTAGTAGACCCGTTATTTTTTTGCCGCTTAGCGAGCGGCGGCGCTCTTCACCCTCCTGACCAAAGTTCTCGTAAAAGGGCAGCTTCCTACGCCTCCCAACGGTCGCCCGTACCCTCTGTCACTTCGTGACATCTCCCTACACTGTAGGGAGTCACCCCCAAGGGAGGTGAGTAACCTAAAAACAATATACAATATGTATAAGTCTTTGGAAAAACTTCGTGATATAAAAAAGCGAGCCTGCTGAAAAGCAGACCCGAATCGTCCTCCGGGGACACCCGGACGCTTAGCGAGCGGCGGCACAAGTCTACAAAGGAGCTGAGCAGGGTATAATAAAACGCCCTGAAAGGAGCGTTTAAATTGTTATGTTTGTTTTATTGAATCAGGCGGAGAAAAGCTGTATTTTGTATCATTACATTTTTTATAACTCTGATGTTTCAAAATTTCCCCAATAAACACTCAGAGCGCCAAAATCAGATAAGGTTCAGCGTTTTCAGAATAAACAGCCAGGCCGTCAGAGTAAAAGAGCTGAAAAGGGTAGTAAGCATGACCGCACAGGCAGTAATAGTACCGTTATGACCGAAATTTTTGCTCATAACAAAGCTGCTTCCGGTAGTAGCGCTTCCAAGCATTACAAGTATCGCAATAAGCTTTTCGTCTCTGAAGCCGAGCGTCACGGCGACAGGGAGAAAAATAATACAGAAGAGCAGAAGCTTTATAGCCGTTATAAGAGCTGCAACGGGGAGCTTTTCCTTAGCTTCCCTGAATTTTACGGAAGCTCCGAGAGCCATAAGCGACAGGGGAGTAGCCATATTGCTGAGATAAGAAATACTTTTTTCAAAAATGACAGGCTGAGGAATTTTTATCACCGACCAGATTATTCCCGCAAAAACGCCGATAATAATAGGATTTTTTATCACGCTCAGCAGAGTTCGGACAATAAGCTTTTTCTTTCCTGCGGACTTATCCGCCTGCGGAGAGGTAAAGGATAAAACTGTAACGGCAGCGATATTATATATCGGAACAGTACCTGCGATCATAAGCGCAGCCATTGTAGTATGACCGTAAATATTATTAACAAAGGCAATACCGAGGATCGCAGCGCTGCTTCGGTAAGAAGCCTGAATAATTTCTCCTCTTTCGGCCTTGTACTTATGAAACAGGGAAATTAAAGCTGCTATCCCGATAGAAACAAGGGTAGCGATAATGCAGAACAAAACAAATTTTGTGTCCCAAACCGAAAGAAAATCAGCAGTTGAAAGATCCTTGAAAAGCAGCACCGGAAGCAGAACCTTAAAAACAAGGTTGTTGATTTTATCGGTAGTGTTCTCATCGATGATTCCTGCTTTTTTTATCAGACCGCCGAAAACCATTATGAGAAAAACGGGAACTGTGGCATTGAGACTGAATATCAGGTTATTTGTAAATGGATTCATGAAAAAACTTCCAATCATATAGGCTACATATATTATATCACTTATTCAAAAAAACGCAACCCGATTCCGAGCATAAGATACGTGTGAATCCTCTTGACATTTTCCGGAATCATGGTATAAGCGGAGAGCCTCCGCAGGCAGTTTCGCGCTATAAAAATTTGTTTTATTAATTTTTCCACGCGCCTATTGCATTTTTGCAGTTAATATGATATAATATAAACAGAAAGGATACTGCGATAAGCGGTTCTCCCAGAATTTTATGTGTTAAAGAAACACCGTAAACTTTTGGTCGAGTTGGGCGGTGTTTCTTTTTTATGTAAAGAAATTACTTCTTGCTGAAAAAGTCTTTTGTGACCTTGTAAACAAGAGTGATAACGCTTGTGATCATAATCACGAACTGAATCAATTCTGAAAATGTAACCATAGTTATCACCTCCCTTTCGGGAGAGACCGCCTACCGTTTTATCCAGTACCCATGATTAAATTATATCACGGGTGCTGTTTTTTGTCAATTTGCATCACCTGTTGGTATATATAATAAAATTAAAAAATCATAACAGCGTTTAAAAATATTCCTGAAATCTCGGTATAAACTTAAATTTCAAGCAAATAATAACACCACAATAAAAAAATATATTCTGCTATGGAGGATTTAAATATGAAAGCAACAGGAATTGTAAGAAGAATCGACGATCTGGGACGCGTTGTTATCCCAAAGGAGATCAGACGCACCATGCGCATTCGTGAGGGCGACCCTCTTGAAATATACACAAACAGCGACGGCGAGGTGATTTTCAAGAAATACTCGGCGATCAGTGAAATGAGCGAAAACGCTGTTTATGTTGCAGACATAATGTATAAGATTGCAGGCTGTCCCGTAATCATTTTCGATAAAGATCACGTAGTGGCTTCGTCGGGAGTATCCAGAAAGGAATTTGCCGAGCGCCGCGTAACCGGTCAGCTTGAAGAGCTTATGGAAACAAGAGGACAGTTCTACAAGGGCGGCAGCTCCGATACCGCTTTTTATGCGGCAGAGGGAGTTGAAAAACAGGCGATAGCAGCTCTTCCGATCATTTCCGCAGGAGATGTTACGGGAGCGGTCGCTTTCCTCGAAAGTGACGGAGCTTCGGAGGTTTCCGATCTCCAGAAAAGTCTTATAAACGCGTCGGCTCAGTTCCTTGCACGTCAGATCGAGGGCTGAACCGTAATAACAACCAGTCCTTCTGCAAGCTCTGCGGAGGGACTGCTATTTATTATGTCCGTTTTGATGTCCGTTTTGACTGCGGTAAAATTCGCCTATTGAAAATTTTTCTCCATTGTGATATAATATTATGGTTAAGGGTCAGATCAACGCTGACTTAACCGTATAGCCGACGTCCCTCTTCGGCTGTATTATTAAAACCTGGAGGTGTATCATGTCTGGAATGACGGCAAAGGAAAAATTCATTTCAATATATAATGAAAATATTAAACGTCCCGGCGCGGATAAGCTTCTCGATTATCTGAAAAAGAGCGATTTTTTTACTGCTCCGAGCAGCACCCGTTTTCACGGTTCTTACGAGGGCGGTCTTGTCGAGCACAGCGTCAACGTCTACGAATGCCTGAAGGATTATCTTCAGCGCAGCCGAGTCAAAGATATGTACGGTATGAATTATTCCGACGAAACTATTGCTATCGTGGCTCTGCTTCATGACGTTTGCAAAATTGATTTCTATAAGGTCGATTACCGCAACAAAAAGAACGATGCAGGAGTCTGGGAAAAGGTTCCGTATTATGCTATCGACGATAAGCTGCCTTACGGTCACGGTGAAAAATCAGTTTACATATTGTCGGGCTTTTTCTGCGGAGACGGCAGACTTACGCGTGAGGAAGCGTTTGCAATACGCTATCACATGGGCTTTTCGGGAAATGAAGAAAAAAATACTGTCGGCAGAGCGCTGGAAATGTATCCGCTTGCTTTTGCTTTGAATGTCGCAGATATGGAAGCTTCTTATTTTTTAGAGGGAAGCATCGAATAACGCAGGCTTTGGTCCTGTTAAGATCAAGGAGTATTTATGAATTGGTACGATAACGCAATTATTTATCACATTTATCCGCTCGGCTTCTGCGGAGCGCCGAAATTCAACGACGGCGGCGAGGTAGTTTACCGCCTTGACAAGGTTCTTGACTGGATCGATCATTTCAAGGAAATGAATGTAGACGCAGTTTACTTCGGTCCTGTTTTCGAATCGGTCGAGCACGGCTACGATACCACCGATTATAAGATGATAGACCGCCGTCTTGGCGACAACGCTTCCTTTAAAAGGATATGCGATACGCTTCACGAGAACGGCATAAGAGTTATTCTTGACGGAGTTTTTAATCATGTCGGAAGAAGGTTTCCGCAGTTTGTCGATATTCAGCAGAACGGTCAGTCGTCGGGATACTGCGATTGGTTCCAGAACCTGAACTTCGGAGGCTCAAGTCCGTGCGGAGATAATTTTTGGTATGAGGGCTGGAACGGCCACTATAATCTTGTCAAGCTCAATCTTCGCAATGTGGGAGTCTGCGATCATCTTATCGACGCTGTAAATTACTGGATAGAGGAATTCGGCATAGACGGAATACGCTTTGACGCCGCCGACTGCATCGACTTTGATTTCTTTAAGAGAATACGCAGCTTCTGCAAGGGCAAAAAGCCTGATTTCTGGCTTATGGGAGAAATAATCCACGGAGATTATTCGCGCTGGGCAAATCCCGAAATGCTCGACAGCACGACCAACTACGAGTGCTATAAGGGACTTTATTCATCGCACAACGATAAAAACTATTTCGAAATTGATTATTCTATCAACCGCCAGTCGGGAAATTACGGCATTTACAACGGTATAAAGCTTTATAATTTTGTTGATAACCATGACGTAAACCGACTTGCAAGCACAGTGAACAATCAGGCATACCTGCCGCTGATCTATACTCTTTTGTACGCAATGCCGGGAATCCCGTCTATTTATTACGGAAGCGAATACGGAATTCAGGGACGCAAGGAAAATAATTCCGACGACAATCTCCGCCCGTGTCTGCACCTTCCCGATATGGAGCGTGAGAATACGGCGCTGTACCGCCATATAGTTAAGCTCGGACGTATTTACCGCGCTTATCCTGCGCTTCGTACAGGACGCTACAATACGATCATTATCCGCAATCAGCAGATACTTTTCAGCAAGGAGCTTAACGGTCAGATCGTTTACACCGCGCTTAATCTCAGCGATGGAGAGTTCGACCTTTGCTTTGATACTCAGCTGCCTGCGCTTGTCGACGTTATAGGAGCGCGCAGCATTCAGGTCGAAAACGGAAAAGCGTTTGTGAAGATGCCTCCGTTCTCTTCGATGATAATCGTCTCAGACGATATCGTAAATACCGAACCCGAAAAGGAAGCCGAGACCGAAGAGGATAAGGAGACCGAGGTCGTTATCGGCGCGAAATACCGTCATTTCAAGGGGGGAGAGTACGAGGTCATCGCAGTAGCCAGACACAGCGAGACCCTTGAGGAGCTTGTTATTTACAAGGCGCTTGGCGGCGAAGAGGTATGGGCAAGACCGAAGTCGATGTTTACAGGCAAAAAAGGCGATGTCAGAAGATTTATGAGAATAGACTGACGTTTGCGGTTGAAGTTGGAAAGAGCCGCTTTTTGCGGCTCTCTTTTAAGTCTTGAAAATCCCGTAAAAATCATGTATAATAAAAGTATAAATTCTTTGGAGGTTTTGCCATGAAAAAGCTGTTGTCTGCTATCCTTGCCGCAGGCATTGTTTTCGGCGCAGCTGTGCCAACTGCTGTAAATCCGCATGATTATGCCGTTTTGGCAAATGCGGCTGATGAGTATACGGAGGGAACTTATGACGTTCTCACCTATAGAAATTTCGGTAACTATATAGAGATTTCCGACTGTGACGAAGCTGCCGGGAAAGTTTTATACCGTCCGAGATCGACGGATTGCCTGTTACAAGCATCGATTGATGCGTTCAATGATCACTTAGTTTTGAACTCTATAATTATCGAATACACGGAGGGATTTTACGACGTTTTAAAGTATAAAAATTATTTGGATTACGTAGAAATTTACGACTGCAATGAATCAGCAAAAGAAGCTGCTATACCTTCTGAAATCGGCGGAGTACCTGTTAAAAATATTGGTGATGAGGCGTTCAATGGCTGCTCAGGTTTGACTGCCGTAATTATTCTTGACAGCGTTACAAGTATCGGTGAGCATGCATTCCAAGATTTTACCGGAACAATATACGGCGTTGCAGATTCTTACGTTCAGACATATGCCGAAGAAAACGGAATTAAATTCAGTGTGATCGGCGATGTTGACGGAGACGGGACTATAAATTCCAGCGATGCTTCGCTTGTTCTTCGGGAATATGCGCTGATTGCAACAGGAGAAGCTTCCGCGTTCGGAGACTCTCAGAAAATAAACGCTGACGTAAACTTTGACGGCGCTGTTGATTCAAGCGACGCTTCGGTAATTCTTGCGTATTATGCCTATACATCTACGGGCGGAACAGACAATATTTTTACTTTTATGAAAAAATAAAAACGAGCCGCTTTATGCGGCTCATTTCATTTTATGATAAACTTAGGGCGGCATCAAAGCCGCCCATAACATTACTGCTTTAATCGAGACTTTTCTCAATGGGAGAATATCTTATCCTTATCTTCGGAAGCTTTGTAACGGTCGTATATGAATTAAACATACCGTCCTCGGCAGAAAGATCGTTTTTGCCGCTTGCAGGCGGAGCAAATATCTTCATGGTCATATCGCACGGACTGCTTAGCGGCTTCTCAAAGAACGCGGACATCAGGTCGATAGTCTTAGCCTTTGGCGATTTATAGAACCACCTGCCGTTTATCTCGATCATAAGATTCAGATCGTCCTCGAAAACAAGCTCGCAGAAATGCGGATTCGACTCGAAATGAAGCGGAACGGCAATACCCTCGGCGTCCTCGGAGCTGCCCCAGCGAAGAGTTACCGGAAGCGTTATCTCGTCTCCCTGCGTCATTGACGGGAGGAACCATTCGTCGTGGATTATCTTCTTGTAGGTCTGCAAAACAGGCTGCTCGATACCAACGTCCGGATTGTTCGGGTCTTCAATTTCAAGACCGAGACGTCCTCTGTCGCGGAACTGATAAAAAGTAAATCCCGTGAACCATTCGGCGTTATCCTTTTTGAGAATATCGCAGAACGTTTTAACCATTTCAGCCTGTTCGTATGCGCCTGTAACATTGCCGTCCGCGTTGAATTCAGACATAACGATAGGCTTTGCTTTGCCGCCGTTTATGAACTTGAAACGCTCGTAGCTCTCCTTGGTCATGGTGTACGTATCGAGCACGGAGGAACGCTTATGAGAATTACCGCCCGGCTCTGCCACATCGTAAGGCCAGCCCCAGTGTAAAGCCATATATTGGTCGATCGACCATATATCGGTTTCTCTTACAGCCTGAGAGAACTCCTCTTCCTTTTCGATCTTTCCTGTTTCGCGGTTTTCTATTCCGCCGATGCACAGGATCGTCGAAACGTTGGGAGCGTGCTCCTTGATAATGCGGGAAGCCCTGCAATAGAAATCGGCAACCTCCTGATAAGAAGCTCTCTTGTTGAACGAGAACCAATCTCCCGTAGCCTCGTGATTTATACGCAGAAGAACGCGTCCGTAGCATTTGAGATCCTCACCGATAGCGGCAAGATGCTCGTCGGAAACGGCAGGGTCGATCGTCAGCGTAAGAGTAACGTCCTGACCGTGGCGGCGAATATCCTGCATACACGTAAACGGCTCGCCGTCGGTACTTCCGCCGAGACCGCCGAGATAAGGGAAATAATCGTCATAGGGATAATCCCACTGGAACGAGATATCCGCATCTTTCATGACCTCCGAGATACGTCCCGGCCATTCCTTGTCAAGAGGGTAGTAGCAATACATAAGGCTGATACTTCTGTGAGGTCTGCCAAGTTTGCGGAGAATGTAATCCTGATTAACGTATTCTCCGCGCTCGCTGCCGTCGCCCAGATCGACAGCGCATTTAGCCTTGCCCATAAAAACCTTGTAAATACTGTTCATAGAAACATTCCTTTCAGAATCCGTGTTCACAGGATCATCTGCGTATTTTGCCCGTGAACGCAGCTTATTAATATTAGAGGGGTGTCCGCAAGCCGCAGATAAAGCGCCGAATCGCCCGAACGGCGCATAAAATTCAATACGGACGAGCCGCAGGCATTCTGATAAGCTGCCGCAGGCTCTCACATTCACTAATTATAATATAAGGGGAAAAATAAGTCAATAGAAAAAGGAAATAACCGCAAAAATTCCTTAATTATAGGATTCGGGGAGCGCGTCTATCTGGTTTGAAAGAAATTTCTGTATCGAAACTGCGTCGTTTGCGCTTACTCCGTCGCCGTTCTGGTAAACGTCCGCGTTCCTGAGAGCTTCATCGGACAGAGGATAAGAATCCTTGTCGGCGGCATAACACATTACGGTAACGGCATCGTCGATCTCTATTTTTCCGTTCAGATCGGCATCGCCGTAGAGAGCTTTGCTGACCTCGGAGGTAGATTCTCCGGTATCGGGTTCAGAGCCTGCCTTGTAGATCTTTTCATACATCTCCGCGGCCCATGCTTTGCGCATTTCATCGTAGCCGCTGTCGTTGGGGTGAACGCCGTCGGAGCTGAGCAGCTCTGTATTTTCCTTGAAAATAGTTTCAAAATCGGGTCCCTGTATTACCTCGGGATAATTTTCGTAGATCCTGTCGATCATGGCGTTGTAGTCGGAAAGATAAGCGCTTACTCCCGTTTCTGTTGAGAAAGGTATCTTAGGCACGATGGGAGTTCTGCCGGCAGCGATAACTGCCTCGACCATATAAGCGGTGTTCTCGTAGTATTTCTCCGCGCCCGTCTGATTTCCCCAGGCGTCGTTTGTACCGTAGGCAATGCTTACATATTTTGACGGATCGACGGAAAGCCAGCGGTCGATATTGTTTCTGCCGTCCGTGCTTGTGATGCCGCCTATTCCTCCGTTTTCCTGAATGGGGAAATAATTATCGTCTATCTGGTTCACGTATGTCGCGAAGCCTGTTCCGTAGCAGTTGTTCATACCGCAGGCAGTGATGGAATCGCCGTAAAATACCCAGCTGTCGGAAACTCCGTTGGCAGCCGAATGAACGTCCATATTTAGATTAAGAGAGCCTGCTTCGTTTCCGTCCGCCTTTGTGACGTTAAGGCGTATCCAGTTATAGCCTGTCATATCGACAACGTGCTGACGCGATTTAAGCGTATTATCGGAAACGGTATCGACTGTTACCCAGCCGCTTTCGGGATATTCTCCGCCGTCGGCAGAGTTCACCTCTATGGTGTAGTCGGTAGGCTCGCCGTTGCTTCCCGAGTAATAAGTGCCAACAGTGCTGTCATAAGCTCCGCTGTTGTTGTACCAGACAGCAATGACCTTGCTTTTTTCGCTATCGGAGACTCCAGAGAGATCGTAGGCAAGATAATCGGGAGAGCTGCTCGTCCATGACGAATAATAGAAATCATCGTTGGCTGCCGAAGCAGTATACGGACTTGCTCCCGAATATGCGGGACAGTTTCTGCTTATAACGGGATTTGATGAGATCATAGCGTTTTCGTCCGCATAAACGTAAGACGTTCCCAGGCAAGAAACCGAAGCGGCGGCAGCAGCTATTGCCGTGATATTTCTGATAAATTTATTTTTCATAGCAAACCTCGCAGTTTTATTGATACTGCCGTCCGAGCACGGCATAAATATACCTTGATTATATCATTATTTCAAAGGCATTTCAAGTAGATACGCAGAAAAAACGTGATTTTGTTCGCACGCCTTTTAATTTGACAAAGAATGATCCTCGTGATATAATTTTATCATGGGTACTGGATAAAACGGTAGGCGGTCTCTCCCGAAAGGGAGGTGATAACTATGGTTACATTTTCAGAATTGATTCAATTCGTGATTATGCTCACCGGAGTTGTCTCTCTTTGCTATCTTATATTTCATAAGAAAAAGTAAAGCTTTTTATCTTACATAAAAAGGAAACACCGCCCAATCTGCCAAAATTGACGGTGTTTCTTTAACACATAAAATTCTGGGAGAACCGCTTATCGCAGTACCCTTTCTATTTATATTATATCATATTAACTGCAAAAATGCAATATCCGCGTGAAAAAATTAATAAAACAAATTTTTTATAGTGCGAAACTGCCTGCGGAGGCTCTCCGCTTATACCATGATTTCGGAAAATGTCAAGATGTTTCGCACGCCTTTTAATTTGACAAAGAATGATCCTCGTGATATAATTTTATCATGGGTACTGCATAAAACGGTAGGCGGTTCAATCTTTCCCTCGGAAACGGGGGTGAGCTGATATGACAATATTGGAATTACTAACATTACTTATGCTTGTAGTTGCTATAATAGATCTCAGCAATAACAAAAGAAAATAACCGCCCCACTTCCACATAGGACGGTTATTTTTTAATAACTCACAATTGAGGGAGAACCGCTTATCGCAGTACCCTTTCTGTTTATATTATATCATATTAACTGCAAAATTGCAATAGGCGCGTGAAAAAATTAATAAAACAAATTTTTATAGCGCGAAACTGCCTGCGGAGGCTCTCCGCTTATACCATGATTTCGGAAAATGTCAAGGATTTCAAGAAGATTCACACGTATTTTTGCCGAATACTTAAAAAATATTTATAATTGAAAAATTTGAATAAAAATCAATATGCGCTTGACTTTTATTCGCTTATATGTTATAATAAAATCACATTTTAGTAATATAGTGTCGGTTGTGCACAAAAACCGAAAGTCAAACTATATTATCCGCCGTTTGCAATATCGGCTGAACGTGTGAAATTATCGATAACAGGGGGAATTAATATGAACAAAAAGGCTATTGCCGGCGCCATTGCATTTATATGCACCGTCAGTGCGTTCGGGGCATATCAGCTTTTGCCCAAGACGTCCGATATGTCGGATAATGCTGTGATTACAGCGTATGCCGAGGGCGAAACCGATACTAAACAGTATAATTTTGAAACAGATTATGCCGATACTTCGTACTACACTTATTCTATGACTGAAGTTACGGGTATTGAAAACTGGGAAGATAACTATAAATATAAGTACGGAATTTACAGGATAAAGGCTACTCATAAGGAAGACGGCAAAACAGTTACCGACCTTGACGAGTATGTTATCGGTATAAAGAGCTATTCGGGTCAGCATTTGCTTGAAGTCACAGGCTGCCATCCGGTAGATATTCCGTATGCTGTTTCCGAGATGATCGCGGAAAAGAAGATCGAGCTTGCAGACGACAGTCAGTGTCTTGCCGTCGCTTCAAAAGCTTTCAGCGGCGAGTCTTCAATTAAGTCCATAGATTTTACGGGGGTTAAGTATATCGGAGACAACGCTTTTGAAAAATGTCCTTACATAACAATTGAAACTATCCCGTCAAGCGTAATGTATATGGGCAAGGCTGTCTTTAAAGGCTCGGGTCTTAAAACTCTTACATTTGAAAATAATGTGATAAATATCCCTGAAAGCTTCTGCGAAAATACAAAGATCTCAAAGGTCGATTTTATTTATCCTCAGAACGTGAAATATATAGGCAAAGCTTCCTTTGCAAATACCGTACTTACGGATTATATTCTTCCTTCTTCAGGCACTGATGTAACGATCGGCGAAAAAGCTTTCCAGAACTGTACTCAGATAAAGTCGCTGTCGCTGCCGGGAAATACTGTCGCTATAGATAAAAACGCTTTCACGGGCTGTATCGCACTGTCCTCACTCGACGTGGGAAGCGGCATGAAAAATATCGGCGAAGCTGCATTTTCGGAATGCTCCGCCCTTACTTCAATTAAATTAAACGACGTTATCGAATACCTCGGCAAAAACGCTTTCATGAGCTGCACAAGCCTTGTTAATGCTCCTGCGTTCCCTGCCGAAATGGGAATGGACGAGGGTACGTTCAAAAGCTGTTCTTCACTGAAAAATATTACGCTTCCGTCGGCTATGACGACCGTTCCGCTGGAGACCTGCATGAGCTGTACGTCTCTTACGGAAATGACTCTCGGCGTGAATATTTCAATAATCGGAAAAAGCGCGTTCAATAACTGTACAAATCTCCAGACTGTTACAATGCTCGGAGAAGCCGATGTAATAGGCGAGAGCGCATTCGAGAAATGCACAAGCCTTAAAGCTCTTCCCGTAAAAACCTGCGCGGTAGTAAAGCAAAGCGCGTTCGAGGGCTGTACGGCTCTTACCGATGTTGATCTTACCGTTACAGGCTGGACTGATTATTTGCTTTCAAGCGGAGGTTTATCGCTTGAGGCTGAAAACGATTATAAGGTAACGGGCCTGCCGAATCTTTACAAGGAAAGTCTTCCTGCTTTCGGCCATGAAGTATTCAGAGGCTGTACGGGACTTAAAACCGCTTCTATCGACGGCGTGTCCTACGGTTCGGGAATTTTCTACGGCTGTACTTCGCTCGTTTCTGCTTACGTTGCTCTTGAAGGCTATGCCCTGACGCCAAGCTTCCTTTTCTACGGCTGTACTTCGCTTACAGACCTGAGAGACACTAATTTCTCAACGATCAACGTCGTTTCGGAAAGCACGTTCCAGAATTGCTCGGCTCTTCCAAAGGTAAACGAGCTTAATGCGGTCATTATTGAAAAGAATGCGTTCAAGGGCTGTACCGTTCTTGAATCAATATGCAGCGGCGATATTTCCGCGGAGGACTACGGCGCAAGCTGTTTTGCCGACTGTAAGAATCTTAGCCAGAAGGTAAACAGTACGGCTTCGACTGTCGGAGCTTCCGCTTTTGCAAATTCGGGAATCACCTCTCTTTATATCGAGGGAACTGTCGGAAATACCGCAGTATTTGGCAGTAAGGCATTTTCCGGCTGCGCAGACCTCGTAAGCGCCGAGATAATTATTCCGGAGGGAATAGAATATTCTGTCGGCAGCGAGCTGTTCTCCAATTGTACATCGCTTAAGAGCTGCAAATACACGGGCACTGAGATACCGGTAAGTATGTTCCTGAACTGCAGCGTTCTTACCGATCTTGATCTTTCAAATGCAATGAACGTTAGAAAAGGCGCGTTCAAGAACTGCACAAGTCTTGTAACGATAGTCGGAATGAAGCCGCTTGTTTCTATCGAGGGCGAGGCGTTTGCAAATTGTTCGTCTATTCTCGAGACTTACTCCAACAGCGATACAACATTTTCGGGCGATTCTCAGTATATAGGCTGCGAGTCGATACGCACGGCTCAGGTCTATGCGCTTAGCAAGAATATGTTTAAGGACTGCGATCTGCTCAACACCGTAACGCTTTCGGACGATATCACAAGCATTCCGCAGGGCGCGTTCCAGAACTGCTATAATTTGTCGTCGATAAATCTCGGAAACATCAAGACCTTCGGTACTTCCTCAATGGCAGGCTCGGGTATTGCCAGCCTTGATCTCAGCGGAATAAACGAGATCGGAACTAAGGCTTTCGAGGCTTGTCCTAAGCTCACGACCATAAAGGTCGATACCGATACGATAAGCAATAACGCATTCGCAAAGTGTACAAAGCTTAAGAGCGCGACTATCTCTGCAAATAAAATCGGAAAAGAAGCTTTTTCGGGCTGCTCCGCTCTCAGCAGCGTTACATTTAAAAATAACGATACCCATAAGCTCAATCAGATAGATGCAAGCGCGTTCCAGAATACTGCCATGACCTATGTAATTCTCCCCGAGACAGTTGACACCATAGGCAAAAAGGCTTTCGGATATTCCGGTAATAAGACTGTTTTAGGATACGTTGTTGCAGGAACTCCCGGTACCGAGGCTGAAACCTATGCCAACGACAACAGCCTTGATTTTGCGGATTCAAAGACTTATGTTCCCGGTTCGCCCTCAGCTTCGGCTAATATCGGCGACGTAAACAACGACGGAGCTATAGATTCTTCCGACGCTTCCGATGTCCTTAAAGAATACGCAATAAAGGCAACAGGCGGCAGCTCATCATTTACGGCTGCTCAGAGGAAAGCTGGAGACACAAACGGCGACGGCTCGGTAGATTCTTCCGACGCTTCCAATATCCTTGCATACTACGCTTACAAGGCTACAGGCGGTAAGGATACGTTCAAGCAGTTCCTCGGCAAGTAATTTATTATCTGATGTCAAACGGAGAGCTTACGGCTCTCCGTTTTTATTTTAAATGCAAAAATTTGCAATTTCGGCAAATATAGTGTATAATTAATAAGTCGATTTGGAGGTCTTATCATGAAAAAGCTTTTAGCTGCGATTCTTGCCGTAAACATAGTTTTCGGCGCAGGTACGATCGTGCCCGATTCCGCAGATCATAAATCAATGCAAGCCTGCGCTTCTTCCGAGTATACCGAGGGAACTTACGAATTCCTTAAATATAAAAATTACGGAGACTATATAGAGATCTCCTATTGCAGCATTTTAGCCGAAGAAGTCGTTATACCTTCCGAGTTAGACGGAGTGCCTGTAACGGTTATCGGCGATTCTTCGTTCTGGAACTGTAAAAGCCTGACATCGGTAACTATCCCCGACAGTATTGAAAGAATTGATAAATACGCGTTTTACAACTGCATTGAGCTGACTTCGGTACATATTCCCGATGGTGTTGTGAGTATTGGAAACGGAGCGTTTTTAGGCTGCACAAGCCTTACTTCCGTGAATATCCCCGACAGTGTTGTAAGCATCGGCAATAATGCGTTCTGCCGCTGTTTGAGTCTGAAATCTGTGAATATTCCCAAAAGTATTACAAGCATAGACAGATTTACGTTTAGCGAATGCAGCAGTCTTACTTCAATAAATATTCCTGAAAGCATTACAAGTTTAGGCGAGGGAGCGTTCTTCAAGTGCTTGGGACTGACCTCGGTAATTATTCCCGACAGTGTTGTAAGCATTGATAACGGCGTGTTTTGGGGCTGTGAGAACATGGCTTATGTTATCGTTCCCGAAAGCGTTGCAAATATCGGAAACTCTGCGTTTGAAGCCTTTAAAGGAACGATATACGGCTTTGCAGGTTCAACAGCTCAGGAATTCGCCGAAAAAAAGGGATATAAATTTTCAATATTAACGCTCGGCGACGTTGACGGCGACGGAGCGATAAACTCCAGCGACGCTTCCCTCGTTCTCCGCGAGTACGCTCTTATTGCTACAGGAGAAGCTCCCACGTTCAGCGAATCTCAGAAAATATCCGCCGACGTAAACTTTGACGGCGCAGTTGATTCAAGCGACGCTTCGGTAATTCTTGCTTACTATGCATATACATCTACGGGCGGAACGGAAAATATCAATAATTTTATGAAAAAATAAAGCGAATCTATTTAATAAATATATGGAGGTCTTATCATGAAAAAGTTTTTAGCTGCAATTCTTGCCGTAAGCATTGTTTTTGGTGCAGGTACGGCTGTGTTTGATTCTGCGGAGCATAGATCAATGAAAGTATATGCTTCTTCCGAGTACACCGAGGGAACTTACGGTGATCTCACCTATAGAAATTACGGTGATTACATAGAGATCTCAGGCTGTGACGAATCGGCAAAATCTGTTGAAATACCTGCTGAAATAGACGGAGTGTCCGTTACAAGTATAGGTTGTTATACGTTCGGCAGCTGCGAAGCCTTGACTGACATTTTTGTCGATGAAAATAATACATACTATACAAGCGTTGACGGAGTATTGTTCAACAAAGATAAAACTGCGGTCTGCGCATATCCGCGCGGGAAAAAAGATTCAGAGTATACCATTCCCGACAGCGTTATAAGCATCGGAGAGAATGCATTCTGCTCTTGCAGCAGCCTGACCTCGGTAATTATTCCTGACAGCGTTACAAGTATTGGCGAGTATGCGTTTCAGTTTTGTATTGGAATAAAGTTTGTGGTTATTCCCGATAGTGTTATAAATATAGGTATGGCTGCATTCATCGGCTGTACGGCTCTGGCTTCTGTAACTATTCCCTACGGCGTTGAAAGTATTGATGCCTGCGCGTTCGAATACTGCAGCGGTCTGACTTCCGTAATAATTCCCGAAAGCGTTACAAGCATCGGCAACAGCGTATTTTATTTGTGCGAGGGATTGAATACTGTAATAATTCCCGAAAGCGTTACAGATATCGGCGGCGGAGCATTCTACGGCTTCACCGGTACACTGTATAGTCGTGAAGGCTCTTATGTGCAGCTGTACGCCGAAGAAGAGAAATTAAATTTCGTCGCGATCGGTATGTTCGGCGATGTTGACGATGACGGAGCAATAAACTCCAGCGACGCTTCCCTTGTTCTCCGCGAGTACGCGCTCATTGCAACAGGAGGAGCTCCGACGTTTACCAAAGTTCAGAAAATAGTTGCCGATGTAAATGCAGACGGCGTGTTCGATTCAAGCGATGCTTCGGGTATCCTTGCTTATTACGCCTATACTGCGACCGGCGGAACGGATACATTAAAGCGGTTCCTCGCAAGTAAATAATATTCGGTTTCAGGCGGAGAGTTTTGGCTTTCCGCTTTGCTTTTGCATAAAAACTCCGTGCCGCAGGGAACTGTCTGTGGAAAATATGCACAATCTTTCACATAATCTTTGTGCAGAATTGCACTGCGTTTTTTAAAGAAGATATTGACTATTCTGGTATTATATGATATAATTATAACGATATTTGATAATATTTTGTGCATTTTTTCAGAAACGCGTGTTTATATATAAATAGTTATAGTTTTTATTTAGAGGGGGATTTATATGAATAAGCTTAACACTCGTAAACCGAAAGTGCTTATTGTTGATGATTCGGAAATGAACAGGGCTATCCTTTCGGAAATGCTCGGCGGTGATTATGATATTATTGAAGCCGACAACGGCGCAAAGGCTATAGCCATACTTCAAAGAGAGAGCGTTAGCATTTCATTGGTGCTCCTTGATGTTGTGATGCCTGTAATGGACGGCTATGAGGTGCTTTCCGTAATGAACAGCAAGCACTGGATAGACGATGTGCCCGTAATAATGATATCTGCCGATAATTCTACGGCTTCAAGAGAACGCGCCTATGAGCTTGGAGTTACCGAATTTATCAGGAGACCCTTTGATGCTCTTACCGTGCGCCGCCGTGCCGTAAATACTATAATGCTTTATGCAAAACAGCGCAAGCTTGCAGTTATGGTCGCAAACCAGATCTACGAAAAGGAAAGAAGCAGCAGCCTGATGATAAGCATTCTCAGCCATATCGTAGAATTCAGAAACGGCGAAAGCGGTATGCACGTGCTTAATGTGCAGCTTTTTACGCATATACTTCTGAAACAGCTTGTTCAGACGACCGACAAATATAATCTTACGGTGACGGATATCTCGCTGATAAGCAAAGCGTCAGCCCTTCATGATATAGGAAAAATATCGGTTCCTGACGGAATCCTTAACAAGCCCGGAAAGCTGACCAATGAAGAATTCGCGATAATGAAAACTCATTCCATGGCAGGCGCGGAAATGCTCGACGAGCTTCTTTTGTATAAGGACGAGCCGCTTGTGCAGGTCGCTTACGAGATCTGCCGCTGGCATCATGAGAGATATGACGGAAAAGGCTATCCCGACGGACTTGTAGAGGACGATATCCCGATATCCGCACAGATAGTCGCACTGGCTGATGTGTATGACGCTCTTACCAGCAAGCGCGTTTATAAAGATGCATATTCTCACGAAAAAGCAATGAATATGATAATGAACGGAGAATGCGGAACATTTAATCCTATCCTGATACAATGCCTGACCGAAGCTTCCGAAAGCATTAAGGTCGAGCTTAACGCCAATTCTTCGCATCACGGCGACAAAAAGAACATGGAAGGCGTTATGAGCGATATAATGCAAAATAACGAGCTTTCGGCTTCCGAGGAAATTATATCTCTGCTTGAGCATGAAAAGGTAAAAAATCAGTTTTATTCGTCGCTGGCAAAAAATATTCTGTTTGAGTATACCGTAGAACCGTATATGATGACGCTTTCTCCTCTCGGAGTTGAAAAGCTCGGACTTGAAGAGACTATAATGAATCCTTTGAAGAACGAAAGGATACTGTCGATCATCTCTGAGGAGGATGTTAAAAAGCTTTCGGACGCTTTGAGAAATACTACGCCGCAAAATCCGATAGTCGAGTACGAATGCGGCCTGAAAATCAATAATAAGCTTCGCCAAGTAAAGATCGTCAGCAGATCTACATGGTATATTGGAGCAAACACCAAGTATACCGGTGCTATCGGAGAAATATTTTTTAAAGACGAGTTATGAGCATAGAGCTTAATTTGTTTTCGCCGGAGGATTTATATGACCTTAAAAGAATGCTATCTCGCTCTTGAGGGAGATTATGAAAGCGTATTGTCACGAATGATGACAGAGAAGCTTGTTGCAAGATTCATTATTAAATTTCTTGACGACGACAGCTTTTCCAATCTCGCAAAATCAATGAAGGAAGCCGATTACGATGAAGCGTTCCGCGCTGCGCATACGCTTAAAGGGATCTGTCAGAATTTAAGCTTTGATAAGCTTCTGGGTTCCGCCGTATCAATAACCGAGGCTTTAAGAAATAAAAATACCGATGAGGCTCTGCTGCTTTTTCCGCAGGTCGAAACAGATTATGTTCAAACAGTTTCGGCAATAAAGGAATTTATGAGATCTGCATCCTGAGATGTACTGAAAATGCTTTTATTAAGCTTTCCGCAGATCGAGATGTTTTTAGACGCGCTGGTATTATGACAGCCGTGACAATTTCTGACGCTCTTGCCGCACGAATATTTGTACAGCAAGAGCGAAGCTTTGTACTCACATTACTTGGGAGGAACTTTTATATGAAAAAAAAGACGACCGTTTTTCTTTTGGTTAGCCTTGCGTTTCTGGTGGCTTTTTGCGTGGGAGTTTCCGCTTTTTTGGTCGGAACCATGAAACAAAAGGGCGAACAGACGATCAGCGATATCGGAGAGCTTTATATGTCCGATATGAGCGACGAAATATCCATGCATTTTGAAACGAATGTAAGACTTCGCATAAATCACATAAAAAAAATTACGGAAAATAATCCGTCCGAAGCAGACGGAAGCAATATGTCCGAACCCGAAGAGCTTCTGGACGAAATGGAAGCCGACGGAAGGATCTATGATTTTGAATCTATGGCGTTTATAAGCCATGACGGTACCGTTCAGATGATATACGGCGACGAATTTAAATTGTCGGATAACGCTTCTTTTGTCAATTCGCTCAATAAAGGAGACGAAAAGGTTGCTATTGCAGAAACGAATTCGGGCAATAAGGTTGTTGCTATTGGAATTCCTGCGTCGTACAGCATGAACGCCGGCAAGGAAAGCGCAGGTCTTATGATCGGAATGTCCGTTGAAGAGATAGACAGCATACTTACTCTGCCCGATAAGGACGCTCTAACGTATTCGAATATCATAAGACGCGACGGAAGCTTTATAATACGTAACGCGCAGGTTACTCACGATAATTATTTCGACCGTGTACAAGAAATGTTTTCCGGTGTCAACGGAAAGACGGGCGAGGAGTTTGTTGCCGAGTTTCAGGAGGCAATAAGCAAAGATGAAAAATATGTAACGGCGTTCAAGTTAGGCGAAGAGCGAAGAAATCTTTACTGCGTTCATCTTCCGTACTCTGAGTGGTATCTTGTAACAGTCCTGCCTTACGGAGAGCTGAACGACCTAATCGATACGCTGAATAATCAGAGAATGCAGATGTTCCTTGTCAGCGTGTTTACAATTCTTCTGGTGCTGATAGGCATCTTCCTGATATATCTGAGAATGATGAAAAGACAGGTTGCCAAGCTTGAGGAAGCGCGGCAGGAGGCTATGGAGGCAAATAAGGCGAAGAGAGAATTCCTGTCCAACATGAGCCACGATATAAGAACGCCTATGAACGCTATCGTTGGAATGACGGCGATAGCTGCGGCTAATATAAACAGTAAGAAAAAGGTCGAGAGCTGCCTAAAAAAGATAACCATATCAAGCAAACATCTTCTGGGACTTATAAACGATATACTTGATATGTCGAAAATAGAAAGCGGAAAAATGAATTTGAATATTGAAAGCTTTTCCCTTCGTGAGATCCTCAGCAATGTCGCCAATATAATGCGTCCTCAGATGGAGGCAAAGCACCACAGCTTCGACATCTATATCCATGACATTGAAACCGAAAATATTTTCTGCGACAGCGTAAGACTTAATCAGGTAATAATAAATCTTTTATCAAACGCAATGAAGTTTACTCCTCCCGGAGGAACTATTAAGGTAATTCTGTATCAGGAGCCGTCCGAGCTTGGCGACGAGTATGTTCTTGTGCATCTTAGGGTAATTGACAACGGAATCGGAATGACAAAAGAATTTAAGGATAAAATATTCGAATCATTCGCGCGCGAGGACAGCAAACGCGTTCACAGAACAGAGGGAACAGGTCTGGGAATGGCGATAACCAAATATATCGTCGACGCTATGAACGGAACGATAGAGGTCGAAAGCGAGCCGGGCAAGGGCACGGAATTCCATATTGCGATCAATGTGGAAAGATCGTTTATAGATGAAGAGAAAATGCTGCTTCCTGACTGGAATATGCTCGTTGTTGACGACGACAGGCAAATGTGCGAAAGCACACTGGTATTTTTAAGGGAGATCGGCATACGTCCCGAATGGACGCTGGACGGCGAAACGGCTATCTCTATGGTGGAAGAGCGTCATAGAAAGCACGACGATTATCATATTATTCTTCTGGACTGGAAGCTTCCCGGTATTGACGGCATTGAAACTGCCCGCAGAATACGCAGCAAAATGGGCGACGATATTCCGATTCTTCTGATTTCGGCATACGATTGGAGCGAGATCGAGGACGAGGCGCGCAATGCCGGAGTAAACGGATTTATTGCAAAGCCGCTGTTTAAATCCTCGCTGTTCCATGAGCTGAAGCAGTACGATAAAACAGGCTGCCAAAAAAATGTTTCGCAGCATGAAAAAGAGAAAGAATTTTCAGGCGTAAGATTGCTTGTCGCAGAGGATAACGAGCTTAACTGGGAGATCGTGAACGAGCTTCTGGCGCAGGAAGGCCTTGTAATGGATCATGCCGAAGACGGCAAGATCTGTGCAGATATGTTCAATAATTCTGCGGAGGGCTACTATAAGGCAATACTTATGGATCTGCGAATGCCTGTTATGACAGGTTATGAAGCGACCGAAGCAATACGTTCATCGGAGCGTCCCGATTCGGATATCCCGATAATAGCAATGACTGCCGACGCGTTTGCGGAGGATATACGCAAGTGCTTGTCCTGCGGAATGAACGCTCATATTTCAAAGCCCGTTGACGTTAACGAAGTGCTTCGTCTGCTTAAAAGATTTATAAAGGATTTTGATGACGTACAGCAGTGAGAGCTTTCTGTAAATTCAAAAACACCTGCGGTTTAATACGGATATGCCATAAGCGGCAAGCCTGCGCAGGCAGTTCCGCGCAGCAAAAATTTGTTTTGTTAATTTCTCGCGCGCATATTGCATTTTTACGATATATATGATATAAGCGGCGAGCCGCCGCGGGCAGTTCCGCGCAATAAAAATTTGTTTTGTTAATTTCTCGCGCGCATATTGCATTTTTACGATATATATGATATAATATAGTAAATTTGCGGTGGAATATCGCATAAATAATTACTGAAAGGTGTTTTTTATGAAGAAATTTATCAGTGCAGTTTCATCTGCTGTAATGTGTCTGGTGCTTCTGGCAGGCTGCTGAAGTGAAGTTAAGGAAAATACTGTTCACAGCGTTGCCGATCTTGAAGGAAAATCTATCGGAGTTCAGCTTGGTACTACAGGCGATATTTACGCTTCCGATGTTAAAGATGCCACTATCGAAAGATTCAACAAGGGCGCAGACGCTGTTCAGGCTTTGAAGCAGGGAAAGATCGATGCCGTTATTATCGATAACGAGCCGGCTAAGGTTTTCGTTGAAAAGAACGATGAGCTTCAGATACTCGATGAAGAATTTGCCGTTGAAGAATATGCTATCGCCGTTAAAAAGGGAAATGACGAGCTTACCGAGAAAATTAACGGAGCAATTGCCGAGCTTAAAGAGGACGGTACTCTCGATACTATCAAGAGCAACTGGATAGGCGCGGAAGCAGGTCAGCACCCGTATACTACTCCCGATGGAACGGAATATCCCAACGGAACGCTTGTAATGGCTACGAATGCTCAGTTCCCGCCGTATGAGTCCCTTGAGGGTCAGAATGTTGTCGGATTTGACGCCGATATGATGAAGGCTGTTTGCGATAAGCTTGGTTATGAGCTTAAGATCGAGGATATGGAGTTTGATTCTATTATCGGTGCCGTTGATTCTGGTAAGGCTGATGTTGGAGTTGCAGGTATGACCGTTACCGAGGACAGACTTGAAAGCGTTAATTTCACCGACTCCTACACAACTGCCACACAGGTCATTATTACAAGAAAAGATAAATAAGCCGACTTGAAAAAGTCTGCGCGGTTAGGGGCTGTCTGAAACGGCAGCCCTTCGTATTTGAATGGAAGTGAAATTATGGACTTTATTAATGAATTCAAGCATACCTTTTATGTGAATTTTATAAAAGAAGACCGTTGGCAGTATCTTACCAACGGCTTGAAAAATACGCTTATAATAACTTTTTTTGCGGTAATTATCGGAATGCTGCTTGGTTTTCTTATCGCAATTGTCAGATCAACTCATGATAAAACGGGCAAGCTGAAAATTCTGAATTTTTTTGCAAAGGTTTATCTTACTATCATAAGAGGCACTCCTGTTGTAGTACAGCTTCTCATAATATATTTCGTAATATTCGGTTCTGTGGCGATAGATAAGATTTTGGTAGCTATCCTTGCATTCGGACTTAATTCGGCGGCGTACGTTGCCGAGATAGTGCGTTCGGGAATCATGTCGATAGACGGAGGTCAGTTTGAAGCCGGTTCAAGCCTTGGTCTGAATTATGCTCAGACAATGGTCTATATTATAGTTCCGCAGGCATTCAAAAATGTTCTTCCGGCTATTGCAAACGAATTTATCGTGCTTCTTAAAGAGACCTCCGTTGCAGGATATATCGCCATAGCCGACCTGACAAAGGGCGGAGATATTATCCGCAGCCAGACGTATGAACCGTTTCTGCCGCTTATTGCCGTTGCGGTAATTTATCTTGTAATGGTCATGTTCCTTACATATCTCGTTTCAAAGCTTGAAAGGAGGCTTGCTAAAAATGATAAGCGTTAAAAATCTGAACAAGTCATTCGGCGAGCTTCACATTCTCAAGGATATCGACGAAAATATCGGCAAGGGCGAAAAGGTGGTTATTGTCGGGCCGTCAGGCTCGGGAAAAAGCACATTCCTGCGGTGTCTTAATCTTCTGGAGACTCCGACTTCGGGCGAGATCTTTTTCGAGGGCACGGATATAACAAAGGCTTCCGCAAAGGAAGTAAATATGCTCCGTCGGAAAATGGGAATGGTTTTTCAGCATTTCAATCTTTTTCCGCATCTCACCATAAAGAAGAATATTACTCTCGCTCCCGTAAAGCTGGGTATCATGGGCAAGGCGGAAGCGGACGAAAAGGCGGAGGAGCTGCTTAAAAAGGTAGGACTTTCCGACAAGGCAATGCAGTATCCGGGACAGCTTTCGGGCGGACAGAAACAGAGAATAGCGATCGCGCGTTCTCTTGCGATGAATCCGGAGGTCATGCTGTTTGACGAGCCTACATCGGCGCTTGATCCTGAGATGGTCGGCGAGGTTCTCAACCTGATGAAGGAGCTTGCCGACGACGGAATGACTATGATCGTTGTAACTCATGAAATGGGATTTGCACGCGAGGTCGCATCAAGGGTAATGTTTATGGATTCGGGCAGGATCGTTGAGGAAGCCGCCCCGGACAAGTTCTTTAAGAATCCCGAAAATCCGAGACTTAGAGAGTTTTTGTCCAAGGTTCTGTAATATATTTTCCAAAAATTAAGGGGAGCATCACTGCTCCCTTTGTTTTTTATTCTGTAATGAATTTGCGCATCATGGTATAGCCTTCCTCGATATAAAGACCTGTTTCCTTTGCGGTTTTTTCGCAGAATCCGTTTTTTACACCTTCTGCGGACTTTCTGCTGTCGTAAATAAGGAACGGCACTGCGTCGTTTGTGTGCGTCTTTATGGAAAGGGGAGTAGGGTGATCCGGCGTTACGAGAACCTTGAAATCACCAAGCTCTCCGAGAGCTTCGACCACGGGCTTGAGTATCTTCTCGTCGATGATCGAAATAGCTTTTATCTTATTTTCTGTTTCGCCGCGATGACCGCATTCGTCGGGAGCTTCAACGTGAATATACACAAAATCCTGACCGCGTTTGAATTCATCTATCGCAGCCTGAGCCTTGCCCTCGAAATTCGTGTCAATGTATCCCGTAGCTCCGTCTACATTTACAACCGTCATATTTGAGAACTTTCCGATGCCCTTAAGCAGATCGACAGCCGAGATCATAGAAGCGTTCAGTCCGTATTTTTCCTTGAAATCGTCAAGATTTGCACGAACTCCCTCGCCCCACAGCCACATACTGTTGGCAGGTCTCAGACCCTTGTCGATCCTCTCCTTGTTGAGCGGGTGTTCGCTGAGAAGCTCGTAGGATCTCTTCATAAGATCGTAAAGCTTTGCGGCGTTCGGGTGCTTTGGAACGTATTCCTTTATCGGCTTTCCCGTGATATCGTGCGGAGGAGTCATTGTTCCGATATCTGTTGTTCCGTTGTTCCATATCAGGCAATGGCGGTAGCTTACTCCGCTGTAAAGGCTGAATTCCTCATTGTTCAGCTTTTCTGCAAGATAGCTTATAAGTATTCTTGCGTCTTCCGTTGAGATATCTCCTGCGCAATAATCTATAATAGTTTTGTCCTCGTAATTCGGTTCGTCCGAAAGAGTGACAAGATTGCATCTGAGCGACACATCGGTTTCTTTCATGTCGATGCCGATGCTTCCGGCTTCAAGAGGCGAACGTCCGGTATAGTAGATCTTAGGATCATAGCCAAGGACGGAAAGGTTTGCCACATCGCTTCCGGGCTTCATACCGTCGGCAACTGTTTTTACAAGACCGACCTCTGCGGATTCGGCAAGCTTATCCATTGTGGGAGCTTCGGCGGCTTCAAGGGGAGTTTTTCCTCCGAGCGCGTCAACGGGATAATCTGCCATACCGTCGCACAGCATTACAAGATATTTCATAATTCTATCTCCTTTGTAATAAAATACATTTATATTTTAGCACAATAAATAATAAAAATCAAGTAAGCGGCAGGAAAAATATGAAAAAAAGGCAGTCAAAACTGACTGCCTTTAAAAATTATGTTCAGACCTCTCGTCTGGTGAAGCCGTCCCATGCAGTAAGCAGGAAAACAAACATATGAACCGCAATTACCGAAACTGCGAACAGCATTGAGTGATGTGAAAATCCTGTTAAACCGTTTGCAACGGCTTCCAGATCGGTATTGGCGAAAATGAGATATCTTGCCCAGTCCTGATGAAGAGCCTGTTTGAGGATCATCACAAGAGTGTTTCCCGAAAGCATAGCAAAGAGCGAAACGCCGATAGCGAGCGAGGAGCTTCTGACAAGCGATGAGATTGCAAACGCAAGAGTTGCCATAACGACTACCTGTACGCTGCTTAGCATATAATTCCTTAATATATACGCAAATCCGTTTGTGCTCTTGACCGCGCCGTCAACCACTTCAAGGTAATCCGCGCCGAGATTCGACGTTCCAAAGAACAGCATTGTGAGAACTGCCGAAAGGACATAAAGGAGGAAAATCATAATGTATCCGAGAGTTATGCTCATGATATACTTTGAAACGAGGATCTTCCAGCGCTTAACGGGATTTATAAGGAGGAACTTTATTGTTCCGTTGGAGAATTCATTTGATACTGCGCTTCCGGTAATGATTATTATCAGAAGTCCGATAACGCTTATCAGCGACGTTGATGTTCCGAATACCGACCAGTAATTTATTTCTTCCGAATAAAGAATATTTGAGCTGTCGGCAACATTTGTTTCGATGTTGTTTTCAAGCCGATAAAGAGCAAGAGTAAGAGCGTTTTCCTGATTTGCCTTTTCGGTGATCTGATCGGAGGTCGCGGCAGTTTCGTCGTAATCCGCAAGGAACTGCTTTGCTCCCGAAGCAATTTTTATCTGCTCGTTCTGCCACTGGGTCAGTTCAATATAGTCGTTCGGCAAAGGAATATCATGCTCCAGACGGTACTCGTATTCCCAGTAGCCGGCTTCGTCCATTCCGGCGTCTTTCATTGTTTTTATCATGCTCTTACAATAGCTTTTCCAGTCGTTGGAGCTGATATAGCTTTCCATCTCGGCTCTTACGTCGTCGGGATAAGTATACGAGAAAACGCCGTTCTCGTCTATTTCATAGCTGAACATTAATTCGGCAGCCTCATATCTCCAGCTTGTATAATGTATGTTATATTTCTGAAGATAATTATAATGCTCAACATCGTACTCGTATCCGTCGTACTTCATTTCCTCGGCATTATTGATCGCGTAGCTGTAATCGGGATCCGATGCCGTTTCTCCGTATTCTGCCATATAGCCTTCATTGACCTTTTCGGCAACCTTTGCTATGCCGACAAGTCCTACAGCAAAAATAATAACAAGAATAAATATAATTTTAGTTGAGATCTTTTTCATGGTCTTGATATATTCATTCTTAACAAGATTTAACATCTTAACCAATCTGAGCACCTCCCGACTGTGTGATCTCGATAAATACGTCCTCAAGCGTTTTATTTTCTTTAAGCGAAACGGTATAAAGCTTTATGCCAGCTTCGATAATTTTAGCGTTGAGCTTTGCGGCTTCTTCCTTTGCGCCGTTTGTATTATCCGATTTTATCAAAATATCTATATGATTGTGATCGGTCACGGTAAACTGATATCCCCGGAGAATTTCCGCAGCCTTCTGAGCGTCGCTTACCTCGTATAAAAATTCGGTATTGCCTACGTCTCCTGCATTTATAAGCTCCTCAACGGTTTTTACTCCGAGCATATGACCGCTGCTGATAATACCGACTCTGTCGCACATAAGCTCCATTTCCGACATGAGGTGGCTTGATACCAGAACGCAGATACCCTCCTCGTGGGCAAGCTTTTTAAGTATATCGCGAAGCTCGCGTATTCCCGCAGGATCGAGACCGTTTGTCGGCTCGTCGAGCACAAGGAGCTTAGGGTGATGAAGTATAGCCTGCGCAACGCCGAGACGCTGTCTCATACCGAGCGAGTATTTCTTTACCTTTTCGTCAATGCGGTTGGAAAGTCCCACAAGCTTGACTACCTCGTCGATACGCTCATCGGTAACGTTGTCCCTCATTCTTGCGTACTGTTTAAGATTTTCGCGTCCCGTAAGATATTTGTACATTTCGGGATTTTCAACTATACCGCCGATACCTGCCATAGCCTTTTCGAAATTCTTTTTAATATCGTAGCCTCCGACGCAGATCTCGCCCGAATCAAGGGAAAGAAGTCCAACGACAATTTTTATGGTAGTGGTTTTTCCTGCGCCGTTCGGACCGAGAAAGCCGAAAACCTCGCCCTCGTATGCCTCAAAGCTGATATCGTGAAGAATATGTCTTCTTCCGAGAGTTTTGTTAAGACCGGTTATTTTAAGAGCGGCCTTTTGCGATCTATCGTTTGCGTTATTAATTTTTTCTTCCATTGTAACCGCTCCTTTCTATTCTTCCGAGTCGATCGTGTTGGAATACTCGATCGTATAGCATTCGCAGCTGATGATCTTCCAGCCGTCAGAGGTTCTTTCCATATTAAACGTGCATTCGAAGCTGCGGCTTACCTTGAGCATTTCGTCCTCGTAAGGGGTATCGTCGTAATAATCGTCGTTGCCCATAGGAGAAATTATTATGCTGTTGTTTATGCAGGTATACAATGTATTGACCTCGCAGGTTACAATTGCAGCGTTCGGGCCGTCCTTGCTTATTTCTACATTGCTTGGCTGAGCCGAATAGGAGGTAATATAGCCCCTATCGACCTGATCTATGACATCTTTCATAGAGCTTCTGAAGGTGCTCATATAGCTTGCCCAGCCGAAGTCGTCGAGCGCAGGCTCTCCGGCAGTCCAGTACTTATCGGTAAATTTCTCGAATTCCGAAATACGTTTTTCCGCGTCCTCTGTGGAGTATTTTATACCGTCAGTGCGGTATTTTTCGGGTGTAACGTTAAATTCTGCGAGTTCCGTAACGAAGTCCGAAACAGTCTGCTCGATCTGAGGTTTTTCGCTTTTGAAATTACGCGCGTCGATAATAATGTAAAAGACCATTACCACGATGATAATTCCTCCAAGCACAAGACCGCGATTGATTCTTTTCAGCTTGTTTTTCATATTGTCATTCCTTTCCATATAATAGGTTCATATGAACTATGTGTACTGTTTCAAATAGTACACTTATATTATACACTATTTTCCTTATTTGTCAATAGCTTTTCGGAAATTTTTTGCAAGTAAAATAATTTAAGAGAACGCCCTCTCTTGCAGGGCGTTCTCTCTTCCAATATTAGTCAAGCATATTTTTCAGAAAGCTGCTGATTTTTATTTATTCGCTTTCCTGAACTCCTTCGGCGACATACCGTAGTAGTTCCTGAAAATTTTCCCGAAATAGCTTATATGATTAAATCCGCACGAAAAGCAGATCTCGGTGATTTGTGTGGCGGTGTTGACCAGAAGATTTGCCGCCTGCCAAAGTCTGTATTCGTTCAGATATGCGATCGGTTTTTTGTCGATAACAGCCTTGAAGCAGCGGAAGCACTCGCTTTTGCTTATATTCGCGGATCTTGCGATCTCCTCAACGGAAAGCTCTCTCTGATAATTTTCGTGAATAAACGAAAGCATTTCTTTAAGGCGCAGCTCGTTTGCGTCGGTTTTGTTGCTTATAGTTTCGGAATTTTCTTGATTCTTTCCGATATTCGTGACAAGCAAATACCAGAGACCGCTTAACATATTATGCAGTTTAAGCTCGAATCCCCATTCGCGCTTCTCGGAAGCTTCAAAAATATCCGTAATTATTTTCAAGATTTTTCCCTGCCATTCAACATCAGAGGAGAGCGTCATGCCTTTCAGCGAGCCGTCGCCGACTATCGGACGCACATATTTTTTATAGATCAGTTCACCTCCGCAGTCGCCGATAAAATCGGGAAGAAAGCATACGGTAGTCATAAAAGCCTTTTCAGAATCGTCGGACGGAGCTTCCATGTGCATGGTATTTGAATTTATAAAAATTCCCTCCCCCTTTTTAAGCTGAATGCAGGTATCGTTCAGATAGCAGGTGACTTTTCCCGAAAGAACAACGGCAAATTCAAGCTCTGGGTGCCAGTGCCAGTCAATGATATGATTGTCATACCAGTCGAAATTGTTCGCGTAGACCTGCATCGGGAACTGAGGAGTGCCGTGAACGGTCGATTCACGGAACTTTTTCGTATTTCCTTTCGGATCGGAGAAGGGCGGTATCGTATTATTCATGTAAGCACCTCACTGTTGGCATTATTGTTATAGTTTTGGCTTGTATCTTGATAGAAATTATATGTATATGATGTTATTATTATATCAGCAATAACAGGTACAGTCAAGACTGTACGGAAAAGGAGCGTAACTATGAAATATTCAGACGGCTTCTGGCTGAACAAGCCGGGATATAATGTGAACTATGCCACACAGATGTACGATATTGAATCCGACGACAATTCAATTACCGTATATGCGACAAATCAATGGATAGGCAACAGAGGAATGACCCTCGGCGGCCCTATGTTTACCGTGAAATTTACTTCTACTCTTGAAAACAGCATTAAGGTCACTATCGACCATTTTAAGGGCGCGTTAAAAAAAGGCCCTTCGTTCAATCTTTATGAGGACGCTTCATTTAAGCCTGTCATTAATCATGACGAAAACGGCTGGGAGCTTATTTCGGGAAAAACTAAGGTAAAGATCGGCGCTCAGGGCAGCGGCTGGGACATTTCTTACTGGTATGAGGATAATCTCCTTACTAAGCAGGGCTGGAGAACCACTTCCCTTATCGAGGAGGACGAGTGGGTATCGCGCGCAAAGAGCGATTCGCAGATAGGCGACCGCTTCTATGCCAAGTCCGACAGCGGCGACGGTTCGGCTATCAGAGAGATGCTGAATATTTCCGTCGGCGAGTATATCTACGGCTTCGGAGAAAAGTTTTCAACGTTCGTTAAGAACGGTCAGACCGTCGAGGTTTGGAACAATGACGGCGGAACCTGTTCCGAGCAGACATACAAATCCATTCCTTTTTACGTATCGTCGCGCAATTACGGCGTTTTTGTAAATCATCCGGAAAAGGTCTGCTTCGAGGTAGCAAGCGAGACTGTTTCCAAGGTCGCTTTCTCCGTTCAGGGACAGCATCTTGAATATTTTGTTTTCGGCGGAAAAAATGTCGGCGAGGTTCTTACCGGCTATACGAATCTGACCGGAAAACCGGCTCTTCCTCCTGCATATACATTCGGACTCTGGCTTTCGACTTCGTTTACCACAAGCTACGATGAGGAAACCGTAAACTCATTTATTGATGAAATGGAGCGCAGAGATATTCCGCTTGAAGTATTCCATTTCGACTGCTTCTGGATGAGAGAGTTCCAGTGGTGCAGCTTTGAGTGGGACGAGAGAATGTTCCCCGATCCAAAGGGTATCATTCAGCGTCTTAAAAAGAGAGGTCTTAAAGTGTGCGTATGGATAAATTCTTACGTTGGACAGAGAGCTCCCGTATTTGACGAATGCGTTGAAAAGGGCTATTTTATTAAGAATAAGGACGGTTCGGTATTCCAGACAGATCTCTGGCAGCCGGGACTTGCCATCATTGATTTTACCAATCCGGAAGCGCGCAAGTGGTTTGCCGATAAGATCAAGGGTCTTGCCGAGCTTGGCGTTGACGCTATTAAAACCGATTTCGGCGAGCGTATCCCCACCGATGTCGTATACTATGACGGCTCAGATCCGTACAAAATGCACAACTATTACACATACCTCTATAATAAGACGGTTTTCGAGGCTCTTCAGGAAGCCAAGGGTATGAACAATGCCTGCCTGTTCGCTCGTTCCGCAACAGTCGGCGGACAGCAGTTCCCCGTACATTGGGGCGGCGACTGCTTCTCCAATTACGAATCAATGTGGGAGACGCTCAGAGGAGGACTTTCACTTTGCCTTTCGGGCTTTGGTTTCTTCTCGCACGATATTTCGGGCTTTGAAGCTACAGGTACTCCAGATCTTTACAAGCGTTGGACTGCTTTCGGACTTATGTCAACTCATTCACGTTATCACGGAAATTCTTCTTACAGAGTTCCCTGGAATTTTGACGAGGAAAGCTGCGATGTATCGCGTCATTTCGTAAAGCTTAAAGGACGTCTTATGCCGTATCTTTTCGCCAATGCTGTGAAAACTCACGAGACAGGCATACCAATGATGAGAGCAATGGTCATTGATTTCGGTTACGATAGAGCTGCTCTTACGGTAGATACTCAGTATATGCTCGGCGATTCGCTGCTTGTTGCTCCCGTGTTCAGCGAGGACGGAATGTGCAGCTTCTATCTTCCTACAGGCGGAAAATGGACAGATATACAGACCGGAGAGGTTCTCGACGGCGGAAACTGGTATACAAAGAAGTATGACTATTTTGGAATGCCGCTTTATGCAAAGCCAAATTCGATAATTGCATACGGTAATTTCAAGAATACCGTTGAATATGATTACGCAGACGGAATGAAGCTTGTGATCTACGGTCTTGAGGACGGCTGTACGGCAGAATGCGAGATATTCAGCAAGGAAGCCGTTAAGGAAGCTTCCGTTAAGGCTGTTCGCTGCGGAGACACCGTTACCGTTGAGGTAACAGGCACGGATAAGCCGTTTACTGTTGAGAGTGCACAGGGCTTGAATATTGTAATAAATAAATAATTTTACTGCGGAAAAAGCAAAACAAAAGCAGTCTTATCTTCAATATCGAGATAAGACTGCTTATTTTAATTAATAGAAAAGTGCTGGACCATTCCGTTTTTCATAATGGGAGTCAGCTCACCCTGAATAAGCGGCATAACGTAGTCGACAGCTTCCTGAGTAACGCCGTTTCCGCTTGAATTTATCCATTCGACAGGGAAGAATTTCTCACTGTTTGCCGATACGGCTACGGGAACTGCCGTGATCTCGCAATCATAGGTTGAAGAGCTTCCGCGCTTGAACGACATCATGCATCCCGTCTTTCCGTTTAAAGCGGCTTCGACGGCGGCTTCTCCGATTTTTTGAGACTCGGTAATGTCGGTAAGCGAAGCAAAATGAGAGCTGCACCTCTGCATTACGTTAAGCTCTATTGAACGAACCTTGCAGCCAATCTGCTCCGAAACAAGATGTTCAAGATACTTTCCGACTCCTGCAAGATAGGTGTGACCGAAAGCGTCGGTCTTGCACGACTGATATGCTTCGGCGGCAAATTTTCCGTCCGCAGTTCTTACTCCCTCCGAGACAACGGCAATAACCGCTTTGTGGAGCTTCATCTGAGCTTGTACATCTTCGATGAATCTGTCGGCTGAAAAAGGCGTTTCGGGAAGATATATCAGATGCGGAGAGCTTTCTCCGTTTTCGTGCATACAGGCAGAAGCGGCAGTGAGCCAGCCTGCATGACGACCCATCGTCTCGATAATAGTTACCGACGGAATGCTGTAAACGTTGCTGTCGCGCGTTATCTCCTGAACGGAAGCGGCGACGTATTTTGCGGCAGAGCCAAAGCCCGGACAATGATCCGTTCCGCAAAGGTCGTTGTCGATCGTTTTGGGAACACCGATAACTTTGATATCAACATTGTTTTGCGAATAATAAGCCGAAAGCTTTTCCACGGTGTCCATAGAATCGTTGCCGCCGATATAGAAAAACATACCGACGTCGTGACGGCGGAAGCAATCGGTTATTTTCTCATAAACGGAGCTGTCATCGGCGTACTTGGGAAGCTTTTTCCTGCAAGAGCCGAGCGCTGCCGACGGAGTTCTTATCAGAAGCTCCGTATCGTCAGGCGAGCATATAAAGTCGGATAAGTCGATAAGCCTGTCTGAAAGGATTCCCTCTATTCCGTTCATTGAGGCAAAGACTTTGTTTATGGCGTCTGATTTTTTCCCGGCATGAAAAACTCCCGCAAGCGACGCATTTATCGCGCAAGTGGGGCCTCCGGACTGTGCAACTGCAATATTCATGTTTTTTTCTGCAAATACAGAGCAGTAATTCATGGATAAGCCCATGAAAAACCGTTCTGTATTCACTTTCCCTCTCAATTTTTGTTATGCCAAAATGTATAAAAGTGCCGATACATCTCGGCAATAAGACATTACTTTCATTATAACAGATATTTCAATTTCTTTCAATTGCAATGAAAAACAAAACCAATTGCAGCATTTGGGAATTCTTGTGTATTTTAATCAAAAAACGTAAATAGTTGCCGATTTTTAGGACTATATTGCTTCTATATAATTTCAAAATGTCTGAGCGCAAATTCGATGCCGTCCTCCATTATAGGCTTTGTAACGAAGCTCACATAAGGATAGACCTGCTTGGAATTTCCCATTGCTATACTGTTGGGAACGGCTTGCAGCATCGGAAGATCGTTCATGCTGTCTCCTATGGCGTAAGCGTTTTCTATCGGAATACCGAGCTTTTTCAGCAGGATATCAATAGCGGTCGCCTTGCTGAAGCCTATGGGAACATTCTCGTAGAAACCGTTTCCTCTGTCGATAATAGAAAAATATTTTCCAACAACTTCCCTGAATTTTTGTATATCGGTATTTTCGTCGGTGAACGCAACGAACTTGTCGAAGCTGAAATTATCGTCCGTTGACAGGTGATCTGTGGGTATAGAACCGTCAAGAAAGGAGTTTTTAAATTCAACTATAGCTCTGTTATCGCTATACAGAGGATCGAAGAAAAGACAGTCTCTGCGCTCAAATACGGGAACGGCTTTGCAGGCGTGCATAAAGTCGGCGATCATGCGGCAAAATTCCCGATCGAGCTTGTTGTATAATAATTCTTCTCCGTTAAATTCTATATATGTTCCGCAGCCGCAGATATATCCGTCAAATCCGAGACTGCGTATTTCGTCGCTGATATTGAAAACGGTTCGTCCTGTATTGACAACGGTTATGTGTCCGTTTTTGCGAGCCTGAGAAATGGCATTTCTTGTGCTTTGAGGAATTATCTGAAGATTATCCTCGGTAACCAATGTGCCGTCAATATCAAAAAAAATTATTTTTTTCATACTTCCTCCCAAAGAATGAACAGAAATTTTGCATTATTTGATTATAATACGAAAGGGAGCAATTGTCAAGTTACCCATACCTAACAATGTTGATTATTTCAAGATACGGTGATATAATAATATTATAAAATGTTTATATTATCAGGAGGTAAAAAATGCTTAAATCAATTGTTATACCGGTTACGGGAATGTCGTGTTCGCACTGTGAAGCAAGCGTTCAGAAGGCTGCCGAGTCCGTTGAGGGAGTTGAATCGGCAAAGGCAAACGCAAAAAAGGGAACAGTCAAGATCAAAGCCGTTTCCGAGGAAGTTAAACCTCAGGTTCAGGCTGCAATAAGAGAGGCAGGCTTTGGCTGCTGATATATGAAAAAAATTACTGTTATTATTGACGGCATGAATTGTGCGGCCTGTTCGGCTTCCGCGGAACGCTCTTTAAATAAGCTTAGCGGAGTAAAGGCTGCCGTAAATCTTGCTTCCGAAAAGGCTTATATCGAATATGACGAGACGGTATGCCAATACGATCAGCTTGAAAAGGCGGTTTCAGACGCAGGATTTACAATGCTCGATGAGAAGATCTATGCAAAGAAGCGCGAAGAGCAAAAAAAGCGCAGAGAAAAAATTGCATTAATAAAATTGATAGCTGCCATAGTTTTTTCCGTTCCTCTTTTTTATATAGCTATGGGACCGATGATCGGTCTTCCGTCGCCCGTGGACGAAAGCGCTCCGCGGCTTTATGCGTCGGTTCAGCTGTGTCTTGCTGCTGCGGTAATGATCGCGGGATATAAATTTTATACGAGCGGATTTTCCAAGCTGTTCAGGCTCCACCCAAATATGGACAGCCTTGTTGCAGTCGGAACGACCTCGGCATTTGCCTACAGTATATACTCGTTTATCAAGATAATCCGCGGAGACGTTCATGCGGTGCATCATCTTTATTTCGAGAGCGTAGCCATTATAATTACTCTTGTAATGCTTGGAAAATATCTTGAATCAAATTCAAGGAACAAAACAAGCGAAGCTATAAAGAAGCTCGGCTCTCTTGCGCCTAAGACCGCAAGAATACGCAGGGGCAGCGATGTTGTTGAGATCCCCACAGACGAGATAGAGGTCGGAAACACCGTTATTATACGTCCGGGCGAGAGCTTTCCGTGCGACGGCATTGTTGTATCAGGCTCGACTTCGGTAAACGAAGCGATGCTCACAGGCGAAAGTCTGCCTGTTGAAAAGAAAAGCGGCGATAAGGTTTTCGCAGGTACGGTCAATTCCGAAGGCTCGGTCGAATATACAGCCGAAAAAACAGGCTCTGATACGTCGCTTTCACAGATAATAAAAATGGTCGAGGAAGCGTCAGGCTCAAAAGCTCCGATAGCGCGTCTTGCGGATAAGGTCGCGGGAGTTTTTGTAGTAGCGGTCATCTGCATAGCCTTGGCGGCGGCAATTATCTGGTTTATTGCCCGTCAGGATTTCGAGCTTGCTTTGAAAATTTTCATAAGCGTGCTTGTTATCGCGTGTCCGTGCGCTCTCGGACTTGCAACTCCGACTGCCATTATTACCGCTACGGGACGCGCCGCCGAATACGGAGTTCTGTTCAAAAACGCTCAGGCTCTGGAATATACAAATAAGATCACTACGGTCGTTTTCGATAAGACAGGTACTGTCACCGAGGGAAAGCCTTCCGTTACCGATGTTATCTGCTGCGGCAGCTTTGAAGAAGCCGAGCTTCTTGCAATAGCCGCTTCCTTGGAGAAAAATTCCGAGCATCCCGTTGCTTCGGCAGTTGTGGAGTACGCAAAGCAAAACAGCTCCGTGCAGCATGAAATAACCGATTTTAAATCAATATCGGGCTTCGGAGTTTCAGGAGTTATTAACGGCAAGGTATGCCTTGCAGGCAAATCCGAGCTTATGGAGAGCAGCGGAATAAACACCGGCAGTCTGCGTTCAAAAGCCGAGGAGCTTTCGGCGCACGGAAAAACAATAGCCTTTGTTTCCTGCGGAGACAGGCTTGCAGGAGTTATTGCTGTTGCGGATAAAATCCGAAGCACAAGTAAGACCGCAATTGAACAGCTTAACGCTTCGGGAATTAAAACCGTCATGCTGACCGGAGACAATAAAGCGGCAGCCGAATATATAGCCGATCAGGCAGGAATAACTCGGGTCATCTCACAGGTTCTTCCCGATCAGAAAGAAAACGAGATACGAAAATTAATTGAAAGCGGAGAGTTTACTGCAATGTGCGGCGACGGAATAAACGACGCTCCTGCACTTGCTTCAGCAGATGTAGGAATAGCTATAGGCTCGGGAACGGATATCGCTATTGAATGTGCCGATATAGTTCTGATGAAAAACAGTCTTATCGGAGTTGCCGATGCTGTCAGGATAAGTCATGCGACCGTGCGCAATATCAAGCAAAATCTTTTTTGGGCGTTTTGTTATAATACGCTGGGAATCCCCGTTGCTGCAGGTCTGCTTTATGCGTTCGGAGGACCGCTGCTCAATCCGATGATCGCCGCAGCCGCAATGAGCCTTTCATCAGTGTCTGTAGTAAGCAATGCTTTGAGACTGAAAAAGATTTGATGTGAGCGTGAAAAAAGTATTTTTAGGCTAATTTCGGGATTCCAAAGGGATTATATCCCTTTGGCAGAGTCCAGAGGCGGTGCCTTTGGTGGGGTGTGGGGCAAAGCCCCGCTTACCGTAGGGCGCTCTGCAAGAGAGAGCGTCCCCTTAGATATATATAACTTTTGAACAAATTGAACCGCCATAATATTTAGGTATTACGGCGGTTAGCTTTTTGTATTAAATCTCAGCCTTGCAGCTTTCGATTACTTTCTCCTCGGCCCTGCTTTGGTTGATAAGCTTGTTAAGCATTACGAGAGTAATACGCTCGAATTTGTCTCCGGTATCGGCAGGGAACAGCTTGAAATAAACCGATTCCGAGCATTGACGAACCATTCGTATGCGTCCGAGCTTTAACGCGTCGGCAAGGCCTGCAGTAGTATACATCAGAAAAGCTTTATCGATTGCGATCACACCGTCATAAACAAATCCGCGGCTTGAACTGCAAGGGAAATTTTTATTTACAGCTGCATATTTATAATAGATAAATCCGTTTTTCTGATGGGTATAATACATACTGCCCTCATATCCCATACTCATATCAGCGTTTTAGAAGGAAATTGTTGATCGATATAATGTCTGAGACGGAGATAACGCCGTCTTTATCCATATCGGCATTGTTAAAATCGATCTCTATCGTATTATATTTGCCAACGGCAATATCGTAATAATATTTGCGTATTGCCGAAAGATCGGCTGAATTTACGATACCGTCTCCGTTTGCGTCTCCGGGAATAGTATCAGGCTTTGGAGCGCTTGAATAATAATCGGAAAGCGAGATACCGTTGCCCGATTGTCCGAGCTTGATAGTGTGGTCAAGGCTGACGAATTTGCCGTTATCGTCCTGCCAGAGAGCTTCCTTGACGAGAGCGTATTTATCCTCGTCCCACTTTGAGAAATTGTCGTATACAAGACCGCCCGTATCGCCGGAGTTCTCGTTGAAGCACCAGAATGTGTGGTGGAGATGATTTTGAGTTATCAGGTCGCGCAGGTAGAGCAGCCATTTTGTGTTCTTGCCGTCCGTATCGTGCTCGGCATCTATAAATCCGCCCCATTCTCCGATAAGAAGCGGAGCAGTTCCCTGATCGTAGAGATAGAACCAGTTATCGTACCATACGTCGTCCATGAGAGTATCGAAAGTAAAGTCGCCCTCAAACCAAGTCTGCGCATAAACGAGCGGACCGTAATCGTGAGGAGAATAAACAAGCTTATCCTGTTTGTCTCCCAGATCTATCGGATAATCCGCAGCGCCGCGGAAATTTCCGCCCCACCAAGTATGATGATAGTAGCTGTAGGGATAGCGCGAATAATCTATATTTGGACAAGTCCAGTCGTTGCCCTCCTCGAATTTAGGATAAACCTCCGTGCCCTCGACCATAACAAGAAGCTCGGGATTGCCGCGGAAAACGGCTTTAGCGGCTTCTTCGGCAGCATATTTCCAGTTGTTTGGGTCGGTAGAATCGTCCCATTTAGCCATAGCAGCCGGAGTATCGGCAGTACCGTGCGGTTCGTTTTTCAGATCGATCGCGATAACGGTATCGTCGTCCTTATAGTAATCGGCAAACCATTCAAGAGCCTCAAGCCAATCCTCGGTACTGAATTTATCCGTATACCACAAGCTTACCTGATGACCTGCGGAGGCAGTTTCGGCGCTGTGGATATCTATCATGATCTTGATTCCGTTTTCACGGCACCATTTTACGGCGTAATTCCAGATATCGAAGCTGTACATTGGATCTCCGCCCTCAACGCCTGTTACTGACAGCTCGGGGTTGGAGTATGTATTGACTTTTATCATCGGATCGGGTTCCTGATTTTTCCATTGGAGCAGTATCTCGGTAGACATAGGAACGCGAAGCAGATTGAATCCGTGGTCGGCTATCTGATTCAGCATATCGTGCATATTCTGCGACCAAACGCCGTCGAACACCTGACTTCCGACATTATATCCGAACCAGTTGCAGCCTGTGAGCCATACGGGATTACCGTACATATCAACGATCTGATTTCCCTCAACGTGAAGCCAGTCGTCGTGATACTCGTCGGGAGCAGCTTCAACGTCGGCATTCGGGAAATCAGTAACAGCACCTGTCAATAAAACGCATGATGACAATAGAACAGCGGCAATTTTTTTAAAAAATGATTTTGACATACAACGCACCTCTTTCAAATAATATACTAATTTATTCTAACATATATCGGAATTTTTGTCAATATAAGTGATTATCGTTTGCGGTATTGACTTTTAAATTTTATTAATGTATAATTAAGAAAATAATGAATATTTGAAATCTGCCGCCGGGTAGAGAGCTTAGGCATTCGATGCGCATCATTAGGTCTTTGAAGATGTGCTGTCGGGTGGTTGTTTTTGTTTTGGAGGTATTCGGAATGCTGTTGAAGAAGATAAAGCCGCTTCTTGACTATTTTACAATAGCCGAAATTACGCTGTGGAGCGTTTCTGCCGTTATAATAACAGTATCGTTTTTTATATTTGACAGAGAAAATTACCTGACCCTTACGGCGTCCCTGATCGGTGTGACTTCATTGATCTTCAACGCGAAGGGAAATGCGTTCGGTCAGTTCCTTATGATAATTTTCAGTATATTGTACGGAATTATATCCTTTACTTTTTCTTATTACGGAGAGATGGTGACATATTTGGGAATGACTGCTCCGATGGCTTTTGTCTCATTGATATCATGGCTGAAAAATCCGTGCAAAGGCAGGAAAGCAGAGGTGAAGATCAACAGGCTGAAGCTTGGGGAGGTAGTTTTCGCGGTTTGTCTTACGGCGGCTGTTACGTTCATATTTTACTTTATCCTGAAGAAGTTCCACACGGCAAATATCGAGCTGAGCACGCTGTCGGTCGCGACAAGCTTTATCGCCGTTTATATGACCTTCAAAAGGAGCATATACTGTACGCTTTGTTATGCGGCAAACGATATAGTTCTTATAGCTATGTGGATATCAGCAATGCTTTGCGATATATCTTATTCGTCTGTTGTGATATGCTTTGTAATATTTTTAGTCAATGACATTTACGGATTTATCAATTGGTCCAAAATGCGGAAGCGTCAGGAATCGGAGTAATTATTCGTTATTTTCTCAGCTGCCAGAAAGCAACCGCGCTCGCGGCGGCAACATTAAGCGAATCTACGCCGTTTGCCATAGGGATCTTTACCGTGTGATCGCAGCTTTCAATAGTGGATTCCTTTAGTCCCTCTCCCTCAGTTCCGAGGATCAGCGCGATTTTTTCTTTCGACCGCAGGATAGGATCATCGATATCCACGGTATTGCTGTGAAGAGCCATTGCCACAGTTGAAAATCCGAAAGCTTTCAATTGGGATACATATTCAGGAGACCGGCATTCAAAATATGCCCACGGAAGCTTGAAAACCGTTCCCATACTGACGCGCACCGAACGGCGGTACAGAGGATCGCTGCAAGCCGAAGTAAGCAGGACAGCGTCGATATCCAGCGCCGCAGCCGATCGGAAAATAGCTCCCACATTTGTCTGATTCATAATATCTTCAAGAACGGCAATGCGCGAGGCTTTGCTGCAAATCTCATCAACGGACAGCAGCTCCCTGCGTCTCATTGCGCAAAGAACTCCCTGCGTAAGCTTATAACCCGTAAGCTGAGTGAGCACATCGCTATCGGCGGTATAAACGGGAATATTTCCGCAGCGTTCGATTATGTCCCTTGCCTGACCGTTTATGTATTTTCTTTCGATAAGAATTGAAAGCGGCTTGTATCCCGCATCGAGAGCCAGGCGTATGACCTTGGGACTTTCTGCGATAAAAATTCCAAGCCCCGGTTCAAAAAAGCGTTTCAGCTGAACCTCGTTGCTTGCGGCGTAAGGTATTAATTCCTTGGAGGAAAGATCGTGTATCTCAATAATTTCGGGCATAATTTTACTCCTTTTGAGCCTTAGAACCTGTTAATCGTCCCGGCACGGACGTATTTTTTTATTATTTTATCACATAATTGCGGTGCTGTCAAACAACGATGGGATAGCGGCGGTTGCTTGAGATTGTCGGAAAAGTCACTGTATTTCTGATGTGAGCATAAAAATGAAGTTTAGGTCAAGCCTTTTTAAAGGCTTGCGGTTTCCAAAGGCAGAGCCTTGGTCGCCGTCAGCAGACGGCAAAATTCCCCAAATAAGGCGCTCTGCAAGAGAGAGCGTTTCCCAACGGTCGACCGTACCCTCTGCCTTTCAGGCATCTCTCTTCACCGTAGGGAGTCACCTAAATGCAAAAAATGTTTTTTAATTGACAGTGGCAGCTTGTAACGGCTGCAATACGGCGTCCGATTTTTCTTTGACGGAGCTTTCCTTGATCGACTTGAAAAATACTGCGGTCAATGATGCGGCTGCGATCATTGCGATAAAATCGGCAGCGGGAGCAGCAAATAAAATTCCTTCAATGCCGAAAAATCTTGGAAGAATAAGTATCAGCGGAATAAAGCAGACGATATCGCGTATCATTGACGAAACGATAGCCTGTATCGGTTTTCCGACCGCCTGAAAAAAGATAGACGTCATTTTAATAATGCAGGTGAATGTAACAAAAGAAAGGAATATGCGGAAGGTCTTTTCCGCAAATATCCAGTAATCCTCGGGATTCGGAATGTTTGTAGGCGTTCCGAAAATACCGGCGACAGGTCTTGGAGCAAATTCAAACAGCGCGGTGGAAATTGCTCCGATAATGATCGTACACATAAGGATAGATTTGTACAGCGACTTTACTCTGCCGTAGTTTTTTGCGCCGATGTTATACCCGATGATCGGCTGACAGCCAAGAACAATACCTACAACTATGTTGATAACAACAGTAAATACCTTGCTCTCGATACCGATAACGGCGATAGGAATATCCACGCCGTACTGTGACATTGCACCGTATTTCGCCAGCATGATATTGCAGACAAGAGAAATTACTACAATTGTCATCTGTGTTACGAATGAGGACATTCCCAGCTTCAATGCTCCAGAAAATGCTTTGAGATCGGGAATAAAGCTTTCCTTGCTCAGCTTAAAGGTCTTTGTGCGGAAGAAATAGATGAAGCTGATGACAAAGGAAACGCATTGTCCGATAACGGTGGCAAGAGCTGCGCCTTTCATGCCCCAATGCAATGCGAAGATAAACACCGGGTCTAAAATAATATTGATAACCGCGCCAAGCAGCATGGAAGTCATTGACCATGAGGGACTTCCGTCCGCACGAATAACGGCGTTCATCATATTTGATATCATATATATCGGAAAAAATGATAAAATAATATTAAAATATTCCACAGCCATGTCAATTGTATTGCCCGACGCGCCGAAAAGCGTTAAAAGCTGAGTTTTCAGCGGAAAGAATACCGCTATCAGCACAAGGCTTGAAATTAATGTAATTACGATGCCCGTACCGATTGCTTTATGCGAAGATTTAGTATCGTTTTTTCCCTGACAGATATTAAGATACGCAGCGCAGCCATCTCCGAAGCACCAGGCAAATGCCTGCGCGATAATGAAAATCGGAAAGACAACGCCTGTTGCCGCATTTCCGAGAGTACTCAGCTCGCTGTTGCCAATGAAGATCTGATCGACAATATTATAGAGCGCGCTGACTAAAAGAGAAAGTACGCACGGAACGGAAAATTTCAGCATAAGCTTTGAGATCTTTTCTTTTCCCAAGTATTGATTTGTTTCTGAACGATTCATAAATGCCTCCTGATATTGTGCAGCGGCGATAGATTTTTTAGAACCTGTCTTTACAAGATAAGTGTGCGGATTTTCGACAAGGTTTTGTAGATAACAAGGCAAAAGTTCTTGACATACTTTCGTATGGCAAGGACTTTTAACGCAGTCAGCGACAAAAAGTTGTCGAAAAGACGTGTGCTGCAGCTTATGAAAACAGGTTCTTATTATGCCGCTATAATTATTTTGGAGTCTTTATCCGAGAGAAAGCTGCCTGAAAACTGCGAAGAACGCAAAAAAACAAGAGCGCAGAATCGTCGTGATTCTACGCTCTTTCAGCTGTTCGACATAATTATTATACCGGAAAACCAAAAAAATGTCAAGCGTACAAAGATGAATTTTGTGCGGTATTCATAAAATAACAATGAAACAATAAGTATAATATTCGGCTGTCTGCACATACTAACTGCGAGGTGATTACTCATGTCAAAAAAGGGAATGAAGCGTCCCGAACGCACCCATATCCACTCATACAGCGAGGCTGCCGCAGTACCTGAAATTCAGGGAAAAGCTAAGCATGGCAAAGAAAAAGCAAATCCGATAATTGCCGGAACCGAACCTCCTGCTCAAAAGGTTTATCATTCTGTTCCGCACTCGGACGAAAGACCTGTCTCGGACGTTTATGCGGTCATTGACAACGATCTTGCAAGGGACAATATCGAAAACGACCTGACAGCGGCAGATATTCAGGATCTGTGATTCAAACTATCCGTTAAACGGATTTTCTAAGCAATCAAACGCCGATCGACTAAAGTTGAACGGCGTTTTTTGATAATCAATAAAGGAGATTTTTATGGAATCAATATGGAAAAAGGACGTAAAGCTGCCTGAATTTCAAAGTCTGACAGGCGATCATAAAACCGATGTGCTGATAATCGGCGGCGGTATTGCAGGTATTCTTACGGCATATATGCTCAAAGAAAAGGGGATAGACTGCATTCTGCTTGAAAAGGAGCGTATCTGCGGCGGAACAACTTCCGGCACGACAGCTAAAATTACAATTCAGCACGGACTGATCTATAATAAGCTTTTGGAAAAATGCGGCATGGAAACGGCTAAGGGTTATCTTGAAGCAAATCGTTATGCAATGCAAAAGCTAATAGATATCAGCAGGAATATCGACTGCGAGCTTGAAATAAAGGACAGCTATGTCTATTCCTTGGATAACAGAGCGATGATCGAGCGCGAGCTGGAAGCTCTGCACAAAATCGGATATGCGGCAGAGCTGTGCGAAGATCTTACTCTGCCCGTGAAAACTGTCGGAGCTGTAAGATTTGCGGATCAGGCGCAGTTTAATCCCTTAAAATTTATCTCGGCTATAGCCGGAGAGCTTAATATCTTTGAAAACAGCCTCGTCCGCGAGCTGAAAGGAAATACTGCCGTTACCGATAGCGGAACGGTAACGGCAAAGAATATCGTTGTCGCAACGCATTTTCCTTTCCTTAACAAGCATGGCAGCTACTTCCTGAAGCTTTATCAGCATCGTTCCTATGTTATCGCTCTGGAAAACGCTCAAAATGTGGGAGGAATGTATCTTGACGAAAGCGGATACGGGCTCTCCTTTCGCAATTATAAGGAATATCTGCTTATCGGCGGAGGAAGTCACCGTACAGGAAAAAGCGGAGGAAACTGGAGCGAGCTTCGTGAATTTACAAGGCGGCATTATCCCAATGCAAAGGAGGTCTGCCATTGGGCGGCGCAGGACTGCATGAGCCTTGACGGAATTCCTTACATCGGCGAATATTCAAAGGGAACATCGGGGATATACGTGGCATCAGGCTTCAATAAATGGGGAATGACGGGAGCAATGCTCTCGGCTGTTATTCTCAGCGACATGATAGGCGGCAGAAAAAACGAATTTTCGGAAATATTCAGTCCGTCAAGAAGCATTCTGAAGCCTCAGCTTTTTATAAACGGATTTGAGGCTGTAAAAAATCTCCTTACCTTTGGAGGCAGACGCTGTCCGCACCTTGGCTGCTCTCTGAAATGGAACAAAGCCGAGCATTCGTGGGACTGCGCTTGTCACGGCTCGAGGTTCGACTCAAACGGAAAACTGCTTGATAATCCTGCCAACGGAGATCTTCCTGAAAATTAAAAAATCTGTAGATTTTATTTCAGTTTTATGTTATCATATAACTTGATACAAATATGATACATTTTAGATGTATTTTATTTGTGATAAAGAAATTGCGCGGTTGTATGGGGAGGAACTGAAATGATAAAAGTTTGCATTGTCGAAGATGAAGAGCCGATAGCCAATCTGATACGCATGAGCCTGACAAAGTACGGCTATAGCTGTACCTGCGTTTATGACGGTATCGAAGCTGCCGATCTGCTCGAGCGCGAAAGCTTTGATCTTCTTCTGCTTGATATAATGCTTCCGGGCGCGGACGGATATTCGCTGCTGGAATACAGCAAAAGCCTTGAAATACCGACGATTTTCATTACTGCCAAAAATTCGGTAAACGATAAGGTCAAGGGACTGAGAATGGGCGCGGAGGATTATATCGTCAAGCCTTTTGAAATTGTCGAACTGGTTGCAAGAGTTGAGGTGGTTCTGCGGCGGTATCACAAGCTTGGAGATACTATCTCGGTCTGCGGCCTTGTGATAGATACTGTTTCCATGACGGTAAGCCGCGACGGAGTTAAGATACCGCTGACCAACAAGGAATACGAGCTGCTTTTGCTTTTCGCGAGGAATCCGAACATCGCTCTGTACCGCGATACGATATACGAGCGCGTGTGGGGAGGAGAATATGACGGTATAAGCCGAACTGTAGATCTTCACGTTCAGCGTTTGAGGAAAAAGGTGGGACTTGAAGCGGAGCTGCAATCTATCCCGAAGGTAGGCTACAGGTTAGGAGTAAAGACATGAGATTCCGCAGTAAGCTGACGATTTGCATAACGGCTTTGCTTTCGATCATATTCAGCGTCGGAGGAACGCTTCTCATTATTCTTACATTTCAGGGAAATCTGCGGCGCGAACAGGAACAGTCTCTTCAGAATTACCGTTCGCTTTGTTCGACGCTGATTATTGCAAATTCTATCAGCGAGCAGAAGGAAATTCAGGATTTTGTCGATATCCTCAGCTCATTCAACAACGAAAGCTCGGAATGGGAAGCCCTGCGGCTTTACGGCAGCGGCGGCACACTGTATGAATCGTCCGGCGGATTTGCTTTTGATCAGACGCTTCAGACAAGCTCCGACGAAACAAAATGCGCCATGAAAATTCTTGATTCCGGCGGCAGTCATTATCAGCAGCTTACCGGCTCGTTTTATATCGGCGAGGAGCTTGTGTGGCTCGATGCCGCAAAGGACATATCGGAAATTTATAATATGCGCGATACCCAGATACGTATCTACAAAACACTATTTCTTGCGATAGTATTGTTCGGAGCGCTGCTTTCCTTTCTTACCTCGTATTTCCTTACAGGCTCTTTGAAAAAGCTCTCGTATGTTTCGCGTAAAATAGCGGACGGAGATCTTTCGATGCGCGTCAAAATTAAAAGCAATGATGAAATGGGCAGGCTTGCGGACGACTTTAATAAAATGGCGGACAGCCTTACCGGAAAGCTTAACGAGCTTGAAGAAAGTATGCGGCGGCAGGAGCGCTTTATGGGAAGCTTTGCGCACGAACTGAAAACTCCCATGACTTCCATGATAGGATACGCCGACCTGATAAGGAGCTGCGAGCTTACAAGGGAGGAGCAGTTAAGATGCGCGGAATATATTTTCAGCGAGGGAAAGCGTCTGGAAAGCTTGTCGTTTAAGCTTCTTGATCTGCTCGTGCTGAAAAAACAGGATTTTGAGCTTGTCAGAGCAAATCCGGCAAAGCTGCTCAACGACACCGCGCAGACAATGCTTGGCAGATTGTATTCCTTCGACGTGCTCCTTAAGGTCGATACGGAGACGGGACATTGTATGCTTGAACCCGATCTTGTGAAATCTCTGCTGCTGAACGTTATCGATAATTCCGTAAAATCTATGGAGAAGGGCGGCTCTGTCCATGCGGTTCAGACAATGCTTGAGGACGGCTGCCGTTTTGTTATCTCCGACAACGGCAGGGGAATTCCCGAGGAAGAGCTTGATAAGATCAGCGAAGCGTTTTACCGAGTGGACAAATCGCGTTCGCGAAAGCAGGGCGGAGCAGGACTCGGACTTTCGCTTTGCAATGAGATAGTGAAGCTTCACAACGGCAGTATGCGTTTTGAAAGCAGGCCAAACGAGGGAACAACGGTCATTATTGAGCTAAGGAGCGGAATAAAATGAAAATATTTGTAAAAATAACTGCAATACTGCTGACCTTGGCTTTGATAGCGGCCGGATTCATGCTTCCCGAGCTTGCGCTTGACGTTGCCAATTCTAAAAATGCTGCCGTCAATACGGAAACGCTTCCGCCTGTTACATTAAATCTCAGGGAGGATTTTTCGCTGGCTCAGAAGATAGAATTGGCGACAAGCTATGAAACCGTATTTTCGCAGCAGCCAAAAACGCTGTCCAATGAATCGGACGTGCGAAAAGCCGTTGTGCTGTTTCTGATGGAGCTTACGGGTTCGGACGATACGCAAAGTATGTTTCCGTTTGAGTTCGACTTTATAGACGCAGGTTTATACAGGGACGCAAAAGGAAACGGAGACATTTTCTGGCAGGTCAATATAGTTGCTACGGATTTTCCGTTTGATATGATTCTATTAATCGACGATCAGACTCTCGAGGTGCTTACATTTGAAGCATATACTCCGAACGAGATGTCTTATGCCGGCATTCCTGCTGACAATGTCATTATATCTGAAAATCTGATAAAGCATTATACAGCTTCCTTGGGCATAAGCGTTTCATGTCAGCAGACCGAATGCCTGTATATAGATGAGGACGGTATTGTTTATTCCGAAGAGGACGAGTTATTTGGTGAAAGGGATTACGATCAGCCAATATTTCAGCGCTATGAGATCACCTGTATAAGCGGCGGCGAAACTTACAACTTCGAGCTTGTCTGTACCTACTGCGGTGTGAGCTTTGCAAGCGATATATACGGATTTAAAAATGTCTTTGAAGAAGTTCCTGTCAAAGAATACGATTTGTAATCACGAATTTGGCAATGATACAATTTTGATTCAAAAATTACTCAGTTATGATGCAATAAGGGTTTATGATAAGGATATCAAAAAGAAAGGATATCTTTATCATGAAAAAAGGAAAACTAAAATTCATTATAGTCGGTGCGGCATTGATATGGGCGGCGGTTCTGACGCTTGGCAACAACGAAGTTCCGAATGCAAAAAAAGACGCTTCTGTCGAATGCAAAACAGTGCTTTCGGGGAGTGAAACATCTGCTCATACGATCGAAACGACTGTGCCTGTTGTTGATGAAAGCCATGTTATAGCAGGAGTTCCGCATATTTATCAGGGTGAAGCTTATCCGACAGGCTGTGAGAGCGCGGCTGCTGCGGCTCTTTTGAATTATTACGGATATGATATTACTGTAGGCGAATTTATTGACAGGTATCTTCCGCAGACAGACCGTCCTGTTGACGGAGGAGACGGAAATCTTTACGGTGAAAGTCCGTATGAATATTTTATCGGCGATCCGCGTTCTCAGAACGGATTCGGCTGTTACGCTCCCGTCATTGAAAAAGCCATGAACGAATATCTTGACGGAACGGGAGCGGCTGCCTGTATTGTTGAAAATGCGGATATGGAGGCTCTTGCAAAGAAGTATGTATCCGTTGATGTGCCTGTCCTGATATGGGCGACCATGTACATGGATACGCCGCAGGCAGGAAAAAGCTGGATACTTCCGAACGGAGAAAGCTTTACATTTATGAGACCCGAACACGCACTGCTGCTTATAGGTTATGATGACGACAGCTATTATTTCAGCGATTCGCTGTCCGAAAGCGAGATCACGGTATATTCGAGATCCGATTGTCTGGAAGCATTTGACGCGCAGGGCTGTCAGGCGATCGTACTTAAAAAATCAAGGTAGAACAAAATAAATATATAAAAAGGCAGCGCCGCACATTATTTGTACGGCGCTGTTTTAATTATTTAATGCGATTATTTTTAATTGGATTTTCCCGAATATATTCGTCGAGTATCTCGGCGGCTGCTCTGATAAATCTTACACAGGGTCTGACCTTGTAATACTGCTCGGTGCGTTTTTCGGGAACAGGATCGCTGCTTACGCTGAGATTTTTCAGCAGCTCGCGGCAGATGATAGTGTCGTATCGCTCCTTGAAGCGAGCCGCCAGATACTGTATCCTTTTGTAATGCTCGGTTTTTAGGGAAATATCGTTTACGTCGCTGTAGCCATAGAGAAGTCCTGCTACCATAAACATTCCCGAGCAAGCTCCGCACACCTCGCGAAGACGGCCCATTCCTCCTCCGAAAGACGAGGAAAGCGTAAGAGCCGTTTCCTTATCCAGTCCCGTAACGTCGGTAAAAGCAGTGAAAATAGCTTGCGAGCAGTTGCAGCCCTCCGCAAAAAGACGGCAGGCTGTCTCGGCATGATCGGTATTCATTTTAATTATTCCTCCATTTGCTTTGATCTCGGTGTTTTACAGCAGCTTGCACAGCAGACCGAAGCTGCTCCGTATGATTTCAGAAGCCGTGCGACCTCGGAAAGAGTGCTTCCCGTAGTGCAGACATCGTCGATCAGCAGAATATTTTTCCCGGAAATTATCTTGGCATTCCGCACGGAAAAAGCTCCTTTCAGGTTGGTAAGCCGTTCGGTTCGGGAAAGACTTTTCTGAGAAGCGGTTCTCCGATGCTTGACGACCGCATCGCACCGAACCTTTAAATTAAGCCGCCTGCCCACCTGACGGGCAATAAGCGCCGATTGATTATACCCTCGTCTGAATTTTGCCGATATGTGAACGGGAACAGGTATGATCAGATCAGGAATATCCGCAATGCACTCGATTTTCAGCTTATCGGCAAGAGCGTTCCCGAGAGCGTAGGCAGAATTTCCGCAGACGCCGTTTTTAAGCATAATGATTGCCGGAGAGATAATGCTGTCGTATTGATAGGCAGCGCAATAGCTCTCCGCGCCGTCGATATTATATGTGCCATTGTACGGAACAAGCTTTTCTGCACAGTCCTCGCAAAAGCTGTCGCAGTATCCGATAAAATCTCCGCAGACAGGGCATCGCGTGGGATAGACCAGATGAAAAATACGTCTGATAATTTTGTGTTTCATTGATGTAAATTAAGCTCGCAATATGTCAGAAATACATATAAAGCTGGCATTTTATCATGCCGTTGTAAAGCTTGCGCCTTTTCTTTGCGTTCATTCCGAAGAAGGATTCAAACTGTTCATGGGGCGAAATAATATACGACTGTCTGCTGCCGCCTTTTCCCAGAACCTTTCCCATGGTGCGGTAAATGCTTTCAGCCTCGCGAAGCTCAAGAAGCCTCTCTCCGTAGGGAGGATTGCATATTACCACAGAATTTTCAGGCTGATGAAACTTTGATATATCCGCCTGTTCGATGTGGATTCGTGATTTTATCCCTGCCTTATGGGCATTGTCAAGGCTGAGAGCAACAGCGTCGTCGTCGATATCGAAGCCGAAAGCCTCGAATTTTGCTGATTTGTCAACGCAGTCGATAGCTCTTTTGCGCTCCTCGCTCCAGATAGACGCGTCGAGAGCCTGCCACTTTTCGGCGGCAAAGCGTCTGTTTATTCCCGGAGCTATTTTTAAAGCCTTCAAAGCGGCTTCAATAAGAATTGTTCCGCTTCCGCAGAAAGGATCGCACACTGTTGAATCGGGACGGATCCTTGCAAGATCAACTATTCCTGCGGCAAGAGTTTCCTTTATCGGAGCGGCATTTGAATTGCGCCGATATCCTCTTTTATGCAGACCTATCCCGCTTGTATCGAGGTAAATGCTAACGTTGTCCTTCAGAATGCTGAATTTCAGCTGAACCTGCGGACCGTCTTCCTGAAACCAGCTTATACCGTATTTTTCCTTGAGACGTTCCACGGTGGCTTTTTTGATTATCGACTGGCAGTCGGGAACGCTGTGAAGCGCGGAATTCAGCGAATATCCCTTGACAGGGAAAGCGCAGTCAGCTTGAATATAGCGTTCAAGCTCTATGGATTTTACGCCTTGGAACAGCTCTTCAAAGGTCACAGCCCTGAATTCGGCAAGCTCTATAAGAACTCTTTCGGCAGTCGAGAGACAAATATTTGCACGGGCGATAATATTTTCGTCTCCGGTAAAGCTTATCTTTCCGTCGCTTACGCGCAGCTCCTCGCCGCCTATCTTCAATATTTCGTATTTCAAAACGCTTTCCAGACCAAAATGGCACGGACAGCAAAGTCTTATTTTATTATCCAAATCATTCACATTCCTTTATTATTGGGCAGGAGCTTCTCCGCCGCCGTTATTTTCGGGAGCGGCAGGAGGGGGCGCTGCAGGCTCTTGCGGAGTTTCGGCAGGCGGATTTTCAGCAGGCGGAGCTGCTGTAGGATCCTGCGGAACTGCAGGGTCGGTCGGAGCGTTCGGGTCGGCGGCAGGATCTGTCGGAGCGTTCGGGTCTGCCGGAGCGTCCGTAGGATCAGGGATAATATTGCCGAATTCGTCCGTAGCCGGTTCAGGCTCTACGTAATGCGAGCCGCTGCAGGTCGGAGCATTTGTTGATTTCCAATATCCCGTAACTCCCTTAGGACAGTTAGGACCTGCGATCATTCCCGATACCGTACACATAGGAGACTCGATAACGCTTTCGACAGGGTCAAAATCGGCGGCGGTTGGAACGGAATCGGCATAATCACCGATTATATTTTTCCATACCTTGGCGGATTTCAGCGATGTAGGAAGACTGAGAGATTCGTTGTAAGCCTTATAGCCGATGGTGATTCCGCTGACGAAATCGCGTGTAAGTCCCACGAAGGTAAGGTCGTACCAGTTATCGGTAGTACCTGTTTTGCCGCAGAGCACCTTATTGTCGAGCTTTGCAAGAGTACCCGTACCGTTTTCGACAACGTTTTTGAGGAGACGGTTCATTACCCATGCGGTCTCAGCGCTTACAGCCTGATGAGGATTGCCGTTATTTTCGTAAATGACATCGTGATTACCCTGTTCAATTTTTGAGATGATATGCGCTTCGTTCTGAACGCCCTTGTTTCCGTAAGGAATGTATGCGTTTACAAGGTTCTGGAGAGTGATACCGTATGTGAGCGCACCTACGGACAGCGGAGAATAGCCTTCGTCGGCAGGGTCAAGCTTCATATCCATGTTTTCGCGGCAGAAGTTGTAAACGGCGTTTGGAGTCAGTTCCTCGCACAGCTTTGCAGGAATAGTATTATAGGATTTCTGGAGCGCATAGTAGATGTTAAGCATCTGATGCGATACGCTCAGACCTTCTCCCGTAGAGTAGTTGGTCGGCCATTGACGTCCTTTTACCTCCATGATAGGCTCGTCACGATACTGAGAGCCCCAGTGGATCGTATCGCTTTCAAGCGCAAGGCCGTAGGTGGAAATAGGCTTCATAGTCGAACCTATCTGCCTTGGCTCGGTAGTGGCGAAGCTTGTGATACGCGAATCCTTTTTCTCGCCGACATTTCCGACAGTGCAAAGCACCGAGCCGTCATATCCGAGGGCGGTAAACGCAACGTGCGGAAGCTGTTCCTCAGCCTCGCCGTCGCCGTCAAGATCGACGTATTTTCTTACGGCATTGGTGTCAAGGATATTATCGAGACTAAGCATTTTTTCCTCGACGTATTTCTGCATATCCATGTCAACGGTGGCATAGATCTTGTAACCGCCCTTATACAGACGTTTTGCAGCTTCCTCACGGTCGATGTTGTAGATATCGCACAAATGAGTCTGAGCCTCGTAGAAGATAGCGTCGACCGTCCATGAGTAGACCTTCTGCTCGTTTTCAAGCTCCTGCGCCGCGTCCTCGGGGTGGAGCGCAAGATACTCATCGGAGTCGGTAAAGATCAGCTTTTCGTCGAGATACTGCTGATATTCGTCGTAAGTGATCGCGCCGTTTTTATAGACCTGCCAGAGAACGTACTGCTGACGCTCCTTGTTATTGGCGCGGCCGTCAAGGATAAGCTCTCCTGTCTCGGGATCGGTTTTCTTGAGAGTAGGATTGTAATAGTTCGGGCTTTTCGGGATAGCCGCAAGAGTTGCTGCCTCCGCGACAGAAAGCTCGCTTGTATTTTTTCCGAAATAACGAATGGAAGCAAGCTCTATTCCGTTGATAGGGCCGCCGAAGCCGATGTAGTTGAGGTATTCTTCAAGGATCTCGTCCTTGGAATATGTTTTTTCAAGCTGCATAGCGCTGAATATCTCACGTATCTTACGCTGCGGAGTATGCTCCGAATCGCCCGTCAGATTTTTTATAAGCTGCTGAGTGATAGTCGAACCGCCCTGTTCCGTATCGTAGATATGCAGGAACATATTGAGGAACGCGGAGAAGGTACGCTTGTAATCCACGCCGTCATGAGTATAGAAACGCTCGTCCTCGGTATAAACGAAGGTATCGCGGACGTGCTGAGGTATCTGATCGATAGTGATAGGGATCCTCTGAACGTCGGTCTTAAAGGTCTTGATGGCGGCGTACTGCGAAGTTCCGTCCTCGTTTTCCTCAAGAGCGTAAAAGATCGTATCGCTTCCCGATTCAAGCTCCTGTAGAGTGATTCCGGTAGTCTCGTCCATAAAGTCGAGCACATAGGCAGTAAGAGCCGTGCAGACGATAGTGCCGGTGACTATCATGATAAGAACGAGGGACAGAAGAGTCGTCATAATTACCGTGAACAGCTTTTTGGCAATTCTGAAAGCAAGGCTGTGTTTTTTCTTTTTCTTGTGAGGCGCTTTTGCGTGAGCTGTTTTATCGGGAGAAGCTCCCGGTTTAGCTGACGGCGAGCGTTTTACGGGCGGTTTGCCTGCATTTGAGTTATGTTTTTTTATTTTATCATCCATTTTGCAAAGGGTTATCTTAGAGATAACTGCTCCTTTCAAAGATTTATGCCATAAATACACATAATAATTATAGCACATAATATGTCAAATAGCAATATGCGCGGGGAAAATTTTTCCGAGACCTGTTTTTTGGCGCGGATTTGCCCGCGGCGGCTCGCCGCTTATAGCACATAATATGTCAAATAGCAATATGCGCGGGGAAAATTTTTCCAAGGCTTGTTATTTTGCGCGGATTTGCCCGCGGCGGCTCGCCGCTTATAGCACATAATATGTCAAATAGCAATATGCGCGGAGAAAATTTTTCCAAGATCTATTTTTATTGGATTGTATAAATTAGAAAAATTTACCGAATAATAATATCAGTGATTTATCAGTAATTTAGATGAGGTGAGCTGATGTTTGATAAAAAGATTTTTTATACTCTCGTTACCGCGACAACGGTGTCAGGATTCATCGTGATATGTACTCTCGGACAAAGTCTGCACTATCAAAAGACCGAGGCCAAAAGCGGTGAGATCGTGCGCAGACTTCCCGAGGCGGAGTATATCATACGCGAATATGACGGCAAGCTGGGAGTTTACAGGGGCGAAAGCGCAACGCCGTACAGGATAATTGATTTTGACACGTCGCTTCTTTCGGAATACGACAGAGAGGAGCTTTCCTCGGGGATAAGAATGAAAACGGAAGCTGAGGTGAACTCCTACCTTGAGGACATTACGACGTGAGAACTGTATCCGCGCAGCTTTCAGGCTTTTTTCCTGTTTTTGTTATTCTTTTTTCTGCGCACAGAGAACCCGAAATCTCCGAGCTTTCTTCCGAGCGCGAAATATTCTCCGTGCGCGTAGGCGGCAAGACCGCATTGCTGCAGGTTGAGCTTGCCCTTACTGTCGATATATTTTTCCTCAACATCTATACCGACAATTTCGGCGATGAACATGGTGTGCGAGCCAAGCTCCTTAGTGTCCGTTACCCTGCATTCAAGGCTGACGGGACATTCTTCTATAATAGGCGTGGAAACTACCTGAGCGTCAGCAGCATGAAATCCGCATTTTGCGAATTTATCGGTATCTCTGCCGCTTTTCACTCCGCAGAAATCGACCTCGCGGCACATTGCGGAGGTAGTGAGGTTGATGACAAATTCTTCCGAGCTTTTTATCAGCTCATAGGAGTATCTTTCCGGACGTACCGAAATGTACGTCATGGGCGGTCTGGTACAGACGATGCCTGTCCAGCCGATCGTTATTATGTTTGCGTTTTCGGCAGTTCCGCAAGTAACAAGAGCTGCCGGAACAGGAGCAAGCAGTGCGCTTCCTTTCCAGAATACCTTTGACATAATTATCACCTTGTCTTAAAAATCATGAATTCATTCTATAATTATATCACTTGTGATGCACCGTTTCAAGGCTTATAAAAAATTAATTTTTTATTCCCTTATACGACAAAATTCTTTGCTCCGCTATAGTATAATATCAGAAAAGGAGGCATATATATGAAGATTGATATTAAATCGGAAAACGGCTGTTCAGTAGCGCTTCTCAGCGGCGAGATAGATCATCACAATGCCGCAGAGATACGCACAAAGCTTGATAAATATATTATTTCCGCCCAGCCGAAGGAGCTTGTTATTGATTTTAAAAATATTACCTTTATGGACAGCTCGGGGATAGGGCTTATCATGGGCAGGAGCAAGCTTATGCGCGAGTGCGGCGGAGATCTTGTGGTACGGAATCCGCAGTCATACATAAAGCGCGTAATGAAGCTTTCGGGGATAGAAAGACTTGTAAAAATAACCTGTGATAAATTTTAGGAGGTAAAAATGGACGTTATAAATGAAATAAAATTTACAATGCCGTCGCTTTCCGTCAACGAAAGTGCGGCAAGAGCGGTAGTGTCGTCGTTTCTGGTTCAGGCAGATCCGACCGTTGAGGAGCTTTCGGATATACGGACGGCTGTTTCCGAAGCCGTGACAAATTCCGTGGTTCACGGCTACAGACACACAAAAGGAAAGATCGAGCTTACCGTCAAGCTTCTTGCAGGCCGTGAAATATACATAAGAATAAAAGACAAAGGCTGCGGTATCGCCGATATTAAACAGGCAATGGAGCCGCTTTTCACAACCGCGCCCGAGGAGGAACGCTCCGGCTTGGGATTTTCCGTTATGGAATCCTTTATGGACAGGCTTACCGTGAAGAGCGAGGTCGGCAGGGGAACTACAGTCACAATGAGGAAAAGGCTTGAAAAGCATGATGAATGATGTTAAACGTCAGCCTCTTGCAGAGGAAAATCTTGGTCTGGTACATCTTTGCGCCAATAAGTTCAGGGGCAGAGGAATCGAATACGACGACCTTTATTCGGCAGGCTGTATCGGCCTTTTAAAGGCGGTAAAGGCTTTTGATACCGACAGGGGAGTGAAGTTTTCGACTTATGCCGTTCCCGTTATCCTCGGCGAGATAAAAAGACTTTTCCGTGACGGCGGAGCTGTCCGCGTCAGCAGGAGCTTAAAGGAGCTTTCGCTTAAGATTCAGCGTATCTGCGAAAAATTTCGTCAGCAGCAGTGCCGTGAGCCGACTATTAGCGAGCTTGCGGAGCTTTCGGGCGAAAGCGAGGAAAACGTGTCCGAGGCGCTTTGCGTCAGTCAGCCGCTGCTTTCTCTGACGGCAGGCGACGACGATGAGGGACAGATAGATATTCCCTCGGAAGCTCCCGACGGAGAGATAGTTGATATACTTGCGCTTCGCCAGATAATGGCTCGGCTCGACAAGAGGGACAGGGCGCTTCTTGAGCTTCGCTATTTCAAAGGCTTTACACAGTCGAAAACGGCTCAGGCGCTTGAAATGACGCAGGTTCAGGTTTCGAGGCGAGAAAAAAAGCTCCTGACGCAAATGCGCATGGAGCTTCTTGAATAAATATACTATTATATATAATGTATAGTTTGTATTATATTGCATCGATGATATATCCGATGACGGAGTTGGACATAAGGAATCCTTTCGGAGTAAGCGACAGAAAATTTCCGTCATATTCGGCATATCCGGCTTTGATAAGGTCGGGTATTTTTTTTTCGATATTACAGCGGCTTTTGCCTGTTTCCGAAAGATCGAGACCCCTTTTTAACCTGAGCGAAAGCATAATGCGCTCGTCCAAGCCGCAGGGAGATTCGTCTGTAGTGATGACAGGCTGAACGTCGCTTTTAATGAAAGCTTCAAGGTCGTTCTTGGCGGCAAATCTTGTACCTCCGCAGCAGGAATGAGCCGACGGCCCTATACCTATATAGTCAAGGCATTTCCAATAGCGCGTGTTGTGGCGGCTTTCAAAGCCTTCGGCGGCAAAGTTTGATATCTCGTACTGCATAAATCCGTGCTGTTCAAGGCGCGAGACCATTTTAATGTAAAGCTCCGCGATCTCGTCATCGCCGGGCATACGTTCGGCAGTGTTATCGAGGCAGAAAGGAGTATTCTCCTCTATTTTCAGGATATACGACGAAATATGACGTATACCGAGCTTTGCCAGTCCGTCTATGGAACGGTACATAGTCTCTGCCGTCTGATCGGGAATAGCTATCATAAGGTCGCAGGAAATATTTTCAAAGCCTGCGTTTTGCGCGTCCTTCACAGCCGCTTTCGCGCGTTCGGCGGTATGAGTTCTGCCGAGCAGTTTAAGCTCGCTGTCCGAAAGAGACTGTACTCCGAAAGAAATGCGGTTTATCCCTGCCTTTCGAAAGCCCGAGAGCTTATCAAAATTCACGGTGTTGGGATTTGCTTCAACGGTAATTTCGGCATTGGTTTCAACGGTAAAATTGTTTTTAAGCTCGCCGATAATTTTTCCGAGATGCTCCGCCGCAAGCAGCGAGGGAGTTCCTCCGCCGAAATATATCGTATCGACATTATGGCTCTTCTCGGCGTAAAAGCGGATATTTCTCAGAACAGCGTCAACAAATCCGCAGGACAGGTCTTTGCTGTATTTTACCGAGTAAAAATTGCAGTAGCTGCATTTTTTTCCGCAAAAGGGAACGTGGATATATATTCCGAGCGAGGATATATCAGCCATGCCTTATAGCTTCTGTAAGCCTGAAGAAAAACGCATTGACAAGCCGCGGAACGATTATCATTGAAAGTATGAGACCCAGCACATAGAAGATCTCGTTAGGTATCGCATACAGGAAAATGACTACGATCAGCGCAAAGGCAAGCAGACAGTATATGGCGTTGAAAATAGTCGCGCCCTTGCCGTTTACGCATTTTTTTCCGCATTTCGGACAAGGTCTGCCGTTTGAATTGAGCTGACCTGCCAAAGCCTTTGTAAGCGGATTAAAGCTCTTTTCGCCGCAGTGCGGACAGGTGTAAATACTCATAATATATCATACCTTTCTTACAAGTTATATTGATTTAATCAGCTGTCGAGCTTAAGAACGCTCATGAACGCTTCCTGCGGAACTTCTACCGTTCCGAGCTGACGCATGCGCTTTTTGCCCTCTTTCTGCTTTTCAAGGAGCTTCTTTTTACGTGTAATATCGCCGCCGTAGCATTTTGCAAGAACGTCCTTTCGCATAGCCTTAACGGTCTCACGGGCGATTATTTTTCCGCCGATCGCCGCCTGTATCGGCACTTCAAAGAGCTGACGCGGAATATTTTCTTTAAGCTTTTCGGCTATTTTACGCGCTCTGTTGTATGCCTTATCGGTATGGATAATAAACGAAAGAGCGTCAACTACCTCGCCGTTAAGGAGAATATCGAGCTTGACAAGCTTTGACGGCGTATATCCGAGCATTTCGTAATCAAAGGAAGCATAGCCCTTTGTTCTGGATTTAAGAACGTCGAAGAAATCGTATACTATTTCGTTGAGAGGAAGCTCGTAGTGAAGATTTACGCGTGTATCGTCGAGATACTGCATATCCTTGAAAATTCCCCGTCTGTCCTGACAAAGCTCCATAATATTTCCAACAAACTCGGACGGAGCGAGTATATCCGCCTTTACCATAGGCTCTTCGGCGGTTTGAATAAGCGCAGGGTCGGGATAATTTGTCGGATTATCGATATACTTGACCTCTCCGCTCGTAAGCGTTACCTTATAGATAACTGAAGGAGCCGTTGTAACAAGGTCAAGATTATATTCGCGTTCAAGACGTTCCTGGATTATTTCCATGTGGAGGAGACCGAGAAATCCGCAGCGGAATCCGAAGCCGAGCGCGATAGACGTTTCAGGCTCGAATGAAAGGGAAGCGTCGTTAAGCTGAAGCTTTTCAAGAGCGTCGCGCAGGTCGCCGTACTTTGCGCCGTCGGCAGGATAGATTCCGGAGAAAACCATAGGATTTACCGTTCGGTATCCGGGAAGAGGCTCGTCGCAGGGATAATCGTCGTTTGTAACTGTATCGCCGACCTGAGTATCTCCGATGCTTTTGATCGAAGCGGAAATATAACCGACCTCTCCCGCTTCAAGCCGTCCGTTATTTACAAGCGAATCGGCGTCCATGCAGCCGGCTTCAACGACGGTGAAAACTGCTCCCGTAGCCATAAGACGGATATTGTCGCCGGTCTTGACTGTTCCCTCCTTAATGCGTACATATATAATAACGCCCTTGTAGGAATCGTAATAGCAGTCGAATATAAGAGCTTTGAGGGGCTTGTTCGGGTCGCCCTGCGGCGCAGGGATATCCGTAACTATTTTTTCGAGCACGGCTTCAATGTTTATGCCTGTTTTCGCGGATATCCTCGGAGCGTCCATGGCAGGAATTCCTATAACGTTTTCGATTTCATTGCAGACTCTTTCGGGATCGGCAGACGGAAGATCGATCTTGTTGACTACGGGCACGACTTCAAGATCATGCTCGATGGCGAGATAGGTGTTGGCAAGCGTCTGAGCTTCGATTCCCTGAGACGCATCGACAACGAGTATTGCCCCCTCGCAGGCGGCAAGAGAACGCGAGACCTCATAGTTGAAGTCGACGTGTCCGGGAGTGTCGATAAGGTTGAAGATATAATCCTCGCCGTCCTGAGCCGTATATTTCAGGCGGACTGCACGAGCCTTTATCGTAATTCCGCGCTCACGCTCTATATCCATATTATCGAGGAGCTGCTCCTCCATATCACGGACGGCAACGGTCTCGGTCTTTTCAAGTATTCTGTCGGCAAGAGTTGATTTACCGTGATCTATATGCGCAATAATGCAGAAATTTCTGATGTTCTTATTAGCCAAAGCGATACCTCATTTCCTTGTGCAGAGCACAAAATATCATTTTAAGTATAGCAAATTTCTACTGATTTGTAAAGAGCTTTCGGAAGAATATCATGAGATTATCACAGATAAAATCTTGACTAAGAGGGAAATATGATATATAATTATGCTTATAGGCAATTGGTTCGGTGCGGCGGATAAAATAGATTTTTTGTGTCCGCGTGGAGGTAAAATGAAAGATAAAGACAGTAAAAATACGGTTTCGGAAGCCGATGACGATGATAAGATACACGTCTCAAAGAGCGTGTTTCAGGCAGCTCAGGATATTCAGGACAAGCAGCTTGCCGCTCAGGAGGAGATGAAGAAAAAGCTTGCCGAAAGGGAAAAGAAAAAAAGAGAGGCGTATGAACGCCGTCTGCTTGAAGAAAAAAAGGAGCTTATCCGCCTGAAACAGGGGCAGATAGAGGAAAGCGAGCTTATTCCCGAAAAGCAGGAAGAGGAGAAAAAGCTTACGTTTTTGGGAAGGGTCGGAAACTTTTTCTATCATAATAAGTGGTGGCTCGGTATCGCGTCGGTGATAGTCGTTATTGCGGGAATACTTATTTATGATATGGCGACAAAGGTTGATCCCGACATTGTTATTCTTGTTGCCGCAGAAAATGACGAGGTCGGCAAATCGGAGCTTCTTCCCGAATATTTCAGTCAGTTTGCCGAGGATATCAACGGCGACGGCGAGGTCAATGTTTCGATATTTTATATCCCGATAGGCGATAACGCCCAGTCCAATTATTCTACGGGAGCAGACACAAAGCTTGTTGTGGAATTTCAGTCGGCGGAGGCTGTTATTGCAATCGCAGGAAGAAAATTTGACGAGAGTAACGAGATCGAGAAAATATTTGACGATCTCAGCGATAATTATCCTGATAACGAGTATGTCTCGGGCTGCAAGTTTATGCTGAGCGATACGGATTTTGCAGAGAAGATAGGCATTGACAGCTCCGGTGTTACCGACGATATGTTTATTGCGATAAGAAGTCCACAAAAGCTTATGTACTGCACGGAATCGGACATGAAAGAGCTTTATGACCGCGATTATCCCGTCTTTGATTCGGTTATAAAAGATTTATCCGAGTAAGATATAAATTACGCTCGGATAGCTTAAAAGTATTTGGATTGCGATAAAATATTTCACGGTAATTAGTATAATATTTATGCGAATAATTAGCCATAACATTTTTGATTTTTAGTCAAAAGTGTTATGGCTTTTTTGTTATCCGAGATAGTCCGAAATGTTATCGATCGTTCCGCCTGTTGAAGTGTAAGCATAGAAAGCAAGAATTGCCGAAGCGTCGGAGGAATCGACCGCATTGTCCGAATTTACGTCCGCGAGAGTTATCTGTGACGGCGAAAGCGGAGAAACTGCTCCTGTTGACGTTAATGCGTATGTGCTCAGAACGGTTGAAGCGTCGGAGGAATTAACTGCTCCGTCCATGTCGACGTCGCCCAAAGCGTATTCGGGAGTTTTTCCGAGAATGCTCCAGAATGCCTGTTTAAGCTTTGTATCGGTCATCTTGCAGGTCGTTCTGTCGTAGTGAAGTCCCGTTATATCCCAAAGAACAGGGCACATTCCCATATCGTAGGCAGTTTTTGCCGCTGTGGTAAGGAAAAGTCTGACTGAGTCTGCTTCTTTGTTCTTTTTCGGACAGCCGTATTCGCCGATTATTACCGGAATACCCTTATCCACAAAATTGGTTTTCATTTTGCTCATATAATAATTCAGCTGCTTTATGTCGTTTGCCGTACCCCAAGTAGTTCTGTTTTTGCCCCAGCTTGCGTCCTCTTCAAGAATACAGAATGTGGACGGAGTGTAGTAATGCACCGAAACCGCACATCGGCTCATGGGATCGTCGGGCATTTTGAAAAGCGAACTGCAGGTTTTGTCGAAATCCGTGGCATATCCTGCGATAAGAAGATGTCTTTCGCCGTTGTTTCCTCCCGATGAACGAACTATATCCACAAAAGTCTGGTTTATTTCGTTCAGCATAGCGTAAGCGTCAGCCTGAGGCAGGTCGTTCCATACGCCCTCCTCGTTAAGGGATTCAAAGACCAGAAAATCGCTGTAATCCGCGAATTCTTCCGTCAGCTGTTCCCAGATACGTTTATATTTTGTCATGCAGTTGCTTTTATCGGTTGAAAATCCCGAGAACCAGCCGCCGTCGTAGTGAATATTGAGAATGACGTACATATCGTCCTCGATCGCCCAATCCACCAGCTGACGCACTCTTTTAAGATAATCCGCGCTTATGGTGTAATTTTCGCCCATAAGATTTGACCAGGCAACGGGGATCCTGAGCGTTCCAAAGCCTTCGTTTGCGTAACCGTCGATCATCGCTTCCGTGATAACTGGACTTCCCCATGCTGTTTCGTAGGATCTAACGCTGCCGTCGCCGTATTTGTCGATCCAGTCGCCGCACGATTCCATAGTGTTGCCGAGATTTATGCCGAGTCCCATGTCGTGAACAAGCTCCATGGTGGTGATATTGCGCATTTCTCCAGTTTCAGCCGAAGCCGCACTGTTTGGCAGAGCATTGAATGTCGAGATAAACGCCGCCGCGGAAAGAACGACTCCTAATATTTTGTTGTTAATGTTCATTTTATTCAGATCTCCTTTAATTTTTAATGGACATTTTCGTGTAATACATAATCATTATACACCAGTTTCAAAATTTAGTCAACAGGAATTATTTCAGACATTAAATAAAAGATTTTAGCACTATAGTTTATCGTGTTGTGGAGTATACCGAAGCTGATATACATGATTGAATTAAATAATATTATCAATGTTGCAAATTAGGAAGAAAAGTTGCAAATTAGGAAAATCTATTGAAAAATGAATTTCAGTGTGCTATCATTATCTTAAGTTAAAAAGCTTTTAAAATTTAAAAAAAAGCATTATTCGGCTGAGTAAAAAATACAATTTAGTATTGCGGTCAGTTTTACTTTTCAGTCTTATAATAAATTTAAAAATTTTTAATAAGGAGGATTTTCAAATGAAAAGATCTTTTAAAAAATTCACAGCTGCAGTGGTAGCAGCAACAACAATGGCTGCCGGTATGGTCGGCATGAGCGCAAACGCAACAGAGGGTACTCGTTCATTCAGTCCGAATTCAACTGCAAGTCTGTCTGTAACAAACACTTCTGTGTCTGCTTCTACAAGCTGCACACAGGATTGCACGAGAGTTACAGCTCAGATCACAAGCACAGCAGGCGGAAGCATTACATCAGGAGATACAAATGTGACTTATTATGGGACTAAGAGCTCTACTGCAACCGGATATGGCACCGGATTTACAAGAGCAACATCTTCCCACTCTGTTGAAATTTTAAATGGACCAAGCGGCAGCACAACTATGGAAGTTCGCAGATAAGAGCTTCTTCCGGCGTCACTCTTTTCTTTGGGTGACGCCGGACATAATAAATATTCAAGCTATTGGCTTTAATTATAAAGGAGTAAACAATGAAAAAAATATTAATTTTTATATCCGCAGCATTAATGTTATTTACAGGCTGCGGTAAAAAAGAAAATTCAGTAAAAAATCAAAACGAAAATGACCATTTATACGTATGTTATTGGTATAATGTTTATGATGACGGATATATTCTTAATTCCGACCCAAAAATGTATATAGATTTTGAAACAATGGAAAAAACTGTATTTTGCACAAAACCAAACTGTACCCATAGATCAGGCGATTGTGTTGAAAAAATTGTCGGAGATACTCCGGTAATGTATGGAGACTATATTTATTTTTTCTATTCGAACAACGGTAGTGTCAGAGAAACGCCCGACGGCAGGGAATTTTTTATGGAATCAAAGCTGAAACGTCTTTCTATGGAAACTTCCGAGGTTGAAGATGTAGTTTTTTTTGACGACTGTCTTCCAGAAAATGGATATGAAGGGCGCTTTATAATTGATAATACGCTGTATTTCTGCGCGTATGATCCTGAGCCTGTTCCGGACGAGTACGGCAACTTTTTCTTTGGAAATGGCGGTGGCACACATTATATTTGCAGTATAGACCTTGATACCGGAAAATACACAAATTATGGCGGTATTTATGACGGTGATAAGCAGTATGAAGCAGCTGCAAATTCAAGTTCTGCTAAAATTAAAGGCTATTATGATTCAAGAATTATTATCGAATACAGCTTCATGAAAGAAAAGCACACTATAGAAGAACTTGAATCGGATATAGATTCCCGTGAATTATTTACCATTCTTAATTTTGAGTTTGATCCTGTTACAAAGACTCTGAAAGAAAGTGAGCTCCCTCCGACGTCTTATATGGACGACGATACTTATGTTTACAGCAATTATCCTGAAAATTCAAGCGTGGTTATTGATAAAGGTAAAACTTATACAATAGACGGAGTAGATACTGATATTTGTGGAAGATCATTTAACGGCAAGCTGTTTATGTACGACGGCTGGTATGATATTACAGACGGTTCAAAGCACAGCCTCGGCGAGTACGCAAACTGGACGGCGCTTACTATGTATGATGACTGCTATGTGCTGAAGAGCGATACAAATAAATTTGTAAAGCTTACCGAAGAGGAGCTGCTTGCTTTAGATGATTAAAAGAAAAAATTATTGGGGAAGTTCGTCTTTTTTGCCTTTGAAAATCACTTATATATAAATAACCGAAAAGGGGAGATTTATATGAAAAAATTTTTTACGGCAATTGCACTTTCGGGAACTGTGCTTCTCGGCGGCTGTGCGGAAAGCAATAAAGACGAAAATGCCGCGGCGAATGACGTTATTCGGCATATCGGCACTTATAGCTCTTACGAAAACGGCATTGTCTATAGGGCAGGAGATTCTTCAATGTTTTTGGATCTGGATACTATGGAGAAATCTCCGCTGTGCGCTGTCCCGAACTGCACTCACACGACATCGAACTGTATTTCAAAAATTATAGGAAGATATGTGCCGATTTTTTATAATGAGTATATCTATTTTTTCACCTCGAACGGCGGAGCTGTTGAGGAAACGCCTGACGGATATGAATTCTACATAGATTCAAGCCTTAAAAGAGCCTCGCTTGATTCCTCCGAAGTAGAAACCGTTTGTGAATTCCATGATTGCGCTCCTGTACAGGGTTATCCCGAATATGTGCTGAACGGCAGCTAATTGTATTTTACAGCCGACGACCTGAATCCCGAAAAAGGCGAATACGGCGGTTATAACTGGGGAACTTCGGGAGGAAATCATTTCCTTTGCAGTATAGACCTCGATACAGGCAAGTACACAAATTACGGCAGTATTTATGATGATGACAAGCAATACGACGGAGCTGCATATTCAAGCGGCGCAAATATTAACGGTATTTATAAAGATAAGATGTATATCGAATATTCATTTATAAAGGATAATGACGCGCTTCAAAACAGAGAAAATTCCGATGAATTGTTTGAAAATATTAATTTAGAATTTGATTTTGAAACGAAAAAATGGAAAGAATCCGAACTGCCTTTTACATATTATATGAATGAGGACTGCTATATTTATCAGGACAGCGAAAGCAATAACGTGAAGGTGATTTATCAGGGAAAAGAATCGGAATTTGATCTTGGATTTGACAGCAATGATTTTAGACTATCGCAATGCAGAGAATTCAACGGCAAAATATTTTTCCCTACAGCAGGAAAGTGGCTCGATCTGAAAGATTCTTCAGAGCATTCAATGGGAGAATATAAGGAATATGATGCAGCTGAGTATTATGATGACAGCTATATTTTTATAAAAGGCGGATTAACAGCAAAGCTAACCGAAGAGGAGCTGCTTGCGTTAGATGATTAAAAGAAAAGGGGGATTTTATGAAAAAAATATTAATATTTATATCCGCGGCATTAATGTTATTTACAGGCTGCGGTAAGAAAGAAAATTCAGCAAAAAATCAAAACAAAACTGACCATTTGTACATAAATTACGGTTATAATATTTATGAAGACGGATATATTCTTAACTCAGAACCGAAAATGTATCTTGATTTCGCAACGTTGGAGAAAACAGTTTTTTGCACAAAGCCAAACTGTACCCATAAATCGGGCGATTGTGTTGAAAAAATAGTTGGAAAAACTCCGGTAATGTACGGTGATTACATTTACTTTTTTTATTCAAACAATGGCGATGTCAGAGAAACGCCCGACGGCAGAGAATTTTTTATGGAATCAAAGCTGAAACGTCTTTCTATGGAAACTTCCGAGGTTGAAGATATAGTATTTTTTGATGACTGTTATCCGGAAAGCGGATATAGCGGTCGTTTTATAATTGACAATACGTTGTATTTTTGCGGCCATGACCCTGAGCCTGTTCCGGACGAGTACGGCAACTTTTTCTATGGCAGCGCAGGAGGTACATATTATATTTGCGGTATAGATCTCGATACCGGAAAATACACGAATTACGGCAGTATTTATGAAGATGACAAGCAGTATGAGGGGGCGGCAAGTTCAAGTTCTTCTAAAATCATAGGCTACTATGATTCGAAAATATTTATTCAATACAGCTTTATGAAAGAAAAACACACTATAGAAGAAATTGAATCGGATATAGACTCCCGTGAATTATTTACTGTTCTGAATTTTGAGTTTGATCCTGTTACAAAGACTCTGAAAGAAAGTGAGCTCCCTCCGACGTCTTATATGGACGACGATACTTATGTTTACAGCAATTATCCTGAAAATTCAAGCGTGGTTATTGATAAAGGTAAAACTTATACAATAGACGGAGTAGATACTGATATTTGTGGAAGATCATTTAACGGCAAGCTGTTTATGTACGACGGCTGGTATGATATTACCGACGGTTCAAAGCACAGTCTCGGCGAGTATGAGGATTGGGAGGCTGTGGCGTATTACGATGGCTGCTATGTGATGAGGAATTTTACCTATTCAAATAAATTTGCAAAGCTAACCGAAGAGGAGCTGCTTGCGTTATAACTATTTTAGGAGGAAAACAATGAATAAGCTTGAACTGAAAAAAATCAACAAACACTACGGCAGGAAGAAACACGCGCTTTGCGATTTTTCCTATGAATTCACCAACGGTATCTACGGTCTTCTCGGGCCGAACGGTGCGGGAAAATCTACGCTGATGAACGTTATTACGGACAATCTTCTGCCCGATAAGGACGGTGGTAAAATTCTCTGGAACAACGAAGAAACAAAGGCTTTAAAGGATAAGTTCCGCAGCCGCCTCGGTTTTATGCCGCAGCAGCAGAATCTTTACGAGAGCATGACGGCTCATACTTTTTTGAATTATATTGCCGCGCTGAAATGCCTTGACAAGAAAACTGCGGCAAAGGAGATACCCGAGATCGTTGAGCGTGTGGAGCTGACCGAAAGCATAGATAAAAAAATGGGCGGCTTTTCGGGTGGTATGAAGCAGAGAGTTCTTATTGCGGCGGCTCTGCTCGGAGATCCCGATCTTATCATTCTTGACGAGCCGACGGCAGGTCTTGACCCGAAGCAGCGTGTGATAATCCGCAAAATGGTTTCGGAGCTGAGCAAGGATAAAATAATCATTATCTCAACGCACATTGTTTCCGATATTGAATCTATCGCAAAGGAGATACTATTTATAAAAGAGGGACATCTCATTGACAGCGGCACTATCGCGGAGCTTACCGAAAAGGTGCAGGACGGAGAGAAAACTCTTGAAAATCTCTATATGCAGTATTACGGGGAGATGAAAAAATGAGGGCGCTATCGACCGAGTTGAAAAAGCTGTTCGGCAGCAGGGTGTTCTTGCTGATAATTGCCGCGGTGTTTGTACTTAACGCTTATCTGATGTTCAGAACCGCAAATTCCGGGGAAGCTCCGCCGTCCGACTATAAGGCGATCTTCTCCGAGCTTTCGGGTATGACCGATGAGGAGAGGTTTCAATGGCTCGATGAAAAATACAGCGATTTTTCAGGCGAGCATATTTATAATTGGGACGCCGTTAATGAGCTTCGCAGCGAGTGCGAACAGATAATCACCTATGACGAATATTTGGAAAATATTGACGCTCAGGCGGAATCCATGACGAGAATTTCTCTTTTTGCAAAGCCCGATACCTTCAATTATCGGAGCATCGTTAAAACTCCTCCGGCATATAAGGGAATGCAGGACGTTCAGCCTGTTTTTGACGTATCTAAGGGTATCATTCTTGCGACGGACAACAGCTTTACGGACATTTTATGCGGATTTATCTTGCTTTTTGCCGTTTTGTCGCTGATGATATCGGACAGGGAGCAAGGAATGTCGGGACTGCTTTTTTCGCTGAAAAGAGGACGCGGATATCTGCTGCTGACTAAGCTTGCGGCATTGATGACTGCGGTTTTCGGAGCTGTATTGCTGCTGTACTGCGAGAATCTTATTATCGCCGCAAATATTTACGGCCTGGGAGACCTTTCGCGTCCTGTGCAGTCGCTCAGCGGATTTATCGGCTGTAATCTTAAAATAAGTGTTGCAGGATATCTCGCCTTATACATATTGTTTAAATTTATCGCGGTTTTTGCCGTCGGAGCAGTTTTGTCCCTTATCGCGGTGAATACGAAAAATACGGTCTCGTTTTACGGTATATCGGCGGTTCTGCTGGTTGCGGAGGGAGCGGCTTACGTAAAGATACATCCGCTGTCGATCTACAGTATTTTCCGTTATGTAAATCTTGTTTCTCTTACAAAGGTAAACGAGATCTTCTGCAATTACAAAAATATTAACTTCTGGGAGTACCCTGTGCCGCTTATTCCGACCTCGGTCGGAGCTGTTGCGGTGATCTCTCTTCTGTCTGCGGGACTGGCGGCGTTTATCTACTCCAAAAAGCGCAATCTGGAGTTCCGCAGGATAGGCTTTAAATTCAGGTCGGGCAAAGGAAAAAAGGTGCACTCAAAGGCGTTCTATACATTATATAAGTCGCTTATCCTGCAAAAGGGGATAATTGTGATAATAGCGTTTTTTGCGGCAGCCGGAGTTATGAACCAGAGCTTCTACAAAAAATACGATGTAGCGGACGTTTACTATCGGTATTACTGCGAGAATCACGAGGGCGAGATCACTAATGAAGCTCTTGGATTCTGTGACAGCGAGCTTCAAAGATTTGACGATATACAGGCGCAGATCGAGGCTTTGTCGCAGAGCGATACTTATTCTCCCGAGCTGAACGAGCTTTATAAGCAGTATGCTCCGAGTACCGGATTTTATTCGTTCAGGGAGAGGGTCGAACAGGTCAAGGATAATGACAGCGCGCAGATCTTCTACGATACGGGCTATAAGAGAGCCTTTGGAAAGACAGGCTACGGCGACGATATGAAGTATGCTCTTGCGGCAGTGCTGATGTGTATTTTTCTGATCTCTCCGCTGATCGCAAACGACAACAAGTACAAAATGAGCAGTATTATCAACGCCACAAGCTCGGGCAGAAAAAAGTATATGAAAAGGAATATCCTTACCGCCGCGGTTTACGGAGCAGCGGCAGCCTTGCTGTGGATAATTCCATACGCTCATACGATCTCGGCATATTACGGACACAGCGGACTGTCGGCTTCGATCGGAAGCATAATGGATTTTGCGGATTTTCCGTTAGATCTCAGCGTGCTGCAATACGCAGCTTTGATAGCTCTTTTGAGAATTATTTCGATGATCGGCGTATCCTTGATAATACTGTGGATATCTCTAAAATGCAGAAATGCGATGTCGGCTGTTCTTATAAATTTTGCCGTTTTTGCGCTGCCGATAATTATTTATCTGCTCGGTGCGAAGTTTATGGTGAATATCGGATTTAATTCGCTGCTGACCGTGACTGTTATGATAAACGGATTTTCAATAGTGCAGATCTTGATACCGCTGCTTGGTTTGATCGCTGCTGCAATTTGGAAAATCATAATAAAAACGCAAAATCAGTATTAATTTATATTAATATATTTCCGTATCAGAAGGCATTTTGATTGTTGAATATCAACATAAATCCGTGCTAAATTAGCAATGTATATGTGGTAATTGCTTTTTTTATAAATTGCTATTGACATTGTTTCCGCTCTGTGATATAATAATAAAGTCTTAAAAAGACATTGCTATTTGTCGCGGTGTGGAGCAGCTCGGTAGCTCGTCGGGCTCATAACCCGAAGGTCGTAGGTTCAAATCCTGCCGCCGCAACCAAATCTCAACGGAACGATTGATACAAAAGTCGTTCCGTTTTTTTATACCCATAAAATTCCGAAAATACGTACTTTTTGCTATGAAAAGAAGCATCTGAAAAATGGATTTCCGTTTCTTTGGAGAGCAGAAAATAAGCAAAGAAACGAATGAGTGAGAGCAACGAAACGGATGTCAAAAGGTTGCATTTTTTTGCTATGGTTGCATTTTTTTAGATTTGCCGTTTCTTTGGTCAAAAAAGCGTTTCTTTACAGAAAAAAGTCTGCCAATCGGAATATACCCGACAGCAGACTTTCAAATTTATATGCATTAAACCTTGATTTTTGAACCATCTTTAAAAGCAAAGATCATTTTGCCATCTGTGCAGACGGTTACCTGATCAACTGCTCTGAACCAAAGTGTTTCGGAAAATTCGATGATCAGATTTTCCTGTGATTTTAGAAATTCTATATAATCCATGATGAATTTCAGTTTGTTTTCCATTTCATCCTGTTTTTGAATAAGAGTATCTTGTTTGAATTTTAGTTTTCCAAACGATATAACAAGCCCATCATATTGTCTGTAGTAATCTTCACTTTTTATTGGCGTTATGCTTTGTTTTTGGATCAGCATTCTGATTTGTTTTGTCAGCTGTTCCATTTGCTTTTGAATATTTTCGATTTTCTCTTCAATCATAGCTGTGTTGGAAAATGTTTCTTTAAACAACAAGCAGTTTTCAATGATTTCAGTTTTGTTTGCAAGAACCTGATTCATTGCAGTTAAAAATTTTTCTTTGATGTGTGATTCATATAAATGCGGAGTCATACACTTTTTACCATTTTTAAACTTTCCGTTGCATTGCCATACTGTTCTGCGGTATTTACTTGTCGAATGCCATATTTTTGAACCAAAATATCCGCCACAGCATTCACATACCAGTTTGGCAGAGAAAATGCTTTTGCTGTTGTAGGCTCTTCCAATTCTTTTTCTGCGTGTATATTCTGCCTGAACAAGTTCAAATTCATCCGGTGGAATAATTGCTTCATGTGATTCGGGAATATAGTATTGCATCAGTTCGCCTTCGTTGATTTTCTTTTTCTTACTTAGAAAATCAACGGTAAAGCTTTTTTGTAACAATGCTGAACCACGATATTTTTCATTTGTCAGAATGCTTTCTATAGTGGATGGTGACCATATCTCTTTTCCTGCCGGAGTTGGTACATGTTTGAATGTCAGACATTCTGCAATATGGTTTGGTGTTTTTCCTTCCATAAAAGAACGGTAGATATATCGCACAATTTCAGCTTCTTCAGGAACAATTTCAGGAATACCGTCTTTTCCTTTTCGATAGCCAAGAAAATGCGAATAAGGAAGAGATACTTTGCCGTCAGCCATACGCTTTCGCTGACCCCAGGTAACATTTTCTGAAATAGACCGACTTTCTTCCTGAGATAAACTTGACATAATAGTAAGCAGTAATTCTCCTTTGGAGTCCAGCGTGTAAATATTCTCTTTTTGGAAAAATACTTCAACGCCTTTTTCTTTCAGTTTGCGAATCGTTGTAAGAGAATCTACAGTATTTCTGGCAAATCTGCTGACACTTTTTGTTACGACCAGATCAATTTTGCCGTTAAGAGCATCTGCAATCATTCTGTTGAATCCTTCTCTGTGCCTGGTGTTTGTTGCACTGATGCCTTCGTCTGTATAAACTCCGACAAATTCCCAATCGATCCGTTCTTTAATGAATTTCGTATAGTAATCCACTTGAGCAGTATAGGAAGTTTTTTGTTCTTCTGAATCAGTTGAAACTCTTGCATATCCTGCAACTTTTCGTTTTTCAACACTCTCCAAAGGTGCAAAAGTGGCAGGATTTAATCTTGGCGGAATTTTTGTTACTTTTGGCATTTTCTCCATCTCCTTGTTTTTGATGATTCAGCAGCGGCAGCACGTTTTTCCTCTGTCCAGCTTTCAGAACGGGAACGGTCTTTCCATGTGGTATTTATGCATTTCCCGTTTGTTAATTGAAAAATCAATTTGTTTGGTACGGGAACAAGAATTTTTTCAACTTGATTTTCAAAGATATTTGCATCAAATTCAGTAATGCTCAGTATCTCACAGCAAACAGAGATCAGCGTACTTTCAGGAATTTGTTTTGCTGTGGGACAATATTTTTTGCCTCTTGTATTGTAAGTTGCACAGATCCAGACATTACCTGTTGCGGTTATTTTATGCCGATAGTTTTTTCCGCAACAGGTACATTGTATTTTTCCTGTAAACGGATATGAGACAACAGATTTTGAAGAGGAAAATCGCTGACGCTGTTCTTCCAGTTTCTTTTGAACAGCATCAAAAATACTTTTTTCTATGATTGCAGGATGACTTTCTTCTACAAAATACTTTGGCAGCTGACCGTCATTTCTTATCATTCTCTTTGTCAAATGATTTTCCCGAAAGCGTTTCTGTAAAAGCATATTTCCGGCATATTTTTCATTCTGCAAAATCCTATGGATATCTGCAGTAGTCCACTCACAGCCGTTGATCGTAGCAATTCCCATTTCATTCAGCTTATTGGAAATCAATAGTTTTCCGTTTCCACTTAGATAGTTTAAAAAAATAAATCGGACGATTTCAGCTTCTGATTCCACTATTTCCAGACTGCCATTTGTCGTTCTGCGATAACCTAACATTCGTATATTGCAGATTTTGCCTTGTTCAAAATCTTTTCTGATTCTCCATTTTTGATTTTCACTGGCAGAAAAACTTTCTTCTTGTGCATAGGAAGATAAAATGGAAAGCATCAGTTCGCCATCAGCTGAAATGCTGTGAATATTTTGCTCCTGAAAATAAACATCAATCCCTAACATTTTTAATTCTCTTACAGTTTCGAGAACGGTTATGGTATTTCTTGCAAATCGACTGATAGACTTTGTAATGATAAGATCTATTTTACCTTTTCTGCATTCAGCAAGCATTTTTTGAAATTCAGGTCTTGACTCTTTCGTTCCTGTAATTGCTTCATCTGCAAATACGCCGCAGAATCTCCATTCCGGATTACTTTGAATCAGTTCGGAATAATATCCTACCTGAGCAGAAAGGGAATGCAGCATGGCATCTTTACCACTTGATACTCGTGCATAAGCGGCAACGTTTTGTAATTTATGTGAAATATCAACAGAAGGTTCTATTTTTTGTATCAAACGTTCCATGTAAACCTCCTCCTTTCAGATACCATATTAGCATGGATTTTCAGATTTATCAACGAATATACCCGACAAAGATATGCCGTATTTTTCAGCCATTTTTGTGTTCATTTCCGTATAATCTTTTCTTGAGATCTTTCCTGAACGAAGCCAGGTTTTGATAATTTCAACCATAACCTGATAGATGATGATATTACGATTCATTTTTCCACCTTGCCTTTCCGGAACATTGTCTGGAACAATAAACTTGTTGCTTGCTCGGATAAGAAAGAAATATCTGATTACAAACAGGGCAAACTTTTTTTGTCATTTTCAGTGAAACTTCTTTGTTTTCACGCCACCATTTCATGCGGCATTTGTCACTGCAAAAACGTTTTATATGAGCACTTGTAATGGAAAGTGATTTTCCACAGCACTCACATTGTCGAAAAGATTTCCTGCGTGATAAGTACGATTTGATTGTTCCGACAGGCACATTTAATTCATTACTGATTTTCCGGATTGTACATCCTTGCTTTTTCATTGTTTCTATCTGAGCTTTTTGTCTGATATTCATGATCATTTCACCTCAACCATATAGTCTAAATAAATGCGTTGAATTCGTACCCTTTTGTGAAAAATAAAAAAGCCATTGCATCCGGGACAATTCGTCAAGGATACAATGGCTTTCTTTGAATCAAGAGATATTTTATTTCATGAGAGCATTGACACACTTCTGCACTTCATTGTAGTCATAACCTGCCTCGGTAAGACGTTTCTTACGTTCCGCACCATTACCCCATTTACCCTGAATGACTTCACGGGCAACCTCATCAACGGACTTCTTTGCAGGATACACCTGCTTGCCATTACTGTCAAAAACAGCATATCCCGCCTTGCAGGCTTTCTTTGCGTTTTCAAGAGAAGAGAAAGCACCAATCTGCGACTTAGCATCAGTCCATGACTTTCTTACTCGATAAAGCTGTTTTGCAGGTGCAGGGGTTGTCGGTGTAGAACCCGAATTGAGATAAGACTGCACCTTAGCTTTGAAAGCTGCCCAATGAGGCAGAATGTATGCGGGACACATCTTGTAGGGATTTCTTGCAGTATTAAGGTAGTCTACGCTGCCGGACTTTCCGTCACGGACATTTAACCAATGCGTGTGGGTATAAAGGTGATTGATGTCAAGATTGTATTTCTTTAGAAGTGCTGCGGCAAGTCTTGCACAGTTGTCCTCGGATTTCTTATCTCTGTCGTTATACGCAGATGACATAATGCACTCGATCGCAATTGTTCTGCGATTGCCGTTACCGCTTCCGTCAGCGGCGTGCCAGCCACTTAAGGATAGAGGCAGATTCTGCCATGCACAAGTATTGTCAACGTAATAATGCACTCTGACATCTTTCATATTTCCATTGACGGTTGCTCTTGTATACTGCTCCGCAGGGGTTGTTCCGCTTGCCACAGAAATCCAGTCGGTATTGTGGACTGTTACGCCGATAACTTTGCCCTCCATTGAAACAGAGGGCATATCGATTCTATTGGGGTTATGTTTTGTGAGTAAATACTCGTTGATTTTCACTCCGTTCAGAGTAGTTGATGTATCAGGTCTTAAAATAGCCATTTATTTGTCCTCCTTTTCATCTTCGGTTCTGCCTACCTTGGTTTGCAGAACATCAATTGCTTTTTTGAATGCAGGCGGGAAAGGGATTCCCATAAGTGTTGTATTCTCGATAATGGAAAGCAGTTCGTTCAGGCAAAAGCTGATGCAGACTGCATCTCTGATGTAGTTTGTGCCAATGAGAATATCGATTCTCACGCCGACCACTACCATAAGCAGAATACAAAACTTTTTCGCAAGACCAACCCAGCCTGCTGTGCTGTTGAGTGTGCCGCTTTCGCTGTGTTTGGATTTGCCCATTGCCGCAGTCACGATACCTGTCACAAAATCAATGCCCATGAATACTATAAGAGTTGCAAGAGCAGAATCCCAGCCACCGAGAAGCGTTGCGATAAATCCGCCGACAATGCCTGCAATCAGGCAAATGGTATCTTTCATAAAATCACTCCTTCATAAATTTAATAGACTTCACCATCGGATGTGAATTATCCGATGTGCCTTTGAAAGCAAGGTAGTATTCTCCATCCAATACGTTTTCCAACGACTGCATCACAGAAATGAAAGTATCGGAATAAAGCCATTTGAATGATAATTTCGAAGCATTTTCTGATTTGATTTCCTCGTAAATATACTGAGCAAGTTCAGAGCCTGTTTTATCTGTCTTTTTTACAAGATAAAATTCAGTGTCCTGTGATGCACCGACCAGATAGCTTAAAATCAGTTTCATTTTTGAAGTAATTGCAACAGGTGTCAGAAACATCACAAACACAGTTCCTGCCCAGCTGAAATCGTTCTGATTGAAATACAGAGCATAGTTGTTTTCAGCAGAACAAAAGTGAGGATAACTTTCTGCAAATCCAGCAAGAGAACGGTAGCCATCGTTGTAATAAGTGTAGATGCTGTCACCGTATTTCTGCAAGGCATCAGAACCGCTTTCAAATACAGAGATATAGCTGATACCGGATATTTGCCTGATTTGCTCCTGTAATTCTGCAATATCAGCTTTTGTTGCATAGTTTGACATATCAGGAATAATGCCGTCCCTGCCGTCAGCACCTTTCAGGCTTTGCAGCCATTCAGTTTCTGTACCTGTGAAACCATGTTCTACGGCAATAATATAGGCGGATTTTCCATCAGAACCATTGATTCCGTCACCCCCATTCTTCCCATCGGCACCATTATGACCGGGGACTCCGTCTGCACCATCCTTTCCATCTTTACCCGGTAAACCATCAACGCCATTTCTACCGTCACATCCGTCTTTGCCATTTACTCCATCCTTGCCATCAACACCTTTCAGGCTTTCAAGCCATTCAGCCTCTGTTCCAACAAATCCATGTTCTACAGCAATTTCAAATGCTGATTTGCCGTCAGTTCCTTTAGATGCAGACTGTATCTTCTGCAAAAGCTGCTGATATAAATCAGGAGTAGGCGGAACGTTGCTGTTTTCTTCATCAAATCCTGACGGTCTGATGTGCAAAGTTTTTACAATCGTTGTTGCTCTGACTGTTTCAGTTGCTTCCGCATCATAACCAAACAGTGACATTTTCACAGTCCCTACGGTTAGTTCGGCTGGCAGAAAACAGCTTGTATTTTCTGTTCCGAGAACTCTGTTATAGGTTATTTCGTCCTGTGTGAACTGCACCACCTTATGCAGTGGTTTCCAGTTATTATCGAACACAAAATGTATCTTTACAAAAGCGATCTGGTCAGCAGCAATGACTTCATGCTCCAAAGTTTCGATGTTCTGTCCTTTTACAAGAAATTTTATCATGACTTCACTTCTTTCCAAGTTTTTGTGTTTGCAACATATTCCATATATCCGTCAAGACATTGGATTTTTTTAAGCGGAGATTCGATATCAACTGCACGGCTGTCCCAGTTTGTATTTTTCTTCACAGCGTTCCAGTCGGTAAGAGAACCTTCATAAGTAATCGTATTCAAAGATTCACAGTAGTTGAAACAGCCGCCCACAATTTCCTTGACATTTCGGGTAAGCGTGAGGTTTTTCAGTTTTGTGCATCGTACAAACATTCTGTCACTAATGACTTTGCCGCCATATCTCACAGTTTCAAGATACTGACACTCGCTGAACGCCATTGCACCAATAGTTGTAACAGAGGATGGAACAGTTACAGATTTTATTGCCGTTCCTGCAAATGCATTCATGCCAAGTTCCGTAACACGTTCCGGAATCTTCAATTCTGTCAAACCATTTAGAGTCTGATGATAAATGTAACCGTCAATATGCGGCAGAAATGCAGCTTTTTTGATTGCTGTAAGCGTTGTCGGAAGTGATACTGTTTTTAAGTTATCACAATACTGAAAAAGCCGTTCTCCAATGCCGGTCACACCCTCTGAAACAATAACCGACTTGATATTTGCATTATTTTGCAATGGTGACGGATTGCCGTCAGTAGAATAATCGAATGTTGCCCCAGTACCTTTGAGGAGCAGTCTGCCGTCTGAATAAAGTACAAAATCCACGCTTTGACCGCATTTTCCGATAGAAACCACATCGCCTGTCATCTCGTCAATTTTCAACGTTAATTCGTTTATCTTTGTTGTTAGTTGACCGACTGTGATGTTGTAATCTTTTATCTGCGTCTGAATTTCAGAAAGCTGTGAAAGCATATCTGTGACTTTGCATTTGCCGAGAATACAGCGAACATATCCGCAATAGTTTGAATTTTCACGATAATCTGTAATGCTGAGTTCCGATGTGCCTGCATCAAGTCTGATGATGCAAAGGGTGAGATATTTCTTGTAATCTGTGTTCTGAAATCTCGGTATTGCAGGATTTGTAGCAGGTGTTCCGGCGAGAATTTCAAAGCTGACATTACGGGCGTTTTCAGAAGTGTTGCAACAAATTCCAACCGCCATATATCTCGGCAGGGATTCGTCTACATAGCGGGATAAGTCATAGGTATATGCCGTGTCAGAAATGAAGTAATGTCCCTGAATCCAAGCCTTTCCGCTGCCGATTGTCAGTTCCAATTTGCTTGCAGACAGTTTGAAACACTGCCCGAAATTATCCTGAATCCCGTCACAGATGATACTGCCGAGATAGTCATTGAAATTCTCAGCAGTATACGTTCTGTCAAGATTTTTAGAATTGAAAAATCCAAATGAAAATGCCATAAATCATTCCTCCTTGAATGTCGGTGTTAAATTTCTGCCGTTGTGGTCAAAGCTCTCAATCATTCCCACAAGCTGTATTTTGTTTTGCCTGATTCCAAATCTGTGGTGTTCCACGGTGACAAAATCCCCAACAAAATAGTCCACACCGTATTGAAACTGTGTGGACTGTACTGCAATCTGTGATTCTGATTTTGTTTTTGTGGGTACAAGATTCTGCTTGCCTTTCTCTTTCAGAAGTTCCGCATATTCTTCCTCGGATAATGGTTTTGTTTCGCCATTTTCCTGTTCTTCATCTGATATGTCCTTTGCATCAACATACACTTCATAGCGGTCGAGAGAAGAAGGTTCTGTTCCTTCAAAATATGTGGTTCTCTTGCGTTTTTCACCTTCGCCTTTTCCCAAAACATAGGCATAATTTTTCTTGACCGATGTATCTGTAAAATAGGTGAAAGACAGCAGATTGTTATATCTGTCAGAGAAAATAATGTGCGGATTTACTTTCTGTAAAATACTTCTGTCAGTACCCTGCGAAAGTTCAAAAACCATTTCATATTGCTCATTATCTATTTTGGAAAGCCTGATATTTGCAGTTCCGCCGATTTTTTCGCAAATGGTGTAAACCCACTCCATCAGATTATCATAGCTGACCTGCAATTTGGTTTTAGTATCCCAGCAAGTACCAGACGAACAGCCGACAACAAGTCCCGGAATTTTTCTGATACCCGATGTACAAGCATTATGCTGCACCACATTCATTGCAATCTGAGAATATGAAACAAGTTTTGTAAAGTTGAATGTGGGATAGATAATTCTGCGTTCAAGTAAGCACATTAAAAATCTGCCTTTAATGATGAGATAGTCACCATCTTCGGCATCGGTTTCAAGTTCCACAGATTCAATCAGTCCGAAATGTTCCTTGTCATCATCACGTCCTACAATTCTGCCAGTCTGAAAAATCTCGATATTTCGGGGAGATGCAGCAATGTACACCTCAAAAGCACCGCATTTGTAATATTCAATATCCCATAAAAGCGAAGAAAAGCTGTCGCAGACAGCCTCAAGTGATATGGAGATATTTTCGCCAACAGGAATCATATTGTAAATTTCAATCTGCATTTCTCACACTCCTAAGTACGCATTGCGGTGTATCAGGCGAACTTTGATGTTGTTCAGCCCATCTGATGCACGGACATAGAATTTATTTTCGCCTGCTTTCAGATTTAGCCATGTTGAGCCTGAAACAAGCCTATTGATGATGTTTGTCACAACGCCCTCACGCTCCAGAAGAACAGTTTTATTGCCTGTTTTGGTGGTTATGGTGATAACATCGCCCTTTTGAATATCGCCTGAAATCTGCATATATTCGTCCGTCAGAGCGTTATAAATGGTTGGATTTTTCGCAGGTCCACCGCTGATTTCAAGGGTAAAACCAACCTCATCACCGCTGTTATTGATAGTCATCATATCCTGCGTGTTATAGACACCGATTGGAAAAGGGTCGTCATTGTCAGGACAGACAAAATGAAATGCACCCTTGACATGGGAATATTCTGCAATCTGCGTTTCAGTGGAGTACCAGTAAATATCGGGACAGAGAATGGAGATCTGCCCATTGGTCAGCTTTTCAAAGTTCTCCACCTCGCAGGTTTCCACGATGCCTTCTGCATACACAGAGATATTTTTTGTGGAGTAGTAAATTTTGATGTAGCGTGACGGCTTGACCACACGATACAGTCCATGCCTGCGGAGTTCCACATCAAAGCCACGCATTTCAAAGGGAATGACTACATTTCGCTTTTCGATGAAAGCATTGTTGAGGTAACTGCCGTTCATTCCTGCATAATTTGAAGTGCTGACTGTTCCTGTCGGCGGATCAAGTCCTTTTATTTTGGAGAACATATATCGGTTTGCAGTTTTGAACAGGTCGATTTTTTGACCTGCTTCGTTTTCGAGGATTAAAGTGTAGAACATCGGAAATCACTCCTTTCTTGGTTGACTTCTACAGTTGCTGTGTGGTATAATGACATTGTCATTTTTGAGGAACAGGTGATATTATGAAAACAACATACGATATATATAACAGGTTGCATCAAAGCTCCATGACAGGAGTCGAATATATTTCAGACACCAATTCGATTATATACAACGCATCAGAATATTCTGTAAAGGTTTACGAAATCGGCAAAGTGTTTCATGTAGTTATTATTTACGAAGGATATGAGTATCCATTCACAGCACCGGACTGCGATAATGTATATAATTTGCTATCCGGTCTTTATAACAAGGAAATTTCAATAAACCAATTGTCCGATATATACATAAAACTAAAAGGCTACAACAATAAAAAAGAAAAGCGTTACAGCAAGATGAAAACTGCTGTTCTGAGTGTCATAGGTATTCTCATGGGGCTTTTTAGTTTGATGATGTGCCTCGCTTTGCCGATAGGCAGTCTGCTGTTTGATGAAAAGTTCGATTTTGGTTTAATGACAGTGGATTTTATTTTTATTGCAATACTATTAATTTCAATCAGCTTGGTGAAATATGCTGTCCTGCAAAATAAATATAAAAGACGAATATGGATGGTTGGTATAGGATACGCATTGATTGGATTTTTCAGCAACACATCATCTTTAATGCTAATAGAAGATTATGACAAGGCGAACGGATACAGCATAGATACTATCGGTGCATTTGGCGTTATGCTTTTGGGTGTTTTGTTTGGTGTTGTTTTTCTGGTTTTTAGTAAGCGTAATCAGGGCGAAAAATCATTGCTCTTGATAAGAGACGCCGTTCTACCCGATACAGCCGATGCAGATGCAATTTTCCGTTACATGGAGGAAGTATGTAGCCATGACAAACTGTCTATTGATGAGCTCTGCTCTACAGGAAGAGATTACGACGATGACGATGATGAACTTGATTTATTTATGAAGTACAGTGCAGATAAAATGTCAATTCCAATTGACAAAACGTTAACATTCGACGAATTCTTAACAGCTCTTTCAAAAGATATCGCCGACAGTTATGAAAATTCAAACGTGGCAAAATATTACTATTATGATGAATATTAAGTAGAAGATGAAGATGATGAGAAAAAATATATATTCAAATTTCAAGTACGTCAGATTGATGATAGAAAAATACTGAAAATGTTAAACCCTGTGTTTATATGGTTGATTTCCAATTTTGTTTTATTGGCAATAGTCTGCAACGCTCCACAAACAATCGCTATGGCTACTGTTTTGCTGATGATAACAAATTTTGTGATGATTATACCGATATTTATCATCCTCCGTAAAAAATCTGCTGAATATCGAAAAAGTCAATTTAAGACAATAAACGCAGAGTTTGAGGTTAAGGACGATAAAGTCTATTTGAATGGTCGTGAGGCAGTCATTACATTTTTTCATGCTGAGGACGGAATCCAGGTTCTGTCTGTATCCATGCTATTTGATAAATTCAGCGGTTATGCGTTAATGGATACCGAAATTGAAGCTTTTGTGAAATTTGCGGCAGAAAACAGATTCCCGATAAATGTAAAAGGATGTACTTATCCGAAAAATAAATAGTTACGCTTTAACCGCATTCCTTGTCTGTCTGTAAATCTCCAGCCGTGACAGTGATTTCGGACTGTTGTTGGTCTGATTCACTGTGCGGCTGTTGTCGTTTTGATAGTAATTGTTGACCACCGAATTTTCAGAAGTGCCGTTCATCATTGCCCCCGTCATGCCGTCAAGGTTGTAGTTTTGCTCGGAATTGAGCGAAAGTTTCATGGTATCCGCAACGCCCGAAACTGCCTTTGCTACAACCTTTTTGCTTTTGTTGATACCGTCTGCCAAGCCGTTCATGAAGTCAGGCATCCAGCTTTCAAAGTCTGTCAGCGGACCTACATCAGGAACGGAAAAGTGCAGATAACTGCGAATCGTATCGGCAATTCCGGAAACGCTGTCCGCAAGATTGCCGATCATACTTCTCAAGCCGTCAATGATGTTGGAAACAATATCCCGTCCCCAGTTCCACGCATCTGATGCAAGCCCTTTGACATAGTTCACCGCATTGTCAAATCCGCCTTTAATCGTGGAGTAAATGCCGCTGATGACACTTGCAACAGAAGATTTCACATTGTTCCAGATGTTTGTCACAGTCGAATGAATTGTATTCATCACCGATGAAATTGTGGAAGAAATACTGTTCCAGACGGAAGATACGGTATTTCGGATAGCGTTTACCACGCTTGAAACAGCACCGCTGATGGTGTTCCACACACTCGAAATAATAGAATGAATCGTGTTCATTGCACCGGAAATGAAACCTGAAATTGCAGTCCAGACGGTAGAAATCACGCTTGAAATGGTGCTTAAAACCGTTGAAATCGTGATATAAATAGCGTTCCAGACCGTTTCAAAGAACGTTTTGATGCCCTCAAGCAACGGCGTGAGAAAGGCAACGATCGCATTCCAGATGGTCTGTATTTTTTCCGAGATCCAATCCATCACATTGCTGATAATGATGTGGATTGCTTGAAAAATGGTTTCAAACAGATATTTAAACGCCTCTAAAAGAGGAGAAATAAAGCTGTAAATTGCATTCCAGATACTTGAAATCGTGTCATAAATGGTGGTGCAGACAGTTGAAATAACCGTCCATATTGCATTGAAAATAGTGGCAAAAAAGTCGTGAATACTGGTTAGGATTCCTGCAAAGAAATCATATACAGAAGTGAAAATTGTGACTGATGTGGTATAGATCGCAGTCGCTATCGTTGTAAAGAACGCTGATATTGCATTCCAGATGTTTGTGAAAAAGTCAGCAACAGCCTGAAAAGCAGAACAAATGTTGTCCCAGATTCCAACGAAAAAGTCCTTAATTGATGTCCACACTTCATTCCATGATGTTCCGAACCAACCGAGAAATACATCTGCCACACCTGTCAGTGTGTTCAGAATATTGCTGAACTGGTTGACTACAAAGTCCCAGATGCCTGTAAAAATGCCCTTGATACCGTTCCAGCACTGTTCCCAGTTTCCCGAAAACAAACCGATAAATACATCAAGCACGCTCAGAATGGTATCTGTCACAAAAGTAAAAATATCCGAGATATGCTGAAATACGCCCTCAAATACAGGTGCAAGCACACTGCATAATCCATTCCACATCGCTTTCAGCAGTTCACAGAAATTCTGAAAATCAAATCCAAGTGCATTGATTCGGTCAACGATTCCAGATGTCAGACGTTCAAAGGTAGACTTTATCTGTTCCCAAATAGAAAGAATGCTGTTTTTGAAGTTCTCATTGGTGTTCCACAAATGCACAAAGGCAGCGACAAGCGTTGCAATAATCGCAACGACAGCCACCACAGGAGCAGAAATACCGCCAATCGCTGCCCCAAGCGTTGAAAATGCAGTCTTAGCACCTGCGATCATTGTTGGAATTTTTGAAATGAATGTCATCATACTTCCAATAGAAGAAATCGTTTTGCCCACAACAATCAAAAGAGGACCTAAAGCCGCAGCCATCAATCCAATTTTGATAATGGTCTGTTTTGTTGCTGGGTCAAGAGCATTCAATTTGTCTACAAATCCCTGTATTTTGGTGATGATGTCACGAATAACAGGCATCAGAATTTCTCCAAAAGAGATAGCCAGTTCTTCAAGCTGTGATTTCAAAATGGTAAGCTGTCCTGCAAGATTGTCCTGCATGGTTTCCGCCATTTGTAGGGAAGTACCGTCACAGTTCGCAATTGCACCTGATAATTTATCAATATCCGCAGGAGCAGCATTCATCAGAGCAAGAAAGCCTGACATTGCATTTTTACCTACAAGCGACTGTGCAGCACTTGCTTTTTCGGATTCTGACATCTGATCGAATGCCACACGGCAGTCAGCCAAAATGTCAGAAAGGCTACGCATAGAGCCGTCTGAATTGGTAGTTGCAATTTCCATTTCTCCAAAAGCAGATGAACAGAACTTCACGTCGCCTGAAAGTGCTGTCATAATGGAACGCATGGAAGTGCCGGACTGTGTAGACTTGATACCTGCATTTGCCATTAAGCCAAGTGCCTCGGCTGTATCTTCGCATGAAAACCCCAATGCACCTGCGATAGGAGCACAGTATTTGAACGATTCACCAAGCATAGATACATTTGTATTTGCGTTAGAACTTGCAGCCGCAAGCACATCAGCAAAATGACCGCTATCCTGTGCTGTCAGACCGAATGCTGTAAGTGCATCTGTAACAATATCTGATGTTGTAGCAAGATCTTCGCCTGATGCTGCTGCAAGGTTCATAATGCCGTCAATACCAGACAGCATATCATTTGTTTTCCAGCCTGCCATTGCCATATAGTTCATCGCTTCGGCAGCTTCACTTGCTGAAAATTTTGTTTTGCTGCCCATTTCACGTGCTTTATCACGCAAAGCCTGCAAATCATCACCCGTTGCACCGGATACAGCGGCAACCTTTGACATCGCAGAATCAAAGTCGGAGGCGGTTTTCACAGCAGCGGTTCCGAGAGCCGTCACCCCTGCGGTAACAGGCAGAAGTTTTTCTCCTGCACCTGAAATTTTATCGCCTGCATTCTGGAGAACCTGTCCTGCCTCACCGATTTTAGCAAGTTCAGAATTTGCATTTTTGGCTTCTGATTTCAAACGTTTCAGTTCATTTTCTGTTTCGACAATCTCACGCTGTAAGGCATCATACTGCTGTTGTGAGATGTCGCCATTTGCAAGAGCTGTGTTTGCCTGTTCTGCGGCAGTTTTCAGCGTCGCAAGTTTATCCTTTGTGGCAGAAATACTGTCAGCAAGAAGTTTCTGTTTTTGTGAGAGTAATTCTGTATTTTTCGGGTCAAGCTTCAGGAGTTTTTCTACGTCTTTTAGCTGTATTTGAGTGTTTTTGATGTTCTTATTGACACTTTCCAGAGCCTTGGACAGCTTGGTCGTATCACCGCCAATCTCAACGGTGATGCCCTTGATTCTGTTTGCCACTGTGGTTTCACCTCCTGCAAAAGGGCATAAAAAAGCACCTGCTTGTCAGCAAGTGCCTAGTGTATATTAGCTGTTGTTTTTTATAAAAGTAGTATATGGATTTGGATTGCTATTTGTTGCTGCAATAATGTTCATTAAAGCAACAACATCATTATGCATTGAGTCGTAATAATTAGTAGTAAACAAAAGAGGTATTTCATTGCTCAAGTAAGAATCTAAGAAATAGTTGACAACTTTTAGTTCTCCAATACTTCGGTCATTGTAAAAACTAAAAATAGGAGCTGCTTTATTACCATGAAACAATTCACAACGAAGAGAGTAAGCATATTGAAGTATGACAAATACATATGAAGGAAAATTATATAGCTTAGATACATCATCCAATGCCTTATATTTAGGTGGCAACCTATGAACAATACCGTCAGCTTGTAAATCGGATAAACAAAGTTCACATAATTCAGATACTTCATCTTCAGAAAGCCTCTGAAACAATGATGCTAATTGTTGGAAAGCCTCTTTATTACTTGATTTTATATTACTTTCATCGCTGCGTGATGGTTTACGGCAATTATTTTTAATATGATACATCAAGGCACTTATACCATTAGTATCTTTCCCATACATACGTAAATTGGAACTAATATCATTGCGAGTTATTTCCCTACAATCTTTTACAATTCGATTTTCATAGCACAACGCAACATAATTATATAAAGCATTCATAGAAGTCCATAATGAATTAAATCTCTCAATTTGATATGTTTTACTCTTAGCAACCAAATATGAGGCTAATGATACAAACCGAAGTTCTTTTTGATTGTGCTTTATACTATTAACAATAATATAATCTGGAAGAACTTTGAACGCCTCTGTCAAATGTAAGTTATCTTCTGTAAGTAAAGAAAAGACGAATGGAAAATTGTTATTTTTTTCTTTATTAAGTGGTTGGTGTTCTTTTTTATTAATTTGAATTGTAATTTGATTTATTATAAGTGCAGAATTTAATAAAAGTGCATGATATAAATAAGCTTTTGTAAGTGCTTCACGAAAAACAACAGATTTCTCTATTGTATACTCTAATGATTTCGTCTTAGACATTTCATACACAATTTCTATTGCATTTTTTTGAATCTTAAACGAAAAAGGGCGAGGTTGTCCTTGACCTGTTGCACAAGTAATTTCTTTTTCACTAAAGCATTTTTCAACTTTTTTATTGATAATAATATGATATGTAGCTATAGAATTTCACTCCTTATTGCCATAGTTTTGTACACAGCATATTATATCATATTTTGTCAAAAAAGTAAAGACTTAAAACGCATCAAAATCCGCCTGTCCGGCAACCTCATTCCACCCTGTATAATCATCATTTTCCCGTTCGGTAAACATATCATTGATAAGTCCTATCGTCAGCAGATCCAGCTCGGTCATCGAAAGACCGAGCTGTTTGCATCTCAGGAGAAATAAAGGAGTGGTCATCGGGCGGTCAGTTTGGCGATGTTTTTTTTAGACGCAACCTGTGTCGCTGTGTTCAGTCCCCACAATTCGATCAGCTGCGGAAGAATCTCATAGATGCTGAATGTGTTGAACTGTTCCAGAAAGTCGTCAGGGTTATCAGGAACATTCTCCGGATCAGCGTGTTTTGCCATAATGTATGCGATATTTTCAAACACTTCAAGGCTTTCAATGCCAATCTCACTTTTGCTTTCATCGCCCTCGGTGACCTCCGTTTTCAGGGCTGAAAAGTCCTTGTAAATATCACGTCTGAATTTCAGACGATACAGCCTTGGAACTGCCGCACTTGCCTTGAAAGGAACTTCAATACCATCGATTGTAATATTCTTTTTAATAGCCATGCTGTACCTCCTTAAGATGTTTTGGCGGAAGATTTCACGACCGTATCAGGATTATACGGCATCTTGAACCAGTTGTTGTAAACCGCTTCTGTGGTGCTTTCCGTTGTCTTGGACTTTACAAGACCTGTCGGCAAAGGGGTAGCTTTCAGCGACAGCTTTTCCGTCTTGACTTCCGTGCTTTCCTCCGTTGTTGCAGATTCTGTTGCAGGACGGGAAGCACTGCAGCAATACATCACATGACGGATATGGTGCTTATCGCCTAAGAACTCAAACATCAGTGCAAACTGGGCAAGTTCTGTGTCGTTCTTTTCCACCAGAACGCCGTTGTTATCAAGGATTTCACCCAGAATTTCAGTTGCAAATTCTGTGGTGATGAGGGCAATTTCCAGGTCACCTGTATATCCTGCATTGTTGTTGATGACATAGTAAACACCGTTATCCGCATAAAAATTTTCACTCTCACCATTTGCGTCAATAGAAAGCGACACTGCACCGGGGAGGTGCTTTGACGGACCATATGCAGGAACAGTTTTGTTGCCGTCAGGGTCTTCGCCCCATTCATTGATTTTTGCCCAGTAGACGTTCTGCAAACCGAATTTAACCTTGTTCTTCTTGTTCGTTGCCATAGGTTATACCTCCGTTTCGTAAAGCACTTCGTAGAGTTTTTCTGACTCTATCCATACTTCTGATTTTGTGTAATAGATTTTGTGACGTTTCAGAACCTGTTCAACTTGCTTTTCCAGTTCAGGATTCTTCACATCTGTATAGAGTTCAATATCCAGCATTTTAAAGCTGAAATACATGGAGTTATCCGCCGAAAATGTATTTTCTCCGGGGGATAAAAACAGCAGAAAAGGCGGTTCAGGACTTTCGCCTTCGGCAAAATGATGGTAGGCGAAAGGCAGCCCCATCTCCTGCATCATCTCATTGATTTGTTCGTAAGTCATGACAACGCCTCCACGATCAAATGTTCTAACAACTGCACACCGTTTTCTTCTGCAGGAGCAATATGCGGTTTTCCAGATACACGACCTCCGCCACGCTTGGCATATCCCTTTTCCAACAAATGTGCCAGCTGATACCTGTTTTTAGAATGCACAGTCATTTCGAGAGAATGGCTGTTTTCCTTGGTTTTCTTTGCCGACCAGCTTTTAGAATATGCACCTGTTCGCTTTGGAGCATTGGCGGAGATCTCGTTTTTTACAGATTTTGCAGTCTTTTTCACCGCCTTTTTCATGCCTTCTTCTGCAAGGTCTGCATATTCTGTCAGCCCCTTCATAATTTCGGCTGCAAGATTATCAACGGAAGTCATCAGAAACACCCGCCTTTCTGATTTCACTTTCAATTTTCAGATAATTGTTGTGGTCGTAAAGCGGAATCAGTCCTGTGATGTTGTAGATGCTGTTTCGGAAAAGAATGCGAAAATTGGTGCTGTTGATGTTCAGCGATGCAGGACTCTGTCGAACCAGAAACTCCAGTTTTTGCACCTCTTTGGTTATCCCTGCATCCGTGGTTTCCGTTGCCGTCTTTACAGTTACCTTTGCCCATAGGGAGAATATTTCTTCCCATTTTGTAGTATGGTTGCCGATCTCATCAACAACCGTTCGATGTTCAAGTATTGTGATTCTCTGATTCAGGTTTCCAATTTCCATTACATCACACCCTCTCTCTGTGCAAACAAAATTGAACGAAGATTTAGGGTCAGTTTCTGATAATCCGGAGAACTTCTGTTTTCATAAAGATACCCCAGTGCGAAAAGCATTGCTGTCCGCACGGTATCTTCATTTTCAGCAAGTTCCGATTCGTCCATTCTGCCAACGTCCATAACCAGATTCTTTGCCGTAAAAAGAAGATTCTGAATCAGTTTATCATCTTCTTCGTAATCTACCCTGAGATAGTTTTTTGCCTCTTTCAGCGTGATCATAATATCACGCCTTTTTGATGGTAAGTGTCTTGACGGCTTCCGGAAGAATGAGCTTGCCGTCTACACGCTGAGAGGCAAGGAAACCGACCTGTCCGTTCATGGCAAAGAGTTCATTCAAACGTTTCAGGCTTCTGCCCTGACGGTCGGCGATCCAATAATAGGAGAGGTCACCAAATGCGATCGGCTTTGCACCTGCCGCAGAAACAGGAGCATATACAGAAGTCACATATGGACGATTGAGAATGGTATCAGGAAGTCCGCTGCTGACGGCGGGCTGCCAGATATAGTTTCCTGTGTTGTCCTTCAATTTGCGGAGTACCTTTACTGTCTGTTCATTCAGCACCCATACTGCTTTCTTTCGGTAAGGCGACTTGACAGAGTAGAAAAGTTCGATCATATCGTCAAAAGAAATGTTTGCAGTAGAGGTCGTTGCACCATCTTCCGCACCGCCGACAGAAGCAAAAATACCGGTCGGCTTACCTTTACCGTCGCCAATCAGAAACGCTTCTTCTTCCTTAGAACCGATTCTTCTTGCAAATTCTTTTGCAATATAGGATGGCAGATCAAAAACGCTGTCGTTGAGGAGTTCTTCCGAGATCTTGATTGCTGTACCTACCTTGTAAGCGGAAAGTGCGATCTGACCAAAGGCATCGTCGGAGAGAGAATATGCCTCTTCTTCCTCCATCCACGATGCCTCACCCTTCTGCGTGATTACAGGAATCTTTCTGTCACCGCTGGATGTCTGGATTTTGGTAGCAAGAGGACGGAATACGTTTTCTTCTTCCAGTGCAGAAATGAGCTTCTTTTCGTACTCGTCTGGCACAAGATAGCCGCCCTCTGTATCTGTGCCAACCTGTAAATCATTACGGACATCGATATAATTTCTGTTTCTGACGCTGTTCCAGAATGCTGTTTTATAGGCATCGCTGGCTGTGCCTGTCTTTTCAGTAACAGTCGGTGCTGCAGGCTTACCGAGAACAGGGTCAGAAGTTGCCTTGTTCATCTCAGCCTCAATTTCAGCCTGTCGTTCCAGACGCTGAATTTCCTTGCCAAGGTCAACAATGGTCTTTTCCATTGCATCATAAGCAGCGGAATCCTCTTCAGAAAGGACACCGCTTTCAGTACGCTTGGAATCCAGAAAATTTCTTGCTTCGTTCCAAGCCTTGTTTCTCTTTTCTCTCAGTTCCTGAATTGTCATTGTCATAATAAAATCCTCCTTAGTATTTCAAAAGTGCCAGTCTTTTTTCAAGCTGATTGATCGGTACACCTGTTGGCGTTGCTGCAGATATTTTCTGCAGCAAAGATGCATTGGTCGCTGATGTGGAATATAGCATAGATTCCGGTGCTTTTTTCGGTTTCTGCTTCTCATCAGGCTCTTCTTCCGGTTCATCTTTGTCAGGTTCTTTTTCCTCTGTTTCTTTTTTGGAAAACAGAATTCCGTCTACAAAACCAAGCTGTTTTGCCTTTTTCGCATTGATCCATGTTTCCTCGTCCATCATCTTTGCAATTTTACTTCTGCTGAGATGTGTTTTCTCCTCATAGGCGTTGATGATGCCTTCCTTGATCTCGTCCAGCAAGGCAATGGCTTTTTCCATATCTGCCTTATTTCCGGAAGCACAAGTCATAGGATTATGGATCATCAGATATCCGGTGGGACTGATCCATGTTTCATCACCTGCCATTGCTACCACGGAAGCAGCAGAGGCAGCAATGCCGTCAATTTTTACGGTAACTTTGCTTTTATGATTTTTCAGCATGGTATAGATCTGACTTGCTGAGATGCAATCCCCACCGGGGCTGTTGATCCAGACAGTCAGATCACCGCTGACCTTTGCCAGTTCATCACGGAACAAGGCAGGTGTGATCTCATCACCCAGCCAGCTTTCTGTGGAAATGGGGCCTTCAAAGTATAATTCGGTTTCTTCTGTCTCTTCATTTTTGATAAAGTTCCAGAATTTATCCATTTTCTGATTCCTCCTTTTTATCTGCATACGCAATTCCTGCATCACAAAGGCGGCTCATCGAACCGTTACACAAGTACAGATTCCCTCCTTCTTCATCAGGAATCATATTCATATCTTCCAATTCACGAATATCATTGGCGGACATCCAGCCGTTCTGTCTTGCTGTTGCATATCCCTGCATTCTTGATGCATAATCGCCACGAAGTAATCCGTCCACATTGAATTTGATGAAATACTTGCCTTTCTCTGAATCGGAAAGCAATGCCTTTTGTAGTCCCTGTTCCCAGCGAACAATCCATGGGTCAAGGCTGTATTTCACGAAATCCAAAGAGAGATGTTCCACATTGGAAAATGTAGCATGGTCTAAGTCACCGATCATATGGAGCGGCACTCTGTACATTCTTGCAATTTCTTCGATCTGAAATTTACGGGTTTCCAGAAACTGAGCCTCATTGTTCGGAATTGAGATCGGCGTAAACTTTACGCCTTCTTCCAGAACAGCAACTTTATGTGCATTTCTGCCACCATAGGCTCTGTGCCATGCATCTCTTAATTTATCGGGATTTTTGATTACTCCCGGATGTTCTAACACACCGCTTGGATTTGCGTTGTTTCCGAAAAACGATGCCCCATAATCCTCACAGGCGATAGAAATACCGATTGCATTTTTCGCAAGTGCAATCGGCGAATATCCCACCAGACCATCATATCCAAGTCCCGGAATATGGAGAACTTCATCAGCGTAAAGAATGATATCGCCTTGTTCTTTCAAGTTCGGATTTGCTTCATCATAACGGCTGTAAATGTATATCAGACGGTTTTTCTCATCACGGTCAACTTTTATCTTATCTGGCATCAGAGGATACAGTCCCAAAACATCACCTCTGCCATTTCGGATAATCTGTGCATAGGCATTGCCGTAAATCAGCAGATGGGACATTAGCGTTTCCCTGAAAACAAAAGAAGTCATTTCTGGATTTGGCTGGTCGTGGAGTAAAAAGTAAAGCGGGTGCTGTGGCACTCGCTCTTTTCCGTTTTCGGTATATTGGTAAACGTGTAATGGCAGCTGAGCAATGGCTTCTGACAGAACCCGCACGCAAGCATAAACTGCGATATGCTGTAGGGCTGTTCTGTCGGTGACTCTTTTTCCTGCATTGCTTCTGCCAAAAAAATATGTGTATGACGGGCTGTCATAGCTGTTTTGAGGCTTATCTCTGGACTTAAAGAGCCCGCTGAAAATCCCCATGAAATCACGTCCTTTCTTGACTTTTCGTATATGAGTGTGGTATAATATGTGAAACTAAATGTGGGGCATTTGCCTTACAAATCGGAATTGTGCGCCCAGACGAAGGGCGGGTAGTCTAACAGGTGAGAAGCCTGTACGGAAAGGACTAACCAACCACCGTTAGCGAGTCTTGTGCTGTATGCAGTAATGGATATAGTAAAGCGTAGACAGCGAGGAAGTGGGGTTACAAGGTGATAGAGCCTCGAAATTTTGCTATTCGGAGGGCTGACGCTTTAATTTCGGCGGAAAGCAATATGTACAAATCGTTATGGTGAGATTATGTACACCTCTGCGGGGTCAAAGAGCCAATCACGCTTCACATAGAGATTATCCAGTCAACTGGGGAGAGCCTGTGGTCTCCATATCAGCCGAAAGGAAGTAATGTATAAGTGGTATGTCCGACAACTATAAAAGGGAGAAGGGCAAACGGATTACAGGCAGTCGGACAGCTTCATAGTACCAGGGAAGTCGTGTAATGCCGACAGAGGGAAGGGAGCTGCATAATAAAGGTCTTTCTGAGGACACATTGGCCGTACTCAGGGACGGAGGAACTAATGGAAACAAAATTAGAAAGAATAGCATCGAAATCAGCAAACACCAAAAGACCTGAATTTACATCGCTGTATCATCTAATCAACAAAGAATTGCTGATGCAATGCCACAAAGAAGCTGATGGCAATAAAGCAGTAGGCATAGATGAAATAACGAAAAGAGAGTACAGTGAAAATCTTGAAGGTAATATTGAGAACCTTGTAGACAGACTAAAACGTAAATCCTACAAACCAATGCCATCGCTGAGAGTATATATTCCAAAGAGTAACGGCAAAATGCGACCGCTTGGAATAGCGTGCTATGAAGATAAAATTGTGCAGTTAGCGCTGAAAAAGATACTTGAAGCGATATATGAACCGAAGTTTCTGAACTGTATGCACGGTTTTAGAGCAAACAGAAGATGTCATACGGCAGTGAAAGAGTTATATGACCGTATCAATATTGGAAAAATAACAAGGGTAGTAGATGCCGACATCAAGGGATTTTTCGACCATATGAAACATGAATGGATATTGAAATTCCTGAATTACTACATCAAAGACAAGAATATTCTACGTCTGGTGAAGAAATACCTGAAAGCAGGTATCATAGATAACGGACAACTCGTTAAAAGTGATGAAGGAACAGCACAGGGAAATATTATCAGTCCAGTGCTTGCAAATATCTATATGCACAATGTTTTGACGTTATGGTTTCAATATATTATTGCCAAAGAGTGTAAAGGTGAATGTTTCCTTGTAGTATATGCTGATGACTTCATAGCAGGATTTCAATACCCGTGGGAAGCCGAAAGGTTTTATGAGCAGCTCAGAAGCCGAATGGCAAAGTTTGGGCTTGAACTGGAAGAAAACAAAAGTCGAATAGTTGAAAGCGGACGCTATCTTGCAAGTTTAAAAGCAAAACGGGGAGAATCCACACGACTTGGGACGTTCGATTTTCTTGGTTTTACATTTTACTGTGGCAGAACAACCAAAGGTAACCCATGGATAATGCCCAAGACCAGCAGTAAGAAATTCCGTCAGAAAGTCAAAGAAATCAAAATATGGCTGTATAACAACAAGGAGCAAAAGCTTGGAAAACTTATGTATATGCTGAATGTCAAGCTTGTAGGACATTACAGATACTATGGTATCAGCTTTAACAGCAGAATGATAAGTAATTACAAACAGCAGGTCAGAGAATTGCTGTACAAAGTATTAAACAGGAGAAGTGAAAAGAAAAGCTATACAAGGGAAGGTTTCATAGAAATGATGAAATACTACAAACTTGTCAACCCTAAAATCTATTACAGCTTGTTCTGTTGATGCGAATTTTATTATGAAGAGCCGTATGCGGGAAAACTGCACGTACGGTTCTGTGAGGGGCTTATATTGTAAGGTGTAGGTCTACTCGACTGACGAACTGGTTTAAATTGGGACTTAAGTGAGTAAAAAAAGAATTTGAATAATTAAAAAATTATAATCCAGTAATTTCAATTGGGGAGTATAATTATGGAGAATGGCAGATTTGTTACATATACAGACAAAGATAGAGATATTGTCAGAAAAGGAATATGTGAAATTGCAAAGGTATTACTTGGAGATGATACCCAAAGAAAACTCAGTATGCTTTTTTGTTTAGATTGGTTTATGGATCCATATTATCAGCAGGATATAAGTGATATTCATGATGATTTAGTGTTATTGTTACAAACAGTGATTACTGAACCAAATGAAGATGATGTAATAGAAGATGCAATAGAATTACTGATGAGCTATGAGTTACCACCATTTCCACTTATTGAAGAAAAGAGAAACAGAATACCACTAAAATTTCAAGATGATATAGCTTATCTGTTAGACCCAAAAAGTTTTGAAGAATAAATCCTGGGTTTACCGCATTGATTAAAACCAAATTTTCCTTTAAATCACTTACAACTTCCAGTTTGTCGCTCCAATTACAACACCAACATATCCCTCAAATCATAAATGGAATCATCAGACACACATCCACAACGAATCGCACGGTCAAGAGCCATGATCATGGCAACCGCACCGTCAATTTTCTCTGTGGATTTTTCTTTGTCCGGCTTGATGTTTCCGGCAGGGTCACGGCGAATGAAGATGTTGTCCATCATCCACCTCAAAACAGGATGTCCGTTGTGTGCAAGTGTCTGTTCCAGAGTAAGCTTCATCAATTCCTTGGTCGGCGGGCTCATATCTTTGTAACCCTGTCCGAACTGAACCATCGTGAAGCCAAGTCCCTCCAGATTCTGTGACATCTGCACCGCACCCCATCTATCGAATGCTATCTCTTTGATGTGGAATTTCTGTCCCAGTTCATCGATGAAGTTTTCGATAAAACCATAATGGACAACATTCCCCTCAGTTGTTTTCAGGTATCCCTGCCGTTCCCAAATATCATATGGGACATGGTCACGCCTAACTCTGAGTGGCAATGTTTCTTCCGGCAGCCAGAAGTAAGGCAAAATGTAATAATGCTCATCTTCATCGGTCGGCGGAAACACCAAAACAAATGCTGTAATATCCGTTGTGCTGGAAAGGTCGAGTCCACCGTAGCAAATTCTTCCTTCCAGTTCAGATTCATCAAAAGACACCTTGCATTTGTCCCACTTCTCCATCGGCATCCAACGCACTGCCTGTTTTACCCACTGATTCAGACGCAGTTGTCGAAACGCATTTTCCTCGCCCGGTGTTTCCTTTGCAGAGTTACACGCAGCCACCACCTTATCCATACCGATAGTTTTATCAAGGCTTGGATTTGCCTTCTTCCAGACCTTTGGGTCAGTCCAGTCCTCCGATTCATCTGCACCATAAATGACAGGATAAAATGTCGGATCATGTTTTCTGCCATCAAGAATATCCTTTGCCTTTTGGTGTACTTCATAGCAAATAGAATTTGTATCTGTTCCGGCTGTGGTGATCAAGAAATACAAAGGCTGCATTCTCGCATCACCGGAGCCTTTGGTCATAACATCAAACAGCTTTCGGTTCGGCTGCGTGTGAAGTTCATCGAACACGACCCCATGGATGTTGAAGCCATGTTTGGAATAAGCTTCAGCGGAAAGTACCTGATAAAAGCTGTTTGTTGGTGTGTATACAATTCTTTTTTGTGCAGTAAGTATCCGGACTCTTTTCATCAAAGCTGGACACATACGAACCATATCTGCGGCAACGTCAAAAACAATCGAGGCTTGCTGTCGGTCTGCGGCACAACCATAGACCTCCGCTCGCTGTTCTCCATCACCACAGGTGAGCAGCAAGGCAACCGCTGCGGCAAGTTCTGACTTTCCATTTTTCTTAGGAATCTCAATGTAAGCCGTGTTAAACTGACGATAGCCATTCGGTTTCAGAATGCCGAACAAATCACGGATAATTTGCTCCTGCCAGTCCAGTAGTTCAAATTTCTTTCCTGCCCAGGTGCCTTTGGTATGGCTGAGGCATTCAATAAAGGAGACGGCATAGTCCGCTGCCTTTTTGTTATACTTGGAATCCTCCGCCATAAAACGGGTCGGTTTAAATCTTGCCATTGTTCTCACCCCCCAACAAAAAAGACCTGCCAAAAAGCAAGTCTGCATCATTTATTTTAACGCCCTCAAGGGGCAGTTTTGTAATCGAGATTCCATTCCCATTGTAACCATATTACCATACAAATTCAAGGATAGCAAGCGGCTAAATGAACAGAAAAAACGCCGAAATTTCTATGGTTTCTTGTGTATCATACACGAACAAAAATCAGATGTACGACCACCAGAGCCTTTTGGCTCCGGCTTATGGGATTCAATTTTGGAAAAATCAGTTGTACTGTTTCAGCAGGATCGCCAGTGCAGTTTCAGTTTCCTCATCCTCCGGCGGAATATCCATGCCCCGGTCGAAATTGAACACCGTTTTGCCATTCCGTCGCAGGGAGATTTTCGAGGCTCTGCCTTCCTCATATCCAAAAGTAGAAGGCTCCTCGTAATGTTTCACCCAGTAGTGAAAAATGCTTGTTCCTACCTGAATTGTTCCTTCTGTCCACATTGTTTTTTCCTCCAGTTTTCGTTGTTTTTGCCTTTCGGCATGATGTATATTACCATAACTGCAGAGAGAAGTCAACGAAATTTCCGGCATATTCTGCACAAAGATGAAGGCAGAAAATTGTGTATGATACCAACCAAAAAAGCAAGCCCCACGTTGCCCTGTGTGGGGCATTTGTGAGAAAGGGAAAACCACTCGGAGGAAATAAAACTATGCCAGACAGGGGCAACACGGCGGCTGTACGAGCCACAGCCCCTTGATTCAGGGGCTGTTTGGAACGTGCAGGAAAGCTTACCGTGTGATTTTGAAATCGCCGTAGTAGAAGTGGTTTTTCCTGATGTAATCCGCCATCCAGTTTTCGGCTTTTTCAAAGTCATCAAACTCTTTGATCACCAGCCATTCCTGTTTGCCGGGGTCGTAAATGTGAATCCCATTTTCCACCCTTTCGGTTGCTGTTCCTGTTACCGTCAACGCTTTTACTTTCCATGTTTTTGCCATTGTGTATTCCTCCGTTTTATTGTTTTTCCCTCGCGGTAACTGTATATTACCGCATTTCAGGAACATAGTCAACGGTATTCGGAGAAATATACTGCACAAACATTGCAGGGCTATTTTGTGTACTATATTTCTTCGGTACGAGCCACACAGCCCTGTTTCCAAGGCTGTGGTTTGTGGGGGTTGAAAGGAAGGCTTATCTGCCTGTCATGCATTCCCATTCAAATTCGCAGGCGTTTTCGTACTCCTCATCGAAAAGGGCATCGTCATCAATGTAGTCCTCCTTGAAGTCGATTCTGTCAATGCCCTCAAAAATCGTTTCATTTGCTTCTGAATCTGCCTTAGCAAGGTCTTCTGCGTTTTCCTCAACCCATGCTGTGAACTCTTCATCGTCCATTCTGTCCTCATTTTCAATTTCAAGGTCGTATTCGTAATCCTCATCAAACCAAGTGATGACCGCCTTTGTGATTTCGGTTCTTTCGTTCCAGTCCGTTCTGTTTGCCATTGCTCTTGCCTTTGCGATTCCGTATGATACCATTGTGTTTTCCTCCGTATTTCGTGGTTTTTTGGTTGTTTTCCCTTTCGGTAACTGTATATTACCATACCTTTGGACACATAGCAAGCGGCTAAACTGCCAGAATATACAGTCTGAAAATCACCCCTGTATTGTGTAGATTATGACAGCAAAAAAGCAACCGCCACGTTGCGATTTGTGGCGTTGCTTTTCAAATTGGAATGGTATTCGGAATCGTTTTTTCCTGCCGTTACAGGCGAACGTGCGGGCTGTCAGTCCCCGATTATGATCGGCATCAGACCGTTTGGCTTAGGAATAAAAAGTTCAATGTTCCAAAATCGCTGTCTGTACTTTTCCATAAGTTCAGGAGAAAGATCTGTGAAATCTTCTGCTCCAAGACCTGCGATGAAAAATGTGCCTTTGATGATGTCACCTGTTTCAGGAAGCATTCTGTTCCACTCCGTATCGGATTTCAGCTTTGATTCATCATCACAAACAAGGGCAATTTCATCTTCAAAAGGGTATATCGCTTGCAGATACCCGCCAACTGTTTTCTGCATGGATTCCAGATTGCCGTCAATTTCAGCTTCTCTTGGATGTTTTCTCGGTTCAACGATAAGTACTTTCATATGGTTTTCCTTTCTGAGCCGTATGCGGGGCAGTTTGTTCTGCCCCTTGGCTCTTTGGTTTTTAGTTCAGTCTGATGCGAATTGCAGGGTATTCCTTTGCATTGCCCCAGATGTCCGGTCTGATTATCGTGCAAAGTCCCTCAATGCTGCATCCCTGTGCGGCAAGTTTGTGCAGATTCTCAAGGAGTACCGTGCTTGTTTCTGTAATCGCAATTGTTTCAACTCCCGCCTCTCGCATTGTCTTAACAAAGTCGCTCATGTCTGTTGTCCAAGGGAGCTCATTGCATTCAAATTCGCTGCTGTTGTGGTTAAGGTTGAATTCGTAAGTCCAGTAGGCTTCAAGTGTTCCCCGGCTCAGCTTGGTTGCATCGTTCTCAGAATTTATTCTGAGGTTTTCAAAGTAGTTTTTAATCTGTTCGTTCATGGTGTTTTCCTCCAAATTTCGTGGTTTTCGGTCGGTTTTCCGTTCCGTTGTGTTGTATATTGCCGCATTTCAGGAATATAGTCAACGGTATCTGCGATAATAAATGTAACAAACATAACGCCGAAATCAGAGGAGATTATTGTGTAGAATATGACAGCAACACAAAGCCGCCCTGTCGGCTCGTGTGGGGCTTCATTGCAATGGGGAAAAACTACAGAGGAATCCCTGAATTGCCACACAGCCAAACGTGGCGGCTTGTGTTTGATTATTCTGCTGTGTTACGGTGAATAATGCTGATGATTTTTTCTTGTTCTTCCTTGGAAATCCCCATGCTTTCCAAAGTCTCTCTGATTCCGCAATCAGGGCAGATCAGCGTTTTGTTGTCGGTTCTGGAAAGTGCAGGAACTTCAGTATAAACACATCCGCATTTCGGGCAGGTTCTTTCAGTCGGGGTTTCATTTTTCATTGTTGGCAACTCCTTTCAGACTTTTTTCATAGGCTTCATCAAGGTACTTGAAATCAAATCCGAAAATGGTGTACCCGAATTTGCAGGTGCTGACATATGCAGAAGTTGGAATCCCAAGCCTGCGTTCCTCGTGCATGATGTACACAAAAGCGTCAATCATTTTCCCAGTTTCGGAAAGCCTGATTTTCATATTTTTCTTGTAGTAGAAATTAGGATAGCCCTCGTAAATATCAAGGCTGTGTTCATCGGCGGCAGTCACTTCCCAGACAGCAACCGGAACAAGCGAACCTTTCTTTTTTTCAATGGTGAGGTAGGAGCCTGTTTTGCTGCCTTTGTAAAGCAGTTCATAATCTCTGATAACCGCAGTTCCAACGATTTTTGCTGTTGGGCATCTGTACTTCATCTGACGGACATTGAGGTTTGAACCGTAGGCGATATAGTATCTTTTCATCTGCATCTTCCTTTTTGTGAATTCCGCTTTGCGGTAGTCACATATTAACTCTTTTTCGGAGTGAATGCAACCCGCTAAATCCACAAAATATCTGTGCCTTTTCTTGTGTGGTATTTGTTCAGATTACACTTTGCGAAATCAGGAGCTGTGTGGGCTTGTGTGGCGTTGTTCATTCAGTAGGGAAACTATCCCACAAAAGCAACGTGGGCGGCGATGTTGCCACCCGTTGCCCTTGAGGGCGAGCCTTTTCAGGCTCTGCCGTATCTGAAAGCCGCATCTCCGTCAAGGTTCTTGGTAAGAAAACTTCTTGCTGTGGAGAACTCTTCACCAACCAGTCCCAATCGAATCAGCCATGTTCGCATTGCAAATTTCGGATTTTCTGTTTGCTGTGGTTTTGGGCTTGCTATTTTCAGTTCCTTTGCCATTTCGGAAAGTGCAAGGCAAAGCTGAATGTAGCTTTTCAATTGTCCTGCGTGAAGTCCGTTTTTCTTTTCTGCTGTAGGCTTGTCAAACTGGAAAAGTCGAAATTCGATTGTGCTTTTTGTAAAGGTTGCATGAAAGTTCAGCATATGGTATCTGCTATCGTTGTAATGTTGATTTCTTCCGTAATTCGCACCGTTTGCTGTGTACCAGATATCTGCAAACTGTGCCATTGTGGTGGGTTTCTTTTTGTTCAGCTGTTCAATGAATCTTGGGTTTACCGTTCTGCAATATCTGTTCATTCTGCCCTGGTCAATTTTCAAAGCATCTGCAATCAGTCTTTCGTGGCTTGCCATGATGTTTGCAAGGTTTCTCAGGCTCTGCGGTGTGTGTCCATTCGCTCCTATGTGAATATGAACTCCTGCCCCAACCCCTGCGTGGCTTACTGCTCCTGCCTTGCGAAGCTTTCTGACCAGTTCCTGCAAGGTTTCAATGTCGCTGTAGTGAAGAATCGGTGTAACCAGTTCGCACTTTTCAGCATCGCATCCTGCAATGCTGACGTCTTTCTGGAATTTCCATTCTCTGCCTTGTGCGTCCCAAGCTGACCAGGTGCTATATCCGTTTCGGCTTGCTGTGAATTCGTATCTGCCTGTTCCGAAAAAGTCTGCGGCAAGCTTTGCAGCTCGTTCTCTTGTGATGTGGTTCATCTCAATTTCAACCCCAATGGTCTGATTTTTCAGGTTTTCAATCTGTCTTTCTGTTTTAGCGTTCATGGTATTTTCCTCCGTAATTTCGGGCTTTCTGCCCTTTCGTTGTATCACATATTACCGCATTACGGAGGACATATCAAGCGGCTAAATTAACAGAAAAACAGACTGTATATCCGCCGAATAATTGTGTAATATACAGTCTTGCTTTCCTTGATTTTCTATGGTAAAATACAGTACGATGGAATAGGTTCTGCCTTATTTTTCGGTTTCCAAAACCTTGAAAGAATCCACTTCTGGAATCAGGGCAAGAGAAGAGCCGTTTTGCCATTTCATGTGTATGGAACCCATATCATCGATATGAGTGACCTCACCGATTGTTCCCGGAAGAATGGGATATTTTTCATCACGCATAGAAATCAGCTGTATTTTCGTTCCAATCGGGTATTGTTTTCGGAGTTGTGCCAGATAGTTTTTATTCGGAAACTTCATCATTTGCCGCCTTTCTGAAAGCTGAACTGCCTGAAAGATTTCTGAGCAATGCCTTTCTTGCCGATTTGTACTTTGCACCGATCATACCCAAGCGAAGAAGATAACAACGCATTGTGTATTTGGGATTATCAGTGGTTTCAGGCTTGTTATTGATACGTTTCTGATTCTTTGCAAATTCGCAGAGCATGGAAATGAAAGTGCAGTAGGCATCTGCATCACCATCATTTTCAACGGTAAACCAAGGAAAGCAAATCTTGTCTGCTTCAGCGACGATTTCAAGGTTGTCAGTTTTGAATGCAGCCTTGAAAAGTTCACCCTTATTTTCTACGATTTTTCTGAGCCTGTCGATTGTAGCATCATCAACCAGTTCCAAAGGCATCTCTACTGTCAAACCGTTTTCTTCTTCATCAAGCGGAACATCATAGCCTCTGTGTACCAGTTCATCAATCAGCATCTCAACTTCTTTTCCGTCAGCTGAATCGCTGATTTCAAGATTGCCTTCTTTGGTGACAGTGTAAAAGTCACCGATTTTATATGCACAGGTCGGCATATACTGATATTCGGCGGGCACTCCGATAATCTCGCTGACCGCCTTTACCAGTTCCTTTCGTTCGTTTCCTGTAAAATGTAATTCAATTATCATATGTTTGACCTCCTTTTTGGTAGTACACATGATAACTCTGAATGGCACAGATATCAAGTGTGGGATATGTAGAATTATTTTCCCTCGTTTTGTGCATAATAGGTGATTCCGGCAAGGACAAACCAGGCATTGCAGGCTGCGACTCCATTGCCCCACATCTTGTATGCAGCACTATCGGAATACGGATTCTTCAGCCACTTTTCAATCTGCTTACGGCTTTTTGGCTTGCACTCTTTTCCGATTGCCTTATTGTAGGTTTCAAAAACATTCAGCCACCAATTTATCTGTTCTTCGGTCGGATTTTCAATGCCGATATCGTCACACCACCAGGTCGGCATACCTTGCAGTAACGCACATTCCTGCGGTGTCAGTCGCCTTACGATGTATTCAATTTCAGGAGTGCTGTCATTGACAACAGGCGGATCTTTGTAATCTGATGCCACAAGTGTGTTTGCTTTTTCCTTTTCAGCAACGGTATGATGAGAATTTTTACTTGTGGAGTATTTCGGATGAGCAATTCCGCCTGCACCTGATGCAACAAGTGTCGGGGATTTTTCCTCTTCAATCTGAAAACTGAATCGTGCGTTGTAACCCTGATTCATGGCAGGTCTGCCGATGCCGTAGGAAACTGCATGGTTTTCCGTGCAGTTTAGTGTGTACATAGTTTCCGATTCCTTGTATCCGTCACCATGATGTGATGGACGTGAACCATTTCCCTCAACGACAACAATTCCGCCCTGATTTTTGCATGGAGACTGATTGCTTGTATCAATCGTTCTTGCAGTATCTGCTTCGTAAAATCCGCTGTTGGGATTGTCGGAAAGCATGGAATTGCTGTATTTTCCGCATATGCCGTATGCTTTATGAAAATGTTCCACCACAAACGGCTGATTATTTCCGCCCGTTCCATATGTAGCTGAAACTGTTTCCGCTACTTCAACAGGACCCTTAAATCGTGTATCTTGCCCGTGATTTGAAAAAACTAACCCTGTGCTTGTTTCTTCAGAGCAAGTTCCAAAACTTCCGGCAGTTTCTTTCCACGAACGGAAGCCCTGCGGAGAATACCCAGACAGGCTTTCGGACTCAAATAGTATTTTTGAGGCACGTTCACCATCAAAATCTGCGACAAGGTAGATTCTTGCTCTGCGTTGGGGCGTACCCCAGTATTGAGCATCAACTGTCCTGTATGCGAGAGAGAAATTTTCTGCCAGGATTTCTCCTGCCTTTGTCCACTTTTCAGGTTTAGGAACAGATATATCTGTGGTTTTAATTTTGCAGAGTTCTTCGAGAACGCATCGGAAGTCCTCTCCTTTGTTGGAGGATAGGGCTCCGGTGACGTTTTCCCACACTGCAAATCCTGGATATTTACCATTGGTTGCACCTCTCATTTCCTTGATAATTCTGACTGCCTGAAAGAATAGTCCGGAACGTGCGGCATTCAAACCCTGACGTTTGCCTGCGACACTAAGATCGGTGCAGGGCGAGCCAAAGGTGATAATATCCACAGGCTCGATTTCCGCACCGTTGATTTTATTTATATCTCCGAGATGCTTTATAAACGGCAGCCGCTTTTCTGTAACAGCGATCGGAAACGGCTCTATTTCTGATTTCCAGACAGGTACAATACCGGAGAGCATTCCTGCCATTTCAAAAGTTCCGGAACCGGAAAACAGGCTGCCAAGGGTGAGAGGTTTATTCATCTGACACCTCCACATCCTTGTATTCGATTCTTTCGCCGTTACGCATCAGATACACATCATCAGACCTGCCTTCATGGAGTTTAATGTATCTTTCCACTGCAACATCAACGAACTTTGGTTCCAGTTCAACGCCAAAGCATACACGGTTTAACTGCTCACAGGCAATCAGGGTAGATGCACTGCCCAAAAATCCGTCAAGCACCATGCCGTTTGTCTGTGTACACTGAGAAATCAGGTAAGCAATCAGCGGGACAGGTTTACTGGACGGGTGTCCGCAGCCGTCTTCCTTGCTGTTTTTGATACGGTCAAATTCAAATACGGTTTTCTGTTTCTGGTCACCATACCAGATATGCTTGCCGTCCTTACGCCAACCCCAGATGATTGGTTCATGAATGTATTTCCAATCGGTGCGAGTGAGAACAAGGCGGTCTTTCTTCCAGACAAGTCCTGCACCCACCTTAAATCCTGCATCTTCATATGCATCATGAAATACACGAGCCTTTGACGTAGCATAAAACACATAAATGCTTGCATCTTTTGCCATGGATTCCTTGAATCTCTCAAATGTGGATTTCAGAAATTCATATCCCTTTTCATCGTCAAGGTCATCGTTTTTGATCTTGCCGGATGTGCTTTCCAGATTGACAAGATACGGCGGATCGGTACAAACCAGATTGACTTTTGTATCACCCAAAAGTGCTGTATAGGTTTCAGGCAAAGTGGAATCTCCGCAGATGATGGTATGTTTTCCAAGATGCCAGATGTCGCCGGTTTTGGATTTGCAGGGCTTTTCCAGTTCTGTGTCTACATCGAAATCGTCCTGTTTTGCTTCATCACTGTTAATGTCGAAAAGGTCAGCAATTTCAGATTCATCGAAACCGGTCAAACCAAGGTCGAATCCGAGATTCTGCAACTCTTCCATCTCAACAGCAAGCAGTTCATCATCCCAGCCTGCATCTAACGCCATCCGGTTGTCGACAAGAATATATGCCTTCTTCTGCGCTTCGGTCAGGTGATCGGCAAATACACATGGCACTTCTGAAATATTTTCTGCCTTTGCCGCTTCGATTCTGCCGTGACCAGCCAGCACATTGTATTCCCGGTCGATAATGACAGGATTCACAAACCCAAACTCACGCAGAGAAGAGCGAAGTTTCAGGATCTGTTCCTTGTTGTGGGTTCTGGCATTGTTGGCATATGGCACTAACTTGTTGATGTCAACAAGCTGAAATTCTGTAGTTGTGGTCATCGGTAATTCCTCCTCTGCTGGATTCTGAGCATTCCTTTTCGGGCAGCATCAATATTGCCTTTTACGGCTTGTCCTTTAATTGTGCGATACTGCTGTTTGGTCATATTGTTTCGATGCTGTTTTAACTCTCTCCAGAATTGAACATCTGCTTTCATAAATACTCACTTTCTGCTGCGGAGCAGCTTTTCCATCATATCTTCCTGCGGATTGCCCTGAAATTCCACAGAACAATTTTCCCTCACGATCTGAAAAATCTGATTCCAGATCTGATTTGCCTGTTTCATGTAGTTCTGTGACATCGCTACATAGGGAGAGGCGATTGCCGCACCCGTTGTGGGGTGTTTTGAAATGTACCCATATTTTGTGACGATCTGCTCGCAGTGAATCCAACGGGAAATGCTCATGGCATACTGTTCCACAAGCTGACGGCTGACGATTTTCTCGCAGGAACGTTCTTTCAGCCATTGATAAGTTTCTGTATACACATCATCTGCAAGGAGTTTTGTGCCGTCACGCTGTAATTCTTTCATGAAATCTCTGACAGGCGGTGTTTCAGCAGATTCCATATTCGCAGGTTGCATCATAACTTCCGCCGATTTTCCCTCAGCAATTTTCTCCGTGAGTGCCTTTCTTGGTCTGCCTGCACCCGGTCTTGCACCGCCTCGGTTTGTACCGTCTTTCGCCATGATGTCATCACCTCCGAAAAATCAAAGAAATTCAAACAAAAATTGTAAAATCGGGCATAAAAAATGCTGACTTAAAAGTCAGCAAAAGCAGGTTTTATCGGTATTTTCTAATGTTTTAATATTCAAGGGGTCAATCGGGTGTTTGAATATTGGATTTTGTGCGTGAGAGGGGCCACCGGTCAATGTTTTGTCCATTTTTAGAGGTTTTTATACCCCCAGGGGCTTTTCAGTATGTATAAACAGGATTCTTATCTTCCGTCCACGTCTTTTTATCGTGACAGGGCTTGCATAAGGCTTGCCAGTTGGATTCGTCCCACATCAAAGCGAGATTGCCACGATGCGGAATGATATGGTCGACTACCGTTGCAGGGACATATCGTCCTTGCTGCAAGCAACGTACACACATCGGGTGTTTACGGAGATACTGTTTGCTAAGCCTACGCCATTTGCTGTTGTAACCACGCTTTGCAGCTGATGGTCTGTCAGGCTGTTTATGCATCTCACAATATCTGCTGTCGGTAAGGTTCGGACAGCCTGGATAACTGCAAGGGTGCTTACATTTCTTCGGCATTGCAGCATTCCTCAAGATATTTGTCAAGTGACTTCAACGCCTTACCGTGAAGATTCTTCACAAAGCCAACGCTTACTTTAAGCTTGTAAGCGATCTTATGCCAGCTGTAACCGAGGCAGTAGCGGTAATGGAGAAGCATATACTGCATTGGGTCATCAACATTTAAAAGTTCGTTTATCAGATGAACACGATGAATTGCATAATCAGCTGCCTCGTCCATAAGATTAATGATAAGTTCCTCAACGGTTTCAATGACATTCTGATTTGAGAGGTTGTTAATGGCGTTCTTCAGGTATTCCGCCTGTCCATAGCATTCCCTGGTTTCGCTTTCAAGCTTCTGAATCGTTCTTAAATATTCTTTTGCTTTCATACTGTACCTCCGTCATGGTATAAAAATAGCCACAGCAGATTTCTCTGCCATGGCTTTTTCGTTATCTTATTTTCCAGTTTATATTATAGCACATATTGAAAGTATCTTCAAGTCCCGTAAACTCCCACGAACTCCCAAATTTTAAAGCTTGGATAACGCATTGCTGTGAACCCTGTATCCGGCCGATTTGCTATAGCCCATTTCGTGAAATACTTCATTCCAACTTTTAAACTCGATATAACGTTTATACATCAGATCACGTTCATCCGGGTTATCCAGTTTTTGCAATGATTCAAGAAACGCTGATTTCAGTGCAGACAGCTCATCAAAAGCAGCGTCTGCTTCTCTGTCAAGGTCAATAGCACGGTTGATACTATCGGACATTCTATGCGGATTATGCGTTGCTGTTTTCGGCATATCGCTGAATGCAGGTGAAGAAGGAGAACTCTCACAAATGCGGATACTCTCTGCCTCACGTCTTTTTCTTTCAATTCGCTTAAGTAATATCTTTGCTTCTTTCATGTAGTCTTTTGCTGTCAATTTTATGTATCCATCCATTTATTTCTCCTCCATAATTTTCTGTTTCTGCCGGTTATAGAAAGTGTCTTCTCCCATCATAGCACCAAGTGATTCACAAGCAAGGAGAGCAATTTCATATACATCATGGGATTTTTCAATTTTTGAAAGATTAAGTTCTGCAATGCGAATGTGTTCCTGATATTGTCTGGAAACATTAAGCCTGTTTTCATATTCAGAAATTGCTTCCTTGTATAGCTTTAACAAAATACGCTTTTTACGAGAAGCTTCCTCTTTAGGAAGTCCCTCAAATTTAAAAGCATAATACAATTTTTTAAGTTCGGAAAAATATCTATATTCTGCAGGCGGAAACTTTGTTACATCAATGGTACCGTCATAAGCCTGACGTTCCAGTTTTCGGAAAGTATCCTTATCTTTAAAATTGAGAGCAATTTTCATTTTTCCTCCATTTGACATAAGATGATATATAATATATAAAATATAATATTTATTTTATTTTTCTTTTCTTTTTTAAGAGAAGTAGAGAAAAGAAGTAATATATGTCATTTATGTCATCTTAATAGAAAGAGTGGAGATACCCTGATAGTACCAGCCGTTTTTCTTATGAATTTTGGTGTAGCGTTTGCACATTTCAATTCCAAACTTGCGGCTTGTCATCTTGTATTCGTTGGATTCCGCAGCCCACTGACAATAAACTGCATACAGCACAGATGCCTTAATTTCACCGCCTTCAGCAATATAGTCAGAGGCGAGAAATGCGGCGATCACGTCCATTTCATTACGATACTCCCTGACAGAATCTTCGACGGCTTTCGGCTTATGAAGACCTTCATATTTCCACAGGCGGTATCCATCCATAGCCCAGGCAAGAATATCAGGCATTTCTTCACGAAGTTTCTCACCAAGGTTCTTATCAACCTTTTCTTCGGGAATAATTTTTGTAAATGGAATGATATGAATTCTTCGCCAGATTCCAAGATCAGTGCCGCGAATTGTTGGTTTGTGGTTTGTTGCAAGCCACAGCTTAAATTCCGGACGATATTCAAATTCATCACCATAGAGTTTTCGGGCAGTTACCATATCATCGCCTGTAAGCTGTTTTATAAGTCCTTCATTAAGCCGCATACCCTCATTAGGTTCAACTGATGTGACAAGTCTTGCACCCTTTAAGCGGGCAATATCGGTATTTGCAGAGTTATTGCTGTTCTTGACCATAATGGATTCAGGCTGTATGTTTGTTGCATATTCTCCGAGGATCGCACGAATGATCTCAAGGAACGTTGATTTTCCGTTTCTGCCATTGCCATACAGGAAAAATACACACTGTTCTGATGTAAGTCCGCTCAGACAGTAACCTATCGATTTTTGAATGTATCGGATAAGTTCCTTGTCATCACCGAAAATATCATCAAGAAAGCGCAGCCACAGAACAGGCTTTTTCGGATTAACAGGCATGGAAGTTCCGAGCATTCTCGTCATGTACATTTTAGGATTGTGAGGGACTGTTGTACCGGTATCAAGGTCAACTATTCCATTCTGTGTATTTACAAGACTTTTGTGTGTATCAAGGTCTGATGGACTTATTGGAACGATATGCTGAAATTCCCTTACCATAGCAGTTTTTGCAGCATTGGAACGAGTCTTTTTCATATGTTTCTGATAGTCCTGAAGAAACTTTCCGTCTTCGTGTTCCGCCCATGTTTTAAGTTCTGTTTTCATACGTTCAAGAATCACATCAGCAGCAGAGAAAACCGCACCGCAGTAATCATATACCCACACCCCGTCTTTGTAGTACATCCAGCGTTTATCGGTATAATTGTAACGGAAAGTATCTCCACAATAATCTTTCATACGTTCTGCATTTCCTGTGTCATCAAGAGAATGCATTGGCAATTTGGTATTTGAACGGGCAGAGGAAGGGTTCTTGATTGTTATATAATAATCATCTGTAGCTTGCGGCTGATAAAAATTCTGACAGCATGCAACAGCATTATTAAGGGTGAGCGTACCATAAGTCGAGCCGGATTGCCTTCTGTCCCACTTTTCACGCATAAGCCCTGAACTTCGGTATATTTTATCCATAAGAGCTATATCGCCGCCACACCAGAATGCAAGAATTGAGCAGAAAGCCATATCTGCTTCAGACTGAGACGGATAATCAGAGAAATCTCCGCTGTAAAGAGCAGCAAATTTTTCTCTGCTTTGGGAATTCATTATTTTGCTGATAATTTCCTGTTCCGACATATTAAGCAGAGATGGAGTACAACTTCTGTTCGCGGGTGTTTCTCGCTGTATACCAACGTATTTTATGTGAAGATACTTGATCCTTTCGGTGCAATCAGAAATATAGCTGTATTCACCGATTGCATTACCTGTCATTATGAAAAACCTTCCGCTGTCGTACATTTCAACTTTTCCGTTGCGTCTTCTGCCCGCAGGGAGTGAGCCTCTGCAGATAAGATGTATTCCGTTTCGTGACTGAGAATATTCTGCATATGTCTGTAAAGTATCAATAAATTCAGCAATAATGCCTGATTTATCGCCATGAAGGTAGCTGTCGATGCTGTCACGGCAGTCATCAAGGTCAACACCGAAATAACCGGAATCACTGAACATAAATCCTATTCCGTCATAATTTACAGATGATTTCAGTGCGGTTTCAAAACCTGTCCAGGTCTGCGGATTATTGGACATAGCCTGTCCGCCGGTAATCGGATTGATTGGAATTTTCCGGATTCCACTATGGGATTTGGCATCCGGGTATGCTTTCCAGCATACCCAGTTAGGAATTGATCTCAGTTCATTTGGGATTGATTCGTAATTCATTATGATTTCTCCTTTCCGTTCTCGTCAAAAAATCTGATGTGTACTTTCTTACGCATTGCCCACTTCATTTCACACTGCATTCCTATCGTATATTTGTTGCCAAATACCCAGAGTTCATCGCAGTTGCCAAGCATGATATGATTCATTTTGAAAGCCATGTCACGTTCTTTGGGATTCTCGTCATTCATAAATTGCGGAAAGAACAGATGCGGTGCAAATGGAATGCAATTCTGAGCGACTGCATATTTGCAAAAACGGCGGGCGTTGATAACGTTCTGCTTTTTGTCCCCTTGTGAAAACGGAGAACAGATGTATACAATTGGACGGTACTTCTTCTGACGTTCTTCCTTGAGTTCCTCATGTCTGATACGAGTGAGTGCTTCATGTTCTGTAGGGCTTGCGTAGCCCTCGCTGTTGCGGTAATTCATGTGGTATATCCTTTCATTGCATAGTATAATTCGCACCATTTTATTGCTGTCAATGTGTTTTCACGTTCTGTCGTAAACCAATGATTCTGATTCATAATCGCATTGATTCTTCTTGGAATGCAGTAAAGATTATCGGTTGAGAAGTTTAGGGGATTGCTGTCAAGGAACACAACAATGTGTCCGTCCGGAATTTTGCCATGATGCTGCTCATAAACATATCGCTGTTTCGGCATCCAGTTTTCCTTAAACTTCTGTATCGTGATTTTACCGGAATGCTGTATGTCGTTGACTTTTACCCATACATATCCGCTATATACTCTCTCATCACCGATTCTGTATGTCTTGGCACGCTGTTCACCCTTTTGAAATGTACCGGTATTGACATTTCTGTGGATATGCAGCTGTTTGATGCACCTATCAGAAATGCTGTACTTTCCAACGCTTACACTGAAATGCTCATTGAACATTTCGGTAAGCTGTCTGTAAGAATTACAATGTTCGATGTGCTGACGCAGCCATTCATCCTGTTCAGGTGTATAACGATGCTTACGCATGGCCGTGTACCAGTCTTTCAATGTAGGATTCCTTCAGCTTACCTTCCGCAACCAGCTTATCAGTGCGGAGAACCACATCAGCGTTGTTGATCATTTGCTTTGCCAGAGAAGAAATGGTTTGGGAAAGCTCTGTTTCTTTTCTCCGTTCATCAACACTGAGTGTGTTGTCGCTTGCAATGCGAATTCTCTCGCCGAGGATTTTCTGTAATTCCATAAGTGTCATAATATTTACCTCCTGATTATTGCTCACGGGCAGAGAATACAATATCAGTATCCTCTGTGTGAGCTTGCTGTTTTTAGAATGGAACATCACCGTCACCAAGGATTTCTTCAAAATCACTGAGATTGCCAATGTCGGCTGTTGCAGTACCTGCAAATTGTTCCTGTGGTCTCTGTGCCGGTGTATCTGCTGAAACAGGCTGCTTTTCTTTGTAAATATGTTTGCATTCGGGGAAAGCTGATTCATTCATAAAACCGATTTCCTCACGAACTTGTCCGTTCCATTGATCGTGATGTACATTTACTTTCAAAACATGGTTTATAAGGTCTGCACAAAGTTCTGATACCGTTTCATAAGCCTTTCCACTCGGAAGTTTGGCTGCCTTTGCAAGCTGCATGATTTGCTTAAAGCTGTATCCCTGAACCTGCATATCTGCTTTTGTCGGTTCTTTGCGTTTCCACAACGTATGGAAAAGATAACGATTCTGACATTTCTGTTCCACATCATTTCTGATAACAAATGTAAGGTTAAGTCCCGTTGCACCGTTTGGTGTTGTGCGTTCTGTAATTGCTTTGATGATCACTTCATATTCTCCCTTTGGAATCAGTTCAAAGCTTTGTACGTCTGTGTAATCTGTTGAAAATCCCATTAATTTTCTCCTCCTTGAATCAGTTTTTCTGCTTCCTCAACGCTTCTGCATATTCCTGCGATTGCTCCCGCATTTCGCACAGCTGAGAGAAATTTTTTCTGTTGTTCTGATGGTTTGCCTGTAGGCGTTTTCACTTCAATAAATACGGCTTTGCCGTCAGATTTACGGAATCCGAATAAATCGGAGAACCCTTTCGGCACTCCTGTATCAAAGTAACGTCCGTCTTTCGTATAGGCTTTGCCGACATTTACACGGAACAGAGTACATCTGTCTGAAAGTGATATGCGTATTTGATTTTGAATTTTGTGTTCCTCTGTCATATAAAACCTCTCTGTTTGCCCTGAAAATATGCCCAGCCTTTCTTATAGCCCATTTTCTTGGCATAAGCATTCAATTCCTGCATATTGCGGCATTGTTCGGGTGAATCATAATCAAGAACAAAGCCTGTGATTTTTTGTAATTCTGCTTCCTCTGTATCAAGAGAACGTTCCTTTTTGGGAAATACATATCCACAGGCGGGGCATACAGGTCTTCCGAATTTTGGTGGTTCAAAGGTATAGAAGCATTCAGGACATTGTGTTGCAAATACTTTATTCTCAATTTCACGCTTTTCCCCGGACTTTTTTCTGCTTTCCAAAGTCCATTCACGGTCTGCATCAGGCATTCCGAAACGTGCGTAATTTCCAACATGGTCGATGATAACTGCACGTTTGTTTTTCTTGTATCGCATACATCTCATTGATTGCTGAATGTAAAGAGTTAATGATTTCGTTGGACGAAGCAGTATCACACACTCACAGTCGGGGACATCAAATCCTTCGCTTATCAGATCAACGTTGCAGAGAATTTTTATTGCTCCGTTTCTGAAATCTGATATAATTTTATCACGTTCTTCTTTTGGTGTTGATCCATCAATATGAGCCGCAGAGATACCTGCAAACTTAAATTCATCTGCCATAGCCATAGAATGCTTCACTGAAACACAGTAGCAGATCGTTTGTTTCCCATATGCAAGATGTTTGTAATACTTGATCGCATCACCGAAAACAGCCGTTTTCAGCATTGCTTTTTCAACGGATTTTGTCTCATATTCTCCGTGCATAATTTTGATTCCCGTCAAATCAGCAATGCTTGGAGCGTAATAATCATATGGAGCAAGGTAATGATTTTCTATAAGCCATTTGGCGGATACACCAATCACAAGTTCATCATTTACATCACCAAGTCCACTGCCATCCAATCTGACTGGTGTTGCTGTAACTCCGATACGTTTGGCGTTTGGGAATGCCTCATATATTTTGCGGTATGTTGAGGCTTTGGAATGATGATTTTCATCGGTTATGATCAGCTGTGGTTTAGCAAGTTTTGAAATACGTCTTGATGCAGTCTGTACCATCATAACCTCGCATTTTGTCATATCAACACCCCACCAACTGAACGTGCATTTTATCTGGTCAACAAGTTCTTTTCGATGAACAAGAAAAAGCACATGATTATTTTTTTCAGTAGCAGATTTTGCTATATCCGCTACAATAACCGATTTACCGCCGCCACAGGGGAGAACTATGCAAGGTGATCTTGCTCCATGACGATAGGCATTTCGTGCCTTTTCAATTAAATCATTTTGATACGGTCTCAGTTTCATTTTGTTTCTGCTCCTTAATTCGCTTAATTTCAGCACTCATGCATTTCCAGCAAAGTTTTCTGCCGTAGTTCTTTTCCGTACCTTCTGCAATCTGTTCAACGCTTCTGCCTTTAACTGCTGTAATAAGGCTGCCGCAATCAGCACAGCGATGTGGTTCAGCACCATTGGAAAGCCATTCCTTTAGCTGTGAACCAAGTTCGGGAGTGATCATTCCGTTCCAGGTATCAAGAAATGTGGTATCTTTAGAAGTTACAGCATAATGATTACGGGAGATATTAAAAACAATATCAAATTCGTATTCTGTATTTTCACGCTGAACAGGAGCAAGACCAAGCTTGACGGGTTCCATTTTTCCACGTTCGTTTTGCTCCATTGCATATGCCATTTTGGAACGAAGTGTAACAATTACATGACAATCAACAGAAAGCAAAGTATTAACAAGATTATTCTGAATTTTTCCTGCCTCATTCCAGACAGTAAAGCTGTTCTTATTCTGAGATTTTTCAAGCTGTGTTTTCAGGTCGAGAATTCCACCTTCGTTGTCCCAGGCGTGAGAAAAGCTATCCACAATGATTACTCCGTCAGAACCTACAACAGATGCAGCTTCCTTCACCTTTTCAATGTATCTTTCAGGAGAATAAGGCGGTGTCAGTTCATCATAGAGAAATTCTCCTGTACCGAGGTCAGAACGATTTGCGTAAAACTGAGCTCTTCCGTGTTCTGTGTCGATAAGTGCGATCTTGTTCCAGTCATTCGTAAAACCGAATGCAAGATACAGAGAAGATAATGTTTTTCCTGAACCGCTTGGTCCTGTGCAGGCTGCTCTGAGTTTAGCGACCTTTCGTTGTACTTTTTTAAAAGGCATAAATTTTCCCTCCTATTTGATCTGAATATTCTGATGCTCTGTAAGAACAGCACCATCGATTTCTGTACCTGATTCAAGAGCTGATTTAATAGCCTTTTTATCAGGAGCGTATGTGACTTTTTTTACACACCATTCTTTTGAAAGTACACTTTCATTAATATCAGCAGTTGTGGATTTACGAAATGAGATATGAACTCTCGGTGTTTCAAAAGGAAGATAGCAAAGAGCATTGGAAAGCCAAACTTTTAATGATTCAACTTTTTTCTCAGCTGCCTTCATTCGTCTGTCAAGAGTATTTTTTTCAGCTTTTATTGCTGCTGCATCTGATTCCAGGTTTTTGATCCACAGTGCAACGCCTTCAAGTTTCTTACTGCGTTCTATAAGGAGATTATCAAGCCTTTCAGTATCAATAATTTCTCCGCTTTCAGCATCGATACAACCTGAAATAGCTGCATCAATTTCATATAAGGTTGCCATTGATTTTTACTCCTTCCTCAATTTCATCTGCAATATTTTTGAGACTTTTGCTGAATTCATCAGCCTGTTTTTTTGAAATGCTGACATTGTTTCTGCTTTCGCTGTAAACTGTTTTAAGCAGAAGAGATATTGCCTCGGTGGTATCTTTAAGCCTGGCTGCTCCTGTAAGTACTGCGAATTTTGCAGTTCTCATGACGGAGACGTTGAACTTGTTTGTGGAAGGTTCGGCAAGTGCGATTTCCAGAAGGACTGCACAGCCTGCCATATTGTGAGCAAGTTCCATGTTTTCTGTGAGATCAATTGTTTTCTTTTTCATTGGTAATCATTCCTTTCTCGATGTTTAAGTGGGAGAAAAATCATCTCTGAACGTAAAGTCTAAAAAAATGTGCCAAATTCGTACCCCTAATCAAAAAAATTTTTCAGAATCTCATCAGAGCGTATTTTTTCTTCGATTTTTCGGCGTAAAGCTCTTACTCTGCCTTCAGATATATTTAGCAGTTTTGCTGTTTCAACGTTAGTAAAACCATCGAGCATTGCCAATTGATATACTTTCTGCCATTTTTCAGGCATTGCTGCAACAATTTCATGAAGCCGCAGAATGCTTTCATCTTCAATTGGAGTGTCGTATTCTGAGAATTGAATCTCAAATTCGGAATCTGAGAGAAAGTCTGAAGATATTGTTTGTCGGTGTGGCAAAAGATGCCCTGTTTCTTCCGGTGAATATCCATGATTTTTGATAAATGTATTTTTCCATTTCTGATAAATATCTGTTTCAAAAGGAGAAACTCTCATTTCTTTGCAATTGATATATACTTCATGATCATCTACTGCATGAAATTTTCTGATATCTTCTTCTGTAACACCGTATTCTCCAACCTTGATTTCAAGAATCTCTTCTCCAAAATCATCATACAACTTGTAGCGGTTACGCTTGCAGTATGGTGTTTTTTTGAATCTCATACTGTATCCTTTCCGCCAAAAGATACAGAGAGGTACAGGAAGAAACTTTTCTTGCATAAAAAAGAGCATACACAGAGAAAGGCTATCTCAGATACAGCTTTGCTAAGCCTCTTACGGCTTTTCATGCTGTATGAAATATCCTGTAGCCTCTATGTACACTCGGCTGCGGTATTTGTTTTTCAGTCGTTTTCCCGACTGTGCTTATATCCTATCATTTTTAAAGCATATTTACCAGCTGTAAAAAGTGTTACTTTCTATTTGTTGCTTCTGCATAATCAAATCGATATATTTCTCTTTCTGTTTGTGATATATTATAAAAATATACAAAAAATCCTGCATATTCATTTTGAATATACAGGATAATAAGATTAAAACTAACACTTTTTCTGTTAGTAATAATAAAAAAGAGAGACCTCAAAGATCTCTCATCAGTTATATTGCTGCAGCAATTGCATTTTGTCTGTCCTGAGTCCATGGCGTATAGCCTTCTTCTTTCAGAAAAGCATTTATCTGAAAAACATTTGCGTTCGGCATCAGTTCCAGTATTGTCATATATACAAGATGGGCAGGATTATTGTTGTTGAATCTTACTCCGGCTTTATTCATCAGATCGGAACGAAACACATCTTCAAGATTCAGGGCGACACAAAAAGCAAGAATTGTTTCCAGCTTTGGGTGGCATTTACCACTTCTTAATTTTGTAATTGTTGTGGAACCAAGTCCGGAACGTTCCATCAGTTGTTCAGAAGTGATGTGACAACGCTTCATATGATATACAACTGCTTCACCAAGTGGAGAATGGTCAAGTTTATCTTTTGTATCGGCAATTTCTGTCAACCTTGCTTTCAGTTTTGATTTCTGATGCTCATCAAGGACATAGTTTTCTATGATGGCAAGTTCTTCTTTGTTTAATTCACCGAATGTATAGCTGTAAGTCAGCTTGCCATAAACCTTCTTAAAATCAATACAGCATTCACTCATATGATGTCTTGCATATTCGGTCAGTCTGGAAGGCAAATTGTATTTTGTAATGATATATTTTTCATTATTCAGGCATATATGTCCGTCTATATAAACATATTTTCCTGATTTTACAAGTGCCTGAAAATCTACAGACCTTCCAAATAGTTCAGCAATGCTGCTGAATGGAACTGTATAAGTTGAATCATCAGGGAAATCATATGCCACTTCATAATCTTCCACATATCCTGTTCCACAGAAAGTATAAACACCACGTATTTCCGTCCACCCAAGCTCTATGATTCGTTTCTTTGCGGCATATCTGGAAACAGAAAATCTATGACCGACAAAGTCAATCAGCATTCTGTAATCTTTAAAATTCGGCTCTGTACTCATTTTTTCAAACAAGTTGAATATTACTTCTGATGCAGGTTCTGTCGGCATTTGTATGCGTCTTGCAATGCTGTTGGCTTGTGTTTCCATCCAGGCAAGACATTCTTTCTGCGAATCAGAATAAAAATATTCCTGAAATTCAGGTGCAGCTTTCCCCAGAATCTTTCGATAATAGCTTTGCAGATAATAAAACAGTCGGTGAAGACTGATATGTACGCATTCATGAATGACAGCAAAATTTTCTTTTCCTTTTATGGATTTATCTACAAGAATTGTCTTTGCTGAAACATAAATGGCAGTTTTGCCGCCATATTCATCAAAAGCTGTTATATTTTTTTCTTCAAAAATAACCTTTGATTTAACTTTTCCATCAAGTGACAACCGGGCATATTGAATGTGATATCCCATTTCTTTTGCAAGAGCCAAACCGCTTATGACACAAGGTATATCATATCGGAATGGATAGTAATTACTCAGAATTTGCAACGCTGTTTCATCATATCTTTTTTTGGGAAGTATGGGTACAAGAAATTCATTTAGGGGATTTTTTAACCGAAATCTTTTACCGTCATAAATTGATACATCGCATAAAAAATCACTTTTTTCTGCAATATTGCAATAACCGTTGACACAATAACACTGCTGTTGGAAAATCCCTTCATAGTAAAAAGTAACGCTGCAGATGATATACATATAAAACGAGAACTCGTCAATTCTATCATATTTTCCATCAATTATGACAACATTCGTAATTTTGGAATCAGGAGAATTATACCATGTCAGAGGCAATTGTTTTCTGCTATGCAAATTTCTGATGTATTGTCCATAATCAAGAGTATAGTTCCATCGAAGAAATTCTGTAAATGAGATGATCTCAGGAAATTTTCTTTTTATCGTGATAATTTTTGTCCTCCTATATCTGCTTGATAATAAATTTTGCGACTCCCTGAATTTCAAGATGTTCTGTGATGATGTCATCCATATTCTTGTTTTCCGGGTGAAGCACATACATATTATTTTTCTTTATGAGCCTTTTCAGACTACTGTCTGTATCATTGCCAAGAGCAACAACAATATCGCCGTCATTTGCAGTTCTCTTTTTTTCCACGACAACAAGATCACCCGGTTCAATTCCGGCATCAATCATAGATTCACCACGAGTTCGCAAAATAAAAAGTTCTCCATTTCCAAAAATAGATGCGGGAAGATCTACATATTCACTGACAGAGGATTCGATAGTTTCCAGTTCACCGCATGGAATAGCATTGTCGTAGATTTTTACACCATGATTGACCGCTCCTGTTTTTCGTATTTTTTCTGTTGCGATCAATTTTCCGTCATAATCGACCATACCCAATTTATCCATGGCAACAAGATAATTATATGCTGTTGTTCTTGCGATTCCCATTGCATTGGCAATTTCAGAAGTGGAAGGAGAGTAACCTTCTGAAAAATAATAGTCTTCTGCATATTCATATATTTTTTTCATTAGTTTAGGATCTTTATGTCTCATTTTGAACCTCCTGCATTTATCGTGAACAAATGTTCCTGATAGGACTATTTTATCACATTTGCAATGGATTGTCAAGTAGGGAATAGAATATTTAAGCGTTTTTTTGAGTAATTTTATTTGCTTATTATTCCAACAAATTGTACTAATTTTCATGTATAAAATCAAAAAAATCAAATATCATATTGACTTTTCTGACAAAATAGTATATAATAATAGGCATACAATATAATTATGAGTAGATTAGCTTCCAAAAAGTTTATTTATGCGTCGAAATGGGGGGATTTTATGACACCTGAACAGCAGCAACATCAAGAGGATTATACGATTGCTAAAAGAAGGTATGAAAATGCATTTTCTGAAAAGAGGCGTGCAGAAAATGAACTCAACAACATATTGAATAGGAGACAACAAGTTATAGGTGCCATTAATGAGTTGACTGCAGAAAGAAAAAGAAATGATGAATCACTTTCTGAAATTCAAAGTTCTTATGCTAAAAACAGTGACTTCGATGCAAGTGTTAAGGATACTGAAACTAAATTAGAAGTAGCCTCAATAGGATTTTCTGCAATAGGTGAATCTTCAGTTGGAACTCCACAGAAACTTACTGAAATCTTTGATGAGAAAAATAGATCTTCGAAAGCTTGCATCACATCAGCGTTCAGCCAAATTAAAAGTATTGAAGGTTCTATTCAAAGAAAAATTGATGAACTTAATCGACAAGTTGAACAGTTGGATAGAGAACTGGAAGATGATAAAAATAGAGAACGATATCTTAATAATGTAATTCTTGAGCAGGATCGTATCATGAATAATGCCTCTATCGAAATGGCATATCATAAAAGATATATAGATGGGTAGAATCTATGGCAACGATAACTTTATACAAAGACAAAATCAATGGCGTAGGCAGTCTCCTTGACGACATTATCAAATCCTCA
>CAJMSD010000001.1 GCA_905215965.1 uncultured bacterium | reverse complement strand
GAGCAAATGCCTCTGGATGCTTCATCTTCATTGTCCAGGGCTGCAAAATTTTTGTCCACAGTATGGGGGACACATCATACTTACCATAATACTCTTCTATGCTAAAAGACATTTCACAATTGAAAAAGGAGTTCACATGTTCTAAATATTTTTCATTTCCGTCATCTTCTTGATCTTCATTATTCGACGTGATCCATGCAAGAAACTTACACATTCTGTCTTCACTTTCTGTAAGTATGTGCCTTGTAATAAGAGAACTAGTCCGAATTTTATAAATTTCATTCCAATTTCTTTTGGCATATGCATAGAGAATACGATATTCATGTGCATCATATGAATCATGATCTTGGAATCCAGGTTGTGGAAGATGCAATTTTTCAAAGGGCTGTTCTAGAATTTCCGCAACTTCAGATACACCAGACCCCACTTTACCGCAAAGGCCCAAAACGATAAATTCTTTTTGTGCATTATATAAATGTTTACTAATTTTATATGATGCAGATTCTTCAAAATCACAAATACTCATAATGCACCCTCATTTCTTTATTACACATAGTAACCGTGCAAAACATATACAATTATTCTCAATTGCTTATGTGAACAAGTCCTAAAATTCTTCAAAGTTACAAGATAATCTTCACTCACATCAAAACAAATTTTAACGTCTAAGCTTTAATTATGGATTAATAATTGTATTTAATTCATTTTTTAATTGTGCTCATATCCCATCACATTTAATGCATCATAAAATAAAAAACAATCAGCCTGTTAGCACTAAATGATCGTTTTAACAGACATTTTTCATCCAAAATATAACACCTTAACGGCATTGAATACAAGCATAAATATCAAAATCAACAGCACAATATTCGCAACAAGCAGATAATAGAAAAATGCATCTCGCTTCAACATATCGTTATTCATTCTATATTCATCCATCGTTTTCTCTTCGATATGCCAATAATTCTTATCCGGTACAATCACATATGTATCCACTTTGAAATATCTGCCGAATCTATCACTCATCTTTTTATTAATATGCCTTTCGCCAACCTCACATATTAATTGGACAGTATCATAAAGATCTTTTAATCCACCAATCAGTTCAAGAAAACCAATAACAACGGAATATATAATTTCTATGCTACCTTCGTATACAGCCAGAACTTGTACTTCTTCAATCGGGATAAAGGTATATTTCTGCAGTTCTGATTTTAGGTTATTATTTATTATCAAGACTACTTCATCAACGATGTCATCATAGGAAACTCTTTTGTTAGAAGATCCTTTTAAATAATACGTGCTATCAGGACGTAAAAGCTTTTGATTAATTTCATCATGTTTGAAATCAATTCTTGTTCTAAACACTGCTTTATATCGTTTTATTTTCTTCCTCATAGTATTCTCCATATATGACATTCGAATTATTAAAATAATGGCTCTTTTTTGCGTTTTTTATTAAGTTCTGATATTAAGAACCAACGATAATATACAATTATCCTCGATTGCCTATGAGAACAAGTCATAAATCGTTTCGAAGTCACAAGATAATCTTTGCTCACATAAAAACTAATTTACAATCTAGGAATTTCATTTTGAATCAAAAATTGTATTTACTGTATTTTCTGATTGCACTCATATTCTTTCACATTTAATTTACCATAAAAGTAAAAAAGCAGTCAACCTATTTGCACTAAATGGTCGCTTTTTTACGTTAAACGGTCAATTTTAATCATTTTTCGACATATATTCTTCAATTAATCTTAAATACTCCTTTTCCTCGCAATCAATATAATCCTTGGCAAACTGAAGCGCTTCTTCAAGACTGTCTTTCAGCAATTCAAACCCAACCGCAGCCGAGAAAACATCAATTTCGATTCTTTCAGCTTCATCAGCAAAGACTTCAATTGTAAATCCTTCACAAGTAACTGTTTCACCGTCCTTATTCTCCCGATGTAAATCGGTATTGGGAGTAATCTTCACATAAAACCCTTTGTATTTCATACCGTAAACCTCCTAAAATTTCATCTACAAATCATCGTCATAATCGAAATCTTCAAACTCGCCCTTATCAAATTCAGCACTAACAGAATACTCAACGTACAACGAATTTTCAAGTGCAGTCTGCAAATACTTTTCATCAAGACCATTCTCTCTATATCCCTGCAAAATTGTGTTGTAATACTGCTGACTCGGCGGAGAAATCGTCCCATAATTCATAAGATAAGCCATGCCATTTACTTCTTTGCCGTTCAAATCAAAAGACATTGTTTCCTGCCTGTAAAGTCTCGGATATCCCTCATACCTGTTAAGGGTAGGCAGATCCCTTTCATCAAGCTCCCAGATAAGAACCGGAACGCTTGCATTTGCTCTCGGAACGATTGTTGCAACTTCTCTGAATTCTAATTCATAATCTTTAATTTTCGATGTTCCCACGACTTTTGAATGTGGGCATCTGAATGCCATCTGTTCAAGATTGATATTGCTTCCATAGGCGATATACAACTGTTTTTTACTCATTTTGACCTCCTGTCACATGGACATTTCTACGCTGATTTCTTCATCTTCTTCAATATCCTCACATTCGCTCACTGACGGCTCAACGTTTTCGGTGCATATATTCTCGTTTATCGGCTGAATGTCCCTTACAGGCTCGACACGCTGCTCACGGGCAGCAATTCTTTCAGCTTTCAGCCGTTCCCTCTGCTTTATCGCATCTTCGGGATGCAGCCACGCTATATTACCCTCAAGATGCGAAAGTAGATGTTTTCGGCAATTTTTAAACTCAGCTCCATTTAATCCAATTCGTATCAGCCAGCATCGGAAAGTATACCGTGGATTCTCACTCTGCGTAACACGGGGACTTGCGGATTTCTGCGTTAACGCCTGATTGCTGACCGCCAGAACCAGCGAAATATACGCTCTCAAAACACCTGCATTCAGGCTGCTGTTGAATGCTCTGATCTCGATATTGTTATCGGTAAACACCGGATGTAAGTTCAAGCATCGATACCGTGATGAGTCGTAATGTGAGTGATATTCGGCATTATCGCCGTACCACAGTCTTTTAATCGTCTGCAAATCCTTTGGCTTTTGCCTGTTTAATTCCTCAAGAAAACGCTTGTCGACTTTTTTACAGTAAGTGATCTCACGACCGGAATTGACCTGCAAAGCCTGATACAACATATCCTCTTTGCTTGCGAAAATGTTCACTAGATTACGCAATTTTTGTGCGTCATATGGCTCAAAATCAATGTGAATGTGGATTCCCGTGGACGCGTTACAAACGCCGCCGCTCTTTCTGATTGCACGCACCACTTCCTGCAAAAGAGCCATATCTTCATACTCTAAAATTGGAGTTACAAGCTCAACGGAATGCAGTTTTGAAGCCGGTTCTCCATTTTTATTCGTACATCGAATACTTGCGTCGGATACGATTTTCCATCGTCTGAACTTATTGTCGCAAACGTCGTATCGGTCATAGCTGCCGCCAAAATGATCGACAAAACCGCCTAAAACCTTGCTTATCGCCCTCTTGTAAGTCCAGTACACTCAACTTCCACCCCGAATTTTGCGTTTTTATGCCCTCGAAATTGCCTGCCATATAGCACCTCCCAACAAAAAACGGCTTGCAGATTTCTCCACAAGCCAATTTTCTATATTATTCAATTTCCGTCCTGACCTCATATCCGCCCTTAAAAATCACCAGTATTTCGGTCTTACTAAGCACTTTTATGCACTCGATCAGCTTCCGTATCAGCACATTATCGAACGTTTCCAACTCGAACTTTTCATTCTCGATCATATCCATTATTTTATCAAGCTTTGCCTGAGTTTCAGCGGAAGTTTTATTCTGCGATTTCAGCATTTCCAGCCGTTCGCTAAGCTGCTGTTCCTCGCCGTAAATCTTTGCAAACTCGCTGTCAAGCTTGTCCTCATCACATCCGCCCGAAGCAATCAATCCAACCAAATCATTCCTCGCTCTGTCTATCTCTTTCAGCCTGTTTTCGGCAGCTATTATTTCTTCCTGCCTCTGACATTCAAGAACCGTTCCGATATTTGCTTTGAGGATCCTTGCGATATCGTTGCGGCAGGAGTAGTAATTGTTTATGGCGTGAATTATGGCTTTTTGAAGCGATTCTTCCTTTATCGTGGGCGAATCGGGACAATATTTTTTGCCGTGTTCCAGTCGGCTGATACACCGCCAGACAATTTGCTTTTTGCCACGAGATGCCCATGTCGTTCTTCGGTATGGAGTTCCGCACTGACCACAAATAAGCAGCTCCGTAAGAGCATATTTGCTTGAATATTTGCCCTGTTCTGTAGTCGTTTTATCGCTGATTTTTCGCTTACTGGAACGCCTTGCAAGCTCCTGCTGAACCCGATTGTAGGTGTCACGATCAATGATTGGCTCATGATGATCTGTAATCAGATACATCGGACGTTCGCCGTGATTTTTCACGATTTTATGGGTTATACAGTCGCTTGTAAATGTCTTTTGCAGAAGTGCGTCGCCCACATATTTTTCATTTTTCAGAATGCTTCGGATAAGCGATTCATTCCAAACCTTTTTGCCTTGTGCAGTCAAACAGCCTCTATCTTCGAGCATTTTTTTGATTCTTGTCATACTATATCCGTCGAGAAAAAGTTTGTAGATCAATCGGACTATTTCAGCTTCTTCAGGAACAATTTCAGGTTTTCCGTCCGCACCTTTTTTGTAGCCAAGCAGATATTTGTACTGAAACTGCACCTTGCCCTCACGATAAGCTTTTTCCTTGCCCCATGAGACGTTTTTGCTGATTGATTCCGACTCTGCCTGAGCAAATGAACCGTACAAAGCAATCATAAATTCCGAAGTCATAGTCAGTGTATTTATTGCTTCCTTTTCAAAAATCACGCCTATCCCAAGATCTTTAAGCTGTCGGACATATTCAAGGCAATCCACGGTATTTCGGGCAAATCGGCTGATTGATTTTGTAATTACAAGGTCAATTTTCTTATTTTTGCACATCCTTATCATGCGATTAAACTCTGTACGTTTTTTCGTCTGAGTACCCGAAATTCCTTCGTCTGCAAAAATTCCGGCAAGCGTCCATTCTTTTTTTCTGTTGATAAGGTCTGTATAATATGCGATCTGAACTTGGTATGAGTTTTGCTGTTCTTCCTGCTCGGTGGACACTCGGCAGTAGGCGGCAACTCTCAGTTGATGGTATTTATCCCTGTTTTCCGCTGTCTGCACTTTCGCAGGAATTATCGTTACATTGGGCGATATGGGCATTTTCATTCTTCCTTTCCGTGATATTTTTTATTATAATTCCGTTGATAAATTCAACTTCTATGGTACAAAAATGACTTATCCAAATTCGTGAAACACACGCTTTGAATAAGCCAATATCAAGGATATTCTGTTGTTCGTGACTTTCAAGCAAAGCCTTTATTTCCGCTGTTTTCTGAGGATTCTCATTGTAAGTACAGCAGTCGTATTTCATTTCTGCAAGCCTGAAAATTTCTGACTTAATTCTGTCAAAATCGACTTGCAAAGAATCAGTCATCTGCTCAATTTCTTTTTGCTTGCGGATAACATCGGCGGTAGGGGAGTACACGCTTATTTCGCCGCTGTTTTCTATTAAATTTGGATTTGCAATTGCTGTATTCAGAACAGTCAGCACTGTTCCGATAATCATCTGATCAGTAAGCTGATATTCAAATCTGTAGCAATCGGGATTTCTGCAGTCCCATTTTTCATATTTTGAATTACCGCCGATTCTTGACAGCTTGTGACCGCATTCAGCGCAGTATGTGCGGTTTCTGAGCTCCTGCAAATCTTCAGGAATTACGTTGACGGAAGTTGCTTTCTGAACACGTTTCTCGTTTGCCTGAGTGAAAAATGTTTTGCTGATTATCTGCGGATATTTATCGTCTCCCAGATACTTTTTATTCTCAATGATCCGCTTGACCATATTTTTATTCCAATACTCCGAATCGGCGGTATATCGGATTTTCTCGGACTCCATCAGCTTTGCAATTTGCTTTAAGCTGCTGCCGTTCAGGTATTCGCTGAAAATTGCTGCAACTGCGTAAACTTCTTTCGGTTCGGTAGTTATTTCTCCGTTTCTCATGCAGTAGCCAAACGGGATTGTACGATTCTTTGCCATGACGTTGCCTCCTTTCACCCAACAAGGATACCACAAAATTTTGAAGAAATCCAGCCCAAACAGCAACAAAAATGCGCCTTGTATTTTGGTCACAAAGCGCATTTATCTTAACTGAAAAACCTCATATAATCACTTCTGCCGTAAAACATTCGCAGAAGATTTACATTCTTCTTTTCATCATCAACTTCATATATGAGAATATAGTTTTTAACAATAATTTTTCGATATCCAAGTGACTTAAGAGGCTCGCTGCATTCGGGATACATATACGGCATATTTTTAAGTCTCATAATGGAATCATCTATTTCTTTCATTAGCTCCTTCGCTGCTTCATCAGCACATAAAACATTAGATATATATTCAAAGGTATTATCCAGGTCCTTAACAAATTCCGGAGCGAATATCAGCTTATACATATCCATGCTTTTCCCTCATGTTTTTCAGCACTTCTTCCCCGTCCAGACCTTCTCCATTGTTTATCTGTTTTTGAGCTACGAGAAGCTTACGGAAAATCTCTGCTGCTGCCAATTCCCGTTCATAGGTTTCATTACTCATCACAACCATATCGCCGTAACCGTTTTTCGTAATAAAAATCGGCTCTCCCGAACTATGGCAAAGCTCGGAAATTTCTATTGTATTCCTTAAATCAGTAATCGGTCTTATCTGTGGCATAACAACACCTCCAACTTTATTATAGCATAATTATGTTTGATTGTCAATGCCTTTACATAGATTCCTTGAATTTTAATCCACCAAATAGGTGAAATTCCAACTCATTTTGATTTATAACCACAATTTTCTCTATCAGAAATTCAAATGAAGACTCATCAAATTCTGTTATCGGCTCATTTTGATTTTCAAAATAATCGATCAGCATTTCGATTTGTTCCAGCGTTTCATCCTCATCATCCGAACGTGTAAGTTTTTTCAGATCCAATTGCAGCTTATTGATTTTTGCTGTAAGCTCAGTAGTCTGCTCAATGTATTTAGCCTCGTCCAGAAATCCCTTTGTTTTCAACCGAGCGAGGACGTGAGTTTGTTCTTTGAGTTTGGCAATTTCTTTGTGAATGTCCATAACGTTGGAATTACCGTTAAATCGGCGGATTTTCAGATCCTGTAATGCTGTTTGCAAGGGTGTGAGGATAACTTTGTAATTGTACAAAAGCTTGTTGCAAAGTCTTATAAATACCGAATATATTTTGCTTTCAGATATACTTCCGTTTTCGCAGTTCGATGCATTAACATCATGTGTACGGCAACGCCAATAGGCTCCACTTTTTCGATTCCTATGTTTAAATGTTGCTCCGCATTTTCCACAATAAATTTTTCCGGATAATGCATATTTATTGCTGACAAAATCTCTGTGTCGAGATAAAAGTAACATCTGTACCTTATGAAAAATATCCTTATCAACGACAGGTGAATTCACATTTTCTGCATAGTATTTTTGTTTTTCTCCGTAGTTCCTTTTCTTTATATGCGGCAGCGTTTCGGTAACGAAAGTTTTCTGAAAAAGTGCGTCGCCGATATATCGTTCATTTTTAAGCACATATTTCACATTATCTGCTTTCCACAAAACTGACTGTTTACTGCTTGGTATATTCATACTATTAAGCTTATCTGCAATTGCCTGCAGACCGTATCCGCTGATATACCATTCAAACATCTGTCGAACGATCACTGCCTGATTTTTATCGACTACCAAATCGCCGTTTACTTTTTTATATCCAAATGGCGGAGTAGCGTTTTTATACACCCCATTCTGCATACGCTTTTGAACAGACCACCGCATATTCTGTGAAATCGAAGTAGATTCTTCCTGAGCCAGACCGCCCATGATAGTTATCATCATTTCATCGGTCATATTGGCAGTATCGATATTCTCTTTCTCAAAAAATATTGTAATCCCAAGCGATTTAAGCACTCTGACGTTTTTTAGGCAGTCTTTGGTGTTTCGGGAAAATCGGCTGATGGACTTTGTATAAATCCTGTCGATCTTACCTTTGCGGCAGTCCTTTATCATCCGCTGAAATTCGTCACGCTTATCCTCACGAGTACCTGTGATACCCTCGTCGGCATATATGTCGATCAGTTCTTCAGTTTCCGAATTCTCAAAGACCTGGCTGTAGTACCTTGTCTGTGCTATAAAGGAATTGAGCTGATCTTCGCTGTCTGAGCTTACTCGGCAATATGCGGCACAACGGATTTTTGTATTTTGTTCTTCTGTTATTGTTCGCTGTATCACCGTCACTGTAGGCATTTCCTCACTCTCCTTTACTTTTTACCAACAAGGATACCACATTTCTTCTCAGAATGGTATCACCATACCCGACAAATTTATTCTTCTGAATCTGTGGAAGCCATACATTTATCTGCTTCTGAAGCTGCTCTGCACAGACACATTGTGAATACTCCAATAATTCCGCCGATAAATGTTCCAATAACAAATCCTAACATCTCAATACCTCCTACGCTGCGTCCCTTGAAGACGCAAACTCTTTGAAAATATCTTCTGTGTTTCTGCTGTTGAAATTCTGTTTTTCGGTAGTTCCAAGAATTTCATCAAGCTTATCCGCAAATACTCGTGCTATAAAGTCGTTATACTCTGCTTGTCCGAATTTAATCATGAAAATCAACTCCTATACTTATTTTCATCGCTTTTTCTACTTTTTCCATAAGTTCAAAATCAACTGAACCCACATAACTTTTTAATCGGTATCTGTCTATCGTACGTATCTGCTCCGCAAGAATAACCGAATCTTTGGGCAATGCTTTTGAGCCTCGGATATGAATATGAGTAGGCAGATAATGCTTTTTTGCCGTTGAAATCGGAACAACGATCACTGTAGGACTATGCTTGTTCCCAACATTATTCTGTACAATCAAAACAGGTCTGATACCACCCTGCTCAGAACCGACCACAGGATTCAAATCTGCGTAAAAAATATCCCCTCGCTTAATCAGCATTTTCGTTCACCTTTTTCTTTGGAGTTTCAAAGCCTTTCTTATTCTTTACACAATTATGAAACGGGCAGAACAACACATTTGTGTCTTTGGAATACCACACGCAGCCGCAGCATGGATGCTTGTCTGATAATCTGATTGTCGGAGTAGGAATATTGACTCCAAATTTATTATATTTAGATCGGAAATCCGATTTTTCAGGCTTATCTTTTTCGCTCATATATCAGCCTCCTGACCTTTGAAATTTTATATGTAACAGACGGCCTGCAAAAGGTATGCAAACCGCCTTATATTCGTTTTGCCTTCGTCCGATTCATTTTGTTTCGGACGTTTTCCGCAGTATTTATCCTCGATATCCGCTGCGGCGGAACATCGGGAACGATGAACAGCTTATTCATCTCATGGACATCTCATCCCCCTGAGGTTCTCTCAGAGCCGCCCCCATTGCTTGAGTCTGTGGCTGGACGGAAGTATCATTATCCTCCTGCGTTTCATTGCCGTTCCGGAAAGCTGTTCCGGATTTTGAAGCTTCATATTTATCGCTCGCTCTTTCAAGGTCTTGGCGTATGGCTTCTTTGGCTGCCGAGATTTTATACCGACCGCAGGATTAACGTATTCCTGATGCTGATATTCTGTTGTCAAGATGCTAAAGGGATTTGAATCGTTCTTTTTCCCTTTCAACCTGTAGCCCACGAAAACGACTGTTTTGGCAACTTAAAATAAAATTTCAGCAATTTTACCAATCCATGATGTTATTGTGCGCCTTGGTTTCAGTAATTTTGATGAAATATCCTTTTGAGTGTACCCGTCAAATATGTACATCGTAAAAGCTTCTCGCCAGATTTCCGGCAAGGACATGATTTGTGAATACACTTCCATATCCTCAATTTCATCAATCCAACCGTAACGGTTGTTTGCCGAATAATCGTCGTAAACCATTAGCGTTTTGCTGTTTTCGTTATCAAACAATCCAACTGTTCTTTCTTTAAAACGTCGGTCAGAGTTGAAGACCTCTCGGTCAAATTCATAAACTGCCGCTATCTGTTCCTCTGTCATTCCTGCTTTTCTGTACTCCTCAGCAATTTTCTGCCATTTCTCTTTGAATTTCTTTTCTTCCAAGCCATGATTATAGCTCATATTTTTACCTCCGTTTTGATTTTTGTTCTGAATCAAAACGAAGGCTATGGATACTTGGCAATATAGCATTGCCATGTCTTAAAAATGGGCATAAAAATGCTCCGTTCTGCTTTTAAAGCTAAAACGGAGCTTCTTTAAAATAAAAAAAAGCAGGAATCGACAATGCTTTAAAAGCTTGTCAAACTCCTGCTTGGGAAACTTATTTTAGGGTTTGTACTAAGTCATTATTCAATTTTTCTGTAATATTTCTTTCTTGTTATAATTATGCACCAGAACAGCTTCATCGCCAACAAAGTATGTGTTGAAGTCAGCAACCTCAAGGTTATAAACCTTTATAGATTCATCAAGTTTTTCAAGTTCAAAACCCGTCACAACAGCCGTTGAACCATCGATGAGATAAACCTCATCACCAATAATCAAATCACCAGCGGCTACCCAACCTTTATCAATAACATAGAATGGGTGGTTAGTAGTTGTGTCAATGTCACCACAAGAAGTATGCAAGTGCAGAATTTCATCTACTTCATGTACATAAACCTTTATAACTTCCTTGAGAGCTGTTTCACCTGTAAAGATATCATATGCCCAGACCTTGTCACAAACCTCAATTTCGTCGATTCGCTTTATTAATATTGCACCTACATTGACATAGTATTTTGAACTATCAATCCGATAGTTCTGTATGTTAAAAACAATGATGGTTTCTTATATGTTTTATGTCCATGTGTCACCACTCTTTTTAAACATTTTTAAGTAAGGACGCAATCAAGGCTAATAAATGATCTTTTTCTATCATATGATTTAGGGCTTAGATTACCATCTCCAATACTTTGAACCCTGGGACACAATTAGTCTGTCTATCCATTTTTCAAAATCTCCTTTAATATAACAAAAATCATTTTCAGAATCACATTCATCGCCATCAATAATATAATCCTTCTCCCCAGCTTTATACTTGTTGATATCAAACATTAGCATATCTCCATCCCCAATCCATGTTGCAAAGACAAGCCACGAATCAGGAATCTGTCGCCATGTTCTGATTTGTTCGTTAATCGCAGTAAGTTCAGATGCTCCATATACTTTGCATCCCCATTGACCATATTTCTTGTCTTTAAAGAGAATAGCCCCATTTGATAGTTTCAGAAATTTCTTATAGCTTTGCGGTAAGATAATTCCTGAATTTTTTTCATATAACATGATATCCAATTCCGATGCGGGTTGATTCCATTCAAATTCCGTTTCCATTATGAATCCTCTCTCATTCTGAACAATAAGAGTATTTTCTTCAGACAGACGTCCTTTTAAAGAATAAATTGATTCCATTTTTTCTCCTTTGATAAAAATGTATTGACCTTTATAAATTTGCAATCTCGTCTCAGCATGATAAATTAATTTACAAAAATTCTTTTTCAATGCCAAAACAAGATACTAATTGATAAAATCTAACAATCTCAGTAGCCAGCCCACCATGAGGTGAACAATTTATGTGTGGTTTCGCGCAATAAAGGCACTAGATTGTCAAAGGCATTAGTTCCGCCATACTCACGAGGAAGAATATGATGAATATCATATTTGCTCCAATCTTCAGGCAAATCACCATATCCTCGATCATACCATTCTTTAATAAAATCGTGTCGCGTCCCTCCATCCCAATCTACTCTTTGATCTTTAGGTACTTTTGAAATATCCCCACTAGGAAAAGGTATGTTTTCTCCAGTGCGTGGATCAGGAACAGATGGATATGGTTCGTTATGCTTATTAGTCGGCGGTTCATTCGAGCCATTATAATTATGAACAAGAATAGCACCATCGCCAACAAAGTAAGTATTGAAATCCTCAACCTCAAGGTTATAAACGAGAATTGTTTCATCAAGTTTTTCAATATCAGAGCCAGTTATTAAAGCAGTTGTACCGTCAATGAGATAGAACTCATCACCATCGTTAAGATCACCAGCGGCTACCCAACCTTTATCAATAACATAAAATGGGTGATTGGTTGTTGTATCATCAGATATAATTTATTTATTAAGATGATGTTTTTATTTTTTCTAGAGTTTTTTTACATAAATCTAATCTTTTATTACCATACAATGATAATTCAAAGTTATGATTTAATGAAATAAAAACGGAACAATCCATATCAAATATATATATTTCATCTAATTCCCAGTAGAATTCATACAATAATTCAATAATTTCTGCTTTTGACAGTTTCACTACTAAATCGTTGTCATAATCCGAGAAACAAACCTTATCAATAATAAGATACATATTATTAAATACAATAATGTTGTTTAACGTTTTAATATATAAATTTGGATTGCAACTTATTTTTTTTTGAATAATAAAAGAATTAGACTTATAATTGCTCCATAGATAATGAAGTTTTTCACCATTAGCAATGGTTATTATTTTTCTAATAATTTTTTCACTTTCGTTTTTGTTGATCAATTGAGTTGATACATTATTTTTTAAAAAATTGAATAGAATGCTTTTTTTCATTTTCATTCGCCCCAAAACAAGTGAACTCTAAATCCAAGTTTTTTGCTATAAAGATTTATATGCTCAATTATTCCTTCAAGACCAGCTATCTCATGTGCATCAAAATGCCAACCCTCGGCACTTCTGTGACCAGCCATTTCTTCTGCAAAATTAGGAAATTTTTTATTTAGAAAATCAATAGCATCTTGTTTTGTTTTGAATGTCACATCCTCATTATTCAATACTTTATTTTTTTGTTGATTAGCCTCCCTGTTGGAAATATAATTATGCACCAAAACAGGCACATCACCGACAAAGTATGTATTGAAATCCTCAACCTCAAGGTTATAAACGAGAATTGTTTCATCAAGTTTTTCAATATCAGAACCGATTATATATGCCGTTGAGCCGTCAAGAAGATAAACTTCATCGCCATTGTTAAGATCACCGGCAGCTACCCAACCTTTATCAATGACATAGAATGGGTGGTTAGTAGTTGTGTCAATATCTCCGCAAGAAGTATACAAGTGAAGTATCTCATCTACTTCATGTACATAAACCTTTGTTACTTCTTTGAGCGCCGTTTCACCTGTGAAGATATTATATGCCCAGACCTTGTCGCCGACTTCAATCTCGTCAATGCGAATCTGTCCGTCCTCAGCTGCAACATGCGTTTCTCCCGTGAAACAAGTCTGCGGAAGTGACATTACTTGTATGAACAGCTGTAACGAGCGTACAATTACCAAGTCCCACTGACTATTTTCTGCCGCTTCTTCTATCGCTTTTCCTTGTCCATACATTCCAAAGCCTATTACAAACAGCTTAACATATGGTTCAAGAGCCTTGATTTCACATATTCTGCGGACTTTTTTGGAGTCCGCAGATAATTTTTTATTTGCAAATTATACCATAATCAAAAATATCTTTTGGCAAAAAGCATTGCATTTCATTGATTTCCTTATTTATGAGTTTGTATAAAAACTCCGTGGTTAAGAAATCATACTCATAATATTCGAAACTATCTCCGTAAACAACAATGTTCCATTTCCCCAAAACAGGCTTCCAATAGAACACCGTTCCATTATCACTGTATGCCCACGGGATCAAACCATCTGGGTGTGGGTAAAATTCAAAAGGATAACCTTCAAATTTTTGAGGAACATATCCACATGACAATATATCCTGTTCAAAAGCAATTTTAAGCGTCTCATATGGATCCCGCAGTTCTTGAACCATTTCTTTCCAATTCTCTGAGTATGGAGAGATAAACCATATATAATCATTTATTCCTTCGTTATATTTTTTAAAAAAAGTTGACGCATCTTTTGGAAAATTAACTCCATTAATTTGAACAAAGGAATATCTGTTATTTATTTTTGAATATTCAATTAAATCATTATTCAAGATATCCATAGTTTGTAACCGAGCCTTTCAAATTATTCAAAATGTTTATATTCAATTTATATCCTTTGTTACCATATGCGATCATACGTATACTGTGAGGCATAGATTCATTACTTAAATACAAAGGTATTACAGATAAATATATCGTTTCTCCCAAATCTCTTCTTATTCTTATTCGGTTCTCAGCTTTTTTCATAGATGAGTTATTGACAGGATTTTGATACAACGTAACTACATTTCTTGGATCAGTTCCATCCCCGCCTAACTGTTTTGCAATCAAATGACCTCTTGCATGTCCAGCACCTCCTTTTTTGGGACTTTTTCCATTAATAAATCCAGAGGGTTTAATGCTTTGAGGAACATCCGAACCAGCAGAAGGCATTATCTTAGTTATTTTAGCAATAGCACCTGTAGCCCTTCCAAGTGAATCCAATTCACCATATACAATCCAACCAACATCATCACGTTCATGCTTTTTATGAATTTCTTCACGTACCGCTTCATTAGCATCAGCTGATGAAATTACGCCGTCAGCTATCATTTCATAAATTAAATCACCAAACAATAGCGTAATTGGTATCGTTACTGATGTGCCTATTATAAAACCAGCTTTGAATGCACGATAAAAATTCCAAGCAAATGAAGAGATCAAACTTGCAGCTTCATCAAGTTTGCTACTAATACCCATACTTATATTTAAATCTAAAAGGGTATCATCATATCCACTCGGATCAACGTTCATCACAGGATTAGCACTTGCATACAAATACTTGTGCAGTGAAACAGGATCAAACAGTGAACCCTGATAGGTATCCATTGAGATAAACGTACCCGTTGAGGGATTCATATATCTCGCACGAAGATAATAAAGTCCGGTTGTGCTGTCAAGCTGTTCGCCACAGTAAAGATAACTATTTTCGGTATCGCCTATCGAGGAAATCAGATTGCCCCATGCATCATAAACATAGGTATCTGTTACTGCACCGGTGGAATCAGTAAGCTGTCTTACCGAGCCGTGACCGTCTGTCAGATAGTATGAAATATTGCCGCTGCACTCCTGAAAAATTATTTCAATTCCTCTTGTGTAGTAACACTTCTCATTTCCATTAGCATCAAACTCAGTAACTACTAATAGTTATTAACTATTTTTTTCATCTCATTTAAAATAGTCTTATCAAGCATATCATTTTCATTGAAGTTTTTATTATAAAAGCATGATAATGAGTAAACCCAATCTTCATCCTTGCTTGATATAGCATTTTTTAAAGCATTCTCAAAATATTTCATCATATCCTTTTTTGGCATTTGCGCTAAATAATCGAAAATTTCTTCTGCTCCAGGCCAATTCATATCTTTCAACCACATTAATAAATCATTAATATATAATGAATTTTTAGGATACCCTATTTTAATAAAAATTTGAGCACAATTCTTCCAACTTATCTTATGATTTTTGGGCTGAATAAATGCTTTGAGATATTTTACTGGAATATGACTCAGAAAAATAACAGCACTTTTTTGTAATAGTTTTGGCGAATAAGCACTTAAAAACATACACATTATAAAATAAAACATTCTACCCCACTCTAACACTGATAGATCTTAATAAAACGCTGTATTTATGAGGATTTACATCGGCTGTATCACGTGAATTCATCCATTGTTGCATTGTTATCATATTTCTTGGGTAAACACTTACATGATTTGAACCATCTTTAGTTGCTTGTAATATACCAGTAGAATCAACAAGTTCTTTAGCCGTAAATGTAAATGGGAAATCCAATGGTGGAACTAATTGATATGATAATCCTTCTGTATCTTTATCTGGTCTTGGTGTTAAATTTTTATACGATCCAGAGCCTTTTCTATAAATAATTGTACAATCTGGTATTTCCCTTTTTAGATCTTCTATTGCGTCTTCAAATTCATTTGCCAATATTCTTATAATTGCCTCAGTTGCAAAATTAATATTAACAATTCCCCAGTTCAATTCTTTAGATATGGAATTGCAAACATCAACGATCAAATTTGAAAGTACCTTACTTTCATAAACAGCAACACTGGCTAACAACGTAGCAATTAGTTTTCGAGCTATTGTTACACAGCTCATATCATATTGAACCTTTGCTATATACATGTACCCACTTGGATCAGAATACATCACAGGATTAGCATTAGCATACAGATACTTATGCAAAGTAGCAGGCTCAAATATTGAACCTTGATAGGTATCCATTGAGATAAACGTACCAGTAGTTGGGTTCATATATCTCGCACGGAGATAATACAATCCAGTAGACGAATCAAACTACTCACCGCAGCAAAGATAGCTGTTTTAGTAGTACCTATAGAAAAAATCAGATTATAGATGCATTTGAAAATCCGCTTGAAATAATGTAGTGCAAGCTAATCATTATCATGATATAAACTTGAAATAATATCGATTATTTCTAATCCTGCATCTTCGAGTTTAATCAATTCTGATTCATTCATGTAATTATTTCCACCAACTGTATGTTGCAATAGTTCGGTCACAACCAATAATAGCTTTCTTGGAACATACTCTGTATTTTTTAATTTGGAAACTATCCGTTTAAGTATCTCAACAATTTTTTTGAATTTTTCCTCATCAAAAAAACTTTGCAATCTTATTTGTACAATTAACCCGTCATCATATGACATCACTAAATTCCAAAGTTCATCTAGCATAATTATCATTTACCTCTAATTATCATCATATAATCGTAATAGCATCTGGTGGAATATATCCTTCTATTAAAACTTCCTTAGACTTAGTGGCAAAATTTCTTGTCATTGGAAATTTAATGTGTTTATCAAGTACATCTTTGTTTGTCAAATCGTATATTTTTACATCTCCACCTAATGCATCTAATCTAATTGATACTACAACGCCACCCTCGCCAGCATAACGCCTAGCAATATCGACATCTTTTGTTGTTGAAATATATTGTGAGCCTTTATTTCTACTACCACTTGAAACATGTCCTTCTACCGACATTCCACGATTCGGATTTTTTGCAGAGAGTCCATCCATTGGATTTTCATCACTGCGTAAGCCACGATATACTACATCTGTATCATTATTAGATCCATTAACTATTCCGTTATTATTACTAATATTCTTATTTCTTGAACTTTTAGCAATATCAAGCGCAGTAACAATGCCATTCGCAATCAATCTTGCAACATCCGGACCAACATAAGGTTCAAGCAGCGATGTAATAGCATACTCTAATCCGGTATTTCTCAGCTGTTTTATAATCTCATGACCTATTTTAACTGATTTTTCATCATGAGACACAGGATTGCTCGAGCTACAAACAAGCTCAGCAATGTACTGTGTTGCTTCCGGAATAGTCAGCCATGCCTGTTGATAGAAGTCCAGCGAATTTTCTTCCGACATATACCCACTGGGATCAGAATACATCACAGGATTAGCATTCGCATACAGATACTTATGCAAAGTAACAGGCTCAAATATCGATCCCTGATACGTGTCTATAGAGATAAACGTACCCGTAGTCGGGTTCATATATCTTGCACGGAGATAATACAATCCAGTAGCCGAATCAAACTGCTCACCACAGTAGAGATAACTGTTTTCAGTTGTCCCTGTTGAAGAAATCAGATTGCCCCACGCATCATATACATAGGTATCTGTTACTGTACCTGTAGAATCAGCAAGCTGTCTTACCGAGCCGTGACCGTCAGTCAGGTAGTATGAAATATTGCCGCTGCGTTCCTGAGAAATGATTTCAATGCCTCTTGTGTACCAGCACTTTTCATTTTCATTAGAATCAAGCTCTGCAAGAACCTGTGTAAGACTGCCGCTTACGTCGTTAAGATAGTAAGTATAATCGTTCTCGGACTTCTTTACAGTTCTGTTTCCTGCATAGTCATACTCGTATTCCTCAACAGAAACTTCATTGCCTTCCTGAACAGTCGCACGAATCAGCTTATTCTCAGCATTGTAAGTATATGTGGCAGAGTTGCCCGATGATGCCGTAGAAATAAGATTTCCTGCATCATCGTACTTGTAAACGGTATCATTTTCCTTGACAAGCTGATTGAGAGCATTGTAGGTGTAGGTTGTCTTAGTACCATTTTCGGTTTTCAAGATGCGGTTGCTTACGTTGTCATAAGCGTAAGTGTACTCTGTAACAGTTCCGTCTGCAGCGGTTATCTTTTCGCCTGTCAGTCTGTAAAGCGCATCGTATGTATACTCTACAGTGCGGTCAAGCTCCTTGACTTTTGTGCGTTCTCCGGCTGCTCCAAGGGTATACTCATATTGTGCCACAAGTCCGCCCTGTTTTTCAAGAACTTTTTAGAAAATGGAGCCGAGGTCTTGAAAACTTCTTGTCCTCGGCTCATAAATCTTTTATATATTTACTTCCTTGCTGTTTTTATCCGTTTAACAATTATCTTAACAATAGAATTAATCCAACGTGATAGAACCCTCTCCTCAATAAAAGCAGATGTTAGAATTGCGATAATCGATAGTAATATGCGCAAAGTTGGAGATGAAATAAATTTAATTATAGAAAATATAAGCAACGCATAAATAATCACAAAAATGATTAAATTTGCTAATATATATATACTCGGCTTATTATTTTTTTTCATAAACTTACCTCTACGAAATTAACGAAATTAAATCCTCGAAAATAGCTGAAAATAAAGGAAATAAAGGATAAGTCACATTTGCATCCGATGGCAAAAGAATAGGTATTCTAACAGGTCTTGATCCTAATCCCCAACCCACCCATGGAATATGCTTTAAAAACCATGACGGTTTAGGAGTAGTGCCTGTGTATACACCAGGACCAGCAACTCCGCTTTTGCTTGGATTGATTACTCCAGATGAAGTAATGCCTTCACCACCTTCAAGGGAGGTAAAATGGAAAACAAATTTATTATTTGGATTTATTCCATTACGAAACTGCTTCATTAAATTGTATGCATCCGAAGCATTATACCCTTGCATTCTTAACGCTTTATATTCATAATATGCCGTTTGCAAACTTTCTTCTTTCGACAAAGAAGTAAGTTTATTTAATATGCCATTTACTTCCGAGCCATATTTTTTGCACCATAATGCACCGCCAAGAACTGATAAACTTAGTCTATATATACCTTGCCACGTATCGCCATTCTTAAAAGAAGAAATAGCACTACCAAATCCAACTATAGTACCAATTCCTCCCAATGCCATAGCAACCTTACCGGATGCAAAAGAAAAAGCTAAACCAGTTAAAAATCCTTTTCTGAATGCAATTGCTAATTGGTCAGGATCAGTTATACCTGCCGCCCACTGGTCACCAACTGCTATCAATCCGCCAATTGTACCAATTGCCATCTTCTTCATAAAATTCTTAAAGAATTTAATGGCAAATTGCGAACTCATGTTTGCAGAATTATCAAGAATACTATTAATACTGCTTGCAGCATTAAAATCGCCTAATGAAAAGTATCCCGATGGATCAGTATTCATAACAGGATTTGCATTTGCATAAAGGTACTTGTGCAGCGTCACAGGCTCAAATATCGAACCCTGATAGGTATCCATAGAGATGAATGTACCTGTAGTTGGATTCATATATCTCGCACGGAGATAGTAAAGTCCTGTAGTGCTGTCGAGCTGCTCGCCGCAGTATAGATAGCTGTTTTCAGTAGTACCAGTCGAAGAAATCAGATTACCCCAAGCGTCATACACATAAGTGTCTGTTACAGCTCCGTTTGAACCAGTAAGCTGTCTTACCGAGCCGTGACCGTCTGTTAGATAGTATGAAATATTGCTGCTTCGTTCCTGCGAAATGATTTCAATTCCTCTTGTGTAGTAGCACTTTTCATTTCCGTTAGAATCAAGTTCTGCAAGAACCTGAGTAAGACTTCCGCTTATATCGTTAAGATAGTAAGTATAATCGTTTTCAGACTTCTTTACAGTTCTGTTTCCTACATAGTCGTACTCATATTCCTCAACAGAGACATTGTTGCCTTCCTGAACAGTCGCACGAATCAGCTTATTCTCAGCATTATAAGTATATGCCGCAGACTTACCAGATGATGTCGTAGAGATTAGATTTCCTGCATCATCGTACTTGTATACGGTATCGTTTTCCTTAACAAGCTGATTGAGAGCATTGTAGGTGTAGGTCGTCTTAGTACCATTTTCGGTTTTCAAGATGCGGTTGCTTACGTTGTCGTAAGCGTAGGTGTACTCTGTTACAGTTCCGTCCGCAGCAGTTATCTTTTCGCCTGTCAGCCTGTAAAGCTCATCGTATGTATACTCTACAGTGCGGTCAAGCTCCTTGACTTTTGTGCGTTCTCCGGCTGCTCCAAGGGTATACTCATATTGTGCCACAAGTCCGCCCTGTTTGTCAAGCGCTTTTTCACTGATAAGACGGTTTACCTCGTCATATTTGTAAGTTATTACAATTCCGTTGGCATATCTGACCGCTGACCTGTTACCATTTTCATCATATTCATAGACCGTAGCATAGCCATTTCTGTCAACAACTCTCACCAGTCTGTCGAGCTTGTCATATCCGTATGAAGTCGTGCCGTATGCAGTCTCTACGCTTGTCAGTCTGCACGAATCGTCATAGCTGTACTCAACGTATTCGCCGTTGGGATATACAACCTTTTTAAGTCCGTCCATGCTGTCGTAAGAGTATTTTGTTGTGCCTGTGGAATCAACTACAGACGAAAGCTTTCCGTCAACAGTATAGGAATATGTAACTGTTCCGTCCTCTGTCGTTTTACTTGCTAATCTGTCAAATTCATCATATGTGTAGGATGTGAGCTTACCTGCAAAATCAGTCGATGTAAGCACATTTCCGCTGATGTCGTAAGTTACTTCAGCAGTTTTTCCGAGAGCGTTTGTAGTTCTGATAACTCTGCCAAAATCATCGTAAGTGTAATAAGTAGAATTGCCATTAGCATCAGTTACCATAATGAGATTTCCTACTTCATCATATGTGTAGCTTGTTACGTTGCCGAGAGTATCTGTAACGCTTGTAAGCCTGTCAGCACCGTCATAAGTATATGAAGTTGTATATCCGTGCTGATCTGTCTGACTTGTCACACGACCTCTTGCGTCATATGCAGAGGATACGCTTGAACCATCAGGATAAGTTGTTTTGATACGGTTTCCGTTGTCGTCATAGGTGTAAGTGTGAACATTTCCCTTTGCGTCGGTCATGCTTTCAAGCTGAGAATGACTGTTGTAAGCAAATTCTGTACGGTTTCCAAGAGCATCAATAATTGCAGTATTTCTGCCGATTTTATCATACTCGTACTTAGTTGTTCCACCGCTTGTGCTTGTTTCTGAAACAAGATTGTAATTAGCATCGTAAGCGTATGAAACCACAGTTCCGTTTGGATATGTTTTGGAAATAAGATTTCCAACCTTGTCATACTTCATTGTCACAGTTCTGCCGAGTCTGTCAGTTGCTGTAAGATTATTGCTCTCACGGTCGTATGTGAAGGATTCGGAAGTTCCGTCTGCATATGTTATTTTTACAAAGTTGCCAAGATCGTCATAATCGTATGAAGTCTGTCTGCCTTTTTCATCTGCAGCAACAGAAACTTTTCCCATGCTGTTATACTCGGTTGTCGTGATATTTCCGTCGCTGTCAATGATTTTTATAAGATTTCCGGCATCATCGTAAGTGTAATTTTCTGTAACAGTTTTTGAAACTCCGTCCGACGTATAAGTGAGCGTTTTGGAAAGACAATTTCCGTCACTGTCATAAGTAAATTCAGCAGAAGTTCCAGCACCGTTTGTGGCAGAAATAACATTACCATTGCTGTCATAGGTCATATTCATATATGTGCCTATTTCATCAGTAACGGATTTCAGATTGCCCTTGATGTCATAACTATAATTTATTTCGTTGCCGAGAGCGTCAACAGTTGATGAGGCATTGCCATTTTCATCATAATTCACGCTCATTATGTCAATTCCCATTGCATTGATAGATGTAACAAATCCCTTGGAGTTATATGCATTTGTAACGATGTTTCCCTCAGCGTCAGTCAGTTCAAGCATATTTCCGTGCTCGTCATAGCTGTAATTTGTCACATTTCCAAGTGCATCGGTTTTTGATGAAAGATTGCCATTTTCATCATATGTGCTCTTTATGGTGTTACCCATTGGATCGGTTTGTGAAGTAACGTTGCCGTTATGATCGTAAGTATATCGTGTAACGCCACCGTTTCTGTCTGTAATGGTTTCTTCTCGTCCGTCAATGTCGTGGTCGTAAACTATTTCATTTCCATCAGCGTCAATTGTTTTAATAAGTCTGCCGTCATCGTCATAGATATTTCTTGATACTGTTATGCCTCTTGGGTCAATTATAGCTGTAAGATAGTGATTATCATATTCAAACTTTGTAACTTCGCCTGAAATATCGGTTACTGATGCGAGGTCTCCGTTTTCATCATATTCATAAGATACGATCTTTCCTGTGGGAGATGCAATACTTGCAATTCTTCCCTGACTGTCTCGATTAATCGAGATCATTTTCTGATTATTGTCCGCATCTGTCTGAACAATGGAATTATTTTTGAAAACAACTTGATTTCCGTTGGGGTCAGTAATCTTTTGTATTCCATTAGTACAGCTTATTTGATATACTGTTCCATCAGGACGTGTCAGATACCATATATCCGGATCATAATCAATTGTATCAAATGAACTCCAGTCTAAAAAATAAATTTGATCACTTTGATATGTCCATCCGGAAGAAGTGTAATTTGAAATAAGCGTAGAGCCGCTGCCGTCCATTGATTCAAATGAAACCGATACCGTTCTATATGAGGAATATCCTTCGCTTTTTAATTTCATTACAAACTTCTCTGTCTGACCATTACCCCAGTTGATCGAAACAATATGCGGCTTTGTCGGCGAATAATAATAATTGTATCCGCTTCGACTCTCGTCCCAGCCATAACTCAGGTTACAGCTCTTGGTAATTGTGACTCCACAGGTTGAAATATTCCAGCCATATCCAAAATCACCGCTTACATTTCTGTCACGACTGTCATAACCTCTAATTACTGTTAACGGAGCACCGGAAACATTTACATCCATGTCCTGAAAATCCATTGAGAAATTGCCAATTTTCATCTGTCCCTCAACGGAAATCAGTATCTCGTCAGAAATACTTACACCGCTTTTTCCCCACACGGTAAGTCTGATATTATAAAGTCCGTTACGAAGCATTGTAGGATCAAATTCGCCTAATGACTGATTATTCTTTTTGCTTGTTCCCTCAGTGATAAGAACGTAATCTCCACCGGCTGCTGACTGATATTCAAGCCTGTATTTTTCAAAATCTGTACCGTCTGCACGTCCGAATATATCCATAGGCGCTGTGATTACATCTTCATTGATTGGATTATAAATATCAGCTATCAGTTCCTTTTCTGTTTCATCTTCGCCGCCAACAGAAACCGAACCATTTCCTCCGGAAACTTCGTACTGCACAACGTAGAATGAAACCTTATAGCTTCTGCAATTGTTGAAATTATCCCATGCTCTGACAACAAGCGCATGAGGTCTCATCTGAAAATCTTTGATAACCGTCTGACCGTTTTCATCAAGCAGCATCTCAACGCCGTCAAACAAACACTGGATTTTCTTAATACCCGAAATATCCTCAGCTTTAATTGTTACGGTAATATCTTCATGTTCCTGAATATCCTTATCTTTGCTTAATTTTATGTCAACCGTAGGCTTGTCGGTTTCGTAAACAAGAACTTTATTTCTTACAGTGATCGTTTCGCCGTCCTTAGTTTTTGCAGTTAATACGAGCTCATTATCAAAGAGCTTTTCCGCCTTAAATTCATATTCGAGATTTTCATCAAGCGTGATTTTTTCACCGTTTAATTTTACCGAAATTGTGGATTTGTCAATTTCGTCCGTCGCTGTTACTTTGTATAAAGCCGTCGTTTTGTATAAAACAAGACCGTCTATGCTTGCAAATAATCGCCTGTCGGCTTCATCTTTTTTAAAAACAGTAATTTCTTTTTCGATAGTTGACTTTAATTCTTTTGCATCTTCAGCAGTAAACGTAAATGTATAATCTCCTGCCGAAAGATCGCTGAGTGAAAATACGCCGTCCTCAATTGCAAGCGGTTTTCCGTTCACTTTTCCCGTAAGCGTAATTATTTCACGCTGTCCCTGAGCGGTAACAAGTCCCTCAAGCAAATCGCCTTCAATGTACATATCCTTATCGAAAGTCACATTGATTTCGGGAGCTTTCGCTTCGTTTACTTTAACAGTAGAAGTTGCAGAACCTTCATTGTTTTCTTCATCATAGGCTTTTGCGATTATTTCATAATCCTTAAGCTCAGCCTTTTTGATATTATAATTTCCATCCTTATCAAGTTCAACTTCTTCACCGTCAACGAAAAGAATTGTTTTTATTACGCCGACATTATCGATCGCAGAAACACTGATTACAATATCGTCGTCTTCAAAATAAGTATCCTTATCAAAAGAAAGCGTAACGGTCGGAGCAATCGTATCCGGCTGAACAACAGTAATTGTAAACTGCTTTGTAATTTTATTTCCCGACAGGTCAGAAGCCGTTGCTTTAACAACATATTTTCCCTCTTTGTCGGGTTCAAATACAGCCGTATTATCTGCGGATAAATCAACTTTTTTATTATCAATAGTCAACTCCGTGCAGACAACTCCGTTGTTGTCTGCAGCAATAACAGTGATATTGACTTTTTCACCGACTTTGACCTCAGTTTTATCAGCCTTAAGTTCAAGAGTTGGCTTTGTTACGTCCTTTGCTGTCAGAGTTTTTGATGCAGTACCTTTATTTCCGGCGTCGTCAAAGGCGTTTGCGGTAATGATGTAATCGCCATATTTTAAGCCTGTTATCTTGAATTTTCCGTCTTTATCAAGCGTAACCGCCTCGCCATTTACAAACACATCGAGTTTAGTAACCCCAACATTGTCAGTTGCATTAACAGTAATAACAGCCGTACCATTTTCATTATAGCTACTCTTGTCAAAAGTGATTTTAACTTCCGGATTTTCTGTATCAGCTTCAATTACAGTAATTTTCGCAGACGCTGAAATCGCTTTTCCCTTTATGGTTTCGCCCTTTGCTTCAAGGATATATTCTGCTTCTTTGTCGGTATTTATTGGTACGATTCCGTTTTCGGGAATATCAATTTTTTCGCCGTTCAGCGTGTATTCAACTGATTTTATTTTGTGTTCCCCAGTTACTTTTACCTTGAAAAATGCTTCACTTCCGATTATAGCTTCATCAGACGAGGGCATAATTTCAACCGCAGGCACAATGCTGTCAACGATTATTTTATACTCCTGAACGTCAGATTTTCCAGCCCAGTCAAAGGCTCTTACAACGACCTTATATGTGCCGTCTCTATTGGGCATTGTGAGAGAAAATTCGCCGTCGTCTGTTACATCAACAGGCGTATTTCCATTGAAAATAACCGAATACCAGGAAATTTCAGTATCGTTCAGCTTTTCAATCTTGGTGTTGATTTTTTCGTTTCTGTCAGCATATTTCGGCAGATTAACTTTTATTTTCGGAGCGACCGCCTCGTCCTTTTTATCAGGATCAATATCCGCATAGCTGTCAGCAGGCTCACATACGATTGTACGCATATTCTGGACTGTTTTTTCGCCGTCATTTACGGTACAAACAATATCATAACTGCCTGTTTCTGCACAGATCACCGAAGTCATAAGCTTTGAATCATCTGCAAATTTTACATTCGCATCATCGCATGACCATTTTATAGAAATATCTGATTTAAGACAGTCGTCTGCAAGATCCGCACGGATATTCAACGGAACATTAACCTTTGTAACGCTCTTTGAAGCGATTTCAAGGGTAGGTTCTGCGTTTGAAAAATCCGGCATTACCGCATCTTCCGACATTACCGTAATGTCGGAAAGTTCGGGAGTTTTACCGTCCGAGGAAACCGTCATATTCACTTCAAGTTTTACATAACGACCTGTCAGACCGGAAATATCCTCGTAATTTTTTATTGCAATAGGTTCGCTGAAATTAGCTCCGTCATCGCTTGCAGAAGCGTTAACTGTAATAGTTCCGTCACCGTGACGAACGCCGTTCCAGTAAATGTTTTTCCAGTTCACAGACTCTCTTTCGCTGCCAAAAACTACAGACCAGCTTCCGCTTTCCACATAATTGCTGACAGGAAGAGAAATATCTTCGGCGTACACAATATTCGGCTTACCGCTGCGGTCGTAATAAACGCAGGAGGTATTCTCGATAAGCTCCGAAAAACCATCGTTTCCGGCATTTGCAGTCAGCGGAATATCAATGTTTTTCTGCTCGTCGATAGTAATTCTGTCAAAATTCCATTCAAGCGTAACACTGCCGTCCTCGTTTTCTGTAACCTTAGACGGTTCGGGAGTTATTTTGCTTATATCAACCGAAGTTTTATCTTTTATTGTTGTTCTGAAAGTTGTATTTCGTCCTGCAACATTAAAAACCTCCGAAGCAAAATACGACATAATTTTGCCGATATCCTCTGAAGACGGTGCATTTTTGTAAATTCCGTTGCTGTTGATCGCAATATTCTGCATCTGGAGCGTGCCTGAACCGATCATCATTGCAAAAATTCTGATATCATTTTCTCCAGCAGATTTCGCAGATTCCAATGATCTTGAAACAGCCTCATCTTCGCCGTCAGATAACAGAATAATAAACTTTTGACGATTATCCTCGCTCATATAACTGAACATTTTCAGAGCTTCATCAATTCCAACATATATTCTTGTACCACCGGAAGCATACAGCTTGTCCACTGCTGTATTAAGCAATTCCTTGTCAGAAGTGAGACTCTGCTTTATGCTTGAGGAATATGTAAACCCCATGACTGCACAGCGGTCGTTATCTTTCATTTGGGAAATGATTTCTTTCGCTGCAGCTTTGGTATTACTCATACGTGTTCCGCTCATGCTGCCAGATTCATCTACAACTATGATAAGATCTACTGCATTTTCGTTTACATCAGCTTCACCGAATCCGCTTAATCCGTATCTGATATTAACGCTGTCACCGTTTCCCGAAATGGCGCTTTTATCTGCGGAACAGGTAACCTTTACGCCCTTTCCGTTTTCAATATCGCCGAATATTTTTTTATACGGAACAGATTCTGCATTCTGTTTTTCTGAAAGCACAAGCTGATTTGGAACTGCAAGGCTCAGACCGTTCAGTTCGCCTTCGTTGAAATCTTCGTCGATAGTGTAAGTTTTTACGATGCATTTCGGTTCAACCATGTCAAAATTATCGGCTGTTACATTCAGAACGCTTCCGCCGTAATTTATGCTGTTCGCCCATACAAATCCGTTAAGCGTCGTATCGTTGGTATTGAATCTGACCTGTCCATTGGGAGCATACATCGCACCGTTAAACTCGATCTGAGTTCCGTTGATCGTTATATTTCCGTTTCTCGAATACAGAAAAACTCTGCCTGCTGTATTGAACGAATCAACGTTATATGTGATATTTCCTTCGGCAATAATATAGCAGTCACCTTCAAATGAGGTACTGCTGATTACTACATCTCCCGCAACTTTTATAGAACTGCTTATAACTGTTTTATCCTCTATATATGCAGGACTTTCTTCAAAATATTCATATGGCTGTGCATTATCATGTATAACCTCGTCAAAATCAGGCTTTTCAACTGGCTCAACATTTTCACTCTCTTCGTTAATCTCAATTTTCCAGCCGCTTGCATTAATGTTTCCTACAGCGTCTATTCTACCGTTTACATAAAGCTCTGATCCACCGTAATTAAACGATGCTCCGCTGTAAATATTTCCCGAAATATTGCTTTTCCAGCCATAAAAGCTCAGATTTTCTGTTGTACTTGCAGAAAATAAAGCGTAGTTCTTCATGTTATTTTTAACTTCAACAGAAGAATCTACGCTTTCCCATTCACATATAAAGCCAGCATTAGCAGTACTGTAACTTTCGGTTCCTTCGACAAAATCAAATGTATTGTTCCATGTCCCATAATTTCCTATGCCCCTGTACATATGAACATAATTCTCATTTGTATCATTCGGTTCACCGTCATCCCAGTTAATATAATCAATATCTTCGTTAGTAATCCATTTCCAATCACTATCGGTATTATCTCTATACATACCTATATAATAAGTATTTTTCGTTCCGATTGAAAGTATATTGTTGTTTATAAACTGCTGCTCCTCGTCAGAATTTATAGTCACGAGATGTCCTCCAAGGCTCTCACAATATGCCTCTGCTTCGTGCCAGTTCATGGACGTATCAAAAAGCTGATATCTGTGTCCGTTATCATTTGTGATTTCCTGAATTTCATCATCTTTAGCAAAAGTGGAAATTGGCATTACTGTACAGAAGTTCGCCAACATTATTGCACTGAGAATTCCGCTGAATACTCTTTGTTTGTGCTTTTTCTTTAATTTCATTTTTACCTCCGTATTTTATTGTGCGTGGTATTTCTTCAATGTTTTTTAGTGCATAAATATATTAAAGGTTTTCCAAAATGCGGTTAGATGTGCCGTAGCAACATGTACCAAAGGTTAGTTTTATTACGGCACATCCCATTCTTTAACTTTATAAAATCGTTTATTAATACTGATACGCAATAGGATTTATGAAAATTACCTTTTTGAATTTATCTTCACAGATTTATCCAAATTGTAAATTCGGATTTCTAAATATTTGTTAAGTAATTACTGAATAAATCATGCTAGTGATTTAATACGTATTTTGCTTGTGTATTTTCCATCATCTTATACAGAAACTTTAACTGAGAAACTTCTCTTATTTCACTTTGAGATATCTTAATCATCCTTTTTGTTAAACTTGCTGATATTTCAATATGCTATGCGAGTACACTCACACTGTGAGTGTACTTTTTGACAGTAGTTGATTTAAAGATAAATTTCTATACAATCTGACAGGGTAATTTATGTACTGGAATTAATCAGTGCTTTCTTAACTATTTTCTCTTAGGTAATATTTCATTTTTTGATCGTTTATTGTTATTTATAAGTGCTCCTATAAGCAGCAAAACGCTTTCTGTAAATATTCCCAACGTTATTGTTTCTGAAATCCAATCTTTCATAAAAATTAATGATACTGTAAAAAAAATTGCTTCGATTAAAAGTATAACTCTAGTACGCCTGCGATATATCTGCTTTTCTGTGTCATCCCATGGATTATTTTCTGCTTCCACAGGAGCCAGAATCCATATCACAATCCCCGACAAAACAAACATAATCGCAGAAATTGTATTATGAATAGTGATCCATTTTATAACGGCAAGCAAAGCTGCAATCATAATTGTTGAATTTATGTAGCATTTTGTGGGACTACTCGCATGATGTCCTCCTGCGTTTATTCGTAGTGGAATATAGGACAAATTTAGCAAAATGCAGGGAATCAGAAGCTTAAATAGTATGGCCAGAAACAATGTCGTCGCAATGTTTAGAATCATCATGGCCAATTGAAAAAATCCGTACACATACACGTCTGCATCTGTTTTGGAAATAATTTCAGTATGTATCAGCTTCCATGTGAACTTTTCAGATAGACGTTCAAGCATCAGGACTTATGCATTTTTTTGACTGCATTAGGCATTTTCGGCTGATAATGCCACCATGCACAATAGTTATCTGCATTAAACTGCGCTGTCTTTTTGGCAGCAAAAGCCATTCCCTTCAGTATTGCTTTTTTTGCGCTTCTTTTTTTGAACATTACATACAACCTCCTGTTTATTGATTTCAAGACATCTTGCGTCTCAAGTATATCATTACCAAATTCGAATTTCAATAGATTTACGCTAAATGGTCAATTTTTTACGTCAAATGGTTATCAAAAAAATGGAATCGATCATTTGACCGATTCCCTATGCTTACATTTTATCTATTGGCAGTGTGACGGATACCTGAAATATCTCATTTTTTGTTTTTAACGATACAACGCCTTCATATTTCTCTACAGTTTTTTGCACATTGGATAATCCAATTCCCATGTGGTTCTTTTTTGTGGAATGCCATTTTTGCGCAAGTTCTGTACTTGTATATGCGCAAGTATTTGTAATACGTAAAGCAATCAGCCCCATCTTCTGACAAAGTACAATCTGTATCGTTTTGGGAGCATTTTTTATTTCCATGCATGCATCTACTGCATTGTCGAGTAAATTTGAAAATATCGTTGTAATATCCATATCAGAAATAAATTTCATAGAAAAATCTTCAATATCCATGTCCAGCTTAATTTGTTCTCTTTCACAAGTTGAAGCAACTGTATTCAAAATAATTTCCAGTATTTCATTTTGATTTCTGATTCTTGGTTGCAGCTGTTTGGCTGTATCTGATAAATCAGATAGATATTGTTCTGCCTTTTCACATGATTCTCCAGAGATCCATGATTTCAATGCGTTAACATGTCGATTGATATCATGTGCCGCTTCACAAGTAGTCTGATACATTTTTTGAAGCTCATGATACATCTGCAATTGGATTTGTTCTCGTTGCTTCATCAAATCTGTTTGATGTTCTTTTTCTCTTAAATTCGATATCTTGTTAAAAATATATATAATATACAAATCCAAGAATAAAAATCCAATCATTATTAGAAGCATCAGAAAACCTGATGAACTGCTATGTGTCACATGAGAAAAATAGGCGAATATACCTACTTCAAATGAAACCAAAATAATATAAAATATAATTTCGTGCCAAACAATTTTGAAATGTTCCTTTTTCAGGATCAGCAATTTTGATATTCTAGTTAATATAATTTGAATAAGCCAATCCCACAAATGGTGATTCCATGTTAGAGATGATGTGCCCATTGTTACGGATATTGTATTTTTATGAAATACTGAAACAATTATTACGCTTAGTGCATCTGAACATAGTGTAATCATAGCAAACAATGCTGCGTAGATAAAAAGTGAAGATTTATTGCAATTGAATAACAGACGTATAATCAAAACAATCATTAAAAAATTAGTTATAAAATTCAGCGGTGATATTTTGAAAAATATCACTATGGCTTTTACTATTACTGCCAAGGCTAGCAATATAGTCCTTTTTGTCATATGTGTTTTCCTTAAAGGATATTTGTCATAGAGTAAATAAAAACAAAGAATCACGTTTAAAAGTAATGTGGTACAATCTAAAACATAAGACATATTTATAACTCTCCATTCGTCATATAGCGATTCAATGCGTCAAATACTTCTTTATACTTTCTGCGTGAAATTAGGATTTCATCCTCATTTTCCAGAATCAGCTTTTTATTCTTACCGTCAATCTTACGGATATGCTGTATATTCACAATGATACTCGGCGTTGGCATAATAAAATAATGATGATTTACTATATTATATATATTTGCAATGCTGTCTTTAATCTTATATTTTTCTTTTCGAAGCTTGACTTCTACAGTTCTATCTTCCAAATAGTAAAAATAATAAATATCATTCGTTTCAAGATAACAGTAAGAATTATTTATGTTCAGTTTAAAATATTCTTTTGCTTTAGCATTAATGCTACGTTGATATTCTAAAAATTCCTCAAGAACTTTAGAAATCTGTTCTGATTGAAACGGTTTAGTAATGTATGCAAACGGATGAATAGTCATTGCTTTAGTGATATATTCTCCATATGAGGTGACATAAATTAAAGCAACCCACTTATTCCAAGCACGTAGCCTCTGTGCTGTTTCTATCCCATCTATTTCACCCATTTGTACATCCAAAAACGCAACGTCTATGGGAATGTTACATTGTAATAGATCTTCTCCGCAATAAAACGGCAAAATCTGGTACTCCATATTATTTTGTTCACAGAAATTGGTTATTGTTTTTTCAATCAACAATACTTGTTCCTTTTCATCATCTACGACTGCAATTCTTATCACATAAATCACCCCGCTAACACTATAATACCATATTCTGACAAATAACGCAATAATATTTAGCAAATTTTGTGGTATAATAAAAAGTGAAATGAATAATGATCTTTTCGTTAATTTCGCCCATTAGCGAGGTAGTTTTTGGGTCGGATTTGCAGTAGACTTAATAGTATTATATCATACAATTTGAAAAATTGCAATATCCGCGTGAAGAATTTTGTGAAGCAAATTCCTTTAGTGCGAAATTGTCAGCGGCGACTCGCCGCTTATAACATAAATTTTGTAAACGTAAAGACTTTTTTGAAAAATTTGGGACTGAAAATGAGATTTAACATGAATTTAAAGGTGTTAAACCGTCAATTTTCAGTCAGAACGGAGAAACTTATGGCTAAAAGAGGAAGTAATATTTATAAGCGCAAGGACGGTAGGTTCGAGGGACGTGTACCTGTGGGGTATCAGGATAACGGGAAAATCAAGTACAAATCCGTGTATGCAAGGACTCTTGCAGAAATCAAGGAAAAAATGTCTGAGGTGTATTCAATCAGGCAGAATACGACTGTTTCTGCAATAAAATTGACTGTTAATGAAGCTGCTGAGCAATGGCTTTCCTCCGCAAAATTGCGTGTCAAAGAGTCAAGTTTTGCAAACTATTCAAATATTGTGAACAAGCATATTTTGCCAATTTTAGGCGGAGAAATGATGATGAATTTGACCACGGGCAAGCTGAATGATTTTATTAATTTAAAGCTGACCAGCGGCAGACTTAATGGCAAAGGCGGACTTTCTGCAAAATCAGTACGCGATATTATGACGGTATATCGCAGTATTGAGAATTATGCTATGAGAGAATTTGGCATCAGAGGAACTCATTTTACCATGCCAAAAACTGAGAAAAAGCAGATGGATATTTTAACCTCTGCTGAGAGAAAAAGACTCGAAAGTTACCTGATTCACAATCAAAATAAGACGAATATTGCTATTCTTCTTTGCCTTTTCACGGGATTGCGTATAGGTGAACTTTGCGGCTTGAAATGGGAAGATATCGACTTTGATAATGCTGTTTTATATGTAAATAGAACTGTTCAGCGTGTAAACAAGAACGGAAAATCACAAGTCATTATTGGAACTCCAAAAAGCAAAAGTTCTGTTCGCACTGTTCCGATTCCTGCTTTTGTTTTAGATATTCTCAGAAGCTATAAAAACTGCGGTGATTTCTACATCATCACGGAGAAAAGCAAGCCTACCGAACCGAGAACAATGCAGAATCGTTTCAAATCCATTCTGAAATTATGCGGTATTAGAAATGTCAATTTTCACCTTCTTCGTCACACTTATGCGACTGTCTGCATTGAAAAAGGTTTCGATCCGAAAACTCTCAGCGAATTGCTCGGTCATGCAGACGCTGCTATAACTTTAAACAGATACTGTCACCCTTCAATGCAGATCAAGAAAGACTATGTCAGCCGCCTTTCACTCACAGCTTAATTTTTTAGCCGTCAGCTTTTTGTATATCTTCAGTTTATGCATTCCTATTTTGCGCCATTTGCAAATTGTTTATTACTAATGGGCGAAATTAACGAAAAAAGGCATATCAGATTTACAAATGAACCTGATATGCCTTTATATTTATATATTCAATTTTATGTTGTATTGATGTATTCCGAAAATTCAATATCTGCCGCTTCCGCAAAAGTATTCGGAGTAATTTTTCCGTTTATCCTTATATTATCAATCGTCGCAGTAAATAATGCCAGATTCAGCGACAATTCATTTTTCACCTTGTAGTGCAAACCGTCACGAACCAATAAACCGTTTTCAGCAAGCTGTTTAGTATCAAAATACATTCTTGCTCCCGGAATATATTCTTCATTCGCATCATGACAAAGCCGGTTCTTCTGCTTGGATAAGACAACTACCTCACATTGAACTCCGCTTCCCAGCATTATATAATCCCTGAAATCTTCGGGATCGCCAAGCATAGCGCCTATCGGCTTAGCTTCAAAATCAGAATTCTCCTTTTTTAGAATATTCCATGACTTTATACATCCCTGCTTTTTTATCTTCTGATAATTTTCTGCTGTTGTACTATGAACCACATACCTATTTTCATAAGGTCTTAATTGTCTATCATATATTGAATGATCACCATATCTTTTCAAAGCTTTTTTGTATAAACGTTTGCTGCCGACAAAAATAATATTCCTGTCGTACATCAGATTATAATTAATGTAGTCCATAACTCTGTATTCCCAGAAATCAACCTTTCTTCCGATTGCACACCCATAAAGAAAGTTGGTTTCCGGCATTATATATCTGCTGCGATTCAATGAAATGCTAACCCAATTATCGCCATATTCTCCGCTTTCGGAAAAGAGATTATGTTCAGTCAATTTTCGTGTAAAATAGATTTTTTCCATTTTGGATCTCCATTCAATAAAACTGCTATAATTATATCACATACAGACATTATTTTCAATAAAAACTGTATAATTTATAAATTAATACTGATGTTGTGAAAAATCATCTTTAATTCCAAGAGCCTGATTCTTCTCCTGAATCATTCTCCGCAGTTTACTGTCGATCATTTTTCTGCCAGATTGAAACTTGTGATGATAGTCGTCCTCAATACATCTGCTTAGATTTACAAACAAACTGAATACGGTACTTGCAAGTACTTCATTTTCAACTGGTTCTGAGTTCGGCTGAACATCCTCCATATCTTGTTTTCCAGATTGAGCTAAGAGTTTATTTTCAATTTCAGTTTCGGAAATTTCCATTTGCATAACAGTCTGAACGATCATATTCTTCACTGACTTAAATTCCTTGTTATCAACCAATTTTGGAAAACGAACTTTTGCAAACGAATAAACATCATGCTTTTGCTGCTCCATTTCACACCAGAGATCATACATTTTCTGAATGGATTCGTTGCCTGCAAGCTTTTCAAATATTTCATCAACAGTTTTCTTAACATCAGATTTCAGATAGCCATACACTTTTTTACCATTTGATTTCTCAAGCTGATCATGCAGTTTTGCAACAAGATTTATAAGTTCCGAATCAAAATTTTTATTCTGATAAATCTTTCTTGCAAGGCTTTTCATTAACTGTTCAGACTCTTTTTTCAGCAAATTTCGTAAGTCAGTTTGCTGTGCATAGATGTGATGAAGTTCATCGGAATAAATATCGTTCTCAAACCCGCTGCGGATTTTCTCGATGCCGTGATTAGTGAGAAATCCCTCACGCTCATTTGCCGAATAAACAATAATATGAACGTGAGGATTAGTTTCCTTGTCGTGAAAAGCCGCATACCACCGCAGATTTTTCAGATCTATTTTTTGATTTTTTGCGATGTTTGGAATCTGCCGAACGACCAAATCACGCCATGCTTTCAGATTATCATATCCCATTTTCTGAGCGTCATCACGCCTGAGCGACACGACATGAGTCCATACATTTCCGCCGTGATTAGCAATTCCTTTTGCGCCCCTTTCAAGATTTATCGGCTTATCATTTTCATTGAAAAGTCCATGCGAATTAGGACGATAGGCAAGATAGCCAACGTAATTTTCACGTTCATTAAAAGTTTGGACAACACCCTCACGAGTTGCAATGTACTTCACATAATTTTTCAGATTCTTTTTTAAGCCTTTTTTCAGATAGCGGCTCGTGACAATAATTCTCGGCACTCAATCACTCTTTCTGATACTTCACAGCATCCTCGCAATCAATAATTCCATTTATTTTGCGTACCTCATTCACGCACATAGCATGGAGACTTTTCAGCGTTTCCTCGTCAATATCACTCATCGCCGCAGTCATATGAGACAGCTTTCCAAGTTCAACTGCAACTTTGAAAAGCAACCGTGCAAGCCTTTGTTCCGTACCTTTTATCTGCGCCTTGACCGTTTCGGTAATCATAGGTGAAATGTAGTTCACACTTTTCTCCTCGTCAAGATATCCGATATAGAACTTGATTGCTTTTTCAATAAACTCACTCTGGGATTTGCAGTTGTCATTTTTGTAGTGAATCTCAACATCTTTCAGCGTTTTGGGATATGCCCATAGTGCAAATTTCACTTTGTTCTGAAAACTCATTTCACTCTCATCAACTCCTTAAAAATGCCTTATCTACGCTATTTTCAGCAGTTACAACTCCTAAATTGGAAAAAGGCTGAATTTGCAACTCCTTTGCTGAAAATAGAGTAAACCTCGCAGAATTGCGGTCGGCTTTGCCGTCCGCTGTAATTGTATCGGGGTCACAACCCCGATACTTTAACTCGCAATACATTAAATGCCCCTCAAACCCACCCGAAATCATCTGATTTCTGCCATTCTCAAACTATGCGATAAACGTCCCAAATTCGCCCCGACTATTGTTAGGGTAAAGTTATCCCACCCATGCTATGAAAACGGCACACGAGGCGACAAGGTGCGAACTGGGGCGAGTTACTACTCGGACTGCTTTTCCGATTCATCAGGAGCAGGATTCTTTGACTTCCTCGCAGGCTTTTTCGCCGACATCATGTCAATGAAATCTCTGACATTCTGCGGTACGATCTTTCCGTAGAGCTGGTCAATGTACTTGTCCAACTCCGCCGCAAGATTAGTATTTTTCTGATCCAGATACATCTCTATCGCTGAGAGCTTTTCTTCATCTACCGAAATTGAAACCGACTTTTTCATTTACATCACCACCTATCAATCTTCGGACGAGCTATCCGATTCTGAATTTTCTTCAAGCTTTTCCGTCACCTCCTGCGGATAATCAATGCCTTCATAGGTACACCAGCTTGTCCAACTGCCTTTTGAAATAGATTCTTTTATAACATAACCAACAGCTTCTGAACTGTAAACAACCTCTCCGTTACCGACATAAATTCCATGCTGACCGCCGTCGAACAGTCCTAATCCTGTGACCTCCGGCATAGAATCAACACTGCCTTGTTCGGTATAAATAAGAGTATCGTAATCGGAATTGAAAATTTTATCTGTAGGGTTGTAGTTCAGATACCCTAGCATAAGTCCTGCGTTATCTGCATAGCGAATCCTATCATTTTCGTTTCTTTCACCAATAAAACCGTTCATATATCCCCAGCCGGACACATACGCATTCTCCGCCCAAGCCGCAAGGTCAGAACAATTTTTAGTCGTGCTGTCCGTAAACATATACTCGTTGATTGTGGAGTTCATTATCCAAGTATAGCTCCGCATAAATTCGTCGTAGTCAATTTCCAATCCATAGGTTGAGTTTATTGCCGAAATCAAATCACTGTCGTCTGGAGCAATTGCAAACAGATTGGCATATGATTCCACATTGAAATTCTGCACCCCGTTGAAGTAAGACATATATATCAACTGAGCCTTTATGGTCTGAGGGCGCACACCCACATTCGTCATAGCGTCCTCAATTGCCTGTCCTTGATTCTGCATATTTGTTATCTGCTCCTGCTGTTCGCTGTTAAGTCCGGCCATAATTGCGGATTCGTTAAACAGACTTTTATCAATTTCGGGCGGCTCAACTTCCATACTTCCCATGCTTGATAGCACAGCTACAGGCAGACACATCAGTCCGAGAAAGCCTGCGGCGACACTGCCAACAGCAACAAACAGCTTGCCTCTCTTTTTATCGTCTCCAAGAATATATATTGCTATCTTTTTCAGAGCCGCCCCTACCGCTGCCGACATTATGACACCTCACGGACTTCAAATTCCGTAAACATATTTGATGTTTTCATTTCCATGCCGTGCATATATTCCAGCGCTCCTCTCTCCGTGGAAAACAAAACAGGTTCGCCATTACGACGAACCCAATCCTCAAATATATTCCTGCTGTTTTCGGCATAGCGAGTTTTCCATATGCCGTATTTTTTCTTCTGCATTTTTATCATACCTCCCTTGTAGTCACACTCAAATTTCACACTTGTGGTGAACAGTTCTGGGCATAAAAAAGAGCCGTCATAAAGACAGCTCCTTAACCCTATTATTCTTTCATCTCAATTGTATCGGACATTATTTCAAGAATTTGTGCCATGTTCTCCGGCATCTGGTCGTTTTTAGCATTCACATGAACATGATATTCGGCGGCTTGGGATTCGTTTGAATTGCTTGTATTGTTCTGAGAAACTACTCCTGATATGTTGACTTTAAATCTGAACGGTTCATTGAACCCGATAATAGATCAAACTCAGCATGGGAAACTGCTATCGCCTTTTCCACCACGCATGATTTTGTTCTGAATTCAGACTCCTTACGGAGCAGATTTGTGTTGATTATGAGTTTTTCATTCATTGACATACCTCCATTCATTTTAGGTTTTTTTAATAGTATAGCTGCCACATTGGAATCACATTCTTTCCTTAGAAATGAAAAAGACCGTTTCGGCTTACGTCACATTTTGTGACACTAGACAAAACGGTCTTTCAAACTTTGTGTAATTTTTTCTGTAATAAAAAAGCGAATCTGAGATAAATTTTCTCAAATCCGCTCTGTTTTTTTCTGAAATTTCCTTATCGAGGGTTCGAATCCCATATCATTGTAGAAACTGTTAAAAAGCATCTACGGTTTTACACCTAAATTTTTCGCCCTCAGAACATGAAAAAAGCCCGTAAATACGAGCTTTTCCGGGTGGACATCTATTTTATAGTCCAAGTATGGTGAGACATGAGGGATTTGAACCCTCGACCCTACGCTTAAAAGGCGTATGCTCTACCGACTGAGCTAATGTCTCACAACGTATTTATTATACCAGAAAACAGATACATTGTCAAGGAAAATTTTTCGAACTGGGAAAAATGTACATATAAGCTACCAAAGTCGAAATTATGTGGATTTTTTTCAAGATTTTGCACAATTTTGTTTGTAAAACAAAAAAAACATTGACATACATGAAAATTTGTGATATAATAATTAGCGTTGGAAAAGTGTGCCTGTAGCTCAGCTGGATAGAGTGACTGGCTACGAACCAGTAGGTCGGGGGTTCGAATCCCTCCAGGCACGCCATAAAGTGGCTGCAAAAAGATGCAGCCCCAAAAACCTCGGTAACACCGAGGTTTTTTTGCTGTCTATAGGGCGGTTTTTGAGCAGACCGTTTTATAGATGTAAAATCGCCGTTTTCCCTTTGCAGATAGATTTGAACTCTTGCACAACCGAAAAACGAAACCCAAGCACATGGAAATCAAAAATCCATGTGCTTTTTTATTGCCTATTTTAGAAAGGAACACTAATGAAAAAATAAAGCGATTTAGATGGTGTAAAGGCTATCGCCAAAGCATTGCTTCTGACCGGCATCTGCACAACACCGTATTCTCCAATGATCGTTCAACACCCGTTTACCTCAAGCGGTTTTGTTATAATTCCGTCAGAAAAGCACGAAGATTTGCAGCCGATAGACATAACGCTGAACGATGAAAATTTAAGAGATGGCAAAACTCAATGAGCAAAACGCTTGAGAGCGCCGAGCATCATTTCATATATTGACGATACCTTTCAGCCTCAAGTCGCTTCTGTATGATATTCCATTCATTTTCATTCTGATTAGTTACCCATTTACAGAGTAAGATTTTTCAGGTAATTCTTTTTTGGGAAGTTTTATTATATAAATCAGATATACAATAATAAGTGCCATTTTTATAAACATAACAATCATATCTGCATTTGTCTCACCTATTTTTTCAATAAGAAAATCTTTTGTTATAAAAGCATTTATAGCGTTATTAAAAGCGTGAAACAGTATACATGGAACAATACTTGATGTTCTAAGAAATGTAAATACAAGCAAAAATCCCACACCTACTGCAAAAATTATCTGAATGATATTGTTGATTACGTCGTAGCCATTCAGTAAATTTACAATATGCCCGATACCGAAAGTAACAGAAGATATAACAACGGCTTCTGTCAGGTTACTTTTTGCAATACCTCTGAAAAGAAATCCACGAAAAATTACTTCCTCCAAAAATCCCACGCAAATCATCATAACTGCACGAATTATGCAGATGAAAGGCGAATATGCCAAGCCCATACCAAAAAAAGCACCCACTCCGCCTATCAGTATAAATGGAATATAGAAAAGCATTCTTGATACAGAAATTTCAGGCTTTTTCATTCCAAGATATTCCGAAAGATTGCTGCGTTTTATGAATATATACACCGCTGCACTCATTATGATGCAAAATACCGTTTCGGCGAGAAATTCAATCCCTATTGTTTCTGATACACTTTGACATATACTGTTTCCGACTACATATATGACTATGAGCACAATCGCAAAAGTTACTTCATTTTTCCTGAATAAGTTCATAATTTTATCCTCCCAATTTGGCAATAATGCCGTCAAATAACATAACAAGCATTTTTTTGAAATGTTCCTTATCGTAAGTGATTGCGTTGTTTGCTATAAGGCTTGCAATTCCGTGAACGCAGATAAACATTGTTTCAAAAACTGTCCTTACCTGCGTCTCAGGAATATTTGTGGTTTCACAAAGAGGTGCTATTATCGGTAAAAGGTCATCAGCATTCATAATATCCATCAATCCGACATTCTGAAATTTATTCGACTGAAAAAGAAAACGAAACAGATATGTTTCATCTTTTGCAAATTGTATATATCGCAGCCCGATTGACATAAAAGGATTTTCAGCGTCGATGTCAGGCTGCATTATATACTCTGTATGCAGGTTGTTTGCAGCCTCGTATACCGCATTTTTTAGGTCGTTTACAATTTTGAAATGATACATTACAGGTTGCGTTGAACATTCAAGCATTGCGGCTACACGGCGTACGTTCAGACTGTCAGCTCCTTCCGTCCGTACTATTTTTACACCCGCTTCAATTATCATGTCCCTTGTTATTCTGGCTTTTGGCGGCATAAGATTTCTCCTTTTTTATATCTATTGTTATATAACATTTGTATTATAACATATGTTATTTTATTTGTCAAGCACTTCTTTAATTTTTTTATAAGCTCGCTTTATTAAGGCTTAGCTCTGAGGGTTTTAGCTCGTGCTTTCTGTTTCACTTTTGATGCTTTCATATTGTTTTAAAAAAACTATTGATAAAAATTTCTCCTGTGGTATAATAAACGCTTGGTTTTATCTGTAATACTGTATTACAACATTTCAAAATAACAGTAAAACAAGTCCACACACAAAGCACAACGATCCTATAAATATAGTAGGTTGATTCTCACTATTTGATCGGTGCAAGCGGATGCGAAAAAACGACTTTGCTCGATATGATTGCCGGAATCGAACCTATTGACAGCGGCGATGTGCTGGTAGACGGCGTGAATATTCTGAAACGGAGAAAACGCCTTGCTTTTTACCAGACAAAGCTCGGTATGTACTTTCAGAATTTTGCTCTGATTGAAAATATGATTATCGCAGAAACGAACTGTCACAATCGACAGCTCGTTGTTTACTATTCGTCCAAACACTCCGACAGCCCATGTATCGTTTTGACTTTACTGTAGCGACTGCTGTTGCTACAGTATGAAGTACGACAAAAGAGAAAGGCTGCGTAACCTCAGCGGTTACGCAGCCTTATCTTAAAATCTTAAATACTTCTATATGAGTACCTGCCCATAGTGCTCTGACGGTTGTTTTTTGAGTCAGACAAAATTTCATAAAATCCGACAAAATATGTATAGATTTCTACAATCGATCCATGGTACAATAAATTCATCGGGATTATCCCGAAATATATTATATTTTTTCTACACGCTTTCAACCCTGCCTTTTTCGGTGGGGTTGTGGTGTTTTTTGACACCCTATTTGACACCCATACTAATGTATTTTTAGTGTATTTTCGCGTATTTTTGCGCAGTCAATATTAAAATGCACAAAAAATAAAAGCCTCGCAAGCGACGTATTATAGCCATTTGCGAGGTTTATTTAATGGAGCTGATGATCGGACTTGAACCGACGACCTACGCCTTACCAAAGGGATTTTGAGCTTTTTGAGCGTTTTTACTATATCCAGTAATTTCCTATATATAGCCGTTTCAAGCTACAATCGTTTCATTTTGTTCAATCTGATTTTGTGCGCTGTCGTTTCAATGGCGCACAAACGGCGCACAAAAAGATGAGGTAAATCCTCTGCCCAGAATAGCGGAGGGAACCTCATCTTTCGGAGAGCTGCAACAGCCATAGTAGCCGTAGCAGCTCTCATATACATTATATCAGTCGGCTGACGAACTGTCAAGGCTGCGAGCCTTGACCGCTTTGGCTCTCTCCTCTCTGATGCCCTGTATGCGTCCGGTGAGGTACACGGCAGAGAGTGCACACAGGTGCGTGAACAGTGTATCATCGCTCTTGTACGCTTCGACATAAGCCTTGTATATTTCACTTGCTCTGCATATATCATCACTTGTACCGGCTGTGCGAGATATTCTGATGCCCTCAGATACGTCAATGAGCTCGTTTATCATTCCGTGCTTGCCTATCATACCGCAGACCTCCTATTCCGATAACAAAAGACCTTTGGCAACGCTGAATCCTATGTGAAAGGCGTTTACGCTCAGCCTGCTCTATGCAGTTAATGAGTATGCTGTATAGTCTTTCGTGCTCGTTGAACTCTTTCGGGAGAGCGTCGCACAGCTCATCAAACGGCTCGTTGACCTCAGCGACCTCAAACAGGTTGTCGTCCTTGCGGTCAGTGTACTTCAAGCTCTCATAGAGCTGATCTATTGTAATTACGGGTTTACTTTTAGCTTTCATTTACTCATTACCTCCGATTATGTATTGACATTTCGGAGCAGGCGATATATAATTAATATGTAACCTGCTCCGGTAGGTTGTTGAGGGTCTTACACTGTGCTTTTGCGGGCGATTGTGTAAGGCTCTTTTCTATTATGCCGACACTGTAAAGCGGCGGCTCTCGGTCTGCTTGACATACTGCTCATACAGCTCCTTGTGGGTGGACTTGAATGCAGTTGTGTCGAAGCGGCTGCTCTTGACGGGCTTGTATCTGATCTTGAACACGTCCACGTCCATTTCCTCAGTGTCACGCTCGAGCATTACCGCTTTGAGCTCATCCTTGATTGCCTCTGCGTCTGCCTGTGCCTCGGAGATTAGAGCCTCCAGTTCTTTCAGTGCCTTGACCTTTGCAAGAATATCCATTGTACTCATATCAAGTACCTCCTGTATTTATTCAGGGCGTTTTCCTTACCCTGTATCTATATTATACACCTAAAATGGGTGTATGTCAATTGGCAATATATACGAATTATGCACTCAAATTTCGTGTATATTATACACTTGAATTGTGTGTATAAATATGGTATAATTACAATGGAAAGTAGAGGGTGCTGTATCAAAACGCCCCCACGGGAAAGGAGCTGAGAATATGCCTATCAAATACAAGATTGATGTATTGGACGAGCTGAAGAACGCCGGGTATTCCACCTACAAGCTAAGGACTGACCATATATTCGGTGAACGGACAATACAAAAATTCCGAGACGGAGAAGTCGTTACCGCTGATAACTTAGCCAAGCTCTGCAAGCTGCTGAACTGTCAGCCGGGTGACATACTTGAATATGAGGAGGAGCAGGAATGACCTGCTCCTTTTTTTGAATCATTTTATCAATCGGGGTGAATTGGGTGATAGCTGGGTGAATGTTTTTTTGAAACTATCACCCCGATATTTTGGCTATTTATAGCCGCTGAAAGCCTGTTGGGTGAATTAGGTGAATGTTTTCTGAATTCTTCTGGCAGAAAATGAAAAGTACAAAGATTTCTTTGAGAAGGGTATCGTATAGTAGAAATACATATTTTTATAAAAAAGAAATTCGATTTTCTATCACCTAATTCACCCAATAGTTAGGATTCAGCGATATATAGCCGTTTACATTGGGTGATAGTTGGGTGAGTCTGGGTGAGTCAGGTGAGTATAGAAAGTGCTGTATGCTCACTCGAGTGAACGTTATAGGGGGCGGTGTACCCCTGTTCATGCCTGCTATGACCTTCACACCGTCACTGCTCAAATTTCTCGCTGAGCCCCCGGTGGTGCAGCAGATCAGATGCCAGAGCTTGCGTCCACCGACGTGCTACTCTGAGTGAAAACAATTCCCTAAATGGGTTTAGTGGGAAGTCGACTTCCCATTTTTGTTGAATTGATTCAACATTTTGTCAACACGTATTGGCATTTAGTGAAGATGACTTCACGTTTCCACTCGAGTGGAAATCGATTTCCAGTTTGTGCAGTCGATTGCACACTACCTCCGAGCAGATTTTTGAGCAGTGACCGGTGTAGTGCAAGAGGATACAAACAAGGGGTATCCCTCCCCCTTATGCCGAGAGCAGAGTACATATAAATTTCAGGTTTTATCAGGTTTTTGCTATGCTGACCGCTTGAACCTCGAGCGAACAACGAGAACCAACATCAAATAATTACTATTCGGAGCAGGTGAACCCATGAGGAACCCGAGAGAACCTCAGCCGATTATTACCATTGAAGCAAGAGCGAACCAAGAAAAATTACTGACAAAAGCCTAACCTTGAAGCGGTCGAGAAGCGGTCGAGAGGTCACGAAAAGTCACGCTCCGAACTGTCGAGTCAGTGTCGAGCACCTCCACGCTCACGACGTTGACCGCTGTGCACTGCCTGCTCCTTGCGACAGGTAATTCCCCTCCAAGGTTGTCAGCCTGTTGTGGAGCGTTTTCGTGCGTACAGTGAGCTGCTCTTTCGCAGAGTGGAATGCCGTAGGCTATGCTTGCAGTCGTTACGCTCAGACCTCGGAGCAGGTCAGAATGATTATACAAAACTGTACAGATTTTATTTCAAAGTGTAACAAGGTATACTTTGACTATCAAAATCCTTGCGTTAGGTATAACAAGATATACTTAGCGTTTTTCAAAAATATAACTTGTTATGTTTTTAAGTACAGCAGCAAAAAGAGCAGACCGTTAAGCCTGCTCCTCGTTAGTAATTGTTATCATTTTCACTGCCGTAAGCGATCTCCTTCAGCTCCTCAGTGGAGAGCTGTGCAAACACATCAGCGAGCTTGGGAGAAGGCTCGACACTTGCCTGAACCTTGTTTATATGAAATACCCTCCTCTGTTGCCCTCAAGACTGCTGCAAATGACTGTGCCTTTAGTTCGGGCGTCGGCAATGAGCTGCTTGACCGTCCTGCTGTCGAGCCTTGTGAGCTGAGCAAGCTCAGAGCCGCTTATCATATTATCCCTGCCGTGAGGAATAAATTTTGTAATGTCCATATTCATATTCCTCCTGGTATCGAGAACGAACAAGCCGGGGACGTATCTGATACTGACCACACCGAATACTATTGCCAGTTTTCCGAGCGTCACGCCGGCTCTTGCAAGGTCGTTCTCACTGTTTTCATCGTATCTGATAAGTACTCTCATATCAGCTTTGCAGGTATCGGAGCTATACCGACACCGGGAGCAGGCTCATCATCTGTTATGTAGCTGCTGTCGAAGAATTCAGCCACGCTCTGAGCGTTAATGAGTATCTTTCCTCTGCCGACACGAACAGCCTTTACAGCTCCGGAGAGTGCAAGCTGACGTGCATAGTGCTGTGCAATGCCGAAACGCTCCGCAATTTCTTTTACTCCGAGCATTTCGGGTATGCTTGTATTTGTTTGAATATTATTCATAGCTTTTCAGCTCCTTTCATAAATAGGCAGAAAACGTGTGCTTTTCAATGTGAAACCGTTGATTATTGAGAAAACTTAATGAATTGTTTACATTCTCTCATATCTTCTCACGATAATATATAAGGTTATTTTTCGTGTGAGCATTTTGGACTTGCACCTGCTCCGCCGTTGTGATATAATAGAAGCAGGCAGGTATTTTCATTGTGGTGAATGGGTATTTGCCGATAAGCGTCTGACGGTTGCCGCCGTCAGGCGTTTTTTCTTTTGCGAGATCATATTTCCACCCCGTCACTGTCAACGTGATGCACCTCTCCTCTGTCGTCGGTGTATTCAAAGCCTCCGTCAGATGTTGCCATAATAATGGAGTCGTCCCACAGCTCAGGAAAAACGGCCTGCAAAGCCTCGTGAGCGGCTTTCTTGCCGTGTTCGGTACGAGTCATCTGATGTATCATAAATTCCTTAATGCAGATCGTAAACGGAGCTTCGGGAATATCCTCAATGAAGTCACCGGCGTTCTTATAATCGAGGTTGCAGACAAACAGCATCTTGCCGAATTCGTCAATGTCACTTTTTCTGAGTGCTTGCCGCCCCTGCTTTTCTGAGATATTACAGAGGTTACAGAGATCTCCGAAAGTGGCTCCGAGCTTCTGCCAGTCGTCGAGGAGCAGGAACATCAGATTACCTATTATGCTCATTGCTTCCCTGCGGTGAATGAGAATTCTGCGGTATGGATTGCCGAGCTTGATCTGAATGTTATTCGGCAGCACCTCCGCCGCTTTTGCCTTTCTTCTTTCGATAGCGTGAAACCTTGCCCTTGCCTCATTGTATTCGAGAATAACTCTCACGCCTGCTGTCCTCAGACGGCACAGAGCCTTGTAAGCGTTTGCTTTTGTCTGCTCATTAGAATAGGTCTCAGTTGCCCTGACCGCTGAATTTATAGCGTGTATAAGCATATATTATTCCTCCTTTGTGTTGTTCTGAGCCGAAAGCTCGTCGATGATACGGATAAACTCAGCTCTGTCCTGCTCCGTGAGGGGCGTTCTGAGCTTTCTGGTCATAGTCGGATCAGAGATACCCATAACCTTTGCGACCTGCCAGAGAAATACACCGTGTTCCTTTGCATAGCTGCGAATGTCCTTGTTGTACATAGATTTTCCTCCTTCTTTGAAATTGCTCTTGACAATCATCATCAAGTGTGTTAATATGTGATTGTGGTGATGATTGGAGCGTACTTATATTATACCGCACCTTTTGTCAAAAGTCAATATCTGGAACTATTAAAATGCAAAATGCACCAAAAATGTACATGACGATTATACATCAACAATAGGAGGTCTATATATGGATATAAGAAAGGTTTTCGGAGAGCGTCTGCTAAATCTCCGTGAGGAGCGTGGAGAGACTCAGGATCAGCTTGCTAAGGCTGTCGGTATCACAAGGCAGAGCCTGAGCCGATATGAGACTAATGAGCGTACCCCTAACATTGAGCTGATCTATAACATAGCAAAACATTATGAGGTATCAGCTGATTACCTTCTTGGACTGTCTGATGTCAAGAGCCTTGATAATCGAGTGCAGGCAGCTTGTGAAGTGACAGGGCTGAGTGAATATGCAATAAAAAAATTTCAAGTATTTAAAAATGATACATCTAACACAAAAAAGAAAAAACTTCTATGTTCCCAGTTAAAAATGGCTGATTATCTTATATCAGACATAGAGTTCTGGTTATTCTGTTATAGCTTATCTTGTACATTAAACCAAAAAAAACTGTCAGAAGAATCTATTTTATCCATAAATCAAAGAAAAGAATACCATATAAGTGAGGAAGAACGATTAAATCCAGATTATTCAAAAGAAGAAGATAATGCTGTTTACGATTACGAGCAAGATATAGAAAATGAAAAAGAATGGTTTGAATTTAAAAAATGGGGACTTTTTAAGCACTTAGAGCTTATTGCAAATGATATGATAGAACATTATGAAGACTATATAAGCGAGGAGGCCGAGAACAATGGCAAACATAACCCCGAGGATCAATAAAAACGGCGAGATCACTTCCTATACAATCAGGGTATACCACGGCTACGACAGCAAGGGAAAGCGCTTGAAACCGTACACGATGAGCTATAAGCCTGCTCCGGGCATGACTTCAAAGCAGATAGAAAAGGAAGTTCAGCGGCAGGCTCTTTTGTTCGAGGAGCAGTGCCGCAGCGGTCAGATCGGAGCGAACAGGAACATCAAACTCGCTGACTTCTGTCCGATGTACCTTGAAATAAAGAAAGATGTCCTCGCTCCTCGTATATGGCACGAATACAGCCGAACTATCGACAAGCTGATAATCCCTCTCCTCGGACACATCAAGCTCTCTGAGCTCAGACCTGCACACGTTCAGCAGTTTATCCAGTATTTGCAGGGAGATGTCCGCCAGAAAAAGGACGGGACCGTTGATGAGAACAATCCAAAGCTCTCACAGGCAACTATCCGCCGAAAACTCGTAGTCCTTCAATCCATACTCAAACAGGCGGTAAAACTCGATATTATCACGTCAAATCCGGCAAACGCCGAAAAGCTCACTCTGCAAAAGGTCGTAGCTCCTAAGATAGAGATATTCAGCAAGCAGGAAGCAGCTCAGATGCTTGAATGTCTGGAGCAGGAGGATTTGCAGTTTCAGGTGCTTGTACAGCTTGCGATCATGACCGGCTGCCGCTGCGGCGAGCTTGTGGGACTGAAATTCTCCGACTTTGACTACGAGAGGAATAAGCTCACTGTCGAACGATCTGCATACAAGCTCCCCGGAGAGCCGATAAAGACCAAACCGCCGAAAGATTACGAGGTGCGAACAATAACGGTCAATCAACATTGTATTGATCTCGTCCTGCTCCTCAGAGCCGAGAAGGAACGTCAGGCGGCAGAGCTTGGCACCGCTTGGATTGGTGACGAATGGATCTTTACGCAGTGGAGCGGCGAGATTATGAATCCTCAGACGCCGACAAAGCAGTTCAGCAAGTTCCTCCAGAAAAACGGTATGAAGCACCGCAAATTCCATTCCCTGCGGCACACTTCTGCTACACTGCTGCTGTATGGTGGAGTGAACATCAAACAGGTGCAGGAGCGTCTCGGACACGGTGACATCTCGACTACAAACAAGTATCTGCACTGCATAGCTGAAGCTGATGAAGCTGCTGCGAACGTTCTTCAGGATATGCTCATCACTCAAAAGAGCAGTAAGGCGGAGCAGGCTGTAAGGCTTCCCGAGGAGCTTACAGGGTAACAAAAAAAGGACTTCCCACAGCGGAAAGTCCGTAGTTTTTTATATCAATGGCGCACAAATAGCGCACAAACTGTATCCTGACAAAATAAATAAGCGTCCTCCCATAACAGGAAAACGCCTATCTATCGGTATTTGTTTTGGAGCTGATGATCGGACTTGAACCGACGACCTACGCCTTACCAAGGCGTTGCGCTACCAACTGTGCCACATCAGCATTTAACGTGTATAATTATACACGATAAATTTGCGATTGTCAATAGGTTTTATATTATTTTTTATATTAACAATCACTACCCTCTTGACAATGCGGACGGAATATGTTATGATAAAAAAAACGTTGAACGGATCAAGTAGCTTTCATTCTGCGAATGCAGAGATTTTCCGGACGGTGCAAGGAAAACGGGAATGAATGTGAATTACCTCCGGGAGTTTGTTTCCTGAAGACTATTAGGGAAGCACGGGTATGCCCGTTACAGCTTCAGAGGTCGGATAAAATTGTCCGATAAACTGAGGTGGTACCACGAGTTATTTCGTCCTCAGACGGCCTTTGGCTGTCTGGGGTTTTTTGCGTTTCGGAGATACGTTGCATGGAAAAAATACCTGCTAAAACAATTTTACAAAAAAATAAAACGTCCGAATGGTTCGGGAACGATTATAACATGAATCTATACCGCGGCTGCTGTCATGGCTGTATTTATTGTGACAGCAGAAGCGAATGCTACCGTATCGATAATTTTGATACGGTGCGGGCAAAAGAAAATTGTATAGAAATACTCCGTGACGAACTGCGGAGAAAGGTCAAGACCGGCGTTATAGGTACAGGAGCAATGAGCGATCCGTATAATCCGTTTGAAAAAGATGAACGGCTTACCGAAAAAGCCTTAATGCTGATCGACGCCTATAATTTCGGAACTACGGTAATAACCAAATCTGCGCTTATTACGCGGGATATAGATCTCTATAGGCAGATATCCGAACATTCTCCGGTACTTTGCAAATTGACGATAACTACCGCAGACGATGATCTTTGCAGACTTATAGAACCGAACGTCTCCGTATCCTCCGAAAGATTTGAAGCTCTTGCGAAAATGTCGGAAAGCGGACTTTTCACGGGAATTACTCTTATGCCGATTCTTCCGTTTATCGAGGACAGTGAGGATAACATCGTCAAAATCGTCAGAACCGCTCGTCAATGCGGAGTACGCTGCATTTATCCGTTTTTCGGCATGACGCTCAGAGCAAACCAGAGAGAACACTATTTCAGCAGGCTTGATAAGCTGTTTCCCGGAATATCAGCAAAATATAAGCAGTATTACGGCGACCGCTATGAATGCGTTTCACCGAATGCCAAAAGATTATGGAACGTTTTTGTTTCCGAATGCGAGCGTTTCGGTATACTCTACAGCATGAAAAGCATCATCTCCGCCTATAAGCGCGGTTACGGCAACAGACAGCTGTCATTTTTTTAGAATGCTTTATGCAGTAATGCATTAATAAATCAATAAGGAGAATTTTTATGACTTTATTTGAGGAACTTCAAAGAAGAGGTCTTCTTGCTCAGCTTACAAACGAGGAAGAGATCAAGGAACTTATCAACACGGGAAAAGCAACCTTTTACATCGGCTTTGACCCGACTGCCGACAGCCTTCACGTTGGACATTTCATGGCTCTCTGCCTTATGAAGCGTCTGCAAATGGCAGGAAACAAGCCTATCGCTCTGCTCGGCGGAGGCACCGGTATGATAGGCGATCCGTCAGGGAAATCGGACATGAGAAAAATGCTTACTCCCGAAACGATACAGCACAACGTAGAATGCTTTAAAAAGCAGATGAGCCGTTTTATCGACTTTTCCGACGATAAAGCTATTGTTGTAAACAACGCGGACTGGCTTCTTGACCTTAATTACGTGGACGTTCTGCGTGAGGTCGGAGCTTGCTTCTCGGTAAACAAAATGCTTACCTTCGAATGCTACAAGCAGCGTATGGAACGCGGTCTCACCTTCCTTGAATTCAACTATATGATAATGCAGAGCTACGATTTCTATATGCTCTATCAAAAATACGGCTGTAATATGCAGTTTGGCGGAGACGATCAATGGGCAAATATGCTCGGCGGTACGGAGCTTATCCGCAAAAAGCTCGGCAAGGACGCTCATGCAATGACGATAACTCTCCTGCTGAACAGCGAGGGCAAGAAAATGGGTAAGACCGAAAAGGGCGCAGTATGGCTCGATCCCGAAAAGACTTCTCCCTACGAGTTCTTCCAGTACTGGAGAAACGTTTCCGATTCCGACGTTATCAAATGCCTGAAAATGCTCACCTTTGTTCCTATCGAGGAGATCGAGGAAATGGAGAAAAACATGGAGGGCGCTGAGTTCAACAAGGCTAAGGAGCTTCTGGCTTACGAGCTTACAAAGCTTGTTCACGGCGAAGATGAAGCAAATAAGGCGCGCGATGCGGCTAAGGCTGTATTCGGCGGAGCAGGTTCTGCGGAAAATATGCCCACCACGGAAATATCTGCCGACGAGCTTCAGGACAGCGCTGTCGGAATACTCACTCTGCTTGTGAAAACCGGACTTGCTCCGTCGATCTCGGAGGGACGCCGTCTCGTTCAGCAGGGAGGAATTTCGGTCAACGATACAAAAATTTCTGACCCGAAAGCAATGATAACTCTTGACGGAGAAACGATAATCCGCAAAGGAAAAAAGATTTTCCATAAAGCAATCGTTAAATAATAACAACAACAAAAGGGAGCAAATGCTCCCTTTTCTTTTTTATTGGAAACCTTGGCCCGTATTCATCACTGTTGACCGTCGTCGATAAATTCAAGAACATCTCCCGGCTGACAATCCAAAGCCTTACAGATCGCGTTAAGCGTCGAAAACCTTACCGCGCTCACCTTCCCTGTTTTAAGCTTTGAGAGATTCACATTGCTTACGCCGACCTTTGCGCTTAATTCATTCAGACTCATTTTCCTGTCTGCCATTACGCGGTCAAGCCTTAATATTATTGACATATCTCTACCCTCACAGTGTCTCGTCGGATTCGTGCTGAAGCTGTGCGCCGTAATCAAAAATGTACACAAAAAGCAGCACGATTATCACCAGAAAGATCGCCGTGACATTCAGATCAGAACCAACGCTCAGTTTAAATGAATCGCTGTCAAAAGAGAAGCCGATGCACGAAACCGCAGCCCACGGGATCATTGAAAATCCCAGCTGTTTCATTTTTTGGATAACGTTTTCTTCAAAGGGAGATTCGCATTTTGAAAAAGCTTTTGCAAGGCGCGAGCCAAAAACGGTTATCAAAAAGATAAGCGCGATATTCAAAGCCGCATAGAGGAATCCCATTGCCAACGGAAAAGCAATATCTCCTCCGTCCATCTCCTTCATGCCCATTTCTGCATTAACTGCGATTTCATCATCTTCGAAATGCGCATTGTTGATCTTCAGATTTGCTTTTCCTATCTTAATTTCCTGACCGTTTAGTATATCAACGTCCTCGTCGGAAAGTCTTACAGGAAAGCCTTCGGCATTCACATAAAGATCAACGCTCCCCTGCACATCTAAATGAAAAGCGTCATCGTCTAAAAAGAACGAAGCAACAGAAAAAATAATTGAAAAAACGAAGCCGATAATTAGAACCGCCTGACCTATGCCTATCAGAACTCTGCTTACTTTTCCCAAAGTGTTGATGTTGCCTATAGAATGATTATTCATGTCAGATACCTCCGATATTTTTGGTTTATTGCTTTTGTATTATCAATATATCACACATATTAGCGATTGTCAACTAAAATTTAACGATAAACATTAAATTTGTAATGATAAGCAAATATTCGAGTCTATTTATACACGTTTTTGTATACAATTAACGATAACTAATTAACGACAAACATTAAATCGCGAATATAAAAAAGCGGCTTCCGAAAAAGCCGCTTAACTTTTTATGCTCTCAGTTCAGCTCCTACGTCGGCAAGCGCTTTAAGAGCCTTTTTAACTGCTCCGTCAGCCTGCTCGTCGGTGAGAGTTCCCTCGTGAGAACGCATTGTTATCGAGTAAGAAACGCTCTTCTTGCCCTTTTCTATCTGTTCGCCCTTGTAAACGTCGAACAGCGTTACCTTTTCAAGTATCTTTCCGACTGCGCCCTTTATAGCCTTTTCAAGCTCGGCAACAGGCAGAGCATCGTCGCATATAACGCTGAGATCTCTTGTTGAAGCAGGGAATTTCGGAAGCGGCTTGTAGGATATCTCGGCAACGGCAGCCTTCATCATCTCCGGAACATTCAGCTTGGCAATATATGTTTTTGTTTTGATTCCGTAGTTCTCCTGAACCGAGGGGTGAACCTCGCCCATAATACCGATTGCTGTTCCGTCTTTGAGTATAACTGCTCCTCTTCCCGGGTGAAGCGCCGATTTTTCATCGAAAGCTTCGCTGTTGCAGGTACGCACATATTCAACCTCATTTATACCCATTTCGGACAGGAGAGCCTCGACTACTCCCTTAATATCGTAAAAATCAACGTTTCCGCCGTACATACCAAAGGCAAGGCGGTCAGGCTCGTCGGGAAGCTCTCTTCCGTCTACGGGCAGGTATTCCTTGCCGACTTCAAAAAGACAAGCCTTTTCATTTTTATTATTGTAGTTGAACGAAAGCGTTTCGAGCATAGACGGGATAGTTGTTGTTCTCATAACGCTTGTATCCTCGCCGAGAGGATTGATAATAGTAACGGTCTTTCTGAGCTTGCTGCCGGCAGGAAGATTGATCTTATCGAAATATTTAGGCGATATAAACGAGTATGTCGCTATCTCATATCCGCCGAGTGCGACCGAGGCATTTTTAAGCTGTCTGATAAATTTCTGCTCGGCAGTAAGCTCGGCTTCGGCAACTCCTCTGAACTCCGTGGACGGAATATTGTTGTAGCCGTAGATACGCGCGATCTCTTCCGCAATATCGGCCTTGCATTCGATATCTATTCTATAAGACGGAGCAACGACCTTGCCGTTTTCGATTCTAAAGCCGAGACGGTCAAGATAATCGATCATATCCGATTCGGCTATATCGGTGCCGAGGAAGCCGTTTATCCACTGAGAATCAAACTCTACCTCTGCCGGAGCAGCGTCGGTATAATTCTTATCGATAACGGTACGGACTACCTCTCCTGCGCCAAGCTCCTCAACAAGCTGGAAAGCTCTTTTCAGGCAGGTCATGCTGATAAGACGGTCAACGCCCTTTTCATATCGCGCGGAAGCGTCGGTTTTCAGCTTGAGGTTTTTGGAAGTACGGCGAACCTGAGTAGGCTCAAAGTATGCCGATTCAAACACAACAGTGGTCGTATCTTCCATGATTCCGCTGTATTCTCCGCCCATAACGCCGGCAACGGCAACAGGCTTCTTTTCATCGGCGATAACGAGCATATCGTCGGAAAGAGTACGCTCAACGCCGTCAAGAGTAGTGATCTTTTCACCGTTTACGGCATTTCTTACGTTTATGTGCGCTCCCTCGACATAACGGAGATCGAAAGCGTGCATAGGCTGACCGTATTCAAGCATTACGTAGTTTGTGATATCGACAAAATTATTGATAGGACGAACGCCGCTTGCGCGAAGTCTCTCTCTCATCCATCTCGGAGACGGTTCAATTTTAACGTTCTTTACGATACCTGCGCAGTAACGCTGGCACTTTTCCGTGTTGATTATATCCACCTTGAGGAAATCGTTTACATCGCCGTCAATGCCCTTGAATTCCGGAGCTTTAACGTTCAGCGGAAGGTTATAAGTTGCGGCAGTCTCTCTTGCAAGACCGATAACGCTCAGGCAGTCGGGACGGTTCGAGGTTATCTCAAATTCTACAGAAGTATCGTCAAGACCGATTGCCGATCTTATATCCTGACCGATCTCACAGTCCTCCTGCATGATAAAAATACCGTCCTCTATTGCATAAGGAAAATCTCTGTTTTCAAGTCCAAGCTCGCCCAGGGAGCAGAGCATTCCGTTTGATTCAACTCCGCGGAGCTTGCCCTTTTTGATCTTTATTCCTCCCGGAAGAGTTGAGCCGTTCATTGCAACCGGAACGATATCCCCGGCATTTACATTTGAAGCTCCCGTAACGATCTGGATAGGAGCGTCACCGCCGACCTCTACCTGACAAACGACAAGGTGATCGGAATTTTCGTGGGGAACGACCGAGAGTATCTTACCTACAACAACGTTGGAAATTTCTTTTCCCTCTATCTCGTATCCCTCTACCTTAGAGCCGCTCATGGTAAGAGCATGGCAGTAATCTTTTATCGGCATATCGGCTTTAACGTAATCGTTAAGCCATTTCATTGATAAGTTCATAAGTTACCTCCGTTTTAAATTAATATAATTTTAATGATCCGCATCAGAACTGCTCTAAGAATCTCAGATCGTTCTCATAAAGCAGACGGAGATCGTTAATATCATAACGTCCCATAACCATACGCTCCAGACCAAGACCGAATGCGAAACCGGAGTAAACATTGCTGTCGATACCGCAGTTTTCAAGGACCTTCGGATGAACCATTCCTGCGCCGAGAAGCTCGATATATCCCTCGTCCTTGCACATAGAGCAGCCTTCGCCGCCGCAGTTGAAGCAGCTGATATCTACCTCGCAGCTTGGTTCGGTGAACGGGAAATGATGCGGACGGAAGCGAAGCTTGCAGTCGTTGCCGTAGAGCTTTTTCATAAGCATTTCCAAAGTTCCCTTTAAATCGGACATCGTAATGCCCTTATCAACAACGAGGCCCTCTATCTGGTGGAAGAGCGGCGAATGAGTAGCGTCAACGGCGTCGCTTCTGTAAACGCGTCCCGGAGAAATTATCCTGATCGGAGGCTTCTGATTTTCCATAACATGAACCTGAACGGAGGAAGTCTGTGTACGAAGCAGGATCTTATCATTTATATAAAACGTATCCTGAGTATCCCTTGCAGGATGGTCGGGCGGAAGATTAAGAGCCTCGAAAACGTGGTAATCGTCGTCGATCTCGGGACCGTCAGCGATACTGAATCCCATACCCATGAAAATTTCGCGTATCTCGTTTTCAACGACAGACATAGGGTGAAGCTTACCGATAGTCTGAGTTTTTCCCGGCAGAGTTATGTCGATCGACTCGGCAGCGATCTTAGCAGCCTGAGCTTCGGCTTTAAGCGTACCGAGCTTAGCGGAAAGAGCTTCTTCGATATCGGCTCTCACCTTATTTGCAAGCTGACCAATGACAGGACGTTCTTCCGAAGAAAGCTTGCCCATCTGCTTGAGAATAGCGGTAAGCTCTCCCTTTTTTCCGAGATATTTGATTCTCAGATCGTCAAGCGCCTTGACAGCCGTACATGAGGAAAGCTCCTCCAGGGCAAGCGCTTCAATTTTTTCCAGCTGTTCTTTCAAAAAAATCACCTCATAAAAATTTATCAAATACCGTAATCTGCATTCATAAAAAATATGATTTGGTTTATGGATACAGATACTCAGTGCGGGCACAAAAAATGTCCTGCCCAACAGGACAAGACACAACTTGCTTATAACCACCTATCAGTCAGGAGAGCCGACACTCTCTTGTCTTTAACGCAGACCTGCGTCGCGATCTACACGGCAAAGCCTTTCAAAAGCGCCACTCGTGAGTGAACTTCAGCTATACTTATAGTCAGACTGCTCACAGCAAATACAGTCATTCTCTGCCGACGGTTCGGTAAAGCCTACTCTCTCAGTCATCATGTTATAAAAATTGATCCAAGACCCGAAATATACTCCGAGCCTTTAAGACAACTCTATTATAAACTTAAAATAAAAAAAAATCAAGTAGTTTATTGAAATTCACAAAAATTTGTGATATTATATTTATAGACAGCAGTTTTTTCCAAAAATATATGTATATTTTGTCGGAATTCTGCTATTAATTACCGAAAAATCGGTTATGAAACGGAGAGTTTAAATTTTATGGATAATTTTTCTGAATTCCTTGTTTACAGGAATCCAACCGGTTCCGAAAAGATAAAAAAGAACGTTCTGCTCATCGGCGGAATTATTCTTGCGGCAGCCCTTGCGCTGGTTTCTTTTCTTTACATTAAAAGCCCGATATCTATCCTCGGACTGCTTCTTGCCGCCGGAACAGGCTACGGCACGTACTTTTTTGTTCAGGATATGTACGTGGAGTATGAATACACATTTACCAACGGCGATCTTGACGTAGACAAGATCATCGCAAAAAAGAAGCGCACGGAAATGCTTTCGGTAAATGTCAAAAGCTTTACGGCATTCGGCAAATACAACGAGGAGCTTCCGGAAACCGAGGATATGACAGTGGTTGTCAGCTCGGATAATATCGCTTCCCACGAATATTATGCCGACTTTGAGCATGAGGAATACGGAAAGACAAGGCTTATCTTCTCGCCCAGTGAATCAATGCTCGAAAATATCGCAAAATTTCTTCCAAGAGCCTTAAGGAACTCATTTAACGCAGAATAACGTATTTTTAATAAACTAAGGAGGTATCTTTATGCAAATCGTAACACCGCAGCAAATGAAAAAAATCGAATCGGCTTCAGCGGAATTGGGAGTTAACGAAAAACAGTTAATGTCCAACGCCGGTTCGGCACTCGCAAACGTAATTGACGAATATTGCCGCAGCAGCCTCAAAGGAGATCCGGAAACTCAATCCATAGTCTTTCTTGCAGGTTCCGGCAATAACGGCGGAGACTGCTTTGTCGCGGCAGGAAAGCTTATTTTCAGAGGCTACAGCGTGACAGTTATAAATCTCTGCGGAAAGCCGCAGACAGACGCTGCCGACGCAGCCTTCAAAAAACTGCCGAAAGAACACGCAAGGATCATCACCGCATACAGAAGCGAAAACGTCAAAGCCGCGATAGAAGCCGCAGAACTGAGCTATATGACGCTGTCGCAGGAAAGCGATATCGCCGCTCTCAATAAAAAAGACAGCAAGGAGCTTACTCCGCTTGAAAAAATACGCCTTGAAGAAAAGCACAGGATCGATAAGGTGATGCAGGCGCTCGAGGACGCGGACGTTATTGCCGACGGTATATTCGGTACTGGCTTCCACGGTCAGCTTGACGATGAAATAGCCGCTTTTCTTGCGGCAGGCTCGAAAGCATATAAGATCGCCGTTGATGTTCCAAGCGGAGGCAACTCCACAACCGGCGCTGTAACCGAGGGAACATTCAAGGCTGACGAAACCGTGACTTTCGGCTTCCTTAAAACCGGAATGACCCAGTATCCTCTTAAAAGCTACTGCGGCAGGATCAGAATATTAAACATTGGAATCCCCGATGACGCTCACGTTGTTCCCGATGACGAAAGACTTTACTCTCTCATCGACAGCTCTGCACTTTCCGGATTCCCTGCAAAGCGCTGTCCCGACTCCTATAAAAACCAGTTCGGCAGAGTTTTATGCATCACTGGAAGCTCACGTATGCGCGGAGCAGCCGCTGTTTCAACTCTTGCCGCTTTAAGAAGCGGTGCGGGTCTTGTGTGTCTGGCTTCCTGTGAGGAAGCAGTAAGCACGGCTTCGGTACTTGCTCCCGAAGCAACGTTCTTACCGCTTGAAACGGACGATTACGGATATCTGCTTTTCGATGTCAACAAATCTCTGCTCGCCGAAGAAATGGAACGCGCCGATGCCATTCTGCTCGGCTGCGGTATGGGCGTCACCGCAGATACGGTCGAGATCACAAGATTTGTGGCGGAAAACGCAAAGTGTCCGATAATTATTGACGCAGATGGAATAAATTGCATAGCCTCGGACATAGATATTTTACAGAAGAAGAACACAGATATTGTTCTTACTCCGCACATCGGAGAAATGGCGCGTCTTATGAACTGTGAAAATGAAGAGGTCGTGAAAAACAGATTTGCTGCTGCCGAAAGTTTCGCCGAAAAATACGGCGTTACGGTTCTTCTTAAGGGAGCCGGCACACTTATTGCCGACGCTCATTATACTGCCGTAAACACTACGGGAAATCCGGGTATGAGCAAAGGAGGAAGCGGAGATGTGCTTTCCGGTATAGTTGCGGCATTTATAGCTCTTGGATACGACGTTTTCGACGCAGCCGGCTATGCTGCCTATATTCACGGACTTGCAGGCGATATCACCGCCGAAAGCTTCAGTCAGGAAGCTATGCTCCCAAGAGACCTGATAAACTCTCTCGCAGACGCTTTTCTGTATATAAAAGAAAAGCAGAATGTATCGGAATAGACCGATCATAACTGTACGGATATTTTAAAATTGCTTTATTATGCCTGATCGGCAGCGTTCGGACATAAAAGCGGATGTAAAAAGCTCAAAAACCGCATTCAGTAAATATACTGACAATACGAACATAATATTTCATGAACGGAGAATTGATTATGAAAAGGCTTATTACATTCGCGATTGCTGCTATAACTGCCGTATGTCTGTTTTCATGCGCAGTAACGGGCGGAGATAAAACGTCCAAACCCAACGGACTTGGCAGTCATTTTCAGGCGGCTGCTTCCGTTGTTCTCGGCGACCTCGAAGCAGAAGGAACAGTCAAGCGTTTCGGTGACGGTATGTGGGAAATAGAATTCAGCTCTCCCAATACTCTCGCAGGCATCAAGCTTGAATTCAATGACGGCAGCGTGGACGCTTCTTACAAGGGACTGAGCTTTTCGGTTCCTCAGTCTGCGCTTCCGGTAAAAGCAATGATGCTCAATCTTATCTCGGCAGTCGACTCAACAGCCGGTTCTGAGCAGCTTACAGGCGCGGAGGAAAACGGCTTGCTAAAGATCTCTGGCACTCTTGACGGAGGAGACTATGAACTTACCGTTGACGAAAACGGTGATCTTGCATCATTTGCCATGCCGAACAACAAGCTTACTATGAATTTCAGCGATGTTACTCCGATAGATACCGATACGGAAAGTACAACGGCAGCCGAGGAAACCACCTCTGCCGAGGAAACCGCCTCCGCCGAAGAAACTACCGCAGCTGAAGAAGCTGCTACTTAAACGATATAAAATGCAAAGGGCGGTCAATATGACCGCCCAAAATTTATGAAGCAAACTGGCTATTGTAAAGCTCGGCATAAAAACCGTCCTTAACGATAAGCTCTGAATGATTTCCCTGCTCGATTACATTTCCGTTTTTCATTACAAGTATCGTGTCGGAATTCTTAATGGTCGAAAGACGATGCGCAATAATAAAGCTTGTTTTTCCCTCCATAAGCTTTGTAAAGGCGCGCTGGATACGATGCTCCGTGCGCAGATCGATAGAGCTTGTAGCCTCGTCAAGAATAAGCATCGGCGGATTCATAAGCATTATACGGGCTATGCAAATAAGCTGCTTCTGTCCCTGCGAAAGTCCGCTGTCCTCGCTGATAACCGTATCGTATCCCTTCGGCAGACGCTTGATAAAGCCATGAGCATAAACTGCCTTTGCCGCCGCGATGATCTGCTCCGGCGACGCTTCCGGCATTCCGTACGCGATATTTTCTGCAACCGTTCCGGTAAATATCCACGTTTCCTGAAGAACCATGCCAAAGGAGCTGCGCAGGCTGCTTCTTGTTATTCCCGAAATATTTCTGCCGGAAACGGTTATTTCTCCGCCCTGAATATCATAAAACCTCAGCAAAAGATTGATTATAGTTGATTTTCCGCAACCCGTAGGTCCTACGATAGCCACCTTCTCGCCTGCTCTTACATTAAGGCTGAAATTCTCTATAAGCTTAGCGGCAGGATCATACGAAAAGCTTACGTTATTGAACGAAAGCTCTCCCGCGCAATTTGTAAGGATATCCTTGTCCGAATCGTCCGAAACCTCCTCTTCGTCAAGGACGCTGAATATCCTCTGAGCTGACGCTATTGCATTTTGCAGCTCGGCAAATACTCCCGAGATCTCGTTAAACGGCTTTGTATACTGATTTGAATAGGCAAGAAAGCTCGACAGCTTTCCCACGGTCATTGCTCCGATAAACGGAGAATATCCTATAACGCCAAGCGCACCGATAAGTCCGACGGCAGCATATATCAGACCGTTCACAAAGCGTGTGGTCGGATTCGTCATTGAGCTTAAAAAGGTCGCCTTTGCGCCTATTTTTCCGTATTCGTTATTGATCTCGGAAAAACGTTTTGCTGCGCGTTTATCATAAACAAATGCTTTCACGATTTTCTGGCTGCCTGCCATTTCCTCGGCAAAGCCTACCATATCGCCGCGCAACTTCGACTGCTTCATATACGAATCGTGAGACATTTTTGTTATTTTCGACGCCGCTATAAACGAAAGCGGAGTCATCAAAACTACTACTATCGAAATTTTCACATTAATAGTCATCATAAAAACGAGCGTTCCTATAATGGTGATTATTCCGCTGAAAAATTGAGTAAATCCCTGAAGCAGACCGTCCGAGATAATTTCTATATCATTTATGACACGGCTTGTAAGCTCGCCCTTTGTATGACCGTCGATATATTTCAGAGGTACACGCTCAAGCTTTGAAAAAATATCTCCTCTCAGATCTCGCACCGTCAAAAACGCAAGCTTGTTGGTACACAGGCTTAAAAGCCACTGGAATACCATGCTTACAAGAACGACTGCCGCAAGAGTAACGCATATTTTCTTTAACCGGACGAAATCAACATTTCCCTCTCCGATACAGCATTCAACAGCGTCTCCTATAAAGATAGGAACGGCAAGCGACAGCGATATTCCGATCACAGCGAAAAGCACGGTAAAAACAAGATATTTAATGTAAGGACGAGCATATCCGAGAACTCTTTTCAAAACCTTAAACATTTCCCGTTTCCTCCTTTTCATTCATCTGAGATCTGTATATATCGCGGTAAACGTCACAAGTTTTCAAAAGCTCGTCGTGAGTGCCGAGACCGACAGCTTCACCGTCCTCAAGCACAAGTATCCTGTCCGCGTCCTTTATCGAGGTAGTACGCTGAGAGATCATGATAATGGTCGTATCGGGCATATCCTCCTTTAGCGCACGTCTGAAAGCAAGATCGGTCGCATAATCCAACGCGCTTGTAGAGTCGTCAAGAATAACGATCTCGGGCTTGCCGACAAGTGCGCGGGCAATTGATATTCGCTGCTTCTGACCTCCGGAAAGATTTTTTCCGCCCTGAGAAATACCCGTGTCAAGTCCAAAGGGCAGCTTTTTAACAAACTCCCAAGCCTGAGCTGTTTTCAAAGCGGAGATTATTTCCTCATCAGAGGCGTTTTCTCTGCGCCATTTCATATTGTCGCGCACGCTTCCCGAAAAGAGCACAGCTTTCTGAGGAACTATACCGATAGTTTTTCTAAGCTCGTTCATATCATATTCCTCGGCTTTTTTTCCGTAAACGCGGACTGTTCCCGAGCTTGTCCAGTAGAAACACGGAATAAGATTTGCAACGGTAGATTTTCCGCTGCCTGTTCCGCCGATTATTCCCATGACCTCTCCCCGTTTCAGCGAAAACGAAATTCCCGTAACAGCGTTTTCTGCCGCTCCGTCATAGCCGAACGAAACATCGTCAAATTCAACGGCATATTCGTAATCGTACGTAATATCGGCACTTCCCGAAATCTCAGGTTCAAGGTCGAAAATCTCGCTTACTCTGTTAGCCGACGCGAACGCTTTGGTAAAGATAACAAGCAGATTTGCCAATACAAGCAGCGCAAGCAGTATCTGGGTCATGTAATTAACAAATGCCGTAAGCTCGCCCTGAGTAAGATTTCCCGTGTTGATGCGTATTCCTCCAAACCAGGTTATCGCCGCAATTCCGAGATTCATTACCATAAAGGCGGCAGGATTGAGTATTGCGGAAATTTTTCCGACTGCTATAGAATTTACCGAAATATCGTCAACAGCCTCCTGAAATTCGTCTATCTCCTCCTGCTGACGCGAAAAAGCGCGTATAACTCTTGTTCCCTCAAGTCCCTCGCGGGTAAGCGTTGCCGCACGGTCGAGCTTTTTCTGCACGGAAGCGTACATAGGAATGGTCTTTTTCATTATAAGCATAATAATGACCGTTATCAGCGGAGCAGCCGCAAGAAATACAAGGGAAAGCTTTGCGTCAAGGTTTACCGCCATGACCACAGCTCCGATTATCAAAAACGGCACTCGCGTGGCAAGCCTTATAAACATATTCACGCCGTTCTGAACCGTATTCGTATCATTGGTAAGACGGTTAATCAGCGACGACGTACCTATTTTATCTATCGAACCGTAGGAAAGCTTATTGATGTGACTGTACAAAGCCTCACGCAGCTCGGTTCCGAAGCCGTATGCGCATTTTGAAGCAAAATACTGACAGGTAAGAGCAAATCCAAGTCCGCAGATCCCAAGCAGCACGATAACTCCGCTGAGACGCAGGATAAGTCCGCTGTCTTTATTTGCTATTCCCTCATCGATGATCTTTGCCATTACAACAGGAACGGTAAGCTCAAACACAGCTTCAAGAAGCTTAAAAAAAGGACCAAGTATAAGCTCCTTTTTATAATTGTTCAAAAATTTGAAAAGCTTTTTCATAACTCCTCCAAACAGAAAAATAAAGGCAGCGCTCTATGCGCTTTTCCCAAGTTCAATATTATTATACCACTATATGTCAATAAAATCAATGCTTCAAAATATTGCTCTTGACAAAGATGATAAAAAGTGGTATAGTAAATATGTAATGTACAATTGTTCGCCACAGACGGACGATTCTTATATTCTGCATATTCTTAGGAGCTGTTTTATCGGTCAGTTCCGTAAACGAGGTGGATATATGGAAAAAAAATCACAGCTTATTGTTGCGGACGCTCGCATTCTTCCCGACGTTTTCACGAAGGTTCTTGAAGTAAAAAAGCTTATGGCGCAGAAGGGCGAAAAAAGCTTCGCTTCCGCCTGCAAACGCATTGGCATTTCAAGAAGCGCTTATTATAAGTACAAGGACTGTGTTTTTTCCTATGAGGAGCTTTTCAACCGCAGGATTATCAATCTTTATCTTCTGCTGAACGATCAGCCCGGAGTTCTTTCAAGCGTGCTTGTATATATTCACGGGATAAATGCAAATATTCTTACCGTTAATCAGAGTATTCCCGTTGACGGAGCGGCGGCGGTAAATATCTCGCTGCGGCTTACCGAGGATTATAAGGACGAGCTTGCGGCTCTGAATTCGATCAATTCTCTTGACGGAGTTCTTGAAGTTAAAATAATTTCTACCGAGTAAAATTCTGGAGGTTTATATTATGTCAGTTAAATTTGCTGTTTTGGGACACGGAGTCGTCGGCTCAGGCGTGGTTGAGCTTTTCTACAAGAATAAGAAAGCTATCGAAAAGCGCGCAGGAACCGAAATGGACATAAAATATATTCTTGATCTGAGGGATTTCCCCGATTCGCCTTATCATGACAGATTCACAAAGGACTTCAATGATATCGTAAACGACGACGAGATCACAGCCGTTGCCGAGTGCATGGGCGGAGTAGAACCGGCTTTCACGTTCGTTAAAGCGTGTCTTGAAAAGGGAAAAAGCGTTTCGACCTCCAACAAGGAGCTTGTTGCCGAAAAGGGAGACATTCTACTCTCTATCGCAAAAGAAAAAAGCTGCAACTTTTTCTTTGAAGCAAGCGTAGGCGGAGCTATCCCGATCATACGTCCTCTTCATAAATGTCTTGCCGGAAACGATATCACTGCTGTTGCCGGTATCCTTAACGGAACTACAAACTTTATACTCACCAAAATGTACAACGACAATATGGCTTTCGGCGACGCTCTCAGCCTTGCGCAGGAGCTCGGCTATGCGGAAAAAGATCCTACCGCCGATATCGAGGGACACGACGCCTGCCGCAAGATCTGTATAATCTCTTCGCTTGTCTACGGAAAACACGTTTATCCGAAAAGCGTTTTCACAAAGGGTATCTCTCAGGTAGATCTTGAAGATGTAAAAACCGCCGATTCCATGGGATATTCAATGAAGCTCATCGCGTCGGTAAAGCGTATGGATAACGGAAAAATTCTTCCGGCTATAATGCCCATGCTCATTCCTCACGATAATATCATGTCAGATGTCAGCGACGTTTTCAATGCGATTATGGTCAGCGGAGACGGTATCGACAAGGCCATGTTTTACGGAAGAGGCGCAGGAAAGCTTCCTACAGCAAGCGCAGTTCTCGGCGACGTTATCGATTCGGTAAAGCATAAAGTAACCGTATTCTCGCAGTCGTGGGAGCCTTCAAATGACGACAGCTTTATCGCATCTGTCAGCGACTTCACAGCCAAATGGTACGTAAGATCAGACGGCAAAGTTTATATAACCGACAGCGAGCTTACTTTCGCAGAAGCTTCAAAGCTTGACGCAAAAGCAATTTATCCGATACTTGAATTCTGAATCCGTATATAATTATCCCCTGAAAGGAATCGAACAGCCTTTCAGGGGATTTTTTATTTGCAAACCGGATAAGTTTTTTCTATAAACGCCGCAAGCTTCTCTGCCTGCAAAGCATGAGTATCCTCCGACGGATGCCAGTTGCAGGAATAGCCAAGAAGTCCGTCCTGCCTTGACAATTCAAAAGTACGCAGCTTATCTTCTCCCGTTTCAAGGCGCATTCTTTCGCAGGCTGACTGAATACATGGGAAAAGCTCGGTTTCCATAATTCCGAGAACGCACAATATCTCGGAATCGGGATTATTTTTTCGCACGCATTTGAGAAATTGCAGATAAGCGTCCTCAAACTCACTTTTAAGCTTATCGCTGCCCTTGCAGTAGCTGTTATCGTTCGTACCAAGATTAATCACAATAAGATCGGGAACATATCTGCCGAAATCCCATTTCATCTCATAAGGTCTTACTCCGTCAATACTGCTGTAGGAAAAGCCGTAACTCTCGTAATAGGGCGGTATACGTTCGGGGAGATTGATCTCTCCGTTATCGGTATAGCCGCTGATAATTCCGTAACCGCTTGCCGAAAACATACTGTACTGCGCATTAAGAAGCCGAGCCGTAAGGTATGCATACGACTTCATTGCATTTTCCGCGGCGGTAGAAAAAAGAGAATTGATATTGGCGTCGTCAACTCCGTAGCCGCAGGTTATGGAATCTCCGATAAATTCTATTTTATAGTCCTCTTGTTTGATCGGAACGACTGACGCTTCATCGTCCGTCTGCACAGGATAAATTTTTACAATTGAGAAAGCGGCTTCCGAAAGCTTGATTATTTTTACTTTTTTTTGCACGGATTCGGCTTCGTCAACAATAACAAACCTTTCCTTTTCGGAATCTATCACTTTCTTCACAACAGGCTTGCCGTCGACAAAAACCGCAGCTCTCGGAAAATTAGACGGATTGCCGTCTTTTATGGCGCTGTCGTCACAGCCGATCTCAATGATAAGCTTTTTTCCAGTGAATACGAATCCGCAGCCGCAAGCTGACATCACCAGATAAAGAATGTCATTCTTAACGATAGTTCGTCCGAAATTAGCCGCATTGCGTAAGTCAAGAGTAGTTTTTTTCATTTTCTTATCTCCTGCCCAGCGATCTGTCTTCATCGCTTACTTTATCGTGGCTCATTATATAGCTGCATATCTCGTCGGCAGTTGTAAACGCAACGCTCACATAGCTGTCGGCACAGCCGTAATATATCGCGATCCTGCCCGAATCCGCATCGCATAAAGCAGCGCAGGGAAAGCATACGTTCGGAACAAATCCGCGCTCCTCGTACCACTCCTCGGGAGTAAGAATATAGCTGTCGCATCGGTGAAGAACCTTCGACGGCTCGTCAATATCGAGAATTGCAGCTCCGATGCTGTAAACATAGCCGTTGCAGGTATTGGTCACGCCGTGATAAAACAGCAGCCAGCCCATATCGGTTTCGATTGGAGCAGCTCCGCCGCCTATCTTGAGATTCTCCCACCAGTTGCCGGAACGTCCCATAACATGACGGTGATGTCCCCAGTATTCCATATCGGGACTTTCGCTGATATAAATGTCGCCGAACGGAGTATGTCCGCTGTCGCTGGGACGCGAAAGCATAAGGAACCTGCCGTTTACCTTTCGCGGAAAGAGAACGGCATTTCGGTTAAAGGGCAAATATGGATTTTCAAGTCGCTTAAAGGTTTTGAAATCCTTTGTTTCGGCAATGCCGATAGTAGGGCCGTAAGCGTCCTGACACCACATAATATAGTATGTATCGTCAATTCGTACAAGACGCGGATCATATGCATATAAGGGCATAAAGGATTCGCCGTTTTCATCGACAAAATTAATTTTTTCCTGTTCGAATTCCCAGTGAAGAGCGTCACTGCTGTGTCCGAGGTATATGTGAGGGATCCCGTTGCGTTCCTCTCCCCTGAACACGCCGATATATCCGTCTTTATACGGCATGACGGCGCTGTTGAAGATACGCGCCACTCCCGGAATAGGATTGCGGTTTATCACGGGATTTTCGGTATATCTCCAGACGGGCAGAGAATATCCCTCCGGTTTATCCTGCCACGGCATATCGGGAAGCGCATTATCAGGCGTTTTAATAAGTTTCATAAAAAGCTCCATTCTGCCCAAAGGCAATAATCTTAAACACACTTAAATTATACCTTAAAAAGCTTAATACGTCAATAGATAAAGCTCATTTTCTCCCAAAATACGTATGGTTGCAATTGATTCCCGATTGTGCTATAATATGTATGCCGTATAAAATCAGCTTCTGAACGGCATTAACTTTATCCGGAGGCAATTTATGAATACAATGAATCTTATTTTTTGCGCAGTTGCAGCCGCAGCTCTCGATATATGCGCTCTTGTCATGATAGTTACAGCTTATCGGGAAAAAAGCGCCGCTGCAAAACGCTGGAAAAAAATATCAGGCGATATGGAGCTTGTCGAACCGGGAATAGCATATCCTCTGGAATGCGACGAGATCCTGATAGGCAGGCACGCTTCCGCCGATATACGCATTCCCGATCTTTCCGTTTCGCGTTATCATGCCGTTATGACTCTCGCCAACGGCGTATGGACCATTTCCGATATCGGTTCAAAGTCGGGAGTTTACGTAAACGGAAATCTTGTAAAACAGGCTCGGCTGCACGAAAACGATATAATCAAGCTCGGCAACCGCCGTCTTACGCTGCGGAAAAGGAGGGAACGCAATGTTTAAAAACGGACTTTCTTATTTTACAGCCGCATTTTTCGTTTTTATCGCCCATGCGGCAATGCTGCTCAACGTCTTTTTCAACGGCAATTACGACAGCATTAACGACGTTGCTATCCTTGCCGCTGCGGTTCTCGGACTTGATATCGTATATTTCATCGTAATGCTTTTCTATAAGCAAATGACGTACACTATTGATTTTCTTCTTATTTTCATACTGAATATGAGCGTTGTGTTTCAATCCTGCTTCGGCGGAGTACACCTCTCGCTGAAGCACTACATTACCTGCATTGCGGCCCTTATCGCCTGCCGTGCCGGACATCTGCTGTGCCGAAGTCATAAATGGATACAGGAGCAGAAGAAATTCTTCTACATAGGAATCGGAATACTTATCCTATGCATACTAACTCTTACGGGAGGCCGCAGTATGTGGATAAACATCGGCTCGTTCTCAATACAGCCCTCCGAGTTCATCAAGCCGCTTCTTGTGCTCGCCTGCGCGACCTCCGTTATGGAGCAGCAAAACAAGCACAAGCTGCTCTGCTTTAACGTCGTATATGAAAACCTTATACTTTTCGGTATCGTCGTTCTGATCTGCGGACTGCAATGGTGGTGCCGCGACCTCGGAAGTCTGCCTACTTTCGTCGGAATTTATGTCTGCGGTCTTTTCTTCAGACTCTGCTACCCAAAGGCAAAGCTGTCGAAAAAAGCTATAATTGCAGGAATAGCAGCTTTTGCGGTCATTGCACTGGCGGCTGTCAAGTATGCTCCGACGTATGTTCAGACAAGACTTTTCCCTGATATATGGAATGATACTACAGGAAGCGGATATCAGCAGTGCAAGGCTCTTATCGGGATCGCCGACGGCGGCTGGTTCGGAAAGGGCGCAGGAAACGGATTTCTCCACAATGTTTTCGGTTATGAAAACGATATAGTTTTTTCATCTGTCTGTGAGGAATGGGGACTGCTTTACGCCCTTATGATAGTTTTTGCAATTCTTCTTATACTTGCCGTTCCGCTTATAAATCCTCCGCGTTCTTATTTCCATGCAACAATGTCGGCAGGAATATGCGCCGCCTTTACGGTACAAATGGCGCTGAATATATTCGGCTCGTGCAACCTTATTCCTTTTACGGGAGTTACTATTCCCTTTATCTCGCAGGGAGGAAGCTCCATGGTAACGAGCGGATTTATGATAGGTATGCTTTCATCGGCTCAGTCGCCTGTTTTCAAACGGCCTAAAAAAAGGCAGAAATTACTCTCGTCTAAGAAAAAGGAGGCCGCATAATGAAAAGTATGAAAAGAAGCCAGCGTATTATCACGCTTTTCCTGCTGATGTTCATTGCCGGAATGATAATACTTGTCTGGAAAATTCAAAAGGAAAGCTCGTTTTATATGACTAATTCAGGCAATGTCAGCCTCGGCAATGTCTATGACAGGAACGGAGATATACTGTTCGACGGCTCAGGCAGCGGCAGCTATGAATACAATTACTTTATAGATGTGGGAAACATTATAGGCGACGATAAGGGACAGATGACAAATACTCTTGTTGCCAACAATTTGGAGAAGCTCAATAACTACAGCTTTTCTTCGGGAACAGTTACGGAGGGCGGCAAGGCTGCGATATACTCGACGCTCGATCACTACGCAAACCGTAAGGTTTATGACGCTTTCGGCGGAAGAAACGGCTGCGCTGTCGCATACGACTACAAGACGGGAGATATCCTAATAAATACAAGTCTGCCGTCTCTTGACGTTACAAACGGTTATTCGGGAATTGCCGATTTTGAAACGGGAACATTGATCTCAAAAACGCTGTACGGCACTGTTCCCGGCTCTACTCAAAAGGTCTCGACTCTGATATCCGCACTTGAAGTCATGGGAGCAGATAAGCTGTTCGCCAAAAGCTTTGACTGCTCGGGCGAATACACAAACAAAAGCGGAGACGTTATCAAATGCCATAAAGCTTCCGGTCACGGCACTCAGAATATTCAGGAGGCTATCGAGAACAGCTGCAACCCGTTTTTCGCTCAGCTTGTCGAGGACGACGATCTTCCACTTGACGGAATTAAAAATCAATACCGAAAGCTCGGATATTCAATAAACGGAGAACAAAAAACGAAAATCGACATCGACGGCATCTCATGCGAGACAGCTTCAACGACCCTTCTAAACTCTTACGATTTCGACACTCAATGGGGCTGTATCGGTCAGGGAGACACTCTTGTAAGTCCGATTCAGCTCATGATGTGGCAGAGCGCCGTTGCCAACGGCACAGGTAAAATGACAATGCCGCATTTCATCGACCATGTAACCGATGTAAACGGAAAAATCACCGAAAGAAGCGAAACAAAATTCAGCGATGAGGTGTTCTCCCCTTCTACCGCTCAGACAGTCCGCCAGATACTCCTCACAAACGGCGCAGACAGATACTCCTCTTCAATAAGCGGATATACCGTCGGAGTAAAAAGCGGTACGGCTCAGGTCAAAAACGGCGAGGAGGAAAATTCTCTGCTTATCGGCTTTGTTGACGATGCGCGCCATCCGATCGCATTCTGCGTGCTGATTGAGGATAAAAACGGCGGCAGCGTTACAACTGAACAGATCGTGAACGTTATGCTCGATGCGCTTTACAAATAATTGCATTTTTTCTAAATCGTCAGGATAACCAAATTTTGTATTGTAATTTGTGCGTATTCACGAAATCCACAAAATCTATTGTAATCTCAGTGCGTTTATGGTATAATATAACCATAATATTTATGTCTTGCTTTGCAGGATCTAATAAAGGAGGACTACTATGAAAACTACTATCACAGCTAAGAAAATGCAGATTCCGCAGAACTTTACCGACTATGCTCAGAAAAGGATCGACTCTAAACTCAGCAAGTTTTTCGGCGATGACGCGGACGCTAAAATTGTTATCTCCGAAATCAAAAACGAAATCATCATCGAGCTTACAGTGCGCTATAACAGTATGCTATTCCGCGCGGAGCGTTCAGCCGCAGATAAAAATGCCGCTCTTGACGACGCTATAGATAAGATCATAAGACAGATCAGAAAAAATAAGACCAAGGTTGAAAAAAAGCTTAAAGATACAGCCTTTAAGGAGAATTTTGCAGAGCCTGTTGACGAACAGACCGATTATGAGGTAATCAAACATAAGAAGTTCAAAATGCGTCCAATGGATATCGATGAGGCTATTCTCCAGATGAATATGCTCGGTCACGAATTCTTTATGTTCACAAATGCCGCAACCGGCGAAATAAACGTTGTTTATAAGCGCTCTGAAGGCAACTATGCCGTTCTTGAGCCTGACCACGAATAATAATATTAAAAGACACCGCACAAATCTTGTGCGGTGTTTAATTAAAAATCACGCTTTACTTAACCGATTCTCAGAGGAGGAGTATTTTAAATGGACGAAAATCTTAAAGCCGTTATCGAAAAACGCATTTATAAAACAGGAGAAAATTTACGCAAAAACAATATGGAGTTTTATTACGCCGAAACTAAAAATGATGTTGCCGGAATCGTAAAATCTCTCATCAAAAAAGGAGACGTCATCACTAACGGCGGTACAAAAACTATGGCTGAATGCGGTCTTGCCGAACTGCTCAGTTCGCCTGATTATAGCTATCTCGACCGTTCAAAGATGACTCCGGAAGAGGTTTCCGAGCTTTATATTAAAGCCTTTTCCGCAGACGTTTATATTTCAAGCTCCAACGCTATCACCGAGGACGGAGTTCTCTACAATGTTGACGGCAACAGCAACCGAATTGCCGCTATTGCTTTCGGCCCTAAGTCGGTAATCATCATTGCGGGCAGAAACAAGATCGTCCGTGATCTTAAAGAAGCCGAGCTGCGCGTGAAAACTACGGCTGCTCCTCCGAACTGTCTGCGCCTGAACTGCGATACCTACTGCAATAAAACAGGGGAATGCGTATCTCTCGGCAAAGCTGACAGACAGATCTATGACGGCTGTTCGAGCGACGGACGTATTTGCTGCAACTATCTGATATCGGCTCATCAGCGTCATAAGGGACGCATAAAGGTAATTATCGTCGGCGAAGAGCTTGGTTATTAAATCATGAATTCGCTTGAATTCCGCAAGCTTGATATGTCTGTCTCAGTACCGCCATGCGGATCTGGAACGGTGTCTCTGTGCGATTCTCTTTTTAGATTCTGCAAAACATTTTCAGGCGGCAAAACCTATGCGCTTATAGGCTCGCTTGGTTCGGGAAACTGCGCGCTTCCCTACATTCTTCATGGAGATTGCGAACTGCGTACAGACAGCGACGGCGGAAATATTCTCATAAACGGTAAAATTGCCGATAATGCCATTCTTACCGAAACGGTATGCTATGTCGGGACAAAACTTGATGAAATTTCGAAAAGCTTTTTGATCAGCCGTGTTTTCAAACGCCGTACTGTTGCCGAACTTATAGAAAAGGGACTGAAAAAATCACAAAGCAAATATTCGCTTAAAGACATTGCAGAGATTTTTCATCTTTCCGGTATCAACGATCCGAACGGTCGGATCTATCGTCCGATAGAACTTACAAGCGGTGAGAAATGGCTTGCCTCTCTTGCGATAGGCTTTGCTGGCGGTAAAAAAATATTCGCTTATCCTTTGCTAACCGATCGTTTCTTTATTTATGTAAAAGTCGCTGCTGAAAACGGAATTTTTGATTTTCTTAAAAGAGAAGACTCAATAATTCTTGTGCCGGCTGTTTATGCGGAACAAACCTCCGCTTTTGCTGATGAAACTGTTTTAATGAACGAGCTTCGGCAAACAGCGATCGACAACGAATCCAAAAACGACAGGAGGTATACAAAATAATGTACAGCGTATATCAGCTGCTGTCCTATTTTATAATTTATGCGTTCTTCGGCTGGTGTCTTGAAGTAGTTTATCAAGCCGTAGATCAGGGAAAATTCATAAACCGAGGTTTCCTGAACGGCCCGTACTGTCCGATCTACGGTTTTGGAGTGATCGCTGTTATCGGTTCGCTCACTCCTATCATGGATAACCTGATAATTCTTTTTGCAGGCTCTGTACTTCTTGCAACTTTACTTGAACTCATTACGGGATTTTTCCTTGAAAAGATCTTCCATCAGAAATGGTGGGATTATTCCGATGAAAAATTTAACTTCAAAGGATATATTTGCCTGAAATTTTCACTGCTGTGGGGAGTTGCCTGTCTGATCGTAGTCAGACTTATCCACCCGATAATCGAGAAATTCGTGCTGTTTATCCCGTCATTTCTCGGAAGGATCCTGCTTATTATAATTTATGCCGGATTTTTGAGCGACGTTATAATTACGCTCCTCGCTGTTAAGAAAATAAGGAAACGTATGATTATTCTTGAGGGATTATCTGCTGAAATGCGGAAAATTTCCGACTATACCGGTGAAAAGCTTTTCGATAAAGTCGTCGAAATACGCGAGCGCAGCGAAGAGATCTCAGAGAAAAATGAGGAACGCAAAAAGCGTCTCGCCGAAATCAAGCTTAAATATAAGACACTCTCCGAAAAGAAAAAAGGCTTCAACTATAAGCGAATCGAACACGCTTTCCCTAAGCTTGACCTGAAAGCACATATAGAAGAACGCCTCAATCAAAAAAATGATAAGTCTTCAGATTAACATTTACCGCAGATATCTGCATGATCTATTGAGAGAAGAACCTTTCCTCAGAAAGATTTGCCCAAGTAGGCTGCGCAAATAACTATGACAATGCTAAAATCCCGAAAGCAGTATAAAACTGTTTTCGGGATTTACTTTTTATAGATATATTACAGATTTCATTTATTGACTTTGAGTTTCGATATAAAGTTCAAACGGATCATATCTGCGATAAGCGCTCTTATTGCGGTTTACCGTATATCCGTCGGCGAGTTCGGTTATATAATCCTGAAAATCCTCTTCATATCTCAACGACTGCATATACTTTATATAATCCTCAGACCAAAGGTCGTCGTCTGTCATACGTTCTTTCAGATCGGCTCTTATAACAACGTATACAGCATCATTTTCTTCATCTTCGAAAACCTTTGCAGTATCGTATTCAAGCTCATCGAATATATAATTCTTTAGCGGAGCAAGCGTATCGGGAGCAGTTGTGGTAGTAGTTCCCGTTACCGCGCCGTTATCTTCATTGTCGCTTGCGGCAGTAGTTGTTACCCTCGGAAGAATACGCTCATTGGCGTGCGGATCGGTAGTAGTTGTGGTGGTCGTCTCGTTCGTTGTAGTAGTTGTGGTAGTTGTAGTCGTAACAGTTTCGCCGTTAGCTTCCGCTTCGGCAGCCTCTGCTTCAGCTTTCTTTTCGGCTTCATATTCGTCGTACTTTTCCTGTATTTCGTCTGCCTTAGCGAGCTTGTCCTCAATCTTAGATTCCTTATTGATCTCATCGGCATAGGATTCAGCCATTTTCAAGATCTCATGCTTTTCGGAAGCTTCAAGCTCTTCGCCGTCCGCATCAAGAGTGCTGAGCTTAATATATTTTACACGGGCATAATTCTCGTCAAAGTAATCCTTAAGCTCTTCCTCGGAACAGCCTTTCTCACTTTCAAAGCCGTAATAATAGTCAAAAACGTGGTCTCTTTTGTATTCGCTTTCGAGAACAAGTCTGAGGGAATCTTCGCTTATTCCGTTTTCGGTATAGATCATGCTGTTATCGCCCGAAAGCGCGCTATCAAGATTCGTTTCGATCTCTTCTTTTTCCTCATCGCTAAGCTGTCCGCCAATCTTATCGAATTCCTTTTCAACAGCCACCCAGATCGTGCAGTATTCCGTTGCTTTATTCTGGATCCACTCAGAAGCCTCAACATTATCGATATGCGAGGATTTAAGCTCCTTAACGGTAGGAGCAGTTCCGTTTTCGCTGTAAAGTATCTGCTGAGCGCTGTAGTAATTTGAAATCGTATAGTACAGGAACACACCTGCCGGAACCTCATATCCGTCAATAGTAACAGCCGTAGCCGAACCTGCGCCTATCGTGGGAGCAGAACATGACGCCATTGTTGCAGCAAGCGCAATAGTAGTAATTCCTGCAACAAACTTTTTCAGTTTATTCATTATATATTTTCCTCCAAATACTATTTAAGGCGCACTGAAACGCTCCATAAAAGCGCAGTACGCATACATCAAATACATTATACAATATTTTTCTGAAAAAGTCTATAGGTTACAGAAATTTTTTTCATTTTATCACAAATTTCTTATAAAACTCGTAGATTCTTCATGGAAAATGTGGTATAATAAATATAAGGCTACTTTTATTGAGAGAAATTTTATTTATCTTACCATATAAATACAGCGAAAGGATTGATAATTTATGAAAGCGCTTATAACAGGAGCAACATCGGGTATCGGAATGAGTATGGCAAAGCTTCTCAGCGAACGAGGCTGGGAGCTGATCCTCACCGGACGCAATAAAGCGGTACTTGAAAAGCTTAAAGACGAGCTTCCGATGCACACAGAGATAATTTCCGCAGACCTTTCAAAAAAGGAAGAGGTTTTTAAAATTTACGAATTCTGCAAAAACAAGTCGGTCGATATGCTCATCAATAATGCAGGCTACGGCATCTTCGGAAAATTTGACGAAACAGACTTAAACGACGAACTTGACATGATAAACGTAAATATAACGGCTCTTCACATTCTTACGAAGCTTTTTCTTAAGGATTTCAAGCAGAGAAACAGAGGTATAATCCTTAACGTTGCTTCAAGCGCAGGCTTCCTCACCGGACCGCTTCTGTCTTCGTATTATGCTTCAAAAAACTATGTAGTGCGTCTTTCGCTTGCGATCGCAGAAGAACTGAAACGCGACCGCTCGGATGTAAGCATCACTGTTCTGTGTCCCGGACCGGTCGATACAAATTTCAATAACCGCGCCGGAGTTACATTCAGCTTTAAGCCGATCACTCCAGAATATGCCGCCGAATACGGACTTAATAAGGCTTTTGCCGGAAAACTTATAGCAATACCGACTCTGACGGTTCAGGCAGGAGTTTTCGCTTCAAGATTCGTTCCTTATCGCCTGCTTTCATCTGTCACATACAATATCCAGAAAAGCAAGGATACGAAAAAATGAAAAATATAAGCTACCGCGTCGCACTTGGCGGAATAGTCTCCGCGCTTTGTCTTGTGACAATGTTCCTTGCCGGAATAATGCCTGCGCTTTATCTTGTTCTTCCCATGATCGCAGGCATACTTATGATGATAATCGCTGCCGAGGTAAACACAAAATGGGCGCTTCTGACGTACGTTTCGGTAAGCATTCTTTCGATGTTTATTACCTTTGACAAGGAAGCCGCTCTCATCTTTATTTTGCTGTTCGGTCACTATCCCATACTGAGAATATATATCGACAAATTACGAGGACGGCTGCTTAAATTTATTGTTAAGCTTGCTGTGTTCAACGCGTGCATTATCGTATATTTTTACACGGTCGTTTATATATTCGGTCTTAAACAGATGCTTGAGGAATTTGATGATCTCGGAAAGTACGGAGCAGTTATAATGCTTGCAATTTCTAATTTCGTTCTGATACTTTATGATAAAAATCTGGACGCCTGCCGCGTACTGTACAGAAAAAAGCTTATGCCAAAATTCAAAAAAAACAAAGGTATCGGCAAAAGCGCAAAGTCTCAATGAAATATATTTACAGAATCACTCACCGAATCCGCAGCCGCGCTTCAAAATTCGGCTGTCTGAAACAGAGGTAGTTCATTATGGCAAAAATTTTATTGGTCGAGGACGATAAAAGTATAATCAGCACTTTGAGCGAATTTCTTGTATCTGAGGGATTCGACATCAAAAGCGCAACGGGACAAAAAGCCGCCCTTGAAGCGGTCGATAAGGAAAATCCCGACCTTATACTTCTTGATATTTCCCTTGCGGACGGCAGCGGATTTGCCGTTTGCTCCGCAATTAAGGCAAATTATAATATTCCTGTCATATTTCTTACTGCGTCCGGCGACGAGTACAGCACGGTGACAGGCTTTGAGCTTGGAGCAGACGATTATATCTCAAAACCGTTCCGTCCGCGGGAGCTTGTTTCACGAATAAAAAATATACTCAGACTGACAGGCAGCGTAGGCTCTGTTATACGGCTCGGAGAAATATGCATCGATACCGTTAAAGGAATTGTAATCAAAAACGGAAAGGATCTTTATCTGTCCGCACTTGAGTACAAGCTTCTTCTGACATTTATAAACAACAGAGGAGCTGTTCTCACAAGAAATCAACTGCTGGAATCGATATGGGACATTGCCGGAGAATTTGTAAACGACAACACGCTTACAGTTTACATAAAGCGTCTGCGCGACAAGATCGAAAACGATCCGCAGCATCCGTCGATAATCAAAACAGTACGCGGAATAGGATATAAGGTGGATCTGTGATGAAGCTGCTTAGAAATCCTGAAGTTTTAAAGAGTCTTTTTATCTATCTGGCAATATCCGCAGCCGCTTCGGCAGCCGCTTTCTTCTTCGGCGTATCTTTTGGAATGTTTACTGCCGCAGTCTGCCTTGCGCTTACTCTGCTCCATCTTTGCATGACAGGAAAAAGATACGAACGCATCAACGCTCTTGCCTCGGATATCGACAAGATTCTTCACGGCAGCAGTAAGATCTCAATCGAATCCTACTCCGAGGGAGAGCTTGCCATTCTTCAGAGCGAGATATATAAAATGACCGTTTGCCTGCGCGAACAACATCAGCGTCTGATGAACGACAAAATTTATCTGTCCGATTCTATCGCCGATATTTCTCACCAGATACGTACTCCGCTTACATCGATCAATCTTCTGGTTGAGCTGCTTTCAGAACCGGATCTAACAGAAGAGAAAAGATTTAATTACTGCTGCGAGCTTCGCAAGCAGCTGTCAAGAATCGACTGGCTTATAACGGCTCTGCTTAAAATATCAAAGCTTGACGCAGGTACGGTGAATTTCAAAAAGGAATCCGCCTCTCTTGAGGATCTTATCGTCAAGGCTTCCGAATCGCTTCTCGTTCCCATAGAAATACGAGGTCAGTCGCTTTCTGTCAGCGCAAAGGGAAACTTTTACGGAGATATCGCCTGGACCTGCGAAGCGATCGGAAATATATTGAAAAACTGTATGGAGCATACTCCTGCCAACGGAAAAATTACTGTTATCGCCGAGGAAAATCCTTTGTTTTCGGAAATATGCATCAGCGACAACGGCATGGGAATTTCAAAAGAAGATCTTCCGCATATTTTTGAACGCTTCTACAAAGGAAGCAGCTCCGGCAGCGAGAGCTTCGGTATCGGACTTTCGCTCGCCCGAATGATAATTACGGAGCAGAACGGAACTGTCAAAGCAGAAAATCGACCTCAGGGCGGAGCAAAATTTACTGTCAGATTTTACAAGGGAACTGTCTGAATGGCAGTTCCATTTTCAATTTTCGGTTGTGTTCGCGTAAGTGACGTTTTTGTAATATTAAAGTCACCGTAAAGTCACTTTACAATGATAAAATCATCTTGTAAATAAAAACCGGCATTCATATCTTTCCTATGAATACAGGTCTGAATCAAAAGGAGTACAGCAATGGAAATTTTAAAAGTTGAAAATCTTTGTAAAACCTACGGAAAAGGAGAAAATATCGTTTATGCTCTGAACAACGTATCATTTTCCGTAAAAAAAGGAGAATTTGTCGCTATTATCGGACCTTCCGGCTCTGGAAAATCAACTCTGCTTCATATTCTCGGCGGAGTTGACAAGCCAACAAGCGGAAAGGTCTTTATGGACGGCTGCGACGTATACGCTCAAAACGACGAGCAGCTTGCCATATTCCGCCGCAGACAGGTCGGTCTGATATACCAGTTCTACAATCTTATCCCCGTACTTAACGTAACCGAAAATATGACTCTTCCGGTTCTAATGGACGGTCAGAAGGTCAATAACGATCGTCTTAAAGAGCTTATTTCTACTCTTAAGCTGAACGGACGCGAAAATCATCTTCCGAATCAGCTTTCAGGAGGTCAACAGCAGAGAGTATCTATAGGCAGAGCGCTTATGACTGCTCCTGCCGTCGTTCTTGCAGACGAACCCACCGGAAACCTCGACAGCAAAAACAGTCAGGAAATTGTAGATCTTCTTAAATTCTCAAACGAAAAATATAATCAGACTCTGATAATTATCACTCACGATGATAACATAGCTCTTCAGGCAGACCGAATTATTACTATCGAGGACGGAGTTATCAAAAAGGACGAGGTGATACGCAAATGAATATTTTTCATAAGGTCACTCTGAAATCGCTTAAAAAGAACAGGACCCGCACGATCGTCACGATCATCGGCATTATGCTTTCAACGGCTCTGCTGTGCGCAGTTACGACGTCGATTTCAAGCCTGCGCAATTATCTGCTGAGATTCATGATCTACAGCGAGGGAAGCTGGCACGGCTGCAACTGGGACGCCGACCTCGAAACCTATGAATCGATCAAGGAATCAGATGAAATATCCGGTGCCGTCTGCGGTCAGCAGCTTGGCTATGCCGATATAGGCAGCAAAAACGAATCAAAACCTTATCTTTACGTTATCGGATCAGACAAAAGCTTTGCCGATATGATGTCCGTTCACCTTACCTCCGGCAGACTGCCCGAAACCTCTGACGAAATACTTCTGCCTGAACATCTTGCAAAAAACGGAAAGGTGATCTATGAGCTGGGCGATACTCTTGAGCTTAACTTGGGAGAACGCGACTATGAAGGAGAGACTCTCAATCAGACTATTCCCTTTGACGATTCCCAAAGCGGATCAACGGAAACTCTTTCTATCCGCGAAACGCGTACCTACACCGTTGTGGGATTCTGCGAGCGTCCGGGATTTGAAAGTCTCTCTGCCCCCGGATATACCGCTTTTACCGCAGCCGATACAGAAAATCTCTCTGCATACCAATATGACGTGTACTTCACAATGAAAGAGCCAAAAGACGTATACAGCTTTATCGATAAGAACAAGCTGTACGGCGATACGAACACGGACGTTCTGATGTGTCTTGGTGTTACCAGCTTTGACACGTTTTACTCGGTTATCTACAGCCTTGCCGCAATTATAATCTGCCTTATCATGTTTGGCTCTGTTTCCCTTATTTATAACGCTTTCTCGATATCCGTATCGGAACGAACCAAACAGTTCGGACTGCTATCGTCTATCGGTGCTACAAAAAAACAGCTTCGCGGTTCGGTATTTTTTGAAGCGCTCACGGTAAGCGTTATCGGAATCCCTCTCGGCATTCTCCTTGGAATAACCGGAATTGGAACAACTTTAAAGCTCATCGGCAAGAAGATCTCTTCATTATTCATAACAGACGCCGTTGAAATGAAAATATGCATCTCTCCGGCAGCTTTGATAATTGCTGTCGCAGTAGGACTTATCACGGTTCTTATTTCGGCATTTATTCCGGCAAAAAGGGCCACGAAGATCTCCGCCATTGAAGCCATACGCCAGAACAGCGATATTAAATCCGAAAAGAAAGCTATTAAAACTCCTAAGCTTGTATACAAATTATTCGGACTTCCGGGTATGCTTGCACATAAATACTTCAAGCGGAACCGAAAAAAATACCGCGCAACGGTTATGAGTCTTTTCATGAGCATTGTTCTGTTCGTATCCGCAAGCTCGTTTACCGATTATCTTGTCGAATCGGCTGAGGGAAGCTTCGGAACATTCGGCTATGATATAAGATACAGCATACAGTATGACAGCATTCCGGAGGATATAGCTCCGGATCTGGTACTGAAAAAAATCAACATGGAGGAAACTGTAGATTACGCTTCTTACTCCTTCCAATGCTCAAGCTCGGCATCTGTTCCGTCAAATCTGCTTTCGGATAATATAGGCGATTACTTTATGAAAAGCTCAGATGACGATTCAAAATATGATATCCCGATAACCCTGTACTTTATAAACGACGACGAGTTCCGCTCGCTTCTTAAAGAAAACAGCTTAGACGAAAATAAATTTATGGATAGGAATTCACCTCTGGCTGTTGCTGTAGACGGATTCAGATTCTTTAATGCTCAAAAAGAAAAATTTGTTAATGTAAATATGCTGGATTCCGATACCTGCACCGCTGAAATGAATTGTTACAAGGATATAGATGGATATTACTTTGACGGTACATTTTTTGACAAACAGCAGCAGATCAATTACCTGATATTCAGAAACGAAAACGATCCCGATGATACTATCGAGTACCGCGAGGACGGGCAGACCTTGAATATTCCCCTAAAATCAGGGAAAACAATATATAAAAAACCATATTATGTAGAATCACAAGGAAGTCTTATATTTGTATATCCAAGCAGTTTTATGTCTGCCGTTATTCCGGAAAACGCCGAATGGCAGCCGTCATTTTTTATCAGAATCAAAACCGGCGATCATTCCGTCTGCTATTCGTCAGTCGAAAATCTTATAGACAGCGGACAGATACCTGATGGCAGCTTAAACGACTATGCAAAAGCGGCAGAATCGGAAAGGAATTTAATAACGATAGTAAAAGTTTTCGCATACGGTTTTATTATCCTGATATCTCTTATTGCCGCCGCCAATGTATTCAATACCATATCGACTAATATTAGCCTGCGACGACGCGAATTTGCCATGCTGAAATCTATTGGAATGACGGGCAGGGATTTCAACCGTATGATGAACTTTGAGTGCATACTTTACGGAGCAAAATCGCTTATTCTCGGATTGCCTGCCGCTTTCGCCATAACGTATCTGATCTACCGCTCCGTTTCAGAGGGATTTGAAACAAGCTTCCGTTTACCGTGGAAAGCAACGGCTATCGCTGTTTTAAGCGTATTTGCAGTAGTATTCTCAACCATGCTTTACTCAATGAGCAAAATCAAAAAAGGCAATCCCATCGACGCATTAAAAAACGAAAATATATAACACATAACAAAAAACGGCTGAGATTAATCAACTCAGCCGTTTTGTCACGTTAGCCTCTATAAAAACAGATTATTATGTATGCGGTTAATTATTTTTCTGTGCAGAATTCAACCTTTTCTCCGTTTAATATCATATTTGTTGTACGTACGGCGCACATTTTTCCGCACATTGAACAGGTATGACGATCTGACGGCGGAGTGCTTTCAAAGTATTCTCTTGCCTTCTCTCCGTCGATTGCAAGCTCGAACATTTTCTCCCAGTCAACGGCATGACGCGCTTCTGCCATTGCGTTGTCAACATCGGCAGCATGAGGGATCCCCTTTGCAATATCGGCAGCATGAGCTGCGATCCTGCTTGCAATAATTCCCTCCTTAACGTCGTTCGTATCGGGAAGACGAAGATGCTCTGCCGGAGTTACATAGCAAAGGAAATCAGCTCCGCTTGCTGCGGCAATAGCTCCGCCGATAGCCGATGTAATATGATCGTAGCCGGGAGCAATATCCGTCACGAGAGGTCCGAGAACGTAGAAAGGCGCGTTGTGGCAGATCCTTTTCTGTATCTTCATATTTGCGGCGATCTCGTTCATTGCCATATGTCCCGGTCCTTCGACCATAACCTGAACGTCCTTAGCCCAAGCTCTTTCCGTAAGCGCACCAAGCTCGATAAGCTCAGCGATCTGACCTGCGTCGGTCGAATCGTCTATGCAGCCGGGACGAAGCGCGTCGCCGAGACTAATTGTGCAGTCATATTCGCGGAGAATATCAAGCACCTCGTCATAATGCTCGTAGAAAGGATTCTCGTTGCCCGTCATCATCATCCACGCAAACAAAAGCGAACCGCCGCGGGATACTATATTCATTTTACGCTTGTCACGTCTGAACGCCTCGACAGCGCGTCTGTTGATACCTGCATGGATCGTCATAAAGTCAACGCCTTCTTCGGCATGGGCACGAACGACTTTAAGAAAATCCTCGGCAGTAATTTCAAGCAGGTCTTTTTCAAGATAACCGATAGCGTCGTACATCGGAACTGTTCCTATCATTGCAGGAGATTTTTCGACAAGCTGCTTTCTGAACGTATTTGTCTTGCCGTAATTGCTGAGATCCATAATGGCTTCTGCTCCGAATTTTATTGCCATATCGACCTTTGCCATTTCAACATCATAGTTTTTGCAGTCGCCTGAGATACCCAGATTAACGTTTATCTTAGTCCGCATTTTCGAGCCGATACCCTCGGGAGAGATCGATTTATGATTAACGTTGCACGGTATGCAAACTTCACCCTTTGCAACGAGAGCGCAAAGCTCCTCCTCGCTTATATACTCTTTCTGTGCTACAATTTTCATTTCGGGAGTTATTATCCCCTTTTTAGCCGCCTCCATTTGCGTACTGTAATTTCTCATAATTAATATTTCCTTTCAATGTGATTATTCTCGGATAAATTTGCTTTTAAGATCAAAGCCGTGATTCAGCGGACCGCTTCCGCTTCCGATATCGAGCATATCAGTCAGCGCGCCGGAAATATATTCCTTTGCAAGCTCAATACTCTTTTCAAGCTTGTGACCCTTTGCAAGATTTGAAGCAATTGCACTTGACAGAGTACAGCCCGTACCGTGAGTATTCGGATTGTCGATTTTTTTGCCCTCGAACCATTTGTATTTTCCGCTGCTTTCATAAAACAGATCGTCCGCTCTGTCCGTAAGATGACCGCCTTTCAGGAATACGTTACAGCCGTATTTTTCGGCAATGATCTCCGCCGACTTCTGCATATCTGCCAAGCCGTTTATTTTTATACCCGTTATCAGTTCGGCTTCGGGAATATTGGGAGTTACAAGAGCCGCTATCGGGAAAAGAAACTTCTTTACCGCTTCATAGGCTTCCGTGTTGCTTAGACTTGAACCGCTTGTTGCAACTGCAACAGGATCGACAACTATATTTTCGGCTTTCCAGTATTTCAGCCTGTCCGCTATCGCTTCCGCCGTTTCCGCCGATGAGATCATGCCGATTTTCACCGCATCGGGACGTATATCGCTGAAAATCATGTCGATCTGCTGTGCGGCGAATTCAGCCGGAGCGTCATGTATTGCCGAAACTCCCGTGGTATTCTGTGCGGTAAGCGCAGTTATCGCGCTCATGGCATATACTCCGTTTGCCTGCATGGTCTTTATATCCGCCTGTATGCCTGCGCCGCCCGAGCAGTCGCTTCCTGCTATAGTCAGCGCCGTGTGTGTGCCGCGTACTTTTTTCCATGTTTCGGAAAGCTCCTTTGCGGCTGTATAAGGATTATCAGCGCCGAAAACCGCCGATACTACAGCGATTCCCACATTGCCGCAGCCGCGCAGCTTCCATAGATTTTCTTTACCGATACCGCCAATCGCAACAGCAGGAATTTTAACGCTTCTGCATATCGTGCGGAGTTCATCGGAGGTGATTCTTATGGCATTTTTCTTTGTCGGAGACGGGAAAACTGCTCCCACTCCGATATAGCTTGCACCTTGTTTTGCAGCTTTCTGCGCCTGTTCTACGGTCTTTGCAGTCGCGCCGATAATAAAAGCTGTATCAGTATTTGCACGTATTTCTGCAACGGACGTATCTTCAATACCTACGTGTACACCGTCTGCACCGCTTAATCTTGCAGCTTTCCAGTCGTCGTTCACTATAAGCTTCACGCCGTGCTTATGACATATCGGGACAAGCTTTTTTGCAATTTCGGCAAGCTCCTCGGTGCTGATATCCTTTTCACGGAGCTGTATAATAGTTGCTCCGCCCTGTATCGCAAGCTCGACCTGTAGCTTTATGTCCTTGCCTTTTAGGCATTCCCTGTCGGTTATTGCATATAAATTAAGCTCTTCGGGATCAAAATTCACTCGCTTCAGCTCCTTTTCTAAGATTTTTTATATATTCGTCAGGATCCTCACAAGTCATGAAGCCGCTCATTATGCAAGCTCCCGACGCTCCTGCCTGCGCAACGGAATTTATATTATCCGCATTTATTCCGCCTATTGCATAAACCGGAATTTTCACAGCATTGCAGACCTGTTTCAGAAAATCAAGTCCGCGGGGAGCAAGACCCTTTTTGCAGTCGGTAGCAAAGATATGTCCTGCTATAACGTAATCCACGCCCCATTGTTCGGCTTCAACCGCTTCATCGACCGAATGAACCGACGCGCCTATCAGCTCCAGACATTGCGTATCTTTCTGAGAAGTATTCCGCAGCATCGGCATTGTCATGTGGATACTTCCGAAAATATCCATGCGCCTGTACATTGTACACGGAACGCTGTATTTTTTTCCTATTTCAAGCAGCTTGAACGCTGCCTTTAAATAATCCTCGTCGCTGCTATCCTTGTCGCGGAACATTATTCTGTCAGGCCTTGCAGACGCTATTTTTTCGATCCTTGTAAAAAGATCCTCTTTACAGGACCTCCTGTCAGTCACGCATATTATCTTAAACATAAAGGTAATCGTTCAGCACAGGCTGTAATCCCTCGTTTGACATATCCTCGTACATTTTGCTTAAGCTGCGTTCATCGTTGATTTCGAACTGCTCGTCGCCCTCAGCCGAATCGCTCTCCTTTCCGGTATATTTGCTTTCGTGATCTCCGATACCTGTGGAAACTCCTGCTGATACCTTGGTTGCGGCAATCTTGACAATACCGTTTCGGAACGCTTCGCTTTCTCTTGTTGAAACGGTTATTCCGCAGAACGGCATGAATATTCTGTAAGCGCAAAGCACCTGACAAAGCTGTTTCTCGCGTACATCGAGAGGATCTATCTCCTCGTTATTCACTATCGGACGGAGCCGAGGACATGAAAGTGAAATTTCCGCATGGGGATATTTCCTTTGCAGATAATACATATGAAGCGCGCTTGCCAGAGCGTCTTTTCTGAAATCCGAAAGGCCGAGAAGCGCAGAGCCTGCAACTCCTCTCATTCCTGCCTTTAAAGCTCTTTCCTGAGCGTCGAATCGGTACGGCCATACGCGCTTGCGTCCCATAAGATGAAGCTGTTCATAACGGTCGCTGTCATAGGTCTCCTGAAAAACGGTGACATAATCGACTCCGCATTCGTGCAGATAACGATACTCATCGGTATTTACGGGATATATCTCGATTCCTACCATTCTGAAATATTTGCGCGCCAGCTTGCAAGCCTCGCCGATATACTCGATACTGCTCTTTGAACGGCTTTCACCTGTCAGGAGCAATATTTCCTCCATACCGCTGTCGGCAATGACTTTCATTTCATGCTCGACCTGTTCCATATTGAGCTTCATTCTCTTTATGTCGTTATAGCAGTTGAATCCGCAATAAACGCAGTAATTATCGCAATAATTGGCTATATACAGCGGTGTGAACAAATATACCGTATTTCCGAAATGCTTTTGAGTTTCAAGCCTTGCGCGTTCAGCCATTTTTTCAAGGAACGGTTCGGCTGCCGGAGAAAGCAAAGCTTTGAGATCCTCTATCGAACAGTGTTCATGTCCAAGAGCGGCTGCCACATCGGCCGGAGTATATGAATTGTAATCGTAGCTTTTCATTTCGCTTATGACCTTGCCGCAGATATCGGATTCTATGCGCTCCATTCCGTTCATATATTCCATATGGTTGGTACGCGATTTCGGGTCATTTTCAAGCTCGTGCTTCTTTTTCAGCGCACCTTCGGACAATTTTCCCGAATCAATAAAATAATTATTTTCCATTATAGTTTACCTCGTTTGAATAAAGCTTTTTTAAATATATTCCACCGTAAAACGGACAGCATATTTTTAAAATCAAGCCATTAGTCTCTTAAAAATCCGGTAAGCGAATCGGAAGCCGACGCGCCTCTTGTAAGAACTCTGCCAAGTCCCGAAAGATACGCTTTTCTGCCTGCCTCAACAGCCTGACGGAACGCTTCTGCCATTACGGGAAGATCTCCTGCCGTAGCAAGCGCAGTATTCGACATAACTGCCGCAGCTCCCATTTCCATTGCTTCGCAGGCCTGCGAGGGACGTCCTATACCTGCGTCCACGATTATCGGCAGATCTATCTCGTCGATAAGTATGCGGATAAAATCCTTTGTCGCAAGTCCTTTGTTTGAACCTATCGGCGATGCAAGCGGCATGACCGAAGCTGCTCCCGCATTCACAAGATCTCTCGCGGTATTAAGATCGGGATACATATACGGCATTACAATAAATCCCTCTTTTGCAAGTATTTCCGTAGCGCGAACGGTCTCGGAATTGTCGGGGAGAAGATATTTTGAATCGCGCATGATCTCGATCTTAACGAAATCTCCGCAGCCAAGCTCTCTTGCAAGGCGAGCTATCCTTACGGCTTCATCGGCATTTCTCGCTCCCGAAGTATTCGGCAGCAGAGTTACTCCCTCCGGAATATAGTCGAGAATGCTTTCGTTCTCCTTTGAATTTGTACGGCGGACAGCAAGAGTAATAATCTCCGCTCCTGCATATTTTACAGCCGCCTCGATAAGCTTCATGGAATACTTTCCTGAGCCGAGAATAAATCTTGAACTGAATTCATGTCCGCCCAAAATAAGCTTGTCGTCGTTTTTCATTGTAAAACCTCCTTATATATCGGCTTCTCCTGCGATAAGTCTAAGTATCATGTGAGCCTGATGAGCCGCGCAAAGCATAACTCTTGAAGAAAACAGGCACATACCGTCGCCGACGTCGCTGACGCCGTCTCCGCAGATATAGAAGCGTTTTGTTACTTTTTTTGTTTTTAAACTGTTTGCAGAGGAAAGCCCTGCCATTCCGGCAGCTGCGATAAGATATTTTTCCGGAAAGGTTTCCAGAACAGTATTCACCAGCATTGCCTTTTCCTCCGCATCGTCAAAAGCCTCGCAGATAATATCGTCGTTTTTCAAAAGAGACGGTATATTTTCCTCGCAGAGCTTTACACAGCTTGCCGAGATCTCGCAGACAGGAGAAATGCGCATAAGATTGCTGCAAAGAGCGTCGGTTTTGTACATTCCGAGCTGATCGGCAAAATACTGCTGACGATTCAGATTTGAAACGTCTACCCTATCAAAATCAATAAGATGAATACGTCCTATTCCTGCGCGGACAAGAGCTATGGCTATATTCGAGCCGAGACCTCCCAGTCCGCATACCGCCACGGAAGCCGACGAGAGCTTTTTCTGAAGCTCAGCGCCGTGACGCTCTTCAAGCGCGCGGCAGAACATATCCTCCGTCAGTGCTTTCATATCAGCCGCCTCCTACAAAACGAACGATCTCAACAGTATCGCCGTCATTGACTATGGTTTCGCAATATTTTGCTCTCGGAACGATATCCTCGTTCAGCTCGACCGCAACGCGCTTTTCTGCACAGTCTGCCGCAGCGAGCACTTCCGCAATATTTTTGCCTGCACAATCAAGCATTTCGCCGTTTACTTTTACCATATCACACCTCCAATGGGATAAGTTATAAACAAAAAGGGAACTGCACAAACGCAGTTCCCGATAAATACAATAATTAAAGGCTCCCTACGTTGGCATTATCCAAATCAGGTTAAAGGGTCGAAGGTCAAACCTTCCTCTCAGCCTGTAACACAAACTCCCCTGACTGTTATTATATCATATATTTTTTCTAAAATCAATGGTATTTTTATATTTTAAAAAATAAAACTGTAATTTTTACCAATCGGCTGCCATCACTCTGTTTAAACTTTTATTTTAAATAGGATCATTGAAAAAATTTATGAAATATGCTATAATATAACAATACAATTTTAATTTCAACAGAACGGAGAATCCTTATGAATACATCGGCAATAATCGTATGCGCAGGAAATTCCACGCGTATGCAGGGACAAAACAAGATACTTCTTCCTTTGGGCGAGCATCTTGTTATCGGCGCTTCAATGCTTGCTTTTCAGAATTGCAAAAGCATTTGCGAGATCGTAATAGTCGCACGGGAATACGATATTCCGGCAATCAAGGAAGAAGCGGAAAGGTGCGGAATCACTAAGCTTTCTGCCTGCACCGTCGGAGGAACTACCCGTCAGGAAAGCGTGATCAACGGAGTCCGTTGCATTTCAAAAGAGACGGAGCTTATTGCTGTTCACGACGGCGCACGTCCACTTGTGAAGCCTGAGCATATTGAAAAAGCTGTCCGAGACGCTGAGGTTTTCGGCGGAGCTACCCTCGGAGTTCCTGTCAAGGACACGATCAAAACAGTGGACGGCGGACTTATAACAGATACTCCGCCAAGAAATATGATGTACATCACACAAACTCCGCAGATCTTCAAAAGAAAGCTGTATTTTGAGGGAATTGATTTTGCTCTCGAGCACGGTCTTGATCTCACTGACGACTGCCAGCTCGTTGAGGCTATAGGCGGAAAAGTATATATGACGATCGGCGATTACAGCAATATTAAAATCACAACACCCGAGGATATACGCATAGCCGAAGCTATATTGTCGGTGTAAAAAATCGGAGGTAAATTATGTTCAGAATAGGTCACGGATACGATGTTCACAAGCTTACAGAGGGAAGAAAGCTGATTCTCGGAGGCGTTGACATTCCGCATACCGCAGGACTTCTCGGGCACTCCGACGCCGATGTTCTCGTTCATTCGATAATGGACGCAATGCTTGGCGCACTTGCGCTCGGAGATATAGGGCATCTTTTTCCGGATACGGATCAAGCGTTCAAAGATGCAGACAGTATGAAGCTGCTTGCCGCGGTATGCCGAATTATTGACGAAAAAGGCTATAAAATTGGCAATATAGATTCTACCGTAATAGCGCAGGCTCCTAAACTTGCACCACATATAATGAAAATGCGGGAGAATATTGCGGCAGTCTGCGGCTGTGACGTTTCCTGCATAAGCGTAAAGGCTACTACGGAGGAGAAATTAGGCTTTACCGGCGAAAAGCTTGGTATATCGTCTCATTCCGTGGCGCTTCTTATTAAAAAATAATGTGCAAAAAAATATCGGGTCTGCTAAAAAGCAGACCCGAATTGTTCTGCCGGGATCACCCGGCTGGCGGAGTGGGTGGGATTCGAACCCACGGTACCCTAAGGTACAACTGATTTCGAGTCAGTCCCGTTATGACCACTTCGATACCACTCCGTATTAAATTTAACAAATGAATCGTGAAATACTGCCAAATAAATCTTGAAATTCCCAAGCAAATAGGAATCTTACAAGCATTCACACGCGATTACTTTAACATTATATCACATTTCAGAATAAAAATCAATAGAAATGGAAAAATAAAAATTATATAACTAATTATATTTTAAAATTTTCGATTTAAGCTTGACGTTGCAGGAAAATAATACTATAATAAGTATGAAAGAGTTTTTGCAGCTTTTTTATAGTAATAAAACGGCAATTAAATTTAAGGAGATAGCGGTATGAAAAATATTTTATTTGCAGCTTCAGAATGTGTTCCTTTTATCAAAACAGGCGGACTTGCCGATGTTGTCGGCGCTCTTCCGCAGTATATTGACAAGAATGAATTTGACGTCAGGGTAATTATGCCGTATTATACGTGCATTCCGGATAAATACCGCAGCCAGTTCAAGTACGTCCATCATTTTTACATGGATTACGGTAAGCGTATTACAGGTTCTCACGTAGGTATAATGGAATACGAATACAACGGAATCAAATTTTATTTTGTTGACAACGAATACTATTTCAACGGCGATAAGCCTTATTCTCCCGATCTTAAATGGGATATCGAACGTTTCACCTTTTTCTCTAAAGCGGTTCTTGCAATAATGCCGGTAATCGGATTCCGTCCCGATATAATACACTGCCACGACTGGCAGGCTTCAATGATACCTGTATTTCTCCGTTCATTATTTGCAACCAATCCTTTTTATAATTCAACAAAAACCATAATGACTATCCATAATCTCAAATTTCAGGGAGTATGGGATATCGATACATTTAAATTCAACACGGCTCTGCCAAATTATATGTTTACGCCCGATAAGCTTGAATTCCATAAAGACGCAAATATGCTTAAAGGCGGTCTTGTTTATGCCGATTACATCACTACCGTGAGCGAGACTTATGCCGAGGAGATCAAATATCCTTTCTACGGAGAGGGACTTGACGGTCTGCTACGCGCGCGCTCGGCTTCACTTCGCGGTATTGTAAACGGAATCGACTACAAGGTTTTTGATCCCGAAAACGACGGCATTATCTTTGAGAAATTCAATTCCAAAAACGTTAAATCAAAGAAAGCCGTCAATAAAACAAAGCTTCAGGCTGAACTCGGACTTCCAGTTGATAAGAATAAATACATGATCGCTATAATTTCACGTCTTACCGATCAGAAAGGTCTCGACCTCGTAAACTACGCTATAGAGAGAATTTGCGATGAAAATACGCAGTTTGTTGTGATTGGAACAGGCGAGGAACGCTACGAAAATCTTTTCAGACACTATCAGTGGAAATATCCGGAAAGAGTTTCCGCAAATATTCTTTATTCCGACGCTCTTGCTCATAAGCTCTATGCCGCAGCCGACGCAATGCTTATGCCTTCCCTGTTCGAGCCCTGCGGACTTACACAGCTCATTTCCCTCAGATATGGTACTATCCCGATAGTTAGAGAAACCGGTGGTCTTAAAGATACGGTCGAACCGTATAACGAATACAACGGAACGGGAACAGGCTTTTCATTTGCAAATTATAACGGCGAAGAAATGCTGAACACTATTAATTACTCAAAGCATATTTACTTCGACGAACGCAAGGAATGGGACAGAATGGTCTGCCGCGCTATGGAGAAGGACTTCTCATGGAACAGCTCTGCACGTCAGTACGAGGGAATGTACAGCTGGCTTATCAATCGCTGATAAATGAATAATTAACAGCTTCCGGTGAATAATACTAAAAAACGGTCTGCATAACAATGGCGGCGTAACTTGCTCCGGCAGAAACGCACGGATATATGCTATCGCAGATCATTTATCGGAGACTGTTATTATGAAAAAAGTAGCGTTTTTTGACACTAAAAAATATGACAGAGAATGGTTCGAAAAGCTCGATAAAAGCTTTGAGATCAAATTCTTTAAAGAAAAGCTCAATCCCGAAAATGCCGATCTTGCGGCAAATTTTGACGGAGCAATAGCTTTTGTGAACGATGACATCAACAGTTCTACTCTCAAAATACTTGCCGATAACGGAGTTTCTGTTCTCGCAATGAGATGCTCGGGCTATAACAATATTAATTTCAAAGCCGCAAGGGATTATAACATAAAGGTTCTGAGAGTTCCTGTTTACTCGCCATACGCGGTAGCCGAGCACACTATAGCTATGCTTCTGACCCTTAACCGTAAAATTCATAAGGCTTACATCAGGACAAGAGATTTTAATTTTTCTCTGAACGGACTTACGGGATTCGACCTTAACGGCAAAACTATCGGCGTAATAGGCACGGGAAAGATAGGACAGATATTTATAAAAATATGTCAGGGATTCGGTATGAAAGTGCTTGCATACGATCCGTATCCCGTCAAGGATCCTGATTTCGAATACGCCGAGCTTGACCGGATATACCGCGAGTCCGACGCTATATCGCTTCACTGTCCGCTGACAAATGAATCGCATCATCTGCTCAACAAGGAAGCCTTTGACAAAATGAAGAAAAATGTTTTTATTATCAATACCTCAAGGGGAGGTCTTATCGACAGCGAGGCTCTCCTTGAAGCTCTCAAATCAAAGAAAATAGCAGGCGCAGGTCTGGACGTTTATGAGGAAGAAACGGAATTGTTCTTTGAGGATCACTCGGAAAAAATCGTAAACGACGACATTCTTGCCCGCCTTGTTTCGCTTCCAAACGTTATCGTTACTTCTCATCAGGCTTTTCTGACCGAGGAAGCGCTGAAAAATATCGCCGAAATTACTATCGGAAATCTCGAGGATTACTTTGCCGGCAGACCTCTGAAAAACGTGGTTTGTTATGACTGCGAGGACGGCAAACCGACTACCGACTGCGATAAATGCAGCTGAATCAGGGCAGCTATCTGCCCGTACATAAGGAGACAAAAATGATTAAAGGCGCAATTTTTGATATGGACGGATTGATGTTTGATACCGAAAAGCTGCTTGTCCGCTTCTGGCGTCAGGCTGCCGCCGAGCACGGATACAATATGACCTTTGAGAATGTATTGTCGATACGAAGCCTTTCAAGGAAGTATTCGATACCGCTGCTTAAAGGGATCTTCGGCGAGCAGTTTGAGTTTGAGCAAATTCGTGCACGTAGGATAGAGCTGATGAATTCTTACATCGACGAAAACGGTTTCGATATAAAAGACGGACTTTTCGAGCTGCTTGACTTCCTTAAAGAAAACAATTACAAGATCGCAGTTGCAACGGCTACAGATCTTCAGCGCTCGACCGTGTACCTGAAAAAAGCAGGCGTGTACGGCTACTTTAACGTTATAGTCTGCGGAAACATGGTCAAAAACGGAAAGCCGGAGCCTGATATTTATATTGCTGCTGCCGATAAGCTTGAACTTGAACCATGCGAATGCGCGGCGCTTGAGGATTCTCCCAACGGATTGAGATCGGCTCACGCTGCCGGCTGTCATACAATAATGATACCGGATCTTTCTCAGCCCGACGACGAAGTAAAGCCGTTTGTGAACTCTGTGTATGAAACGCTTGACAAGGCTATAGATTTTTTTAAAGGAGAGTGCAAAGGTGAGCGTATCTGAAATTTTTGATATCCCCAAGTTTTATTATTTCGACAGCGGTAATGATTATTCAGGCAGCAAAGGCGACTTTGCATATAAAATAGTAACTGCCGATAACTTCAATTGCAAAACATGGCATGGCAGACTTTGCTCCATGAAAGCAAATATCGAAAACGAAGCGGAATTCGAACGTACTCAGGACGGCTTCGATCAAATGATAAAATGGCTTGAAGCTCGATATAAGGAACGTTAATACAAAAAATACAAGCGGAAATCAGCTATGATTTCCGCTTTTTTGATTTCTCCACTTTTCACTTCCTGCCGGACGAGCATTTTCCGCACCAAACACAGCCGTTGCAGCTGTTTCTCCTTTTGCAGCTTTTACATCGGCGCTGCATCGGTATATCGGTTTCTCCGGCAGGATAGCTTAAACCGGAACGCCGCGCCTGAACGCGCTGATATGCCTTAGGTATACGATACGTCTTGCCGTCTTTGATAAATACATTACCTGTTCCGATAAAATCAAATTTAATATCAGCCGATTCGCACTGGTCGTGAAGAGATCTTATCCATTCATAACGGCATGGCCTTAAACCGTCATAATTTTCTCCGTCGGCAAGAACTATCTCAAACTGTCCGCTTGCAAGATAACGCTCCGCATGAATTTCCGACAAGATCGGCGCGCACATAAAGCCCTTGTGCTTTGCCGGAACGGAAAGCAAGATCGGAAGCCGCTCGTCTGCTCTGCGCTGATTTTCTGCCGTAACCACAAGAATTACATTCTCCCAGCCGCTTTCCCAGTCGGGAGGAAGATTCTCCGCTATCCTTACGGCGCGTTTAGTCTGGATCCAGAATTTGACATCAGGACGCTGGCGAATCATATCCCAGACCTCGGCTCTCCATTCGTCCGCCTCTTCAAGAAAAAAATCCGATGTCATACATACGTGAAGCGTTGTACCGGACGGAATTTTATACTCTCCCTGCCTCGTCTTTTTCAGCGGAAGATTAAAATTCGTTTTTGTTTTATATATCTCACTGCCGTCGCGATCACGCTGATTGTCAAGATAGTACATATAGCAGTGCTCGCAGCCCTCTGTGTATTTTCGGCAGCCGTGCCACGGATTCCAAATTTCCATATTGTTCAATAACCTTCCATGCGTCTGATAAGCAAAGTACCGTTATCTTTAAGCCACTTGTTCCAGACATCGTATTCCGGAAAAGCACGGTAAACCTCCGCGTAAAATTCTTTCGAGTGATTCATATGCTTTCTGTGACACAGTTCATGAACGACAATTGCGTCCAGAACCTCGGACGGAGCCATCATCAGCAGACAATTAAAATTAAGATTGCCCTTAGAGGAACAACTCCCCCACTTTGTTTTCTGATTGCGAATAGTGATCTTTCCGTATGTAACGCCGATCACAGCCGAATAATACTTCACGCGCTCGGGAATTACGCGCCGAGCTTTATCAGCCATTTCCCGAAGCTCATCTTCCGTAAACGGCTTGACCGATTCAAGTTTTTTATTGTTTTCCTGCGCTTTCAGAACATATTTTTCAATTCTTGCAGACTTTTTTGACAAAAACTCCGCAATTTCCGATTCCGGCATTCTGATAGGAGCACGGGCGATAACGCTTCCGTCGGAGCGTATCTGAACGCTGAGAGTTTTTCTTTTGCTACGCATAATCTCTATCGATCCCGATATACCGTCTATTTGCACAATTGTTCACCGCCTGCTTGATTTATTCCTTTATTATATCATATTTTAGTCGAAATTTCAATTTTTCTTTCCAAATACACAAAATCCAAAGGAAAAATTCGTATATTCTGACATGATTTTCAAAACCAAACATTGTAGACATATAATACAAAATGTGATATAATGTTATATAATGACGGTTCGGGAAAAAAATCGCCGTCGGTTCGGAGGATGTATATGACACGAGAGATAGACCTTTACATCAACTCGCGTTACTGCGGATTTTTTCCTCTTGACACTGTTGAAGAGTATTTTTCCGAATATGAAGAAAGAGCCTGCCGGCTTGCCGAATATATCGACTGGGACGAGGTCGTTCTTTATGCTATTTTTTCCTACGACGGCGAAAAGCAGACTTTTATCTCGGCAGATTTTATGACGCTCAGATTGGATTATGACAGATATGCCGAATTATGCAAAAATCTTTCGCCCGACTGCCGACTGTTCATTAAAAGAAATCTTTAGGAGGTTTTATTATAAAAATACGTAAATTATTTGCCTGTCTCCTTTCATTGACTCTTACCATGTCATGCTTGACTAATTTTGCCGCGGCGGCAGAAGATGAATCCGAGCTTTTCACCGTCACCTTTGTCGACTTCGACGGAAATGTTATGCTCGAAACAAAGGTCGCGGCTGATGAACCGATAGATTATTCCCTGCCCGATACATCAGTCCTGAAAAAAAATATAGATAAATATACCCAGATCGCATTCCTTGAATGGGATCGCAGCGATAAATACGCCACGGGCGATATCACGATACAAGCGCTTTCACAGCAGGCTTCCATACAGCTTGTGTCACCGCCTTCGCGCACAGAATTTTATTCTAAAAACGGTAAAGTAAGTCTTGACGGATTACGCGTTACTATCACTATCATTTCCCAGACAAATACCTTCGGAAGCGATGGAGAACGCCTTACTACCGAAAAAGTCGTTGATATTGAACAATCATGTACTTCCGTTCCGTCAAGATTATCCGATGCCTTTTCAAAATCAGGGAAATCGGCTGTAACCGTTTATCCGCCGGGCTCGAAGGTTCCGCTGCTCACATACGATATCTCCCTGTTTGAGGATCTCGGAGACGCGAATATGGATAACGAGGTCAACTCATCGGACGCGTCTTTCATATTGTATTACTACGCTATGGCAAGCACAGGAAACGCTCCTGAAATCAGCAATGAGGTCTTTTATTATGCCGATGTGGATCAAAGCGGTTCTATCGACTCTACCGACGCTTCAAAAGTTTTGCTCTACTATGCGCTTCATGCTACCGGAGCAAATCCTGATTGGGAACAGCTTATTTACAACAATACATAAAAAAGTGGGTGAACTTTCAGTTCACTCACTTTTTTTAAAGCTACTCTCAATCACTGAACACATATTCGGGACTGACATATATTACTAAATCCTGCTCGTATTCATTATAAATTGTAAATCCGTTTTCTTCAAGATCTTTTATAACATCCTCTGCAATTTCATCCTGCGGTGAAAACACAATAAAATCGTATCTATCCAGAGTTATAATGTGTTTTTTATTTTCATCATAAGGATTTTCCTGCAAATCATTGCCATTAAGCATATATATCTCACTGCGGTTCGCAATGTGAGGAAGATGGAACGTATCAGAAAGAACAGAGGCATCATCAGGTATCGATTCAAGACATTCTTCAATTGAGCGGTAATGCTCCTTATTCAATGTATAATTTTCGTAATAAACTATATGCCATGAAACTATCGAGCTGAACGTAATAACCGATGCCGCTGCTGCCGAAACTATAAACATTTTTCTCTTTTCAGGAGCAAAATCATCACAGTTGATAAGCGCCAAGTAGATCAGCAGACAAGCAGGTCCGAAGATATACTGAAATCTGATCTCTGCCGCATGAGTGTATCCCGCTCCGACAACAAGATTCATTATAACAAACGGGATCATAAGCCAGAAACGATGTATTTTTCCTGTCATGAACGGAAGAAATAAAAGAGGTATCATTACCTGTAAGAAGAAAATATGCGTTTCTTCCTTTACAAAGGTGCTGAAAAAGTATGCGGGATCGGAAATAACGTTTTTGACTATCCCGACAAATCCGTCGTCAGGATCGATCGTAAGATTCCCGAAGCGCGTAGCCGTCATCATTGATCCGTCTCCGTTTTTTACGAGCCAGTCCATTATTAAAACAAAATACGATAAGGAAATCGAAGCGGCAACTATTCCATGAAAACGTTCTTTTTTCTTTTCATCAAAGAAAAGAAACATAGCTAAACAAATAACGTACAGCGGAGCGTCCTCTTTGACTATGCATACCAACAACGACATTATATAAAACAATAGGTATTTCCTTTGATCCACCGCATACAGCAGCCACATAAGAAGCGTGGGAAGAAAACAATTTTCATGAAAATCATAAAAGCATGGATTTATTACTCCGGAACTGAATACATAGATCATACCGGCGGCTATAAGCAGAAATCCCTTGTAATTATGTTTTCGGGCAATAAGGAACAGAGGAATAATGCCTCCCATTGCAAGAATTGCCTGAGCTGTCAGAAGAGTGCTTTCATCGGGAAACAGCGCATATATCGGTGCAAGAAGATAATAAATGTAAGATGCATGAACAAAAAAATGTGAAAGAAATACGTCACGCTCACAGGTAGTGACAGCAGTCAGATCCGTTGCCATGGAATGGAACATCTGTACAAATATTCCAAAATCATAAGCGGTCGAGTTATACACATCGTGACGTGCAATAGTTGTAATAGTGACAAATACCGTAACGGCTGCCGCTGCCGTAAATATAAAAGTACCGCTCAGCCAGCCTGAAAGCTTTTCAAGACGTTTGGTATTCGTTTTGCGTGCAAGGTAATTCATGAGCACGACAGCTACAGCCGTTATGCTCATACCAAGATAAAAATCATTATTGCGCCAAGTAACTGTCAGTGAAAAAATCATTATGCCGGAAAAAAGTGTTATTTGGTCAAATATCTTCAGTTTTTTCGGCAGTAACATATACAAAAGAGACAGCATTATAAAAGCAAGTCCAACCTGAACGGCAAGCTTTCCGAATGAAAGAGCCTTAATATAAATCTGCCATTTATCAACAGGACTGTAGCCGTGCCTCATCATCAGCTTCATATCAATTCCCGAAAATAAAAGATAAGCGCCCAGAAAACGCATCAGCAGCATTTCAGGTATGCCGCATTTTTTTAGAAAATCCGAAACTGCGCCTAATAATCCTCTTACCGGCAAGGAGGCGGAAGCTTGTCCGGAATTTTCAGACCTAACCTCAGACATATTATTTGACACCTCTGAAGCCGTATTTTCTATAATTCCCGATTTATCCGCATCAGTCGTTTTTTCAGGTGATTCTGGTAAAATTTTCTCATTATTACCGTTTAAATTTTCCTGTTCAGTATTGCAGATGTCCTTATTATTTTCGCCCATAATTTCTCCAATCTTCTCATTAAACGTATTATTTCAAACGATGAACTTCATCAAAAACCGCATAGAATTTAACCGGAATATGCTTATCTATATGGCACTTTCCGAAAAACCATTTTTTATATGTACAAACCTTAATAATGTCCTCAAAAAACGCATGGATCTCAATACGCTGAAAAACGTCTACGCCAAGGCAGTCCTTAAGGGAAGCCGGCGGCTCGTGCGTTATAATATAATCGACCTCGTTTGAAACCTTGTCCAGATTTTCAATAGCTTCAAGCATTTCCTTATGCGTAGGCTGTTCACGCTCCCACCAATTAGAGCTGTCGCGTCTGAAATCAAAATCCTGACTGTGACCGCCTCCGAAAGTAAAAATGCGTTTATCTTCAATATTATAAACCTGTCCGCGCATAAGATGTATAAGATTTCCGCTGATGCGTCTGATTTTTCCTCCGTTCCATTCGGTTACGGGATATTCCTCAAGAATGTCAAAATTTTCATGACAGCCATCTATAAACGCAACGGTATACCCTTTGTTCCCAAGCTTTTTCAAAACAGCCTGTTCCTTTTTTGAGCCGTCCCAGATAAAACCGAAGTCTCCGCTTATAATAAGAGTGTCTCCTGCACCGAGCTTTTTCAAGACAGGATCCTTAAAGCGTTCAATGTCTCCGTGCGTATCACCGGTTACATAAACCAAAACAGTTACCTCCAAATTAATTGTTTTTTATATATTATAGCACATATAAGCTATTTTAGCAAGCTCTTTAGACCAATATCCGCCATTTCTTAATTAAGCGCAGAAAGAAAATCTGCAACCACAATCCTTCTGCGCGAGATATCTTTTATAAATTTGGAGCATATTCACATAAAATTTATGCATTATGTTATTTACACTATTAAAAAGTTATGATATAATTTTAATATGGTAACAATCAATTGCTATAAGGAGAATTTTATGAAAAACAAATTCCTTAAAAAACTTCTTGCCGTATCATGTTCCTTAATCCTTTGCGGCTGTTCCGGTGCAGTTGGAAGAATGTCAGATCATATGGGGACATCATCATCTGAAAGCTCTGTTGATACGACAGAAGCACCGCAGGATACTGCCGAACTTTCGGCGTTTTCAGAGGAAGTTTCCGACAACCTGCGCAGGATAAACATTTTACCTTACAAATATTATAACGCCGTATTCTCGCCCGACGGAAAGATACTTACTTATTACGGCAGCGAGACAGACAGATGCACTACCCTTTCAATTCTTAACACAAACGACGGTACAATAACAAATACCGAAATAAAACACAACAACGAACAAGGGATTGAAAATACTGTCTATATCCTAAACGGTTTCCCGGTAATCGTCAATTGTTATGACGGAAGCATAACGGTTCTTAATGATTCTCTTGAGGTAATTGAAAACCGCAGGGCAGATTCGGATATTGAGTCGTATATTATGACATATTATGTTGATGAAAATACGGCCGCTCTTACCTCAAGCAGAAGCGATGAGCTGACTTTTGTGACAATTGGAGACAACGGAGAGATCAGCCTTGAGTCTTATTGGCTTAAGATAGAGTCCGCAGATTATTACATAGAAACTGTTTTTCCAAATAAAACTGTTCTTCTCTACATTGCAAAGGACGATTCTTATAACTACGAGCCGTATTTTTATTTTATTGAAGATGAATGTCTGGAGGCTGCTTCGTTTAATGATAACGAATTTTCCTACAAGCTCGGAGAACTTCTTATAACTACCAACGATACATACAACGAAGCAAGTATATATTCGACCGAGACACCGAATATGAAAAAAGTATTCGGGTACCCTGCTTCATCAAATCTTATCGACGGTTATGAAGGCAACGAAAACTTATATTTTTATACAATCTCCGAGGACGTTTTAACTCTGTACCGATATTCTATGAGCGACGGTAGCTGCACATCTTCAATTTCAATTCCGGCAGATGAATATACTTCATATTTTGCATCGGCCGCTGAAATAAACGGCAATGTCTATCTGACGGGACGAATTAACGATGAGGTCGTAGTCTATATATGGACTCCAAAAAATATTACGGACATAGCAAACGAACATTCTATGCTCTCCGGCAGCGATCATTCGATTCAATATACGGATATCATAAATAAAATACAGAATGAATATAACATAAGCGTTTTCTGCGGTGACGACGCCGTCAGATATTTCAGCGATTATGCCGTAGCGTCTGAAGATAACGGGCTTATTATTAAAAATACTCTCAGCGAGCTTGAAAAAATTCTCGCTAAATTCCCCGACGGCTTTTTGCAGGAGATCATAGATTCATATTCAAACATCGAAATATATCTCACAGGCAAAATAATCCCCGATACCTATGACAGAAACTCGATCAGCGACGCCGCCGCATTCGTATGCGACGAGGGCGACAAGCAGTGCCTTGTTATTGATATTACCCAAGGTCTGACAGAATCTACGATCGCTCATGAGTTCATGCACATAATCGAAAACACTATTATTGCTAAATCGTACTCCGCTGACACCGACGAGTTTGACGCTTTCTATCGTTGGGATACGCTTAATCCGGAAGGCTTTGAATACGCCTATGTGTATACTTCCGAGGACGGCACAACTATCGGAAGCGATATCATGGATTATGTCGGCTCTTATTATTACGAAAACTCCGATATGGACATCGATTCCGTTTATTTCGTGGACGGTTACTCTACTACATATCCTGCCGAGGATCGAGCACGTATATTTGAAAACCTTTTTACCTGTACACAGGATACTCTTCCGGAATATTTTTGGGGAAAAAATATGCAGATCAAATCGGCATATCTATGCTTATGTATCAGGGAATGCTTTGACTGTATAGACGACAGCACGGTTCTTTTCTGGGAAAATAATATAGATCCACAATATGACGCTGATTTCTTCCGTGAAAATTATAATTACGCCGATATCACCGTAGGTTAAAGATCAAGCAGTGATAAAACTAAAAAAATCAGCCGCATTTTTGCGGCTGATTTTTTACTGATTCTTATTAATACCCGTTTTATCCGCATGACATAAACCTGAATTCGGACAGCATCCGCAGTTGCATCCGCACGAGGATCTACCGTTTTTCTTGTCCTTATGCAGTTTGTATAAAACCGCTCCTATCACTGACGCAACAAGCATAAAAACAATTATCGTTCCGATATTTTCCAATATAACGTTCATAAATTCACTCCCTTAAGCAGTTACTTCCGCATTTCGCGTAAGTCTGCCGTTTTCTCTATATGGTCTTAAAAGCAGCCAGATCATAACTGCTGCAATTACAACAGCTGCGATCAATCCAATGATATTAGGATTTCCGGTAAAAGCCAATCCTATCTGATATATGCACAGCGAAACAGCATACGCAAATACGCACTGATATGCAATTGCAAAAACAGTCCATTTAGCATTGTTCATTTCACGCTTTATAGCTCCCATTGCGGCGAAGCAAGGCGCGCACAGCAGATTGAATACAAGGAACGAATAACCCGACAACGCTGTAAAGCTTGCTGAAAGCTGACTCCAGATCTCGTCGCCGTTTTCGGAAACCTCGCCGCCGTAATGGAAAAGAGTACCAAATGTTGCCACAACGTTTTCCTTTGCGATAAGACCGGTGATCGTTGCAACTGCCGCTTTCCAATCTCCCCAGCCAAGCGGAGCGAAAACAGGCGCGATAATACTGCCGATTTTTGCAAGAAGCGAGTTATCAAGCTCCTCAACCATTCCAAAACTGCTGTTTTCAATGCCAAAGCTCTGGAGAAACCAAAGCGCTACGGCAGAAACAAGAATTATTGTGCCTGCCTTTTTAATGAACGACCAGCCGCGCTCCCACATCGAACGAAGCACGTTTCCGACTGTAGGCATATGATAAGCGGGAAGCTCCATTACAAAAGGAGCTGCATCGCCTGCAAATATCCTCGTTTTCTTGAGAATAATTCCGGAAACAATAATTGCTCCAACGCCGATAAAATATGCCGATGCTGCGACCCAGCCTGCATTATCAAAGAGCGCTCCTGCAATAAGACCGATTATCGGCAGCTTTGCTCCGCACGGTATAAATGTAGTAGTCATTATAGTCATACGGCGGTCGCGCTCATTCTCAATTGTACGAGATGCCATAATGCCGGGCACTCCGCAGCCTGTTCCGATAAGCATTGGAATAAACGATTTGCCCGAAAGTCCGAACTTTCTGAACACTCTGTCCAAAACGAAAGCGATTCTCGCCATATAACCGCATGATTCAAGAAAAGCAAGGAAAATAAACAGCACGAGCATCTGCGGTACAAAGCCGAGAACAGCTCCCACGCCTCCGATGATGCCGTCCACGATAAGTCCCTGAAGCCACTCGGCGCAGTTGATCTTCTCAAGCAAAGCGTTCATACCGTTCGTTATCCAATCTCCGAAAAGCGTATCATTCGTCCAGTCGGTGACCCAGCCGCCGACCGTCGTCACGGAAACATAATAGACTACAAACATAACAGCCGCGAAAATCGGCAGAGCCAAAAATCTATTGGTCACAACTCTGTCAATTTTATCGGATACGGTCATTCCACCCTTATTTCTCTTTTTAAGACAGCCTTTAACTATATTGCCGATATATATGTATCTTTCATTTGTAATTATGCTTTCGGCATCGTCGTCCATTTCCTTTTCGGCGGAAACTATATCCCTTTCAATATGTTCAAGAGTTTTTCTGTCAATTTTCAGCGATTCGATCACCTTTTCGTCACGCTCAAAAATTTTTATTGCATACCACCTCTGCTCCTCCTCGGGAACATCATGCAGAAATGCCTCTTCTATATGAGCGATCGCGTGTTCAACACAGCCGCAGAAGCTATGATTGGGAACAGTTATCGCTCCCGAATTTGCAGCCTGAATTGCCTTTTCGGCTGCTTCCCTGATTCCTGTACCTTTAAGAGCCGATATTTCGACGACAGGGCAGCCAAGCTCCTTTGACAGCTGGACAATATTGATCTTATCGCCGTTTTTACGTACAACGTCCATCATATTGACCGCGCAGACGACCGAGATTCCAAGCTCGGTAAGCTGAGTTGTCAGATAAAGATTACGTTCAAGATTTGTTCCGTCAATAATATTCAATATTGCATCGGGATGCTCGCCGATCAGATAATTTCGTGCAACCACCTCCTCAAGCGTATACGGAGAAAGAGAATAAATTCCGGGAAGATCGGTAATTGTAACGCTGCTGTTCCCCTTTAGCCTGCCCTCTTTTTTCTCGACCGTAACTCCCGGCCAGTTTCCAACAAACTGATTCGAGCCGGTAAGAGCGTTAAACAGCGTTGTTTTTCCTGCATTCGGATTTCCTGCAAGAGCAATTCTGATATTCATATAAGTATCCTTTCCGTTAGTTTATACTAACTAAAATATCAAAAAAATAGGCGTGCTGACACTGCCAAATTAATCGATTTCAATCATTTCAGCATCAGACTTCCTCAATGAAAGCTCATATCCGCGCACGTTGACTTCGATCGGATCTCCCAAAGGAGCGACCTTTCTGACATAGATATCGGTTCCTTTAGTGATTCCCATGTCCATAATGCGCCGCTTGACCGCACCGCTGCCGACAAGCTTTTTCACTTTCACTGTCTGACCTACTTTAGCTTCTTTTAATGTTGACATAATACTCCCTCCTGCCGTTATATTAAAATTTTACTTGCCATTTCCTTTGAAACGGCAACTCTTGATTCCTTGACATTAACGATAACATTACCTCCGATCTCATTGACGACAACTACTGTTCCGCCCACAACAAACCCGAGACTTTCCAAAAATTTTTTGGTTTCGGGCTTCCCGCCGATTTTTTTAATCATGTTTTCTTCCCCTACGTTTGCAAACGTCAATGGCATAAGCTTATCCTCCTTAGACTATTCATGCGATACAGTTAGTATCTTCTAACAATCGGAGTATATAACTTTTCTCTTTCCAAGTCAAGATACAAATTGTAATTTTGTTCAATTATACAAATTGCGTTAGGTATCGCTAACTACGATTTGTAGAAAACTATAAAGAATCCGTTATCCTAAACTAACAATTCTGAAAAAGAAGAGTGTTTACGTATAACATCGTAAACACTCTCCTCTGCATCATTTTTACTTGTCAAATTTTATTTTGAAACAGTAACGGTACATGAACTTCCATTTATGCTGTCGATGCTGACAGTATATCCCGTATCGACATTCTGATCGCCGTTAGAATCATATGCCGCAAAATTCTTCGCACCGTAGCTTACGCTGTCGCCCTGATGATAGAAACCTCCGTCATCGTTTACAAGCTGAAGGACTCTTATCTTATCATCGCCCTGATAATATTCGGAATAATTCTCATACTTAAAATTCGTATCGCCCCAGTAGCTTGTTACCAATTCAGCCTGAACATGAAAGATCCTTACTCCAGATCTGTCGCTGTACGAGTAGATATCGCTGTTATTAGCCGTATCAGTCACATATTCGATAAGGAAATACTCGGAGGTATAATCGTCGGCAGATGAAGTGATAGGAAGTACCAGACAGCTTCCGTCATTTGACGCGTCCGAAAGCTCAAAGGTCTGACTTCCCGAGCCGGTATATTTTTTAATTTCACTGTCTTTGAGCCAGCCGTACATAACCTTGTCAAATCCGGTAAAATCGCCTATAGAATCGTCCATTCTTGTATAACCGGCATCTCCGTGCAGTCCCTCCCAGTCGCTCGACTGATATTTGTAATAATCTGGAAGTCCCATTGAATGTCCCATTTCATGAATCAGAGTTTGCTTAAGATACTGCATAGAGCTTTTATTCGGCATAACGTCCATGATAATATATTTATTTATTTTCATATTATCCGGCGTAAACGACGGGTTCTGATACCATGTTGCCGTGCAGCCGTACCAAAATTGCTTTGTCGCATCGTCTGCGTTATCAAGCGGAACAGTAAAGCTCATACAATCTATAACGCCGTCATTATCGGAATCATAATCCGAAAAATCTATCTGCGAATCAAGTCCGCCGAGGACTTCCATTACAAGATTCTCAAAACCGTTGTCGTTCTGATACTCCGACATATTTTTACTGCACGTATATTTATATACTTCACCGTCAATATGAAGATTACCGTAGGACGAACGCTCGAACCAGTTTGTAAGACTTTCATAAGGATACGAAGCTTCTCCGCTGCCAAAAAGCTCGTTCTTTATCTGCTCGCTCGAATAATCCTGACTGTCATATACAGCGTCCGGGAACTCGACATAAAATGCAAGCATTTTAACGTTTCCTTTAGACGGAGTAAGCGCTCCCAATGCCTTTATCGGAGCGTCTATTGCTTCTTCATTCTGCGCGGTTGTAGTAGTCGTAGTTGTAGAAGTAGTAGTTGTTGTGGTGTTCGTTGTAGTGGTAGTGGTTGTAGTCGTAGTAGTAGTCGTGGTTTCAGAAACCTGCGGCAAGATATATTCAGGCTCATAAAGCCCCATTGCCGCTTTTCTCAAAATGACCAGATCCGCTGAATTAAGCGCACCGTCATGATTCATATCCGCACGTCTGATATGCGTATCGCTCTCGGGCAGATCTTTCATCAGATAACGCGAAAAGAGCACCAGATCGGCTGCATTCACGCTTTGGTCGTCGTTGATGTCTCCCGTAAAATAGGGAGCGTCCTCATAATAAATAACTGCCGGATCATTGGCTGCCTTAGCCGTAAAGCTCTCGGATTCTTTTGATCCGGATTTAATGAGAGGGTTAGCCGTTTGCAGCATAATGAGGGAAGCTGCAACAGCGGCTATTTTTTGACAGAAATTCATAATTACCTCCTGAATATTTGATATTCAAATTATAGCATATAAGCTGTAAAATTACAATAATTTATTGAAATTATGTGCTGTAAATTGGTTTTATGTTCACACCTCCCTTGGGGGTGACTCCCTACAGAGTAGGGAGATGTCACGAAGTGACAGAGGGTACGGGCGACCGTTGAGAGGCGTCAAAGAGCTGTCTTTTACGAAAACTTTAGTCAGGTGGGGGAAGAGCGCTGCCGCTCGCTAAGCGGCTTCCGAATTATAGCATAAATTATAAATTATATCAAGATTTATTCAAATCTCAGAAAAATTCAATGCCGTTTTTGTCGTTATTAACATAATTCCTTTATTTGCTTTAAGATTATTTTAAGTTTCATGCTCTACAATAATAAAAACGATATGAAAGGAGCGAATTTCGACAGCGCTGACGCTGTTTCGTGAATCATATGGCAATAAATACTTTTGCAAGAAAAGAAATTAAATTTTTGCTTGATATCGACCAGTACAAAAACTTAATGGAAGAGATACCCAAGTATATGAATCCCGATAAATTCTGTGTTGACGGAAAAGAATACGGGGTTTATAATATTTATTATGATACCGCGGACGATCTTCTTATCAGAGAATCCCTCGCCAAACCCTATTACAAGGAAAAAATTCGTCTCAGAAGCTACTATTCTCCTGCAAATTCCGACGATACCGTTTTTCTTGAGATCAAAAAGAAGATCGGAGGTATAGTTGCCAAACGCCGCGTGACCATGAAGCTTTCGGAATCCGACGAATATCTGAGTTCCCGCTGCAAACCCGAATACAGCAAATATATTACGGGACAGGTCTTTAATGAACTTGATTATTTTCTGGATATGTATAACGTTGTTCCAAAGCAGTACATAAGCTATCAGCGCACCGCCTTTTTCGGCAAGGACAATCATGATTTCAGGCTTACCTTTGACAGAAAGATCACCAAAAGACGTCACGATCTCAGCCTTAGCTGCGAGAGCTACGGCGATCAGATCATACGTGAGGATCAGCGTCTTATGGAAGTAAAGGTTCTCGATTCCGTTCCCGCTTGGCTGATCAATAAGCTTTCGGAACTTCACATATACAAAACCAGCTTTTCAAAATACGGAAGAGCATATCAGGATTATATCCTGAATCAAAAGAATACGAATAGGAGTGTTTACGCAAATGTTTGAAAACATACTCAATAACAATACCGCCGATTCGTCGTCGGCAGACTTCATAACCAATACGGCAACGGCAGCCTTACAGGAGATCACTGCAGGTCAGTTTTTCACCTGTATCGCGTTTACGATAGTTCTTGGATTCCTCATCAGCGCGGTTTACATGTTCACTCACAGAAAACAGGGATACGCACAGAGCTATGTAATGACTATCATAATGCTCCCGTCGGTAGTCGCTCTCATTTTGCTTCTTATTCATACCACAGCAGGCGCTCTCAGTCTTGCAGGAGCATTTACGCTTGTCAGATTCAGAAGCGCGCCCGGAGATCCAAAAGACATTACATACGTCTTTTACGCTATGGCGACAGGAGTTGCCTGCGGTATAGGATATGTTGGATATGCCGCAGTATTCTTCCTTCTCTTCGCTGTGATCCTTATCGTTATCGATATCTTTAAGATCGGCGAAACAAAGAAAAACCACATGACGCTCAAAATCACGATACCCGAAAATCTCGATTATAAGGGAGTATTTGATCCGGTTCTCCAGAGATATACAAGCTACTACAAGCTCAGAAGAATCAAAACGACTAACTTTGGCACTCTCTTCGAGCTTATTTACAGCGTCGATGTTTACGACGATATCGACACAAAGAAATTCATCGACGAGATACGTACTCTTAACGGAAACCTTACCGTAAATCTTGTATTCTTTAAGTACGATGATAAAATATATGAATCATAAGGTTAATTGTCAGGCTGGAAGCTTTCAGCCTGACAAAGTTGTATCTACATATTTATAAAGGACAGTGATCTATATGAAAAAAGTAAAATTAATGCTGACGCTTCTCTCTGCCGTTTTAATGTTTTTATCCGCTTACTCGTGCGGAAAAAATGAAAATATAAATGAAGAAAGCAGCGCGCTTCTGTCTTCCGGAAGCAGCTCCGACGGCAGCTCGTCCGAAAACAGCGATGAAATCAAATCAGATGACAGTTCAGCGTCAAAATCCTCAAATGACAATAAGCAGGATACTTCCGAAAAGGACAGCAAAGAGCCGACTTCAGAACAGAGCAGCAATAATTCATCGGACAGCTCCGTTAATGAAAACAAATCTCCCGAAGCAGCTACAGCGCCCAAGGAAGAAAACGCTAAAGCCCCCGATAATGCCGTTAACGACAGCAAAACGCCCTCGAACGATAACAGCGCAGGAAATACCGAAAAAGCTCCGAGCGGCAGTAATAATACGGGAAATCAAACAAATAATCAGAACTCGGGAAACAAAAACACGGAAAATAACAGCACGGACAACAAAAACAATAATTCGGACAAAAACACCTCCGACACCAACAGCGGCGGAAGCACATCTGATTCCGCTTCGAAAACTCCTGCAGCGGAAGCTCCGACTGAAGCCGAAGAAGAAGTCGTTTCATACGCTGCCGAGATCACTCTCGGTCAGACTTCAAGCTTTACAGGCAGCAACGTTACCGTAAACGGCTCAAAGGTCACGATCACAGGCGGAGGAGATTACCTTATTTCGGGCAGCGTTTCCGACGGTCAGCTTGAAGTAAACACGACCGAAAAGGTCAAGCTTTATCTCAACGGAGTTTCTATCACCAATTCCTCCGGACCTGCAATACAGATAACTGACGCAAAACGCGCGACTATAAAGCTCATGGCAGGAACGACCTCAAATTTAAAAGACGGCGGCGGCGATAAAATAAATGACGGAGCTATTTTCACAAACGATACCCTTGAGATCAGAGGAAAGGGCACGCTGAACATAACGGCAGCTAACGCTCACGGTATCGCAAGCGACGACGATATCGTCATTGAAAACGGTACTATAAATATAAAATCGGTAAAGTCCGGACTCTTCGCCCACGATAATATCACCGTCAACGGAGGTTCGCTAAATATAAAGGGCGGCACAAATGGGATCAAATCAAAGGGTTCTATCAATCTTAACGGCGGATACGGCGAAATTTTCGGAGGCACTAAGGAAGAAAAAAGCTCTGTTTACGCAAACAGCGGCTTTGCATATACAGGCGGAACTTTTTACGCTATAGGAAACAGTGTTACTGTTCCCACTCAGTCCGAGCTTCCGTATATCGTTGCAGGATTCGGTTCTTCCGTAAACGGCGGAACGAAAATATCAGTCTCGCTCAGCGGCAGTGAAGCTGCGTCATTTACTCCGGAAAACAGCTATAAGTGCATTATGATGCTTTCTCCGGACATTTCTCAGGGAGCTTCGTTCTCGGTAAACGCGAACGGAAAAAGCTATTCCGGATACACTGTTTCCGGTATTCAAAACGTATTTACTCTTTCGTAGTTTTCTAAACTATTAATATTGATATTATTTTAACTTATTAATTATCTTTTAACTCGTTTTAGAAGGGAAAATCCAAAATAAATAGATAAAAGTATAGTTTTGTGTGCTTTATTATATTGCAATATCATACAATATGCAATATAATATTAATAGCAATAGAAAATCTTAGTATTCAATATCAAGCTACTTTCCCTCTCAATTGCTTGATATTGAATATTAACGGTATTGCTTCCATAGATAATAATTATTCAAGTCTTCTAACAATTGACGTTTTCGGATATTGAATTTGATTCGTTTTATACTGAGTTTAATTTTTAACCAAGTATCTATGGCCGATCTGCAGTGCTATTCGGTTTTCAACCGTTTCAGATCGAAGTTCGCCTCCCTATTCGGGAGGTTTTTTTTACAATCAAAAACTCGCAAGCAAAATTATATAATCCGCTTGACAAATTATTTTTAATGTGCTATAATTTATTTTGAAAGGAGGAATACTATGAAAAAAAGCGTTTACAGTCTCGTACTCATGGACAGCGTCATAAAAGCCGTTGACGAGCGCGCTTACGCCCTCGGCACAAGCCGTTCGAATCTGATCAATCAGATACTTGCGCAGCAGCTTTCATGCGTCACTCCCGAAATGCGTATGCGTGAGATCTTCAATGCAGTCAACGAGCTTCTCGGAGACAGCCTGCAGGTTCAGCAGCAGCATTCCGCCTCTCTCATGACCCTGAGAACTGCTCTTGAGTACAAGTACCGCCCGACTATCAATTATAAAGTCGAGCTTGCACGTTCCCCTGACGATTATATCGGTATGCTAAGAGTTTTTATCCGAACTCAGAGCAACGCTCTTATCAGTCTTTTCAATGATTTCTTTCTCTTCTTCATTGAGATGGAGGCAAGGATACTGCCCAAATTCGGATATAATAATTACAAATACGAGCTGTCATCGGGCTGTTTCACCAGAAATCTCATAAACAGCCGCGATTACGGAAATGCATCGGTCGGCGAATCTATAAGCGCGTATATACGTTTCCTCGATCACTCGATCAAGATCTATTTCTCACAGCCTGAAAGGCTCTCTGTCAATTCCGCACAGATAGAAGCCGAGTATATTTTACTTCTCAAGGAAACTATTATTTAGGAGGTATAATTATGAATGCAGAAAAGCTTACACAAAAATCGGTCGACGCCGTAAGAAAAGCCCAGAGCATAGCCGTTATGAATTCAAATTCGGTCATAGAGCCTGTGCATCTTCTTTCCGGACTTCTCACTCAGGAAAACGGTCTGATCCCTCAGCTTCTTAAAAAAATGAATATTGATACCGATATTTTTGAAGCCGAGGTCAATAAGCTGATCGGCGGACTTCCAAAGGTAACGGGAAGCGGCAGAAGCAGCAATATCGGCATCTCCTCCGAATGCGACAGAATGCTCACAAATGCCGAAAAGATCGCTTCGGACATGAAAGATGAGTTCATTTCCGTTGAGCATATCATGTTGTCGATCATCGACTGCAAGGATAAAAATATCTCAAAGCTTTGCTCAACCTTCGGACTTACGCGTGAAGCATTTCTCAGCGCGCTTATGTCTGTAAGAGGAAATACACGCGTAACCTCGGAAAATCCGGAAGATACCTATGACGTTCTTTCCAAATACGGTCAGGAGCTTGTAGAGCTTGCCAGAAAAAACAAGCTTGATCCGGTTATCGGACGTGACAGCGAAATAAGAAATGTAATACGGATCCTCACCCGTAAGACAAAGAATAATCCTGTGCTTATCGGCGAACCGGGCGTCGGAAAAACCGCGATAGCAGAGGGACTTGCTCTGAGAATAGTTGCCGGAGACGTTCCCGAAAGCCTGCGCGACAGAAAGGTGTTCTCCCTTGATATGGGCGCTCTGGTCGCCGGAGCAAAATACAGAGGCGAATTTGAAGAGCGTCTTAAAGCCGTGCTGAACGAGATCAAAAACAGCAACGGAAACATTATTCTCTTTATCGACGAGCTTCACACCATAGTAGGCGCAGGCAAATCAGACGGCGCAATGGACGCAGGTAATCTGCTTAAACCTATGCTTGCGCGCGGAGAGCTTCACTGTATAGGAGCAACCACTCTCAACGAATACCGTCAATATATCGAAAAGGATTCCGCTCTTGAAAGACGTTTCCAGCCTGTGATCGTAGACGAGCCTACCGTTGAAGATACTATTTCCATACTAAGAGGATTAAAGGAACGCTACGAGGTATTCCACGGCGTGAAAATTCAGGACAACGCGCTGATCTCGGCTGCTGTGCTTTCAAACAGGTATATAACCGATCGTTTTCTCCCCGACAAGGCTATCGATCTCATTGACGAAGCCTGCGCCACTATCCGAACCGAAATGGACTCGATGCCTACCGAGCTTGACGTTATTTCGCGTAAGATAGTTCAGCTTGAGATCGAAGAAGCCGCTCTGAAAAAAGAAAACGACACCATTTCACAGGAACACCTTGACGAGATACGTCAGGAGCTTGCCGAGCTTCGCGAGCAATTCAGCTCCATGAAGGCTAAATGGGAAAATGAGAAAAACGATATCAATGCAGTTCAAAAGCTGCGTGAAGAGATCGAAGCGATAGGCGGAGAGATCGACAAAGCAGAGCGCGAATACGATCTGAATAAGGCGGCAGAGCTTAAATACGGAAAGCTTCCGCAGCTTAAAAAGCAGCTTGAACAGCTTGAGCACACCGCAGAACACGATATGGAAAACGGCCGTCTGCTGCGTGATAAGGTCACAGAAGACGAGATCGCTGATATTGTCTGCCGCTGGACAGGCATACCCGTTTCAAAGCTTATGGAGGGAGAAAAGGAAAAGCTTCTTGGTCTGGAAGATCTGATGCATAAGCGCGTAATCGGTCAGGACGAAGCCGTAACCAAGGTCAGCGAAGCTATTCTCCGTTCAAGAGCCGGAATTCAGGATCCGGACAGACCTATCGGTTCATTCCTGTTCCTTGGCCCTACAGGCGTCGGAAAAACCGAGCTTGCAAAGGCTCTTTCAGAAATACTGTTCGACGATGAGAAAAATATTATCCGTATCGACATGAGCGAATATATGGAGAAATTCAGCGTAAGCCGTCTTATCGGAGCGCCTCCCGGATACGTCGGTTACGATGAGGGCGGTCAGCTTACGGAAGCAGTTCGCCGCAAGCCCTATTCCGTTATACTTTTCGATGAGATCGAAAAGGCTCATTCCGATGTTTTCAATATCCTGCTTCAGGTTCTCGACGACGGAAGAATTACCGATTCGCAAGGACGCACGGTCGACTTTAAAAATACCGTTATCATTCTTACGTCCAATCTCGGCTCGCCTTATATTCTCGACGGAATCGGAGCAGACGGCGAGATAACAGATGAAGCAAGAAACGAAGTTGAAAGTTTGCTGAAAAAGCAGTTCCGACCGGAGTTCCTTAACCGTCTTGACGAGATCATTTTCTATAAGCCGCTGGGCAGAGCCGAAATTATAAATATCGTAGATCTCATGCTTGCTGATCTGCAAAAGCGTCTCGACGATAAGCATATAAAGATCAGCGTTACGGACGAGGCGAAGGAGTTTATCGCCGAAAACGGTTACGATCCCAATTTCGGAGCTCGTCCGCTGAGAAGATTTATTCAGCGAAAAGTTGAAACTCTAATCGCCAAAAAGCTCATTGAGGGTAATATATCTCAGGGCGATACGGTAAGCATTACGCTTGAAAACGGTGAACTTAACGCAGAATAGGCTTTTATGCTTAGTTGATTTGAATAAAAATCATATCTCATATGGCTGTTTATAGGTGGTTTTGTCATTTTTTCCGCGATTTCTTGACAAATTGCTCTGAAAGGTATATAATTCAAATATAAAATATTATATTTGGAGGATATTGAAATGACAAAGACTGAACTGATCAGTTCCGTCGCTCAGAAAGCTGATCTGACTAAAAAAGATGCAGAAACTGCCGTTAATGCAATTCTCTCATCTATTACAGACGCTCTCGTTGGCGGAGAAAAGGTTTCTATCGTAGGATTCGGTACTTTTGAAGTTCGTGACCGTAAGGAAAAACAGGTTATCAATCCCCAGACTAAACAGATGATGACTGCTCCGGCTTCAAAGGCTCCTGCATTCAAACCGGGACAGACTCTCAAAAACGCAATAAACAAGTAATTACGGAGGTATATAATTATGGCAAGAACTACTAAGAAAAATGTTGAAGCCGAGGTTAAGGCTGCTGAAACAGTTAAGGCTGACGCAGCTGCAAAAGCCGTTAAGGAAGAAAAGCCGGTGAAAGCTGCTGCAAAGACTGCCGAGAAGAAACCTGCCGCTAAGAAGCCTGCTGCAAAGAAAGCTGCTGCACCTAAAACCACAAAGCCTGCCGCTGCAAAAACTGTTGCTACAGTTTATATCCAGCAGGGCGGTGCGGAAGTTACCGCTGAGGCTCTCGTAGAAAAGGCAAAGGCTGATGCAGGCGTTAAGAACGCCAAGAACGTTGACGTTTATGTAAGACCTGAGATCAACATGGTTTACTATGTTATCGACGGCGATAAATTCGGTAACTTTGAGCTTTGCTGATTAGTACAATAAATAGTAAAAAATTATCGTCTCCCGTTTTGGGAGACGATTTTTTGTCTGAATTATAATTTAAGAGATGCGCTTTCCTTTTCCCTTTTTCCTCTTTTCAATAGGCTTTTCCTTACCGCCCATATCTTCAAAAATAGGTTCTTCGTCGTCATCGATATCAAAATCGACAAGCTCTGGATTTATCTGTCCTATGCTTTCATAGTAAGGATTGATAACATATTTTTGAATTGCCGGATAGCTGTTGAAGCAAACGGTAAAGGATATGAATGCTGCCGGAAATATAAGAATAAGCGTATAAAACAGCGGAGGTATAAACAGAAACAGCAAAAACATAACTGCAAGAGCCAGAATTATTACAACACAAGTAATTACATTTGCTTTTAATTCCACAAACGCGAGAGCAAACGAATTTTTCAAAAGATTTTTGAATGACAGATCGGTCGCAATCATCATCAGGAACAAATAGAAATTCATCATCAAAACTACAATTGCAACGCTCAGGCTTATTACAAGAGGAACGTAAAACCACTTACTGCCCGACTGCTGAGCAAGGGCAGGATATATGCTAAGTCCTGCAAAAATCGAAATTAACAGAATAATATCAATAAATCCGATGATCGACGCATATTTGAAGTTTTCCTTGAACGCCTTGAAGAAATCTCGTATAATAAACGAATGCTTGTCAAGAATAAATTTTCGCATTATCTTAGTCATTCCGGCAGTAGCAGGACCGATCGTGAGCATGAATACCAGACCCAAAACAATTGAAATTATCAATGCAGCCGTAAGATTATCCACTAAATAGATAACTGTTCCGATCAGAATAAACGGCAGGAAAAAAATCGAATACAAAAGATTGACTTCAAGAATCTTCCAGAATTTTCTGAACAGCAGATCAAAATACAATTTGACTCCTGTTTTTTTCGGTGCATTCTTAGAAATACCTACTCCTGCACTTTCGTAGTCTTGGCTGAATATACCCAATTTTAACTTCCTCCTAACAGAAATTTAACTCTGATACAGATCAATAAAAATATAATTTAAAGCTGAATCCGCCATTGCAATAAACAATATCAGCAATAAAAGCACGATGAATTTTATAAAGTAAAGCTTAACTGCTCTGCTGATCTTTTCATCGGGAAGCTCGTCCCTGAACAGAAACCTGAACTGCACATTCGACATTTTCAGCATTTCACGCGCTCCGAGAGCCGTCACAAATGAAACGGCAAGCGCTTTTGGAACAACAAGCACGAGAACAGGTACAACTGCTCCGAATCCGCCGCTCATATACATCTGAGCCACGGCAGCTCCTATCCCGAAGCCTCTGAACACAAGCAAAGCGAGTCCAACAGGCTGACCGCATGAAAAAAATCCAAACAGAAACTCAGCAGCAAGAAACATTCCCGAAATAAGAAATGTATTTCCAAAAACCTCAAGCAGCGTATTTCCGCTGTATATCGGGGAGAAGCGCTGGTGCAGCCACAGCTCGTCCGTTCCGCGGAAGGCAGCCAGAAAAGCTCCTGCCGTCACTCCCGCAAGTATTAGAATATCCATTAAAAGCAGGCATCGCGTTCTGCTTTCGGTGTGTGTCAGTTCTTTTTTGTGCTTCATTGTGTATCATCCTTTCTTTTATAAAAGGATATGCAAATGGTTGTCCGAAAAGAACCGCACAAGATCTGATTTAATAAAATATCTTATCTCAACGCTCCGTTGCCGCAACTGAACTCACGATCTGTGTCCGAAACACCTGCAATTTATGATTGTCCGCTTCATGAAACAAGAGCTTCCGAAAGCTCATAGGCTCTTTTCGTACAGCTTTCACAGCAGTTTTTTACAACTTCGGTAAGATTGCCTTCATAAAGTCTGTCAAGACCTGCAAGAGTAGTGCCGCCCGGCGACGAGACCATTTTAATAAGCTCGTCAATGGTATTGCCGGAATCGGTTATCATCTTAGCCGATCCGATAAGGCTCTGGGTAAAAAGCTCTGTTGCCGCATCCGAATCAATTCCTACAGCAGCCGCATAATCGATAAAGCCCTTCGCAAAAAGGTAAATAAACGCAGGACTGCTTCCGTTAAGAGCTATTACCTCTTTCATTTTATCCTTGGAAATAACAGCCGCTTTTCCACAAACTCTGAATATATTAAGTACAACGTCGAACTCCTCTTCCGTAACGCTGTCGCTGTGCGAAAGAGCAGAAGCTCCCTCCCCCAACAGAAGCGGAGTATTCGGCATTACAAGGATCACCTTTGCTCCGGTAATGGTTTTGGAAGCGATATAATCATCGGTAACTCCTGCCGCAATAGAAACAAGAACTGTTTCAGGCTTAACGTGCGAAGCGATCGTATCAAGAACCGTTCCTATGATCTGAGGCTTAACGGCAAGAAAAACGTACTGACATTTTTCGACGATCTCCTTTTCATCATTACAGGAAATGACTCCGCATTCGGCAAGGCGCTCGGTCTTTGAAGCGTCGGGATCAAACGCATAGACCTGAATATCGCTGCCAAGCTTACTTGAAACCGCTCCCTTCATGATAGCATATCCCATGTTTCCTGCACCAATAAATCCGATATTTATTTTACTCATAAAAGCTGTCCTCCAACAAAATCATGCCGATATTACGGCACAATTTACATAATTCGCAATAAAAAGATCACTTGCTTAATTATACTACATTTTGTACAAAAAAGCAAGTGAAATTTTTGTGTTAATTACAAAAAATCAAATTCAATTAGTTGCTTTACGCAGCGAACCGATTCGCTTATATGCCATAAGAACGACCGGCAGAACCACAAAAAGCAGCGGTATATCGGCAACCAGCTCGATAACATTTTTTGATATCCTTGCCACTATTGCCGCTCCGTAGGTATCGGCGTTGATAAATCCGTAATGAAGATTCAGTTTAGTCTGAATAAGCAGATTTATTACGATAACGTCAAGCAGTCTGGCAATAACCGCTCGCAGATAAAGCGTGATATCGGTAGATTTATTGGTAAGATTATTCACATACATGATGCTGTGACGGTCAGCTTTATGATACAGGCAAATTCCGTATATCAAGCCCTGCAAGCCTCCGACAATAACGTATGCTAACAAAAATCCGCCCGAAGGATGAACCATGTATCCGACGATATCACAGGCAAGTCCTGCCATAAAGCCAACTGTAGGACCGTACAGCATACCTATAGCGGATATGGCAATGAATGCAAAATTGATCTTAAAAAACTGAAAATCAATTGAATACATTTCAATGACCATTGAGATCGCAACAAGCAATCCTGTTATTGCGACGCAGCGTATGTTTTTCAATTCCTTGAACGATTTGAAAAACAAAGAAAAAAAGCTCTTCATAAAATACCTCCTTAATTATGCGAGCGTTGCTTTATGCATAATCGGAGCGTTTTCAAAGAGCTTCAATTACACACTCAGCGGGATGCGAAAACTGTACCGCAAGCATCTCTGCTTTTCGTTCGTCGGCAACTCCCCGTCCGACAACACTTTACGCACAGTTTTCTACTCTGACTGTATTATTTTTAATTTATAAGAAACGCTTGGAATCCGTACTAAAAAATTTATGTACAGATCTTAAAAAGCGATTTCCTCGGCAATATGATGAAGTCTTTCATCATAAGGCTTCTTCATTGAAAGAGCCTCCTGAATATCGAAATCAACTATCTTGTTCTGCTGCATGCCAACTACGCGGTTACCAATTCCCTGTTCAAGAAGCTCGACCGCATAATAAGCCATTTCCGTAGCAACAACTCTGTCTCTCAGTGTAGGAGTACCGCCTCTCTGAACATGACCGAGGACAGTAGCTCTTGCTTCAATGTGAGTTTTTTCCTCAATTATCTTAGCTATTTCATTTGCGTTGCCTACGCCTTCGGAAACGACAATAACGAAATTCTGTTTGCCCTGAGCTCTTTTCTCAAGCATTTTCTTTGCAATAGCGTCGAGATCGTACGGCATTTCTCTTGTTATAACTTCTATAGCGCCGCAGGCAACTCCCGTATTTACTGCAATATAACCTGCATTACGTCCCATAACTTCAACTACGGAGCATCTGTCGTGCGACTGTGACGTATCGCGCAGCTTGTCTACCAATTCCATTGCAGTGTTCATAGCCGTATCATAACCGATAGTATACTCTGTACATGAAATATCGTTATCAATTGTGCCCGGAAGACCGACGCAGAGGATTCCTCTTGCCGAAAGGTCGGCTGCACCTCTGAACGAACCGTCTCCGCCTATTACAACAAGACCTTCAAGTCCAAGCTCCTTACATTTATTGGCAGCCTTATCAAGACCCTCTTCCGTTCTGAATTCGGGACATCTTGCTGTATAAAGGCAGGTTCCGCCTCTGTGAATAATATCGGATACGCTTCTTGCGTCCATCTGGAATATATCTCCGGTAATCAGTCCGACATATCCCCTGCGGATACCGTAAACCTCCATGCCCTTACTGAGAGCTGTTCTGACAACTGCTCTGATAGCAGCGTTCATACCCGGAGCGTCTCCTCCGCTTGTTAATACACCGATCTTCTTAATCATAAAATATTCTCCATTCTGCACTTTGGCGTATATTTATGTTATCGGCAGCATCGACTGCCGATACAGATTCAAAATAAAAAATCCATACATATATATTTTACTACATTTATAAATTTTGTCAAGGGGGAATAAGGCTTTTTTTAATTTTTCTTGGTAACATAAGCAAACCATTCAAAGATCATCAGATCAGACCCATTTGAGCGTCGTTATAAAGGCTGAGCAGCTTATTAAAAGAATCCTGCGATATTTTCAGCGAAATTCTTTTTTTCGGCATTACCGTTTTATGAAGATCCGTAAGATAAAAGCATATCTCGGTAAATCCGCCGTATTTTGCGGAAACCGCTCTGAGATCGTCAATATTTTCCGTCTGAGCCGAGCTTAGCTTGATACAAAGCCGCTTATTTTCAACCATTCGGGCAAAATCGCTTTCTTCAAAAATACTGCCGCAGACGATCGTAACACTGTCGTCCTTTATGGAGATCTTTCCGTTTACGATAAGAACGCTGTCCTCTTTAAGTCTTGCCGAAGCGATGATAAAAAGATCCGGAAAAACAACGGCTTCGATCTCTCCGCTTTCGTCCGCAAGCAGGACAAAGCACATTTTATCGCCTTTTTTCGTTACGTGAAGCTTTTTATTCTGGAGCGTACACATAATTCCGACGCTGTCGCCGTCACGAAGCTCGCCGCTTTCAACTTTTTTTAGCAGCTCGCCGATTTTTTGTACGCGCAGAAGCTTTCCAAGATAAGCATACTCCGAAAGAGGACTTCCGCTCAGATACATCCCTGCCGCTTCCTTTTCCATACTAAGAAGACGTTTTTTGTCGTATTCGGGTTTGTAAGCGATTTTCATCTCAAAGCTGCCCGAATCCGTAAGATCAAGAAAATTCATCTGACCTTCCATAGCCTCGCGCGCTCCGGCAGCCGCAGAATCCATTATACGCTCATAGTTTTCAAGCATCTGGCGGCGGTTAAGATTCAAGCTGTCAAACGCGCCTGCCTTTATAAGATTTTCGACAGCTTTTTTATTCAGCTCTCTTCCTTCAAGACGTTCGCAAAAGCTTTGAAAGGTCAGGAATACGCCGTTTCGTTCGCGCTCGGAAATAATTCGTTCCGCAAGTCCGGCTCCGACATTTTTTACCGCAAGAAGTCCAAAATACATTTTCCCGTCTCTGTACGAGAAGCCGCACATACTTTTATTGATATCCGGCTTTGTAACTTCGATTCCGCCGGCTCTGCACAAAGCGATATACTCGGCAAGCTTGCCTGTGACTGCCATTACGCTGGACATCAGAGCAGCCATATACTCGCCTTTGTAGTGACATTTCAGATACGCTGTCTGATAAGAAAGATAAGCGTAAGCTGCCGCGTGCGATTTGTTAAAGGCATAAGAAGCAAAGCTCACCATTTCGTCAAAGATCTCATTGGCGGTCTCGGCAGGAACTCCGTTGGAAACAGCTCCGCTTACAAAGCTCTCCCTCTCCTTGAGCATTACATCGTGCTTCTTTTTAGCCATAGCACGGCGTACAATGTCCGCGTGACCGTATGAATATCCTGCAAGTCTGCGGCATATTTCCATAACCTGTTCCTGATACACGATGCAGCCGTAGGTCTCCTTCAATATATCTTCAAGAAGCGGATGCTTATAGCGTATCGAAGAAGGGTTCTTTTTGTTTGAAATATAAACGGGAATGGACTTCATAGGTCCCGGTCTGTAAAGCGACAGAACAGCTATCAGATCTTCAAGACGTTCGGGATGAAGCTCGATTATTTTCTGCGTCATGCCGTCGCTTTCAAATTGGAAAACTCCACCCGTATCGCCTGCCGAAAGCATATCGTAGACTTGAGGATCATCAGTCGGAACGGAAGATATATCAAAATCAGGCTCGTATCTGCGTATCTCTCTTACGCAGTCGCGTATGACTGTCAGATTTCTTAGTCCGAGGAAATCCATTTTCAGCAGACCCAGCATCTCTAGAACGGTCATCGTGTACTGAGTAACTATCGTTCCGTCATTTTTTTGAAGCGGAACGATATCGCTAAGCGGAACTGCCGAAATAACTACTCCTGCCGCATGAGTTGAAGCATGGCGCGGCATTCCCTCAAGCTGCATGGCGGTATCGATAAGCTTGCGCACCGACGTATCGGAGCGGTAAAGCAGTGAAAGCTCCTCCGAGCTTTCCAATGACTCTTTAAGCGTGCAGCGCGGGTCTATAAGCTTTGCAGTCTTGTCGCACAGCTGATAAGAGACGTTCAGTACCCGTCCCACATCTCGGACGGCAGCACGGGCTTTCATGGTATCAAAAGCAATTATCTCCGAAACATAATCGCTTCCGTACCTGCGAACGACATAATCCTTTACTTTTTGACGTCCCTCAATGCAGAAATCGATATCAAAATCCGGCATACTTACACGTTCAGGATTGAGAAAACGCTCGAAAAGAAGATTGTATTTTATCGGATCGATGCCTGTAATTCCAATACAGTAGGCGCACAGGCTTCCTGCTCCAGAACCTCTTCCCGGTCCTACGGGAATATCGTTCTGCTTTGCATACCGAATAAAGTCCCACACGATGAGATAATAATCGGTATAACCCATTTTTGTGATTATTTCAAGCTCATACTTCATACGGCTGAGCACATTTTCTTCGGGAGCTTCACCGTATTTTTCATACATACCGTCATAGCACAGCCTGCGGAAATACTCGGTATTATCGTCCGTACCTTCGATAACAAAACGCGGAAGCTTTATATTCCCGAATTCAAATTCAACGCAGCACCGTTCGGCTATGGCGGACGTATTGGAGACCGCCTCCTCATGACCTTTAAACAGCGCGCACATTTCATCGGCAGATTTCAGGTAAAACTCCTCGGTCTCAAAGCTTACTCCGTTAGGCTCGCCGACAAGCTTGTTCATTTGTATGCACAGCAAAACGTTCTGTATCTCCGCATCGCTTTTATCGATATAGTGACAATCGTTCGTAGCCGCAAGAGGTATTCCCGTTTCAGCCGAAAGCCTGTATAAAAGCGGAAGTATCTGAAGCTCCTCGCGTATTCCGTGATTCTGTATCTCGATAAAATAGTTATCCCTGCCGAAAATATCCCTATAGCATTCGGCGACGTATTTTGCCTGATCGTACTGTCCGTTTGAAAGAAGTCTCGGTATCTCTCCGGCAAGACAGGCAGACAGGCAGATAAGTCCCTCGTGATACTTTTCAAGAAGCTGAATATCCACTCTCGGCTTATTGTAAAATCCTTCCACGCTTCCAAGCGAAACAAGCTTTACAAGATTCTGATAGCCTTTGTTATTTTCGCAAAGCAGTATGAGATGATAAGGGCGCGAATCGAGCTTAGGTTCTTTATCAAAGCGCGTTCTCTGAGCAACGTAAACCTCGCAGCCGATTATCGGCTTAACCCCTGCTTTTTTCGCCGCGTTCCAGAACTCTACCGCTCCGTACATATTGCCGTGATCGGTTATGGCTGCGGCATTCTGACCAAGCTCCTTTACGCGCTCCATGAGCCTGTCTATACGGCAGGCTCCGTCAAGAAGGCTGTATTCAGTATGAACGTGGAGATTAACGAAGTCCTCAGCTCTCATTTGACTCTCCTCTCAGCCTTATCTCCGCGGCGATAGCTGCAAGCTTTTTAAACCGATGATTAACGCCCGAACGGCTTATCGGAACAGAAAGGCTGTCACCTATCTCCTGCAGGCTCATTTCAGCGTTTTCAAGGCGTATCTGCGCTGCTTCGCGAAGCTCGTCGGAAAGGGTGTCAAGACCGATCGTCCTGTCAATAAGCTTTATATCCTCTATTTGCCGCATGGCGGCGTTGAGCACTTTATCGATGTTCGCCGTATCGCAATTGGCAATACGATTGGCTTTATTGCGGACATCTTTATAGATCTTAACGTTCATAAGCTCGAGAGTACACTGCTGCGCGCCTATAAATGTAAGCGTATCCTCGATGGATTCGCTGCCCTTGATATATACGATGTGCTGTCCGCGTCTCAGAGCCGTTTTTGCGTAAACGCCTATCTCCGACAGCAGATCTGTCAGATCCTCGGCAAGCTGCTCGCAGGGAACAGCAAATTCAAGGTGATATTCCTTGGACGGATCGTTGACGCTTCCGCAAGCCATAAAAATTCCCGCTGTAAAAACTCCGAGACTATTGTTGACAATAATCTCGGAATCTATTTTTCGCCGGCAGGGATCGATCCTGTATTTTTTCAATACAGCTTCAACGTTTTCCGAGCCGCTTATTTCAAGGGTATTCAGTAATGATTTATTTCTGCGTACATTTTCGCGCCGTCCGACCGTTATCTTTTTTCCGAAAACATTGCCAGTCAGCGATTCGAACATATCGGCAGCCGTCGAGCTTTCCGTCTGAAAGCTAATAAGCTTATCGGTGACGGTACGGCTGAACAGTATCATTCCGTAAAGAAAAGCAAATTTCTTATCCTTGTCGTTTACCGAAAGGCAGATCTCTTTTCTTACTTCGCCTGAAAAGGATATGGCTCATCACTCCTTAAAAGTTTTTCAAATGTGTCCGCTAATTTTTTCCGTCAGAACTTTCTGTCTTTCATGATATCGCGGTGACACTTCTGTACTCTGTATTCTTTTTCCGACAGATGCTTAGCCATAAGCTCTGCAAAAGTTACCGAACGATGCTTTCCGCCCGTACAGCCGAAAGCGATAACAAGCTGGCTTTTTCCCTCCTTGATATAAAGAGGGATAAGGAAATCGATAATATCGGTGAGCTTGTCAAAAAGCTGACGCGACTGCTCAAAGCCCATAACGTATTCCCTTACACAGATATCGCAGCCGGTATGCTGACGAAGCTCCTCTACATAAAACGGATTCGGCAGGCATCTTACGTCAAATACAAGATCGGATTCCGTTGATACACCGTACTTATATCCGAACGACATAACTTTAATTGTCAGCGAGTCCGAGCGTCTTTCAAGGAACAGCTCTTTTATCTGCTCTTTAAGCTGATTTGACGTAATATCGGACGTCTCTATGTAATAATCGGAAATTTCCCTAAGCTGCGACAGCTGCTCCCATTCATGTCTTATAGCGCTGTGAAGATTGCCGTTGAACTGCCCGATAAGAGGGTGTCTGCGTCTTGTTTCCTTGTAGCGCTTGATAAGAACTTCGTCCCTTGCTTCTATATACAGCACTTTTACGTCGATATCAGGCTCATCTTTCAGAAGCTTCCATGAATGAAAAATGTCGGAGAACATATCTCCCGAACGTATATCCACCGCCACGGCAATATTATTCAGGCTGCCCTCGGAATGGCGACACAGATCGACAAATCTCGGAATAAGCTTCGGAGGTATATTATCTATACAATAATATCCGATATCCTCCATTACATCCATAACGCAGGATTTTCCGGATCCTGACATACCGGTAACGATCAACAGCTGCATAATTACCTCCGAATTGCTTACTTTAAAATTATCGGCTCAAGCTCAAGCTCGTAGCCTGTTTTTTCCTTTACTGTTTTCTGAATCTGAGCGCACAGTTCAAGAACGTCGCTGCTTGTGGCATATCCTTTATTCACGATAAATCCGCTGTGCTTTTCGCTTACCATCGCGCCGCCGCAGGTCATTCCCTTAAGACCGCACTGATCCACAAGGAGCGACGCATAGCTGCCGTTGGGCCGCTTGAAAATGCTTCCCGCGCTCGGATACTCAAGCGGCTGCTTTGAACTCCTTTTTGCCATACATTCGTTCATGGCATTTTTTATTTCGGAGCTGTCGCCTTCCGAAAGCTGCATCGTAACGCTCAGGATAACCATATTCGTATCCGAAAAAACGCTGTGACGGTATGAAAGCTGCATATCCTCTGCGCCGACTGTGCATATATTCCCGTTGCCGTCAATACATTCGGCAGAAACCACAATATCAGCCATTTCGCTGCCGTACGCTCCGGCATTCATATAAAGCGCGCCGCCGACTGTTCCCGGAATGCCGAAAAGCTTTTCCATTCCCGTAAGCGAGTTTTGCTGAGCATGAACGCAGGCGGAAGCAAGCAAAGCTCCGGCTTCGCACCTGATTATGCTGCCGTTTACTTCAATTCGGGCAAAATCTCCGCCAAACATAAGTATAACGCCGTCAAAACCCTCGTCAAGAGCAATTATATTGCTTCCTCTGCCTATAATTCCGTATTTTATATTGCCGCGTTTGAGCCAGCTGAGAAGCTCCGCAGCCGACTCGGCGCTGTTTATGCTTATAAGAGCACGGCAGGGACCGCCGAATCTGAAAGTAATATACTCGCTGAGCGGACATTCCGGAATAATTCGGCAGCCGAGCTTTCCGCAAAGCTCTGTCAATTCATTGATATAAGACATACTATTCCTCCTGAAACAGATCAAAATGCGTCATAGTCCTTTACAACTTCCTTAGCGTCTGCTTCCATTCCAAGTCTGTTCAGAAGCTCCTGAGCCGCATTATAGCCCATCTTCTTCTGTCTGTTATTCATCGCCGCTACTTCGAGAATAACCGCAAGATTACGTCCCGGCTTTACAGGGATAGTCAATGACGGTACTTTTACTCCCAGAAGCGATACTACTTCCGTATCAACGCCCATACGGTCGTAAATTTTTTCGGGATTCCAAAGCTCCAGCTCGACCACAAGATCGATCTTTTCGGTAAGCTTAACAGCTCCGATACCAAAAAGGCGGCGTGCGTTTATGATTCCTATACCTCTCAGTTCGAGGAAATGGCGTATGTTGTCGGGAGAGCTTCCCACAAGGCTGATATTCGAGACCTTGCGTATCTCAACGGCATCGTCGGCTACAAGGCGATGGCCTCTCTTTACAAGCTCTATAGCCGTTTCGCTTTTTCCGACTCCGCTTTCTCCGGTGATAAACACGCCCTCGCCGTAGATCTCGATCAGCACTCCGTGGCGAGTGATCCTCGGCGCAAGATTAAGGTTAAGAAAAGCGATAAGTCCGGACATAAAATTCGAAGTGCTTTCCTTGCTTCTCAGAAGCGGAACCTCGTATTCCTTTGCAAGCTCAAGCATTTCCGCAAAATACGGCAGCTCTCTTGTTATAATAAGCGCAGGAAGTCTCTGAGCGAAAAGCATTTGCAGTCTTTCGCGTCTTGTTGCCTCGTCTATCGTGGAAAGATAAGCAAACTCCATTTTTCCGATGATCTGTATTCTCTCCGGATTGAAGTACTCATAAAAACCCATGAGCTGCAGTCCCGGACGATTTACATCGTTTTCGTCGATTAAAATATCCTTAGCTTCCTTATGGATATAAATAGTTTCAAGCTTGAACTCGTCAATAATTTTTTGAAGCGATACGTTAAATTTTTCAGCCATAATTTCTCCCGTCTCCGAATAAATCGGTCGTATTTGCGGCATACGCGCCTTATTTCGGACAAATTCTTCAAAGCGGACAGCCGCCGCGAATTTATCCTATCCGATCATGAAAGAAGTATATCCATAATCGTTAATTACATCCTTAGCTTTAATAAGCTCGTTTACATCGGTGTTTCCGCCGGAAATACGGACGACTACATTATAACCCTCCAGCTTATACTGTACAAGTCCGATAAGCTTTGAAACGTTTTCCGAAGCGGTTCCGGCAAATTCATAAACCGTTCCGCCGGCAGAAACGGAATTCCCCATTGCATCAAGATCCACATTAAGGACAACAGTGTTTACATCAAGAAGCATCGGCTGCATCACGTCGTAATTTTCCTGAAGCAGATCTACGCCCGATACCTCCAGCATCATTATTTTGCCGCCGTTAAGGAGACGGCTGTACATTGTATTCACAAGAGAAGTGAGCGCAAGATAATTTTCTTCTCCCGAAACCTCTTCTCCCAAAACGGCAAGGTCGCTCTCTCTGAACGGCGGAAATACAACGTCCGAGCACATAGCTCCGTCGAAATCGGCAGCCGCGATCTCGTCGATGATATTTGTAAGATATGTCACTGCCTTGTCGGTAAACGGCGATATCCAGTGCTTGCCGCCGCTTTCCGCGGAATTGTCGATCCAGCGTGAGCCGTCGTCCGAGGTAGTATAAGCCATATCGGGATATGTCAGCGGAGCGATATTGTCTCTGAGAAGACTTACTTCAGCAATAGGCTTGAATCCAGCAGCTCTGACCGCGGAGGTTATCTCGGAAAGCGTCAGAGAATATTTGACTGCTCCGCAGAGCTGAGCTTCCGGCACTGCGCTTGCATAGCAGATATCTCCGCCGGAGACTTTAAGCGGCACGGAAATGTATTCATAGCCGACATTTTTGTTGATATTCTGCAAAGCGCCGTTGAGCTTTTCAATATTCTCAAGGTCGGAAGCCTTTAGAGAAGCCGCCTTATACACTTGGATATTATTGTTCTCGGGTATGGTTATCACGGCAGCCGTAGCCATTTCCGAAGCTTCGGTATTCGGCTGTGTATCGGATTCGGAAATAACTGTGTCGTTGTCGCCCCTTTTCTTAGTATAATTCACTATCGGTTCAGCGATACTGTAGCCGAGAAAGCCTATACCTCCGATAAGCAGCACTGTAAGAGCGCCCGACAGAAACTTTCCGACAGGACTCTTTCCGTAATAATTCTTCTCTTTGGTTTTGTAAATTTTCCTTCCTTTATTTTTTAACTTCATTTTTTTCTCCTAAGCGCCGTTTTCGCTTATCTCTATTTCAGCGAATAAACAGCCATTGAAATAATTCCAAGATACACAAGCATAGCAGGAAATCCTCTGAACGATTGCGGGACCTTAGATGAATTTAACTTTCTGTAGGCGGCTGTAAGAATAATAGCCGCAATAATAAAACCGATACCTGCCTCAAAGCCGAGGTACAGGTAATCTGTAAACGAAACCGCATCGGCTCTTCCGCCGATAGTAAACAGCGTTCCCATAACAGCGCAGTTAAACGCCGATATATGGACATATTTTCTTGTTTTTTCGAAAGACTCTCTTCCTATCAGCCAGAATGCTCCAAGAAGAAGTATATATATTATACCCACTGCAAGAGTATAAAATATCAATGTAAAATCAGTATATTTTTCGCCGAGGAGCTTATTTATCCCAAATGCAGCCATCGATCCGACCGTAGTAAAAACGGTTATTACCGACGCCGTACCTATAAGATTTTTTTTATTCTGCGCCGCAATAAAGATCGTACTGATCCCCAATGCCTGAATAAGGATAAGATTCGACGCGAGAAGCGCAATAAAGTCGTTAATCAGGAACATCTGCGTCACCTCTCAGCAAATCATCGTTTTTTCTTGCGGACAGACATATCTTTCTGTACAAGCCGCACAGCAGGCCAAGGAAGATAAATCCTCCGAACGGCTGTGCCGCTCCGCTTATCAGAGTATCCATATCCGCCATTTTTCCGTTTATAGTTCCGTATGCGATAAGCTCCCTGATAAAACCTGTGATCAGCATGACGGCGTCAAATCCGAGAATATGATATACCAGCGAGAACGTCATATCCAAACGCTTCATACGGAAAAATTTGGCTTCTGTCTGAAATACAATAAGCGAATTGACCGCAAGTAAAACATAATAGATGCCGATCCGTTTTATCGAACCGGGATAGATCAGCTCCGCAAGCAGCTTAACCGGAATATAAGCCGCTGAGGAGATCAAAGCGTAGATTATTACCTTCAATGTATACGGCAGTTTTTTCGGCACAAATGAAGATATCATGACCGAAAAAAATGTTATCAGCGAGAAAGCGTAAATAAGCGCAAGCGCGTTCTGAAGCGTATCTCCGCAGACTATGACAGGAGAAATGACCATGAATCCCGAAAGCACCGTATTTTCTTCAAGAAGTCCTGCTAAAAGAGGATTATTGCGTTTTTTCATTACTCTCAGCCTCCTTGTCATTTTCCTCTTCCGCGTCATTTACGGTATCGTCAGCGTCGGAGATATCGTCCGAAGGAGCTTCGGGATCTCCGTCGGGTTCTTCAGAAAGCTCCGCTTCTTCGGCGGTAATATTTTCAATCGTTTCGGCTGCGGAGTCCGTAATATCGGCAGACCGAGCCGCAGTCTCTTTTTCCAAAGCTATCTCCTTATCAATGCGCTTTTGTAAATTTTTAAATCCAAGTGAAACGGGAGTAAAGAGCACCGACATTATCACGATAACATTTTCTTTACCCGTTGTAAGCGTCACAACGTATGATGAGATCGCTATGAAAAATCCGTAAAAAAACGCATAATAATTACGTTCCGGAGCAATACGCCTGTCGGATACGATATATATCGCCGCAAAAAGGATCATATTCGTAGCGAGAGTATACTTTACCGAGGTGAATCCGCTGCCGGAGATCGGGCAAAAATATGCCATAAAGCACGTTCCGAGAAGCGTTCCGATAAAAGCTCCGCAGGAAATATCCCTGCGCAGGAGCAGTATAACAGCCGAGACCGCAAGCAAAAGAATGCTGACAGCTCCGACCGGGCCGCTGAAATAGCCCATAAGAAGCTCAAAATTGCTCTGATCGAACGCTCCCGTATGATTATACGTGTATGATGCGGAATTTACAAGTCCCGACGCTTTCTCAAAAATGCCGAGCTTATCATAGGGCAGGCTGTAAGAAAGCAGTTCGTCTTTCCACGAAGTCAGAATAAAAAGGTACGCGGCGGCGGCAGGCGAGAAAATCATGTTTATGCGTCCGCCGAAGATATTTTTCGCAGCTATGACCGCAAAAACGCACGCTATTGCAGGTATTTTGTATTCAATAACGGCAGGCATCATCAGCGCCGTTATAAGAGCGTCTGAGGTGCAGGTAAGGTCGTCTGCCGTAAAAGTTCTATGCATGAGCCTGAACGAAATAAGCTCCGCAGCAAGAGAAACGGCAATACATACGCCGGCAAGAACAAGGATACGAACTCCGTAATAAAAATATGCCATCGTCTCCAATGCCGCCAGCGTAAGCATTATGTCTATCCACACAAGGCGCTCGGATTTTTTCCTTTTCCGCATTATATTTCGCCTTTCATCTCTTTTGCACAGGCAGCCATATCCTTCGAGTTAAAAAGGAAGCTTCCCGAAACAAGCACGTTTGCGCCCGCATTTCGGCATATTGCGGCAGTTTCGGAATTTATTCCTCCGTCCACTTGAATATTCATGTCAATACCGAGCTTTTCGGAGTATTCACGGACTGCGCGTATTTTTTCTACAGTTTCGGGAATAAAGCTCTGACCTCCGAAACCCGGCTCGACCGTCATGACAAGTACCATATCGACATACGGCAGATATTCAAATATACTTTCAACGGGCGTCGCAGGCTTTACGGCAAGAGCCGCACGAATGCCGCGCGATCTTATATCCTGTACAGTTCCCTTTATATCGCTTTCGGCTTCGGCGTGAAAGCAAATAATATCCGCGCCGGCTTCCGCAAACGCTTTGACGTACCGATGCGGCTCGGTTATCATAAGATGCACATCAAGAACAAGATCAGTCGCTTTTCTTATAGCGCTGAGGATTGGTATACCGTACGATATATTATTGACAAATACGCCGTCCATAACGTCAAAATGCAGCATATCTATTTTATTTTTTTCAATGCGCCTGATAACGTTTCCAAGTTCAAGCAGATCAGAGTTCAAAATTGAAGCGGAAATCAAATTTTTCAACTAATCACTTCTTCCATTTTCTTCTTCCGCAAATTACATCATTGTAATCTCATACATATTTATTATATAATATTTATTTTCAACCGTCAATATACTTAGGGGAATTTTTCTGAAACTTTTTTCAGTTTAAGGGAATTGAAATATTTTCCTGAAATTTTCGAAAAAACTCTTTACATAATAAAAAAAGTATGATATAATAAATTCACCGTGTACTTGGATATGGGCTTGACCTCGTGTCGCGAACCTGTTTCCGCATAACTTGTGCGCAGCTTTTCATTCGTTTGTTTTCTGAAAATATGCGCGGATTTTTTATGCCGGAACGCTCCAGACCTATTCACCCTGTCTATGTTAGCGGAATATATTTTTACAGAGGTGCTTCACAATGTTATTGAAAGAAGAAAAAACAGCCGTTATCGAGGCTAACAAGACCCACGAAAACGATACGGGATCTCCTGAGGTTCAGATCGCTATCCTTACAAGAAGAATCAACGATCTTACAGCTCATCTTAAGATCCACAAGAACGATCATCACTCAAGAAGAGGTCTGCTCAAGATGGTAGGTCACAGACGTAACCTTCTTGCATATCTCAAGAAAAAGGACATCAACAGATACCGTGCTACTATTGAAAAGCTCGGTCTCCGTAAGTAATTTCGGATTCAAGGCAGACGGGTCGCTGTACCCCTCTGCCTTTATGTCTTTATTTTTCCGCGCGGTCTGCGGTCAGAGTCTCGCGGAATTATAAACTCGACCAGTGACGTCTAAAAAATTTGTTCCGAATTCATTATCGGATTCTTATCGAAAACGGCTTTTAGCATTAAGCTGTGATACAATTCAGCTAAAAACTGTATCAGAGTTTATTGCTAAAGCCGATAAAATACAGGAGGCATTATTTTTATGTTTGAAAATTACAGAACTTTTGAAACTACCTATGCAGGCAGAAAGCTTGTCGTAGAAACAGGTAAGACCTGCGGTCTTGCCAACGGCTCTTGCTGGGTCAGATACGGCGAAACAGTCGTTATGGCTAACGTTACCGCAAGCGCAAAGCCAAGAGAGGGAATCGATTTCTTCCCGCTTTCCGTGGATTATGAGGAAAGACTCTACTCTGTAGGAAAGATCCCCGGCTCGTTTACAAAGCGCGAGGGCAAGCCGTCGGAAAAAGCCATACTCACTTCAAGATGCGTTGACAGACCTATCCGTCCGCTCTTCCCAAAGGATATGAGAAACGATGTTTCCGTAGTCATGACCGTTCTTGCCGTTGAGCCGGACAACTCGCCCGAGATCGCAGGAATGATCGCTACTTCAATTGCTATTTCTATTTCGGATATTCCTTGGAACGGCCCTATCGCAGGCATCAATGTAGGTCTTGTAGACGGAGAGATCGTCCTCAATCCTACTCTGGAGCAGAGAGCTAAAACAGATCTCACGCTCACTGTTGCAGGTACAATGGAAAAGATCGTCATGATTGAGGCAGGAGCTAACGAAGTTCCCGAGGATACTATGCTCGAAGCTATCCTCAAGGGTCATGAGGAGATCAAGAAAATGGTCGCTTTCATCAACGACATTAAGGCTCAGATCGGCAAGCCGAAGTTTACCTTTGAATCTCAGGAAGTCGATCACGATATGTTCGACGCTATCGAGGCTTTTGCTGCCGACCGCGTTAAGGTTGCCCTCGATACAAACGATAAAACAGTCCGCGATGCAAGACTTGCGCCTATCGTGGACGATATCCACGCTAAATTTGACGAAGTATATCCTGAACAGACCGCTATGATCGACGAGTGCGTATACAAGCTCCAGAAGAAGATAGTACGTTCTTGGCTCTACGAGGGAAAACGTGTTGACGGCAGAGGTATCGACGAGATCCGTCCTCTTGCGGCCGAAGTTGGCGTTCTTCCGAGAGTTCACGGTTCGGGTCTCTTTACAAGAGGTCAGACGCAGGTTCTCACTATCGCAACTCTCGGCCCTGTAAGCGACGCTCAGAGAATCGACGGTCTTGACGAAGAAGATTCAAAGCGTTATATGCATCAGTACAACTTCCCGTCATATTCGGTTGGCGAAACAAAGCCGAGCAGAGGTCCGGGACGACGTGAGATCGGTCACGGCGCGCTTGCCGAAAGAGCTCTTGCTCCGGTTATTCCTCCTGTTGAGGAATTCCCTTATGCCATGCGTCTCGTTTCAGAGGTTCTTTCCTCCAACGGTTCAACATCGCAGGGCTCGATCTGCGGATCCACTCTCGCTCTTATGGACGCAGGAGTTCCTATCAAAGCTCCCGTTGCAGGTATTTCATGCGGTCTTATTACCCTGCCCGACAGCGACGAATTCATGACAATGGTCGATATTCAGGGGCTTGAGGACTTCTTCGGCGACATGGACTTCAAGGTAGGCGGTACTCATAAGGGTATTACAGCTATTCAGGTAGATATCAAGGTTGACGGACTTACTCCCGCGATCATTAAGGAAGCTTTCGAAAAGACAAGAAAGGCTCGTCTCTATATTCTTGACGAGATCATGCTTAAAGCTATTCCCGAGCCAAGGGCTACAGTTAATAAGTACGCTCCTAAAATGCTCCAGACTAAGGTTCCTGTTGATAAGATCCGCGAGGTTATCGGTCAGGGCGGAAAGGTTATACAGAAGATCTCCGCTGACTGCGACGTTAAGATCGACATTGACGACGACGGAAGCGTATTTATCAGCGGTATCGACGCCGATAATTCCAAGAAGGCTCTTCAGATCGTTGAAACTATCGCAAACGGTCCTGAAGTAGGAGCTATCTACAGAGGTAAGGTCGTAAGACTTATGGACTTTGGCGCATTTGTTGAAATCGTTCCGGGAATGGACGGTCTCGTTCATATTTCAAAGCTTGACAAATCAAGAGTTGAAAAGGTAGAGGATATTGTTTCCATCGGCGATGAGATCGTTGTCAAGGTAACGGAGATTGACAGACAGGGCAGAATCAACCTTTCAAGAAAAGACGCTCTTGCCGATATCGAGGCAAAAAGAAATAATCAGTAAGCTTACCGAAAACTAAATAAAACACAAAAACGACAGTCTTTTCAGACTGTCGTTTTATCATTATTTAATATTCATGTATTCCTTGAAATTATCCGCAAGGATCCGCCTGTTTTCATCTTCGGTAAGTCCCAGAGCAAGGAATCTTTCAAGCTCATCCTCATGGCTCCACATCGGGAAATCCGAGCCGAAAAAGCATTTCTCAACACCGTAATTGCGGATTATCTCCGCCGCACGCTCCTTAGTCAGAAAACTAAGCGAGCTGCTGACGTCAAAGTTTACATTTTCAAGACCTGTGAGACATTCCACCGCTTCGTCCCAACTCTGATATCCGCCAAGGTGAGCTGCCATTATCCTGAGCTTTGGAAAATCTCGGTGAACATTTGCAACACGCTTCGGTGCGGAATAATCATAACGCGAATCTCCGCAATGTATCAGGATAGGCAGCTTTCCTTCGATCTGCTCATAAATCGGATAAGCCTTTCTGTCGTCAACATTAAAGAGCTGAAAATCCGGATGGATTTTTACTCCATGCAAACCAAGCGAAACTATCTGCTCGATATCGGCGTCAATATTTTCAGAATCAGGGTGAACAGTACCGAAGCCGTAAAAGCATTCGTGCTCCGCGCATTCCTCCGCAATAAACTTATTTATCGAGCTTATCTGGTGAGGCGTTGTGGCTGTGGAACACACAAGATAACGCGAAACTCCTATTTTACTGCCGCTTTCAATAAGCTTTTCGCTTAGTCCGCAGCTGTTCATATCCAAATCGTAAAAATGTCCGATATTGTCCGTTGCATTTTTCGCGATCTTCTTCGGAAAAATGTGCGCATGAGCGTCTATGATCTCATACTTATCATAAATTTCAGAATTCATAATCTTCCTCCAATTTTGGTGTTCCTAAACAAAAATTTTGCAATTATCGATCTCCAAACGGCATATCCGAGCGATGCACCGAACACGTTGAAGATCAGATCGTCCACGTCGCAGCTTCCAAGCATGGTGAACAGTTGGATCAACTCCACACACATGATCAACGCTGTGACCGTAAGAATAAATGCCGAGAATTTTCTCTGCTTTTTCCACAGGCACGGAAGAAACACTCCTGCCGGAATAAAAAGAACAATATTTCCGGCAAGATTCTTTACTGCCCAGAACGAACCGGATTCGGAAGCTTCTCTCCAGTAAGCCGAGATAGTCCTGAACGGAACAATATTAATTGCGTTTTTAAGATGATCGGCATAATTCGTATCGATATTCCGTCCTGTACGCTGAAAGAAAAGCAGCCATAGCATTACGGCGGCATAGATCACAAAAAGGGTAATTATTATTTTACTGCTTTTATGCTTCATTTGACGTTCCCGAGAGATATACCTCTTTGTTGGTTCCGTAAAAAACGTCTTTGCGGCGCGAAACACGGCGGCATATCTCTTCAAAGCGTTCCCACGAGCCGTCACGTTCAAATTCATAGCTGTGACCCCATATATTCAGAACTGCCGGAGCTTCGCCGCTATATTCAAGAAATTCGTCGATAAGACTGAAAACACCGTCGTAGCCATGATGGCATGACGCTCCCAATTTCATAAGCTCCTCGGGAACATCAAACGAATGGGTATCGCAGACCGTCCTTGAATATTTAATTCCGCAAGCACGAGCGATATTGATAATCCGCTCATCGAAAGTTCCATAGGGATAAGCCATACCGCAGATCTCATATCCAAAAATGCTTTCAAGCCTCTCCTTATCTCCGATTATCTCGGAGCGCACGGAAGCATCATCGAGCTGGAGCAGATCGTGGTGAGTAAGTGTATGCACGGCGGCTTCATGTCCCTTATACAGCTCGGCAAGCCCGCTTTCACTCATTCTCCTGACCTTGACGCTGCCGATATCAAAGCTGCCGCTTTCGTTCATTATACCGCTGTTAAGATTAAATGTGCATTTCAGTCCGTATTTATTGAATATCCCGACAAGACGGATATCCTGACTTATACCGTCGTCGAAGTTGAATGTGACCGATTTATTCTTTCCGTTCCACATATATCAGACACCGTAGGTATTACGATATTCAAGCATTTTATCGAGATATTCCATACCGGGCACTATTCCGTTTCTTATAGCGTCGATGATATCCTCCATTGTTACGATAGGATAAACGGTAACTCCGAAGTCGCGCTTTACCTCCTGAACGGCAGATAATTCTCCCGTACCCTTTTCCATACGGTCAACCGTAATGACCATACCGGTAACGTTGACGTCGGCGGCGCTCTTAAGCTTCGGCATGGACTCGCGGAGAGCCTTTCCCGAGGTCATAACATCGTCGATAATAACGACCTTTTCGCCGTCCGTAAGAGTTTTTCCTACAAACATACCGCCCTCGCCGTGATCCTTAGCTTCCTTTCTGTCAAAGCAGTAAGAAACATCGATGCCGAATTTATTGCTGAGCGCAACAACTGCCGATACCGCAAGCGGAATTCCCTTATACGCAGGGCCGAAAAGAGTTTCTACAGGTATATTGTTCTCGTGAATGCACTCGGCATAATATTCGCCGAGCTTAGCAAGCTGAGCTCCTGTTTTATAATTTCCGCAGTTAATAAAGTACGGAGCTTTTCTGCCGCTCTTGAGAGTGAATTCTCCGAACGTAAGCACGCCGCAGTCAACCATAAATTTAATAAAGCTTTCCTTATAAGTCATAATTTTAACCTCCATGATTTTGCATATCAAATGCATAATTTTACATCTCCTATATATTATAACTTATTATGGTAATAATTGCAAGGAAATAATATATAACAAAATAAAATTGTGCACAAAAAGTAAAAAAGCTCTTGCAAAAGAGAACTCAAACAGTTATAATAAATATATGCATTGTCAATGCGGTAAAATATCCTTTATGGAGGACTTATGAGTAAAAAGAATAACGTAAGACGCGTTTCCGATAAAAAAAAGAAAAGGCCTAAGATCAGATTCAATATATGGATGCTTGTAATAATATTCGCCCTGTCGTTTGCAGGCTGCTTTATTCTTTATATGGCTGCCGCAAATCTAGACGAAAACTTTTTCGACGACGAATCAAGCTCTTCCGTCTCCGGCACAGAGGTCAGCGGCAATCAGCCTGAAAGCTCTCAGGACGGAGCATCTTCCGTTCCTGACGAATCGACAACGGAATCCGTTCCCGAAAAAACGGATATTGTTTATCCCGTACCCGAATCGGCGGCAGTCGATGCCTCGTATCTCGAAAGCTGCTGCATGATAACCGATTCTACGCTGCTCAGGCTTTCCGCAAATACCGATTTCAAGGATATTATAGGCAGCAGCTCGCTCGGTGCGGCTTCCGTAAATACTCAGAAAATCGAAAGCAATTACGGCACGCTGACAGCTTATGAGATCATTAAGCTTAAAAAGCCCATGAATCTTTATATTATGCTCGGAAGCGACCTGGGCACGGCTTCCGAAGATGAAATGATATCAAGTATAATGTCTCTTGTCTCGAATCTGAAAAATTCTCTGCCGGGAACAAAAATATACGTAATGCAGCTTCCTCCGGCAGCCAACGACGCAGAAAAAAATGTATCGATAAATAATTACAACTCGCGTTTGATGGAAATCGCAAAAACCTGCGGCGTGTATTGTCTCGATACAAACACCGGATTCAAGAACAACGAAGGTTCTCTAAAAGATGATTATATATCGGCAGAGGACGGAAGCGACCTGCTTAACTCGACTTTTTATAAGGATATCTGCGGATATATCCTTACGCACACCTCATAACAGACAGCAAGCCGACCACAAGATATAGTGGTCGGCTTTTATTTGATCTCAAACCTCGAAAAACGCCGATTTTTAGGGAAACGCCTGCCTTTTGCCGCAAATCGTATGTTAATATCTACAATAAACAGGTGAGAGTACGCGCTTTTATTGTGATTTTATACAATTGACATTATGTGGTATTTGCATTATACTTATAAGGTAGCATTTAGAAATCGCCACAATATATTGTGGTTTAATCGGAGGTTATAGATAAATGATAATTCATATTGTAAAAAGAGACGGACGTAAGGTTCCGTTCAATGTTGAAAAAATCGCAAACGCTATTTTCAAGGCTGCTCAGTCCTGCGGCGGCAGCGATTTCAGCGAGGCTATGGATACTGCCGTTGAGGTATGCAAGTATTATGAGAATAATTGCGGTAATAAAGTCCCTACCGTCGAGGAGATCCAGGATCTCGTAGAAAAGATACTTATCGAAAAAGGACACGCTAAAACTGCAAAAGCTTATATCCTTTACAGATATGAACGTACTCGCTCAAGAGAAATGAAAACAAATCTTATGTGCGTTCTTAACGAGCTTACCTTCAGTCCCGCAAAGGACAGCGATATAAAACGTGAGAATGCAAATATCGACGGCGATACCGCTATGGGCACAATGCTTAAATACGGCTCCGTTTCCGCTAAAGAATATTACGAAATGTATGTGCTTGAGCCAAAACACGCAAAGGCTCACAGAGAGGGCGATATACATATTCATGACCTCGATTTCTATACGCTGACTACTACCTGTACTCAGATTGACCTTAAAAAGCTGTTTAAAAACGGATTTTCTACGGGTCACGGCTTTCTGAGAGAGCCTAACGGCATAGCAAGCTATTCGGCTCTCGCCTGCATCGCAATTCAGTCAAATCAGAACGACCAGCACGGTGGTCAGAGTATTCCGACCTTTGACTACGCTATGGCTGAGGGCGTAAAGAAAACATACGCCAACAGATATGTTTCAAACGTTGCAAAGGCTCTTTCACTCATCAGCAGCGTTGAAAATGAAACAGAGGTCGCTAAAAATATCAATAAGGAGATCCTCGAAAAATACGGCTTAAAGCCCGTTCTCGCCAACGATAACGGCTATCAGGAAAAGGAAGCAGAGCTTCTTTTCGGCTATACCGATAAGGATACAGCCGAAAAAGTCCAGAAATTCGCCGTAAAAAATGCCGAGGCTGAAACAGACCGCGACACTTATCAGGCTATGGAGGCTCTTATCCATAACCTCAACACTATGAACAGCCGTGCAGGAGCTCAGACTCCTTTCAGCTCCATTAATTACGGCACAGATACTTCTCCCGAGGGCAGAATGGTAATCAAAAACGTTCTTCTTGCTCAGGAGGCAGGTCTCGGAAACGGCGAAACTCCTATCTTCCCTATCCATATTTTCAAGATCAAGGACGGCATCAACTATAATCCGACAGATCCTAACTACGATCTGTTCAAGCTTGCCTGCCGCGTTTCGGCAAAGAGACTCTTCCCTAACTTCTCATTTATAGACGCTCCGTTCAACCTCCAGTATTACAAGGAAAACGACCCCGATACCGAAATTGCTTACATGGGCTGCCGTACAAGAGTTATCGGCAATAATTACGATCCGTCAAGAGAGATCGTGACAGGCAGAGGTAATCTCAGCTTTACTTCAATAAATCTCCCACGTCTTGCCATCAAGGCTGACCATAATGTAGGCGCATTCTTCGATATGCTCGACGACATGATGGATCTGACTATCGACCAGCTCATGCACCGCTTTAGAATTCAGGCTCAGAAAAAGGTAAGAAATTACCCGTTCCTTATGGGTCAGGGAATCTGGCTCGATTCGGATAAGCTCGGTCCTGACGATACAGTGGAAGAGGTTCTCAAGCACGGTACGCTCTCCGTAGGATTTATCGGTCTTGCAGAGACTCTTAAAGCTCTCATCGGCGCTCATCACGGCGAAAGCGAAGAAGCGCGCGAGCTTGGTCTCGAGATCGTTACTTCAATGAGAAAACGTCTTGACGAGGAATCAAAGCGCACCGGTCTTAACTTCTCGCTTCTTGCAACTCCGGCAGAGGGACTTTCGGGAAGATTTGTGCGCATGGACGCTAAGAAGTACGGCATCATTGAGGGAGTTACCGACCGCGATTATTACACCAACTCTTTCCATGTTCCGGTTTACTATCCTATAAGCGCATTTGAAAAAATCAAGATCGAAGCTCCGTATCACGAGCTTACAAACGCCGGTCACATAAGCTACATCGAGCTTGACGGCGATCCCCTTGAAAACCTTTCCGCTTTTGAGAAGATAGTTCGCTGTATGAAGGAATCGGGTATAGGCTACGGCGCTATAAATCACCCTGTAGACCGCGATCCGGTTTGCGGATATACCGGCATCATCGGCGATTGCTGTCCGAGCTGCGGCCGTCACGAGGATTCCGACAACGTTGCCTTTGACCGAATCCGCCGTATAACGGGATATCTTGTAGGTACTATCGACCGCTTCAACAACGCAAAGCGCGCCGAAGTCGAAGACCGTGTAAAACATAACGTTTAAGGTGATATGATGAATCTCAGAATTGCAGGAACTGTAAACGACTCGATAGTTGACGGACCGGGAATCAGATTTACCGTGTTTACTCAGGGCTGCCCTCATCACTGCGAGGGCTGCCATAATCCGCAAACTCACGACTTTAACGGCGGCAGCAATATCGATACGGACGAGTTGCTTAAAAAAATCGCAGCGAATCCGCTGCTCGACGGCGTTACTTTCAGCGGAGGAGAGCCGTTCTGTCAGGCTGAAGCTCTTGCGGAGCTCGGCAAAAAAATAAAATCGGCAGGGCTGAATATCATTACATATACCGGCTACGAATTTGAACAGCTTTACGCAAACCGCGATAAAAACGGCTGGGATAAGCTGCTTGAAGTTACGGACATACTCATCGACGGAAAGTTTATCCTTAAACTTAAAGACTGGAATATTAAATTCCGCGGCAGCAGCAATCAGAGGTATCTCGATTGTCAGGCAAGCCTTAAAGCCGGCAAGGCTGTTGAAGCGGAAATATTATAAAAACAAACCCGTTCGGAAATAAGGGTACTCATAATGAAGTTGTCGCCATAGCGTTACAATTGACAATGTAACAAACTTTGATGTATATTTATTAGTAGGATAAATCGGAATTTACAGGTGTATAAATGAAAAAGGTTCTTAAAACGCTGTTAAAGGTATTTAAATGGATCGGGATTGTAATTCTTGGCCTTATCATCGTTCTTCTGCTAATCCGTTTTGTCGGAAAGCTGTGTTATAACAGAACGCCTGACGGCGGGATCAACGAAACGATGTATGCCGATATCAACGGTACAAAGCAATGGATCAGCATTTACGGACAGGATCGTGACAATCCGGTACTGCTGTATATCCACGGCGGTCCTTTTGCACCGACAAGCTGGGCAGACTGGGGCGTCTGGCGGAAGCTCAGTGCAGACTACACGGTCGTAAACTGGGATCAGCGGGGCTACGGACATAATTATCCGAAATATCAGGTAACGGAACCGATCTCGGCGGAGGATATGATCGCAGACGGAAAAGCACTGACAGATTTTCTGTGTGATTATCTGGACAAGGAAAAAATCACGGTGTTCGGTCACTCAATGGGTTCCATCTATGCTGCAAATCTTGCACTGGATTACCCTGAAAAATATGATGCTGTCATTGTCGGAGCATTGATCGTAGATGAACAAGAAAGCCGCATCAGATTTAAGGAATACCAGCTTGCACAGACAGTCAATGATCCGGAAATGCACGCACTTGTCGAACAGATTGACCCGGCAAAAGAAATCACAGAACAGGAAGCAATCTATCAGGAGTTAATGCTGAAAGGATATGCTCCGACGGAGGACATTTTTGCAGAAGCAGAAACCAATTTGTTCTCTGCAATCTGGCTGAATCCATACTGCACATTGGGAGAGCAGTACAACATGCTCTTTGCCGACAAAACAGAGTATGATATGATGGTGACGAACGGCAGTATTCATGGAGAAGCATACAGCGAACAGCTTTCCATTGCAGATCGGACACAATATCAAGTGCCATTCTATCTGATACAGGGTGAAAACGATCACAATGTCGGAACGATGGTTGAAGTCGCCGCAGCGTATTATGAAAAAGTGGAAGCACCGGACAAGGACATCTGCATGATAAACGGCGGTCATGTTTCACCGCTGTTGTGCTGCGATCAGCTTGCAGCATTTGTGCATAAGATTGCTGAAAAGAATCATTCATAAAATCTGATTTATTACAGTATGCCCATGCAATCAATTTTTCAAAACGCTTCTGAAAAGCTTTAGATCAATGGGGGCGAGCGCTGCCCGCAAATTCCAAATTAGCACATAATTGAATATGTACAACAAGTCCCGAAACAATTTTCAATAATTGCTTCGGGACTAAACTTTTTTACGAATACCGACCAAATTCCGAACAGGTCTTTTTTACGGATCAATATACTCTTAGATCAACTTTCTTTCATCGCAGTATTCGCATTCAAGAAGAGTTTCATCTCCGCTTGCACGGAAGCTCTTAGGAAGATATTCCTCAAAATTAGTGATACACTTGGGATTATCGCATCTTGCAGAGCTGTATACCTTTCCTTTGAGAAGCTCGACAGGATTTTCATTCTTCATAATGGTAAGCACCAGAGCCATTCTTACGTAAACCCCGTACTTTGCCTGCTTAAAATACATTGCGCGGCTGTCGTCGTCAACGTCAACGGTTATCTCGTCAACTCTCGGCAGCGGATGAAGCACAATCATATCCTTTTTAGCGTCCTGAAGCTTACGTCTGTCAAGCACGTATGTATTTTTCTGAGCGAGATACTCCTCACGGCTCGCAAAGCGCTCCTGCTGAATTCTTGTCATGTAAAGAACATCGAGCTTTCCGATGACCTCCTCAATAGTATTTACCTCTTCAAAGGCGCTTCCGCTCGCCAAAATAACGTCCTTGATATAAGCGGGCATTCTCAGCTCAGGAGTCGATATAAATATGAACTTGTTGCCCTTAAAGCTGCTGAGAGCCTTGCAGAGCGAGTGAACAGTTCTTCCGTTCACAAGGTCGCCGCACATGCCTATCGTCAATCCCGACAGAGTTCCCTTTTCAATTTTCAGAGTAAGAAGATCGGTAAGAGTCTGCGTAGGGTGAAGATGTCCGCCGTCGCCTGCGTTGATAACAGGGCATTCAGCCGTAAGAGCTGCAGCTTTTGCCGCGCCTGCCACAGGATGACGCATAACGAGTATATCCGCATAACTGCTTACTATCTTGGTTGTGTCCTTGATGCTTTCGCCCTTGGAGACCGACGAATTTGCAGGATTGTCAAAACCGATGATCTTTCCGCCAAGGCGCAGCATAGCCGTCTGGAAAGACATCTGTGTGCGCGTAGACGGTTCATAAAATAAAGTCGCCATTATTTTTCCGTCGCACTCATGCGCATAATCGGCAGGAGCATTTTTAATTTTTTCGCCAAGCTCAATTACCTCCTGCCACCATTTTACAGGATAATCATTCAAATCTATCAGATGCTGAATTTTCATACTCATATTTTTAACCTCCGCAAAACTTTATGCAAATTTTAACTTATTTCGGCAAAGCTGCCTATCTTGGGAAATATTATTCACATTTGACGAACTTTTGTCCGTCAAAGATTTAAGTCATTGGTGTAGGTTCCGTCGTTTTCAAAATAAACTCTGTACCAGACGAGGAATATAAATACCGTCCAGATCTTTCGGCTGTTATCCGATTTTCCGCTGCGGTGATCGTCAAGGAGCTTGATAAGGATATCCGTGTTGAAGAATTTTCTGCCGCTTTCGCCTTCAAAAGCTTTTCTTACTATGCCGTAATACTTTTCTTCCTTTAGCCATACTCTGATAGGCACAGGAAAACCAAGCTTTTTCTTTGCTGCGGTTTTTGCCGTTTGCTTTGGAGTATCCTTACGGGCGGCAAGTCGCATCGCATATTTTGTAATATATTTCGTCTCGTCTGTTCCCTTATCATGAGTTACCCTATAGCGCACGGGAATCCTCTCGGCAAGCTTCATTACCTCCTTATCGAGGAACGGAACGCGAAGCTCAAGGGAATTTGCCATGCTCATTTTGTCGGCTTTAAGAAGAATATCCCCTGCCATCCACAGGTGAAGATCAAGATACTGCATTTTCGTAACATCGTCAAGCTTGCCGACATTCTTATAAAAAGGACGTGTGATAACTGTCGGGTCGGGAGCGTCGGTCTTTCCTTTCAGCAAAGCCTTGCGCTGTGCCGGAGTAAACATATACGCGTTTCCTATAAATCTTTCCTCGATGTCCTTTCCTTTTCGCACGAAGAAATTTACTCCGCGCTGTGCAGGAAGCTTAGCCGCAACGCTGCCGATACCTCGCTTCAACGCTCTTGGAAGTCTGTCATAGGCAGTTGCCCCCGGCTCGCTGTAGACGTTATAGCCGCCGAAGATCTCATCTGCTCCCTCTCCTGAAAGAACGACCTTTAGCTTCTCCGAAGCCAGATTACACACAAAGTAAAGCGCAACGGCAGCAGGATCGGCAAGCGGTTCGTCCATGTGATACTGTATTTTTTCAAGGCTGCTCCAATACTCCTCGGCAGTTATTACCTTGCTGGTATTTTCCTTGCCGATAGCCTTTGAGAACTCCTTCGCCCAGCTTATCTCGTTATATTTCTCGCCCTTTCCGAATCCGACGGTAAAGGTCTTGTCAACATCGGCAACAGCCGCAACGTAGCTCGAATCGACTCCGCTCGACAGGAACGAACCAACTTCTACATCGGCAATTTTATGAGCCTTGACGGAATCGTGAAAGGTTTCCGAGATCTCATTCACCCAATCGTTAAGATCAGGCTTTTCATCGGGACTGAAATTTACGTCCCAGTAGCGTTTTATATCGAGCTTTCCGTCCTTATATGTGAAATAATGCGCAGGCAGAAGCTTATAGACATTTTTGAAAAATGTTTCCTCAGTCGGAGAATACTGAAAAGTCAGGTATGTTTCAAGGACGTTGTCATTAAGCTCCTTTTTGAAATGAGGATGAGCAAGGAAGCACTTTATCTCAGAACCGAACATAAACGTTTCGCCCATAACCGCATAGTACATAGGCTTGATGCCGAAAAAGTCCCTTGCTCCGAAAAGCTCCTTTTTATTCTTATCCCAGATGACGAACGAAAACATACCTCTGAGCATATTCAAAAGCTTTGCTCCGTACTCTTCGTAGCCGTGGATAAGCACCTCCGAATCGGTATTCGTTTTGAAGCTGTGGCCTGCCGAAACGAGCTTTTCGCGTATATCGCGATAATTGTAGATCTCGCCGTTGAACACAAGAACAAGGCTTCCGTCCTCGTTGTAAATCGGCTGATCGCCCTGTGAAGTTACATCGATAATGCTGAGTCTGCGATGTCCGAGAGCTATATCTCCGTCAACATATTTTCCTTCCGCATCGGGACCGCGGTGTTTTATTCTGTCCATCATTTCACCGATCACGACATTCGAGCCGTTAATTTTGTTAGTAAATCCAACTATTCCGCACATACAACATTACCTCCGAAAAATGGTTCTACTATATTTATTTTTCATCTTCTAAATATTATACTACAATTTCATATTTTTTGCAATAAAAGCTTGTAAATTTTCGGGAAATTCCTCTATAAAGTAAAAACGGCTGAACTCTCAGCCGTCTCAGTCTGTAAAAAAGGTAATATAATTTAAGATAACGCCCTATGGTATACGCCATTATTTCTTTCTGTAAACCGTTGGAGTTACTCCCACAATTTTTTTAAACTGACGCATAAAGTGCTCCTCATTGTCGTAGCCGCATATTGCCGCAGCCTGCGAAACGGTACAGGAGGTCTCGCTGAGGATCTCCTTTGCCTTTTCAATTTTTGCGCTGATAACGTCGGAAACACATGAAACTCCGAACGTATCGCGGTAAATATGCTGAAAATACGAACGCGACATATTCACTTCCGCCGCCATTGAATCAACGTTCCACTTTCGCTGAGGATTACGGTATATCTTCTCGCGCAGCTCGGAAAGGATAATGTAATGCGGATCGGCATTGGACTGTACATTATTTCTCAAACCGGACGATTCGCTTATCCTTATCAGTATCGTTTTCAGCAGAGAATCCGTCATTTTTGTTCGCCTTGCCGACAGCGAATAAAACTCATTGGCAATATTTTCGATCATGCTTTCGGTAAAATACGAATCGGCGCTCCTGATGATCTTGTTTATCGGAAGCTCCAAGGAATCAACGAAATCCTTATCACCGTCGGTGCTGAAACAGATCCAATCATAGATCAGCAAGCTCTCGTCGGCGGTAAAATCCTGCTTAAAGCCATTTTCAAATATGACGATATCGCCGCATTCGGCTTTCGCAAGTCTTTCGTTTATTCTGAACAGACAGCGGCTTTTCAGGAAAATAAGCATATATTCTCCGTCAAATCCGGTTCGTTCAGCCGCATATTCTCCGAAATGAACCGTATTTACGGCAATTGAATTTACAGTCATACCTCACCTCATTCCGCTATAAACCGCCATTCGATATTGCTCCAGTATTCGCCGGCATAATCTACACCTACTCTCGGAGCAGTTTTTATCTCCGGAACAAATCCGTCGTCCTCTATCCAGACCTCGGGATCGTCGTAAAAGCTTCTGCCGTTAAAGCTTCCGTCAAGCTGCAAATACTTTGTAAGCTTTGCAGGTCCGTTATGAAGCTCTCCTGCACGTATCAGCACAGCCTGCGGAGCTTCCGTATCTCCCGTGACAACGTTGACAAGCCAATGCATTCCGTAGCAAAGATATATATAAATTACTCCGCTGTCGCCGTAAAGCAGCTCTGTCCTGCGAGTTCTGCCCTTTGAAGCATGGCAGGCTTTATCCTCTTCTCCGCGGTACGCTTCGGTCTCGGAAATTCTTTCCCTAAGCTCCGTGCCGTCCGCAAGCCTTCTTACAATTATCTTTCCCACAAGCTCCGGGGCAACCTCCAGACAATCGCGGCTGAAAAAATCCTTATCAAGCTTTTTCATTATCGTTACACCTTTAGTTTTTGTTCAAGCTCGGGATCCGGCTTGACAAAAGCAGTTTTATAATTTGTGAATATAACTTTGCCGGGTTTTGCTCCCGACGGCTTTTTAACGTATCTCGCAAGGCAGTAATCAACTGGAACGAGCGTAGAATTTCTTCCCTTGCTGTTCACTGCCGCGATAATCGCTGCCTCCTCGATCGTGCTGTCGGGCGGAGTCTCGCCGTCGGTAAGAATGAGAACGTGCGAGCCTGTTATGGATTGAGTATGAAGCCATATATCGTTCTTTTCAGCCAGCTTCAGGGACAAGCGGTCGTTCTGCACGTTGTTTCTGCCGACAAGGATAGTAAAACCGTCGCTTGAACGGTACTCTACAGGCGGCAGCGCCTTTGGAGGCTTTCCCTTTCCGTTTCCCGACCTTATATACCCCTGTTCCGAAAGTTCAAGGCGCAGCTGAGTTATATCGTTCTCCGAGGACGCACGAGTCAGAGCGTCAAACACGCTGTCAATGTAAGCGAGCTCTTCTTCCCCCTTGCTGATCTGGTCGGCAAGCTTCTCCTCAGCCGTAACGGATTTTTTATATTCGCTGTAATATTTTTGAGCGTTCTGTGCAGGAGTTTTCCTTTTATCAAGCTTTATCGTAATAAGAGGATTTCCCTCGTCGTAGAAATTTTCCAGCTCCGCGGTCGTATCGCCCTTTTTAATGCGGTAAATATTTGCGGAAATAAGGTCTCCGCAAAGCTTGTAGTGTTCCTTTTCGGCGCAGGCGGAAAGCTCGGTGCGCTGTATCTCAAGGCGGCGGGTGATTCGGTCGTTGAGATTCATCAGCAGCTTGAACAAGTCGTTCGCCCTCTGCTTGGTACGTGCGGCTCGGTCGCGCTCAAAATAGAAATAATCGAGCAGAGCCGACGCTGTTTCATGCTCCTTTGTATACATGAGCGTGCCGTACTGCGAAAGACGGATAAAGGAAAAGTCTTTGAGCATTCCCTCTTTATCGCTGACTGTCGTAAAGCAGCAGCTGCCGTTTTCAAGCTGCTCACAGGTACGCTTGATGATGAAATTAAGCCTGTCAAGCTGATCTCCGCTTACAGAGCTGCACTCGATATGTGCGCCGCGTCCTGCAAAAAACGTCCATTCTCTGGCAAGAACAGGAGAAATTCCCTCAAAAATACGAATAAGAGCCTTTGAAAGCTCGGTTTCTCCGAAGCTCTTAACTGCCAAGGCCGTCTGTTCAGGATCACAAAGCATAAAATTCAGCCTGTCAGTTCTCGGAGGCAAGGTATATTTCATTCCGGGAAGCACCATTCTTTCGCGCGACATGTCCTCGTCAACGCGCTTGATGCTGTCGATTATCCTGCCTTCGTGATTTATGATTATAAGATTTGAACAGCGTCCCATAATTTCGCACGCAAGAGTAACCGTAACTATATCGCCAAGCTCATTGACGCACTCAAAATCAAGGAAAAGAATTCTTTCAAGTCCGTCCTGACGAATATCAATAAGCTTTCCGCTGCCGAGATGCTTTCTCATAAGCATACAAAACATTGGAGGAGTCTGCGGATTATCAACTGATTTTTCGGTGATATGAACTCTTGCGCTGCCTGCATTGGCTGAAATATAGAGCTTTTTGCTGCCCGATCTTGTACGGACAGATATAATGATCTCTTCTCTTGATGGCTGGTGAATTTTTTCAACTCTTCCGCCTATAAGCGGCCGGAGTTCGTTTTTTACTGCGCAAAGAAATGCTCCGTCAAGTGCCATAGTATTATCCTCTCAGAAATAAAATCAAAATGTATCGTGTAAATGTACGGCGGAATAATGCTCTAAGAAATTGTATTTCTGTAAATAAGCAGCTCAAAATCGACCTGCGTATCAAGCGTTTCAAGGGAACAAAGACGCTCTTGCTCCGCCTTGCCTGTGCGGTAGTAATACGGAGTCATAGAGAAAAGACTTTGAATATCCTCTGCCGATTCAAGTCCGATATGATAGCTTATGCGTTTGCTCTCAATAAATTCAAAACCGTCAAGCGAATATTCCTTGACCTCGTTTTTGTAGGGAGTATCATAAACCGCCTGTTTCAGCTCCCATAGATGATTTTCGGACGGTATCGCCATAATCATTATACCGTCCTTTTTAAGAACGCGGCTGTACTCTTCACCGCAATACGGAGCAAACATCGTCAGCAGCATATCGCAGGAATTATCGCCGACAGGAATATTAAACACGCTTGCCGCCGCATAGCTTATGGATCTGTCTCGTCTGGCTGCATAGTCAACAGCCGACTTTGAAATGTCGATCCCGTAAATTTCGGCATTGATTCCGGCTCGGCTCAAAGCTTCGCTTACGGCAGAGGTATAATATCCCTCGCCGCAGCCTGCGTCAAGAATTATCATATCCCGAGACGCAAATTCGCATACGCTTTTGCAGAGACTATCGCAAAGCCGGCTGTAATATCCCTTATCAAGGAATCGCTTCCTTGCCTGAACCATAAGCTTATTATCGCCATGAACAGCCGCTCCGTTATGCTTCGAGATCAAAAGATTCACATATCCGCTTTTTGCGCGGTCAAAGCTGTGACGTTCACGGCACACATAGCTTCTATCGCTGAGAGACAGAAGCTCTCCGCAAACGGGACAAGTAAAAATATTCATTTTGTCACCTGCTTTATGTACACGCACGGATCTTCGGAGCTTTCGGCGATTATTATCTCAAGCTGAGGGAACTTTTCAAGAAGCGCGCGTCTGAGCTCGGCAAGAACAAGATTTTCGGTATGGAAATGGCCGCAGTCATAAAGAACGATGTTATTGTTATTGGCGTCGATCCAGACATCGTGCTTTACGTCTCCGGTAATATACGCGTCGCAGCCAATTTCATGAGCGTGACCGAGCATTGAACCGCCCGACCCCGAACAGAACGCAAACATCTTTACAATACCGCAGTTATGCCTGTTCATGCGAACATATTCGCAGCCAAAGATTTTTTTCAGTTCCTCCCCGAATTCTTCCGCCGAAACAGGCTCCGACAAAGTACAGACGTAACCGAGACCGTTTCCGCCTCCGCAGTCCTCAAAGTATTTTGGTTCGGCGGCAAGCTTGAACCTTTCGGAAATTTTTTTCAATATAGTGCCGTTAGTTCCGCCGTCGGCAATGTCCAGATTTGTGTGCATACAAATTGCTCCGATAGAATTTTCAACCAGAAAATACAAAGGAGAACCGTACTCTATTTTCTTTATCGGCTCGAAAATCAGCGGGTGATGAGAAATTATCAGCTGCGCTTCGCAGTCCGCGGCTTCTTTTGCGGCAGCCATATCAATATCAAGAGTTAAAAGAATTCGGCTGACCTTTTCTCCTGATGCACTTTCAACGAGAAATCCCGAATTATCCCAGCCTTCCTGAAGCTCAAACGGATAGCGCGAATCCAGAAAGCGGTATATTTCGTCTGCCGTCGGATAATCTATGCTGTCAAGATGAAGATTATCGGCAAGAAAGCGCTCGTGCCGCGCAAGCTCCGACATACCGGCACCTTCAAGCGAATCCGCCTTTTTATTGAGAGAATCGGACAGCTTCCGGATATATTTGCGTCCTGCCGGAGTATTGTGATCCACATTTCCGCGCAGGCTTTTGAACTCCGAAACCGCAGTTTTTACTCCGTCATAGACAGCCGTGATAACAATGTAAACGTTTTCTCCCTCCTCAACGGCATGGTCGCCGCTTTTAAAGCCGTGAGCTCCCAGCCATTTTCTCAGAACATCAGCCTTGGTCATCGGCTGTAGAATCAATTTTACATTATGATTTCGAACCCAGTCGCAGTCCTCGAGAATTTTAATAATAGTCTCGCCGCCCATTCCGGCGATAACGATATCCGAAACTCCCAGACCGTCGATATTTTCAAGACCGTCAGAAAGCACAAGCTCGATTTTATCGGAAAGAGCGTATTTTTCAACCGTCTTGCGAGCCGCCTCAAGAGGTCCGCTTTTTATATCTGAGGCAATTACTTTGTTGCATTTACCGCTCAAAACAAGCTCGGCTGCAAGATATGCATGGTCAGTTCCGACATCGCATACAACTCCGCGGCCGCTGACAAATTCGCAGCATTTTTTCAATCTGTTATCAATCATATCGCACCTCAATCAGCAAAAATATACTTTGTTTTACTAAAAGCAGCGGCGCGCCAATGCTGACACGCCGCATAATTTTTCTAAAATTACTTAGCTGCAAAATGAGCGTTAAGCTTTTCAATAAGCACGTCCGGATCCGTACCGTGTACCGAACAAGCTTCGCCGATAGTTTCGCTTCTTGCAGACGGACAACCGAGACAGTGCATACCGATCTCAAGGAAATACGGCGCAGCGTCAAAATCCATATCAAGAATATCGCCTATGATCGTGTCTTTAGTAATATTCATAAAATCAATCCTTTCCTTTTGATATTATCTGAATTCAAGAAAAAAATTATACATTTCCCAATAAAAATCCAAAGCACAGCAAAAGCTGTGCCTTATTGGATCATTAGGAATTAAGCCTCATTCATCTTTGCAAAGCACTCGCTGCAATAAACAGCTCTGCCTTCCTTTGGTTCGAAAGGAACCTTAGCCTCACAACCGCATGAAGCGCAAGTAGCTGTATACATAACTCTTTCAGATCTGCCAGCATTTTTTCTTGCATCACGGCAAGGCTTACATCTCTGCGGCTCATTTACAAAGCCTTTCTCTGCATAAAACTCCTGTTCACCGGCAGTAAAAGTGAAATCACATCCACATTCCTTACACTTTAATGTCTTGTCTTCGTACATTTTAAATACCTCGCTTATAATATTTGGACCACGGTTGGATTTACACCAACACCTTTGATAAACAACGCTCTTTGAGTTAAGCTACCAGGTCATTACTTTAAAAGAGCACGAATTTTTCGTCTTGCTCTTTGCATAGCGTTATCAACAGATTTCTCAGTAATACCGAGCCTTTCAGCAGCATCTTTATACGAAACTCCCTGAACGCACAGGTTAAATACTTTCCTCTCGGTTTCGGACAAAACAGAACTGATCTTGTTCATCATTTCCGAGAAATTCTCTTTATACAAATAGATGCTTTCGGGAGTATCATAATCCGGAACAGAATGGACAACAGAAAACTCGTCGGGATCGGAGATTATTTTCTCCGCATTCTTCGTACCTTTCGCAACAAAAGTCTTCATGCGATTATTGATACAGGTTTCGGCAAATGTAGAAAATCTGATGCCGCGATCCGCGTCGAATGAACTTATTGAATTCAGCAGACCGATCAAGCCTTCCTGATTAAGGTCATCTCTGTCGGAATTATGATTTGCGAAAATTTCAGACTTAATGAAAATAAGCTTCATATAGCGGGAAACGAGAACAGCCGCAGCGGTTTTATTTGTTTTTGCGTCAACGGCAAGTTCCTCATCACTTTTACCGGAGAAATCATTCAAATTAATATCCAAATCAAGCAAGTCATTCACCCAACATTCTGAATGCACACAATACATTACAGCGAATATTATAGCATATATTTGACTATTTGTCAATGATCGCGCCGCGATCAATAAAGAGTGTCGAGTACGCCTGAAAATACGGCTCGCAATTTAAGCGGATAAACCGCACCGTATTTCAGATACACTCTAATATCAACACCTGTCTGCAGCCGCATGACCGCAGACAGATATTATGTAACATAAATTAATCGGTTTCCTTTGCAGCTTCTTCCTCAGCGGCTTTAAGGAGCTCAGACATATCAAAATTGAAGTTTGCAGCTTTCTTTGCCGGCTTGCTTTCGTGATGGCTCTGCTGATTCATCGGCTTTGGAGCTGACGATTTAGAAGGCTGAGAGTTATCGTTCTGATGCTGATAAGAATCATTTCTTGATTCCGACTTAAATGAAGCTTCAGGCATCTTTTTTGCCTCGAATGAAGCAGTCGGAGCCTCGGCTTTTTTCACATTATCGGTCTTATCGTCGCCGATCGCCTTACGAGCCTCGCCGATAACGAGCTGAGCTTCGCTCATACGATCGCCTGCCTGACCGGTAAGACGGGAAATAATTGAAGAAATATCATTAAATTTATTATTAACGCTTTCGATTTCGTTACGGAGAGTCTCACGAACGGTAACAGACATCTCATTGACCTTATCCGCATGAACATTAGCTTCCATAACAGTGATCTTAGCCTGATCGTTAGCTTCTTTAATGCAGGCTTCAGCAGTTGTATTTGCGCTTTCAATTGTTTTTGCAGCCTCAGCATTGGCGTCGCTGACGATCTTTTCAGCCTGTTCAGTGGCTTCCTTAGTCATTTTATCGGCTGCGTGACGAGCCTCGATCGTGATCTTGTTAGCTGTTTTCTGAGCTTCTGTAAACAGTGCGCCCATATCAAATGACGACGGAATCATGCCGCCTGCTTCAGCGTTTTCCTTAAGCTCTGTGATTTCGCCGTTGAGCTTATTGATCTCAGAATCCTTCTTAGCGATAACGGCGTCTTTATCCTGAACGTCCTTGTTGAGCTGAGCAATCTTGGTATCTTTTTCAGAAGCTTCACGGGTTTTAGCAGCAAGCTCGTTTGTCTTAGCCGTAAGTTCGCCTGTAATTTTCTGGATTTCAGCCTTTGCCTTAGCGATTTCCGCATCGTTGGCAGGAGCGTTTGCAGCAGGAGCATTTGCTGCTGCCGCATTTTTCTTCTGAGCCTCAGCGAGCTTCTGCTCATTTGCGGTAAGGAGCTTCTTAAGACGTTCGATCTCATTTTTAGCAGCATTAAGCTCAGCGGGATTTACCTGCGGCTGAGCAGCAGCTCCGCCCTTAGCGCCGCCTGCTTTAAGCTGATTGATGGTAGCAACGTCCTGTTCATGCTGTTTTTTAGCAGCTTCGATCTCTGCTTTAGCAGTTCTCAAAGCGTTATTTGAAGCGTTCAGTTTTTCCTGAAGGCTGTCAACCTGATTTCTGTATTTAACGATCTCCTGCGGATCGGCAGGACCCGACTCCTGAGCCTTAGCAAGCTCTTCTTCGAGAGAAACTATTTTTGAGTTCAGTTCATCGAGATACTGCATAACGTCTTCTTTAACGAAGCCGCCGCCGATTTTCGTAGTTCTTAAAACTGTTGGTTCTTGCATTTGATACACTCCATTCCCCGCAGTACACTGCGGCAAAAGTTAAATTCAAGGAAATTAATTAAGCCTTTAATAAATTATAGCATATTTCTTAATACATTTCAACTATTTAAATGTAGAAAATTCATGTAGATTTTAGTGCATTTTACTGCAAAAAAAGCTTTCTTTCACAACGCAGGCAGAAAAAATAGTAAAATCATTGATTTAACTATATCGTCTAAAATAACAAAAGCGGCTTTACATACAAAAGCCGCTTAATAAATATTAATTGCCAAGCATTTTAAAGATCGCTTCAAGATCGTCGTCCTGATTTGACTGAGTTTTAGCCGTGCCAAGACCAAGACCGTCTATAAGCGGATTATCTATCTGGATAACGTCGTCTCCGGCAGCATTTTGATCTGCATCATCAAGCGCCGGAGAATCCTCGTCCTCGAATCCGGCAGCAATAACAGTAATTGCCATTTCATCCTGCATATCCTCTTTGAATGCAGTACCGAAAATAAATTCAACGCCCTCAGCAGCCGTGTCTGTTATCATCTTAGTAGCCGCATCGACATCAGAAGAAAGAATATCCTCAGACATAGCAATATTGATAAGAAGTCTCTTAGCGCCGGAAATAGAGGTTTCAAGCAGAGGACTGGAGATAACTGCATTTGCAGCCTCTTTAGCCTTATCCTTGCCCGAGCCGTGACCGATAGCCATATGAGCGTAGCCTGCGCCCTTCATGATCGTTGAAACGTCTGCGAAGTCAAGATTTATGTATCCTTCTTCAACAATAAGATCAGAAATACTCTTTACGCCGGTTTTAAGAACATCGTCCGAAAGAGCAAACGACTGCATCATTGTAAGCGGCTTATCGAGACCTACGAGAAGTCTTTCATTCGGAATAACGATAAGCGAATCGACATACTTTTTAAGTTCGGCAATACCTTTTTCAGCCTGTGCCATTTTCTGCTCTCTTTCAAAGAGAAAAGGCTTAGTAACGACAGCAACCGTAAGGATTCCCATTTCCTGTGCTATCTTGGCAACAACAGGAGCAGCTCCGGTACCTGTACCGCCACCCATACCGGCAGTTATAAAGATCATATCCGCACCCTTAAGATGTGTTTCGATCTCGTCGCGGTTTTCCTCGGCAGAACGCTGACCGATCTCAGGCTTATTGCCTGCGCCTCTTCCCTTAGTCAGCTTAGCGCCGATTGGGATTCTTGTAGTTGCCTTTGACTTATTAAGCGCTTTCGCGTCAGTATTAACAGCTATATACTCTATATTGTTCACACCTGACTCGACCATGCAATTTACGGCGTTTCCGCCGCCGCCGCCAACACCGATGACCTTTATATTTACGTCAGGCTCAAGTGCTTCCTCATAATTAAAATCTGACATTTAAACTCCTCCTATTTGTTTTCCTGTTTTTTATCTAAATATTGATTACTTGCTTAAAATACACTTACTATTTTATCATAAGAATGACTTTTTTGCAAGTCTCACACAAATATTTTTGAATTTCTGCACATTCCACAATATTATAGCATCACATCGGGACATTTTGCACAATTCTTCACAAACTCAGTTCTCAGGCTCTCCGGAAGTTGTATTCTGTTCAAGAGCTTCATTATGCTGACGGAACATTTCTTCCTCTTCGTCATTGCTTTCACGCCTTGCGGTTCCGGCTGAATTTTCCGATGCAGATTCGCTTGCATCGGTTGTTGATTCGGGGACGGACGAATTATTTCCGCCGATAACAGCCGCAGGAGCGTCGCTGCCTCTAAAGCTGCACTGATTGCTTCCGATCATCGTGATATAACCGGTTTTTCCCTTGATATCGTCCTTCTGCATAACATTTTCAGCCATATTCATTTTGTACTCGATATCGGTCCAGTTGCCCAATTTAAAAATTATGCCGCAGGAATAATTAATTACCATATTATACTTATCGGTCATATCAACGCTTAATATGCTCCCGTTTTCGTCGCCGTTTATTCGGGAAATAAATTCTTCAAATGCAGCCTGTTTCTGCTCGTCTGCAGACGAAAGCGCTTTTCCAGGAACAGTATCTTCAGGCTCATAGCCGTAAAAAATCGGGAGTCCCTGAGTAATAAAACCGTTATCGGCGAGGATTTTCCCCTGCTTGCTTACAAGCAGCGTGCCCTCGCCATACTGCACGTTAAATGCGGGAACACACTGACTTACGGTTATTTCAAGCGACGACGGAAAATCCCTGTCAACCTTTGCCGTCTCTATGTAGAGCAGCTCGTCAAGTATCCGCTGTTCACTGGCATGAACGTTAAGTCTGAGCAGATTATCGCCCTTTTGGATCCCTGATGCGCTTACGATCTGTTCGGCAGTGTAATCGTCGGATTTTCCCATTACAACTATTTTATCGATATTGAACAGGAAAGTGTAGCTCACCGTAACTCCTGCAACAGCCACGAGCAGAAAAACGACAAGTCCGTAAAGATTCATCTTTCTCTTGCGCCTTCTCATACGTTTGCTGCTGTTATCTCTGTTTACATCTGTTTTGTTTACGTCTTTCATATTTACTCCCGATTTTTATTTTTGAGCCGATGCCGCATATTGACAGTACTTCGCCTCGCCGCACCGGTTCCTTTTTATTTTTCCGCCGAGCATAGCCACAGCGTCTTCTATTCTTTCATATCCGCGGTCAATATGGGATATACCGCTGATCTCCGACGTTCCGTCCGCTGCAAGCGCAGCCGCAATCATTGCCGCGCCTCCGCGCAGGTCTGTGGCTTCAACATTTGCGCCGTAAAGACGCTCCACACCTTTTACTACCGCAATTTTCCCAAGCACCTGTATATCCGCTCCCATTTTTATAAGCGCGTCGGTGTGCCTGTAGCGGCAGTCAAAGATATTTTCTTCAAAAACGCTTGTTCCCTCTGCCGTAACCAAAGCAGCCATTAAAACTGCCTGAGCGTCTGTGGGGAATCCCGGATGCGGCATGGTCCTAATGCGTTCGCTGACCGCCTTTAATCTTGAGCCGCTGCGCAGATACAGTCTGTCGCCCGAAGCGCAGATACTGCATCCGGTTTGTTCAAGAACGGAGAGAAACGGCTCCATATCCTGCGCACGCACATTTGTAAGGATTATTTCTCCCTTTGCCGCCGCTGCCATTGACAGATAAGTCGCTCCGACAATTCTGTCAGGCATTATCTCGTATTCGCAGCCGTGAAGCTTTTCTTTTCCGCTGATAACGATCCTGCTTTCGCCGTCGCCGGAAATATCCGCTCCGCAGGCTCTGAGAAAGCCGCAAAGATCGCATATTTCAGGTTCTCTCGCCGCATTATTTATGATCGTCTCGCCGTCGGCAGTGACCGCGCAGAGCACTATATTCTCCGTTGCTCCCACAGAGGGAAAGGGCAGAGAAATTTTTGCTCCGTGAGCGCGTCCGCTTATACGGCATATTATCTTTCCGTAGCTTTCACGAATATTCGCGCCCATTTTTTTCATTGCGGCAAGATGCATATCTATGGGACGAGGTCCCAGCTCGCAGCCGCCGGGCATACATACGGTACATTCGCCTGTACGTCCGAGCATTGCTCCGAGAAAAATAATAGATGAACGCATTTCCTGCATAAGCTCGTCGGGAATGGTCGTTTCCGCCACGTTCTCCGAAGAGATAACGGCTGTTTTATCCGCAAAAGTACATTTGCAGCCAATATAATTAAGTATTCTTGAAGCCGCATATATATCGGTAAGTCTCGGACAATTTTTAAGTACGCATTCCTCTCCGCACAGAAGAGAAGCCGCCATAATCGGCAGCGCGCTGTTTTTACAGCCCTGCAGCGAGATCTCGCCGCGAAGTCTGCTGCCTCCTTTTACAATGAGTTTCTGCATTATACCACCTCACAGCATTTTTTGTATATTATGCCATGAAGCGGTTTTGTGTTACTTTGCCGATTTGCCCGATTTATTTAAAAGCTTATCTATCACGCTTAAAATCCTTGCGTTTGTGTCGCTCAGGTGAAGACTCTCTGCGTTGTGAGACATAAGCGTTATACGGTCGGGATCATTATACAGACTCTCGATAACTTTGATGAGTTTCTCGGAGGTCACGTCTTTCTGCTCGATAACAACCGCAGCTTCCGCTTTTCCGAGAACCATCGCGTTATGATACTGATGATTGCCCGTAACTATAGGAGACGGAATAAGTATCGAGGCTCTTCCTGCCGCTTCAAGCTCCGCAAGAGTAGAAGCTCCCGAGCGGCATATAACAAGATCAGCAGCCGCAAGACAAACTTCCATATCGCTGATATACTCGGTTATGCGCAGCCGCTCGCTTTTAAGCGGAATTCCTGCTTCCGACATTGCCTTCGGGAAGGTATCCTTTCCCATGCCGCCGTAGCCGTGGATATGATTGATTTTAAGTCCTTTGCGCGTATGCCATTTTATGGTCTCAGCCATCGTCTCATTGATACAGCCTGCACCGAGACTTCCTCCGAAGGACAGGAGCGTAAAGCTGTCGTCAAAGCCAAGCCTTTTCCTCGCTTCCGATCTGCTGATGCCGGAAATGCTTCCTCTTACCGGAAGTCCCGTAACGGCATATTCGAACTTATCCTTATCCATGAAATCAAGAGCTTCCTTGACCGTAAGCATTACAAAATCCACTTCTTTTGAAAGCAGCTTGTTGGTAACTCCCGGAAAAGCGTTCTGCTCATGAATAGCGCTCGGAACTCCCATTTTTGCCGCCATGCGGATTACCGGACCTGCCGCATAACCGCCTGTTCCTATCGCTATATCGGGCTTGAAGCCGCTGACTATTTCCCTTGCTCTCCTGCCCGAAGCTGCAAGATAAGCGGCCGCCTTGAAATTTCTGCCGATATTCTGCAATGAGATCTGCCGCTGAAATCCTGCTACCTTTATTGTTTCAAGCCTATATCCGGCAGCCGGAACAAGCTTTGCTTCCATTCCGTCAGGAGTTCCGGCAAAGAGAAACTCCGCGTCCGGATATTTCGATTTAATTATGTCGGCAATGGCAAGCGCGGGATTTATATGTCCTCCCGTACCGCCGCACGCCATTAATACTCTCATATAAATTCTCCTTATGCATTCTGCGGCTCGTCGGATTCGTTCTCGTCGTCGTCCTGATCCTGAATTTTTTCCTCGGGATCGGGATAATACCGCTGCTGAGAAATATTCAGCATTATCCCCATTTCCGCAAGCTGCATTATCAGCGCAGTGCCTCCGTAGCTGAAGAACGGCAGACTGATACCTGTATTCGGTATGAAATTACTTACAACGGCAAGGTTGAAAATAGTTTGTATGCCTATCTGAGTGGTTATTCCCACAGCGATAAGCGTACCGAAACGATCCTTGCAGCGCGCCGCTATTGCAAAGCCTTCCATTATAAGCAGAAAGAACACGATAATTATAGCAAGCGCTCCCACAAATCCAAGCTCCTCGCAAACTATAGGGAATACGAAATCGTTTTTCGTTTCCGGAAGATACAGATACTTCTGACGGGAATTTCCCAGTCCGAGTCCGAAAAGGCCTCCCGAGCCTATCGCTATGAGCGAATTGGCTGTCTGCCATGTATCGCCGAGTATATCCGCAAAGGGATCCTGCCATGATCTGATACGTTTTGCAACATAGCTTCCCTCGATTCCTGCCTGCCACTTAATGACCAGCACGGCAAGCGTGACGGCAGCAATTGCAAGGGCAAGGAACTGCTTTCTGTTTGCTCCGCCGCACAGGATAAGCGCAACGGCGATCGTTCCGACGAGAATCATGCCGGAAAGATGAGGCTCAAGATAAAGAAGCACTATATATACGCCGAGCAAAACGGCATATTTGACAATTCCGACGCTGAATTTATTCATTTTATTTCCGTCTTTTTCCATGCTGTATGCAAAGAAAATTATAAGCGTGAATTTTGCAACCTCGGACGGCTGGAATCCGACAGGACCGATATCTAGCCATCTTTTAGCTCCCATATCGCCGCCCTCGTCGTTACCGATAGCAAGAACGAGCACCAAGAGAACGATTCCGGCGATATACAAAAATCCTGCAATATTCAATTTCTTTAGAAACGGGATCTTGATGACCTTGAAATTATGGTAATCCATTTTCATGAAGAAGATCAGTGCAATAAAGCCTATACCGGCATTTATAAGCTGATTTTTCGCATAATAAAGACCGTTGCCGTCATGCTCGCTGTATGCCCAAGCGTAACTCGCAGAAGACATCATTACAAGCCCGATAACAAGCAGTATCATTACGTAGGCAAAGAACGAAAGGCTTATATCGCCGTTTCGTCTGTCTCCGAGAAACGCTCTTATGATTCCGCCGGAGCCTTTTCTTTTTTTCGTAACCTTTGACATATTTCCTCCCGATCTTCAATTTCTAAGGATTTTTCAGATAAACAATGTAATTATTCCCAGTATGCCGCATATCATGCCGAACAATGTGAAAGTGACGACTATTTTATACTCGCCGAAACCGCTAAGCTCAAAATGATGATGTATCGGAGTCATTTTGAAGATACGCTTGCCAACGTGCTCTTCACCTGTAGCCTTATAGTGCTTACGGGCGGTATATTTGAAATAAGATACCTGAATCACCACGGAAAGCGCCTCAAGAATATACACGAGCGCCGCAAGTATCAGCAGCAGGTGCTTATGAAGAAGCAGACCTACTCCCGTTACGGAAGCTCCCAGAAACATCGAGCCTGTATCCCCCATAAAGCACTTTGCGGGATTAAGATTCCAGAGCAGAAATCCGAGACAGCCGCCCGCAAGAGCGATACTGTATATCGAGCTTTCATTCTCGCCGAGAATAGCGGCGGCAACGGTAAATACCAGCATTGCGGCAAATGTGACCGAACCGCACAAGCCGTCTATTCCGTCGGTAAGATTGACCGCATTCGTAAGGTAGATGATCACGGGGATCATAACTATATAATAGAAAAATCCGATATCGAATCTGACAAATCCGAGATCTATGAACGTAGATGTGTCGCCGAAGAAATACATTGCTGCAAGGAATCCGACGGCAAAGACAAACTGCATGACCATTTTCTGCTTTGCCGTAAGACCGTCGTTGTTTTTTCTCGCTACCTTGAGATAATCGTCTATAAAACCGATAAGAGCAAACAGCAGCGCAAAAACGATACAGCTTATAAATCTCATCATCGAGTTAAAGCTATCCTCGTCCGTGAGATCTATACCACATCGGCTGCGGTATAAAAAGTATCCGCAGACAGACGCCGTTACGGACGAAATTATGAACATGAAGCCGCCCATTGTGGGAGTTCCCTGTTTTTTTGCGTGCCACTGAGGTCCGTCCTCGGTTTTGATAGGCTGACCGAATTTAAGCTTGTGCAGAAACGGAACAAGTAATAATCCCGATAAACCTGCAATGGCAAACGATAATAATGATATTAATAAATTGATCCAAAACGGCATATATTCTCACTGCTCCCATTTATTATAACAATTTAAGTCCCTCGGCTACGACCTCGCGTTCATCGAAGTGAATATGAACGCCGTCCGCAAGTATCTGATAATCCTCGTGACCTTTGCCGGCAAGAACGATAACGTCGCCTTTTTCGGCAATTTTGAGGGAGTGATATATCGCCTCGCGTCTGTCCGTTATCGTTTCATACGGCACGTCTGTTCCGTTCAGACCAGCGAGTATATCGGAAATGATAGCTTCAGGAGCTTCATTTCTCGGATTATCTGAGGTAATTATAAGTCTGTCGGCATATTTTGCGGCAGCGGCAGCCATTTTCGGACGCTTTGCCGCATCTCTGTTTCCTCCGCAGCCGAAAAGGCAAATAAGTCTGCCTTCCGTGTACTCTCTGACGCTTTTAAGCACGTTCTCGACAGCGTCCGGAGTATGCGCATAATCGCATATTACAGTAAAATCGCGTCCCGTAGGAATGATCTCGCACCTTCCCTTTACGCCTGAGCAGCTGCCGAGCGCCGAAATGACTTTTTCGGCAGTAAGTCCGAGTTTCATGCATACTGCGATTGCAGCAACGGCATTCGATACGTTGAACATTCCCGGCATTTTCAAGTTAACAAGATGAGAACGCGAATCCTCGCACAGCCAGAAGCTTGTTCCGGAGGACTTTATCTTGATTCCGTCGGCATAGAAATCAGCCGAATCGTTTATGCTGTAGGTGTATTTTTCGCAGCTTATCTCTCCGAAAAGACGCCTGCCGTAATCGTCGTCGGTATTGCAGACAGCTATGCGGCATCTATCAAACAGCATTTTTTTAGCCTGATAGTAGTCCTCCATGTCCTTATGATAATCAAGATGATCCTGAGTGAGATTTGTAAAGACGGCAACGTCAAAAAACGAAGCACCTATCCTCTCCTGAACAAGTCCGAAGGAGGAAACCTCCATAACGACATACTTACAGCCTGCGCGGTACATTCTGTCAAAGAGCTGCATAAGCTCAAATGCCATAGGAGTTGTATTGCCCGTTTGAACGACCTCGTCTCCTATCTCGTTGCGAATAGTTCCGACAAGACCCGTTTTATATCCGTTCACGGTAAGAATATGCTTGATAACGCTTGTTATGGTGGTTTTTCCGTTTGTGCCGGTAACTCCGACAAGAGTCATTTTTCTTTCGGGATGACCGAACCATGCCGAACACATCTGTCCGTACAGACGGCGCGTATTGTCTGTAATGATCTGGCGTTCTCCAAGCCCGAGGTCATGATCGCACACAACGGCTGCCGCGCCCTTTCCGAGCATTTCGGAAGCAGCGCTGTGACCGTCAAAGCTGCGTCCTTTAACGCAGACGAATATGCTTCCCTCTCGTACATTTGCCGTATTATCGGTAACGGAGGCTATTTCGATATTGTCCAGCGAAGTTTCGGCATTATTTTCAAGAAGCTCATATAGTTTCAAGGCTGCACCTCCAATATCAGTCGGAATTCTGATCGACAACAAATTCAAGCTCTATAACGGTACCCTTCGGCACCATTTCGCCCGGATCGTATGATTGACTTTGCACAACGGCGTCAGAACGTGAAGTCGACGCTCCCGTTGCGACAAAATTAAGTTCTCTGTACATTATTGATTCATTTGCCGCGGCTGCCGATACTCCTATAAGATTCGGGACTTCGGTATATTCGGCAGTTCCGGCAGGATCGGTATAAAGGTAAACGCAGCCGCCCTTTGCGATCGAAGAACCTGTTACAGGCGACTGATCGACGACCTCGGTTCCCTCGCCTATTACTTTATATTCGACGCCAAGACCTTCGAGCGTAGCCGCCGCGTCGGTAACGCTTCCCTCAAGAAGCGGTATCTTAACGTCAAGATTTGCAATTTCTTCGTCGGTATATTCCGGACAGTAGCCAAGATACGGCAGAACGTCCGTGAGAATATTTCTTGCGACAGGAACAGCGACCTTGCTTCCGTAGTAATCTATATCCTTGTTAGGCATATCGACCATTACATACAGAATCAGTTCCGGGTCGTCGGCAGGAGTAAAGCAGACGTATGAAGCGGCATACTCGTTATCCTCATCGCCGTAAAGACTCAATCGCTGCGACGTACCCGACTTTCCTCCTATGGAATAGCCTTTAATGGTTACGTTTCCGCCGCCGTTGTCGGTAACTACTCTTTCGAGTGCATCACGCATTTTCGCGGAGGTATCGCTTGAAATTACCTGACGCTTTACCGTGCGCTCGTTATTGAGCACAACGTTTCCGTCCTCGTCCACTATCTTATCGACAACATAGGGCTGAAGCAGATATCCACCGTTGATTACCGCAGAATAGCCTGTGATCATCTGCATCGGAGTTACCGTATTTGCCTGACCGAAGGAGCTTGACATAAGGTCAACGTATTTCATTCTGTCAACGTCATAGTAAATGCCGACAGCTTCTCCCGGAAGATCAACTCCGGTTTTTTCGCCCAGACCGAAAGCCTCAAAATAGTAACAGAACGTTTCGATTCCCAATCTGTCGGCAATCTGCATGAACGCAGGGTTGCATGAATTAGTAAGAGCCTGATAGAAATTCTGAGAGCCGTGACCCGATGTTTTCCAACAGTGGATAGGCTTCGGAACTCCTGGAATAGTCATGCTTCCGTCGCAGTAAAAGCTGTCCGTTTCAAGATTGATAAGATTTTCCTCAATAGCCGCAGAGCTTGTAAACACCTTGAAAACCGAACCCGGCTCGTAAATTTCCGTTATACACTTATTCTTCCACTGAGCCTCTCTTGCCTCAGCCTTTGCCTCTTTAGCTTCGTCTCCTGTAAGCTGAGCTATCCTTGTTGCCGCCGCCTGATCCGCAATATCGTAAGGATTATTCAGATCGTAGCCCGGATAAGTCGCCATGCCGTAGATCTCTGCGGTTTTGCAGTTCATAAGAATTGCACAGCATCTGTTTTTTACCTCGTATTTCTCATAAACTTCCTTCAGGTGCTTTTCGAGGTAATATTGTATGTTCATATCTATTGTAAGATAAACGTCGTTTCCGTTTTTTGCGGGATATGTTTTTGAATATTTGTATGGAAGTTCGTTTCCGTGTGAGTCCTTGGCAGAGATAGTCTTTCCGTCAACTCCGGAAAGATAATCGTTATAGTAAGACTCAAGACCGTATGCGCCGTTTCCGTCAGCCGAAGTAAATCCTATTACAGACGCGGCAAGCTCGTTCTGGGGATAATACCGCTTGGTATCTTCCTCAACATTAAGCGAACTCAAGCCGTACTGATTAAAGAACTCAAGAACTTCGTCGGCAACCGGCTTTTCGACCTGATCCTGAAGTATGCTGTACTGGTTATTCGCTTCCATAGCGTCCGTGACCTTTTCGGCAGTAATTCCGAGAGATGACGAAAGCAGAGTAACCGCGCTCTGACGGAAATCCTCAGCGGAGATTGGCAAAGTATTAAGCTCGTTTCCAAGCTCGTCGTACTCCGGCTCATATGTACCTTTAAGCTTTTCCTCGTTTCGCTTGTCGATTCTTTTCTGGAGATCCTCCATATCCTCCTTAAAGCGTGAAGGATCAAGAAAGACCTTATATACCGTTGCGCTTTTTGCGAGCGGAGTTCCCTGTGAATCGTAGATCGAACCTCTGTGTGCCGAGATGGCAATAGAACCAAAGTGCATATCGTTAGCCATAGCCTGATATTTATCATTTTCAAAAACGGATATGGTTAAGAATTTCCATATTATAAGCCCGAAAAGTACGGCAAAAACTACTGTCATAACTATACGGGAGCGAATTTTCATTGATTTTGAAGGAATGTTGTTTGCCACGGTTTTCTTCCTTTCTATAGGCGTTCCGCCTGCGTTCGACGCAATACTGCAAATTGCGCATTTCTTCCATAAATAGAATAAGGCAGGGACTCATTATTCCCCGCCTTAGAACATCGTTTCCGTGATGTCCGTTTCTATGATACGACGAAGGATTGTGCTTTCGCACGGATCCTGCCTTTCAGAGCTTATCTCCGAAAAGCAGGATCAATATTTCCGATCACCCGTTGTATCTCCGTTTGTTCTACATATTACTACGGCATTATATATATCGCCGTTAGCTTCTTTTTAATGCAGGATAGTCCGTATTACTATATATATTGGTGCTATCCTCTGAAATATTCCACACATTTATCGAAGAATTTTTTTATTTTTGTTCCTATGCTTTCCTCCGATTCGGGAATACTTACAACGTCGTCTGTCTGAATTTTGATGTACTCAATTTGTGAGGAATCGATTTTCTGCATTCCGAGTACATTCTCTGCATAATCTTCGACGTTTTTAGCAGTCATTCTGCTTTCAAGCTCAGACTGAAGCCTGACATTTTCAGCTTCCATCAGCGTCAGTTCGTTATTCTTTGCAGCTACCTTATTGTAAACGGTATTCCGCTTATCAAGAGTGTAAACTACCGAACCGAGCAGCGCTGCTGCAAGAACAGACACCAAAATAATAGTAAATACAGAGCCGCTTTTTGCTCCGGTGTATCTCATTTGAATCCTTGGCTTCTTATGTGGCTTTATTTGGCGATTCGCCGCATAATCCGGTTCATCGGCAGGCTCGGCTCTGTTATATGTTCCGTTTTGATAATAAAACACCGAGTTCCTTTCAGCCATCTGCTTCAGCGCTCCTTTCTATTATTCTGAGCTTTGCACTTCTGCTTCTGTTGTTTCTTTCAAGTTCTTTTGTATCAGCCTCTATGGGCTTTCTGTTTATAAGTATGCCCTGCGGTTTGCGTCCGCATACGCACTGGGGAAAATCCGGCGGACAGATACAACCCTTACACCAACCGGCAAAACGCTGTTTTACGATTCTGTCTTCAAGTGAATGAAAAGTTATCACCGCAAGCCTTCCGTGCGGTTTAAGGCTGTAAAAGGCTTCGTCAAGGCCTTTCGAGAGATGTTCAAACTCTCCGTTTACCGCTATCCTTATCGCCTGAAAGGTTTTTTTGCAGGGATTTTTTTCACGTCTGAACTTCTGAGGAATGCTGTTTCTTACTATTTCGGCAAGCTGAAGCGTAGTTTCGATACGCTTTTCTTCTCTTGCGGCGACTATATTTGAGGCGATCTTTCTTGAAAATTTTTCTTCACCGTACTCAAAAATTATCTTTGCAAGCTGCTGCTCCGAAAAGGTATTAACGATATCCGCAGCGCTCATCCCCTCCTTGCTCATTCTCATATCGAGAGGCGCGTCGGAATGATATGAAAAGCCTCTGCTTTCCTCATCGAGCTGGAAAGAAGAAACTCCCAGATCCATAAGGACACCGTCGACCTTGTCTATACCAAGTTCGTCAAGAACCCTGCGCATATCCGAATAGTTGCTGTGCACGACCGCAGCATTTTTGTAAGCCGAAAGCCTTTCGGCAGCTGCTGCAACGGCATCGGGATCGCGGTCTAAGGAAACGAGCCGTCCTTCTGCGCCGAGATGTTCGGCAATTGCGGAAGAATGACCTCCGCCTCCGGCAGTTCCGTCAACGTAGATGCCGTCGGCTTGAATATCAAGACCCTCGATGCACTGATCGAGCAATACAGGAATATGAGAAAATTCCATTATAACACTCCTTAAAGTACGATATCGTCAAGAGCTGCATTAATATCCTCGATAGTAATGTCATTATTGAATTTTTCCCATGTAGCCTTATCCCAGATCTCGGCGCGGTTGGAAGCGCCAATAACGATAACTTCCTTGTCGTCGGTATTGATTCCGGCATGATCTCTAAGATTCTGGGCGATAAAAATTCTGCCCTGCTTATCCGGAGTCTGTTTATCGGCGCAGGCAAGAAGCTTACGTCTGATATTGCTTCCTGTTTGTCCCGGAATGGTATAAAGCTTACTCTGATACGCTTCAAATTCCTCAGGAGAATAAACGGCAATGTAATGGTTATCGTGACCAATACAGAGATAAAATTCCGGTCCGAGAATTTCACGAAGCTTGTTAGGAAAACTCATTCTGCCTTTACTGTCAATACTTGGATTGTAAGTACCGCATAATGCAGCTGTCATAACATTCGCCTCGCTTTCGCTCAAATTAAGGAAAATTTCACCTCATTTACGGTAATTTTTGCATTTCATCACCTTAAATTACCCCTAACATAATTATACAACGTATCGTTGATTATTACAAGTGACAATTCGCACAAAGCTATGCGTTATATTTCCTTAATTTTTAGCTAATTTAACCAAATTCGTTGACCAGTTTGATTTTATCAGCTCAAAAATCGAAACAAATGTTTTATTTTCTTTACTAATGTTTTGCAAATGCCTGTATACAGGGATTCATCACCGTTAAAGCATGAAAAACTACTAAATTTTCACTGATTTTTTCACCTTTCTTCCCCTTTTGAGTGAATCCATGGAAAAATTCACCATTTTTCACCCCCAAAAATTAAAAAACAGATTTTTGAATCCATACGTTTTGCCGTCGATCCAAAAATCTGTTTTCTTTTATATTCTACTGAGTGAAGCTCACATCGAACTTCGACGACTTAAGATTTAGCGCAATCTTGAAGTCATATCCCTTTACGGTTATCTGATTATCTATAACGACGCTTGTAACATAACCGCCGTCTCCGATAACAGGCTGTATCCAATTTGCGGGATCTTCCGAAAGGGTTATACCGTATCTTGCTTCAACGAGTCTCTTGACTTCTGATGACGCAAGATATTTAACTGATCCGTAATGCGGATCGTATGAAGCGTCGTAATCGCTTGTAACGCTTCTCAGGTATGGAATATCGTTTGAAAAGACATCATAGCAGTTGGCAGTCGCGCCGCCTGTCGAAGCAGTAAATACTGTAAGAGCAAAGCTTCCGTCGTAATAAAGAGCCTCGCCAAGTACCGATGCACAGGCATCAATTACATTCTGCGGAGGATTTGCCTTGCATTTCAGATCTCTGCCGCTGTTGCCGTAATACTTCATATAAGTATACGCTGCAACCGCCTGAGCCTTGATAGCTTCCGTGCTCATGCTGCTTCCGATTTCACGGTAAACAACGCCTGCCACCATTGAAAGCGTGTCTCCGGAAACTCCGCCTACCGTAAGCTGTTCTGAACCGGCTGTTCCCGTGTTCATCAGGTAAGTTCCGGGATAATAATGATACAGGATATCCTGATATGACCAGCCGCTGTAAGCAGCATAGTAATTTGCACCGTTCTGGCTCATACCAACGCAATGTCCCCAACCGTAAGTCGTGAACGCAAATTCGCCAGACTTAGCGTTTACTACCGGCTGCTGTGCTTCGGGAACGTCTTCCACAACAGCTCCTGTCGTCTGCGATTCCACGGGTGTAGGCGCTGTAGTGTCATAAACTGCGCCGTCATTGAGTACAAGCTCTGTTTCCTCCTCGGAAACAGCCGCCTCCGTCACATCGCCGGAAGCTTCCTCATCATCCGTCATTTCATCTTCAGTCTGAGTTATTTCAGGGGTTAATTCATAACTGATCAAAGATAAACTTGAATCATAATCTGTGATTTCAGCCTTCCACCATTCCGGTTTTACGCTCGTTGTATCCTTGGCTTCGATCTCTGTCGTATCTTCAGCAGATACGGTAGTGAGATTCTCTGTCTCAGAGCCGCTGAGTGTCGTTTCCGCAGTCACCATGCCAACGCTTCCCGAAAATGCGAGAAGAGCGGATAAAACGACTGCTGCACACTTGAGTGGTTTTTGCATATTCATAAATTACTCCATCTTGCCGAATCTGATCGGTTTTATTTCCCATGTAAAATTCATGAGATTAACGTGTCCTGCTGTTCCTCCTAAAAACATATTTGACCTGAAAATATATTTCTATTCAAAGTCAGGTCATAATTTTCATTCCTTGCTGCCGATTATTCGTCATCTTCGTCGTTTTCCGACGTTGATTCCTCGTTATCGTCTGAAGCAGCTTCTGCTTCGGCAGCGGCTTTTGAGGCTTCTTCCTCCTCAATTTTTTTAAGATATTCCTCCGTTCTTTTTATAGAGGTGATATCGTTCGGTGTTTCGTCGTCGCGAAGTCTTCTTGCAACAACGATAAACCTTGAATTATCCTCGTCGGCATAGCAGGTCGACAGTGTAAGGAGCTTATCTCCGTACTTAACGTCGATGCCGGTATCGAGCATTGAACCTTCGCGGACGGTATTGACATAAGAATCAAACTCCACTTCATTGTCAAGCTCTTCCATGTCCCAGTAACGGAAATCTGTGTACCAATTTCCGCTGGTGATCATGAAACCGAAGATAACATATTGATAGTCCTTATAATTCGAGCTTAAATCGATAAAAGGACTCTCATCCCAAAAGCTGTAATCCTGACGGTACTTTCTCAATGAGCCGAACATTGTATTGTTGGCCATATTGTGACCGTAGATCATGATATTCTCGGACTGCGACGTTTCAGACGCACCGAACACATTTCTGTAGTCCAGAAAAAGCGTACCGCCTCTCGCATCACCTCCGAAAAGGTCATGATTGAGATAGTATGAATTTTCGTCATAGTCCGAATCCCCATAGCCCGTACCCGCGGTAATTTTACCCGGATCGATAACAAGAGGATAATCTATCTTAGTATTATCGAGTGATATCCAGCCGATAATATCGGGGTTCTGTTTTAAAAAGATCTTTGCTCTTTCCGTCATACCGCTTGGCGATTCTACGTAATCGTAAAGCTCGCTCCAGTTCTCGGGAAGAAGAGTAGCAGGCTGAGTTACCGGCGCTATGCTTTCAACGTTGCTGAAAGTCGGAGCCTGAGCGTCCTTGTTGATCGCTATAACGTAACCGCACAGTCCGATCGCGGCAGCGCAGGCTGCACAAGCCGTAATAATTTTTGCAGTTTTATTCATTGCTTACTCCTCGGTATCAGACTCTGTCTCCTCCGCCGTTTCTCCGTACGGAACGAATTCGGCATCGGGGTCATATTTTTCATTCTTGTTTGACTTGTAATAAATAGACGGCCACTTGATATTCTGATTTGCCACGCTGTTCTGTGTTCCCTCATACGGATCTTCACCGTCTCTGACAAGTCTTGCCATAACGATAAGACGACCGCCGCCGTCCTTTCCAAAAATGCTGTTGCAGGTGGAAAGCGTAAGCAGTTTATCGCCGTACTCGACATCAACGTCGTTAAGGCGAAGCGTCCGACGCTTGGCTTCGTTCACATAATTGTAGAACTCTGTTTCGTCATTAAAATTAAGGGTATTCCAGCATTCGAAAGCCGTATCTGTCTTATCGAAGGCGTCAACAATAAAGAATGCAAATATTTTATACTGATAACGGCAATAATTTGAATTAAGCTCGATTATCGGATGTTCGCCGTAATAATTCACATTATTGCGGTAATTTTTAAGCGAACCGAACATCATACCGCTTTCCATATTATGACCGTAGATGATAAGGTTGTCTGAATTTTTTTCAAGCAGTCTGCCCATATCGTCCACCTTATCAAAGCTGTTGCGGTAGTCCAGGAAAATCGCGCCCGCCTTTGCCTTTTCACCTGTAATGGAGGTGTCGAGGTATTTTTCAAGGTCGTCCGACTGAAGAACCGGATAATTGACCTCTGTATTGGGGATTTTTATAACGCCGACAACGTCTTTGTTGATCTCAAGGAGCTTTTCGGCGCCGGGTATCATCGAATAATACTCGCCGTCGTATTCGTCTGAGCTTTCGGATTCCGAAACAGACGGCACAGACGAGGGATAATCATTCATGATATCATTATAATCGCTTTCGGTGGAATATATGTCAACATAATAGTCAACGATAATGACACCAAAAACAATAATAGCAAACACAGAACCGAGAAAAACTATTTTTCTAACTCTTTCTCCTATACTGTCAGCCTTTTGCGGAAGCAATTCGAGGATTCTTTCTTTAAAGTTCTTTTTCCTGCGCTTTTTTTTAGGCTTCTTCTTTTTCTCGGCAGCCGTTTTTTCTACAGCTGCTTTTTCGGCATCCGCTTCATGAGAAACGATATTTTCTGCCGGAGCTGCTGCGCTTTCCTCCGGAAATTCCTCGGAAACAATATCCTCGGCATTGGGAGTTACAGCTTCTTCCCGTGGACCGGGAGTTTCATTATCGGCAGCAGATCCTTCGCCGATATTATTAAGTGCGCTTACATTCGAAGCGATAATATTGTCAAGCTCTTTCAGAATGCTCTCGGGAGTATCCTTCTTCGGAGCGTCCTTGCTGTTTTTTACTTTTTGTACGCGTCTGGCAATACGCGCCGCAATTTCATTTTCCCAGTCGCCGTCAGCTTTTTCCGATACGGTCGATTCAGTTTTCATATCGTCAGCTTTGGGAGCAGCTTTCTCTTCGAGAACAGCGTCAACCTTTGAAGCAGTCTCCTTTTTCGAAACAGCGTCCGCTTTTGGAGCAGTGTCCGCTTCCTTTTCCTGCTGAACTTCCGCCGGAATCTGATTTTTACGTATGGAATTTTTTATTGCCTTGATTCTTTCCGCTCTGCTGAGAGCGTCGTCAGAACCTCCGCCGGCAGACTGCAATTCAACATTTTTATCGTCCATCTGACTGAATCGCCTCCATCAGTATATTCTCAATAATCCCAAAAGCAAAGGCTGCAGCTGTCCGTCTTATGTTGTTTCTGCTTTTATCGGCGAGCCTGTGCAGTCGGGCAGATTCCGCAAACTGTCTGCCGCAGATATCGAAACCGATATAGACCGTACCCACAGGTTTCTCCGGCGTACCTCCGCCGGGTCCCGCGATTCCCGTAACGGAAACGCATATATCAGCGCCTGAACATTTTTTCAGTCCTCTGACCATTTCAAGAGCGGTCTCGCTGCTTACAACACCGAAATCGCGAATCACATCGTATGGAACTCCGAGAAATTCATGCTTGATCCTTTCCGAATATGTACAGATGCCAAGCTCAAAAACTTCCGACGCTCCGGGAACCGATGTTATCAGTTCAGACAGAAGTCCGCCCGTACAGCTTTCAGCCGTAGATATAGTCAAACCTCTGCGCTTTAATAATTTTACAACATTTGTAACCGTTTTGTCAAGATTATCGGCAGAACATTCAGAACATTGACCGTTTTGCATTTACTCACCTCATTCATTTTGCACATCTTCGCCAAAAATGATATACGCGAAAATCGTTTTTGATAAAATATATGACAGTATTTTTTGTTTCTCCGCAGAATTTTACAAAGCAGAACAATTGATTATCTGCTGAAATTAAAAATTTTCATCTCCGTATTTTCGACAGCCTTTGCAATAAGCGGCTCGAAATCAAAAGCGTTCTGAGCTGCTTCGATGTCCTCAAGGCGCGGACGCACCTTTGGATGACGCGGAGTGAAAACTGTACAGCAGTCCTCGTAAGGCAGCGTTGAGGTCTCGAAAGTATCTATCTTTCTTGCAATCTCAATGATCTCGGTCTTATCCATTCCGACAAGAGGACGGAAAACGGGAATACGGCATACCGCGTCGGTGCAGGCGATAGCTGCCATTGTCTGGCTGGCGACCTGTCCGACGCTTTCTCCCGTTATAAGCGCAAGGCATTCGTCTTTAGCCGCGATCCTCTGGGCAATTTCCATCATCAGACGTCTCATGATAATTGTAAAAAATTCTTCGGGACAATTATCCTTTATAGCCTCCTGAAGTTCCGTGAACGGCACGCAGTAAAAAGCTATTCCGCCGCAGTAATCCGTCAGCTTTTCGCAGAGCTTCTCCACCTTGAGCTGAGCGCGGTCGGAAGTATACGGAGGACTTACATAATGTATCGCCGCAATATGAACCCCGCGCTTAGCCATCATATATCCTGCCACGGGGCTGTCGATTCCGCCGGAAAGAAGAAGCATTGCCTTTCCGCTGCTGCCTACGGGAAGTCCTCCCGCGCCCTTGATATTTTCCGCGTGAACATAAGCGTTCGTGTCGCGTATTTCAACCGTAACGGTCACTTCCGGATTTTTTACGTCAACGGTAAGATTCGGAAACTTTTCAAGAAGTATACCGCCAAGCTCGGCGCATATCTCGGGAGATTTCATCGGGAAAGCCTTATCTGAACGCTTCGCCGTTACCTTGAATGTCCGCGCGTTTTCAAGGATCTCACTGAGATATTCGCAGCTTTTTTCGCAGATATCTCCAAACTCCTTTTCACAAACGCACGCGCGGCAGTAAGCCGCTATTCCGAAAATTTTTCCTATACGCTCGGACACCTCCTCAAGATCAAGTCCATCTTCAAGAGGAGTAATGTAAAGAGTAGACTGAGCGCGTGTACACTCGAATTTTCCGAGGCTTTTTATGCGGCGTTTGATGTTCTTCGTCAGCATATCCTCGAACGTATTTTTATTCAGCCCCTTCAGAGCCATTTCTCCGTATTTGACAAGAATTATTTCTTTCATATTTTTTTGCCTTTCTTATACTATTATAATGTGTATTACAAGAGGTATAATATCTTTTGCATATTACGCCCTGATTTTTGCCATTCCCTCACAAACAGCAGCCGATAATTCAAGAAGCTCGTCGACAGACGTTTCTGCCGTGATGCTGATCCTGACAGCGCTGTCGGCACGTTTCACGTCGATACCGAATTCCGAGAGAACTCCGCTCTGCGCTCCTTTCGAGCAAGCCGATCCGCTTGAAACGTAAATGCCCTTCTGCTCCAAAAAATGAAGCATTATTTCGGAACGCCTGCCAACTGCGGAAATATTGATTATGTAAGGCGAAGCGTCGTCGGGAGAATTCACCAGAATTCCGTCAATTTTGCCAAGCTCGGCAAGCAGTCTGCTTTTCAGCTGCGCTGCCCTTTCATATCTCTCGGAAACAGTTGATCTCAGCTTTTCGACAGCCGCCCCGAATCCTGCGATCAAAGGAACGCTTTCCGTTCCCGAGCGTATGCCTTTTTCCTGTTTTCCGCCCATAATTATCGGAGCTACGCGAACTCCCTTTTTTATGTAAAGAGCTCCGATCCCCTTTGCCGCATGAACCTTATGACCGCTCAGCGAGATAAGATCGGCATTCAGCGCCGAAGCCTTTATCGGAAGCTTCATATATCCCTGAACGCAGTCGCAGTGAGTGATGATCTCCGGAAAACGGCGTTTTACAGCCGCAAACGCTTCCTTTACGGGAAGAATATATCCGGTTTCGTTGTTGACCAGCATCATGCTGATCAGAAACGTATTTTCATCACAGGCATTAACAAAGTCCGAAGAAGAGAAGCTTCCGTCCTTTCCGGGACTTACCCTAACGACCTCAAAGCCGTTTTTTTCAAGCTCCGAAGCGGTTTCCGCAACGGACGGGTGCTCCACGGACGAGACAACTATGCGCTTTTTTCTTCTTCCGTAAGCTGCGGCGATTCCTTTAAGCGCCAAATTATTGCTCTCGGTCGCGCCCGATGTGAATATTATATTCTCAGGCTCACAGCCGATCGAACCGGCAATTATTTTTCTTGATCTGTCAACAACAAGCTGAGCCTCAAGACCTGCGCGGTGAAGTGACGACGGATTGCCGTAATTATCGTTCATGGCGGATATAATTGCGCTGACAGCCTCGCTGCACGGCTTGGTTGTCGCTGCGTTATCAAGATATATCGACATTCTATCTTACCTTTCCGGAATAAACGCACGATTTCTCACAGCGTTTATCCTTAATGAATATTGCATTATAATCATATAATTATACCACATTATTTTCAAAAAAGCTATATGCAATATAATATTTTCCAAAAATTTTCATAAAATAGATTTTTTTTGGAAAAAACACTTTTATTTTTACTCTCCGTGTGATATAATATATAATGTATATCAGAAATTACGGAGGTCAAAATGTTTTACAAACGTTCGCTTATATATCACGGCTCTAAGGAAAAGTATCTTACCGCTTTTCTGCTTGGATTTTTATGTATATTCGTATGTCTGCTGCCGGTAGTAATAGCCGACGGAGGCTACTTCATATTTTACGGCGATTATAACGCTCAGCAGATACCTTTCTATATCCTTGCCAACAATGCCGTCAGAGACGGTCAGCTCGGCTGGAACTGGTTTACGGATCTCGGCTCGGATTTTCTTACCTCATATTCCTTTTATCTTTCTGGAAGTCCGTTTTTCTGGCTGTCTACTCTTCTCCCGAGAACGCTTATAACGATATCGATGCCTGTTCTGCTTTCGATCAAACATGGTCTTGCAGCTATGACGGCTTACGCGTATATCCGCAGATTTGTCCGCAATAAAAACGCCGCAGTAATCGGTGGATTGCTCTACGCGTTTTCGGGATTTCAAATATTCAACGTTTTTTTCAATCACTTTCAGGACGTAACATCATTTTTCCCTCTTATGCTGATCGCAATGGAGGAACATATAAACAATGGCAGAAAGGGCGTTTTTGCCTTAACTGTCGCCCTTATGTCAATTATCAACTACTTTTTCTTTACCGGTCAGGCGGTTTTCCTCGTGATATACTTCCTGATAAGGCTTCCCTCCGCCGACTTCAAGGCTACATGGAAAAAATTCTTCACCCTTGCAATTGAAGCCGTTCTCGGCACGATGATAGGCGGATTCATTCTTCTCCCGTCGGCTCTCACCATATTGGGCAACTATCGTTTAAGCGAGCATCTTTTCGGTCAGGATATGGTACTCTATTCCGATAAAACAAGAATACCGCGTATAATCCAGACCTTCTTCATGCCTGTGGACGTTCCCGCACGCCCGAATCTGTTTAATTCCGATCACGCAAAATGGGCGTCTATCGGAGGTTATCTGCCGCTGTTCTCAATGGTCGGCGTTATCACCTTTATGAAAACACGAAAAAAACACTGGGCAACACGCACGATGCTGCTATGCATTATCTGCGCGTTTATCCCGATACTCAACAGCGCGTTTTACACCTTCAACGGTTCGTATTACGCACGCTGGTTCTATATGCCAATACTCATAATGGCTATGATGACCGCGCATACTCTCGACGACGAGGACGCAGCCGTCGTTCCTGCATTCAAGATTTGCGCCGCCATGCTTGCAGCTTTTCTGATAATTTCCGTGCTGCCGAAAAAAATCGACGGAAAGATCGTGTTTTTCCAGTTCCCCAGAGACTTCGAATACTTTATGCTGACTTTCGTAATTGCCGCAGTATCGCTCGCGTTTGCAGGCTGGATATTCTTCCGAAAAAAACGCAGCCGTCCGTTTATGAATGCCGCGCTCTATCTGACCTGCGCTTCATGCATCGCCTGTATGCTCTCTGCTGTTCTTTACGGAGCTGCAAGTCCCGATTCGGCTAAAAAATACGTCCGCGATGTCCTGAAAAGCTCGGGCGGAGTTTACGAGGAAGTAAGCGACGATAATTTCTTCCGAATCGATATATCAGAAAACTGCGACAATTACCCTATGGCTTGGGGACTTCCCTCGATCAGAGCCTTTCAGAGCGTTGTTTCGACCTCTATCATGGATTTTTACGACGAGGTAGGAGTTCAGAGGGACGTGGCTTCGCGTCCCGAACTTTCGCACTATACTCTCAGAGGACTTCTTTCAGTCAAATACTTTTACTGCGAAAAGAAAGACGACGCTCCCGATATTCCAAGGGAGCTTCCCGGCTTTGAATATATCGCAAGCAACGACAGCTTCGACATTTATGAAAATAAATATTATATCGGTATGGGATTCGGCTACTCCAAATATATTTCCGAATCGGAAGCTGCCGAAAAAGGAGAAACTCTACGCGAGAGACTTCTCATAAACGCTCTTGTTCTCAGCGATGAGCAAATTGAAAAATATTCCGATATTCTTACTCCTGCCTCCGAGGGAGAGGTTTCGAGAGTATCGACTGCCGATTACCTTGACGAATGTACTCAAAAGCAGCAGAAATGCTCGTCGTCGTTCAAATACGATTCATACGGATTCGAGTCGGAGATCAGCCTTTCCGAGCCGCAGCTCGTATTCTTCAGCGTTCCCTACAGCGAGGGCTGGACTGCCAAGATAAACGGCAAGCCTGCCGATGTCGAAAAGGTATCCTACGGCTTTATGGCAGTAAAAGCGGACGCAGGCGACAACGTTATTACCTTCAAATACGCTACTCCCGGTCTTAAAGCCGGCGCTCTGCTCTCTCTGACAGGAGCTGCCGGACTTATCATCTACCTTGCGGCCTGCCATTTCTGCCGAAAGAGATCGGAAACTTCATATCATATCCACAGCTACGACTACACCTCTGCCGAAAAAATCAGCGCTGCCGACGAATACAGCGCAAAAATCATAAAAGGCAGAAAAAAGTAAAATATCCGGCTTGCTCCGGAGCATCATCGGAAGGAGTTATTATGCATCTTCAGGAAAAAACTATTTCAAGCGAGGTCAAGTTCAAAGGCAGAATAATCACGGTATACAGCGACAAAGTCCGTCTTGAGGACGGCTCGGAGGCTTACCGCGAGGTCGTGCGCCACTCCGGAGGAGTTTGCGTGATACCCGTTACCGACAGCGGAGAAATTTTTCTCGTAAAACAGCTTCGCTATCCGTTTCAGGAAGTGACTGTCGAGATACCTGCCGGAAAGCTCAACGAGGGAGAAGATCACGCCGAATGCGGCAAACGTGAGCTTCTGGAGGAAACGGGTTATACCTGCTCGGAATACACCTATCTCGGAAAGCTTTATCCTACTCCTGCCTATGATTCTGAAATAATACACATCTACATGGCAAGAGGTCTGAGCTTCAGCAGCCAGAACCTCGACCCGGGCGAATTCCTCGACGTTATCAAAATGCCGATAAAAAAAGCGGTGGAAATGGTAATGGACGGAGAGATAACGGACGGAAAATCGCAGATCGCGATACTTAAAGCCACAAGGATCCTCGGAATATAACGCAAACAAAAAGACCTGCACAGGGCAGGTCAGATCATCTCAATTATTCCTCATCGGCTTGATCGGTCTCTTCGGCTTCCATCATTGCAAGCTGCCGATCGTAAGCCTCCAGTATGGTTTCCTCAAACAGCTTTCTTGAATAAGGCGAAATCGGGTGAACGATATCACGGAAAATACCGTTTTCGTCCTTACGGCTCGGCATAGCAACAAACAAACGCTCCTCGCCCTGCACGACCTTGATATCGTGAACGGCAAACATATCGTCGATCGTTACTGAAACAATGGCTCTCAGCCGTCCCTCTGTCATAATTTTTCTGATTTTAACATCTGTGATTTCCATTAAAATGACCTCCTTGTACAGAAATGTGTCCTTACAAATACAGCATTTTCATTATCTGTATACCGTTTCTATGAGAACAAATTCCGAATGACTCACAGTCTGACGCTGCTATGGATATTTTTACCGTATTGTGAGCAAAATATTCATAGAGACAATGATTTGCATAAGCTCTGCAAGCTCATTATATAACATATTACCGCAAATATCAATAACTTTCATGAAAAGGTGAAGAATATGAACTTTGATATCTTAAAAAATAAAAAACACATACATTTTATCGGAATCGGAGGCTCGGGAATGTATCCTTTGGCTCAGATTCTTAACTCTAAAGGATATTTTCTGACAGGCTCCGACAATAACGAGACCGAAACTCTTGATGCTGTAAGAAAAATGGGAATTCCCGTTTTTGTCGGTCAGAGGGCAGAAAATATCGAGGGCGCTGATCTTATCGTCTTTTCGGCTGCAATTATGGCTGATAATCCGGAGCTGATCGCTGCCCGTGCAAGCGGAGTTCCTGTTCTTGAAAGAAGCGAGCTGCTCGGCCTTGTTACAAGCTGGTACGACAATGCGGTCTGTGTTTCAGGCACTCACGGAAAAACAACGGTGACTTCAATGATAACGCAGATACTTTATACTGCCGGAACAGACCTTTCGGCATTCATCGGAGGCAAGCTCCCATGCATCGGCGGCAGCGGACGCGCCGGAAGCAGCGACATAATGACCTGCGAGGCTTGTGAATTCGTCGATACCTTCCTGAAGCTGTATCCCGATATTTCGGTGATCCTCAATATTGATGCCGATCACCTTGATTACTTCAAGACTCTTGACAATATTATAAAGTCTTTCAGAAAATTCAGCGAAAATACTACAAAGGCTCTGATCGTCAACGGTTCGGATTCAAACACCATGAAAGCCATTGACGGAATTTCGGGCAAGGAAATAATCACCTTCGGAAAGGACAGCTCCTGCGATTATTATCCCGAAAACGTAAGGTCGGAAAACGGTCTGCTTACGACATTCGACGCAATGTACAAGGGCGAAAAGCTCGGAAAGATAACGCTCCACGTTGCGGGAATACACAATGTCCTCAATTCCCTTGCAGCCGTTGCCGCCGCAGGATACCTCAACACCGAATTCAAGTATATTCAGCAGGGACTTGAAGAGTTCAGAGGGGCAAAAAGACGCTTTGAGAAGCTCGGCTTTGAGAAAGGAATAACTATCGTTGACGACTACGCACACCACCCGACTGAGCTTGAAGCTACTCTCAATGCCGCTATGGGTATGGGATTCAAAAAAGTATGGGCAGTTTTCCAGCCGTTCACTTTTTCAAGAACCAAGATCCTTCTTGACGATTTCGCACGAGTTCTCTCAATTCCCGATCACGCCGTGCTGACAGATATTATGGGTTCGCGCGAGAAAAACACCTACGGTATCTTCACTCGTCACCTTGCGGAAAAAATTCCCGGCTGTACATGGTTTCCGCAGAATGAAAACGAAGAATGGACAGACAAACGCAAATATGAAAACTTCGCTCAGATATGCGATTACATCTGCGAAAACGCCGGCGAGGGAGACCTTGTTATAACGCTCGGCTGCGGAGACGCTTACAAGATCGCAAAAATGATTATAGAGAAGCTTCACGGCGGAAAGGATGATAAAAAATGATCAAAGAAACAGAAATGGAAGTTTTCAATTTTATCAAGACAAAGCTGCGCGACGGGTATTCTCCGTCTGTCAGAGAAGTTATGGACGCTATGGGATTTAAGTCTACTTCAACGGCACACCGCTATATCGAAGCGCTCGTTCAGGACGGACTTCTCGAAAAAACCGGAAACCTAAACAGAACACTTCGCCTTCCTAACTGCGGAACAGTCGCCATTCCTATCGTCGGAACGGTAACAGCAGGAGTTCCGATAACCGCTATCGAGGATATTACCGGATATGTCGGATTTGAGACCGAGGGTAAAGATCCGCAAAAGATCTTCGCTCTTAAGATCAGAGGAGAAAGCATGATAAATGCAGGTATTCTTGACGGTGATATCGTCATCGTGGAGCAGTGCTGCTACGCTGAGAACGGCGATATAGTTGTTGCTCTCATAGACGGCGAGGATGCAACGGTAAAAACATTTTACAAGGAAAATCATCACTACCGTCTCCAGCCTGAAAACGATACTATGGATCCAATAATCGTAAACGAGGTCGATATCCTCGGCAGAGTGATCGGTCTTAAAAGATATTATTAAGATTCGCGGAAATATTTTCAAAAAGTCTTTTATAATCGCGAAAAATGTAGTATAATATAATGTAACCCAAAAAAAGAAAGGAAGATATCAATGCTTAACGATGTAAAAGTTGTTATCTGCGGCAAGGAATATAAATTAAAAACATCTGAGTCGCCGAATTATGTATATGCGCTTGCAAGAACGCTTGAAGCTAAAATGAACGATGTGTCTGCCGGAGGTTCTTCTCCGTACAGCGCCGCTATAATGGTCGCTCTCAGCAGCCTTGACGACCTTAACAAGGCAAATCAAAGCCTTGAAAGTATCCGCGAACAGTCAAAGGAATACGTAAACGAAGCAGGCAGGTCGAGAATTGAACGCGACGCGGCTTTAAAGGAGATCGAGGTTCTTAAATCCAAGATAATCCAGCTTGAAAACCTCGTTAAGCTCAGACAGCTGAAAGACGATATCAAATGAAACGTCCGATGCCTGAAATTCTTGCTCCGGCAGGAAGCATGGAATCGCTTACGGCTTCTCTCCGCTCGGGCGCCGATGCCGTTTATGCAGGCGGCAAAAAGTTTTCGGCTCGCGGAAACGCTGCAAATTTCACCGTGGAGGAGCTTGCGGCGGCAATAGATAAGTGCCACCTTTACGGAGCTAAGCTTTACTTTGCCGTGAACACCGTCGTTTCGGATACCGAGCTTGATGAATTCTGCGAATACATAAAAAAGACAGCCGCTCTGGGAGTCGATGCATATATTGTTCAGGATCTCGGCTGCGCTTACCTTATCAGGCAATGCATTCCCGACGCCGTTCTGCACGCTTCAACGCAAATGTCGATACACTCCCATTTCGGAGCGGAGCTTGCCGGTGAATGCGGCTTTTCAAGAGTAGTCCCCGCCCGTGAATGCGATGAAGAATCGCTGAAAAAGATCTGCGGTACACAGATCGAGACCGAGATCTTTGTTCACGGAGCTCTTTGTATGTCTGTCTCCGGACAGTGCTATATGTCTGCGATGATCGGTTCGCGTTCGGCTAACCGAGGCTGCTGCGGTCAGGTTTGCCGACTTCCCTTTTCTGCCTGTAATAATAAGAACAGCGCCGCTCTTTCGCTGAAGGATCTTTCGCTTATACCAATTATTTCCCGACTTTCCGATATCGAAGCGGATTCGCTGAAGATCGAGGGACGTATGAAGCGTCCCGAATATGCCGCGGCTTCCGTTTCTGCGCTTAAAGACGCTCTTTCCGGCAAAGCTCCCGATATGCCAACTCTTAGGAAGATCTTTTCAAGAAGCGGATTCACGGACGGTTATTACACAGGCTGCCGCACAGATATGTTCGGCACGCGCGAAAAAGACGATGTTACGGCGGCTGCGGAAATAATCCCGAAAATTCACGAGCTTTACCGCTCCGAACGCAAAACAAGAACGATAAGCTTCCATGTAATGATCAAAAAAGATAAGCCCGTTGAAATGACCGCATTCAGCGGAAAATATACCGCGTCTGCCATATCGGAGCGTCCGGAAGCTGCTTTGAATCGTCCCACAGACATTCATTTTCTTGAAAAACAGCTTTCCAGACTCGGAGATACCGTTTTTATGCTCGGAGAAGTTACCGCCGATATCGGCGAAGGACTCGCTGTCCCGGCCGGACGCATCAACGAGCTTCGCCGCACTCTGACCGATAAGCTCAGCTCCCTGATAATATCGGGCGAACGGCGCGATTACACCATAACGGACTATGCTCCCGATATAAATAAACAAACTCCTTCAAAATACGATAAACCCTCGGTAAGGGTTTCCTGCCGCACCGTGCATCAGGCTCTTGCCGCGGCAGATCATGCCGAATACCTCATTCTGCCGATGAAGCTTGCCGTCAATAAGGCTCTTTGCTCTGTTGATAAAAGCAGAATAATTATCTCGCCTCCGCGATTTCTCGCCGACGCTGATAAGACCTTTTCGGAGATTGAAGCCGTTTTTTCTCAGGGATTTACTCACCTGCTTTGCCATACTCCCGATATTATCGAGATAGGACGCAGGATAGGATTTACTCTGCACGGAGGCTTCGGACTTAATATTTTTAATTCCTACAGCGCCGCTGCCGCAGAAAAGCTTGGTCTTGCCGACTTCACAGTATCCTTTGAATCGAAGATCAGCTCGATCAACGCTATGAACAGCAATATTCCTATGGGAGCGGTCATTTGCGGAAAGCTTCCGCTTATGCTTACAAGGAACTGTCCGATAAAAAACGAAATAGGCTGTGAAAAATGCAATAAACGGCTTATCGACCGAACAAACCGTTCCTTTACCGTTCAATGCTCTGAGGATTACGTTGAGATACTTAATCCCGATACGCTTTTCATGCAGGATAAGCTTGACCAGTTTACTTCCCTAAGCTTCGGCATCATAATGCTGAGCGATGAAAGCGGCGAGGATACGGTAAAACTGCTGAACGGAATAAAGCCGTCCGGGCATATTACCCGCGGTCTTTATTACAGAGGTATTTAGACAGCGTCAACATGCCATAATATATAACCTGCGGAGGAATTATGAAACTGATATTTAAAAAATTAAAAGAAAATGCCGTTATTCCGCACAGAGCCACAGCCGGCAGCGCAGGCTTCGATCTTTCTGCCTGCATCGACAATCCGATAACTCTTCTTCCCGGGCAGATCTGCTCCGTTTCTACGGGACTTGCCGTTCAGCCTGAATGCGGCGACGCGGCTCTGCTGATCTTTCCCCGTTCCGGACTCGCCTCAAAGCACGGCGTTTCACTTGCCAACTGCGTCGGAGTTGTCGATATCGATTACCGCGGAGAGATACTCGTTCCGCTGATAAATCACGGCTCGAAAAGCTTTACCGTGGAAAACGGTATGCGCATCGCCCAGCTCGTGGTAACGCCTGTAATTATCCCTGAGATCTCGGAAGCGCAGGAGCTTGACGACACTTCAAGAGGCTGCGGCGGTTTCGGTTCGACCGGTATCGGCGGAATTTAAATAAATCTTGCTGAAAATCAGGATGTTTTTCCTGTTAGAACAAATTGTTAAATATATTATTATCAGAGGTGCAAAATGAAAAAAGCATTACTTATGACACTTTTTATTATGACAGCCATCGTTCTCGGAGGTCTTGTCGGAGATGCGGTTTCGGGTATCGAGACTCTGAAATGGCTCGGTTATTCAAAGACCTTTTCCTTCCAGCCGGGAACTTTTATTAATTTCGACATTTTTTCCCTTACCTTCGGTATCGTTCTGAAAGCAAATGTTGCACAGCTTATTCTCGCTTTCGTCGGAATTTTCGCATACTATAAGCTTGCTCCGAAGCTTATTACCAAATAAAATTCGTTTCACATTTCATTATTAAAATCCTATGTGAAAAACGCTGCAAAAATCGCAAAGGTGAAATTTACCGCCCAAAAATTATGACTATATTTTTCTGCGGTGTTATAATAAATACATATATGCATTTTATAGTTTTAAGGAGCATCATAAATGTTTACAAAAGATATTGGTATCGATCTCGGTACAGCCAACACTCTTGTCTATGTAAGAGGCAAGGGGATCATTATAAGAGAACCGTCAGTCGTCGCCGTCAATACGAGAACCGACAAATGCCGTTACGTCGGCAAAGAAGCAAAGGACGTTATCGGCAGGACTCCCGGCTCTATAGTTGCCGTGCGTCCGCTTAAGGACGGAGTTATCGCTAACTTCGACATAACAACAACCCTGCTTCAGGAGTTTATCAAAAAAGCTCTGAGAGGTACGATCTTTACAAAGGCAAACGTCATTATCTGCATTCCCTCGGGAGTTACCGCCGTTGAAAGACGTGCGGTGCGCGAATCCTGTCAAAAAGCCGGAGCGCATAATGTGCTTATTATTGAAGAGCCTATGGCTGCCGCTATCGGCGCAGGTCTGCCTACAGGCGATCCGACGGGAAGCATGATAGTGGATATCGGAGGCGGCACCTCCGAAGTTGCGGTTATCTCCCTCGGAGGTATCGTTTCTTCGCGTTCCGTCAGATGTGCAGGCGACGAATTCGACGCTTCCATAATAAATTATATCAAAAAGAAATACAATCTTCTTATCGGCGAACGAACTGCCGAAACTATAAAGCTTGAGATCGGCTCGGCTTTCCCAAGCGAAAAAGAGGAAACTATGGAGATCAAGGGACGAAATCTCCTGAACGGACTTCCGGAAAATATTACCATAAATTCGTCCGAAATACGCGACGCTCTCGTTGAACCTCTTTCAAGAGTGATCGAGGCTATAAAAACAACTCTTGAAAATACTCCGCCCGAGCTTGCAGCCGATATAATCGATCAGGGTATTACTCTTGCCGGCGGCGGTGCCTTGCTAAGAGGTCTTGACAAGCTCATAAACCGCGAAACAGGTATGCCCGTTTATATTGCCGAATATCCTCTTGACTGCGTTGCGGAGGGCACGGGCAAGATCCTTGAAAATATCGACAAGTATCAGGACGCGCTTACCGAAAATATCAAGTATTACTAAGGAGGAGCTTTGATGCGTGATTTTTTCAAAAGCACCCGTTTCAAGGTTCTTATGGCTTTCCTTGCTTTTCTTGTGGGAATTATGGTCTATGCCGTCACTAAAGGCGGCTACTCGGTTTCGGGAGCTTCATTCATAAATACGGTAACTAAGCCGTTCCGCGCTTTTTCAAACAGTATCAGTATGAAGATCGAACACAATCTCGATAAGCTCTCAAACGCTACCGAGTATTACAACGAAAATCAGCGCCTGAAACAGCAGATCGGCGAGCTTAACAATAAGCTCACAGAATACGAAGCTCTCAAGGAAGAGGTCGAGGAACTGAGAAAATTTGTAATGATAAAGGAACAGCATGAGGATTACGTGCTCTCTCAGCCTTGCAGCGTCCTTGGATATGTCACAAACGACCCGTTCAAGTCGTTTACGATCGACAGAGGTTCAGCCGACGGGATCGAGCCGAACTGTCCGGTAGCCACGGCAGAAGGACTTGTCGGAATTACTATCGAAGTCTCGGAGCATACCTCTACGGTAAGAACGATACTTTCACCCGATCTTTCCGTTGCCGCCGTTTCATCGGCTTCCTCTTCGACCGATTACGGTATCATCGAGGGAACTATACTCAGCGCAGAAAACGGAAATACACATCTTATACACGTCGATATCGAAAACGACCTCAAGGCCGGCGATCTTATGGTAACTACAGGCACGAGCGGTATTTTCCCGAAAGATTATCCGATCGGCACTGTTACTGAAATATCTCTTGACAGTACCGGGCTTTCCGCCTGCGCAAATATAGAACCTTGCATAGATATAAGCAAGCTTTCATCGGTCATAGTCATAACCGATTTCAGCGGAAAAAAGGAGGATTCCAATGAGAATTAGAACCTCAAGAGAAAAGCGTATACTCATCTTTAAAACCGCGCTCCGCTGGGTTCTGTACTATATTCTGATTTTTATGTGTTTCATATTTATGACATCGGGAACGCTTCTGAAGCCTGTGCTTCTTATCCCTGCGGCATTGTGTATCGCTGTCGGAAACAATCAGATAGCTTCGGCTGTCACCGGAGCAGCATGCGGCTTTCTTATCGACGTATGCTGCAATAAGCTGTTCGGATATAATGCCGTTATACTGACCTTCTTCTGCATACTGGTCTCGCTTTCCTTTGAACTTTATCTGAAAAATAAATTCGTAAACATACTTATCGCCACTGCCGCCTCCGCACTTATTATGGGATGGCTTGACTATAAATTCTACTATGAAATATGGCAGTATGAAAATGTTGAGCGCATATTAAGAACCGTAACGCTGCCCGTATGGTGCTATACAGTCGTTTCTTCGGTGTTTATTTACCTTATAATAAAGCTGATAAATCATTTTCTTATGCCAAAGGAGCATCTCACAATAGAAGAAGCTATCAAGTCATATTAAACATATTAAAGGAGTGATTCTATTGAAAAGCCTTTCTGACAGCATAAAATCTGTCATAACGGTCATTTTGGTGCTTGTAATGGGGATAGCAGGCGCAATGAGACTTCTTGAAATACAGATCGTCGGGGTAGACGGTATCGCAAATACCGCAAAAAAAAATGAAAATTCATTTGTCTATACTAAAAACGTTTCCGCTACAAGAGGCGAGATCCTCGACTACAGCGGAAACCTTATTGTCGGAAATACCGCCTGCAAGAATATCGTTCTTCATAAGGCGCTTTTTCCTGAGGATAATGCCGAGGGCAACAGCACGCTTCTTGAAATATACAAGCAGCTTAAGGAACACGGATATGAGGTCGAAATGAATATCCCGATCTCCATGACAAAGCCCTACTCGTTCACGTCGGACGAGACGGAAGAACTGAAGCAAGACCTTAATCTTAACGTCTATGCAACTGCGGATAACTGCATCGATAAGCTGATATCGGATTATGAGATAGCCGATACCTACACTGATGACGAAAAACGTATTATCGCCGGATTGCGCTATGAGCTTACTCTGCGCGATTTTGCCTATAACAACGATTTTCTGCTTGCTGAGGACGTTGACTCGGATACCGTTATCCATATGAAAGAGCTTAGCAATATCCTCAGAGGCGTTGACGCTGTCGATTCCGCCGCAAGGAAAATCGTAAGAGGAAATATTCTTCCCCATGAGATCGGGACAGTAGGTCCTATCTATGCCGAAGAATACGAGACGCTTAAGGACGAGGGATATGCTCTGAACGACGTCGTCGGAAAAAGCGGAATTGAATCCGCCATGGAAAAAGAGCTGAGAGGGCAGTTCGGTTCCGAGGAGATAACCGTTCAGGACGGTTCGATAACCGATGTCAAGCTTATTACCGAAGCTCATGCGGGCGAAAGCGTAAAGCTTACAATAAACGGAACATATCAGCTGAAGCTTCAGAAAATACTTGATGATTTTATTGCAAATTTCCAGAGCATCAACAAAAATCCAAAGCTGAAGGACGTAAACTGCGGAGCAATTGTCGTACTTGACACAAAAACCAACGCCGTTAAAGGTATGACTACAGCTCCGACTTATGATCTTACGCAATATATCGAGGACTATAACTCAATTGCCACTGCCGAAAATTCTCCGCTTTATAACCGTGCCACATACGGTCAGTATAAACCGGGATCGACCTTTAAGACAATTACTGCCACGGCAGGACTAAACGAGGGAATCATAGACGGCACTACAACCTTTAACTGTACAAGAAAAAAAGATTTCTTCGGTCATACCTATCGCTGTACCGGACACCACAATGATATCGCGGTCACACGCGCGCTTGAGGTCTCGTGCAATATCTTCTTCTATGAGCTTTCACAGCGTCTGACTATCGATAATATTACAAAATATGCCGAGCTTTTCGGGCTCGGACAGCATACCGGGATCGAAACGGGAGACAGCGCAGGCTTTCTTGCTACTCCGGAAGCCTTTGCCGAACGCGGTGAGGAATGGTACGTAGGTTACGTTCTTCAGGCAGGTATCGGTAATATTGACTGCGGAATGACTCCCCTGCAAATGGCTGTCGTTGCAAGCACTATCGCCAATAACGGCGTAAGATACAAGCCCTATCTCGTGGACGGTCTCTATTCCTACGGAACAGATGAGCTTGTATATAAAACTCAGCCTACCGTTGCTCAGCAGATCGAACTGAACTATGACTACGTTTTCGACTACATCGAAGAAGGCATGATCGCTGCATCGCATAATATGCCTCAGCGCTATTCGCTTTCAAATCTCGGATTCGACGTTGCCATCAAAACAGGTACTCCTCAGAAAGGAAGCGGAAGCGAGCAGAATTCGTTTTTTATCGGATATGCTCCTGCCGATGATCCTGAAATGGCTTTTGCCGGAGTTATCGAAAACGGCGATTATTCGAAATATATGATCCGCGATATTATCCTTGCTTATCAGGAATGCTACGGTCTTGCGGGAGTTGCTCCAACGGCGCAGCTTGCTTCCGTTGAGGGAGCAGCTACATCTGATGCTTCGGGCACGGCGACAACTACAACGACGACAACAGCAATCGGCGCAAATAATAATACTGCTGATCAGTCTCAGACAGTGACCGAAACCTCAGCTTCAAGCGCTCAGCAGACCGATGCTCCGGCCGAGCCTTCCTCCGAAGCTCCGTCAGAACCGGCAATCCCGCCTTCAAACGAGCCGACCGCTCCTCCTCCTGAGCCTGCGGATATCGACGAACCACAGGCAACTCCGGCTGCCAATTAAGCGCATTGATCCCGCATAATACTAATTCCTTTTCAAAAGGGATTAGTATTATTTTTGTTTTCTCCTGCATAATTCTGCTATATTCGTTAAGAATAATAGCGGAGGTGTTAATCGTGAAAAAATTTATGTTTTCAGATAATTCAAAAAAAGGATCGAAGGGTTTCTATGCCGCGCTTGGAATCAGCGCCGTTATGATCGGTTCGGCTTGCTTCTTTGCATATAATCAGAACGATAAAATATCGGATAAGAAGTTAGAGGCCGAAAGCTCAGTTACATCGGATTCTGCCGTTGATAAAAAGTCAAACGATATTCCTAAGATCACAACTGCCGCAGCGACCTCGCATATAGTACAGACAACGACTGCGGCAAAGCTTACAAACGCACCGGGCACGGCAGCAACAAATACCGCAACTATCCCCGCCGCCGCAATTTCAACGGCAACTCCGCCGACCGTAACCGAGACTGTGACTGCGTCGGCAGCCGAAACGGCTTCGGACAGACTGGCGAATGTTTCCGCTCCGCTTGCTGATATCAGTAATGTTATCAATCCGTTCAGCGGTCAGGAGCTTGTAAAAAATGTCACTACAGGCTCATGGCAGACTCACAACGGAACCGATTTTGCCGCTTCAAAGGGAGACGATGTTTTCGTTATTTCCGCGGGACAGGTAACTGCCGTGAATACCGATCCGCTTTGGGGAGTTACGGTCACAGTCGACCACTATAACGGATATATATCAAAATACTGCGGTCTTGCCGCCGATCTCTCGGTTCAGTCCGGCGATAATCTCGTAAGCGGCGATACGATTGGAGCTGTCGGAGATACAGCCGACATCGAAAGCGGTCTTGATCCTCATCTGCACATCGAGGTAACTCACAACGGAAATTATATCGATCCGGCTTCAATTTTTAATTCCTGAGCCTTTATTAACAGACCGCAGCCGGACGGTCTGTTATTTTTCGCGGTAAAATAATGATCCCGTACGGAATTTTTTTGTTCCGCACGGGATTTTCTGTTGTCTTCAATTATATGAATTACAGATTTTTCTAAATCGGCTTATTTGATATTCCTATAGACGGCGGTTATTCAACCGTCATTTTATATATTTCCGCTTATGCTTTCTCAGAACTGAAAGAGTACAACTCCAAGACTTACAACGCTCTCATCTTTAACGCTGTTTTCTTTATCTCTGTCTTTCTGTTCCGAGCTTGTTGAAGAAGTATCGAGACCTGACTGCTTGATAACATCTGCAAAATAATCGTTGAAGCTGTCATAGCCTGCGCTCTCCCATATACTGTCGTACTTGCTGTCGTTATACTTATCGAGATAATCAGGAAGCTCTCCTGTCTCGTTGAACTCGTCGATGACCTCCTGAGCCTCGGCAGAGAATCTGAAAACGTCCTTCATGACAGGTCCGTAAAGAACCATTGTACCTATCAATCCGACAGCAGTCAATGCGGAAAGAATAATACCTGTTATAGCCATGCCCTTTCCGCCTCTCTTCTTTACAAGAGAAATAATACCGAAAATTAGTCCGAGCGGAGCGGCAATAAAACCAAATCCACAGCAGCAAAGCACTATGCCGAGTATACCCATAACAAGCGAGGCTATGGCAAGTCCTGTTTTTCCGCTTTCGGGCGCCTGATTCTGATTCATCTGATCGTAATATATTTCATTGCTCATCTTCAATAATCTCCTTTAAACTGTTGTTTCCCATAACCAATTGCGAAGCTCAAGCTCCTCAAGATCATAGGGTGTTTTTTGATAAACGCAGTAATTAAGCCAATTTGAAAACATAAGGTTAGCCGTACATCGCCATGAAAATTTCGGTGTTTTGTCCGGATCGTCATCGGGGAAATAATTATACGGAATTTGGATATCAATACCCTTTCCGACATCGCGGAAATACTCCTGAGCAATAGTATCTCTGTCATATTCCGAATGTCCGGTAATAAAATACTGCCGTCCGTTGCGGTTTGCAACGATATGAACGCCCGACATCTCCGAAGAAGTAAGTATTTCAAGCTGACGCACCTTTTCGATATCCTCGCGGCGAACCTCGGTATTTCTCGAATGCGGAATAAGAAAAACGTCGTCGAAGCCTTTTAGCAGCAGACTGTTATCGACCTCCGCATGATGCGGAAAAATACCGAACATTTTCTTTTCAAGGGGATATTTCGGTATGCCGAAGTGATAATAAAGACCTGCCTGAGCCGCCCAACAGATGTGAAGAGTAGAAAAGACATGGGTCTTTGACCACCTCATTATCTCACAAATTTCGTCCCAATAATCGACTTCCTCATAGCTGAGAAGCTCTACGGGAGCGCCTGTGATTATCATTCCGTCATAGCGGTTATTCTTGATCTTATCGAAAGTAGTATAAAAGGCGTCAAGATGGCGCTGCGAGGTATTTCTCGACTCATGGGAAGCCATCTGAAGCAGCTCGATATCCACCTGAAGCGGAGTATTGCTGAGCAGTCTCAGCAGCTGACTTTCGGTTTCGATTTTTTTCGGCATTATATTAAGGATAATGACTTTAAGCGGACGTATATCCTGATGTTCCGCCTGTTCGCTTGACATAACGAAAATATTCTCGTCGCCGAGAGTTTTAAAAGCCGGAAGCTCTGATGAAATTTTTATCGGCAAGCTTATCTGCTCCTTTCATTCACGTCTTATCTTATTATACAACATATTCCGCTGTTTTGCAAGCATCATTTTACACTGTTCAAAAAGTTTGATCTTCCCGATTCTTATCGGCATTTTTACAATGCTCGCAGCCGTTCATAAAGCTGTCGGGATCGTCGATGACTCTGCTTCCCTTTGTAATAAATCTGAGACGTTCAAGGCTTTCAAGCTTTTCACCGCCGCAGGCAAGCTCGACCGATCCTATTCCTTTAAGGCAGGATTTGAACAGCACGGAGCGGATAAGTCCGTCGCAAAGCATAAGCTCTCCGCCGTCGTCGTAATCGTAAATAACGGTTTTGTCAGCTTCATAAGAATATGCGACAAAGCCGATAACCGTTTCCTTATCGAATGCCTCGGTGATATGAAGCTCCGCCGCCTTTGTTTTTTCCTCAAGCTCCTCATAGCCTTCGCATGAAAGTTTTTCCCTTATTTCAAGCATTTTCAGTTCTCCTTGCCAATTGCGTTCCTGAGAGCGCGAAGCTCCTCGGCGGTAAGCTCACGGAACGTTCCCGGTTTAAGCATTCCCAGACGGAGCGGACCTATGCTGATACGGCGCAGTCTTGCCACCTCAAGACCGACAGCCTCGCACATTTTGCGGATCTGGCGGTTTCTTCCTTCCTTTATAGTGATAATAAGCACGACTCTGCCGGGCTGCTTGTCCTTTACGACAACGGTCGCAGGCATGGTTTTTCTGCCGTCTATCTCGACACCGTCGGAGAGCGCCACAAGCTGATCGTCGCTGATATCGGGACGCACCGTTACACGATAGGTTTTGGAGATATGGCGGCTCGGGTGCATTATGCTGTTTGCAAACTCTCCGTCGTTCGTAAAGAGCAGCAGTCCCTCGGAATTTCTGTCAAGACGTCCCACGGGATAAACTCGCTCCTCGATATCTCCGAGCAGATCCATAACGCAGCGTCTGTCAAGCTCGTCTGAAACCGTAGTTACATAGCCTCTCGGCTTATTCATCATTATGTAGATGAAATTTTTCTTTCTTGGAAGCGTTATACGCTCACCGTCGATCGTAATAATATCCTTGAAGCCGCACTTATCCCCAAGCTTCACAGGGTGACCGTTCAGTTTAACTCTGTTCTGAGTTATGAGCGTTTCCGCTTTACGTCTCGAACAGCAGCCGCTGTCGGCGATCATTTTCTGAATTCTTATTTTTTCCACATTCTTCTCCGTATCTCTCAGGAAAAAAAGCTCCTGAGCTTATCTAAAGCTTTTTTAAACGGATTCTTGCCGCTGTCCGTTTTTTTCTCATGAACAGGCGCAGAGCAGTCCTCCTGCGCATAAAGAGGTATGCGGCATACCTCACGATTTTTATAGGTCACTCGCAGCTGAGCAAGCTCGTCGCCGGCTGCGACCGGAGCATAGACAAAGGGCGGAGCAACTATCTCATACGCAAATTCCGAAAGGCTCTCCTCTGTCGTTGCTATCTTAACAGGCTCGCCCGATGCCGCAGCCGAGACCCTTTCGCAGTCCGCTCCGACAACGTTCAGTTCTATGCATTCCGGAATCTCCGGACTTATGCTGTGCATTACGCCAAAACCGTAATCATACATTGCCATGTGATCGTTCCAGTCGTTTTTATCGTTGAGGGTAACGCAAATAAGCCTTACTCCGCCGCGCTCGCAGGCAGAAACAAGGCATCTTCCCGCCTCGTCGGTAAATCCTGTTTTTACTCCGTAAACTCCGTCATACATATCCAGAAGCTTATTCGTATTGGAAAGCCAACGTTCATAGGGAGGATTGCCGAAAGAAAGCTTGATGCTTTTTGAGGAGCATATTTCAAGAAAGGTTTCGTTTTTCAAAGCTTCCCTTGCAAGCAGAGCCATATCGTAAGCGGAAGAACCGTGCCCCTCTCCCTCAAGTCCTGACGGAGTAACAAAATGAGTACGCGTCATGCCTATCTCGGCAGCGCGCTCGTTCATCATATCCGCAAAGGCTTCTATGCTTCCCGCGATTTTTACGGCAGCCGCATTGGCAGCGTCGTTGCCAGACGGCAGAAGCATTCCGCAGCACAGAGCGTATTTTGTGACGATATCGTTTTCCTGAAGTCCCATAGACGAGCCTTCCACCTTGATAGCCTCTCTGTCAACGGTAAACTCCTCGTCAAGATCTCCGCTTTCAAGGCAAAGAAGCGTCGTCATGATCTTTGTCGTGCTTGCCATAGGCAGCTTCTTATCACAGTTTACCGAATAAACTATCTCGCCCGTATCGGCAGAAATAAGAACTGCCGCCAAAGCAGAGACCTGCGGCTCTCCTGCGCAATTTCCCTCGATCGGCGGAAAGACAGCCGCAAAAAGCGCGGTTACCGCCGCTATGATAAATGTCATTATCTTTTTCATTCTACATACCTCCGCAGTATATCAACTGCTAAAGAATATGCAGATCATCGCTCGGATATGACGGTCATTCCTCCGTATCGACAGCCTCGATATCCTCGGTCTCCGCATCGCCGCCCTTTTTCTTCTTGATAAAGTCGGCGACCTTGTCAATAACCTCGGGAACAGTATTGAGAGCCGAGCTTATCGGATCGCTTGCGGTATTCATTGAGACCATTTTCGCATTGCCGTTGGAAACGACCAGAAATCCCTCGGGTTTTATTGAAACACCTGCACCTGCGCCGCCTCCGAACAGATCCTTGCCGCTTTTTGAGGGCAGATCGGAACCGCCCGAAGCAAATCCGTATGAGACCTTGGAGATCGGTATAACGGTCGTTCCGTCGTCGATCTTTATGGGATCGCCGATGATAGAATCTACGTCTGTCATTTCACGGAGCTTTTCCATGGAAACTCCAAGAAGCTCGCTTATAGGTGTGTGATTTGCACTCATATTTTTACCTCACATTCCGCCTTACGGCTGAGTTTCTGTTTTTTATCCGGACTTTTTCTTCCCGGAAGATAAATTCTGAAAATATATGTCATCAGGAACCATAATCCTGAAGCAACCAAAGTTATAGGGAAAAAGCGAAGCGTGAACGAAACGTCCCAACGGCTTTTTTCCTTACCGAAACCGGCAGTTACATCGACTGTTTTCTCTTTTGAGGTGAACACAAGCCGCATAAAGGCAAGCAGATTGTAGACCGCTCCGCATACTCTGCCGTAATTCAAAGCGCATTTATAGGCGTCCTCGTCGGCGACTGTAAAGTCGATATATATCTTACTAAACCGAAAGCCTTTAAACAGGCGGCACACAGGCTTTTTTGCACATCTCCATATATCGAGCAGCATTCCTGTCATTTCGCCGATAGTTTTCTTTCTGCCGTCATTATTCTCGCCGTTTTCAATATTTTCGTTGTCCTCATTGTTTTCGTTTTTTTCGGATTTTGAGGATTTTTTAGATTTTTTTCCGCGTTTGGCATACGACCGCGGGCTTTCGGGAGCATCATCATCGATCTCCTCCAAATCACGCTCGGAAATTTTTCCCTCCAGATCTTTCGTTTTCGAAGAATCCTTATCCTTTTGCATTTTCGATAAAATACCTTTGCCCTCGGTATCGAAAAAGGGAACAAGAGCATATTTCAGGCTGTATTTCATCTCGCCGCCGATATAACTGAAGCTCAGGCTGATCGGCATAAGCAATAACAATAATATTATACCTAAAACAGCAAGAAGTATAAATAAAATTATTTTTAGAACGATCACACCCTCACTCCTCCCGTCACAAGATAAACGCTAAACAGCGCTGTTTATGCCTGATATTATTTTTCGTTCTGCTCCGATTCCTCCGCAATATCAAGGTCAAAAACGGAGGTCTGCTCGGAATGTCCGGGAAGCGGAGGAAGATCGGAGATCGAATTCAGTCCAAAGCTTCTGAGGAAAACCGAAGTAGTGCGGTAAACTATCGGCTTACCGGGAACATCGAGCCTTCCTGCTTCTTCAATAAGACCTTTCTCAACAAGATTATTGACTACGGACGAGCTGTCTATACCTCTCACGCTTTCAACAAAGCTTTTTGAAACAGGCTGATTATACGCTATTATTGTCAAAGTCTCCATAGCCGCGTTCGAAAGAGGAGCTGTTTTTTTCGTTTCAAGAGCCGTTCTTATAAACGGAGCGAACTCTTCCCTGCTGCACATCTGATAGCTGCTGTCAAGTTTTTTAATACAGATACCGCTTCCGCAGTCGTCGTATCTGTCGTTAAGGAGCTTTATAAGCGACGGGATCGTTCCCGCTTCCGTACCGCTTGCTTCCGAAAGGCGGTATATCTCTACAGGATCGCCGCTTGCAAATAAAATAGCCTCTATTGCTCCAAGCGCTTCTTTGATTTCCACGTTCTGCGTTCACTGTCCCTTCTGTTTTTGAAGTAAATTCTTGTATTGTCATCGCTTATGACGATACGTCCCGATTTTGTAAGCTCAAGGACTGCAAGGAACGTAGCCACGCGCTCGGAGCGGTCGCTTACGCCCTCGTAAAGCTTGTCCATATACACCTCGCCGCTGCTGTACAGCTCTCTGAACACGCGGACTACCTTTGAAAGAACCGAAACTATCCTGCGCTTTACAACGGAATTTATCTTGTTTTCGATGTGGAGCTTCTGCGTCTGCGGCTGAAATTTTTTGGACGATATCATTGAATACGCGTTCAAAAGACGTTCCGGGTCGTGGACGAGCGCATAAACGGTATCCGCCTTTATCTTTGCCTGACTGCGGACATAAATATCTCCGCCCACGTATTTTTCCGCAAGATAAGCCGCCGCTTTTTTACAGAGAGAATACTCGATGAGCGCGCCCTCCAGCTCTTTTTTCATTTGCTCGGCTTCCTCCGGCTGCGGAAGAAGGGAAGCTGTTTTGATATATATCAGCCTTGCCGCCATTTCAAGAAATTCTCCGGCAAGCTCCAGATTCTGCTCATGACACTGATCGATATACAAAAGATACTGTTCAAGCAGCTTTGATATCTCAATATCGTAAATATTCAGCTTATGCTTTGAAATAAGGCTGAGCAGAACGTCAAGAGGGCCTTCAAAGACATCAAGCTTGAAAGAGATAGGATCCATAGCCTTATCCCTTTACGACAGCCGGTATCCATGACACAAGATGCCACAGCAGATTCGATACCGCGCCTGTAGCCCGCGAAAGAATATCATATTCGTAAGGCACATAGGTCATAACGCCGAGGAAAATAAGGAATCCTATATTGACCTCTCTTTGGTGCATATAGAACCAGCGGTCGACCTTATCGCTCGTAAAGCAGCGCAATACATTAAAGCCGTCAAGAGGCGGTATCGGAATAAGATTAAAAATCGCAAGTCCGATATTTATCGAGAAAATATACTGCAGGATAAACATAACGCATACCGCCGGAGTAATTTCCTCTGCATAGCGAATGGAATCAAAGCACCACATTATGTTATATATAAGTCCTGCAACAAAAGCTGCCAGCAGATTTGAGACCGGTCCTGCAAGAGCCGTAAGAGCAAATCCTGCGCGGTATTTCTTCATTCTTACCGGATTCACGGGAACAGGCTTAGCCCAGCCAAATCCAGTAAATATCATAAGCAGAGAGCCTATGGGATCAAGGTGAGCAAACGGATTCAGCGTGATCCTGCCCTGCCGTTCAGCCGTATCGTCGCCCAGCCACTTTGCCACAAGACCATGCGCCGCCTCGTGAAGAGGAATAACGAGCAAAAGGGTTATTACTCGCGAAAAATATTTTAAAAAAGTTTCTATATTCATAATTTGTCTCCTAAAAACCATTGATATTTCCGACTGAAAGCATAACAGACGAAGTAAATCAGATATTCTATTTAATTATACTATAAGACGCGCAGCTTTTCAAGTGTTATTGCCAAATTTTAACGCATTAAAAAAATTTTTCGGATTTTTTTCGGAAAATGCTTGCTTTTTTTTTCGATATGTGCTACAATAAATACGTTGTATTTTTTTAAACGATAAGGGAGGTGCAACCTAATGGCAAAATGTGATATCTGCGGAAAGGGTGTTACTTTCGGTATTAAAGTTTCTCACTCGCACAGACGCTCAAACAGAACATGGAAGCCTAATGTAAAGCGTGTTAAGGCTATCGTCAAGGGTACTCCTTGTCATATCTACGCTTGCTCAAGATGTCTTCGTTCAGGTAAGGTTGAGAGAGCTTAATTCAAGCATACATCAGAAATTCATAAAGGACGCCTTTCGGCGTCCTTTTTGTTTATTACTCATATATTCTGCTGTTTGGTTCGGTTAAGGGTAAAGTTTGTTTCCGTTACGATCTCCTTTTCGGGATCGTCCTTTGAGACCCTTGTATAATGAAACAATATCTTTACCTCGGTAAATCCGTCGATCAGCTGTGAAAGCATAAGCACGGTATCGAGAAGAATTTCCGATCTATGCTCGAAGTAAGCCTTTCCAAGCGGAGATTCGGGATTACTCTCCGCAAGAGCAAAAAACAGGCTGATAACATTTTCACAATTCTTCGGCGGTTCAAGCTCGCCCCCGGCTATACGGAATTTCATTTTGAACTCTCCGGTTTCCGATACAAGCGATGCCATGACCGTATTTGGTATTCTCTTTCCGAGAATATCTATCAAAATCGGATTGCTGAAGCGCATAACCGCATAATTTTTCAGTTCTTCCATATCTGCACCTTACTTCAAAGCTGCAAGGATAGCGTCCGTTTTGTCGGTTTTCTCCCACGCAACGCCTAAGTCCTCACGTCCCATGTGACCGTATGCGGCAAGCTGTCTGTACTGCGGCTTTCTGAGATCGAGAGCCTTTATTATAGCTGCCGGACGAAGATCGAATACCTTTCTTACGGCGTCCGAAAGAGCGTTCTCGTCAGCCTTGCCTGTTCCGAATGTATCGACAAGAACGGAAACAGGTTCTGCAACACCGATAGCGTAAGCAAGCTGAACCTCGCACTTATCGGCAAGACCTGCCGCAACTATATTTTTTGCGATATAACGAGCCATATAAGCAGCCGAGCGATCTACCTTTGTGGGATCCTTTCCGCTGAAAGCTCCGCCGCCGTGACGTGAATATCCGCCGTATGTATCAACAATGATCTTTCTTCCGGTAAGTCCGCTGTCTCCCTGTGGACCTCCGACAACGAATCTTCCAGTAGGATTTATGAAAAACTTGGTATCGCCGTCTATAAGCTCGGCAGGAATGACCGGCTTTATAACGAATTCGATTATATCCTTGCGTATCTGTTCGAGAGAAACGTCAGCCGAATGCTGCGACGAAACAACGACAGCATCTATTCTTGCAGGCTTGCCGTCAACATATTCGACAGTTACCTGCGATTTTCCATCCGGACGGAGATAGCGCAGAGTGCCGTCCTTGCGCATTTCGGTAAGTCTCATCGAAAGCTTGTGAGCCAGCGAGATAGGAAGAGGCATAAGCTCCGCAGTCTCATTGCAGGCATAGCCGAACATTATTCCCTGATCGCCTGCGCCGTTGGAAAGGCCGTCGCTGTCCTTGCCGTCCTCTCTGTATTCGATGGCCTCGTTTACGCCCATAGCGATATCGGGCGACTGCTCGTCAATAGACGTAAGAACAGCGCAGGTATGGCCGTCGAAGCCGTATTTTGCGCGGTCGTAGCCAATATCAATAACGACCTTGCGCGCGATCGCCGGGATATCTACCTTAGCCTTAGTGGTTATCTCTCCCATGCAGAGTATCATACCTGTAGTGACTGCCGTTTCGCAGGCAACGCGGGCAGAATCGTCCTGCTCCAGAATAGCGTCGAGCACGGCGTCGGAAATCTGGTCGCAGATCTTATCGGGATGTCCCTCTGTAACCGATTCCGAAGTAAACAAAAATTTATTCATAATCAGACCTCCATAAAATAAAGAGCGCCTCTTCCGGAGACGCTTTGATTTCTTAAAAAATCCTCATCTTTCGGATAAACCGCAGGACTTAGCACCTTGTCTGCATATTGAAAAATAGCAGTCAGGTTGCCGGGCTTCACAGGACCTGTTTCCTCCGCCGCTCTTGATAAGGTTTGTACACATATATTATATAACGCAGTCCGCGTTTTGTCAATAGGTCGAGAAAATCTTTTTAAAATTTTGAATATACACTTTTTTACACTTTTTTTCGGATCAAAAAAATTATAATGCACAGCTGAAGAGGATCTTAGCACAAAGAATCATTAAAATGGCATAAAACTGCATATAATTTTTGTTGACTTTGTAAATTCATTATGATATGATTAAATAAGATAAAAAGTATTTATATTGTTCGAATTTAGAATTTGGAGGATTATTTTATGAAACTGAAAAAACTGGTCAGCGGATTCGCTTCGCTGGCTCTTGCGATCACTTCCTTTACGGGACTTGCGTTCAACGATCGTCCCGAAACCGCGATCAAGGCAGAAGCTGCATCGACCGTCTGGAACTTCGACTTCGGAAACGGTGGAACAGCCAACGGTTTTACAGGAGTTTCAGCCACAGACGCTTACTCGTCGTCAAAGGGCTACGGTTTTAATACCACGTCAAATATGGCGAATGTTTCCGCTGCCGGCAGCAATGAGCTGAGCGACGCGGTGCAGTTTAAGAGCACCGATCTCTCGAATACGTTCAATGTTGATCTTGACAACGGTCTTTATCAGATAACCGTCCGTCTCGGCAACACAAACAGAACAAGCATACGCGCCGAAGGTATGCTTCAAGTCATAAACATGACAGGCAACAACGCTTATCATACTTTTCAGCTCCCGGTTACCGACGGTCAGCTGAATATCATGGCGACCGAGGGAAAGGCAGGATACGCTTTCACTATGAGTTCGCTCCGGATCGACAGGATCTCGTCCGACCCGACAGGCAAGCCGACCGTCTGGATCTGCGGAGACTCCACCGTCTGCAACTACTACCCTCTCGATACAAGCGTTCAGGGCGGCTGGGGACAAATGCTCGGACAGTTCATCGACACCGACAAGTACGAGATCAGAAATATGGCTGCAAGCGGTCAGTACGCAAAAGGCTTTGTGGACGCAGGTCAGTTCGATCCGATCGAATACTACGGCAAAAGCGGCGATTACTATATAATTTCCATCGGCATCAACGATACAAACTATTCGAATGCCGACGAATATTACGCTACCGTTACCGATATGGTAACGCGCGCAAAGGCAAAGGGCATGAAGGTCATTCTCGTCAAGCAGCAGGGACGAAACGGCGACGCTTCAAGGTCTCCCCTGCTTACCGGACGCTGGTTCGGAACTCAGCTCGATACTATCGGCAGCGAGCAGAACTGCGCCGTTATCGACCTGTTCAACCTCTGGCAGGATTACTGTATCTCTATCGGAACAGACGCTACCACCGCTCTTTATATGGACGGCGATACGCTCCACCCGAACAGAAACGGAGCTATAAAGCTTGCCGAGCTTGTTGCTTCTCAGATAAATTTCGGAGAAGCTCAGCCTGTTGAGGGCGCAGTTATGGACGAATCCGCAAAATATATGTTCAAAAACGTCAACAGCGGTCTTTACCTCGAGGTCGAGGGCGGCAAGGCAGAAGCAGGGACTAACGTTCAGCAATGGGGAGCAGACTCCGCTTCCGCTCACAATACATGGCAGCTTAAAGCGGCTTCGAACGGTTACTACTATATTTACTCCATGCTTGGAGACGGCTTGACCTATTACATCGATGTCGACTACGGAAAGGCTGATAACGGCGCTAATATAGGCATCTACACAAACACCAACGCCGACGCTCAGCTGTTCAAATTTGCCGCAAACAGCGACGGTTCATATACTATCCTGACTAAATCCTCCAACGACAAAAGCGCAGTAGAGGTAGCAGACGCTTCCACGGCAAGCGGCGCGTATATCCAGCAGTGGGAGCTTAACGGCAATAACTGTCAGAAATGGCAGGCAGAAAAAGTAACATATCCCGCTCCGACAGAGCCTACTACAAGCGAAAATGTAAAATTTGTCCCCGGCGACGCCGATTGCAGCGGTCAAACGAACATGGACGACGTTGTAAGAATCCTTTGCTACTGCGTCGATAAGGAACTCTTTCCCCTGACCGACGAGGGAAAAAATAACGCCGACGTTTATCAGCGCGGCGACGATGTCAGCGTCAACGACGCGACCGCCGTTCAGATGTATCTTGCAAATCTTCTGGAATTCGACTTTGACGAAACTCCGCAGACCGTTTACTATTACGCCGTAGATGCCGATTACGTGAACGGTATCTCTGAAAACACAAATTCTGGCTACAAAAGCACGGCATACGTTAATCTCGACAACAGCACCGACAGCTATATCACATGGACGGTAAACGCTCCCAAAACAGGAAATTACTACACCGTTTTCAGAATTGCCAACGGTACGGAAGCCGACAGAAAAATGAAAGTGGAAGTAAACGGCGCGCCCGACTACTGGGTTCAGTCTTTCCTGAGCACCGGAGCATGGACTGACTGGGCAGACAGAGGCATTGTTCTTCCGCTGAAAGAGGGAGCAAACACGATAAAGCTTTCTTCTCTCACGGAAAACGGCGGCCCTAATCTGGATTACCTCACCATCGAGTTGACGGACGAACCGATCGCGGAAACATATATCCCGGTGGAAAAACCTACCGAGCCTGAAAACAACAATCCCGTTATCTATATTGCCGGCGATTCAACGGTACAAAGCTACCGTGCAAGCTACGCTCCGCAGCAGGGCTGGGGATATTACCTCGGAGACTATTTCTCAGATAACGTGACCGTTTCAAATCATTCGATAGCAGGAAGAAGCTCCAAGAGCTTCTACGACAACGGACGTCTGGACACCATTCTGGCTTCGATAAAGGAGGGAGATTATCTCCTCGTACAATTTGCCATAAACGATTCGGCTTCAAGCAACGCCGAAAGATACGCTCCCGTCTGCGGAAACGTCGATAATCCGACCGAAGGCTCTTACGAATACTATCTTACCAAATATATAGAGGGCGCGCTCGATAAGGGAGCTACTCCCGTAATGGTCACCACCGTTATCGGACTTAAAGCCTACTCAAACGGTAAGTTCGTGAACAGCTACGGAAATTACTGTCAGGCAATGAAAGATCTCGCCGCAAAATACAGTATTCCCTGCATCGACCTTAATACGCTCATGGTGAATCATTACAACTCCATCGGCTATGACACGGCGTATACGTATCATCTCTGCAGTGCCGTCGAAGGCTCTACCGATATGACCCACTTCACCGAGACAGGCGCAAACGCCGTCGCTAAGCTCGTTGCCGATGCCGTTAAACAACTCAGCCTGCCTATATCTCAATATGTGAAATAATTAAAATATGCCGCGGTATTTACGCAGCCTGCTGGGGCAAACCTTTCTTCAAAAGGGTTTCCCTCAATAGATTGCGCAGATAACTGCGGCAAATTTTAATTTATCTTATATTTGTGAAGATCGGCGGTTTTGAATGAGAGCGCAAAAGGGAGTTCCTGCATTGAAACGACTTTATCTCTGCCGACAACTATATGATCGATAAGCGATACGCCTATTCCTGCAAGCATTCCGAAGAGCATTTCCGTTGAAGAATAATCGCTGGTGGACGGCGTAGCTGCTCCGAACGGGTGATTGTGGGAAATTATAACGCACCTTGCTCCGCATGAAAACGCCTGATCTGCGATATCACGAAACGACGCTTTCAGCTCTGCAGCCGAGCCCTTGGCAATTACCGCCTTTTTAATGACGTTAAGCTTTTCGTCCATGTAAGCGGCGGCAAGCTGTTCCTCCGATGCTCCGAGAAAAAATCTGATGAAATACTCCTTTGCCTGCGAGCTTGAACGCAGTCTTTCGGAAGAAGCTCTCATGCCGCAGCATCGGGCAAGCTGAGGTATCAATTTTATCAAAGCTGCCGAACGCTCGTCAAGATACTTATGTCTGAGCAGCGAATTTATGTCCGCGTCGAGCAGTCCCTTAACGCTGCCGTAGTCTTCAAGCAGCCGCTCGGCTGAAATTTCAGGCTCGCGGTTTCCGGAATATGCCATAAGAAGCGCGGCAATCTCTTTCTCGCTCAGAGACCGGATACCGTTCCGAGCAAGTTTTTCCAAAAGAAGCTTTTTCACATTCCCGCTCATTGCCGCCTGCCTCCCTCCGGAAAGCTGAAAGCTCCGCTTTTCCGCATTGAAAAGGTCTTTTCGCCCGCGCAGATTATATGATCGCAGACCTCTCCTCCGATAGTGTGCAGGATCTTCGAAAAAAGCTTTGTTACAAGATAATCCTCTTCGTCTGGATAGGGCAGCTCTCTCTCAACGCTCTGACCTATGATTATACGCCTGATATTGTTACGTATCACAGTTTCGGTTATATCGCGCGCCGTAATATCTCCGCCGATAAGCAGCTTTGTGGGATAGCTGAACGTATCCGCAAGCTCAAGACGGCTGTTTATGCTGATGATAAGGCATATTCCCGACGCCGAGAAGGAAAAATAATCAACGAGATATCTTTCCGCGCTGCCTGCTGCCGAAAAATCGGTCTTGCTTACGGCAGAATCGGCATACATACCGCAAAGCTCTCCGATAAAATCTATAAATCCGCTGCCTGACGCGCCCATCCCCTTAACTGTCAGAAGCTCTTCGCGATCGGCGTTTATAACTCCGTCAAGACTGCCGAAGCGTTCGATAAGGCGGTGAGAGATCTCATTCGTGTTGACTCTGGGAAAAGCGTAAAACAGCAGCAGCTCCAGAAGCTCGTGCTCGCGGAATCCGCTCGTTCCCGTTTCAAGGAATCTTTTTCTGAGTCTCTCGCGGTGACCGCTGTGAATACCGTTCTTTCCCATAATGCCGCCTCCTATGTAAAATCAAAATTTGAATAAGCTGTTTGAAAGGCTCGGATCCAAGGCAGCATATCGCAAAATCCCCTATAAAAACAAATGGGCTCCTAAAAAGGAGCTCATCTGCCATGATATAGGGATTATTGGGGATTTTATAATGCAGTATTGGGGTGAATACTGCACTACCATGAAAATCAGCTTCAGGATTTCTCCTTCAGCAACTTTATTATAAATGTCCTTTGTGTAAATTTTGTGAAAATGGATTGAAAAAATGCAGATTATTTTTTTAATATTTTGTATACGAATTCATTTATTTTGTAAATTCCGCCATTGAAAAGCATTTCAGCAAGTTTCTTCACAATAATCATACGCTATCCGAGCTTATTTAATTCCTTGATATTTGTTCTGCCAAGAATATAATCGACAGAAACGTTATAAAAATCGGCAAGTATCAGCAAATGCTCGACAGGAATAGTCTGATATCCTCTTTCGTATCTTGAATAAACTGTCTGGCTTGTGTAAAGCAGCTCGGCTATTTCCGTCTGGTTTAAGTCATTATCTTCACGCAAATCTCTGAGCCTTCTGAAATACACAAAAACATCTCCCGATCAAGTCAATGATACCGATAAATTTTAGAACCTATCGGTACTATTTACTTTATCATATTACAGAGATATTATACATATTCCAGTACCTTTTGGTACTAAAATTTGCAATTTCAAGTCGATTTATGCATTATTTTGTCAGCTCTTGTCAAAAAACGGACTGCATTAAGCAGTCCGCTTTAACATTGCAATATTACATGTTATCGCTTATCCTGAACCAGAATACCGAGCCTTTTCCAAGGACACTGCGCACTCCGTAATCAAAGCCGTGAAGCTCCAGAACAGCCTTCACGATAGAAAGTCCGAGTCCCGTACCGACGACCTCTCTCTTATGGTTCTTCGAACGGTAATATTTATTGAATATAAGCTTTATCTTGTCCTCCTCAATGCCGTCGCCGGTATCCTCGATCTCGATAAGAACGCCGTCCTTCTGATTGATCTGGCGAACGTACACCTGCTTGTCGTCTCCGGTATAATTTATTGCATTGTTTATAAGATTGTATATCACCTGCTCTATCTTAACGACATCGCAGCATACGATTCTTTCCTCGTCGCTGATCAGGTGAATATGATATCCCATTTTTTCGTATACGCCTGCATATCTTCCGACTATCGCGCTTAATTTTTCGCGTATATCAAATTCCGTACAGCACAGCTTCTGACAGCCGCTCTGGATCTTCGAAAGGTCAAGCATATCGTTTACAAGCAGGGCAAGCCTGTCCGTCTCGTTGATGATTATATCAAGGTGCTCCGAACGTTTGGCGGGATTGTCTCCGGAAATGTCGCGGATCATCTCCGCATAGGCTTTGAGCATCGTAAGCGGAGTTCTGAGGTCGTGTGAAACGTTCGCAATAAGGTCGCGCTGCATATTATCGACCTTTAAAAGCTCCGACTCGGCATAAGTAAGAGCTTCCGCAAGCTGCTGCACTTCGAGATATCCCTTGCCGTCGAACTTTGTTTTAAAATCGCCTTTAGCAAGATTTCCCGACGCTTTAGTAATATTGGTGATCGGACGTGCGATCTTGCTCGAAACATAAAGAGATATCACAAAGGCAATGACGATCAGAATAACGGTGATTATTCCAAGCTGTCTCTTGATAATATCCACCGTCGAGCCTACGGGAACAAGGGCGGAATTTATCAGCAAGTAGCCGCTGCTTCCGTCAGAATCTTCTATTTCACAGCCGTACAGCAGCATATCGTAGCCCGAACGCGGATTTTTTATCTTATAGTAGATCCAGCCTTCTTTCGACTCGTCTATGCGCTTAATGAACATATATGTGCTGTTTTCACGTCCGTGTATCAGGCAGTCGCCGAGGGCTTCCTTAGAATAAACGGAACGTCCGTACTTATCAAGAACCTCGATGCACAGATCATTTGCCAAAGCCTCCTTTGAAAGGAGACGGTTATAGGCGGAAGATTCAAGGTCGTCATAAGCGTCGGCAAGCGAGACGGAAACGTTATATACGTCTTTCTTTTTCATTTGTTCGTAAAAGTTCTCAAGAAAAAATATCTGGCATATCCATAAAAGAACGAATACGATCAGCGTAAATATGATAAAATAGATCCATATTTTGATCTTCAGCGGTATTTTGCCGGATTTTTCCGATATTTTACGAAACAGCTTCAAACTTGTATCCCATTCCTCTCAGAGTAACTATAAACTTTCTGTATTCGCCAAGACTGTTTCTAAGCATTTTTATATGCGTATCAACGGTTCTGTCGTCGCCGAAAAAGTCATAGCCCCACACCTCTTCAAGGAGCTTGTCCCTTGAAAGAGCAATATTTTTATTTTTAACAAGATAGAAGAGCAAATCGTACTCCTTTGGAGTCATCGAAGCTTTTTTGCCGTTTACGTATACCTCGCGTCCCGATACGTCCACTTCAAGTCCCTCAAAGGTATATTTATCGGCAAGAGCCATCTCGCTTGAAGCTGCGCTGCGTTTTAAAACTACCTTGACCCTCGCCATAAGCTCCTTCGGAGAGAAAGGCTTCACAACATAATCGTCGATGCCGATCTCAAAGCCGAAAAGCTTGTCATATTCCTCTCCTCTTGCCGAAAGCATGATAACAGGAATATTTTTTGTTTTGCGTATCTCCTTGCAAGCCGAATAGCCGTCAAGACGCGGCATCATAACGTCCATTATGATTATATCGTAATCATTTTCGCGGCAGAAATTAACAGCTTCCATGCCGTTGCCTGCCTCCGTAACCTCATAGCCTTCAAATTCGGCGTATTCGCGGACTACCTTACGGATATTGATTTCATCGTCAACAATAAGAATATGTGCCATAATGATTCTCCCTGTCATGTAATTCATTTGCGGATCGGTGACATTAACGCTTCAACGATCCTATACCTCAATATATTATAACATTATAAAACGCAAAAGTGTATATTTTGTGAAACAATTTTGTTAATCATGAGTAAATTAGGTAAATTTTACTTGAATTTGTATTTTTTCATTGACATTTTAGGACATATTTGCTATAATGTAATTGTATTTATCAGAGTCTGTATATGCCGCAGAACACAAGCTTTGCGATTTTTCAAAAATCCGCTATTAATCGGCAGCACTGCACAGATATGGTGCGCCAAATCGGCTGCACAGATACGATCTTCATGGAATGGGGGGAATCCGCAATGCATAATAAAACAGCTCTGTCGGCAACGTTCATACTTGCAACAGCCGCTTCGCTCGTTCTGTTATATGCTCGTTTAATGTCCGACAACGCAAGCGTTATCCTTGCGGTTTTCCTCGTCACTGTCGTTGTGCTGAGCGTTACCGTCTGCGTTTTCAATCTCATATATTACAAAAATAATACCTTTGTCGATACCCATGATATCGCAAAGATCTCTGAAAGTCTCAGTACTGAAATAGTTATCTGGACAAACGACTGCTCCGCTGTTTATTTCAACAAGCCTATGCGGCGGCTTCTCGGTATCGAGGACGCTGAATTTGACCACAGAGAGCTGCTGAAAAAGGTTTTCGGCGTTGTCGATATAAACGACGATACCATTCAAAAGCTGCTGAACGGAAACGTTGACGAATCGGAATTTATCTCGGCGGACGGTACTCCTGTCAGTATTATATGGAGCACTTCCCTGTTCAAGCAGAAAAATAACTTCTCGCTTTATTTCAGCACCGGCTTCAACCTCACGGAAATCAGAAATATGCAGAAAAATCTTACTTCTGCCAACGAACAGCTTAACCTCTCTATGGAGCTTTCGGAGATCGGTATTCTTATGAGCCGCGACCGTGAAAGCTTCCATGCATCTCCCGAGACCGTGCGTATGCTCGATCTTCCGGAAAGCGATATCAGTCTCAGCAGCTTCCGCGCGCTTATCCACCCAAACGACAGGATACAGTACGACAGCTGCCTTAAACTTCTCGAATCCGAAAAAGACTGCGATAATGAGATACATTCCCTTGAGCTTCGGATCAAGTCAAAGGGCGGTATGTACCGCTGGTATTCCTACAGGTATAAATCGGCTGTCACGATCGCCGGAGCAGACCGCCTCATCGGAGGCGCGCTTTTCGACATCACTCAGGAACGCGAAAAGGATATGCTTATCGAGCGTCTCGCCTATATCGACGAAGTAACCGAGATCGCCAACCGCAACAAGCTCGTAAGCTTGGGACAAGATACTTATGACTGCTGTCTCCACCTCGGATATTCCTATTGGGTGATAGTTCTGGATATTGACCGCTTCCACATCGTCAACGACACCTGCGGCTATGACGCGGGAAACAGCCTTTTAAAGAATTTTGCTCATCTTCTCTATAAATTTGTCGGAACGGGAGGTCTTGCGGCAAGAATAAGCGGAGATAACTTCGCGCTTATTCTCCGTGATTACGGCGACGATGAAATTCCGGCAAGAACGGCTCTTACCATTCAGGAGGATCTCTCCAAGCTTGCAGTAAACGAGCTTTCATCGATAAATTTGACTTGCTCTATCGGCTACTCCAAAATGCCGGAGGACGGAAATTCGTTCCTCGACGTGCTTGAACACGCCGAATTTGCGCTTAAATCCGGAAACAATTCCCAGAACAGCATCTGCGGCTACGAACCAAGCATGCACGATTCGATAATCGGCGATACCGAGCTTGAAAAAGCTCTCAGCGACGCCATTGACAACGACGAGCTTCAGCTGTTCTATCAGCCTAAAATTGACCTCTCCACAGGCAAGATAATGGGAGTGGAGGCTCTTGTCCGCTGGATAAAGCCTGACGGCACGATCGTTCGTCCCGATGCGTTTATTCCTATTGCCGAAAGCTCTCATCTGGTGGGACGTATCAGTGAATTCGTGCTCAATGAAGCCTGTCATCAGAATATGCTCTGGCAGAGAATGGGATTTCCGCATATCGTTATGTCTATAAATTTTGCGTCCTCCGATTTCTATCAGAAGGATCTTAAAGAAAAGGTGTACGACGCGCTCGTTAAATCGGGGCTTGAAGCGAAATGGCTCGAAGTGGAGCTTACCGAGACTCTCGCTCTGCGTGATATCGATTTTGCCGTTTCTCAGATGAACAAGCTGCGCGAGCTTGGCGTTAAGCTCGCAATGGACGATTTCGGCACGGGTTACTCTTCGCTCAGCTACCTCCAGATACTGCCGATAACTCTGCTGAAGCTCGACCGCTCGTTTATCACGGACATCGAACACGACAATATCGCTTTCGAAATAGTCTCGGCGGTCATCAGGATCGCAAAATCAAAGCAGATCGAAACTATTGCCGAGGGTATCGAAAACGAACAGCAGGCAAATATTCTCCGCAATGCAGGGTGTGACTTCGCACAGGGATTCCTTTACGGAAAGCCTATGCCGCCCGAACAAATACATAAATATTTTGAGACGGACGAAGCTGCGAAAACTTTTTGACGCAAAATAATAATTCGATTCCATTAAGCGTATTAATTCACAAAAAATGCCGAATAATATATAAAACGGAGGTCATTACAATGAAAAGAAGAATTGGTATTTTAACAAGCGGCGGAGACTGTCCCGGTCTGAACGCTACCATAAGAGGTGTGGCAAAGGCTTGCTACGAGCGTTTCGGAGAAGACAACGTGGAAATCGTCGGTATCTCCAACGGCTACTACGGCCTTATCAACAATCTCTGCAAGGATATGTCGCCGTCTGCTTTCTCGGGTATTCTCACTCAGGGCGGAACGATTTTCGGTACAAAGCGTCAGCCGTTCAAGATGATGCAGGTTATCGGAGAGGATAACGTTGATAAAGTTAAAAATATGAAGGAAACCTACAAAAAGCAGAAGCTCGACTGTCTTCTTACTCTTGGAGGAAACGGAACCCATAAAACCTCTAAGCTTCTTGCCGACGAAGGACTTAACGTTATCGGTCTGCCGAAAACGATCGACAACGATATCTTCGGAACAGACGTTACCTTTGGATTCCATACCGCTGTGGATATCGCTACCGACGCTATCGACCGTCTCCATACTACCGCCGCAAGCCACTCAAGAATCATTCTCTGCGAGATCATGGGAAATAAGGCAGGCTGGCTCACACTTAACTCAGGTATTGCGGGCGGAGCGGATATAATTCTCATTCCCGAGATCCCCTACGATATCGACAATGTCTGCGACGCCGTAATGGCAAGAAGCGCAGCCGGAAAGACGTTCTCTATCGTTGCCGTTGCCGAGGGAGCATTTGACGTTGCCGAAGCAAAAATGAAGAAAAAGGAACGCGCCAAGAAACGTGAGGAGGCAGGAATCGTAACCGCTACCGGAAGAATTGCGGCTCAGATTCAGGCTAACACAGGCATCGAGGCTCGTGTATGCGTTCCCGGACATATGCTCAGAGGAGGCGCTCCGAGCGCTTACGACCGCGTTCTTGCAACTCAGTTCGGCGTTCATGCCGCATACCTCATTGCTAAAGAGAAATACGGCAGAACCGTTGCTAAGATCGGCAATAAGATCACTTCAAACAAGCTTGAGGATATCGCCGGAAAAACTAAATTCGTAGATCCCGAAAATCATCTCGTTATTACCGCAAGAGATATCGGCGTTTCATTCGGCGACTGATAATAATCAAAAACGTGTATTCATGTAACCGTATGAATACACGTTTCTTATAAGGAGATTTTTTATGCGCTTAAAACTTATCGCCGCAAATATCGCGCTTATGATCGTTGCCTGCGCCGTTTCCGGCTATTTCTTCACAATAAATGAGCCAAAATTCGATGAAGCGGCTTACCGTCTCGAAAACAATGTTAAAATATATACTGAAAACTATCCCGACAAATATTCGGATACTCTCTCCGCAATGCTGGGCAGCGAGTACACGATCTCAGGACCTGAAAGCGGCTTTCGTCAAGGTGAACACTGTGACTGCGGATACGGCAGCTATGACAGCAGCTACCTCGAATGGACTGCTTCCTTTACATCAGCCGACTGCGGCAGAAAAATTTTCACATTCGATAATTCTTCTCCTCTATCCGATCAGATCTCGAAATTTATTAAAAACGATCTGTCCGATCAGTTTCAGGAATCGATGTTCGACACATATTTCAGCGATATTCCCATTCATCAGGGAGGAAGCGCGGTCTACTGCAACCTTGCGAGTATAAGGTGCAATCCCGACGATGTGCCTGAAATGGTAAAGAAAACCGACGCTTATCTGAATTCTCTCAGCTCCGCCGAAAATTGCGTTAAACTGAATGAACTTACCGTAAATAACGCTTTCGAACGGCTTCCTCTGTATCTTGACGTACATATTTTCATTGACGACGAAAATCTGACCGATGAGCAGACCTCCCAATATGTGAAGCTGGCGAACGAGCGCGCTAAAACTCTTATCAAGGAGCAGAACGCTCTGACCGGAAATACGTTCAACGCCCATATATTGATAGATACGTGGTCGTCCGACAATACGAGAAGCGATTACTACATTTTAGCGGGAGAGGAGCTTGAATCCGGCAATAATAATGAGCTGAATTTATACTTTTACCGCCGTGTTTATAAATCCTATGAGGGAAAATTCTGGTAAATCAAAAACAGCTGCGGATCAACCGCAGCCGTTTTTTCGCGGTATTTACGCAGCCTTACTGGGGCAAAGGTTTGCCCCAGTAGGTACGTATATACTGCAAATCAAAGCGATGCAAGTTTAGCGAAGCTTGCTTTGAGTGCAGGATAGATCTCCCTGTAAAGCTGATAATACTTCTCATATTCGGGAACGTTTTCCTTGTTAGGAGACTGAACCTTGTCGGTCTTGACTATCGCGCCGCAAGCCTCGGAAACGCTGCCGTAAAGCCCTGCGCCAACGCTGGCGAGAATTGCGACTCCGAGAGCCGGTCCTTCCTTGGAAGCTGCAGTTTTAACGTCGCAGTTATAAAGATCGGCAAGCATACTTCTCCAAAGCGGCGAAGAACCTCCGCCTCCGCAAGCCATCATGTCGCTTACGCTGACGTTCATCTCGCGGAACACCTCAACGCAGTCACGAAGCGAATACGTTACTCCCTCCATAACGGCACGAAGCATATCACGGCGGGTATGAATTGCTGATAAACCAAAGAAAACTCCCCTTGCGTCCGGGTCAAGATGCGGAGTTCTTTCGCCCATGAGATACGGCAGGTAAAGCAGTCTGTTCGCGCCCACGGGAACCTGCTCCGCCTGCTTGTCCATAAGATAATACTCGTCAGCGCCCATTAATTTTGCGGTTTCTTTCTCGCTCATGCAGAAATTATCCCTGAACCATTTCAGCGAAAGTCCCGCTCCCTGAGTAACTCCCATAACGTGCCATGCGTTCGGAACAGCCGCGCAGCAGGTGTGAACTCTGCCGAGCTTATCGATAGAAATATTCGATGTGTGAGCGAAAACAACTCCCGAAGTGCCGATCGTAGTGAACGCCTTGCCGTCCTCGACAACTCCAGTTCCGACAGCTGCGGCAGCGTTGTCTCCTGCACCTCCGACAACGATCGTTCCCTCGCAGAGACCAAGCTCCTCAGCCATACACTTTGTGAGAGTTCCTGTGACCTCGCAGGACTCGTAAACCTTGCCGAGCCAGTTCTTGTCGATTTCAAATGCAGAGAGCAGCTCGTCCGACCAGCAGCGGTTCGGCACATCAAGAAGCTGCATACCCGAAGCATCGGAAACCTCGGTAGCATACTCGTGAGTGAGCACAAATCTGAGGTAATCCTTAGGAAGAAGTATATGCGCAACCTTTGAGTAAATTTCAGGCTCGTTATTCTTCACCCAGAGAATTTTAGCGGCAGTCCAGCCTGTAAGGGCAGGATTAGCCGTGATCTCCACGAGCTTTTCACGTCCGACAGCTCTGTTCATCTCATCGACCTCGGCAGCAGTACGCTGGTCGCACCAGATAATTGAACGGCGGAGCACATTGTTATCCTTATCGAGCATAACAAGACCGTGCATCTGTCCCGAAATACCGATACCCTTGACGTCCTCTTTTTTTACTCCGCTCTTAGCCATGACCGCCTTGATAGTGTCGATCATTGCGTTTGCCCAGTCGCCGGGCTCCTGCTCTGCATAGCCGTTTTTCGGCTGATACATAGGATATTCTATTGTATGGGAAGCAATAACGCTTCCCTTTTCGTCAAAAAGGACTGTCTTTGTACCGCTTGTACCGCAGTCCACGCCTATAATGTATGACATATTATTTTCCTTTCAATTTTCAAGCCTTTGAACTAATTTATTATAAATATTTATTACCAAAGGATAACATTCTTCATTTTCTTCCCAAAGCTCACGCAGCTCGGAATTCTCCGCCATGACTGCCTTTACAACGTCAGCCGCCGTCCGGCGCAGCTCCGAAACGTCCTGGCCGTCAAGCTTTTCGAGAATAGCTGTCAATTCCTCCAAATCATCGGACTCGGACAAAAGCTCCATTTCAAGTCCGTTCAGCTTTGCGTCGATCACGCAGGCAGACACAATTCCGTAAGCTCCGGCATCGTAATCAAGATAGTCGTCCGCAGCTTCAAGAGCCTCTGACATAAACCCCTTCATATCTTCAATAATATCGTCGCTTTCCGCAAGTTCGCACAAGCAGTCAAGAGTTACATCGTCGTCAAAAATTCTGTGACTCCATGCTCCCATAATAACACCTCTTTCTATTTTTCTTCCGTCCATACGCCGTTAAACTCGGCTTGACGGATAATGTACATATCTTCTGCCGAGCAGCTGCAATAGCGTTTCTCAATAAGGTCGTCGCCGGCATCCTGCATTTCAAAATGCGTTGAAAAAACCTCTGAGCCGTCTTCAAATTCCAGCTTGTCAAACAGCCGAAACGCCTCGGCATTTTTATAAAATCTGTACTTGACTCTTTCGGCATAGACGTTCATGTATTCGTATTCCTCGTCCTTAGCCATTTTTTCTGCCTTATCGAATGCGCCGTCAAAGGATTCCGCATGAAAGAGCCTCACGCTCTCTTCATAAATAATGCGGCTTTCATTTTCTATGAGATACTGAAATATAATTTTTACTCCGTAGATTTCCATTTTCCTACCCTTAAAAATAAAACGGAGCTTATCGCATAAAGGGTCTGTTGAATGAACCTATCTCTATTAGATTACCTTCAGGATCTGCTATATAACAGGTTCTCTGTCCCCATGGTTCATCTTCGGGTTCTAAAATTGAAACCGCTCCTTTATTGACTGCTTTCGTGTATTCTTCATCGACCTCTTCAAATGTATCCACATACAGAGCTATTTCAAAGTGACCGTTGGCGCCTTTGATATACTCATACTTTCTGCTTGTCATATTCTCGAAATCTTTTCTTCCGTAAAGCAGAAAAAGTGTTCCGTCTTTTATTAAATACACATTTGACGTATCTTCACTTTCCTTGATTTCAAAGCCTAATACATCTCTGTAAAACTTAATCATTTTCGCCATATCTTCCACGAACAAACCAAATCCGTCAAGCCGCATATTATTCTACCTCCAAGAATCATTTTATAATAATAAAATAAGTGAACAGTCAAAGTATATTATTTATGCTTTTTGCGTTTAGTCTTTTTCCTGTCAATAAGGTGATTTATCGGAAATGCAATAACAAAGTAAATACCGCAAATAAATATACACACTATTTCGTCATATTTAACATTAAGCATGATCTCATATTTTTCACGCAGAATGACAACAGGAATGAAAACAACGCCAAATATAACAATGTTGATAATCCTTCGAAATATATTACTATGTGATCTCATAACGATACCCCTATAAATATTCGCAAAAGGACGTTCGGAACGCCGTCCCCGATCAGGAGAGGTGTCCGAACGTCCCGTAAAATCTAACTATTAAAGGCTGAACATAATATTGTTCATAACTGCTTCGAGCATCTCCTGACGTCCGCTGCCGAGAGAATCGGTAACCTCACCCTTTTCGAGAGCATACTTTTCAAGGTCAGCCATAGTGACCTTACCGTCGATGATGTCCTTGCCGATACCGGTTGTCCATGAAGAATATCTGTCGTCAACAAACTTGTCGATCCTGCCGTCCTCGATCATCTTTGCGGCAATTCTCAGACCGAGCGCAAATGAATCCATTCCGGCAATATAGCTGTGGAAAATATCCTCGGGAGTGAACGAACCTCTTCTTGCCTTAGCGTCAAAGTTCAGACCGCCGTTGGTAAATCCGCCTGCCTTGAGAACCTCATACATACAAAGGGCAGTCTCGTAAACGTTTGTCGGGAACTGATCTGTATCCCAGCCGAGAAGCGTATCGCCCTGATTAGCGTCGATCGAGCCGAATGCGCCGTTTTCTCTTGCAACACGAAGCTCGTGCTGGAACGTATGCTGTGCAAGAGTTGCATGGTTAGCTTCAATATTCATCTTGAAGTCCTTATCCAGACCGTACTTGCGGAGGAATCCGAGAACTGTAGCAGTATCAAAGTCGTACTGATGCTTAGTAGGTTCCTTTGGCTTAGGCTCAACGTAGAAATCTCCTGTGTAGCCGATCGAACGTGCATATTCAACGGCAAGCTTCATAAGACGAGCCATGTTGTCAAGCTCAAGTCCCATATTTGTATTGAGAAGAGTTTCATAGCCCTCGCGTCCGCCCCAGAAAACGTAGCCGTTTCCGCCGAGCTTAACGGTAGCTTCGATCGCTTTTTTGATCTGAGCAGCCGCATAAGCAAAAACATCGGCTGACGGAGAAGTTCCTGCACCGTGCATATATCTTGGGTGATCGAAGCACTTAGCCGTACCCCAGAGACACTTCTTGCCTGTCTCGTCCTGCTTAGCCTTTATATAGTCCGTGATCTCGTCGAGCTTAGCGTTTGTCTCGGCAAGATTACCGTATTCCGGTGAAAGATCGCGGTCGTGGAAGCAGAAATAATCGATTGAAAGCTTGTCCATGATCTCAAAAGCAGCGTCTACCTTAGCTTTTGCGATAGCAGCCGGTTCGGATTCGCCCCACTTCTTATCGGTAGTTCCGCAGCCGAACATATCGGTGCCGTCGCCGCCCATTGTATGCCACCAAGAGAGGGCAAATTTAAGCTGTTCGCGCATGGGTTTGCCGCAGATCACTTCGTCCGGATTATAGTACTTGAACGCCATTGGGTTCGCGGAGTTCTTTCCTTCATACTGAATTTTGCCTATTTCTTTAAAAAATTCGCTCATAATAACCTCCTATAGTTATCATATATTTTAATCCGCTGTACGCCGCCGTCGGGAGGGAACGTACAATCAGACCGTACCAAAGATTGTCCGCTCAGCTGAGCAGTGAGATAGACAGACTTCTGTCGTCAACATCGAAATAATTTTCAAGATATGCTACATAGTAACGGAAGCACAGCTTTCCGTTAAAGTACATAACATCGCCGCTTTCGGGAACGCCGAGCATGGCGAGATCATCGTCCGTGAGAGTATTGAGATAGACCGAATCGTCCTTAGTAACGCAGTATTCCTTTCTCCAAGCCTCGCTAATATCGCTGAGATAAGGAACATCTTTTTTATCGAGCTTACTGTCTTTGAAGAGCTTTTCCGGAGGATTCACCACATAATAACGTCCCTCCGAATTTCTTGCAATATCAAAATTTGCAAGCTGCTCGTTGGTAAGGGTATCGAGATAAACGTCTTTTACGTCCGAGGCGGTAAGTCCTATCAATTTTTTCTGCTCCGTAGTAAGATCTGTAAGAGCAAGCTTGTTGTCATAGGTATACCCAAGCTTTTTGAGCTGATCCTCGGAAAGATGGACAGAGATCGAATCGGAAAGCTGATTAAGAGCCGCAGTTATCTCCTGACGCGTCTGAGTTGTCCACTGGACGTCATAGGTTTCGACAATAGGACGCTCAAGACAGACCGTACGCTCCATATCCTTAAGAGTGAGCGTAACAAAGGGATAATGCAGATCCGCATAATTCGGCTCGACCTTTACCGTTGTACTGCCGTTTGAGGAATCCTCGGTATTAACGACAGTATATCGATAAAGCTTAGAAGGAGAAACTCCCGAAGCGACCGTTTCCGATTTTGTTGCCGTAACAAAAAAGGAGGTAAAAAGGAAGTAACCGAGCGCGCCGAATATGTACAGAAGCAGGAAAACCGTTCCTAAAGCGGTTTTTGTTCCCTCGCCTGCACCTGAAAGCAGAAGTATCGCTACTCCGGTAACGATAATAGGTATAATAAGCCCCCATTCTCCGAAATACAGGAGCACCACGGGCAGCATCGCAGGAAGAATAATAAAGCTTGCGATCCTTGTTATGATCTGTTTACGGGTATAGAGCATAATAACGAATGAAAGAATTGAAACTCCCGTCACAAGCAGACAAAGCGACAAGCGCGAGGAGATCTCAATATTATAAAAAATCGAACAATAGCAAAGATAACAGGCAAGGAAAGCATATAAAGCGCTTATGAGGGAGACGGCACGTTTCGTCCAAACATTAGCGAAAAATTTTTTCATTATGACCTCCGTATATATTAAACTGTCATTACAGCCTTTGTACATTATAGCATTACTATTATATTATAACATTTCTTTCCGAAACTTACAAGGTATTTTTGAAATTTTTTCCGATATGTAATAATTCAAAGAAAAAAACAGGCGGCAAAAAGCCGCCGAAGTTTATTGCTGATCCTCTTTCTTTATGCGGAAGATCGCCCTGAATATTCCCGAAAGCATTTTCGGACTTTTAATAACAACAATTTTCATATGTATCCCTCCTTCGTATATCCTATTATATTCGGATACGCGGATTTGGTTACCGGAAATTGCATTTTACGGCTGCATTTTCGATCTTACTATCATCGCAGTTCCGCTCTCGATGGAAAGCAGCGCGCTGCCGGAGATAATTTCATTGCTTGTTCCAAGAGGAAAGCTGCTTTTCAGCTCGGCATTTTCAAGAGGATATTTTACTCCGACGAGTTTTTTTATGCGCAGAATTTCCGAGTAGGCGAAAATCGAAAAATACCAGCCGCGGCGCAGCGGATAAGTCATCTCGCCTGACGTCTGGATACATATCTCGTTATCGGAGTCCTCTATGACTGCATGGCAGCCGTGCTCCGAGGCATATTTCAGCGCCTGAACGTTTGCAAACGCATGGTCGAAGCGTCCTCCCAGTGCGCCGTAGATCTTAACGTTATCTGCTCCCCTGTCTATTGCGAGCTTCAAGGCGAGCATCGTATCTGTATCGTCCTTTTCGGGAACGCTGCGGTGGATCTCCGTATTTTCGGGCAGCTTCCCGGTATACGAATCAAAATCCCCAACTATGATATCGGGAACTATCGCCATTTTTTCGGCATGAACATAACCTCTGTCCGCACAAATGACCTTATCGGCCGCGGATATATGAATAAACGAGTTTTCGAGAAGCTCTCCGCCTGAAAAAATATGCCATGTACTCATTTCAGTTCCCACTCCTTCAGCTGTTTTGCTTCCTCGTACATTGCGCAGTAGCTTTCGTGACGGCTTGGGCAGATCTTGCCGTCCTTCAGAGCCTCCAGAACCGCGCAGCCCTTTTCGCAGGTATGCGAGCAATCCTTGAACCTGCATTTGTCCGCATATTCGGAAAACTCCGTAAAGCAGCCTGCAAGCTCGTTTTTGCGTATGATATCGTATTTATTTGTTTCGAACGTTGAAAATCCGGGAGTATCGGCGATATATCCGCCGTCGGAAAGCTTATAAAGCTCGGCATGACGCGTTGTATGCCTGCCGCGTCCAAGCTTTTTGCTTATCTCGGCGGTAGGAATATCGAGCGTGGGATCGACCGCGTTAAGCAGCGTTGATTTGCCCGCGCCGGAATTCCCGGTAAACGCGCTTATTTTTCCTGTCAGAAGCTCCCTGACCGCATTTATCGAGCTGTCGTCGTTATAATCCACGGCAAGAGTTTTTATGCCGATATCCGAGTATATCCTCTCAAGCTCCGAACCGTCGCCGATATCTGTCTTTGTTACCGCGATAACGGGAGTTATCCGCTTATATTCGGCAATGGCGATAAATTTGTCCAGCAGCAGGAGATTCGGCGGCGGCGAGCACGTCGATACAACAAAGATAAGCTGATCCAGATTCGCAAGAGGAGGTCTTATAATGCAGTTTTTTCGGTTTACAACGTCCGTTATAACGCCGTCATTGAATTCTACGTTATCACCGGTATAGAGACTTATTCCCCTGCTTCGGAAAACGCCTCTCGCGCGGCATTCATAAATACCGTCAGGGGACTCTACGGTATAGAGTCCCCCTAAGCATTTGATTATGATTCCGTTTTTAACACAGCTGCTCATATCAGGCGATCTCTCCTCCGATATCCTCAGCTGACGTAGCCTCTGTAGGAGGTTCTGTCGGCGCCGGTGTAGGAGCCTCTGTAGGCGGCGCTGTCGGAGCTTCTGTCGGCGGAGGTGTAGGAGCTTCCGTAGGCGGCAGAGTTGTAGGTTCTGTCGGTTCAACATAGAATCCGTCTATCTTTGTAAACGCGCCGTTGATATCCTGACTTAAAACGCTTATGCTCTGCGAAGCAAAATTGAGCGAATATTCGCCGAGCGTTGCGCTTAATCCGTTTGTCATATTTGTTATAACAGCCTTGACCGTTACCTTTTCGCCTGCGCCGGCAATCATGGTGGTAAAGCTCTTATCATCGTATTCCTGAGGAATAATAACAGGACTTGTTACCGTGCTTCTTGTTCCGTCACCGTTTACGATCATGAAGTCTATAACAAATCTTCCGTAGGCGTCGGCAGGGAAGCTTACCGTAAACGGTATTTCTCCCTCGGGAAGAACTCCGTTGCTGACGCGGAACTGAATGGACGTGCCCGACTCAACGATCGTTCCCGGTTCGATGCTCTGCTCAAAGACAACTCCCTCTTCCTCGTAGGAAGGAGCGTACTCAGGCTCAAGAACCTCTAATTCAAGGTATCCCGCAAGCATCGTAGCTTCGTCGATAGTCTTTCCGATAAAGCTTTCGACCTCTATCTGTTCAACGTCCTTGCCCATGCTGACATAGAGAATGACCTTTGTTCCCTTGGCGACTTCCGTTCCTACCTCAGGCTCTGTCTTGATTACGTTGCCCTCTTCTATATCCGCGCTGGAATAGTTCTTTATTTCGCATTCAAGTCCTATTTCTTTAAGCTGATCCCGTGCAAGCTGCTGATTCATATCAATGAGATTACTTGGGATAACGACTGTTTCCATGCCCTTGCTGACCGTTACGTTAAGAACATCGCCCTTTTTGAATTCCTTCTCAGGCTCGATATCCTGATCGACGATGCAGCCGCTGGGAACTTCCGAGAAAATCTCCTCTTTTATGCGGAAATTGATGCTTCCGCTGTACTTGCTTACAGCTTCGTTGTAGTCCATTCCGTAGAAATCGGGCATTATATAGTCGCCCTTTTTGCCGTCGCTTGTCAGAAGGTTTTTAAACAAAAAAGCAACGAAAATGACCGCAACGATTATAACAACTACGACTGCCGCAGTAAGAACGGGAACAACAAGAGACGAACGCTCTTCCTCTTCTTCTCCGTCCTCATCGTATTCATCCGGATAGTAATCGCCGCTGCCTGCCGGAACGTTTCCGCCGTCATATTCGTAGTCGGATTCGCCGTCATCGTAGGAGTTCTGCTCCGAGTCGTTCTGATCGTCGTTTACCGCTTCAAAGAATTTGGTGCTGTCGTTCTCGGCAGTCTCGGCGCTGTAGCCGAAAACTATCTCGGGATTTTCCTTAAACGCCTCGATATCGGCGATCATTTCGGTAGTTGACTGATAGCGGTCGGCAGGATCTTTTTCCATAGCCTTCATGACGATCTCCTCAAGACCTGCCGGGATCTCAGGATTAACGCTTCTCGGACGCTCGGGAACGTCGTGCATATGCATAACGGCGATAGACACGGGACTGTCGCTGTCAAACGGCTTTCTGCCCGTAAGCATTTCGTACATCATTGCGCCGACCGAGTAAATATCGCTTTTTGCGTCGGTAACATCGCCCTTAGCCTGTTCCGGACTGATGTAATGAACGCTGCCGATAGCCTGATCGGTAGCCGTTTTTCCGTCATCGCGCGCAAATTTCGCAATGCCGAAATCCATGACCTTTATAGTTCCGTCCGTAAACATCATGATATTCTGGGGCTTGATATCGCGGTGAACTATTCCCTTATCGTGGGCGTGCTGGAGCGCGCGGAGTATCTGTATAAGGAAATGAACGGTATCCTGCCATGTCAGCACCTTTTCCTCAGCAATGTACTCTTTAAGGGTGATGCCGTCGATATATTCCATTACGATATACTGGATCTTCTCTGAAAATCCGACATCGTAGATCTTGACGATATTTGGATGAGAGAGCACGGCGATCGCCTTGGATTCATTTCTGAAACGGCGAAGAAACTCTTCGTTCTCCGCAAATTCCTTTTTAAGGATCTTGATCGCTACCTGCTTGTTGTCGATCACATCGACGCCTTTATAAACGTCAGCCATTCCGCCGACGCCGATAAGCTCGGTAATTTCGTATCTGCCGTCAAGCTTTTTTCCAATGTTCTTGTCCATTATCTTTCCCCCTGAATTAATCTGAGATTACCGCAACGGTAATATTGTCACGGCCGCCTTTTTTCAGCGCAAGACTTACAAGCTCGTCCGCAGCGCTGTCAAAGTCAGTCTCCTTGATGACGCTGTATATTTCCTCGTCCGTGCAGTATCCGGAAAGTCCGTCCGAGCACAGAAGCAGACCGATCCTGTCTTTATAATCGAGAACGAAGGTATCTGCCGAAACTGTTTTTTCAACGCCCACAGCTCTCACAAGCATATGCTTCTGAGGATGAGTTTCGATTTCCGATTCGGTGATCTTGCCCTGCTCATAAAGAAGCGAAGCAACATTATGATCGGTGGTGATCTTTTTCAGTCCTTTATCGGTGATCAGGTAAGCGCGGCTGTCACCGACATTGACGATGAACGCGGAGCTGCTGTTGACGAAAGCCGCAACGCAGGTAGTTCCCATGCCGAAATTCTTGAAACCGAGACGCGCTTTGGTGTAAATGACCGAATTCGCGGCAGAAACCGAAGCAGCAAGCAGCTTTCTCAGCTCTTCATCGCTGATATTCTCGCTGTAACCTGCGGAAAACCGCTGAAAGAATTCCTCAACGGCAATATTGCTTGCTTCCTTTCCGGCGCGTTCGCCGCCCATTCCGTCACAAACAACGGCAAGCAGGTTATGTCCGAAATATTCGCATCTTACAGCGTCCTGATTCTCATCGCGCTTCAATCCGATATCAGTGGCTGATCTGTATCTCAATTATCTGCACCTCCGTCCGTATTTTTATTCAGCGAATCGCGCCGCAGCTGACCGCAAGCAGCTTCGATATCGCTTCCCAAGGTTCTTCTCACGGTAGCGTTGATACCGCGTTTGCCGAGCCGTGCGGCAAATTCCTCTACTCCCGATCTTGCAGTACGGAAGCTGCGCTCCCTGACCTTATTGACGGGAATAAGATTAACGTGACAGTTTATCCCTCTGAGCAGCGCGGCAAGCCTGTCTGCGTCTGCTTCCGAGGAATTCACGTTGTCTATGACCGCATATTCAAAAGTAATGCGTCTGCCTGTTTTTTCAATATAGTGCCTGCACGCTTCAATAAGACTATTCATATTATACGTGCGGTTGACGGGCATTATTTCACTTCTTTTGTCATTATCGGCACAATGAAGCGAAACGGAAAGCGTAAGACCGAGTTTCAGCTCTGCAAGCTCATAGATCTTCGGAACTATCCCGCAGGTCGAGAGCGAAACATGTCGCAGGCTGAGATTATTTCCGTTTTTGTCAGACAGAAGCCTAAGAAAACCGACAACGTTATCGTAATTATCCAAAGGCTCTCCGATACCCATAAGTACGACTCCCGACACCCGTATTCCCGAATCCTTTTCGGTTTCGTAGATCTGCATAAGTATCTCCGACGGTTCAAGGTTTCTGACGAAGCCGGCGATAGCCGACGCGCAGAATCTGCATCCCATTTTGCAGCCGACCTGGGTGGACACACAGATGCTGTAGCCGTAGTTATATTCCATCAGCACAGTCTCCACATAATTGCCGTCGGGAAGTCTATAAAGATATTTTACAGTATTATCTATAGAAGATTCAAGCTTTTTTTCAACAAATAGTCTATTTATACAAAAATATTCATTTAGCCTACCGCGTAATTGGACAGATATATCAGTCATTTCATCGAAACTGAACACACGTCTGACATGAAGCCACTGAAAAATCTGTTTTGCTCTGAATTTTTTCTCGCCGAAGCTTAGAATTATCTCTTCGAGCTTTTCGAGACTCAGGCTGAGAATATCGGCTTTTTTCAAAATATCACCTTACTTTTCTGACCTTTGAAATAAAGAATCCGTCGCTCCCGAAATATTTCGGAAAGATGCTTGCGCAGAAATTCCCGAAAGGCTCTCCAAGCTCCAGCAGAAAGCTTACAGGTTCAAGCTCGGGATGAGAATTCAGAAGCCGCTCTATGACCTGTTCGTTTTCGACTTTGCGGAGTGTACAGGTAGAGTACACAAGCTCTCCGCCCACATCGAGATAGCGGAGAGCATTCTCCGCAATATTGTACTGAATTTCCGGAAGCCTGTCAAAATCCGAGGGATCTTTATACTTTATCTCCGGCTTACGTCTGACGGCTCCGAGACCCGAACATGGCACGTCGCAGAGTATTTTGTTAAATTTCCCGAGCTGCGGATCGAACACCGAAGCGTCTCCGGCAGCCGCGGTAATATTAGAGAGTCCGAGTCTTTCCGCTCCGCTGCGAATCAGCTTCACGCGCTTTTCATGGAGATCAAAAGCAGATATGCTCCCCTTCCCGTTCATCATTTCCGCCATGGTGAAGGTCTTTCCTCCGGGAGCCGCACACACATCAAGAACCCGATCGTTTTCATTCGGAGCAAGAGCCATGCAGCACAGCTGAGAAGCCTTGTCCTGAACGTGGAAAAACCCCTTGGCAAATCCCGAAAGCGGCGTAACTGCGCCGTTTGAAAGCTCATAGCAATTCGGGATACATTCATATTTGACTGCCCCGACTCCGTCAAGAGAGGAGAGAAATTCTTCCTCGCCGCACCTCACGTTATTCCTGCGGACAACGGTAGGAGCTTTTTCCAGAGCGTTGGAAAGCAGGTCGCGGGCAAGCTCCGTTCCGTACTCGGCTGTAAGGCTTTCCACCAGCCATTCGGGAGCGGAATATATGATCTCCGCGGAATGGATAAGATCCATCGGCACGGGAAAGACCTTATCCGCACGTATAAAATTCCGCAGAATTGCGTTGACCATTCCGGACGCGCTCGACTTTCCGAATTTTTTTGCAAGCGCAACGCTTTCATTCACGGCGGCGTTGTCGGGAATGCTTTCCATGTAAAGAAGCTGATATATCCCGCACCGCAATATATTTAAAATTATGCTGTCCAGCTTATGAAGCGGACGCGATGACAAGCCGCCGATTATGTGGTCGAGAGTTATCCTGCGTTCGATCACTCCATAGTAGAGCGCAGAGCACAGACGCTTGTCGCGGTCGGACATATCGGAGCTGTCAAGTCCGCAGCTGAGCTGAATATTTGAATAGCTGCCGCCGGCGAACGTCTTGTTCAGCAGCGAAACGGCTAAATGTCGCGGATCTGCCATCAGTTTCTCCTTGAAATTCCAACAAGTCTGATAACCTGAAGTATCGAGGTCAGCAGTGCGGCAACGTACGTCATTGCGGCGGCGCTAAGCACCTTTTTAGCCTTCGGAACTTCGTCATACTCGAGGATCGCGCTTGACTCAAGAGTTTTCAGTGCGCGGCTGCTGGCGTCGAATTCAACGGGCAGCGTAATGAGCTGAAATGCCACAACGCCCAGAAACAGGACGATTCCGATGTTGATAAGAAGCGGATTGAAGCTAAGAACCATACCTATAAGAATGAGGATATATGACGCGCTTGAGCAGAAATTCGTCACGGGAACCATCTTTGAGCGCAGTATCACCGGAGAATAGCTCTCGGCGTGCTGTACCGCATGACCGCACTCGTGAGCTGCAACGCCTATCGCTGCGACGCTGCTCTTTCCGTAAACCGAGTCCGAAAGGCGCACGACATTTGCGGTCGGGTCGTAGTGGTCGCTGAGATCTCCTCTTATGTGCTCGATCTGAACATTGTAAAGCCCGTTGCTGTCAAGGATCTGTCTTGCGACCTGATCTGCCGTCAGTCCCCTGCTGTTCGGAATCTTACTGTACTTGCTGTAGGTCGATTTTACGTTAATTGACGCTGCGATCGGGATTATAAGAATTAATATCCAAAGTAAAAATAACATACTTATACCTCGTTTCTATACAAGCAAAAAGCCTTTTTCTAATTTTCTTCCTCTCAGGAAATCTTCTGTTTTCATTCGTTTGCTGCCCTCCAGCTGAACCTCAAGGAACTTAACGGCTCTGCCGTCGCCGCACTTTACCGCAAAACAGTCGGGACAGACTATCTCTCCGTTTGCGGCATCGGAAGCAATAATGTCCAAAATTTCAGACCTGAACACCTTCAGTCTCTTTCCCGAAAGCATTGTAAAGCCTGTAACTCCGCGGATAGTATTGTGTATCTCCGCCGCCGATCTGCCAAAATCAAGCGCGCTCATTTCCTTGCGTATCATCGGAGAATAACAAGACTCCGAGTCGTCCTGCTTTTTCGGAGCAAGCGTTCCGGCTTCGAGAGCATTAAGAGTCTCCGCGAGAACCTCCCCTCCCATAACGGAAAGCCTTTCATAAAGCTCCTGATACGTCTCGTTTTCGCCGATTTCCGTCTCGTGCCTTATAAGCATATCGCCGGTATCGAGACCCTCCTCCATTTTCATTGACGTTACTCCCGTGACTTTTTCGCCGTTGAGGATACACCAGTTTATAGGAGCAGCTCCTCTGTACTTCGGAAGAAGCGATGCATGGATATTTATGCAGCCGTACTCGGGAAGCTCAAGGATCTCCTTCGGCAGTATCTGACCGTAAGCCGTAACAACGATAAGCTGCGGAGCAATATCGTTCAAAATCTTCATTGCATTTTCCGCGTCGTCGCCTTTTCGCAGTGAAAGCGGCTGATAAACGGGGATATCGTACTCCTGAGCCGCCGCCTTTACCGGAGTCGGGATCATCTTATATCCTCTGCCTTTTGGCTTGTCGGGCTGAGTAAATACAGCAGCAAGCTCGTGCTCGCTCTCCGCAAGCGTCCTGAGACACGGAACAGCGAACTCGGGAGTTCCCATAAAAACAATTTTCATATTATTCCACCTCTTCGGGACGTACAAATTCTTCAACTATCTCCAGGAAAACATGGCCGTCAAGGTGATCGTTTTCATGGCAGGTACACTGCGCGCCAAGCTCCTCAAATTCGCGTTCATACCACTCGCCGTTTCTGTCCTGAGCCTTCAAAACGGCTTTCATCGGACGCTTAACGTATCCCCACTTATCGGGACATGAAAGGCAGCCTTCAAGAACTCTCTGCTTGCCCTTTGTTTTGATTATCTGCGGATTTATCGCTTCTATGCGCTCCTCTCCGAGATGCATAATAAAAAGTCTCCTGCAAATTCCGACCTGCGGAGCGGCAAGACCGACTCCCTGCGCCTTATCAAGAGTTTCATGCATATCGTCAAGCAGTATAGCAAGCTTTTCGTCAAATTTTTCGACAGGCTTGCAAACCATGTGAAGAATCGGTTCTTTATCGGTAAAAATATTTCTGAGTGCCATTTCATTACCTTCCTTTTTATATGTTAGTCCTGCCGATACGGAAGATCCACATTAACAGTCTATGCGGATATCCGCTGAAGCCATGACAAAACTCGCCTTCGGTCAAGGACAGATCTATTAAAATTTCCGCGATTTCCCGTTGTCATATTCCCGTATCGCCGTTCATATCGGCATAAAGCGAAATTTTTTTCATTTCGCCGAGTTTCTGTGAGCTTACAAGTATATCGGAAATAAATCCGCGCATCTCGCGGTTATTTTTACATTTCATGATTATTCTGTATCTGAATTTGCCGTTTATTCTGCCATAGGAGCACTTTACCGGGCCGAGAACTCTTATTGGAGTTTTAGGATTCAATGCCCGAAGCTTGGTGTTCATGAGCTGCAAAACCGCCTCCGCGCCATTTTTTACTCCGTTATCGTCCGTTCCGGAAAAACCGAACACGCACATATCGCAGACGGGAGGAAATATCATCGCGCGCCGTATTGCGATCTCCTCGCTGTAGAACGCGTCGTAATCCTGCTGCGCGGCAAGATTCATGACATAATGGTCGGGAATAAAGGTTTGCAGCAAGGCTCTCCCCTGCTTTTCGCTTCTGCCGCCTCTGCCGACGACCTGCGTTATAAGTGAAAACGTCCGCTCATAGCTGCGGAAATCCCCTGCATACAGAGCTTTATCGACCGAAAGCACTCCAACAAGCGTAACATTCGGAAAATCCAGTCCCTTGCCTATCATCTGAGTGCCTATCATGATATCGTATTCGCCTTTGCGAAAGGCGGAGAAATTTTTTTCATACGAATAGCGTGAAAACGTGGTATCCGCGTCCATACGGAGTATTCTTGCGGACGGAAAGCAGACGGAAAGCTCCTCCTCAAGACGCTGTGTGCCGAAGCCCATACTTTTCAGGCGCTCAGAGCCGCACACAGGACAGCTTTTGGCAGGCTCTCTCGTGTAGCCGCAGTAGTGGCACATCAGTCTGCCGTTCGCCTTGTGATACGTCAGCGGAACCGAGCAATTCGGGCAATACAGCGGCTGATAGCAATCGCAGCAGCTTATGATCGTATGGAAGCCGCGCCGATTCAGCAGCAATATCGTCTGCTCGCCGTTTTTGAGATTCTGATTGATCTCCTCGGTAAGCCGACGGCTGAATTCAGACTTAACTCCCTCCTGACGCTCGATATTCATGTCGATTATCTCGACTTTCGGCAGCGAATCGCTGCGGTACCGCTTTGTCATTTTTAGGAGCTTGTACAATCCCTTTTCGGCGTAATATCGGCTCTCGATCGACGGAGTTGCCGACGCGAGCAGCAGCACTGCATTATGAAACGCGCACCTCTGCTTAGCCACGTCGCAGGTATTGTATCTGGGAGCGCTGTCGGATTTATACGACCTCTCGCCCTCCTCGTCCATTATGATGATGCCGATATTGCTCAGCGGAGCAAAAGCCGCGCTTCTTGTGCCGATGACAACGCTTGCCTCGCCGCGCTTGATCCTTTTGTACTCATCGTAGCGCTGACCGAGGGAAAGTCCGCTGTGAATAACGGCGACCTTTTCTCCGAAAAGCGACCTGAATCTTTTCAATATCTGCGGAGTAAGACCGATTTCCGGTATCATCAGAAGAGCCTGACGACCCATATCGAGAGTATCGGCGATAAGCTTTTCAAAAACCGAAGTTTTTCCGCTTCCGGTAACGCCGTGGAGCAGAAAAGTCTCCTGTCTGCGCTCTTTGAGCTTGTTCAGGACTTCGTCTCTGACTGACTGCTGTTCCTCCGAAAGGACGATATCGCCGATGCTTCGTTTCTCCTCGCATTCTCCGCCAACGGTTCGCAGAACCTCGTTTTCATACTCCTCAGCCGCGCCAGCCGCAACAAGCTTTTTCAGCACGGCAGACGTTACTCCGCACATATAAGCTGCTTCCTTATAGGCAGCACAGCCGCATTCCACAAGAAAATCCGCGACTTTTTTCTGCTTAGGAGTAAGCCGGAAGCTGTCGGGATCTTCCGAATATTGACCGCTTGGACGAAGCATTTTTACGGAAGCGTCGCCGACTGCCTGATGCAGAACGTTATCTGAAATCAAAGCGGAAGCGCCGCAAAGCTCTTTTATGATGCGTCGCTTTCCGTCAGATTCGGCAGCGTCGGTTATCGCATCAAGCTCAGCCTTACCGGCGGCATTTCTCAGGCAGTCAAGAAGCCGCGAAGCTTCGGGCGAAAGAGAATCATATCCGACAAAATCCTTGTTAAGGCTGAAACGTTCCTTTACGGTGATACTCATTCCGGGCGGCAGCATAGCCTTGACCGCCTCGAAATAGGTACAGAAAGTATTCTCTCTTATATATACCGCCAGTCTGAGCAGCTCCGCAGAAACAACGGGTTCATCGTCGATAAGCTCGGAAATGCATTTAAGTCCGGAAGCTTCTCCCTGTGAAAGCCGCATAATAACGCCGATACGGCAGCTGTTTCCTCTGCCGAAGGGAACTATCGCCCTGCATCCGCAGCAAACGCTCTTTTCAAGCTCTGCGGGAACAAGGTAGCTGAACAGCATATCGAAGGAATAGGCTGTATTGCTGACGGCTATCTCCGCAATTAAGGGCATAAATTACTCTCCGACGTTGTCGTAGCTGATCTTGTATTTACCGCTTGCGATTTCCTCTACAGCGGTCTTAACGGGCTTTCCCTCAAGGATCTGGTTGTTCTCGCTAAGCTCGTCTGCGATAGCTCTCGCTCTCTTGGCAACTGCGATCACGAGCGAATAACAGCTCTCATTTTTTGAAATAATCTGATTTACTGCCGGTCTAAGCATTTTTAATCACCTCATCAATAATTTCAGCGGCATACTCGGCTTTATGCTTTTCAGCCTTTATGATAGCCTTGAAGTCGGCAATTGCGACTTCAAGAGCATCGTTGACAATAACATAATCGTACTCATGTGCATGAGCGATCTCATCGGCTGCGGCGGCAACGCGTCTGTCGATAACGTCCTGAGCTTCCGTTCCGCGCTTATTAAGGCGGCGGCGCAGCTCTGCGACCGAAGGCGGAAGCACGAAGATCATGAGCGCGTCGGGACGCTTGGCTTTAATTTTCATTGCGCCCTGAACCTCAATTTCGAGGATTACATCCTTACCCGCGGCAAGCCGCTCCTCTATCGGTTTAACAGGCGAGCCGTAGTAATTGCCGCAATACTCGGCATATTCCAGGTATCCGTTTTCTCTGATAAGTGACTCGAACTGCTCTCTTGTCAAAAAATTATACGTAACGCCCGGGATATCCTCAGTCCTTGGCGCTCTCGTTGTATCGGACACTGACAAAAAATAATTTTCGTCCTTGAGAATTTCTTTTATCATAGTTCCTTTTCCGCAGCCGGACGGAGCGGAAAAAACTATCAATCTTCCTTTAGTCATCGTCATTTCCTCCGGATTCGTTGATTCGTGAAGCAAGCGTATCGGTTATGAGAGAAGACAGGATAACATGACCGCTGTCCATAATAATGACCGCTCTCGTTTTGCGCCCGTACGTTGCATCGATAGCTCTGCCGTCGTCGCGAGCCTCCTGAATTAGCCTTTTGATCGGCGCAGATTCGGGACTTACGATCGTGACTATCCTATTGGCGGAAACCATGTTTCCGTAGCCTATATTGATCAGCTTCATACTTCACCTACTCTATATTCTGGATCTGCTCACGGATCTTTTCGATCTCGGATTTCATTTCAACGACTATTTGCGAGATCCTTATTTCCTGAGCCTTTGAGCCGATCGTATTAACCTCGCGGTTCATTTCCTGAACGAGAAAATCAAGCTTTCTGCCGACGCATTCCTCGGCTTCGAGCATTGCTCTGAGCTGAGCTATATGGCTTCTCAAGCGGACGGTTTCCTCATCGACAGCGATTTTGTCGGCAAAAAGAGCAGCTTCAGTGATAATACGCTGCTGGTCGATATCGTTGCTGCTGAGGATCTCCGACAGCTTCGCATAAAGCCTGCTGCGGTAATTTTCCACTGTTTCTGGAGAGATCGCTTCGACTTTTTCCACAAACTTTTCGATATTCTCAGCTTTTGCAAGGACGTCACTTTTCAGCTTTGCACCCTCGACTGTGCGCATTTCAACAAATTTTTCAATGGCTTCCGCCGCAACGGAAGAAACATCGTCCCAGATCTGCTGCTCATCATCAGGAGCCTTCTGTACGTTAAAAATATCGGGGAGCTTTACAAGATTCGAAAGTTTAAGATCGTCCGCAAGACCAAGCTGTTCCGAAACGCTCCGCAAAGCTTCGATATAGCCCTCGGCAGCTCCCATATTTATGCGAATGAGAGCATCTTTGCCCTCAATTGTATTTATATTTACAGAAACCTCTACCTTTCCTCTTGAGATAGAAGCTTTTATCAAAGCTTTAAGCTTCTCGTCGATGTAATTATAAACTCTCGGTATTCTTGAAGAATACTCGTAATATCTATGATTTACAGAACGTATTTCAACGGTTATGTCACGTCCGTTGATGATTTTCTGTGAGCGACCGTATCCGGTCATGCTTCTTATCACAGAATCACCTGCCTTCCTGAAATTATACAATAACACTATTATGGTATTATATAATTATACCACTAATTTTCAAGAAATGCAATACCTAAAAAACAAAAAGAGGACGCAAATGCGTCCTCTTAATAATTACCTTATATATTAAAGATATGATTCAGGAAGTTCGTCGATCTGGAGAGCGAGGTACTTCTGGATAGAACCTGCATCGTTTACGCTGATGCCGTCACCGTTCTGGTAAACGTCAGCATTAAGCGCACCCTGAGCTGAAAGCTCTGCCATGCCTGAAGCTGCACAAAGTGTAGCAACAACGTCATCCATATCTACATCGTCGTCAACGTCAGCGTCGCCCCACTTAGTTACCTTAAGTTCCTCATCGGAAATAGGATCAACCTCAGGGAAGAGGAGAGCCATTGAACCGTATGACATAAGAGCGTCACCTGCGTGCCAGAATCTGTGGTATGTAAGATCAACATCTTCTGTGCTGCCTGTAGTCTTATAAGCATTCTTAAGTTCCATGAACTTTTCTTCCTTCTCGTAGCTCTTACGGATAGAAGCAAATGTAGCGCCGTTAGCAAGAACGCTTCCGTCAGGCATCTTAGCATTGTAATATGAAGGAATGTAAACGTCCTGTGTGAAGAGTCTGCTGAGGCTTCCGTTGTGCTCAACATACGAAAGACCGATCTCGTCACGGGCGTTATCCCACTGAGCGCTAAGGAGCTTGTTAGCTGTATAGAGCGAATTCTCAGCGAGCTTATCGCTTTCCTTGTAAGCTGCATCGTTTGAAACCTTGTTAGCAGCAGCGTAGTAGATAAGAGTATTACAGAGTGAAGATACGCATCCTACGTCTGAATAGCCGTAACCGGCAATTGTACAATGATAATTGTCGTTAGCATGAGCGTCATATTTACCTGTCCAAGTAGCAGGCTGGTTGTCACGGTTCCATGAGCAGTCGCCGAAGTTGCCGAATTCATCCTTCTCGCCCTCAGGAATTTCACCCCAGTTGAGTGTTGAAGGAATCATGTAAGGCTGGATATTTCCGTCCTCATCAGCTTCGTCCCACTTGATGTTGTCAATGAACCAATCGATCCATCTTGAAAGAATAGTATCGAGAGCTTCCACAAGTGAAAGACCGCCGAAGTCCTTTGCACCGTTTGTAGCGTCGCCTTTGATCTTTACATAGTAATAAAGCTCAGCAAGACGCTGGATAGCCCATACCTGGTTACCGATCCAGTGGTTTGAACCCGGGTCAGCGTATACAGGGTGAGCAACATAAGCCATCTGATTGAAAGTAGACATACCTTCAGGATACTTTTCATATCTACCGTTAAGTGAGTTTGTACATCCGCCACCGATAGGACCTTCAGCTGACTGAAGCCAGAGATAAAGCTCGATCTGAGTCTTGAGTGACTTCTCATAGTCGGTAACAGCGTTATTGCCGAGCATTCCTGCCTTAAGTCCGCTGTCATAAAGGAGAGCGTATGCAGCAAGCGGGTTCTGATAGAACTCGTGTGAATGCGAGCAGCCGATCTGCCATGCCCAGTCATAGTTGCCGAGAGCGCCGCCCCATGAAGTATACCATGCTCTGAGGAAGTGCTGACCCTTTATAGCTGAACTGTAATCGCTGGAACCGGTCATGATATCCTGACAGCCGATTGCCTTATAATACTTATCGAACATATCGTTACGAAGCTGGTCGCCCATTTTACCTGCAAGAGCAGTTACACTGCTGTCGCCTGCGCCCCAAACATTAGCAAAGTAAACAGCCTGAATTGCACGATCCTCAGCGTCAGGAGCGTTTGTGAACGCATACTGAGGAGCAACGTTGCCCGAGCCGTTGAAGATAGCCTTGATACCGTTATTCGAACCTGCGCCGTAGATACACTCTTCGATTGCAGGATGAGGAACAGTTTCAAAACATGATTCCTGACGGCCTCTCTGGAAGGTATTGATAAACGTAAAGCTTGATCCGCTGCCGCCGAAGCCGTACCAGTTGTCAACGTCTGCAAGCCAGTGCATGAGGTAGTAACCGTTATCGTTTCTGTAGCTGCTCTTGAATTCCTCAAAGAGCGGGTTTACAGCGTCGCCGCCCTGATTATGTGTAGGATACTCCTGTGGAGTGTCAAGCTCGGGAGCCGAATCAGCCTTAAGTCTCGACTGACTCCAGAGGCTCTTGTAATTAACTGTTGTAGATGAACCCTTAGCTGCTTCTGACCAACCAGGGATCATAGCCTCAAGAGTTTTCCAGCCCTTTGAAAGATCGTTTGTAGCTGAAAGATCGTTAGTGTCCTGTGCGCCGAGAGCGTCTCTCATTGCTGTTACCCAAACGATGTAGGACATAGCCTCTGATGTTGTCTCATGACCGTAGTCAGGAGCCTCACAGATAACTGTCTCTACCGAATGGTAAGGAATACCGAACGAACCTGAGCCGTTGGTGTTGGAGCTGAGATAGCCGTTCTCCTGACCGTTAGTGATAACGTCATCGTAAAGCGCAGCAAATCTGCCGACATATGTATCATCGGTAGCTGCCGACTGAGCTGCCGCAGACGGAGCAAATGCAGGAATTACAGCTGTAGCTGAAACAGCTGCTGCAAGAACTGCCGCTGTACGTGCCTTGTTCTTCTTACTTATCATAAGTGATTAACCCCTCTCGTTAAAAATAATATTAGGTGATTCAGAAAAATGTGAGAATAACTCCGCCAAAACAGCCGACGGAGCTGTGCGCCGAAACGGTCGGCAGACTGTACGTCATTTTATACACGAAAATTTCGCACAATTCTCAAACTATTTTCATTTCAATTATATTCTACATTTTGTTTCTTGTCAACGGTTTACAAAATTTTTGGATTATATCCTTGATTTTTTTGTTGCAATGCACACATACGATCAGGTTTTTTTGTACACTTTGTCTACCGGTATTTTTTTGATCACGGCGATATATTTATTTTATGTTAATTTATAATATCATTAAATTTAAGTTTTCGAAATTCATTGTACTTACAATTATCTTTCACAAAAAATACACATATCAAAAGTATTATTTATAAGAATATGCACCACGCTCGGCTGCCGCATTTCACGGCAAAGAACAGGTGTTTAATATTTACGTAACAGTTTGTTCATATCATGTTAATATTTGTCTGGCATAATTAATTGATATGTTTATGTATCGCTCTACCGTATCTGTGCTGCGATACTTTATTAATAGTATATAATTGCCGCTCGGTTTTATATAAAATTTCACGAAAGGAGAAGCTCATGATTACTATTGAAAATCTTACCAAGTTTTACGGCAGGAACAGAGCCGTAAATCATATAAGCTTCACTATCAATGATAATGAGATTCTTGGATTCCTCGGGCCTAACGGCGCGGGAAAATCAACCACAATGAATATGATCGCCGGTTACCTGCCGATGACCTCCGGCACCGTTACCATCAACGGCTGCGATATTTCAAAGCAGCCTGTCAAAGCAAAGCAGAGTATCGGCTATCTGCCCGAAATTCCTCCCGTTTATCCGGATATGAAGGTCAGAGAATATCTTTCCTTCTGCGCAGGTCTTAAACGGATCCCGCGTTCCGAACGCAAAAGCGAGATCGAAAGAGTTATGGAGCTGCTGAAGATCACCGACATGAAGGACCGCCTTATCAAAAACCTTTCAAAGGGTTATAAGCAGCGCGTCGGATTCGCTCAGGCGCTCCTCGGAAACCCAAAATTCCTGATACTCGACGAGCCGACCGTCGGTCTTGACCCTAATCAGGTCATTGAAGTCCGCAACATTATTTCCGACCTGCGAAAAGATCACTCCGTGATTTTCAGCTCGCATATCCTCAGCGAGATCAGCGCTGTCTGCGACCGCGTTGTCATTATAAACAAGGGCGATATCAAGGCTGTGGATACGATCGAGAACCTTGAGGCTTCGTTCAAGGACAGGCTTATCATCAATGCCAAGATCAGCGGACGCAAGGAGCAGATTGCCTCGACCGTGCGCTCAGTGAACGGAGTTAAGTCCATCGAGGAAATGACCGATAATAACAACGGCACTTACAGCGTGCGCATTCAGACAAACGGAGATACCGACGCGATAAGAAACGAGCTTATGTCCGCGATCATCGCAAACAAGCTTCAGCTTCTCGAAATTTTCACTGAAAAGCCCAATCTTGAGGACGTTTTCGTTAAGATCGTCAATCAGCCGACAAAACGCGCTTCGCTCAGCGATATCGTTGCCGAGCTTGAAGCCGAGGACGCTGTTGATCCTGCCGACATTTCCGAAGATAAGGAGGATGCCTGATGTTTTCAATTTATAAAAAAGAGCTTCAGTCGTATTTCTATACGCCTTTCGCGTATGTTGTCTCCGCTCTGTTCATGCTACTCTTTACTTATATGTTCAACGCCGGCATTGCCGACTTGGGGCAAAGTACATACTATTTTTCATTCTCAAGCGTTTTTTACAACGTAATGGTTCTCTTCCTCTTCCTTATTCCGATCCTCACCATGAGAAGTTTTTCCGACGAGCGTAAATTCGGAACCGAGGTCCTTCTGATGACCACGCCGAACAACGTTTTTAAAATCGTTCTCGGCAAATATCTTGCAGCTATCACCGTTTTCCTGTTTATGCTTCTCTGCTCGGCTGTTTTCCCGATTTTCACCGCTATGAACGGCAATCTTGTCGTTTCACAGCTCGTCTGCGCATACCTCGGATTCTTCTGCTGGGGCGCGATGTGCATAGCTATCGGAATGCTCATGTCGTCGTTTACGGAAAGCTCTATTATCGCAGCGATACTCGGCGAGATCGCAATGCTCGTCACCTTCTTCATCGACAACTTTGCCCTTTCGGCATTCGTTAGCCAGTATCCGACGCTGCAATCGGTTCTCCTCGCCTTTTCGGCAGAGCCTAAATTCGCTTACTTCGCTCAGAGCTTTATCCGTCTTTCCGACATCGTATTTTTCGCTTCCGCAATAATTCTCTTTCTCGGCTGGACTATTATCTCCATTGAGAAAAGACGCTGGAACAGGGGGTAATTCAAATGGAAAAACGTAAATTCAATTTCTCGGGCGTTTTCGCTCTGATAACCGCCGTTCTCCTGCTTGCGGTGCTTGTGCCGATAAACATCATCTTTAATTACTTCGACAAAAATATCGACATGACCTCCGAATCTCAGTATACCTTCACCGATACTACTCTCAAGCTCCTTGAAGATACCTCCGACAAGCAGATAGAGATATACTTCCTTTACGACATGAAAGAGCTTGAGCGCACTCCTGATTTTCTTGCTCTCTACCACAATTTGCAGCAGCTTTCGGAATATGACAATATTAAGGTCTACGATTATATGCTGGACGAGAATCCCGATATCGAAAAGCTCCTTAATCCGACAGGCACGCTGACGCTGGGAGACGCCGACGTTATCGTAAAGTGCGGAGACCTTATAAAACAGGTTCCGTCAAACAGGATCTTCCTGTACGATTCAAACGATATCATGACCTATGCCGGCGAGGAAAATATCGCCAGCGCTATCAATATCGTAACAAGCGGCTCGCTTCCGACCGTTTATTTCCTTACCGGTCACGAAGAAAAAACCATAGACGACGGCTACTCTAACTTTGCAAAGATGCTTAAAGCCGATAACTATGACGTTAAATCTATAAACCTCGACGAGGAGGAAGCCGTTCCTGACAACGCCGTTATCGTAATGCTCGCCGCACCACAGTGCGATATAACCGACGGCGAGAAGGAAAAACTCCTTGACTATGCGGAAAAAGGCGGAGCTATGGCTTTCCTTATCCCTCCGCTCGATGTTGAGGGACGTCTCTCGAATATCGAGGAGGTGCTCGAAAAATTCGAGCTTGGACTCGACTATAACTATGTTACCGAGGGCGCTGCCGAACGAATGCTGAATAACCGTGACTACGAACAGGACGAACATTTCTTCAGCGTTCTATATCCGGAAGCTACTGAGGACTTTACCGTGGATTTTGTCAGCGAGATCAACGATCTTGTCGAGAATAACGCTCTCGTAGCCGGTATCTCAAATGCGCGAAGCCTTTATCAGATACTTGGCACAAACAACAATTATATCGAAAAATCAAGAATAATCACAAACAATTACGGCGATAACGGCTATACTACCATAAGCACTCCTTATGGCGGCGACGAGGAGACCGCACAGGCTGCCGAAGAGCTTAACGGTGAGCTTATAGAGCTTGAATTCGGATTCTATTCCTATAATAAATCCAACGGTGCGAAAATGGTAGCTCTCGGAACATCGGATATCATAGATTCCGATACCATCTCGGCTTCCGTAAGCACTACGCAGCAGCTTTTCCTTAATTCCATAACTTGGATGTATAACCCGGACGTAAGCCTCGATATCGGGGAAAAGGTCAGCGACTATGCTTATCTTACATTCTCCGGTGCGGAAGAAGCTGAGTCTGTTATGAATTATTTCTTTATATTCCCGGCAGTTATAGCTCTTGTCGGTCTTGCAGTATGGCTTAAAAGGAGACATTCCTGATGAAAAGATTTTTACCGATAATTATTCTTGCCATATTCGCGGTCGGATCACTTTCCGCATTCCTTGCCGTTAAAGGCGTACGCGATAAAAAGGCAAAAGAAGAGGCGGACAGGGCTGCAGATTACAAACTCGTAAGCTTTGATTCGAATGCCGCAGAAAAAATTACCGTTGTCAGTGAAGGCGTCGAATATGTTTTTGAGCTGAACGGCGAAGGCGTATGGGAGCTTACAAACAGCGACGACTTTACCGCAAGCCAGATCTATACGACGAGCATATGCACTACGCTTTCAAATCTCACCGCCGAAAAGGATTACGGCAAAGCTGACGGCGAAAAGCTCAGAATGTACGGCCTTGACGATCCCGTAAAAGTCACCGTTTCGGACGGCATCAAGAATTATACCGTCCTTGTGGGAGATTTCAGCCCAAACGACGATTACTGCTACGTTATGACGGAGGGCAAGGACAAGATCTACGCCGTAAGCGCAAGCAGCGGCGAGATCCTCGGAGCAGACCGCTCCGCAATGAAGGATACGGCGCTGATACCTTACTCAGACAGCGAAATCAAGCAGATCACTCTTATCCGCGACGGCGAGACCGTCTATGATCTCACTCTGGATGAGGACACAAGGCTCTGGAGCCTTCCGGCTGAGTATTCCGGACTCCAAATCGATAATTCAAGCGTTAATTCAATGATCTCAATAATGACAAGAGTTACCGCGCAGCAATTCCTTGAAGAAAATCTTGAAGATCACTCGAAATATGACTTCGATAAGCCCTTTGCGGAAATGATCGTCAAGGGTATCGACGGAACCGAAAGAAAAATGCTGTTCAGCCGTTACGGAGAAAATACTCAGACCTATACGCACGTCCTCTTCGAGGAGTCAAATCAGGTCGCACTGTACTATTCGGGAGACATTGATTTTATCAAAAAAAATGTTGACGACTTCCTTGTAAAACAGGTCAACAGCGTCAACAAGAGTCTGCTTTCCGGCATGGATATGATCTATAACGGCCGCTCAGACACCTTCGAGCTTGATTCGGAGGGCGGCACTGTGCTGATGAACGGAAAGAATCTCTCGGAATACGGAAGCGAGGCTTACAGCAGCTTCACAAGTATGTACAATTCAATCTCGTATATTACCTTCGACAGCTTCGATCTCAACCTTGCCGTTGAATACTCCGACCCGGTACTCAGCGTGGTATACCGCTTCAGCGACGGCTCGGAAGACCTGAAATTCGAGCTTGTTCCCGCAGGTGAAGAAGTCTACGCAGTTTTCATCAACGGAAAATATACCGGTCAGCTTGTAGACGATTCGTCGATCTCAGGCAAAAACAAGCTTTCCTACTTCGTGGAAAATTTCCTGAGCGACTGCGGTCTGTAACTTGAAAATTGATCCCAAAATTAAAACAAAAACAGCATCTTTCACGGATGCTGTTTATTTTTGTTAAAAATGACCTAAGAATCGACCTTTTTACCTATTGATTTGCATCTTGAATCATGCTATAATTTTATTGTAAATTATTGCTGTTCCGACAGCTGCCGTGTGCGCTGCGGATATAATTTAGAATCAGGAGGACTTTTATGCTGAATGCAGACGTTAAAGAATTTGATTTTACTTCAAACGCTGACGGTCTCAAAATAGACGCGATCATCGCCGTGCCGTCGGGAGAAATAAACGGAATTCTTCAGATCGTTCACGGTATGTGCGAGTATAAGGAGCGTTACCTCGATTTTATGGACTATCTGGCAGGCGAAGGCTTTATATGCGTTATCCACGACAACAGAGGACACGGAAAAAGCCTGTGCTCTGAGGAGGACCGCGGATTCCTCTATAAAAACGGCGGTCAGGGTTTCGTTTCCGATATCGCTCAGCTTTCGGGAATTATCCGCGACGCTTATCCAGATGCTCCGCATTTCATGCTCGGTCACAGCATGGGTTCTCTCGGTGCGCGCTGCTTTATCAAGGAGCACGACGCAGAGCTTGACGGACTTATTATTACGGGCTGCCCTTGCTTCAACCGCTTTTCCAGCTTCGCAAGGAGCGTTAATTCTGCGCTCTCGCATAAACTCGGAAGCCATTTCAGAAGCGAAAAGATCAACGGTATAATCGAGGATATGTTCAACAAGCCGTTTACTAATGAGAATACTCCCCATTCGTGGATATGCAGCGACCCGGAGGTTGTCGAACGCTATAACAGCGATCCGCTGTGCAACTACATATTTACCTTGAACGGCTATGAATCGCTTCTTTATCTGCTTAAGGAGACCTACTCCAAAAAGGGCTGGCAGGTAAATAAGCCCGATCTGCCGATAAGATTTCTTTCCGGCAGCGACGATCCGTGCATGATCTCGGAAAAGAAATTCTTCAAGGCTCTCTCGCTCCTCGAAAATGTCGGATATGAAAGTATCTCTCATCGCCTTTTTGACGGAATGCGCCATGAAGTGCTCAACGAAAAAAATAATTCCATCGTATACAAGGACATCGCCAAGACCATGTTTTCATGGATTGACAGGATCTGAGCCTTTTTGCAGAAATTTCCGGTCAGATGTTGACATCGGGCTTCAATAGGTATATAATATCTAAGGCAAAGCGGTCACGCGCGATGTGCCTAATATGCGGTTATTCCGCAGATATCGGAGTATGTTATGAACGACTATGAAATTTTTCTCAGTAAAATCGAAAGCGAAGATAAGCTTTTCGGAAATATCGCCGATCAGTTCGGCATTAGCCCAGATCCCGACAGTTTGTCCGATTTCCTCGCAGGTATTAACGAGCCGACTGAATTAAGGATATTTGTTTCCAACGAGGATATCGGTGAATGCGCTGCGGAAAAGGCTGTTGAGATCTTTAAAAGCGCCGAAGCTAAGAATACAAACATAAGTCTCGTTATTAAAAGCGACGAGTTTCTCAATATTCTCGATGAATCGGGCAGCATTACGACCGAAAGCAAGCCGCGCTCGATCGTGCATCGCAGCGGAGATTTCCATCCTACCGTTCACATCTGGATAATCAAGCGAATGGATATGGGGATTTTTACGCTTTTGCAGAAACGTTCCAAGGAAAAGGATATCCACCCCGACTGCTACGATGTTTCGGCAGCAGGTCATGTTTCGCAGGGCGACGAGTTCCGTGAAGCGGCAGTCCGCGAGCTTAAAGAGGAGCTTGGACTTTCGGTAAATCCCGAAAAACTCACATTTATCGGTATGCGGAAAAACGTTTACCGCAGCGAAAGCATTAACGATAACGAGTTCTGCGCGGTTTATCTCTATAAGGAAAAGGTTTCCGACAGCGAGCTTACTCTTCAGGCTTCTGAGGTCTCCAAGGTCTGCTGGGCAGAAATTGACGAGATCCTTTCCGTTATCGACAGAGGTGACTTTAAAAGCTACATCTCCGCCGACGAGCTTAAAATGATAAAGAAATCCGTTTTCTAACAAATCCTGATTGTAAAAAACGATCCCGAAGACAGTTTAGAACTGTTTTCGGGATCAACTTTTTTATGAAAGTTCTGATTTATATTACTGTTCAGCAGCCGGCGGATCGGTAGGTGCCGGTGTCGGAGCTTCGGTGGGAGCTTCCGTAGGCGCAGGTGTCGGAGCTTCGGTAGGAGCTTCCGTGGGAGGCGCGGTTGGCGGCTCAGTCGGCGGCGCGGTAGTCACTATCTCCACGGGAGAAGTAGGCACAGGATCGGTAACCTCCTCGATAGGAAGCTCCGGTGGCTCTGTCGTCGGCTCAGGCTCCTGAGGAGCAACAGTTTCGGTCGTGGTTTCATTCGGACGGTACGTTTCTCCCTCATTGCCGGTCTGTATATTTCCTCCGAAAAAGAATCCGGTCGGCGTAGTAAATGTCTGCATTTCATCTGTAGTTACAGTAACGGAGGTCTGCGTAGTAGTAACGGTCGCAGTACCTGTCACGGCAGTTGAAGTCGTAGTTGTCACAGCAGCATCTTCGCCGTCCTGATAATAAAGACCCTCTCTTCCGAATTTGGCTATTGCTTTTTCTGTCGGAGTGATCGGGAAAAGAACAAAGAACAATAAAATGACTAACGTCAGCAAAACGAATCCGCCGCAGGAAATCAGAGTAATTTTTGTAGACTTTGAAAGTCCGAAAAAGAATTCTTTAATTCTGCTCATGATAAAAGTACATCTCCTAATAAGTAAGCTTATCTTTTATTTTAGTACATTTTATCGTAAAAGTCAAGCATTATCGCACACAAATTTCAGAACTTATCCCTGAATTCAATTATTTCCCTTGATTCGGCTGATAGCTCCCTTTTCAAGACGCGAGACCTGCGCCTGAGAGATGCCGATCTCGTTGGCGACCTCCACCTGAGTTTTCCCCTGCAAAAAGCGCAGATAGAGGATATTCCGCTCGCGTTCGCCAAGCTCCTTGATAGCATCGCGTATCGAAAGCTCGTCAAGCCAGCTGTCAACGTCGTTTTTATCGCTTATCTGATCCATGATATAGAGCATATCTCCCGAATCCGAGTATACCGGCTCGTACAGCGATACCGGATCACTTATGCTCTCCAGCGCGATAACAACGTCGGAGCGTTTTTCGCCTATCTCCTTGGCGATCTCCTCGATAGCAGGCTCGCGCTGATTTTCTATAGTAAGCCGTTCCTTAGCCTGCAAAGCCTTGTAAGCCAGATCGCGCAGAGAGCGGCTCACCTTTATTTGTCCGTAATCCCTGAGATACCTCCGCAGCTCTCCGCTTATCATGGGAACGCAGTAGGTGGAAAATCTTACCTCTTTTGAGAGATCAAAGTTATTTATCGCCTTGATAAGTCCGACAACGCCTATTTGAAACAGATCGTCGATATCCTCTCCCCTGCCCGTAAATTTTTGTATAACGCTCAGAACAAGCCTGAGATTGCCCTTTATCAGCTTGTCGCGCGCCTCCTTGCTGCCGGTCTCCTTGATCTCTTTCAGCAGCGCGATTTTTTCGCTTTCTTTAAGAACTGTCAGCTCCGATGTATTTATACCTGATATTACAACCTTACCGTATGCCATAGCGAAGCTCCTGCCGCTTGGTGCGGCGCCGTTTTTTCGGTGCACGGCTTACCGTATTTCCTCGCTATTTATTATTGCCCGTAAAGTAAGATGTAATCACAGGAAATTATTTCCGGAATATGAAAAGATCCGAAAGCTTACCGCTTCCGGATCTATTGTCATCTAACATAATCTATCAGCTTGCCGAGACAGCTCTCAAAGCACGTTCCGTACCACATCTCGTCAATATACGGGAGCGTTGCCTCGATGCAGTCGTATGTGAAATTAACCGCGGTCTCAAGGGACTGTTCAAGCGTTTTTCCCAGTGTTACGGCTCCCGTAAACACGCTTGCAAAGATATCTCCCGTACCGTGAACCGAACGCTCGATATTCTTATTGAAAGAATAGTAAAACGTATCGGTTTCGCTGTCATAGGCGGCTGCTCCCTGACGCTCGCTGTCATAATGAACTCCGGTCAAAACGGGAGTTTTGCAGCCAAGCTTGTAAAGCTCACGCAATATGTTTTTTATATATTCATCGTCATAATTTTCAATATAGGGAATCCCCAGCAGCAGCGACGCCTCGGTCATATTCGGGATAATATAGTCAGCCTTTGCGCACAGCTTCGCCATTTCCGCAACAAAAGGCTCTTTAAAGCCTGCATAGAGCTTTCCGCCGTCTCCCATAACCGGATCGACCACCGCGATATTTCCGCCGTCAGAAAAATCGTCGATAAAATCAGAAACCAGCTTTACCTGTTCGATCGAGCCGAGATATCCCGTATACACTGCGTCGAATTTCAGTCCGAGCTTTTTCCAGTGTGCCGCAATATCGGGGATATCGCAGGTAAGGTCGCGGAAAGTATATCCGGTGAAGCCTCCGGTGTGAGTAGAAAGCACAGCGGTCGGGATAACGGCGGTCTCGATCCCCATAGCCGATATTATCGGCAGCGCTGCCGTAAGCGAGCATTTCCCGAAACAGGAAATATCCTGAATAGTAACGATTCTGTTCATATCGATCAATCCTTCCAAAACATCGTTTCCAGATAATTTTACACCATTTATCGCAAAGTGTCAAGCGCAGCAGCTGCGCTTTTTTAACTCAGACTATTGACACTTTTTACGTTTTCAAGTATAATAATAAAAAGCGTATTACACGCGTTTTTATAGGAGGGATAAAACATGAGTAAATCAAAAAACGATGACGAGCTTGAAAAGCTTTACAAGGAACTGAAGCAGATCGAGAACGGCGAAAGCAAAGACAAACATGAGCTGCGCGACTTTTTCCTTGGGCTTCTCATGTTCGGTGCAGGACTTTTCATGATACTGCAAAACGCTCAGGTCACGAGCTCAGTGGGTTACGGCGGATATTTCTACAGAATCGGGACGTGGGGCGTTCCGAACGGGCTGATAATTCTTCCCGTTATTATCGGAATTTTCATGCTGTTCATGTTCGATAAAAAGCTGCCCGGCTGGATAGTTACGATACTTGGAATAATTTTTATTCTTCTCACCGTACTGATGCACACAAGACTTGTATGGCGTTCCACAAGCGCATATATTTTTATCATTATGTTCGGACTTGTGGCGGCAGGCGGAGCGCTTATGCTCAAGGTGCTGTTTAAATCAAAATAAACATTGCCTTTCCAAATAAAGGTTTTAATATTCGAAGACAAGGCTGCATAACCTGAACGGTTATGCAGCCTTTCTCTTTTATCAGCTCATTAATTCAATCCACGCTCCCAAAAAGGGAGCGGCAGCATTGTATCACCTCTTGCTTTAATTATAACATAATTTCAATCCACGTTCCCCGTTAAGAAAACGACTATACTACTAATTATACTACCATTTGCGTGTAAAGTCAAATTTCAATCTACGCTCCCTGAGAAGGGAATTATTTGACAAGCAGAATATAAAAATCTTTTTTTCCGGTTTGATTTTTTTATCCTGATATGAGCCGATTTTCCCTGCCACGAGGAAAAAACGCCCAGCAGTACAGGTAGATGCAGGGGCAAAGAGAGCTTGAACGGCGAGTCCGAAAGTCGAAGCGAGAATGCATGATGCTTGAAAAAACAGGCGATACAGAGGGACTTCAAAAGGCTTCCGCTACGCTTAAACAGCGTCAGGACGCACTTAAACAGTATTGCTCCGATAACGATCTTAGCTACAAACCCGATAGGACGGCTGTTGTGGGGTATAACAAGTCTGTTTCTGCGAAAGTCAACGCGATAAATCGAAGGAAAACAGTTGAAAACCCATTGACAGTCAAGGCGGATAGTGCTATAATTAAATCAAATGAAATTAAAAAAATAAGAAATGAAATTATACCTAATATGAAAACTTCACATGTTGTTCAAAGGCAAAACATTCACCGCCAAGGAACTAAAATGTATGAAGACAGAAAAGCTCAATTATTGGCAAAAGGCAAATACGGTCCTGCTTATGTTACAATTTCAGATAAAGAAATAGTCGACCTTGTAAATAAATATAAGGGTACGGGAAGAATAAGGTTGAATAAAAATAATCGTTGGGATAACAAAGAAACAATTATTGATAACGATAAAATTGTCGGAGTTGTTGTAAACGATATAAACGGAAAGGCTGTCGAAACCAGTGTATTTAAAATTCATTATGGCAAAGATGGGGTGCACGTAGTTCCAGATTATCCGAGCAAAAAAGGAAGTGATTGATATGAAATATCGTGAAGCGACTAAATTCTTTGAAAAGAAAGTTAAAATAACCACTTTAGAAAATGAAATTTTTGTTGGAGTTATTACAGGTTTTGAAGATGAACTTGATACAAGTTCAGGGAAAGATGAAGTAGAGCTTGATGTAGGCGAGTATGATATTGGAATTGAGATATCCGATATTAAATCTATTGAAGAAATTTAACCGCTCCCATTCATGAGGCGGTTTTCTCATACCATTAAACACAAATAAAACGCTCTTTACAGGGCGTTTTTATTATATCTGAAAGGAGAAAATATGTACAAAAGAATCAAGATTTCATTTATTAACGCCGGTTCAATCACAATCGGCGAGGGCGATTGGGACGATTATGACCTTGTTGACGGCTTTGTTGTCATAAAAAAAGGAGACGCTTGGATTGCCATGTATAATGCCAAAGAGGTATTTTCGGTTGTCCTCGAAAAGTAATGCAGCCGTTAATAAAGCATCTCAAAAGAGGTGCTATTTTTATGCCCTGAGCACGGCGTAAAACTGTTTAATAAAAAACACGGAGGAAAAAACAATGGAAGGAAATAATCCGAACACAGACCCTCAACCAAATGCAGATCCACAGCCGGGCGCAGAGCCTAACGCAAATGATCCTGCAAAGGGCGAAGCAGCTCCCGCCGCCAAGAGCGAACCCGTCAAGGCAGCTGATACGCCCTCGCAGGAAGAGCTTGCCGCATTCCGCAAATGGCAGGAATCGCAGCAGTCGGAAGCCGAGAAACAGGCGGCAGCTATCGGAAAAGCCGACAAAGCAAGAGCAGCCGCCGAGGAAAGAGCAGAAGCCGCAGAGCTGAAGCTTACCGCGCTGTCAAAGGGCGTTTCAGCCGAAGCACTGAACGACGTTATCGCTCTTGCAAAGACTAAGATCACAGATTTCAATCCACGCTCCCTGTGTAGGGAGCGACCCCTGCCCGTTTTCACATTTTTCAAGGTTTCTCCATTTCAATCCACGCTCCCTATGTAGGGAGCGACATTATCAACCACATCAATCATCAACTCCGATCGGATTTCAATCCACGCTCCCTATGTAGGGAGCGACACCGCTTGAAATCACAGCCTATATGCTTGACGGTCATTTCAATCCACGCTCCCTATGTAGGGAGCGACTCGATAAAATAATTCTTGATGTCAAGTATGACAATTTCAATCCACGCTCCCTATGTAGGGAGCGACAAGCTTCTGGAGGATATCTGCAAAGTTCTCAGCTGTATTTCAATCCACGCTCCCTGTGTAGGGAGCGACTTTGACCGCTACAACGGTGAGCCTTATTTGTGGATAATTTCAATCCACGCTCCCTGTGTAGGGAGCGACATGTATATCACCTCTTTTCTATATTGTACTTGAAATTTCAATCCACGCTCCCTGTGTAGGGAGCGACTCTTGTGTTTATCGGTCTTTCTCTTGCCGGCGGAGATTTCAATCCACGCTCCCTGTGTAGGGAGCGACGAGAGCTTGACCGAAAAATAATTCAAAATGGTGTAATTTCAATCCACGCTCCCTGTGTAGGGAGCGACGCTATGGCTTATCAATGGACAAATAATTTTTTTCTATATTTCAATCCACGCTCCCTGTGTAGGGAGCGACTGCCAGGTTGATTCAAATGCCTGTTACCTGCAAATATTTCAATCCACGCTCCCTGTGTAGGGAGCGACGGAACTTGGAATAAACCTTGATTACGTTCCGCAATTTCAATCCACGCTCCCTGTGTAGGGAGCGACGTTTTACACGGGCGGTGCGTGTTGGCGTTTGGGGATTTCAATCCACGCTCCCTGTGTAGGGAGCGACCGACATAGGGTTGAAAGACTACCCAATTTTTGATATTTCAATCCACGCTCCCTGTGTAGGGAGCGACTCTGATTTCTGCAATCGTTAATAGCTTATACAGCGATTTCAATCCACGCTCCCTGTGTAGGGAGCGACACGTGCTCGTCTGTTGCATAGCCGCCGACTGCAACAATTTCAATCCACGCTCCCTGTGTAGGGAGCGACTAATGTGCCGTTAACGTCTGATAATAACAATCAAGTATTTCAATCCACGCTCCCTGTGTAGGGAGCGACGGTATATGGTTGATACGTTATGCGCCTAAAATAATTTCAATCCACGCTCCCTGTGTAGGGAGCGACTGTGCGTTTAATACCTATGCGGCTAATGATGATATTTCAATCCACGCTCCCTGTGTAGGGAGCGACTTACACCGCAGATATAACAAGGGCATTAGCACTTATTTCAATCCACGCTCCCTGTGTAGGGAGCGACACCCCAAACGTTTCTTTTATACTCCTGCAATTTATCGATTTCAATCCACGCTCCCTGTGTAGGGAGCGACTCCCGTAACGAAATCGGCACGGCGGCGGCGTAATATTTCAATCCACGCTCCCTGTGTAGGGAGCGACCAACAGGCAAGACAGAAACAAACGGACAATTTCAATTTCAATCCACGCTCCCTGTGTAGGGAGCGACAATGTGCCGTTAACGTCTGATAATAACAATCAAGTATTTCAATCCACGCTCCCTGTGTAGGGAGCGACCGTGGGATAATTTCAAGATTGGTGCAAGCTATGACGATTTCAATCCACGCTCCCTGTGTAGGGAGCGACCGCACGCCTTTTGACGGGTTAAAAGCATTGTTTCTGCTATTTCAATCCACGCTCCCTGTGTAGGGAGCGACAACAGTTACAGAAACGGTATTTTGAATATTATTCATTTCAATCCACGCTCCCTGTGTAGGGAGCGACAAGGTTATTTCTAACAAGCACAATTTCATCAAGCGATTTCAATCCACGCTCCCTGTGTAGGGAGCGACAAAAGTATGTTATATCTAACTTTATAAAAAAGGGCATTTCAATCCACGCTCCCTGTGTAGGGAGCGACAAAGCGAGGGAGTTTCTTACTCCGAAATGCTATTATTTCAATCCACGCTCCCTGTGTAGGGAGCGACTCTATGCAATCGGGTATTTCAAAACCACTTAAATATTTCAATCCACGCTCCCTGTGTAGGGAGCGACATTTAAAGCGTGATTGATACCGTTTTCAAAGGTTATTTCAATCCACGCTCCCTGTGTAGGGAGCGACTAACACCCCTAAACACTAACACAATTCCCGTAACATTTCAATCCACGCTCCCTGTGTAGGGAGCGACTCGGCAAGTCAAATGCTTTTGCAACATCACGCACAGATTTCAATCCACGCTCCCTGTGTAGGGAGCGACTTTTCAAGCACCTCTGTTTCTTCTTCAAAAATTATTTCAATCCACGCTCCCTGTGTAGGGAGCGACATCTTGGTATCTTTGGACAGTCCGTAGAAAAGCGATACATTTCAATCCACGCTCCCTGTGTAGGGAGCGACGTAATCCTGTGCAGGATCGCCGACAAAACGAACACCTATTTCAATCCACGCTCCCTGTGTAGGGAGCGACATTTTCAATGCCATTATACAGGCGGTCGAAAGCGATTTCAATCCACGCTCCCTGTGTAGGGAGCGACAGATTTTTCAGCAAGGTGCAGACTCAGGTGCTTGATTTCAATCCACGCTCCCTGTGTAGGGAGCGACCTACAGATTTTAAGGTTACACTTCAACAGTTACAATTTCAATCCACGCTCCCTGTGTAGGGAGCGACAGCAGCTTCAAATGCCGCTTGCCAATCCTTTCCGTATTTCAATCCACGCTCCCTGTGTAGGGAGCGACGGAGGCGGATTGCGCTCTTTGACAAGCAGAGCAAATTTCAATCCACGCTCCCTGTGTAGGGAGCGACGTCAAACCGTTCACATATTTCTCAAAAAGCAATCCAATTTCAATCCACGCTCCCTGTGTAGGGAGCGACTTATCGCGATAATTTGTATTTTTCCATTAAAAAAATTTCAATCCACGCTCCCTGTGTAGGGAGCGACCCGCTGAAAGCTATGGCGTTGTTTACGATATCGGCAATTTCAATCCACGCTCCCTGTGTAGGGAGCGACAACGCCTTGACATTTCATCGGTTAGAATGTTGATTATTTCAATCCACGCTCCCTGTGTAGGGAGCGACCGGTATATGGTTGATACGTTATGCGCCTAAAATAATTTCAATCCACGCTCCCTGTGTAGGGAGCGACAAAATTGCACGTTGAAAAATTTTTAAGCCGTGTTATTTCAATCCACGCTCCCTGTGTAGGGAGCGACGCAGCTCGGCTGAGTGTATCAGCAGTTTTTTGGATTTCAATCCACGCTCCCTGTGTAGGGAGCGACCCCCTCGCCAAAGACGCGGCAGGTGTCGCCTTGCTTGATTTCAATCCACGCTCCCTGTGTAGGGAGCGACGTTCGCCGCTTTTTTCGTCAAACAGTTCATCAAATATTTCAATCCACGCTCCCTGTGTAGGGAGCGACAACGTCCATGCCCAAAGGAAACTCACCCTGTTTCAATTTCAATCCACGCTCCCTGTGTAGGGAGCGACCTGCAAAGAAACTCATAATATGATAATGAATTATCATTTCAATCCACGCTCCCTGTGTAGGGAGCGACCCAAACGTTTCTTTTATACTCCTGCAATTTATCGATTTCAATCCACGCTCCCTGTGTAGGGAGCGACACGGCACAAGCAAAAGCACAGCAGACACAACAGGCAATTTATCGATTTCAATCCACGCTCCCTGTGTAGGGAGCGACGCGGTTATGCTATGGCCCTTTCAACATCAAAAATTATTTCAATCCACGCTCCCTGTGTAGGGAGCGACAGTAAATACACAACAGAGTTGCGCACGCTAATTATTTCAATCCACGCTCCCTGTGTAGGGAGCGACGTTCTTTCGGCTTCATATAATCGGCGTGCAAAAAGCTATTTCAATCCACGCTCCCTGTGTAGGGAGCGACCAACAAAGTTATTCAAGCCGTGGGTTGATAAATGATTTCAATCCACGCTCCCTGTGTAGGGAGCGACAGTGATGATACATTAGGCGCATACTGCGAACCCATTTCAATCCACGCTCCCTGTGTAGGGAGCGACTGCCAAACATGATAATAGTAATTCCATGCAAGCGTTATTTCAATCCACGCTCCCTGTGTAGGGAGCGACATTAGTAACCCGATTATACGATGAACGCTATGAATTTCAATCCACGCTCCCTGTGTAGGGAGCGACGATAAGCAAACAGCGCATTTACAGCCGGTTGCTTATTTCAATCCACGCTCCCTGTGTAGGGAGCGACTTGCATTTTATCACCCCTTAAACACTGTTATCTAAAATTTCAATCCACGCTCCCTGTGTAGGGAGCGACTTCTTTTTAATTCTTGTTTGTAACGCCTTAAATATATATTTCAATCCACGCTCCCTGTGTAGGGAGCGACAACAACATAAAATTAAATGGCGTGAAATTGATGAAGCATTTCAATCCACGCTCCCTGTGTAGGGAGCGACGTGCTCGTCTGTTGCATAGCCGCCGACTGCAACAATTTCAATCCACGCTCCCTGTGTAGGGAGCGACTTGCAAATGTTCAAGCCACCATGCTATTTCGCTAAATATTTCAATCCACGCTCCCTGTGTAGGGAGCGACGCCGTCATCTCGCAGTTTTAAGCACTCCGTTCTGAATTTCAATCCACGCTCCCTGTGTAGGGAGCGACTATTACTCTGGTCGCTGTTACATACATCAACAAAAAATTTCAATCCACGCTCCCTGTGTAGGGAGCGACGAAAATGACTAAGTATAACTTTAAATTTCTTTTATTTCAATCCACGCTCCCTGTGTAGGGAGCGACTTTGCGCCTTGTCTATTCGCGGTACTATTGACGGAATTTCAATCCACGCTCCCTGTGTAGGGAGCGACAATATACATTGCCCATTTTATAATTGTCAATGAATTTCAATCCACGCTCCCTGTGTAGGGAGCGACACTTTAACGGCGTTCCATTTATCAACCCACGGCTTATTTCAATCCACGCTCCCTGTGTAGGGAGCGACACGGCTTAAAAATTTTTCAACGTGCAATTTTGAGATTTCAATCCACGCTCCCTGTGTAGGGAGCGACCTTTGCAGGGTTTGTCACAAGCTTAATGAAACAATTATTTCAATCCACGCTCCCTGTGTAGGGAGCGACCAAACAAAACCTGTTGTTAATAGTTGGTGGAGAATATTTCAATCCACGCTCCCTGTGTAGGGAGCGACCGTATACAAAAATTATGAAAAATGCGTGCTTTTTTGATTTCAATCCACGCTCCCTGTGTAGGGAGCGACAACGGTGGGCTTTAACACAATATTTGATGATCTTATTTCAATCCACGCTCCCTGTGTAGGGAGCGACCGACGGACATACTTATTCGGGTACGCTTACGGAATTTCAATCCACGCTCCCTGTGTAGGGAGCGACATGTGCCGTTAACGTCTGATAATAACAATCAAGTATTTCAATCCACGCTCCCTGTGTAGGGAGCGACGGGACTACAGATTTTAAGGTTACAGTTCAACAGTTACAGATTTCAATCCACGCTCCCTGTGTAGGGAGCGACGCGGTATATGGTTGATACGTTATGCGCCTAAAATAATTTCAATCCACGCTCCCTGTGTAGGGAGCGACAAACGCCATAACACAGCAGTTTAACGCCTATAAAATTTCAATCCACGCTCCCTGTGTAGGGAGCGACGCCCGTCACAGACTTCATGACACCTGTCACAGTTGATTTCAATCCACGCTCCCTGTGTAGGGAGCGACTTTTACACGGGCGGTGCGTGTTGGCGTTTGGGGATTTCAATCCACGCTCCCTGTGTAGGGAGCGACTACTGATGATGAAATAGTCGTTCAACAGGCAGAAAAAATTTCAATCCACGCTCCCTGTGTAGGGAGCGACGGTCTATGAGTAAATCAATTATTTCAAACAAACGTATTTCAATCCACGCTCCCTGTGTAGGGAGCGACGCGCCGTTGCGGACAAATTCGATAGGCTGGGAATAATTTCAATCCACGCTCCCTGTGTAGGGAGCGACTTGTCAATGTTTGAGTGGGAAAACTTACCCGACACAATATTTCAATCCACGCTCCCTGTGTAGGGAGCGACGGTTATAAAACAGCGTATTCAGTTGCAGACGGTATTTCAATCCACGCTCCCTGTGTAGGGAGCGACCTCATTTTCAAGCACCTCTGTTTCTTCTTCAAAAATTATTTCAATCCACGCTCCCTGTGTAGGGAGCGACATAATGAAGAATTCAAGGATTGCTTCGATATAGCCGATTTCAATCCACGCTCCCTGTGTAGGGAGCGACGGTTTTACACGGGCGGTGCGTGTTGGCGTTTGGGGATTTCAATCCACGCTCCCTGTGTAGGGAGCGACGGTACATACGACGACGGCTATGCATCAAAGTCAGTGGGATTTCAATCCACGCTCCCTGTGTAGGGAGCGACGAACTTAGACGGAAACGCACCGCAAGACGATTTACAAATTTCAATCCACGCTCCCTGTGTAGGGAGCGACCCATTCCAAAGCACTATTTGTTATAGTCCAAGTCATTTCAATCCACGCTCCCTGTGTAGGGAGCGACGAACTTAGACGGAAACGCACCGCAAGACGATTTACAAATTTCAATCCACGCTCCCTGTGTAGGGAGCGACCCATTCCAAAGCACTATTTGTTATAGTCCAAGTCATTTCAATCCACGCTCCCTGTGTAGGGAGCGACAATAATCTTGTATGCTTATGCGTCAAACATCACAAAATTTCAATCCACGCTCCCTGTGTAGGGAGCGACGCAAGAAAAAACTCAGATCGGATATAAACGAGATATTTCAATCCACGCTCCCTGTGTAGGGAGCGACTGCGTATATTTCGGCAGCTCATAAATGCGTGTAGATTTCAATCCACGCTCCCTGTGTAGGGAGCGACAGTAAGCGCGTCGATCAGAGGCATCAACGCTTCGAATTTCAATCCACGCTCCCTGTGTAGGGAGCGACGGCTTTCTAATTCAGTTTCCAAGTCGCAGAACTGATTTCAATCCACGCTCCCTGTGTAGGGAGCGACGGCATATTCGTATTGTAAACCGCTTTACGACTTGCATTTCAATCCACGCTCCCTGTGTAGGGAGCGACTTTTTCCTCCCTCTTCAACTATTGCTCGTACTGATATTTCAATCCACGCTCCCTGTGTAGGGAGCGACCCTATTGGCACTCTTAATGTTACCGGTTCAAAAATTTCAATCCACGCTCCCTGTGTAGGGAGCGACCGACGGACATACTTATTCGGGTACGCTTACGGAATTTCAATCCACGCTCCCTGTGTAGGGAGCGACCAGGAAAGAGAGCTTAGAAGCTCTTACGCGTGGACATTTCAATCCACGCTCCCTGTGTAGGGAGCGACGAGATTTCCGGATACATAAATTCACGTGAGATTTTTATTTCAATCCACGCTCCCTGTGTAGGGAGCGACTACAAAGATTTTAATATTACGGCAGTTTCAAGAAAATTTCAATCCACGCTCCCTGTGTAGGGAGCGACCGTTATTTTAATTGTAAAAATAATATATGGAGGAAAAATTTCAATCCACGCTCCCTGTGTAGGGAGCGACTGTATTACTCTGGTCGCTGTTACATACATCAACAAAAAATTTCAATCCACGCTCCCTGTGTAGGGAGCGACAAAGCGGCTTTAGCTTTGCTCAAAGACTCAGTATTATTTCAATCCACGCTCCCTGTGTAGGGAGCGACTTCCGTAAGCAGCGGTATAAGCGATTCCCCAAGCGATTTCAATCCACGCTCCCTGTGTAGGGAGCGACCCGGTGATTTTTATTAAATCTTTGCTTCTGCCGGATTTCAATCCACGCTCCCTGTGTAGGGAGCGACTTGCTCCTTCCGCCAAAACATGATATAATTTAGCAATTTCAATCCACGCTCCCTGTGTAGGGAGCGACATACTCGCCTATAAAGTCACGCATATACTTGCTTATTTCAATCCACGCTCCCTGTGTAGGGAGCGACAATCAAAAATTTCCAGATCTCGATACTCGAGGATAACATTTCAATCCACGCTCCCTGTGTAGGGAGCGACGCAGATGTTACCGCTGTGATGTCCGTAGTGTAAGTATTTCAATCCACGCTCCCTGTGTAGGGAGCGACTTGCCGCCTCTGTGACGTCGTTGTCAAAATAAGCAAATTTCAATCCACGCTCCCTGTGTAGGGAGCGACTCTCGTCATGTCGGAGTATACAAATATTGCGACCATTTCAATCCACGCTCCCTGTGTAGGGAGCGACTTTTCGGAAAAAGTTATGAGTACCGTATGAAATATAATATTTCAATCCACGCTCCCTGTGTAGGGAGCGACAGCAAAAATGCACATATTTACATAATATTTATTATTTAAAATGTGCATTTTGCAAATATAATATTTCATTTTACGTCCCCTAAAAAGAGAACGGCTAAAAAAACATAGTTTCTTCGGTGCGAATGACACGGAGTTTTTATGTACACTTACCATTCGCATCAAAAGATCAGCGGTTCATCAACTTTTATCGTCTCCTTTGCTCCGATATGCTCTATCCTTGCTTTTTTTGCATCGCCTAAATAATAAAAGCGCAGACTGTCTCGTTCAATGTCAATTTCTTCTATAAGCTTTTGTTTTAATACTCGAAATTTCGCAGGGTCAATTTCACATTCAAACACAGAATTCTGCACGCGTATTCCATAATTCACACATTGCTTTGCAACGTGTCTCAGCCGTTTTTTTCCTGCGTTATCCAACGTATTAACATCATATGTTATCAATACAAGCATACTGTCACTTCCACATAAAAGGAGGATATGAATCAATATCTCCCCTTATATACCTTGCAAGCAGCAGCGCCTGAGAGTACGGCAGCATTCCCCATTCAAGCTTTTCATCAAGAAAGGGATGCTTAAGCTCGTCTCCCTTGCGTTTCTGCCATGCTGTTATAAATGTTCTTCTTCCGTTCTCCGTAAGCAGAACAGCTCCGTTTTCGCGCTTTTCAAAATCCGAAGGTGAAATTATTTTTTTATTTATTAGGGTAATAACAAATCTGTCGCACAGAGGCGCTCTGAACTCTTCAACAAGATCAAGTGCAAGCGATCTTCTTCCGGGCCGATCGGTATGCATGAAGCCGACATACGGGTCAAGTCCTGCCGCCTCAAGCGCCGATGCGCACATACTTACTGCCAGCGAATATGCAAAAGACAGCAGAGCATTCACATTATCTTTCGGCGGACGTTTATTTCTTGAAGTGAAGGCAAAATCCTCTTTCTGCTGAAGTATCATATCGTTGAACACCGAAAAATATATCTTTGCCCCCTCTCCCTCTATTCCTCTGAGAACGCCCATATCTTTGGCATTCAAAGCAGCTTTTGAAGCATTTTTCAGATACTCGGAGCTTTGCATAAATTTTTCAGTATCTATACGCAGCGAATGATCTCTCAGCGTACGTTCAAGAACCCATCTGCTGTTATAAAGCTTGCAGCAGATAATATTCCTTGCAATTTCAAGAGATCTTTCCTTATCATCTGCAAATCGGAACTGCTGCCGCCTTAAAAGAACGTTTCCGCTTTCCTCTCCTTCCACACGGGCAAGAAAATGTCCGCTGCTGCTCATGAATACCAGTTCTATTTTTTCCCTTGCGCATTTTCCCATAAGCGCGGGACTTGCTCCGGTATATCCGAAAGTGATTATTCTTTCAAGATTATGCAGAGGTATTCTGCCTATTTCTTTTTCATTCTCAAATATTACAACGTTTTCTCCGTTAAGGGAGATATATCTGTCGGGCGAAGTAATATACAAGGTATTTAGAAGCTTTTTCATATCATTATTCCTCTAAAGCCGTCTTTATATATGCTTTTGCGCTTTTATCCGCGCACAAAACAGGCAGACATATGTTTTTCAGCGAACAGGCATTGCACGCTTTTCTCCGCTTTACTTTCGGAGTATAACACCTGCTGTATAATTCATGCATTTCCTTTACGGCATTTTCTGTTTTTTCACGAAGCTCCGCGGTAAAACAGATCTTTTCACGTCTTCGCGTCTCGCCGTAATAAAGATATCCTGCCTGTATTTCCGTACAAAGCATTTCTTCAAGGCATATAGCCTGCGCTGTAAGCTGCATGGCATCGCTGTCGTTGTCTTTCGGTTCGCCGCGCTTATATTCCACAGGCGTAACGGAATATTTTCCCTCAAGTCCGAATAATTCTATCCCCGAATCGTCCTTTTTGAATTCAACGGCATCGCATTCTCCGCTTATTCCGAGCCTTGGCGAAGAAACATACATTGCGCGCGATATGACGATATTTCCGCGCTTTTCATGGAAATCCGCATCGTGGACGTTTCTGTGCATGACTGTTCCGTCGGCTGTACGATAATTTTCCTCCCATTGATGCTCGATATGTATCAATGCCCATTGTCTGCGGCAAAAAGCAAAATGCTGTATCCCCGAAATAAGCAGATACTCGTCCTCGCTGTACATATCAGCCCTCGAAAACTTCAGGCGAAATACCGTCAAGAGTATCGAGCTTTATGTCATAATCTTCGAATCTGCGCGGTCTGTCGATATTTTCTTTAAGACTTACGTTTAAGAGCCTGTGTATTTTTGCGGACGAATAATTTGGAGTTTTGCAGTCGTGCTTATACCAGTAAACACGTCTTACCTCCATACTTCCCTCCGGTCTTGCAGATGAGCAGTCGTTTTCAAACAACGTTTCAAGTGCAAGCTTTATCTTCTCGGCATCTTCTTCGGTGAATCCCGTTTTTTCCGCAAGCTGACAATTTATACTGCCGTGGAAAACATACAGGCCAAAGCCGATTTTATGTTTAGAACCCATTGTATCGGAAGCCTTTCCTTCTTTTCCGCTTTCGCCGTTGACGCTCTTGGTGATCTGCATACTTACAATATCCACAGGCGACATACTTTCAGCCTGCTGAACAGATACAGGACCTCTTACTCCGACAGATACGGAGTCGCCCTTGAATGCGAAAACCTGTCCGAAGCTGCGAACATCTATCCATTCCTCACAGGCTGCCTTGGCAAACTGATCTCTGTCGGTGTTCTTGGACTTGCTCAGCTTAGCAAGCGCTTCGCAGGCTTTGGCGCGGTCGTGAAGGCTCTTCTGTCCGTCATCGCATCTGTCGTCGGACTGAACGAATATTTTTTCGCCCATATCCTGAAGACGATTGCGTATTTTCCTTTTTATGCAAACGTCGCTTATTTCTCCGAAGCCGTCGTAGTTCTCGCGAGGACGGTTTCCGTTAAGCGGATCGCCGTTTGGATTGGCATTTTTAGCGGTAATAATAACAGAAAAATCAATTTTATTTTGAAGTACACTCATTTTTTATTCCTCCTCAGCATTCTTGTCAGATTTATTTTCGTTCCAGAGCAGCGCATTGTAATGATGAAAACCTATCAGGTACAGCGGCGAAAGCTTATTGTTGTCGGCAAATTCATCGGGCGTCATTTTCGACATTACGTAATTAATATGCTTTGTATATTTTGCCATTGCCCATTGATTTTTTTCAAGATAAGGCTCAAGTCTTTCCTCGATTATCGCCCATGTCTGATAAGGTCTTGATGAAAATACGCTCCACAAGCGTCTTGCATTCGTAGCGCGGTTTTCATCTTTTTCGTAGGTATCGCTTTCGGCTTTGTCAGCGATCGCAAGCAAGCATCCATAAAGATAGCTTCTGTCGGTACAATTAGGGTCATATGCCATTTTGATCTCTCCTTTGTAATATAAATTATTATCGTGATCTGAATTTTCCTTTTTAATTAGAGCGCAGGCGTTTTCGAGCACTGTGCGGTGAACATATTCTTTTTCGTATGAAAGCGGAGACGAAGCATTTTCGCACATTTTCACAACGATATCATGCGGAAGCCGCTTTCCCTCTGCAACACACGGAATAAGCCGCAGTATCAGCCTTCCCATAACACTTTTCTCGCAGACAAGATAACCGTTTTGCTCTCTGCCGTACAGACACTCCGCAATTTTTGGCAGACTGCACGAATCCTCGAAAGTTTTTCTGAGCTTGCCGTTAAATTTGTTCCATGAAGTCTCGCTGTGCCATTTTTTAAGATTCTTATAGAAGTCCGATTCCGCAAGCTCGGTATACAGCGCAATGGAAAGCCTTCCCGTAGTTGCGGCGTCAAGTCCCATGATCATTACTTTATTGCGGGCGCTGAACTCTTTTCCGCCCAGAAGCATTTTATTGAGCAGCTCTGAAAATTTAATTTTCGTATCATATTCTTCAATATCATCGTCAAACATTTCGAACACGCTTTTTGTCATGCTCGGAACGAAGCCGAGAGCGCTGTTCCATGTTATCAGAGTAAGGGAATCGTATGAGCGGCTCTGGTTTTTGATAAGCCATTTCAATGCGCTGTGCATTTTCTGGGAATACTCATAGCTTACGGCAACGGCTTCTTCTTTACATGAAAAACGTCCGCGGTATGTGTAATTTGTGCTGTCGTTTGCGGATATAAGCTTTGCCTTGTCACCGCTGTTGCGTATTTTTGCAGGATGCTTGTAAGTTACAGCTCCTGTTTTTCCGTCGGCGTAGCTTAATTCACTGCCCTCAAAGGTCGATTCGTAATAATCCTGAAAGCATTTGTAAAGGCTTTTATCAAGCCATGTACAGCATAATCCGCTTGACGCGCTGACAATAAATCTCACAAACGAATCTTCCTGAGAAATGTTATTAAGCTTCTTATTGTTAAACTTTCCGGTCGTCTCGTCAAGCTCTAAAATTCCGCTTTCAACAAGATCGGTGACAAGCTGCTTTTTTTCAAGATAAGCATATATAGCAGCAATTGAAAAATGGCTGTATCCGCTTTTGCACCAATCGCCGAGCTGTTCCATATAAGCCTTGAAATATTCGGAATTATCCGCACGTTTTCCGTCGGCGTATTTACTGTAATCTCCTGCGATGTAAACAAGCTTGTCCGCGAGAGGCATAGGAGTTATTCCGCTGCTTCGTGCAGCAGAAGCTTCCGTAACGGGAATTATCGTTTCTGCATTATTCTTGTCAACAACAGCTGCGCTTAAAAATTCACCGGCTTCGTTTACGGTTATTTCTATCTGAGCATTAGCCGTTGAATGCGAGATAGGAAGCATATCCCTCCCCTTTTCCGAATCGGCGGCAAGCTCGTAAACTCTGTAAAGTTCGTTAGTCCAGCTCATCTGCTTCCTCCTCTGCGGTAAATTCATCAAGACCCGTGAAATTATCATATTCAACGCCAAAAGGTTTGATATCCATTTTTTTAATATGGCGTTTATGCTCCGACGGTATATCCGCAGGACGAATGAATTCTATCACGCCGCCGTTCATTTTCGCCTGACGGAAGCACACTGTCATAAATCCCTTATCTTCGGTTTTTTCGGCTTCGTCGGGATAAATTATCCCGTAGTACATAAACGAAAAGTCCATATCGACTTTATCGTACGCGCCGTCGCCTTCACCGAAAACGCAAGGCTCGACATAACCCTGACACTCTCTTGTTCCGAGGAAAATATCGCGCCTGCCGCCGCGTTCTATCATACGGCGCGCAATATTATGATGCTTGTGTTCGTTCCTGTCCTTTTCAAGCTCGGGACGATTATAATTCCACTCAAAATGCGCTCTTACCTGATACGACACATCTTCAAGGTAATTGTAATATGCAAGGTCGTTTCCTCCGTCGCATTTTATCGGACGCATACCCTTTCTCACGGTTTTTATCGGATTCATAATCCTTACCGCGTCTATGTACCATGTAAAGGTCGGCTTCCAGTATATACTGTGAAGTATGCCTTTCAGAGCCTCGTATGTCGGGACAGAATAGCTGAACTTCTCTCCGCCCACACGAGTAAGCGGATCAGAAAACAATGCATTTTTACCGTACACACAAAATTCAACTGTGTTTCGATGTTTTTCCATCTAAGCACCTCCTTAATTAATAAATCAGAACTTCCCGTTCAGCGCCTTCAAGCGTTACTCCGAACTCCTGACTGTAGAATCTGCCGTCCAATATATTTACGTGCAGCGCTCCTTTTTCTTTCAAAGCACATTCGGTACCTACATATATACTTACCGTATATTTCTGCGCCTTTCTCAGAAGCTCCGCAGTCTCGCCCGGAGTTATATCGCTTTCCAGTTCAGCGATAATTTCTTTTGCCTGATCGTTATACGGAACGACAACGCTCTTTGTTTTGCTGTCTATTACTTCGAACAGATCTCCTGCTGTTTTGAATGCCTGAGAGATCAGACCGGCGGTCTCTTCTTTTATCAGCCACCTGTCCCGATCTGTCGAAAGCAGTTTCAGAATAGACGAGGGCGTTCTGCCGTCCGTTACATTATACGAAAGCTCATCTTTGTAACGTTCAAAAAGCATATTAAAATACTTTCTCTGAACTTCGACCGACAACAGATCTTCATCGGTATTGTCTATGATATTGCGCGAAACAGCCTGTGCCGACTTTATCTCATCAAGATTTCTCAGATTTTCCGACTTGAAATTGATAATATAAACGGGACATATTTTGTCATATTCTCCGTTTCTGTTGCATCTTCCCGCCGCCTGAGCGGCATTGTCAAGTCCGGCAGCAGCACGCACCACGCATCGGAACGAAATATCTACTCCTGCTTCTATAAGCTGAGTTGTGACGCATATTACAGGCATTTTTTGCTTTAGTGAGCTTTTCAGTTCTTCTATTTTTTCTTTTCTATGAAAAGGACACATATTTGTGCTCAGATGGATAATGATATCGTCTTTATCAAGCCGCTCCTTTAGCCTGCAATACATTTCCTTCGCCTGAGCTTTGGTATTCACAATGACAAGCAAATTACCGTTTTCTCTGAATTTTTCATAACAGAAATCGACCGCTTCCTCCGTTTCATATCCGTATTTTTCCAATTCAGGGATTATCTGAGTGCGCTTAAAGACCTCAAAATCCCTTGAATGATCTCCTGCCATATCCTTTTCTTCATCAAGTATAAGCGGAAAGCTTATCTTTTCATCGAAAGGAGGCTGCGTGGCGGAGCAAAGAACTACGGTCGAATTACACTGCTTAACAAGAAAATTTACAGCCAGATTGAATATGTTGGTGCATCTCAGCGGAATCGACTGGACTTCATCAATAATAATGACCGCGTCGCAAAGTCTGTGCATTCTTCTGACGGACGCGATTTTGGAGGAGAAAAGCGTATCCAGAAACTGCACCATAGTTGTTGCAATGATCGGCTTATCCCAGCGTTCGGTATTTTGTCTGTACTGCTCCAGCTCGTTTTTATCATCGATCTCGGAAATAATATTTGAATGGTGCTCAAGAAAATTCTCTTCCTTTGCGATAGAAGCGATGACCTCGCTGTTCTGCTCAAGAATTGACATAAAAGGAGCTATATAAAATATCCGCCGGAGTCCGAAATTTTTGCACTGCTTAACGGCAAATCTGAGCGATGAAAGCGTTTTTCCGCCTCCCGTAGGCACAATAAGTCTGCACGCGCCAACCTTATGATCTGCGAACTCCGCGCACCTGTCGGAAATACTTCTGCGCTGAACCGATATTCTGTCGGTAAGACCCGAAAAGGAAGCAAGCTTTTCGTCCATGCGCTTGTCCATTTCCTCCCACAGCACGGAATTATCCGCTTCCGGCTTTGTTGTCCGTCCCGACATAAAATCGGCAGTATCTGTTCTGTCGGCGTCGATCAGTGCAGCTTGTATCAGTCTTTCAAGCATACCGACGTAAAATGCCGATTCAACTTTTTTCCCTTTGCATATCAATTTCCTGACAGCCTTTAACCATTCCTCCGCAGCTTTTGAATGCATCTGAGATATTTTATCCTCGGAACACAATTCGGAAATATTTGCCGATATTTCTTCGTAATCATCATCTTTTGAAGTGCGCCGCAGGAACACATCGCTGCCGTTTTCGTCAAGCCAATCGTTGATTCCGTGATGTGAAACGATTGTGTGAGCAATACCTTCCGCTGCAAGCTTAGTTTCGGCGTCCATGTCCTTTGCAAGCTCTTTAAGATACCTTGCTCCCGCATAGCTGTGGTCTATGCTTCCGCGCCTCATATTGTTTCTTCCGTTTATATAATCATCAAAGGAGCTTCTTAATTTTCCTGCATCATGCAGCAAGCCTGCAAGCCTTCCGATCTCCGAAAGCGAAACTGATTTAAGGTAATTTCCTGCCAATGCCGATACTTGCAGACAATGCTCGCTGACCGATTGCTTTTGACGGTCGCTTTCCCGTATATGTGCTGTAAACATATCAATTCTCCGAATTTTATACTAATCCCCTTAATTCCGATAGACAAAATTTATCGGGGGGTATCCATATTACAATTTGTAAATCGTTTCCCTGTCAGACCTCTGCCGCAGAGCTTTGTTATTTTTATATACTCTTTATGCTGAAAAAATGTAAAATTTCATTTCTACAAAATCGTTTTACAGTAAATAAATATATTGATTTATTATATTTTAGCATATATTTTTTAAACTGTCAATACATTTATTGGAATATTTCCACAAATAAATCATAAAACGTCAAATATTGCAAAAAATAGGCAGATATCTCCCGAGGAAATACCTGCCTTTGATTTATTATACCCATTGTATAATCATTTCATTTGTTCAAGCGTATCGCTTCCGAAAGTCCGATAAGCTGATCCATATCGAGCTGCTCTATACGCGCGGCTTCGGGAAGTCCAAGCTGTCCGAGCGCGCCGTAAATTATGCTCTTGTCTATGCCGAGCTGACCTGAAAGAGCGTTCGCAGCAGTCTTTCTGCGCTGAGAAAAGCCGCATTTCACCATTTTAAAGAAAAACTTTTCCGCCTCTTCGTCAAGCCGCCTGTTCGGGTCGATGTCGATGCGAATTACCGCGGAGTCCACATTCGGGGACGGCATAAAGCTCCCTCTCGACACATTGAAAAGACTCCTTGCGGTTCCGTAATAATTAACGCCGACAGTTATCGCTCCGGATTCGCGCGAGCCAACCTTTGCGCACAGCCGCTGCGCCGCTTCTTTCTGCACCATTACCGTGACGGATTCGATAGGCAGTCTGCTTTCAAGCAGCAGCATTATCACGGGCGAGGTTATGTAGTAGGGCAGATTTGCGCATACGGCAGCACGAAGTCCTGCAAATTCCTCCTTGATGATCTTGTTCAGATCGCATTTCATAACGTCCTCATTGAAAATTTTTACGTTGTCAAACTCCGCAAGAGTCTCCTCAAGAACAGGCATAAGGCGCGTATCTATCTCAACCGCGGCAACCTTATCGGCGCGCCGTGCAAGCTCTGCGGTGAGAACTCCAATGCCCGTGCCTATCTCAAGAATTCCCCACCCCTGCCGAGCGTTTCCGTTTTCGGCTATTTTCGGGCAAATATCGGGATTGATTATAAAATTCTGTCCCAGCCCCTTTGAAAAGCTGAAGCCGTGACGGCTGAGAATATCCTTTACCGTTCCTATATTCGTCAGATTCATTTCTTATCCTCCGAAACGCTGTGACGCTCCTTTTGGGAAAATTCCACCTGCTTTGCGTCGTTAAGCTTCTCCATGCTGTTCACAAGGTAATCCGCCGAACGGTAGGCGCGCTGAAAATCCGTATCCTTGAAATAAAATTTAAGATCGACAAAATCGCCGTCCAAGGCGATATCCAGCTGACGTATCTGCCGTCCGACATATTTCTGCTCGCCGTATTTTATGTATTCGTTTATTTCGTGAACGCTGAGATCACCGTTTATCACATTAACCTTCATTACCGTTTACCAACCTTTCAATAACCGCTTCCGCGCACTTCATTCCGTCGGCGGCAGCGGAAACGATACCTCCCGCATAGCCTGCGCCCTCTCCGCAGGGAAAAAGACCTCTGACGGAAACCGACTGCAAGTCCTCGCCCCTGTTTATTCTCACGGGCGACGAGCTTCGGCTCTCAATGCCTGTAAGCACCGCCTCCGCGTCGTCAAAGCCTTTAATTTTCCGTCCCATTTCCACAATGCCCTGTCTCAGCGCGCCGCACACATAATCGGGCAGATATTCGTCCGGCGAGGCAAATCTGTAGGACGGAGCGTAGGACGGAGTTACGCGCCCGAGCCGATCGCTGACTGTGCCGCTCAGGAAATCTCCGACCGTGACAACGGGAGCGCTGTAATCTCCTCCGCCTGCGATAAAGGCTTTTTCCTCAAGACTGCGCTGAAAATACATACCTGCAAGAGGATGACTGCTGCCGAAATCCTCGGGACCTATGCCGACGAGCAGTGCGCTGTTTGAATTTTCCGCGTCACGGGCAAAGCAGCTCATTCCGTTGACGGCGAGCCTATTTTCCTCGGAGGAAGCCGCCATCACGAATCCTCCCGGGCACATACAGAAGGTATAGACCGATCTGCCGTTCGGAAGATGGACTGCAAGCTTATAATCGGCTGCTTTCAGGGCAGGATCACCTGCAAAATCGCCGTACATGGCTTTGTCAATGTCGCTGCGCAGGTGCTCGATCCTGACTCCGACCGAGAAATTCTTTTGGGAAAGCATGATATTATCCTCATAAAGCCGTTCGAAAACGTCCCTCGCGCTGTGACCTGCGGCAAGTATCAGGTTATGCGAAGCGATGGTATATTCTCCATCGCCGTCCGAGCAGCGAACCGCCGAAACGCAGCCGTTTTCCGTATCAAAGCCTGTAAAACGCGTTCCGAACCGAACCTCTCCGCCCAGAGAAATAACATGGCGGCGGAGATTCTTTACCGTATCCCTGAGCCTGTCCGTGCCGATATGCGGCTTTGCAAGATAAAGTATCTCGTCGGGAGCGCCGAAACGCACAAGCTCGCGCAATATAAAGCCGATACGCTTATCCTTGATTCCCGTAGTTAGCTTTCCGTCGGAAAAAGTACCTGCGCCGCCCTCTCCGAACTGCACGTTGCACTCCGTATCGAGCTTTCCTCCGCTGCGGAATTTCTCGACAATACGGCATCTTGAATCCACATCAAGACCGCGCTCCAGCACGATCGGCTTTGCTCCCGACATTGCAAGAACAAGCGCCGCGAACATTCCGGCTGGACCGAATCCTACGATAACAGGACGTTCAGCCGCGCTCCCGACCGATTTGATATTATATTTGTATTCCTGAACCCGAACCGCTCCCTTGACCTTTTTTAAGATAAGAGCTTCGTTTTCGGCTTCGATATCGACTGAAATAACAAAATGAACGTCGGATTTCTTCCGTGCGTCAACGGAACGCTTTGACAGCTTTACAGAACGGATATTTTTGCCGCCGATGCCGAATCTTTCGGAGCACAGGCTTTTAAGCTGCGTGAAATCGAAGTCTGCTCCGACGCTGATATTATTTATCCGTACCATTTAAGTCCTCCGTTCTCAGCGATTGTGCGCAGTTTTTTCCTGCCGCGCGTCCCGACGACCATGCCCATTGAAGATTGTAGCCGCCGCAGTCTCCGTCAATGTCAAGTATCTCTCCGCAGAAATAGATACCTCGGTGCAGCGTAGAGCCAAGCTTGCCGTCGATACAGCTTCCGTGTATCCCTCCCGAAGTTACCTGCGCACTCTGCCACGGCGCGCTGCCGGTGATCTTGAATTCAAGACGCTTAATACATCGGGCTATCGCCTGTATTTCGGGATATTTCAAATCGGCTGCCTTATACGAAAGCGGTTTACCCACCGCCTTTTTCATTATGTAAACGGCAAGTTTTTTTGTGAGGAGTCCCGTTAGGAAATCCTCAGCCTCACAGTCCCGGCGCGCCGACTGAGCCGTAAACAGGAACTCCTCCAGCTCGCGCTCCGTCATGTCGGGACACAGATCAGCCGCGATGCTGAGTCTGCCCTCGAAGCCGCTCATAAAACGAGCCATGTTGAAGATGCAAATTCCCGAAAGAGCGCCGTCCGTAAACTGAAGCTCGCCTTCCTCTCTGCGGAGAGCCTTGCCGTCTGCGATTGCCGTAACTGCGCATTTTACGCGGACTCCTTTAAGTCCTTTCATCTCTGCCGGATCGACTTTCAGCGGAGCAACGGCAGGACAAAGCTTTGACGTGCGGTAGCCCATGTCCCTCAGCATACGAATGACCGAGCCGTCCGTTCCCATAGCCGGAGCTGCGTAACCTCCGGCTGCAACGATAACGCGCCTGCACTTTATTTCGCCGTTTTCCGAGAGAAGCCTGAAGCTGCCGCCGCTCGGAATGATTTTGGCGACCTCAAAGCCGCATATCTCGCGCCCTCCGAGAGAATTCAGCTTTAGTCTCAGCGCGTCGAGAACCGATGATGCGCTGTTGCTGCGCGGATACATTCTCCCCTCCGCGTCGCTTACGCAAAGAAGTCCCATGCCGCGGAAAAAATCCTCCGTATCACGGCAGTTTCCCACAAGCTTCATAATATTGGAAACAGAGCCGTGATAATGCTCGGCGGTGATGCTGCTGTTACTAAGATTGCATCTGCCGTTGCCCGTAGCGAGGAGCTTTTTTCCGACTCTGTCAAGCTTTTCGGCGATAACGACGTCGGCTCCGCATTCAAGAGCGGATATGGCGGCGGCAAATCCCGAAGCTCCGCCTCCGATAACGGCTATTTCGGTATTTATGACGTTTTTCACGGCAAAGCTCCTCCCTTCGCGCGTATTGTATTTATATTATAAATTATAGCATATTATCAGCAAGATTGCAATATTCGCGTGAAAAATTATATCGAGCAAGTTTTGCAGCGCGAAATTGTCGGCGGCGGCTCGCCGCTTACAGCGTATTTTTCGCCGATGTAAAGCATGACATAAAAAAGACGCCTTATACAAGACGTCTCTCTGTGAAATTATTCCGCGGCAGCCGCCTTTATTACCTCGACCGCCTTGTTATACTGCTCGTCGGCGGAGGTCTCCTCGTTGTCCTCAACGATATAGTCGGGAGTAAGTCCTATCCCGTCATAGCACTCGGAATTCGCTGTCTTATACTTCGCGACCGTGAGCACGACTGCGCTTTTATCTTCAAATTCTGTCGTGATCTGCATAACTCCCTTGCCGTAGGTTTGTTCTCCCACAAGCTCCGCTTTTCCGAAGTCTCTGAGCGAAGCCGCAAACAGCTCCGCCGCACTTGCAGTCTTGCCGTCAACAATGACAGTCATTGGCAGCTTAAGCTCTGATTCGTCAGAATACACAAGGGTTTCCGAATGTCCGTCGCCGTACTCGGCAGTAGCGATAACTCCCTCCGGAAGAAGCGGATCAACGCACTCCTCAAGAGCGCTCACAAGTCCGCCGCCGTTGCCTCTCAGGTCGAAAATAAATCCTACCGCACCGTTCGACCTCAGCCTGTCAACGGTTTCTATAAACTGCTCGGGCGTATTTTTCTTAAAGCCGCTGATCTTCACATAGCCAATGCCGCCGCTTATCAGCTCGCCCTCGACAGTCGTCACACTCATGGAACGGCGCGTAAAGGTGTAGTCCTTGTCGATGCCGTCGCGGCGCACGGTGATAGTAATATTCGTGCCCTCCTGACCCTTCAGCGCGTCTATGGATTCGTCAAAGCCCTCGACAAGAACGTCATTGCCGTCAACAAAGGTGATAATGTCTCCGCTTGTCAGTCCCGAATCGTAGACGGGAGAATCGGCCATTATTTCGACTATCCTGATATATCCGCTCTCGTCCTCGGTAAGAGTGAGTCCAAGTCCCACAAGCTCGCCGGAATCCTCGCTCTGCTCCTCCTGAAACTCCTCGGCTGTGAGATAGCGCGAATACTTATCTCCGAGACCGCTGACATAGCCCTTGAGGATACCGTCCCCAAGCTGTTCCTCGTCAATTTCGCCAAGATAATTTTCCCTGACATAGCTGTCAAGAGTTTGCAGACTGCTGTATTTTTTGGCTTTTTCATTTACGTCCACGACCTTTTTGTTGAAGCTTTGCAGCGAAAAAAACGACGTAAGTATAAAAGTGACCGCCGAAGCTATTGCCATCAGGCTGATCGCCAGTCCCAGACTGATTTTTTTATTCATTGATCTATCATCACCTTAAAAGAAAATCAGGGCAGCGCGAAACTGCCCCTGAGTAAGAATCCGCCGCATGGACAGATTCAAGGTTAAACGTATTTTCTCGGATCCTGCGCGCTGCCGTTTACACGAACCTCAAAGTGGAGGTGGAATCCTGTTGAGAATCCCGTACAGCCGACAGTTCCGACAACCTGTCCCTGTGAAACGTAGTCGCCGACGGAAACGTTTACCGAACCGAGGTGACCGTAAAGGGTGGAATATGTACCGTCATGGGAAATTATAACGTAGTTGCCGTAGCCGTTTCCGCAGCAGGACGAGCTTTTTCTGTAGTTATGAGTACATGACGACGATACGGCGACGACTGTTCCCGCCTTTGAAGCGCAGACCGAAGCTCCTGATATTCCGCCGCCGGATATATCGATTCCTGCATGAAGTCTGCCCCAGCGCGTTCCGTAGCCGCTTGACACGTAGTAATATCCCGGTACAGGCCATGCGAAGCCGGAAGCTCCCGCGCTTGTATCGACATACTGCGGAGTTTTTGAAGTAGTTCCGCTTGTACCGCTGCTGCCGCTGTTATTGTTTTTCGCGGCTTCCTCTTTAGCCTTGCGGTCGGCCTCTTCTTTAGCCTTGCGCTCAGCCTCCTCGGCAGCCGCCTTTATCTGTCTCTGGATCTCAGCCTCCTGAGCGTCGAGAATGGCATTATTCGCTTCAAGATCTTCCTTGGATTTGTTTACCATCTGTGCCTCGTAGTTAAGACGGTCGATCTCGTCCTGAGATTTCTGCATAGCGTCGCTCAACTCTTCCATCTGATCTTCTTTTTCCTGCTTTTTGATCTCCTGCTCTTCCTTTTTCATTTCGAGGGAAAGACGCTCGGTCTCAAGATTGCTCTTGCTCGTTTCGAGAGTGGTAATTTCGTCCTTGAGAGTATTTACAAGCTCCTCGTCGTGAGCGGCAATGGAGTTGACCATTTCAACTCGCGAAAGCATATCGTAGAAGTCGGTAGAGCCGAGAACGGCGAGAGCTAAGCTGTCGTTGCCCGTAATGTACATAGCGCAGAGCCTTTCCTTGAAAAGCTCGATATTATTATCGACCTCGACCTGCTGAGCGGCGATATCGTTGCTAAGATCGTCTATCTTGATCTGAGTATCGGTTATATCCGTTCCGATCTGAGCAAGCTCCGTATCGAGAAGAAGAATATTTTCCTGAAGCAGGTCGATCTTCTCGGAAAGAGTATTCTGGTAAGCCTGTTCCTCGGTTTTATCGTCCGCGATCGAGTTGAGCTGATTTTCCAGATCTGCGATCTTCTGCTCATTCTGTTTTCTTTCCTCCTGGATTTCGGCTATAGTTTTTGCCGAAACGGGCTGATCCTTTGTTTTTTCAAACGAATAATTTGAAAACAGGCTGACAGCAACAGCCGAGCACAGTATAAATGTAACCGGTTTTTTTAGTCCTTTGAAATTAAACATAGGAGCTCCTTTCAGATGATTCCCCTGATCCCTCTTATTTTTGTATAAACGCGGCATCATACGTCGATATGACGTCTGGTGCAGATAACGCTTCCGAGAGCTCCGACAAAAGCTCCGGCGATTATGTAGGCGGCAAGCACATAAAGCCTTATATCCTTAAACGGAATAATGCTTCCCATGCCGATAACGTTCATAACGTTTATGTTGTTCATAAGCACCTTGTAAACGCCGTTATAGCCTGCCCACGTAATGAGGAAAGCTCCGACTCCGGCAAAAAGACCGGTTATCATGCCCTCGACGAAGAAAGGCGTGCGTATGAAAGCGTTGGTAGCTCCGACGTATTTCATGATCTGGATCTCCTCACGGCGGGCAAAAACGCTTGCCTTGGTGGTATTTGAGATCATTATCATTGATACGATAACAAGCGCGATAATAACGGCTCCGGCAACAACGGAGAGGATACTTCTCAGCTGGCGCAGGAACTCGACAAAATCATAGGAAGCTCTTACGCTTTTGAGATCGGCAAACTGACGTATCTGTTCGACCGTTTCCCCTATCTTGTTGAAGTCGCCCACCTTGACGCTGTAGCCGTCGGGCAGAGGATTATCGCCGTTAAGAGATTCGAAGAGAACGTCGTAATCCGGCATTGAAGCGATCATGTTCTGAAGCGCGCTGTCCTTTGAGATATAAGTTACCTCATCGACTGCGTCAAGCGCTCTCAGCTCCTCTCCGAAAGCGTCAACGCGCTCCTGCGGAGTACCGTTGTTTATGAAAACGGCGATCTCGTTCTTTCCGCCGATACCGTTTATAACGGAATTGATATTGATGTAAAACAGCGCGGAAACTCCAACGAGCATCAGCGAGATGAGCAGAACGCAGAAGGTCGCGAACGCCATCATTCTGTTTTTCCAGATATTTTCAACGCCCTGATCGGCGAGATATTTTACACTGCTAAGCTTCATTTACGCCTCCGATCACCTCGTCAAACACGATCTCGCCCTCTGTGATGTTGATGATACGTCCGCCGAAGTGACGGACAAGGTCATGCTCGTGCGTAACCATGAGGATCGTCGTTCCCTGATCGTTTATGCCCTTCAGAAGCTCCACGATCTCGTAGGAAAGCTCGGGGTCGATATTACCGGTCGGCTCGTCGGCGATAATGAGCTGAGGGTCGTTTACAAGAGCCCTTGCGATAGCAACTCTTTGCTTTTCGCCGCCCGAAAGCTCGTCCGGGTAGGAATATGTTTTAGCCTGAAGTCCCACAAGGCTGATAACGTATGGAACTCTTTTGCGTATAAATTTAACGGGAGCGTCGATGACTCTGAGCACGAAAGCGATATTTTCGTAGACGGTCATAGACGGGATCAGCCTGAAATCCTGAAAGACGAAGCCGAGAGTACGGCGAAATTCAGGAATTTTTCTTTTTTTAAGCTTGCTTAGATTATAGCCGTTGACGGTGACCACGCCGCTTGTAGCGTCGATCTCTTTAAGCAAAAGCTTTATCATGGTACTTTTTCCCGCACCTGACGAACCCACAACGAAAGCGAAATCGCCGTCGTTTATGCGGAGACTGACGTTATTGAGCGCGTCTACGCCGCTTGAATAGGTTACGGATACGTTCTTAAGCTCTACCACTTAGTTACACCATCCTTTTCGGTATCCGGCAGCTCCGAAGATCAGAACTTGACCGGATTAGCGGACAGATACTTTTTGACCATAAGCGCGATCTTGAAGATAATGGCATGATCGAATTCACGCAGATCAAGACCTGTCAGCTTCTTGATTTTTTCAAGCCTGTACACAAGGGTATTTCTGTGTACGAAAAGCTTTCTTGAAGTTTCGGAAACGTTAAGATTATTTTCGAAGAATTTCTGTATAGTAAAGAGAGTTTCGTGGTCGAGCGACTCGATGCTTCCCATTTTGAACACCTCATGGAGGAAGGTCTCGCAGAGCGTTGTGGGAAGATGATAGATAAGACGCGCGATACCGAGATTGTCATAGCTGATTATGATCTTGTCCGTATCGAACACCTTGCCGACCTCAAGAGCCATCTGAGCCTCTTTAAACGAGCGTGCAAGCTCCTTTACGCCTGTAACGGCAGTACCGATGCCGACGTTGACTCTTGTATAGAATTCACCGCTGAGAGTATCGGCGATAGAGCGCGCGAGCTTTTCAAGATCCTTGGAATCCACTGCGCTTTTAAGCTCCTTGACGAGGACGATATCGGTCTCGGTGATATTGAACACGAAGTCCTTGTTTTTATCCGGGAACAGGTTCTGGATAACGTCGTAAGCAGAGATGTCGTTAGCCGAAACGATCCTGATAAGGAACACGGCGCGGCTTATCTCGGCATTGAAGTGAAGCTCTCTTGCCTTGATGATAACGTCGCCCGGAAGCACGTTATCGAGGATAACGTTTTTGATGAAATTGTTTCTGTCGTATTTTTCGTCGTAATACTGTTTGATGTTCGAGAGAGTGATAGCAAGAATGCTTGCGTATTTTGCGGCGGAATCGTCAACGCCCTCCACAAAAACCGCATAATCCGGCTTTACTCTTGAACCGAACGGCTTATAGGTAAAGCCGTCTCTGATGAAGATATCGTGAGAATCGCTGAGGTCGAGGGAAACGAACTCATTAGTCGTACCCACGCGCGTAAGGTCGCTGCAGGCAATAATGGTGGCTGTTTCGTCGACAACGCCGATAGTAGTGTCAATTGTATCGCGCATCTGATGAACTAAACCCTGAAATAATCTGTTGGACATAATAAAATCCCTTCTTTTTACTTAAATAATATTTATTAAAGAGTACACCTTCAGAATCAAAAACAATCGCAATGATCTCACTGATATATTACAGATTGTAACATATTTTTTCAGCGAAGATGTTAACAAATTGTTAATTATCCCTTAAAAATCTACATATGTAACATATTTCAAATGAAAAAGCTGTCTAAAAATGACAAAAAACGCGTAATCTTCTGTAACCAAAATGTAATTTGTCGTATCCTGAATGTAATTGCCGGATATTCCGTCACATTTTTTCCGGGCATTCGATGTTGAGGATATCGAGAACGTTCCTCAAGGTCTGGCGAACCGCGATACAAAGCAGGATACGCGCAGCTCTGAGAGCCTTTCTCCTTGCCCTTCTCACGTTACAGCCATCGTAAAATTTATGGAAGAGCGTTGCAAGATCGACCGCATACTTGGTAAGCCTTGACGGGTCGTAATTTTTCGCAGCGGAAACGATCTCACCCGGGAAAGCCGCAAGCTGGCGGATAAGCTCGACCTCGCGCGGATCGGTGAGAACTTCGAAATCCGCGGTTTCGGGGATAGCCGTGCCGTCCTCTTCGAGAGCCGCCAGAAGGCTGCATATTCTCGCATGAGCATACTGAACGTAATAAACGGGATTCTGCGAGGATTTCTCAACTGCAAGGTCGAGATCGAATTCAAACTGCGAATTTGCCTCGCGGAGATTGAAATAGAAACGCGCCGCGTCTATCGGTATCTCGTCGAGAAGCGTTACAAGGGTGATAGCCTTTCCGCTTCGCTTCGAAAGCTTGACGGTCTCGCCGTTTCTGACGAGACGAACCATCTGCATAAGAACGGCGTCGAGCTTGTCGGCATCTACTCCCAGAGCCGTCAGAGCCGCTTTAAGCCGCGGAACATAGCCGTGATGATCTGCTCCGAGAATATTCACAGCCTTGTCGAAATTACGCGTTACGAGCTTATCGTAGTGGTAAGCGATATCGGGCACGACGTATGTTGGAATGCCGTTTGCGCGGACGAGAACGAAGTCCTTATCAACGTCGAAATCCGTAGCCCTGAACCAGGTTGCGCCGTCAAGCTCGTAGGTATGACCTGTCTTACGGAGCTTGTCCACTATCCTCATGGTCTCGCCGCTTTCATGGAGGGCGCTCTCCCTGAACCAGTTATCGTAAACGATGCGGTATTTTTTCAGGTCACGTTCAAGCCCCTCGATATTCAGTGGAAGAGCATAGCCGACAAGAGCCTTTCTGCGCTCCTCCTCGCTTACTCCGGCAAGATTCGTTCCGTTTATATCGTAATAATTTTTAGCGTGAGCGATAATATCCTGACCTCTGTATGTATCCTCCGGCATCGGGAAGCTTGCGCTGTTTCCGTCATCGCCGTAGATAGCCTTGCAAATTTCCTCGTTATCGCTGCCGACGCGTTCCATGACCTCTCTGCCCTCCGATGAGCATATCTGCATATATCTGAGGGAAAGGGATTTTCCGAATTTTTCTATCTGATTTCCTGCGTCGTTAACGTAAAATTCGCGCTCGGCATGATAGCCTGCCCATTGCAGCGCGCTTGTAAGGCAGTCGCCGATAGCTCCGCCTCTTGCGTTTCCGATATGCATAGGGCCGGTAGGATTTGCGGAAACGAACTCGACAAGAATTCTCTTTCCCTTGCCGTAATCGGTCTTGCCGTAATTTTCCTTTTCCTCAAGGACGTTTTCGATCACGTCGGAGAACCATCTGCGGTCAAGGAAGAAATTAAGAAAGCCGGGACCCGCGATCTCCGCACGTTCGAAAACAGAATTTTCAAGGCAGATACTTTCGCCGATAAGCTCGGCAATTTTCACGGGAGCCATTTTAAAGCTCCTTGCGCAGACCATAGCGACATTGGAAGCGAAGTCGCCGTGGGATTTATCGGCAGGAATTTCGATATTGAAGCCGGGAATTGCGGCGGCAGGAACAGCCTCCTCCGCAACAAGTCTGCCGAGTGCGTCCATAATAAGCTCCCGAAGCTGATCGGAAGCGCTTTTTATAAGATCAGACATTTCAAGAATCCTTTCTGCCGTTCAGAGCGAACGGTTATTGTATTTTAAGAATGATTTCGTTATCGGAAAGATAGGAAGAATTAAGGTCGAGCGTATATTTCATGTAAAGCTCGCCGTTTTTATCGAGAGTATTGTTGATGGCATGGGTATAAATGCCTATCTGGAAGCTTCCGAAGGGCGTTCCGTACTGGCAGAAATGCTTTCTTCCCATTTCGAGTGAAAGCACGGAATTAGCCGTTCCCTGCCTTATGATACAGGCGTTTTTGCCGTCATCGACCTTCAGCGTCGTAACAGAGCCTGCAAATCCGGTAGCTTCGGAATCCTCGTAGGAGATCACCCAGCTGCCGTCCTCTTTTTTGTAGACAGCCTCGGTGATAAGCTCGGTACTTGTTTTTTCGCCGTCCTGCCACTGGACGCTTGTAAGTGAAACAGTAATATTTTTATTCAATTTGATCTCCAATCCGCAGCAGTATTTTTGATATAGTGAAATCAGTAAACCTTGTCGGCATTTTCAACAGCCTGTTCAAGAAGCTTGTCGAGCAGATAGGGCAGCTCCATTCCGAGGTGCTTCATAAGCTTGGGGTAGATGCATTCCGAGCTGAATCCAGGCATCGTGCTTACTTTATTAAGGTAAAGCAGTCCGTCGTTTCCGAGGAAGAAATCTATCCTTGCCATGCCCTTGCAGCCGAGCGCCTTGAAGGCCTCGACAGCCGTACCGCGTATCTCCTGCACAAGCTCGAAGTCCAGATCGGCGGGAATAACGAATTTACCGTTTGAGGTAACGAAGCGTTCGCGCGAGCCGCAGTGTCCGCTGTCGGAGACAATCTCGCCGATATACGAAGAAAAGGGCGTATCATAGCCAAATACGGCAGCTTCAAGCTCTCTTCCGTCGATAAATTTTTCAACAACGACCTTATTGTCGTGAGAAAACGCAAGCTTAACGGCAGCTTCAAGCTCGTCGGTAGTACACGCCTTGGTGATGCCTACGCTGCTTCCGCTGTTGGCAGGCTTGGCGATGAGAGGAAAGCCCAGCTCCGCGGCAATTTCGCTGCAAGTTTTATCGAGATGATTTATCTCGCGCTGAGTGATAAGCTTCCATGCGGCAGTCCTGATATTGTAATCGTCGAGTATCATGTGGATATGCGATTTATCCATGCAGGAAGCCGAAGCAAGAAGTCCGCAGCCGACATAAGGAATGCCGGACATATCGAGCAGACCCTGAACCGTGCCGTCCGCGCCGAATTTTCCCTGAAGAATGGGAAAAACGACATCTATTTTTTTAAGCGATACCTCGCCGTTCTCGATAGCGATGATGCCCTTGTGGATAGGGTCGGGAGAAATAATGGCGGAGGTGCAGTCGGGGTTTGTCTCCCATTTACCGTCGGCGATATCCTCAGCGTCGCCGGGATAATAGAGCCATCTGCCTTTTCTGGTGATACCGATGCAAATTACCTCGTATTTATCGGAGGGGATATTCTTGATAACATCGGCGGCGGAAGCGAGAGAAAGCTCATGCTCGGCCGAAACTCCTCCGAATATAACAGCAGCCTTGATTCTTGCCATAACAAATCTCCTTTGGGACGAATGACGTGCCGGCAAAACCTGCACATCAAATTATTTTCTGTATCAATATATTTTATCACATTTCACAAAAAACTGCAAGTATTTTTTGCAAAAATGAAGAAAAACGCAACAAGTTTGAAGATACGGGAAATTTTATCACAAGCTTCAACAGTAATATTTATGCACTTTGCACAACAAAATTTCATATGTCTGTCAAAAACAGAAGCGCACAAATTTATACGGGCTATTAATTTTTTCTTTTATTCAACGTTTTTACATTTAATAACGGCAGATTTGTGCCCGTTTATGAAGACTGCATAATGTCATTTAAATAAAATTACACGATCCTACGGAGGTTAAAATTATGGACAAGAAAAACAGCTTCATTCTTTACAACGACTACCACCGCCACATAAACCGCCTTTCCGACGAGGACGCAGGCAGACTTTTCAAGGCAATATTCGTCTACAGCATGACGGGAGAAGTTCCTCCTCTCAGCGACAGCGCAGACATGGCTTTCTCGTTTATTCAGGCTCAGCTCGACCGTGACCGCGAAAAATTTGCCGAGGTATGCCGCCGACGCTCGGAAAACGTCCGCAAACGCTGGGAGCGCGAAAAATCGGCTGCCGATAAAGCCTGTGCCGAGGAATCAGGCAATACAAATGTATACAACTGCATTCAAAGCGATTCAACCTATACTGATAATGAGAATGAGAATGAGAATGAAAATGAGAATGTTAATGAGAATGTTAATGAGAATGGGAATGATATTAATATATCCGCGCGAGGCTCCTCCCTCCCCGATATAAAGCAGGAAGCCAAAAAAATTCTCGAAGCCTATCGGCAGCTTTGTCCCGAATTTACGGGAGTAGGCAGCCTTACCCACAAAAGGATATGCAGTGTGGAGCTCCTGCTTAACAGGTACGGAGCAGATACTATTCGCAGCGTTCTGCGTAAGGCGCATTCCAGCAGCTTTCTCAGAGGAAAAAATCCGCGCGGCTGGACGGCTACCTTCGACTGGATCATCAACGAGGAAAATTTCCTGAAAGTACGCGACGGCAATTACGACGACCGCGAGCCTGTCCGTAACATCGGCAGTAACGGCAATGACGACGATTTCGACATCGAAAAATACAAGCAGTTTATCAATCGCTTCTGAGACTCCCTCCCGAGCACGATCGGTCATCCGTTCGGACACAATACGCTATGGACAAAAACGCAATTTTGTGATAAAATTATTATAATATTTAAGCGTTTAAAGGGAGGATCTTTATGAATATTTCTAAGGCTGCGTCTGTTGCCGCGGTATTCGTCCTGACAGCTTCGTGCTTCGGCGGCTGCGGCAAAAAGGAGGACAAAAACAAACCCGGCACAATGCGCGATATGACAACTCAGGAGATAGTCCGCGATATGGGCGTCGGTATCAACCTCGGAAACACCTTCGAAGCCTGCGGCGGCTGGATAAACGGTGAAACTCCGCAGGATTTCGAAACGGCTTGGGGAAGTCCCGTCATCACCGAGGATATCATCAAGGGCTACGCGGAGGAAGGCTTCGGAGTTCTGCGCGTTCCCGTAGCCTGGTCGAACATGATGGACGACGACTACAACATCGACCCCGAATACATCAAGGAAGTGAGGAGATCCGTTGACTGGGCGATCGACAGCGGTATGTACGTTATCCTCAATATCCACTGGGACGGCGGCTGGTGGGACGGCTTCACCACCGTCAAAGACCGCTGCATGACAAAATATACGCGCATCTGGGAGCAGCTTTCCGAGGAATTCCGCGACTACGGCGATAAGCTGATGTTCGAGTCGCTCAACGAGGAGGGCGGCTGGGAATCTATCTGGAATCGCTACAGCAACGAGGGCGACAAGGAAGCCTCCTACGCTCTGCTTGCGGAGATAAACCAGAAATTCGTCGATACCGTGAGAAGCTCGGGCGGCAACAACGAAAAGCGTCATCTTCTCATCGCAGGCTATAATACGGACGTGGAGCTTACCTGCGACGAGCTTTTCACCATGCCCGACGACCCTGCGCAGCGCTGTGCCGTCTCCGTCCATTATTATACTCCCTCGACCTTCTGCATTCTCGAAGAGGACGCCGACTGGGGCAAGGCTAAGACTACATGGGGCTCGCCTATCGACTACGCTCTGCTTGAGGGAAATATGGATCTCCTGAAGGAGACCTTCACCGACAAGGGCATTCCCGTTATCATCGGCGAATACGGAGCTTCCACGGGCAACAAGGCGGAATCCGAGATGAACCGTTTCCTTACCGCCGTTTGCACCGAAGCCTACGAGCGCGGTCTTTGTCCCGTGCTCTGGGATATCACCGACGTTTTCTACGACCGAACCGAATGCAAAATGAAAAGCGAGGAGCTGAAAGACGGTCTTATGTCGGTCAAGGACGGCGAATAGCATATTTTGGGATTTTCCTTGACAATTCGGGATTTCGGGGGTATAATCAATTCATAGAAAATCTTGGCTGCCGCTGCCGAAAAGCGGATATGATACTGATCCCCAAAATAACAGATTAAATTTTATCTATCAACATTTAGGGGATCAGTATGAACGGATATTTGCTATGAACTGTAAAAAATTTATCTCATGCCTTTGCGCCTGCTGTATCGCCGCAGGAGCTTCCGCCGTTTTTCCGTATCTTGCTCCCTCTGTAGCGTCGAGCGCGGAATCGGCTTCAAATACTATAAATTTCAACGAGATCGGTCAGTACACCACCGTCAATATCAGCGGAACGACCGAGATTCCTACATGGTACAGCGACAACACCGACGTTGCCGCTGTCGATTCTTCGGGAAAAATAACTGCTGTCGGCAGCGGAACTGCCAACGTCTACGCGGTTTTCACAAGTCAGGTGCTGCAATTCAGCGTTATCGTAGCTCTGCCCGAATCCACAACCGAGCAGACCGTTTTCGACGCAGGAACGGTCACTCTCACAAACGAGGGCTATGCGGCTCAGCTGACGCTCTCGGGCGTGGATACCTCAAACGCTGTGTGGAGCTCCTCGGACATATCGGTCGCAACGGTCGATTCAAAGGGATACGTTACCGCCGTCGGTTCGGGAACGTGCGTTATTACGGCTAAGATCAACGGAAAATCCTACAATATCACGATAAATTCCACCTACGTTCCGCAGACTCCGGTAACGGAGGTCGATGCGGGAACTCTCAGTCTTTCTTCCGAAAAGCCTGCCGCATTGATAACCATATCCGTTCCGTCGGGCACGGAGATAGCATGGTCGTCGGACAACGAAAGCGTAGCCGTTGTCGACGGCAGCGGAAAGGTAACGGCAGTCGGTTCGGGAACGTGCAGGATAACCGCTCTCGTCAACGGCGTAAAATACATTACCACCGTCGTTTCCACGTTTTCGGGAGCTGTTGACGAAAAGATCATCGGCGATGTGAATCTGACAAACGAGAATCCGCAGGCAAAGATCACACTTACCGTTCCGTCGGGAACGCAGATCAATTGGAGCAGCTCGGACGAAACCGTTGCAAAGGTCGATCAGGAGGGCAATATCACCGCTGTCGGCAAGGGCGAATGCACCGTTACCGCCGAGGTGAACGGCTTTAAATACATCGCGCGCGTTCATTCGGAGTACGACAGCTCGAACCTCCCCGAGATCTCGGCTACCGCAACGACTATCAGGGGCATCGGTAACACCGTTTCGCTCAAAGTTGAAAACAACAGCAATACTCCGCAGTGGATATCCACCAACGTGAATGTTGCTACGGTGGACGAAAACGGAACTGTCACGGCTGTCGGAGTCGGAACAGCCGACATAATTGCAAATCTCGGAAACGCTGTCTGCCGTATCACCATAACGGTCGAAGCAGACGTTGTTTACGGCGACGCGGACGATGACGGCGATGTGGATATGGACGATGTTGTCGCTGCGCTTTGCGCGGCTTCGGGAATGGCGGAGCTGACGGCTCAGGGCGCGGTAAATGCCGACGTTTATCAGAACGGCGACGGCATCAGCGTAAACGACGCAGGGTCTATCCAGAAATATCTTGCGCTGAGTATCGACAGCCTGCCTGAGTCGTATTTATCTTAAAAATTTGCCGCTGAGCGAGCGGCGGCGCTTGTCTCCCACCTGACTAAAGCTCCTGTAAAAGGCAGCTTTTTAACTCCTCCCCCAAGGGAGGTGGGAAAGGATACAACTTATTTACAGCCTATATTTTCAATAAAATCTAAAGTAAGCCGCTGAGCGAGCGGCGGCGCTTGTCCCCCACCTGACTAAAGCTCCTGTATAAGGCAGCGCCTTTGAGGGGTGTGGGGCAAAGCCCCGCTTACCGTAGAGCGTTCTCTTGGATAATATCAATTTTTCTAAAACAAAAAGGGACGGCTTTTGCCGTCCCTTATCTTCTACATTACCGCAACGCTATCCTTTATCTTGTTGTATAAACGCGTTATTGACCTTCTCTCCGCAAGCGTATCGCTGAACGCCGTCGCGCTTCCTGCCGCTGTTCCCAAGGCGAGAGCGCTCTTGTAATCGCCGTAACGCTCAAGACCTGCCAGAAATCCGGCAAGCAGCGAATCTCCTGCGCCGACTGTGTTCCTGACCTTTCCCTGCGGAGCTTCTATTGCCAGCTTTTCGCCGTTTTCCGAAAGAAAGACCGCGCCCGATCCGCCGAGAGATACCAGAACGTTCCGCGCGCCCATCTCCTGAAGCCTTGCCGCTCCTTCAAGTGCTTCGGCATGAGTGTTTATGCTGCGATCAAGAACCTCGCCAAGCTCGAAATTATTCGGCTTGACTATGAACGGATGCATTGGGAGCAGATCGATAAGAGCCTGACCCGAGGTATCTGCCGCTATCCGCACATTCCTGCCCTTAAAACGCTCCGCTGTCTGCGCATAAGCGTCTGACGGAGCGGAATCGGGAACGCTTCCTGCAAGCAGAAGAGTATCGCCGTCGGCAACGAGATATTTCAGAGATACAAGAAAATTTCCAAGCTCTGAGGAAGTTATATCGGGTCCCTTGCCGTTGATCTCTGTCTCGACTCCCTTCGCGTGGAGCTTCACGTTGATACGGGTAAGCTTATCCGCGCCAAACGTTGACATCTCATACGGAAAGCCGCTTCTTTCAAGAAGCTTGCAAAGCAGCGCGCCTGTTTCTCCTCCGCATATGCCCAGCGCCTTGGTTGCTATGCCGAGCCTGTTAAGGATTATCGACACATTTATTCCCTTGCCGCCCGGAGACAGCTTTTCGCTCTTTGCTCTGTTAACCTTGCCGGAGCAGAAGTCCGCAACTGTCATTTCGCAGTCAACAGCAGGATTCAACGTTATTGTATAAATCATTATTAACCTCACTTTTTGCCGTTTTGAAGCGGCTTTTTATTATTTTTTACTTTACCCGAAATAATTTCTTTTTTCTTTTTCTTTTCCATCGGCTGTTCCTCCGAATAAGTACCGAGCTTTTTCTCGCGGTTGTCAAGCTCCTCGTGCATCAGCTTGTAAACGGTCGCCGCAAGAGGAACTCCGAGAAGCATACCCATAATTCCGCAGAAGCTTCCTCCTATGGTCACTGCCGCAAGAACCCATATTCCCGGCAGTCCTACCGAAGAGCCTACTACCTTTGGATAGATGACATTTCCCTCGAACTGCTGAAGAATGACAAGGAATATCAGGAATTCAAGCGCCTTCATGGGGTCGTCGGTACAGATGATGAACGCGCCGATCCCCGCGCCGAGATACGCTCCGACGATAGGGATAATGGCTGTAACTCCGATAACCGCGCCTGTCATGGCGGCGTACGGTATGCGGAGAATGTACATTCCGATCATACACAGCGTTCCGAGAATGACAGCCTCGGCAAACTGTCCCACGAAAAAGTTCTTGAAGGTATCGTTGGCGGTATGGTAGATATGCGAGACCACTTTGTTCGTTTTTTCGTTGAGATATGCGTTCTTTATGCGCTTTACGTCGCCGAACAGCTTATCCTTGCGCACAAGAAGATACACCGCAAAGATCAGCGCGATAACAAGTCTTGTTACCGTTATCGTTAGCGCGCTTATTATCTCCGCAATAGAGCTTATCAGACCGCCTGCGCCTACGGTAATGAAATCAAAGGCTTTTTTCGTTATCGAATTCCAGTCGATATCTATCTTCTTTATCTGTTCCTGAATTTCCGGATAATCCTTCAGATACTTGACAGCGATATCCTTGACCTTAATGGCGGCGTCGGGGATCTCGGAGGAAATCAGCTTTACCGCCGTTATGATCTCCGGAATAACGATGTTCAGTATAAGAGCAAGAACTGCAACAGTCGCCGCGATCGAAAAAAGCATACAGACGGGGCGGCGCGTATAGGCGAGGAAATCCCCCTCGTGCTTCGGAAAGTAATATCTTTCACAGAATGAAAGGAAAATATTGAACACATATGCGATCATGCAGCCGAGAACAAGCGGATATGCCGCAGAGAATATCAGTTTTAACAGCAATACAAACAGTCCGAAATTTTTCACGATAAGGCACACCGCAACAGCGATAACGCCTATGATAAGATATCGTTTAAGTTCCTTTTTTTCCATAAAAAGCTCCTTTCAGCAGCGTTTCCGCTCCGTATAAGATAATTATACATTATATATGTGATAATGTCACGAAAGAATTTGTTAATTTTTAGTGAATTTACCTTAGATTTTGACGAATTTTGCCGAATCTGAATAAAATCCCGGATCCTTCATTGCCGAGATTCCCGATACGGCTCTGAACCGCAGATTGATCTTCTTCAAAAACTGCAAAAGAAAACGCTCCCTGCGGAAGGTTCCTTTTCTGTTATTCTAAATAGGATTCCGGCAGCTCGCTGATAACAAGCGCAAGATATTTTCATGCGAATATTGCATTTTTACGGCTTATGTGTTATAATCAATTAAATCAGTACGGCAGAATTTTTTCGAAAGGACGTTTTATATGGACAGTTCAAGGGATCTTAAAAACCGCAGACTTTACTGCGTCGGCAGAGTTGTCATCGATAAAAGCTTTCACACGCAGAACGCCGACGAGGGATTCTTCCGATTTTTCGGCAACGGAGTCATTTATTCCATAAGACGTACCGTCGAAGAAAGCGATTTTCCGCGGCTTGAAGCCTGCATAGCAGGCGCGGAGACCGACACTGTCCGCAGCACCGCCGTGAGAATGAGAAGCAGATCGGGCGAGCTGCGCTGGATGCTCGTTTCGGTAAAAAAGCTCTCCTATGACTTGGAAGAGACCCTTTACAGCCTTGATCTAAGCGATATTCTCTCACTTGAAGAGCTTTCCGCCGCCTGCCGCTCCGCCGCCGACAACTACCGCATGATACTTAGTCTGCTGAACGAGCTTGCCTTTGAGTATTCCTTTGAAACGAAGCGCATAAGAATATTTATGTTCGACAGCTGCCGCGAGATCACGCTTACCGACTGCCTGCTTTCGGAATGGATAGAGGAATCGCTCGGGCTTATTCCTCAGCGCTGCCGCGAGACATTTGACCGCCTTTGCGACGATATCCAAACCGGAGCGTTCCGCTTCGACCACGAGCTTGACGCAGGCTTTCTCACCGACGGAAAATCAAGAGAGACCTGTCTTTTCCGCGGAGCTACCCTTTACACCGATCCCGAATCGCGCCGCGTCATGGGAACGATCTCGATAATGAGCTCGCGGCAAAAGGCAAAAAGCGCGAATCCTGCCGTTGAATCGAACCTCGATTCTCTTTCGGGACTTCTCAACAAACGCGCCGTGACCGATTACGCCAGACGGCTTATCGAATCAAAGCCGCGGCACAACGTGAACATAGTGATAATCGACATCGACGACTTCACCGGGATAAACAGCAGCTACGGTCATCTTTTCGGAGACGAGGTGCTCTGCGCCGTTGCGGATATCGTAAGCGACGCGGTCGGCGATAGAGGTGTGGCAGGCCGTCAGAGCGGCGGAGGTTTCCTTGCCGTCATTGAAAATACCGCGGACGAGACCGATCTGCGCGGAATTCTCCGTGCCATTCGCACAAACACGGAATGGGCGCTTGCCGACCGTTTTGAAGATTTTCGGCTAACCTGCTCCATTGGCGCGTCGAGTTATCCGAAGGACAGCCTTGATTTCGACGATCTTTTCATGCAGGCGGACAAGGCTTTGTATCTCGCCAACGAAAAGGGCAGGAACAGATACGTTATCTACGATATAGAAAAGCATGGTCCCGTTGAAAAGGATATGAAAAATAAAATCGCGTTTCTCAGCAGCAAGAAGGATTCCTCCGAGAAGCTTGCGTTTTTCGGCAAGATAGTTGATTCGCTCGTTTCGGGAAAGCTCCCCGATACGATCGTGCTTCTCGAACAGCTGCGCGCTCTTTTCGGCATTGACGATATCCGCGTTTTTGCAGGAAACGGCATGAAGCTTATCCTGAGCTGCGGAAATGCTGTAGGCATAGACGCTTCGTATATTTACTCCAACGGCTATACCGAGCGTTTCAGCGGAGACGGTATTTTTGTGATCGACAACGTAAACGAGCTTGAGGGGCGCGACGACAACGCTATGGAGCGTCTTACGGCGCAGAACACGGGCGGAGCGGTGCAGTATCTCATAACCGACGGCAGTCTTATCAAGGGAATGGTCTCGTTTTGCTATATCGGCAGATTCAAGAAGTGGTCGGTTTCCGATACGAATTATCTTACGCTTGCCGCGAGGATGATCTCGGCTATACTAAAGAAGAATTTGTATATTTGAGAATTTGCTCTTGTGTGGACAGTATAATGTGGCTAATGTTGGGATTCCAAAGGAACACTCCAAAATATAAGGTGATATTATCCAAGAGAACGCCCTGCAAGAGATAGCGTTCTCCTTAAATCATACTAATACTTTCAGGCATAACAAAGGGACGGCAAACGCCGTCCCTTACTTTTATGCGAACATTTTAACAAACAATCCCGGAAATCCGTAACAGATTATGCACATTATCGCCGACGCCATGCAAAGTCCGAGCAATATCGCAGGAACTGTCTTTTTCATCGGTATACGGCGCAGTACGGCTATCAGCGAGCCTGTCCACGCGCCCGTTCCCGGAAGCGGTATTCCCACAAACAGCATGAGGAAAACAAATTCTCCCCTCGCCATAGTCTCGCTCTTGTTCATCGACTTCCTCTCAAGAAAATTAACAAAGCGCGTCAGTCCCGGAATATTCCGCTTCTTGATCCACGCAAATATTTTATCGATAAACAAAAGTATAAACGGTATCGGGATTATATTTCCCACTATGCACACCCATACCGCCTTCCACAGCTCCATATCAAGAAGCCTTGCGGCGATGATTCCTCCCCTGAGCTCGATTATGGGGAAAATCGATACGATAAACGGTATTAGCCATTCCGGAATGCCTCTGTCGGCAAGCCAGCCGGTCATGGTTTCTGTAAGCTCTGACATTTTCTCAATTCCTTTCATTTCTAACGCACTTTTTTTGCGGACAGCTCCGATATTTTCTATTATCGCACAAAATTGACAAATAGTCAAGTAAATTTCCCGATTCGGCATTCAAAATGATTTTTACATCAAAATAGATAGTTTTAGCCGCGCAAAGGCGGTTATTTTTTATTTGACTTTGATTATGCGATATGTTACTATTAATTTGTAGGAAGCAATGCCGCGGGCGGCGCTGCCTTAATTGTAACTTTAAAGGAGAGATTTTTGATGAATTTTAATATGCCGGAGGAATGGAACGGATTTAAGCCGGGACGTTGGTGCACGACATCGGTAAATGTCAGAGATTTCATTAAAAAGAACTACACGCCTTATGACGGTGACGAAAGCTTTCTCGCTCCGCCTACAGACGCTACCGTAAAGCTCTGGGAACAGGTCTGCGAGCTTTCGCGCCTTGAACGCGAAGCCGGCGGAGTTCTTGACATGGATACAAAAATTATTTCCACTATCACCTCGCACGGCGCAGGATATCTGAACAAGGATCTTGAACAGATAGTCGGACTTCAGACCGATAAGCCCTTTAAGCGCTCGCTTCAGCCCTTCGGCGGTATAAGAATGGCTCAGAAGGCCTGCGAGGAAAACGGTTACAAGGTAGATCCGCTCGTTACCGAGATCTTTACCAAATACAGAAAGACCCATAATCAGGGAGTTTTTGACGCTTATACTCCGGAAATGCGTCTGGCGAGAAAGTCGGCTATCATAACCGGTCTGCCCGACGCTTACGGCAGAGGACGAATCATCGGCGATTACCGCCGCGTCGCTCTCTACGGCGTGGATTTCCTCATTATGGATAAAAAACATCAGATAGATACCTCCCTCGTGCGTATGACTTCGAAAAATATCCGTCTGCGCGAGGAGCTTGCGGAACAGGTGCGCGCTCTTGAGGAGCTGCGCGAGCTTGGCAATATCTACGGCTTCGATATCTCAAAGCCTGCCGCGACCGCAAAGGAAGCCGTTCAGTGGCTGTATTTCGGCTATCTTGCCGCTGTCAAGGAGCAGAACGGAGCTGCCATGAGTCTGGGAAGAACCTCTACCTTCCTCGATATCTATATCCAGCGCGATATCGAAAAGGGAATTCTCACCGAACAGCAGGCGCAGGAGCTTATCGACCACTTTATCATGAAGCTCAGGATCGTAAAATTTGCAAGAACACCGGAGTACAACGAGCTTTTCTCGGGCGATCCGACATGGATCACGGAATCTATCGGCGGAGTTGACGTTGACGGTCATCATCTCGTTACGAAAAACAGCTTCCGCTATCTCCACACTCTCGAAAACCTCGGAACTGCTCCCGAGCCGAACATGACCGTTCTGTGGTCTGCGAAGCTTCCGCGCAAATTCAAGGAATACTGCGCAAAAATTTCTATCAAGACCTCGTCAATTCAGTACGAAAACGACGATATGATGCGTGTTACTCACGGCGACGATTACGCTATCGCCTGCTGCGTATCCTCGATGCGTATCGGCAAGGAAATGCAGTTCTTCGGCGCGCGCGCAAATCTTGCAAAGTGCCTGCTTTACGCTATAAACGGCGGAGTTGACGAGCGTCTTAAAATTCAGGTCGGTCCGAAATACAGACCTGTTGAGGGCGATTATCTCGATTACGGCGACGTTATCGACAAGTACGACGCTATGATGGAATGGCTTGCGGGACTTTATGTCAATACTCTTAACGTTATCCACTATATGCACGATAAATACTGCTACGAAAAGCTTCAGATGGCTCTTCACGACAGAGACGTAAAACGCTATTTTGCTACGGGAATCGCAGGTCTCTCCGTTGTTGCAGATTCGCTCTCGGCTATAAAATACGCCAAGGTCAAGTGTATCCGCGACGAGGACGGCATCGTGACCGATTACGAGGTTGAGGGAGATTTCCCGAAATACGGCAATAACGACGACCGTGTGGATCAGATCGCCGTGAACGTTGTCCGCAAATTCATGGAAAAGGTCAAGAAGCACCACACCTACCGCGACAGCGTTCCGACTATGTCGATACTGACTATCACCTCGAACGTCGTTTACGGCAAAAAGACGGGCAATACTCCGGACGGAAGAAAAATGGGAGTTCCGCTCGCTCCGGGAGCAAATCCGATGCACGGACGCGATACTCACGGTGCGGCTGCTTCGCTTGCGTCAGTTGCAAAGCTCCCGTTCAGACACGCTCAGGACGGAATTTCAAATACTTTCTCAATAGTTCCAAACGCTCTCGGCAAGGACGCGGACATATTTGTCGGCGATATCGACCTTGACAAGCTCAGGGAGGAAAGCGATGAACAATAATCCTGTTGACGATGAGGCGGCAAAGCTTGCCGACCTTATCGACCGCCTTATGGACGGCGGAAGCGGAAGAATAAATATTCAGTCAAACGATGAAAACGGCGGTATATCGGTAAAAACAATGAACAGCACGGATTTCTCCTGCGCAAAGGGAGCATGCTGTCAGCCAACCGAGGACGTCGGCGATGATGAATGATCGGAGGTAACAAAAATGGAAAATCAGAAGCAGATCGACAATCTTATCGAGCTTATTGACGGTTATGTCGAAAAGGGCGGTCACCACCTTAACGTTAATGTTTTTACAAAGGAAACCCTTATCGACGCGCAAAAGCACCCGGAAAAGTATCCGCAGCTGACGGTGAGAGTTTCGGGATACGCGGTAAATTTCGTAAAGCTCACGAAGGAGCAGCAGGACGACGTAATTTCACGTACTTTCCACGACAGGCTGTAATGAACAAATACAGCAAAAAGGGACGGAAAATCCGTCCCTTTTTTAATTATTTTCAATCAGCTCTTTATACGTCTCAATATACGTATCCGCAGATCCCGACCAGCTGTTGTCGCACCTGATCGCTCTGCCGACAAGCTCGTTCCAGACCGCTTTATCATCATACGCAAGCTTTGCGCGGCGCACTGCTTCAAGCATATCGCCGGCATTATACGTCTTGAACGTGAATCCGTTGCCGTTTTCACCGCCGTTGTCGCGGACGGTGTCCCTGAGACCTCCCGTTTCGCGGACTATCGGTATCGTTCCGTATCTCATCGAGATCATCTGCGCAAGGCCGCAAGGCTCGCTGCGCGACGGCATGAGAAACATATCCGCGCCTGCGTATATCTTCCTTGAAAGCTCCGGCTTAAAGCCAAGCGTTACCGAGACACTGCCCGGATACCTTGCTGCCATTTCGCGGAAGAACTCCTCGTATATCCACTCGCCGCTGCCGAGAACGACAAATTTGATCCCCATTCCGATCATTTCCTCAAAGGCAAACCGGATAAGATCAATGCCCTTATGTCCGACAAATCTTGTAACTATGCCGATAACAGGGTCGTCTCCCCCGTTCAGTCCAAGCTCGCCGATAAGCGCCTTTTTGCACTCAGCCTTTCCGGAAATATCCTCCGCCGAATAGTGCGCGGCTATATCGGGATCAGCCGCCGGATCGAAGCTTTCGGTGTCGATGCCGTTGAGGATTCCCTTGAGCTTATACTGCTTAGTGACAAGAATCCTGTCCAGTCCGTGAGCAAACCACGGGTCAAGGATCTCCCACGCATAGCTCGGACTCACCGTAACAATGCGGTCAGCCGCCTCGATCGCGCCCTTCATCATATTGATGTAGCCGTCGTACTCGAGCATATTAGCGTGATACATCGGGATACCCATAAGCTCGTTGAGAACTTCCTTGCCGTAGCGTCCCTGATACTCTATGTTATGTATAGCAAACACGGTCTTGATTCCGTCATAGCCCTGCTGATACTTGTAGTAAATGTTGTAATATACGGGAATAAGCGCGGTCTGCCAGTCGTTGCAGCTGATAATATCGGGAGCAAAATCAACATAACGGAGCATTTCAAGAACGGCGCGGTCGAAGAAAACGAATCTCTCGCAGTCGTCGTAAAAACCGTACAGACCGTCTCTTGCAAAATAATACTCATTATCGATAAAATAATATGTAACTCCGTTTTTTTCTGCCGTAAAAATACCGCAGTACTGCTTACGCCACGAAACATCGACGGTAATATTTGTGATAAAGGTCATTTCCGCGCGAAGCTCGGGCGATACAGCCTTATAGAGCGGCATGACGATACGGCAGTCGTGTCCCTTGGCGCAAATGGCTTTCGGCAGAGATCCTGCCACATCGGCAAGACCTCCCGAAGCGGCATACGGAACAGCCTCGCTGGCTGCAAATAAAATTTTCATAAAATAATCACCGCCAATTTAAAGCCTGCCGTTCTTGCCGATATAAAGCGGATATGTCGGAGAACCGGTAAGCACCTTTTCATCGCTTATCTCGACGTTTTTATCGGTAATTACCGAGGTTATATCGCACCTTCCGCCAATTTTTGTTCCCTGAAGCAGAACGCAGTTTTTAATGACCGTACCCTTTCCGATCTTAACGCCTCTGAAGAGTATCGAATTTTCGACAGTACCCTCGATCACGCAGCCGTCGGCAATAAGAGAATTCTTAATATTGGATTCAAGTCCGTATTTAACCGGACCATTGTCGCCGATCTTCGTATATATCGGGAGATTCTTTGCGAAAAGCGCGTTTCTCTTTTCCGTTTCCAGAAGTATCATATTTGACTGATAATAGCTCTGAACGCTGTCGATCCTCGTGAAGAAGTTCTTGTGCTCGTAGCCCATTATCTTGTACTCGTCCTTTTTGCCCTGAAGAATTTCGCGGGTAAAGCTGTACTGATTGCGGCTTGCGGCATCGGAGACGATCTTCTTGAGGAAATCCTTGCTGATAATGAACATTTCCGTCCACATATTGCATTCTCCCGTAAACTGTGGATCAACAAGAACGTCGCGAAGCTGGTCATTACCGTCAAATTCCAAGATCGTCGCGCCGTGGCTCTGCTCGCTGTCGTATCTGCATCTGCTGTAGATAAGAGTGATATCCGCCTCGCTGCCGATGTGCTGCTTGAGCACCGGATCAAAATTTATAGACGTAACAACGTCGCAGTTTGAAAGAATAACGTATTTCGCCTTTGAATGCTCGACAAAGCTCCATACATTGCTGAGCGCGTCGAGTCTGCCCTTGTAGATTCCGCCTGTCTGGCTGTACGGAGGCAGAAGATGAAGTCCGCCCTTTTTACGTGAGAGATCCCATTCGCGTCCCGAGCCGAGGTGGTCGAGAAGCGAACCGTAGTTGGATTTTGTGATAACTCCCACTTCGGGGATCCCGGAATTCACCATATTAGAAAGCGGAAAATCTATAAGGCGGTAACGTCCGCCGAAAGGAAGCGACCCCATAGTTCTCTGCTTTGTAAGCTCGGCGACCGATGAATCGTGCATACTTGCGAAAATCAAACCTAAAACACTGTAATTGACACTCATTTCAAGACCTCCTTAAATATTATCGCTGACGATCTGTTTCGGCTCTACAACGCTGTTTTCGGAAATGTTGACATTATGTCCCACAACGGCGATGCCCCAGTCGTCTCTGTTGGCGATATTTTCCGGACTTGTGCCGATCTTAGCGCCGCTTTCAACAACGCAGTCCTCGCCCACGATAGCGTATTCAACGACTGCTCCGGACTTAATTACCGTACCGGGCATAATAATGCTGTAATTTACGGTCGCACCGGCTTCGATGGTAACTCCGGAGAAAACTATCGAGAAATCTACCGTACCGTTGGTATTGCTTCCCTCGGAGATCATTGAATTTTCTATATTTGCGCTGTCGCCGATGTACTGCGGCGGCATATTGTTGTTTCTTGAATAGATCTTCCAGCTGCGGTCGTACAGATCGAGAGGAACGCTCGGGCTGAGGAGATCCATATTGGCTTCCCAGAGAGAATCGAGAGTTCCGACGTCCTTCCAGTAGCCCTCGAATTCGTAGGCGAAGAGACGCTGACCGTCGCGGAGCATAGAGGTGATGATATCCTTGCCGAAGTCCTTTGACCAAGGCTCGCCGCGGTCGCGCTTTGCGTTGGCGTCGTTCTCGTTTTCAACAAGGTAATGGCGCAGCTTATCCCAGCTGAACACATAAATTCCCATTGACGCGAGAGTAGACTTAGGCTCCTTTGGCTTTTCGACAAAATCGACAACGCGGTTTTCGTCGTCGCAGATCATGATACCGAAACGCGAAGCTTCCTCCTTAGGAACGTCGATAACGGCGATAGTGCAGTCGGCGTTGTTCTTCTCGTGATACTCGACCATTTTCGAGTAATCCATTTTATAGATATGATCGCCGCCGAGAACGATTACATACTCGGGGTCGTAACGCTCGATAAAGCGGATATTCTGGTAGATAGCGTTAGCCGTTCCCTCGTACCATGAAGCTCCTGACTGAGTTTCGTAAGGCGGAAGAACGTGAACTCCGCCGTTCATTTTATCCAGATCCCACGGCTGACCGTTGCCGATATATTCGTTAAGTACGAGCGGCTGATACTGCGTAAGGACACCTACGGTATCGATACCGGAATTTGTACAGTTGGAGAGAGGGAAATCAATAAGCCTGTATTTGCCGCCGTAAGGAACGGCAGGCTTTGCGACATTTTTTGTCAGCGCATACAATCTGCTTCCCTGACCGCCGGCGAGGAGCATTGCAACGCATTTTTTCTTAGTAAACATAGTATTCCTCCTAAAAAGTTAAGTTTCCGTATCTATTTTCTTTTTAACTGTTTTCTTTTTGGCTGCGGCAGGCTTTGCGGCAGCGGAAGACTTGACCTTGCCGGGTTCCGGCGCGGCTTTATCGTCCGCAGTCTTTGACGCGCGCTTTTTCACGGGAGCATATTTCAGGTACACTACCGAAAGCGGAGCAAGTGTCATAGAGATACTCTCGTCAAAGCCGTGCATAGCGTAATGCTTTGTTTTAAAGGATTTTTCGGTCACGCCCGAGCCGCCGAACTCCTCCGCATCGGAATTGAACACGAGCTTATAGCGGCCCTTCATCGGAACGCCGATCTTATAATCGGTACGCTCTACGGGAACGAAATTGCACACGGCGATTATCTCGTTGCCGCTGTCGTCGATACGTCTGAAAGCGATAACGCTCTGCTTGTAGTCGTCGTTTGATATCCAGCTGAAGCCGCTCCACGAGTCGTCGTTTTCCCAAAGCGGAGAATTTTCCGCGTAGAATTTATTGAGCTTTTCGGAAAATTTCAGAAGCTTTCTGTGTGAATCGAAATCCATAAGATTCCAGTCAAGCTGAGTTTCGTAGTTCCACTCGCTCATCTGACCGAATTCCTGACCCATAAACAGGAGCTTTTTGCCCGGATGAGCCATCATATATGCAAGAAAAGCGCGGTATGAGTCGAATTTCTGTTCATAGGTGCCGGGCATTTTATTTATCATCGAGCACTTTCCGTGAACCACCTCGTCATGAGAGATCGGGAGGACATAGTTCTCGGAGAAGCAATAAAAGAACGAGAAAGTAAGCTTATCGTGATTGAACGCACGATAGATAGGATCGAGGGACATATAGGACAGCATATCGTTCATCCAGCCCATATTCCACTTGAAGTTGAAGCCGAGTCCGCCTATATCGGTAGGCTTAGTAACGAGCGGCCAGGCGGTGGATTCCTCGGCGATCATGAGAGCGTCGGGATGCTTGGCGAAAACAGCCTCGTTGAGGTGTTTAAGGAACTCCACAGCTTCAAGATTCTCGTTGCCGCCGTAGATATTTGCGCACCATTCGCCGTCGCGTCTGTCGTAGTCGAGATAGAGCATCGAAGCGACCGCGTCCACGCGCAGACCGTCGACATGAAATTCATCGAACCAGTAGCAGGCGCTTGAAATGAGGAACGAGCAGACCTCAGCCTTGCCGTAATCGAAAACGTGAGTTCCCCAGGATTTATGCTCTCTCTTGCGCTCGTCGGCATACTCGTAGCAATATGAGCCGTCGAACATATAGATACCTGCGCCGTCCTTCGGGAAATGCGCCGGTACCCAGTCGAGGATAACGCCGATCCCCGCTTCATGGAACATATCTATCATTTTTCTGAAATCGTCGGGAGTACCGAAGCGCGAGGTCGGAGCATAATAGCCGATGACCTGATAACCCCACGAGCCGTCGAAGGGATACTCCGTCAGCGGCATGAACTCTATGTGAGTATACGACATTTTTTTAAGATAAGGGATTATCTCGCGCGCAAACGTAATATAATCGAAGAAGATCTCCTCGTCGGGTCTTTTCCACGAGCTGAGATGAACCTCGTAGACATTCATGGGACTTTTGTATATCACGCGCTTTTTCTTTTCGTTGAACCAGTTTTTATCGCTCCACTCAAAGCTGCTTTCGTAAATTTTCGAAGCAGTTCCGGGGCGTGTTTCAAAGTGATTCGCATAAGGATCGGCCTTCAGAATAATGCGGCCGTCAGCGGTTTCAATGCTGTATTTATAAGAATCGAACTGTTTGAGCTTAGGAATTTCGGCTTCCCAGACTCCGTCAGCGATAAGCGCCATAGGATTTGCGTTTCTGTCCCAGCCGTTGAAATCGCCGACAACGGAAACGCTTGCAGCATTGGGAGCCCATACGCGGAAGGTAAAAATTTTACCTCTTCCTTTCTTGCGTACATGAACGCCGAAGAATTTGTAAGCCTCGTAATTCTTACCCTGATAAAACAGATAGAGCGGAAAATCGTTGAAATTTTCATTACAATTATTAGCAGACATAATATACCCCCTTTGCAATTATTATTTTATCAGAATTTAAAGAATTATTCAAGCATTTTCACAAATTGGTTCACAATTTCAGATAATACGCTAATTTTATACGCCGTCTTTAGTGCAATTTGCCAAATAAATCCTTGCTTTTTACCAAGCTGTTTTGTTTGTTTTAACACATTTACATCGAATTGCGCATCACCTTGATTCCTATGACGGTAACGTCGTCCGAACGGACGCTCTGGTTAAAAAGCTCCGCTTTCGCACATATTTCATCGACGATAAGCTTCACCTCATTGTGCTGAAGAAGAAGCTCCTTGATGAACTGATACTCGTTTTCGCAGATACCGTCGGAGAACATGATTATGATATCGCCCTCCTCGAATTCGTAACCGCGGCAGAAGGATTCGGCTTCGCCTATTATCCCTATGGGAAAAGTCGGCGAGGATATTTTCATCACTTGTCCGCGATGACGTATAAGAGTTGCCGAAGCTCCCGATTTTATCACCGTAAGTCCGCAGGTGTCGAGGTCTACGCGCACCACGTCGAGAGTGGCAAAGGCTTCGTCTGCGGATTTGTTCAGCATTATCGAATTTATCAGTTTTATCGCCGAATTGTAATTAACTCCGCTGCTGATCAGACGGCGGAACATACTCACGACCATACGCGATTCAAGAGCAGCTCCGCGGCCGCTTCCCATTCCGTCGGACAGAACAACATAGCTTATTCCCGTACCGTCGCTGAAAATCGAGGTCGTGTCTCCCGTTTCGGGCGAGCTTTCCGCACAGACGGAAGCTCCGTATGCCTCTATGCTGTATTCGGGACGTTCGTACACGCGTATACGAACCTCTCTGCCGGAGTTCACAGGCTCGGAGTAATCCATTTTCATTCTCAGCTCGTCGGCTATGAGATCGCATATTCTCGTGCAGCTTTCGGGGATCTCGGCGTAAAGGAAGTAAAGCTCCACATGAAGCCTGTTTTTCGAATTGTAATAGGCTATCACATTCGAAGCCGGAAAGCCGAATTTCTCCAGCTTGCCGCGTATCAGCTTGCTTACCGATTCGCTGTAGCGCACCTCGACGCGTTCTCCTGCCGCCTGAATTATCTCCTCGGTGATCCTTATCTGCTCGAAAAGAAGCCGCTGACTGTCGGAAAACCGCAGCTCAAGGAGCTTCGCGGTCATTTTTTCTCTTGCTGACTTCTCAAAGGCTTTGATAAGCTCGTCCTTTCTCAGGCAGTCCTCAAGCTCGCGCGGAAAATTATCGGCGGTTATCTCGGGAGTTTCCGCAAGCTTTTTAAAGCCGCGCTTTGTCAGATCGTAGCTGTTGTACCAGCACGCAAGACGTTTATAGCAGCCCTTGCAGACCTCGCCGCTGTTGGATTCTATCTCGTCGGGTTTATCGGCATTTTTTGCAAGCACCTCGAAAATTTTTCCCGATTCCGTGCGAACCGTTTTTATCGAATTTGCAAGGAAGCTCATTCTTGAACCGATTATCCCCGTAAGAGCCTCGCCGTCCTGTCCCGTAACGACCCATTTATCCGAAAATCTCGGAGATACCGCAAGAAATACCGCCGTGCCTATCATTATATTCAGCATCGCGGACGCGCTGTTCATGCTTACTCCCGTAAAGACTGTGAGAGCAAAGCTGATGCCGATGAAAAATCCTGCCGCAACACCTGTTTTCTGCTTGTAAAGATATCCGGTAAGGAATCCGGCAGCCGGAAGCAGAATGACCTGATTTCCGCAGTCCGCCGAGCAAAGAAACGCTCCGCAGGCTGTCAGCGCGCCGCAAAGAACTCCTCCCATGCACCTATAGTGATAGGCGGCGGTTGCCGTTACTGCCGAGCCGAAGATAATTCCCACGTTGATATACGGGATATCCGCCGAGCAAAGGGACGCGGTCAGCACGGTGTAGACCACGGCGTAGGCGCAGCTTATCCCTGCGGACAGATCCAGAACGCGTCGGCTTTTTATCGCGTCGGCAGCCGAAGCTCCGCAATAGGCGGTAAAGCCTGCGATCGCGGCATAAAATATGTAAAATATCAGCTTGGGGAGAGGTTCTCCGATTATCAGCGAAACAGCCGTTCCCGAAAGAAAAACAGCCGCTCCCGTAACGCAGCCGCTGTGGATCGGAGAGGAAGCCGCTTCGAAAAAAAGCTTGAAGATTATGCAGATTATCATCGCCGAAAGCTGAACAATACTCCCCGATATCGTTCCGGAAGCAATGCATCGGACAATGCTGCCTGCAAGGACGGCGGCGGAATACGGCAGAGGAATCGCGCCTGCAAGTGAAATTCCGGCAAAGGAAGCTGTTCCCGAGAGCTTTGTACCTGCGAGGAAGAAACCTCCGACAAGCGATGCGGCAAAGGCAGCCGCCTGAAAGACGGCGTCGGATCTGACGCCTGTCTCTGATTTTAACATCTTGATCACCCTTAAATATATGATATAGGCAATTATACCATGTCACGGGCGCGAAAGATGTCGCAGCGCGGCAAAAAAAGCTGTCGCTTCATGCATAAGCGGCAGCCTTGATGGTAGAAAAAGTGTAATATTATCAAGAGAACGCCCTCTCTTGCAGGGCGTTCTCTCTTCCAAAACAGTCCACCGGACTGTTTTGGAATTCACTCTTTGCGGAGCGCCCTACGGAAGCGGGGCTTTGCCCCACACCCCACCAAAGGCGCCGCCTCTGGACTCTGCCAAAGGGACGGAGTCCCTTTGGCATCCCGATATTTGCCAACAAATATCTTAAATAAACTTTCTGCGGTTTACCGCTTCACCGAAGTATCAAACGGCGCGACCGGTATACCGTTAAGTCCGAACAGCGTTACCTCCGAGTAATTCGTCCAGCAGTATCTCGCCAGCCGCGGACGGCTGACCTCTCGGCTTCGAAGCACTATATCCGTTCCGTCCGTCTCTGCTTCCGCAGCATGGAACACTCCGTCCTCTGCCGCCAGCTCGAATCCCTGCGGACTTTCTCCGCGCACCTCAAAGCCTTGGCAGAAATCAAAGCTTACCCTTACGGAATCTCCGCAGACAACGCTGCTCCGATACATGGGCGGAAAAGCTTTCATTGCGTCGCCGTCGCCGTAAACGTGATACATAGCCTGCAAATAAAGCCTGTGACCGACAGGTTTTTTGTCTGTCGGGTGGATATTGTTGAATTCTCCGCAGTCAAGAGCCACGGCAAGTCCGGTGTTTTTCACCGTTTTGTACACGCGCTCCTGCGCCCTGCGTATTACCGCCCAGTTTTTCGTATCCTCCGCGTCCTCGGTCGTATACATCGGCAGCTGAACGAGCATAAACGGAAGCTCGTCGTCGTGCCAGTCTGCCCGCCAATTCTCGATAAGAGCGCTCAGCAGCGCGTAATACGCTTCGGGACGGTGATCGTCCGATTCGCCCTGATAATAGATAAATCCTGCAAGCGTATACGGACACACGCGGCTTATCATCGTTTCGTAAAGACCGCACGGACGCATCGGATTTTTACAGCCTGCCGGTCCGGGATAGCGGTTTTCTCCGCATATTTCAAGTACCTCCGCCCATTTTATATCGGGCTTTTCGGCATAGCATTTTTCAAGACGCTTCTGCCATGCTTCGTGATAAGCGGTATATTCGTCATATTCGGCGATCATCTGCTCGTCGGTCTTTCCGTCGGTCGCCGCGTCGTATTCGTCAAGATACACGGCAAGTCTTTTATCGCGCAGGAGATATTCCCTGTCCATCCACGCGGAAGCGGAAGTACCTCCCCAGTTGCAGCCGATTATGCCCACGGTAACTCCGAGACGGCGGCTCAGCTCCGCGGCAAAATAACTGCCGACAGCCGACCAGCATTTTGCGCTTTCCTTGCCGGGAAGCCGCCAGCCGCTGTTTTGCTCCGCCCTCAGAAGCTCTCCGTCATTCATTTCGCATTTCGGAGTATAATAAAATCTGATATTCTCGGCGGAGATCTCTTCAAGAGCCTGTTTACCGTTCTTGTCGTTTTGAAGCTCGAACTCCATATTCGACTGACCGCCCGCAAGCCAGACCTCTCCCACGGCGACGTTTTCGAAGATTATTTTGCTGCCGCCGCATTCGATGACCACGCTGCATTTTCCGCAGGCTTTCATCGGCGGCAGAACAGCCTCCCATTTGCCTCCGTCCGCGTATCCCTCCGCACTCACGTCAAGCTCGGGAACGGTAACGGTTATATTTCCGCAGTCCTCGCTGCACGTACCGAAGATCCTGACGCATTTTCCGCGCTGGAGCACCATATTATCGCTGAAAACAGCCGCTGCTGCTATCATTTGTCATCACTCTTTCATTGAGAACCTGTATTCACAAGATCGGTTCCGATAATTTTTTGACGCGGTTTTATTTACAGGCACAGTGCGTCTCCGCGCTCGCTGACTATTCGGTAGCCGACCGATTCCACGCGTCTTTTCAGGCATTCGCTGCATTCGGCAGCTTCCTCGCCCGTGCATATTTTATTGTCGTAAAGATCGTATTTTTTTCTGACGTTAACAGGCGAAAGATTCGGCATTACAACGTTCGCGCCGCTGCAAAGTCCCTGCTCCCTGCCGTTTGGAGATATCGTTCCCAGAGCCGTCGTAGCAGGAATAAGAGCGCAGGGAAACATAAGCCTGAGTATTCCCAGAAGGCGCAGAGTAAGCTCGAGCGTTCCTCCCTTTTCCGCGGCAAAGGGCGTGCTGTGATGTGGAACGAAAGGTCCTATGCCTATCATGTGCGGCTGTAGACGCTGTAAAAAGCGCAGATCGGCAGCAAGGCTCTCCGAGGTCTGATAAGGCGCGCCGACCATAAATCCCGAACCTACCTGATAGCCAAGCTCCTTTAGAGCGAAAAGGCATTCCATGCGGTTTTCAAGGAGCATTTCGGCAGGGTGAAGCTTCTCATAAAGCGAGCCGTCCGCAGCCTCGTGCCTCAGCAGATAACGATCCGCTCCTGCTTCGCGCAGTCTGCGGTAGCTTTCGTAGGAGCGTTCGCCGAGAGAAAGCGTAACGGCGCAGTCGGGAAAGCCTTTCTTGATGTCCGAAACAATTCCGCAAACGGCCTCGTCGGTGAAAAACGCGTCCTCGCCGCCCTGGAGCACAAACGTGCGAAAGCCAAGCCTATAGCCGTTTTCGCAGCAATCGAGTATTTCCTCACGGCTGAGCCGATAACGCTGCGCCGATCTGTTGCTCCGCCTGATGCCGCAGTAAAGGCAGTCGTTCCTGCAATAGCTGGAGATCTCGATAAGTCCTCGCAGAAAAACCTTATCGCCGTAATATTTCCGTCTTACTCCGTCGGCTTTTTCCCGAAGCAGAGAGACGGCGTCGGCATCGTCCGTTTCAATAAGAGCAATAAGCTCGCCGTCGGACAGATCGCGCGTATTGCAGAGCTTTTCGATAATATCCCTCATAACTCAGCCGCCCAGCCTTATCATTTCGTCGATGCACTTTCTCGCTTCCGAAATAAGGCTGCCGTCCATAACGATCTCAAAAGCATCGTCCGTGCCGTTCTTGATGCCCATGAGAGAATTGTAAACGTCGGGCAGAGTAGTTATCTTCATGTTGCGGCAGACGATATTCTTTGTAACGGGATAGAATTTCTTATCGGGACACTCGTACTGGAGATGCTCCGCGATAGACGTTTCCGTTCCGATGATGAATTCCTTTGCATCGGATCTCTTTGCAAAGTCCATGATACCCGATGTAGAGCCGACATAATCGGCAAGCCCGGTCACGGAAGGCTGACATTCGGGATGAACGAGGAACAGAGCATCCGGATGTTCAGACTTTATCTTTTCAACCTCTTTAACGGATACTGCCGCATGAGTGGGACAGCCGCCGTGAAGCAGCTTTATATCCTTTTCGGGACAGTTTCTTTTAACGAAGTCGCCGAGGTTGCAGTCTGGTATGAACAATATCTTATCGTTTTCCATGGCGCTTACAATCTTAACCGCGCTCGACGACGTAACGCACACGTCGCATACCGTTTTAAGCGAAGCCGTAGTATTAATATACGCAACAACGGCGCGTTCGGGCTCGGCAGCCTTGAGCTGAGAGATGATATCCCTGTCCATCTGCTCCGCCATAGGACAGCCTGCCTCTCTGTTCGCAAGGAACACTCTCTTCTGCGGCGACAGCATTTTTGCGGTCTCAGCCATAAAGTGAACTCCGCAGAAAAGAATATTTTCCGCATCAAGACCCTTTGCGTCAACGCTGAGCTTATAGCTGTCTCCCGTATAATCGGCGATCTCAACGATCTCTCTTGCCTGATAGCTGTGGGCAAGAACAGCCGTATTTGTTTCTTTTTTCAGTCGGAGTATCTCCTTCTGAAGCTCGCATATAGTCATAAGCAATCTCCTGTAATAATAATTTTCAGTTTTCCGATCGTGATTCCGATCGATTTTATTACTTTTCACTGTTCAAAGTATACCCTGCCTAATAAGTTTTGTCAAGAGCAAGCGTCTGTTTTTTTCGCCCGTTCACTGCGCAGGCTGTTGATGAACTGCTCGGCAGTTCTGCCCGAACGTCCTCCGCATTTCATAGCAAAGGATTCGGCTTTAAGCTCAAGCGCGTTTTTCTCCGCATCGATACCGGCAGCTTTGGCAAGCTTTCCGACTATTTCAAGATATTTCGCCTTATCCGGTCTGTAAAAGCCTATCGTAAGTCCGAAACGCGCGGAAAGCGAGATCGTTTCCTGTATCGTATCGTTTCTGTGAATATCGTCGCCCTCGCGTGACGAAAAGCTTTCCTTTACCAGATGACGGCGGTTGCTTGTCGCATACACGGCAGCGTTATCCGATCTTGCCGAAACAGAGCCTTCGAGAGCCGCTTTAAGCGCACCGAAGCGATCCTCGTCCGCAGAAAATGAAAGGTCGTCTATAAAAATTATAAATTTCAGCGGATTGGCGCTTATGCTCTCGATGATATCGGGAATATCGCCCAGCTGTTCCTTTGTTATTTCGATCAGGCGCAGGCCTCTGTCCGCAAATTCGTTTACAACAGCCTTTACCGTCGAGGATTTTCCCGTTCCTGCGTCGCCGTAAAGCAGAACGTTCTGCGCCGGCTTTCCGCTGAGAAGAGCAAGGGTATTGTCGATAACGGCTTTCCGCTCTCTTTCGTAGCCGAAAAGCGCGGAAAGGCTCTGCTTATCGGGGTGCTTAACGGGAACGATTCCGCCGTTTCTGAGGATAAACATTCTGTTTCGCGCAAACTTGCCGTAGCCGCACTGTCCGACGTTTTCGATACGTTTTTTGTATTCCTCTGCAAAGTCGAACTCCGTATTTTTCCACTCGGGAAGAAATCCGCCGTAGCCTAACTCCGCCCTGATCTCGGACGGGGTGACTTGCGAAAGCTCCTGAAAAACCTTAAGCTCGTTTTCAACCGCTTTCTCAATAAGCGGATCGAATTTCTTTCCGGCAGCCTTTCCTGCAATATAAAAATTTTCGTCCTCAAGAACCGCTTTCAGGACATATTCGCTCAGATCCGCTCCGTTTTTATAGAGCTTTGCCACAAAATCGGAGTAGCTGCAGACATTCACGGAAACGTCCCCGCAGCCACCGTCAAGAAGCTGCCAAAGACCGCTTATAACTTCATCGCCGAGGAGACCGCGGAATACCGCAGCAGAGCCGATCCCGCAGCCGATAGCTTTAAATTTGCCGTTCATTTTACACGATCGCTTCCAATACTTTTTCAGTCATTTCGGTGCAGGTAAGAGGAGTTCCCTCCGCGCTTCCCATAAGGTCGGCAGTTCTCCAGCCGTCGTTAAGAACCTTGTCAACGGCTTTTTCGATGCAGTCTGCTTCCTCGGAAAGACCGAAGGAATAACGGAGCATCATTGCCGCGGAAAGGATAGTGGCGATAGGATTAGCCTTGTTCTGACCAGCGATATCGGGCGCGCTGCCGTGAATAGGCTCGTACATACCTCTTGTCGCTGCTCCGAGTGAAGCCGAAGCAAGCATTCCGATAGAGCCTGTTATCTGCGAAGCCTCGTCGGAAAGGATATCCCCGAACATATTCGAAGTTACGATAACGTCAAACTGCTTTGGATTTCTCACAAGCTGCATAGCTGCATTGTCAACGAACATATCGCCGTATTCGACCTCGGGATACTCCTCGGCAAGCTTATGCATGGTCTTTCTCCAAAGACGTGAGGATTCAAGAACGTTAGCCTTATCGATGCTTGTAACGCGCTTGCTGCGCTTCATGGCAGTCTCAAAAGCGACACGTCCGATGCGCTCGATCTCCGTAACGCTGTAGGCTTCGGTGTCGTAGGCTTCTTCGCCGTATTTACCCTGTCTGTAGCCTCTGTCGCCGAAGTAAATTCCGCCCGTAAGCTCGCGGACTATCATGATATCGAATCCGTCGCCGACAATTTCATCTTTGAGAGGAGAAGCGGCTCTGAGTGCAGGATAAAGAGTTGCAGGACGAAGATTTGTGAAAAGCTCCAAAGCGGAACGGATTCCGAGGAGAGCCTTTTCGGGACGGTTATTTCCCGGCTGGTCGTCCCACTTAGGGCCGCCTACAGCTCCGAGAAGAACGCTGTCGCTTGCAAGACAGCCGTCAACTGTTTCCTGCGGAAGCGGCCTGCCTGTTGCGTCGATAGCGCAGCCGCCTATAAGATAAGGAGTAAAATTAAATTTATGGCCGAACTTTTCGGCTGTTTTTTCAAGCACAGCAACGGCGCTGTCCACTATCTCCGGACCTATGCCGTCGCCTTTAAGAAGTGCGATATTAAATTCCATTATAGAATATCTCCTTTGTACTGTTAATTGTTTTGATTTGCCGCGTTGATTAAAGGGGATTTTGTCAGACAAACGTCTGTGAAAAATGATATGTTTCAAAAGAACGCCCTCTCTTGCAGGGCGCACTACGTGCCGTCCCCTTTGTCGCTTTGCGACATTTCCCCACACTATGGGGAATCACCTCTTTCAAACAGTCCACCGGACTGTTTTGAAATTCACCCTTTGCGGAGCGCCCTACGGTATGCGGGGCTTTGCCCCACACCCCACCAAAGGCGCCGCCTCTGGACTCTGCCAAGGGGATAAAATCCCTTTGGAATCCCGACATTGGTCAACACACAATTTTTAACAAGTCAAAGAGACGGAGTCTCCCTTTAATTAACCGTCAGCAAAACAAAATTACTTAATAACACCCTCAGCGATAGAATTAATCAGTCCGCCGTTTTCGATGATCTTCTGGATAAACTCAGGGAACGGAGCAGTCTTGTACTCCCTGCCCGTAGTAAGGTTGCGGATAATACCGTTATCCAGGTCGGCTTCGACCTTATCGCCCTCACCAATACCGTCAACGGCTTCGGGACACTCCACGATGGCGAGACCGATATTGATCGAGTTTCTGTAGAAAATTCTTGCGAAGCTCTTTGCGATAACGAGAGAAACTCCGCTTGCCTTGATAGCGATAGGAGCGTGCTCACGGGAAGAGCCGCAGCCGAAATTCTGTCCTGCCGTGATGATATCACTCGGCTGAACGCGGCTTACAAAGGTCTTGTCGAGATCCTCCATACAGTGCGAAGCAAGCTCGGCATGATCGCTGGTGTTGAGGTAGCGTGCCGGGATAATAACGTCCGTATCGACGTTATCGCCGTATTTTATAACATTTCCTGTATATTTCATTTGCTCATTACCTCCCACGGACTTGAAATTTTTCCTGTGATCGCGCTTGCCGCAGCAACAGCCGGACTTGCAAGATAAACCTCCGATTCAACGTGACCCATTCTTCCAACAAAGTTGCGGTTTGTCGTAGTTACTGCGCGTTCTCCTGCCGCGAGGATCCCCATATATCCGCCGAGACACGGGCCGCAGGTCGGAGTGGAGACTACTGCTCCGCTTTCGATGAAGATCTTGAGAAGTCCCATTTCCATAGCTTCAAGATAGATCCTCTGCGTTGCAGGGATAACGATAACTCTTACGTTTTTAGCGCATTTTCTGCCTTTCATGATCTCGGCGGCAGCAATAAGATCTTCAAGTCTGCCATTGGTACACGAGCCGATAACGACCTGATCTATTTTGATATCGCCGAACTGATCGAAGGCTTTGGCGTTTTCGGGAAGATGAGGAAACGCAACGGTCGGCTGGATAGAAGAAAGGTCGATGCCGATGACCTCGTCGTAAGCTGCGTCCTCGTCAGCCTTGTAGATTGCAGGCTCGGCAACTCCGTGCTCCTTTATGTATTCAAGAGTGATATCGTCGACCTCGAAGATACCGTTTTTAGCTCCTGCCTCGACAGCCATGTTTGAAATGCACAGACGGTCTGCCATTGTGAGCGTGGAAAGTCCCTCTCCCGTGAATTCCATAGAGCGGTATAAAGCTCCGTCTACGCCGATCATTCCGATGATGTGGAGAATAACGTCCTTGCCCGAAACGTATTTCCGGAGCTTACCCGTGAGATTGAATTTTATCGCGGACGGAACCTTGAACCATGCCTTGCCTATTGCCATTCCGCAAGCCATATCGGTCGAGCCTACGCCCGTGGAGAACGCTCCGAGAGCGCCGTATGTGCAGGTGTGGGAGTCAGCTCCGATAACAACGTTTCCTGCCGTTACAAGACCTTTTTCGGGGAGCAGAGCGTGCTCGATTCCCATTTCGCCTACGTCGTAGAAGTGAGTAACTTCCTTTTCTCCGCAGAAATCACGGCACATTTTGCACTGCTCGGCAGCCTTGATGTCCTTGTTGGGAGCAAAATGATCCATGACCATTGTGATCTTATCTTTATCGAAAACGCCTGTTTTATTAAGCTTTGCAAACTCCTTTATGGCAACGGGCGATGTGATGTCGTTGCCGAGGACTAAATCGAGGTCGGCAAGAATAAGCTGCCCTGTCTGTACCGATTCAAGTCCGCAATGAGCCGCAAGTATTTTCTGCGTCATTGTCATACCCATGTTTATCATTCCTTTCAAATATAAATTTAATATCATAATAGATCTGTTATTGCCAATATCAGTATCGTAATATAACCCCATACGGGAATTAAAGAAAGCGTTAGAGCTCCTGAAATAATTATCACCGAAAGTCTTTTTTCAATGCATTTTATTTTTCGTATCCAGAACCGCAGAACGAAAAATAATGCTAATATTAAAATTACTCCCAGACAACCGAATACCAAAAGTCCATTCAGATCAACATCATGATGTAATTCCTCAACATAAGCTTCTTCGTTAGTGTGATCTGTAAGGTATTCAATCAAATAATAGATAAGCAATAGTATCTCTGCGAACAGGAATCCAATAACAACGCTTGATAAATACGCATAGGTTCTGGCTTCGGTTTCTTTTACCTTTTTTTCAGTGATATTCATAAAGACCCCCTGATCGATCTATCCTAACGGCTTCACTTTTTATTTATAATAGCTCCCTTATCGGCAGAAGAAACCATAGAAGCATAACGCTTGAGATAACCTGTGATGTTTTCCTTTTTCTTGATAGGCATGGTCATTTTACGCTCGGCAAGCTCCTCGTCGGAGACCTCGAGAGTAATGCTGTAGTTCGGGATATCTATCGAGATCATATCGCCGTCCTTGACGTAAGCGATAGTACCGCCGTTGACGGCTTCGGGAGAAACGTGACCTATCGCCGCACCTCTTGTCGCGCCCGAGAAGCGTCCGTCCGTGATAAGTGCGACCGTCGAGCCGAGACCTGCGCCCTGAATTGCGGAAGTCGGCGCAAGCATCTCTCTCATTCCCGGACCGCCTGCAGGTCCCTCATAGCGGATAACAACAACGTCTCCTGCCTTGATTCCGCCGCCGTAGATGACCTTTATCGCTTCCTCTTCGCTGTCGAAAACTCTCGCAGGGCCTCTGTGAACGAGCATTTCGGAAGCGACCGCGCTTCTCTTGACAACGCAGCTGTCAGGAGCAAGATTTCCTCTGAGCACGGCTATTCCGCCCGTTTCGCTGTAGGGATCGTCTATGGGACGGATAGTTTCGGGATCTTTATTTATACAATTTGTAATATTTTCGCCGACAGTCTTACCCGTAACGGTCATGCAGTCCATATTGATAAGGCTCTTCTTTGAAAGCTCGTTGAGGACTGCATAAACTCCGCCTGCCTCGTTGAGATCCTCCATATAAGTATGACCTGCGGGAGCAAGGTGACAGAGATTCGGAGTTCTCGCGCTGATCTCGTTTGCGATATCGAGGTTGATTTCAACTCCGCACTCGTTGGCGATAGCAGGAAGATGAAGCATACTGTTCGTCGAACAGCCAAGAGCCATATCCGCCGTAAGAGCGTTGTAAAACGCCTTTTCCGTCATGATATCGAGCGGACGTATATTTCTTCTGTAAAGCTCCATAACCTGCATTCCGGCAGTCTTTGCAAGCTTTATTCTCTCGGAGTAAACGGCAGGGATCGTTCCGTTTCCTCTGAGTCCCATGCCGAGTGCTTCGGTGAGACAGTTCATGGAATTCGCCGTATACATACCCGAGCACGAGCCGCAGGTAGGACAGGCTTTATTTTCATATTCTTCAACGTCCTCGGCAGAAATTTTACCGGCAGTATAAGCTCCTACCGCTTCAAACATGGAGGAAAGACTCGCTTTCTTTCCCTTGACGCGACCTGCAAGCATAGGACCTCCGCTGACGAAAATAGTCGGAACGTTTATACGAGCCGCAGCCATGAGAAGTCCGGGAACGTTCTTATCGCAGTTCGGGACCATAACAAGAGCGTCGAAACGGTGCGCAAGAGCCATACATTCCGTAGAATCGGCGATAAGATCGCGCGTTACCAGCGAATATCTCATGCCTGCATGACCCATAGCGATACCGTCGCAGACCGCGATAGCAGGAAATACAACGGGAGTTCCTCCTGCCATTGCGACGCCGAGCTTGACGGCGTCAACGATTTTGTCGATGTTCATATGTCCCGGCACTATTTCATTGTAGGACGAAACAATACCGACCAGAGGACGTTTCATTTCCTCTTTAGTGTGTCCGAGCGCATTGAAAAGAGAACGCTGCGAAGCCATTTCAACTCCGTCGCAAAAATAATTTCCGCTCATTTTATTTCACCTCAGATTTATATTTTTTTGGAACGCGCAAAATCAGTCCGCCGATCAGTTATTGATAAGCTTGTCGTCCTCGTTGTTCCAGCTGTAGAGCTTTCTTACCTCTGCGCCGACCTTTTCGGACGGATGTTCTGCGGCAAGCTTTCTCATAGCTCTGAAGTGAGCCTGTCCGCCTGCTTCCGACATATCGAGGAGAAACTCCTTGGCAAACGAGCCGTCCTGAATATTTTTCAGTATCTGCTTCATAGTCTTTTTGGTCTCTTCCGTAATAAGCTTAGGACCTGTGATATAATCGCCGTATTCAGCCGTATTCGAGATAGAATATCTCATACCTGCAAAGCCGCTCTGGTAGATAAGATCAACGATAAGCTTCATTTCGTGAATGCACTCGAAGTAAGCGTTTCTCGGGTCGTAGCCTGCCTCAACAAGAGTTTCATAGCCTGCCTGCATAAGAGCGCACACGCCGCCGCAGAGAACAGCCTGTTCGCCGAAGAGGTCGGTTTCGGTCTCTGTTCTGAATGTAGTTTCAAGAACGCCTGCTCTTGCTCCGCCGATAGCAAGACCGTAAGCCAGAGCCATATCCTGAGCCTTGCCTGTAGCGTCCTGCTGAACGGCAACAAGACACGGAACGCCCTTGCCTGCCTGATACTCGCTTCTTACGGTGTGTCCCGGTCCCTTTGGAGCGATCATTGTAACGTCAACGTCTGCCGGAGGAACGATCTGTCCGAAGTGGATAGCGAAGCCGTGAGCAAACATCAGCATATTGCCCGGCTCAAGGTTAGGAGCGATATCCTTTTTATACATAGCAGCCTGTTTTTCGTCGTTGATAAGGATCATGATAATATCCGCCTGTTTTGCTGCCTCGGCAGCCGTATAGACCTCAAAGCCCTGTTTTACTGCCTTATCCCATGATTTTGAGCCCTCGTAAAGACCGACAATAACTCTGCCGTTATCGCCGAGCGATTCCTTGGCGTTAAGCGCGTGAGCGTGACCCTGGCTTCCGTAGCCGATAACCGCTATCGTCTTTCCGTAAAGAAGCGAAAGATCGCAGTCCTGTTCATAAAAAACCTTAGCTGTAGTGTTCATAATAAAAGACTCCTTTATAATAATTTCATCGCCTATTGAAGCGTTTTTAAGCAATTTCCGCCTCTTTCGAGAGCAACTATTCCCGTTCGGCACATTTCGATTATGCCAAAGGGTTTAAGCAGCTCGATAAAAGCGTCTATTTTTGAAGTTTCTCCCGTAAGCTCGCATATAAGCGCGTCTGCGGAGTAATCAACGATTTTTGAGCGGAATATCTCGACCGCCGTCATTATATCCTGACGGAAATCAGCCGAATTTCTCACCTTTATGAGAAGCATCTCACGGATAACTGTCTCGTTTTTGTCAAGGACGTCCACCTCCTTGACCTCATGCAGCTTTTCAAGCTGCTTTACTATCTGTTCCTTTATATATTCATCGCCGTGAAAAGCGATGGTTATACGCGAAAATCCCGTGGATTCCGTCTCGCCTACCGTAAGGCTGTCGATATTGAAGCTTCGTCTGGTAAACATACCCGAAACTCTCGACAAAACGCCCGAAACGTTAAGAACAAGAACTCCTATCACGTACTGATTATCCATAATTCTCACCTCTTTTATAATTTTATATCCGTTATGATATCGTCAACAGAACCTCCCGGAGGCAGCATCGGCAGAACGAATTCATCGCAGTCGACAATGCAGTCGATAACGCATACACCGCTGCCCGAGAAAGCTTCTTTTACAGCGTTTTCAAGCTCCGCAGCCGTCGAAGCGCGAAAGCCTTTTGCTCCGAAAGCCTCTGCAAGCTTAACGAAATCGGTTTTTCTGTCCAGCGTCGTATTCGAATAATGCTTGTCGAAAAACAGCGTCTGCCACTGACGAACCATTCCGAGAACTCCGTTGTTCATGATAACGACAATTATCGGAAGATCCTCGGAAACAGCCGTTGCAAGCTCGTTAAGATTCATGCCGAAGCTTCCGTCGCCCGTAAACAAAACCGTTCTTCTTCCCGAAGCCACGGCAGCTCCCACAGCAGCTCCGAGTCCGTAGCCCATAGTTCCGAGACCTCCGCTTGTAAGAAATGTACGCGGCTTTTTCAGAGGATACCGCTGCGCCGTCCACATCTGATGCTGTCCCACGTCGGTAACGACAATGGAGTCCTTTTCGGTAAAGCTGCTGACAGTATCGATAATTTCATAGGGCGTAAGACTGACGCTTTCATTTTCGCATACCCCAGCGCCGTTTAAACACGTTTTCTTGCAGCTGCCGGAAAGAGCTTTTTCCGTGCGCATTTTTTCCTCAAGACGAAGCTCGCTTATCCTCTCCGACCACTTTTCATGCTTTTTCTCATCGACCATAGCCAAAAGTCTTGAAAGCGCGTCCTTGATATCGCCCTGTATTCCCAGAAATGCCGTGATATTCTTATGCAGCTCGGCGTTATCGACGTCTATATGGATTATTTTGAAATTTTTGGAAAATCTTTTTTTGTTGCCTGTAGCCCTGTCGCTGAAACGTACTCCGAGAGCGATAACAAGATCAGCCTCGTCCTCGGCAACCGAGGAGGCATAGTGACCGTGCATTCCCTGCATACCCAAAAACCGCGGATTATCCGACGGCACAGCCGACAGTCCCATAAGCGAGCAGCCCATCGGCGCGTCGATCTTTTCCGCAAAATCGGCAAGCTCGCCGCAAGCCTTTCCCGAAATGATACCTCCGCCGAAATAAATATACGGACGGCTGCACTCGTTTATAAGCTTTGCTGCCTTGCGAAGCTTATCATCATCGGCAAGATGAAGCGGAAATTCCGTTACGCAATAGTTTTTTGCGGTAAATTCACATTTTCCGCACTGTATATCCTTTGGAATATCGACAAGAACAGGCCCGGGACGTCCCGATTTTGCGATCTTGAAGGCAAGACGAATAGAATCCGCCAGCTTTGTGATATCCTTTACAATAAGATTATGCTTTGTAACGGGCATTGTTATTCCGACTATATCCACTTCCTGAAAGCTGTCGCGTCCGATAAGGCCGCAGGGAACGTTTCCCGTTATTGCGACCATCGGGATAGAATCGAGATATGCCGTAGCAATACCTGTAACGAGATTTGTAGCTCCGGGGCCCGACGTTGCTATAACTACGCCTGTTTTTCCGGTAGCTCTCGCGTATCCGTCGGCGGCATGAGCCGCGCCCTGCTCATGAGCGGCAAGGACATGACGTATTCTGTTGCTGTTGAGATACAGCTCGTCGAAAAGGTTTATGACCTGTCCTCCCGGATAACCGAAAACGGTATCGCAGCCTTGCTCGATGAGAGTTTCAACAACGATTTTAGCTCCTGAAATTTCCATAACACATTTTCCTTTGAAATTAAAATAAAAAGACCTCCGGCAATTCCGCCGAAGGTCTGATTTCATCTATTTGCATAAAGCGCGCAGCTTATGCGGCAGGAGTATCAGAGCCGTAACGGCAGAACAAAGCGTGACTACAGCCGACGTTTTCCACGGCTGTGCCAATAATAATGACTATGATCTGTCCGAAGAAGTTGATCATGACGTCCGCTCTCCTTATGGTACTCCTGATGCAAACGAATAAAATTTGCAGCAAATTTATGATAATAATATAATAGCACTCCAAGGATCGAAAAGTCAATACAAACAGCATCATTTCCACTATTATTTAAATATTTGTCAGCTTTCAACAGCTGTTATTGGTGATTTTCACTGTACAGACAAATTTTTAAGCATATTATTGACTGCACTCACAAGAGCTTTCACGGACGAAGTGATGATATCCGTGTCGATACCTGTTCCCCAGAATGAATTACCGTCCGCGCCGATTATTTCCACATAGGAAACAGCCTTTGAAGCGGAACCGCCCTCAAGAGCGTGCTCGGTGTACGTATTGATAGAGTAGCCTGTCCCGATGCATGACTGAACGGCATTGCTTACCGCGTCAAGACGTCCGTTTCCACGTCCGCTCACAACGCTTTTCACTCCGTTAAGCTCGACAGTGACAGAAGCTTCGATGCCGCCGCCCTGAACGAAATGAGTTTCGGCAATTTTAAGCGGAGCTGTAATATTCACGTAATCCGTTATGAATATGCGGTAAACCTCGTCCGGAAGAAGCTCGCGGTGTCCGTGATCGGAAACGCTCTTTACGTGATAGCCGAACTGCTCGCGCATCTTTTTAGGAAGAATATAGCCGTATTTTGTTTCGAGGATATAGCCGATTCCGCCCTTGCCCGACTGGCTGTTGATACGTATAACGTCGGCTTCATACTCGCGTCCTATATCGACCGGATCGATCGGCAGATACGGAACAGACCATACATTGCAGTTCTTCTCTTCTCTCCACTTCATGCCCTTGGCGATAGCGTCCTGATGCGAGCCGCTGAATGCCGCAAACACAAGCTGACCGCTGTACGGCTGGCGCTCGTTGACTCCCATTCCCGTAACTCTTGTATAGACCTCCGAGATCGCAGGGATATTGCTCAGATCGAGCATAGGATCTACGCCCTGAGAGTACATATTCATTGCAAGAGTAACAATATCGACGTTTCCCGTGCGCTCGCCGTTTCCGAAAAGCGTGCCCTCGATCCTGTCCGCGCCTGCAAGCAGTCCCATTTCGCTGTCGGCAACAGCGCAGCCTCTGTCGTTATGCGGATGAAGAGAAACAATAAGATTCCCGCGGTTTTTAAGACGGCTGCACATATACTCGACCTGATCGGCATAAACATGCGGCATTGAGAGCTGAACCGTAACCGGCAGATTTATTATGACCTTATCGTCAGCAGTTGGCTTCCACACATCTATCACTGCATTGCATATCTCAGCGGCAAACTCCGGTTCTGTTCCTGTAAAGCTTTCGGGAGAATACTCAAAGCGAATATTTCCTTCGTGCTCCTTGCGGTATTGGCTGCACAGCTTTGCGCCCGAAACGGCAATGTCGATTATCTCCTGCTTGCTCTTGCGGAAAACCTGTTCGCGCTGAGCGACAGAAGTTGAATTGTAAAGATGAACTATCGCATTTTTGCAGCCGCGGAGAGCCTCAAAGGTCTTGGCGATAATATGCTCGCGCGACTGAGTAAGAACCTGTATCGTAACATCGTCGGGAATAAGATCCTTCTCGATAAGAGTACGGCAGAACTCATATTCCGTTTCGGAAGCGGCAGGAAAGCCCACCTCAATCTCTTTGAAGCCTATTTTCACCAGCATATCAAAGAATTCGAGCTTTTCCTCGAGGCTCATCGGAGTAACAAGAGCCTGATTTCCGTCTCTGAGATCAACGCTGCACCATTGAGGAGCTTTATCGATATAAGTTTTTTCCGTCCATTTCCTTGAGACCTGCGGCGCAGCAAAAAACTGCCGCGTATATTTTCCGTTATTTTTCATTGAAAACCTCCTTGCCTGAGCAGACGTTCGTTATTTTACCGTCAGAGGAAGATCAAATAAAATAAAAAAGTCTCTTTCACGCCTTAGCATGAAAGAGACGAAGTAACAATGATCTCCGTGGTACCACTCTTTTTGACATATCATAACAATATATGTCCACTCATTCACATCGAAAAATTTAATGTGTATCTCTGTAACGGGAGAACCCGTTCAAGCCTAATTGCCGAAGCTTTCAGCCGACTGCTCGGGGAGGAGCTATGACCTGCTGTGAAATACTGCCTTTCACCGGACGGCAGCTCTCTGAAAAAACACGCACAGGCTTTATTTCCCTTCATCGCATTTAGTGATTCCATTATATTCTATTTATTTCACTTTGTCAAGAGCATTTATATATTTTTAATAAAAATAATTTTTAGCTCATAAATTCTTCAAGGGAAAGCGATCCTCCCGTAGCCGTATAAGCGTAGTATGCAAGAACTACCGAAGCGTCGGAGGAATCGATCGCATTGTCGCTGTTTACGTCGGCAGCAACGCATTCTCCCACAGTAAGAATATGTCCCTCGCCGGTTGCGGAGGAAGCGTAATCGGCAAGTATCAGCGAAGCGTCGCTTGCATTTACCGTCTTGTCGCGGTCTGTGTCTCCGAGCATAATTGAAATAAATCTATATCCGTATTTTCTGGCATATTCCTGAGCCGTCGAGCCTTCATAGCTGTAAACATCGCACCTTTCGGGAGCTCCGCCAAGGGTTTCCAAAGCGTCCTCTATCCCGCATTCGGGATTCATGACAATTACATTTTTCAAGGCAGGGCATTCTTCCAGCACACTGCAGTCTATTTCCTTGACCGAGGCAGAAAATTTTACGGAAGTGAGATTTGAACAACTTTTTAAAAGTTCGTTGTTAATAATTTCAACAGAGTTCGGAATAGCAATTTCTGTCAAAGCGGAACAATAATGAAATGCCTCTGTGCCTATTTCAGTTACCGTAGACGGTATATTGACCGATTCCATTGAACAGCAGCCGTAAAAAGCACCTCTGCTAATGTTTTGGGTTCCATAAGGAATGTTAACCTTCTTCAAAGAGCGGCAGCACAAAAAAGATTTCGTTCCTATGTCTGTTATGCTGTCGGGCATAATGATACTTTCCATATTTTCAAGTCCGGCAAACGCAAGATCTCCAATATTTTCAACACCGCTGCCGATCTCCACGCGCTTTATACTGTACCTATCATCAAACCACGGAACAGGATCTGTATAAAATTCAATGTCCATAAGCGTATTGGGAGAAAATGCGATGCTTTGAAAATCCCATTTTGCCATTTTGCCCGTACCTTTTATGCTGAGAAGTCCGTCGGAATCGAGCGTCCATGTAAGGTTTTCTCCGCATTCTCCGGATTTGACGATATCTGCCGCATAAGCCTGTGTACCGAAATTCATGTCTGCCGCATCATTGGGATTTACAAGATATGCCGCCGAACCGAATAAAACACTGACTGCAAGCAGCGATGATAAAAGTTTTTTCATATTATTTCTCTCCTGTTATTTTTTTATAAAATCGGCAAGGGACATATCTCCTCCCGTAGCCGTGTAAGCGTAGTATGCAAGAACTGTTGAAGCGTCGGAAGCATCTACCGCATTGTCGCTGTTTACGTCGGCAATGACAAGCTCCTCTGCCGTCAGGATATGACCGCTGCCAGTTGCGGAGGAAGCGTAATCGGCAAGTATAAGCGAAGCGTCGCTTGAATTCACTGCTCCGTCAAAATCCGCGTCGCCGAGCATGATCGCAACAAAATTATAGCCGTATTTTTCAGCGTATGCCTGAGCCGTCGAGCCTTCATAGCCGTAAAGGATAAACTTTTTCGTTTCGTTGCAAAAGGTGTCGGAAGCGTCGTAAATCACGCAGTCGGGATTTGCAATAAAAACGCTCTCCAAGCAGAAGCATTCTTTAAACGCATCAGAACCTATCTCATTTACCGAGGCGGAAATATTTACCGAAACAAGGCGCGTACAGTATTCAAAAGCATAATTTTCGATTTTCTCAACGCCTTCGGGAATATCAAGTTCGGTCAAACAAGTGCAGCGGCAAAATGCAAGATCTTCTATTATTTTTAACGATGGCGGTATATCCACCGACTCCAGCGAGTAACAGCTATAAAATGCTCCTTCGCCGATAGCTTCGGTATTGCAGGGAATATTTATGTTCTGCAAATAAGTACAGCAGCAAAAAGCATCCTCTCCGATTTTTGTTATGCTGTCGGGCAAATTAACGCTTTCGGCTTTCGTGCCTATAAACGCCATGTTTCCGACCGAAGTAACGCCCTCGCCGATCTCCACACGCTTTATGCTGTCTCTGTCCTCAAACCACGGAACAGGATCACCATTAAAATTAACATCGACAAATCCTGTAATTTCAGTGCTAAAATTATGATACTTCCAATCCGTCATTTCGCCCGTGCCTTTTATGCTGAGAAGTCCCTCGGAATCGAGCGTCCATGTAAGGTTTTCTCCGCATACTCCCGATTTGACGATATCTGCCGCATAAGCCTGTGTACCGAAATTCATGTCAGCCGTTTTGGAATTTCCAAGATATGCCGCCGAGCCAAATAAAACACTGAGCGCAAGCAGCGATGATAAGATTTTTTTCATATAGTTTCTCCTATTTTTCAATGAAATCGGCAAGAGAAAGCTCTCCTCCCGTAGCCGTGTAAGCGTAGTATGCAAGAACTGTTGAAGCGTCAGAAGAATCCACGGTATTATCTCCGTTTACGTCGGCAACAATGTGCGACGAATCATTCAGCACAAGCTCACCGCCCGTTGCTGAAGCGGCATACTCGGCAAGTATAAGCGAAGCGTCGCTTGAATTTACTGCGCCGTCAAAATCAACGTCTCCAAGCATGACCGCAACAAATTTGTATCCGTATTTTTCGGCATATGCCTGAGACGTTGAATTTTCATAGCCATAAACGTTACACTTATCGATATCGCGGCTCAAGGTTTTGATCGAGTCATATATCTCGCACTCAGGATTCATAATAATTATGCTCTCTAAATTATAGCAGTCAGCAAACGCATAGTTTCCTATTTCTTTTACTGAGGAGGGAATTTTAACAGAAGTAAGACGCGCGCAGTTTCTGAAAGCTGAAAAATTGATAACTTCAACGCTTTCGGGAATATTGATCTTGGTTAAGTTAAAACAAAGTTCAAAAGCTCCGTCTTCTATATATTTTACAGTAGGCGGTATACTTACCGATTCCAGTAAATTGCAGCATGTAAAAGTACTTTTGCTGATAGCTTCGATACCATAGGGAATTTTCACATTCTTCAGAGAGGAACAGCACAAAAAAGCAAACTGTTCTATTTTTGTTACACTATTCGGAATATTGACATTTTTCGCATTTTCAACACCGATAAACGCAAGAGCTCCGATTGATTCAACACCTTCGCCGATATCTATGCTCTTTATCTGTTCTCTGTTCTCAAACCACGGAACAGCCTCGCCCTGAAACTTAACTTCACCAAGGGACGTCTGATTATGACCAAGCGAATAATATCTCCAATCCGTCATTTCGCCCGTGCCTTTTATGCTGAGAAGTCCATTGGAATCGAGCGTCCATGTAAGGTTTTCTCCGCATTCTCCGGATTTGACGATATCTGCCGCATAAGCCTGTGTACCGAAATTCATGTCAGCCGTTTCGGGATTTCCAAGATATGCCGCCGAGCCGAATAAAACACTGAGCGCAAGCAGCGATGATAAGATTTTTTTCATATAGTTTCTCCTATTTTTCAATGAAATCGGCAAGAGAAAGCTCTCCTCCCGTAGCCGTGTAAGCGTAATATGCAAGAACTGTTGAAGCGTCGGAGGAATCAACCGCGCCATCGCTGTTTACATCGGAAATGACAAGCTCCTCTGCCGTCAGGATATGGCCGCTGCCTGTTGCGGAGGAAGCGTAATCGGCAAGTATCTGCGAAGCGTCGCTTGCATTTACAGCTCCGTCAAAATCCACGTCACCGAGCACGAACGCAACAAAATTATAGCCGTATTTTTCCGCATGAACCTGAGCCGTTGAATTTTCATATCCGTAGATCGTACACCTATCGACAAATCCGCCCAATGTGTTTACGCGGTTATATATTTCGCAGTTGGGATTCATAACAAATACGCTCTCCAAAGCAGGACACGCCTCGAAGGCAAAGAAGTCCACTTTTTTTACCGAAGCGGGAATTTTCACCGAAGTAAGCTTCAGGCATTCTTCAAAAGTGCTTACCTTGATCTCATTTACAGCTTCGGAAACGGTGATCTCCGTCAGACTGTGACAGCGGTCAAACGCTTCTTTGCCCATATTGGTCACCGTAACAGGCATTTTCACACTCTTCAATGAGGTGCAGAAGAAAAACGCAAAATTGCCGATCTCGGTAACTCCGACCGGAATGCTTACACTCTCCAGATTCTGAAGTCCGACAAAGGCAACGTCACCGATATTTTCAACGCCGCTTCCGATCTCCACGCGCTTTATGCTGTCCTTGTCCTCAAACCACGGAACAGGCTCGCCGTCAAAATCAATGTCAGTAAACTCATATTGCTTATAAGTCATAGAAATAAATTTCCAGTTTGTCATTTCGCCCGTGCCTTTTATGCTGAGAAGTCCGTCCGAATCGAGCGTCCAGGTGAGGTTTTCTCCGCATACCCCGGATTTGACGATATCTGCCGCATAAGCCTGTGTACCGAAATTCATGTCAGCCGTTTCGGGATTTCCAAGATATGCCGCCGAGCCGAATAAAACACTGAGCGCAAGCAGCGATGATAAGATTTTTTTCATAATATAAATCCTCCATAGAGAAACAGAAAAGGCTGCATTGAAGTGCAGCCTTTAAGAATCGTATCTGTAATTAAATTACTTGATTTCGATTGTAGCGCCAGCCTCTTCGAACTTAGCCTTAAGCTCGTCAGCCTCTGCCTTTGAAACGCCTTCCTTGATAGCCTTAGGAGCTGATTCAACAACTTCCTTAGCTTCCTTAAGACCAAGACCGAGTGCTTCCTTAGCGCACTTGATAACAGCCATCTTAGCGTCGCCGAATGAAGCAAGGATTACGTCGAATTCTGTCTTCTCAGCCTCAGCAGCGCCTGCGCCGCCTGCAGCAGGAGCAGCAGCGATAGCAGCTGTTACACCGAATTCCTCCTGAATTGCGTCTACGAGTTCTGAAAGCTCAAGAACAGTGAGTTCCTTGATTTCTTCAACAAATTTAGTAATCTTCTCTGAAGCCATGATAATAATCTCCTTTATAAAATATTAGTTAGCTGCGGACGCATAACGTCCAAAAATTAATGTACAGAAAATCAGGCAGCTTCTTCTGACTTCTTGTCTGCAACAGCCTGAACTGTAGCGGCAAGCTTCTGCATAGGTCCCTGCAGTGAACCAACGAGCTGTGCAAGGAGAACATCCTTTGAAGGAATTTTTGAGAGAGCCATAACGCCTGCGTTGTCATAAACAACACCCTCTACGTAACCTGCTTTAAGATTGAACTTATCGTCGCCTGCGCTCTCGGCAAACTTACCGAGGATTCTTGCAGGAGCAGTCTGATCGTCGTTTGAAACGGCGATAGCTGTCGTGCCGTTAAGAGCCTCTTCAAAGCCTTCGATGCCGCAGTTCTTGAACGCGCGGAGAAGCATTGTATTCTTCTCAACGAAGTAATTAACGCCGGCCTCACGGAGTTCCTTTCTCAGCTTAGTATCTTCCTCAACGGTAATTCCCTTGTAATCAACGAGAACGCCCGAAACGGAAGCCTTGATGATATCGGTAAGCTGTTCAACCTTAGCCTTCTTGGCTTCAAGCACCTTTTCACTTGGCATTGTGTATTCACCTCCGAAAATTTCTATCGTATCCGAAAGTGCAATAAAAAAGCCTTTCCCGACAAAACGAGAAAGACAATTGAAGTTTCATAAAAAACCGATTGCAATTCCTCGGCGGGTCTTACGGAGTTATCCTGCCAGCTGTCTTTAGAATACGATGTTTGCCGTAAAATTTCACAGCTTTATTATTATACCATGCTCCGCAGAACTTGTCAAGCGTTTTTTGCATATTTTTCAAAAAAATCGTAAACTGTCTCTTTTGGATCAAATTCTATGACCTTATCTCCGCGCATACAGCTTATTGAATGAAAGATACCGTTCGGACCAAAGGTCAGCACGAAATCTCCCTCTATTTTAAAGCGATAATAGGTCATGCCCGAGCCGCATATCATGTAGCATAATTCCGGAGCAAACCGATTGATAAGCGGAACTCCCTCGTCGCTCTTCCACGAAGCAAGAAAATAATCCATAGTTATCTCGTCGGCATCGTAAAAATCATCGTCGAAGCCGTCGCAGTAAAAACCGTTCACCTCAGCATTTTCATAGACGATATCGAAGTACTCCTCTTTTGTAAGCTGACGGTCGGCATCGGCATAGTAAGAAGAAACGCTCATTCTTTCAAAGAACTCCTCGGGAGTCTCTTTTCCGGGGTCAAACTCAATATTGCCGCAACTCAGCGTCCATTTGTCATTATAGCCGAATCTAAGAGTAAATCCGTATTCTATATTAAAACACCACCACGATACGCCGTACCCGTAAAAAGCACAGCACTTTTCCGGCGGAAAATCAAGAAGCTTAAGAGAACCGTCCGCAGCATTGTAAAGCTCCAGAAACTCCGACTGCGAAAGCTCGCCGGCAGCTTTGCTCCACTCCGATAAACCTACTCCTGTTGATAATCCGTCCTTGAGCGCACCATATTTTTCGCCGTTTTCTTCAACGATATAGTAAAAGTCTTTCTCTGAACCGGTTTCTTCCGCTGTATTTTCAGCAGCAGTCCAATAGGAACTGCCGTCCGAGCTCTCCGTATCTACGCAGGCAGAAAGCGAAAAGGCGCAAACTGCTACCAGTGCAAAGGAAATATATTTACGCACCAAATGTCCCTCCCTGAACGGTCTCAGCACAAGCCTTCCGGATTCAAAAACACTCATCTGCATCACTCCCTAATATAATAGTATAATAACACGCTGTTCTCGGCTATGTCAAGCATAATTCGTTTTTATTTCCAAAAGGAGCGCGGAAATCATCAGCCTTTTTTACATTTATATCGTAAAAAATCCCAAAATCCCCTTGACAAGCAGTCGAATGCATGGTATAATTGAATTACCTCAATAGGGGTTTATTTTTTTGCCCGTTCTGAGGGAGGCAAACAACCTACCTTCCGTATTTTTGCGGAAGAAGTATTATTTCAGGAGGTGCCGATATGAGAGTAAAGGTTACTTTAGCTTGTACGGAGTGCAAGCAGCGCAACTATGTTTCTAAGAAGAACAAGAAAAACGACCCTGACAGAATTGAAATGAACAAGCATTGCAAGTTCTGCAGAAAACACACTCTTCACAGAGAAACAAAGTAATCGGAGGTATTTATGGCTAAGGATAAAGAAAATACGTCTCCGGAAAAAGCTAAAAAATCCGATAAGAAAAAACCCGGCAAGGTTAAAAAGTGGTTTAAGGATTTAAAAAGCGAATTCAGCAAAGTGGTTTGGCCGTCAAAGTCTACAGTTATCACCAACACATCAGTAGTTCTTGCTGTTGTCGTTGCTTCATCGGTAATTGTCGGTCTGCTTGATTGGGGCTTCGGCGCTCTTATGCAGCTGGTTTATAACCACTAAAGGGAAATCTAAGGAGGATTTGAAATGTCAGAAGCAGCTAAGTGGTATGTTATCCATACCTATTCGGGCTATGAAAATAAAGTAGCTCAGAATATCGAAAAGGTTGTCGAAAACCGAAAGCTTCACGATCTTATCCAGGAGGTTAGAGTTCCTACAGAAAAGGTGACTGAGATCACCGACGGCAAAACCAAAGAGGTCGAGCGTAAAACCTACCCCGGCTACGTTTTGCTTAAAATGATCTGCAATGATGACTCATGGTACGTTGTAAGAAACACAAGAGGCTGCACAGGCTTCGTGGGCCCCGCTTCAGAGCCTACTCCCCTTTCCGACGCAGAGGTCGAATCCCTCTTCGGTATCGAGGTCGCATCTATAGAGGTAGACTTCAAGGAAGGCGACAGAGTACGTATCTCGGGCAACTCTATGGACGGCCTTGTGGGCGTTGTTCAGAGCATTGATCTCGCCGAAAAAACAGTAAACGTTCTTATCTCAATGTTCGGTCGAGAAACTCCCGCTACCCTCGCTATCAATCAGGTAGTGCGCGTAGAGGATTAGTTCAGGTCAAAAGAGATCCGCAGAGATCTCAGTGGGAGAGATAAAATAATTCTTATCTCGCCATTTACCACATTTATGGAGGTGCGAATTACATGGCACAGAAAGTAGTTGGCTACATTAAGCTTCAGATCGCAGCAGGAAAGGCTACTCCTGCACCGCCTGTTGGTCCGGCTCTCGGTCAGCACGGCGTTAATATCATGGCGTTCACAAAGGAATTCAATGAAAGAACTAAGAACGATATCGGTATGATCATTCCTGTCGTTATCACTGTTTACGCAGACCGTTCTTTCTCATTTATCACTAAAACTCCGCCGGCAGCAGTTCTTATTAAGAAAGCTTGCAACATCAACAGCGGTTCGGGCGTTCCTAACAAGACTAAGGTCGCTAACATCACTAAGGAACAGGTTCAGAAGATCGCTGAGCAGAAGATGCCTGACCTTAATGCAGGCTCACTTGAAGCAGCTATGAGCATGATCGCCGGAACAGCTCGTTCTATGGGCGTCGTAGTTGTTGATTAATTAATTTTTGAATGACGAAAAAAGACCTTGCGTCTTAATTCTGACTTCTCATGGTGGGAGGAAAATTCCGCTAATCGGGTAAGCTATAAGCTCCCCGGTATTACCACTTAAATAGGAGGAAATATAATGAAACACGGCAAGAAATATGTTGACAGCGTTAAGGCTGTTGATTCTGCAAAGCTTTATGAGTCTACAGAGGCTCTTGACTTAGTATGCAAGAACGCAAAGGCTAAGTTTGACGAAACTATCGAAGTTCATATCCGTCTCGGCGTTGACTCAAGACACGCTGACCAGCAGGTTAGAGGCGCTGTTGTTCTTCCTAACGGAACAGGTAAAAACGTTAGAGTCTGCGTTTTCTGTAAGGAAGATAAGTACGAGGCTGCTCAGGCTGCCGGCGCTGAATACGTAGGCGGTCAGGATCTCGTTGATAAGATCATGAAGGAAAACTGGATGGATTTCGACGTAGTTGTTGCTTCACCTGATATGATGGGTCTCGTCGGCCGTCTCGGTAAGGTTCTCGGACCCCGCGGTCTCATGCCTAACCCGAAGGCAGGAACGGTTACTCCTGACGTTGCCAAGGCTGTTACGGAAGCTAAGGCAGGTAAGATCGAGTATCGTCTCGACAAGACCAATATTATCCACTGCCCGATCGGCAAGGCTTCATTCGGCGCAGAAAAGCTCGATGAAAACTTCTCAACTCTCCTTGAGGCAGTTGTTAAGGCTAAGCCGGCAGCAGCTAAGGGTACTTACCTCAAGTCCTGCACAGTTACTTCAACTATGGGACCCGGCGTACCGGTTGCTACAGCAAGATTTGGTGCATAATTTATCACGGATCAAATACAGACAGACGCTTTCGGGCGTCTGTTTTTGTTTATCTAAAAGTGTATTTAGACCAATGCTGGGATTCCAAAGGGATTATATCCCTTTGGCAGAGTCCAGAGGCGGCGCCTTTGGTGGGGTGTGGGGCAAAGCCCCGCTACCGCAAGGCGCTCCGCAAAGAGTGAATTTCAAAACAGTCCGGTGGACTGTTTTGAAAGAGAGAACGCCCTGCAAGAGAGGGCGTTCTCTTAAATTTATATTACTTTTCGGCATAAAAAAGAGGACGCATTTGCGTCCTCTTAATTTGTTATCTTATAAATTAAAGATATGATTCAGGAAGCTCATCGATCTGAAGAGCGAGGTACTTCTGAATTGAACCTGCGTCGTTAACGCTGATTCCGTCGCCGTTCTGGTAAACGTCAGCATTGAGTGCGCCCTGAGCAGAGAGATCTGCCATGCCTGATGCTGCGCAGAGTGTAGCAACAACGTCGTCCATATCTACATCGCCGTCAACGTCAGCGTCGCCCCACTTAGTTACCTTGAGTTCCTCTGAACCGCCCTCAGCGTCAGCAGCTTCATCCTGCATGAAGGAAGCTATCCAAGCAAGAGGTGCATTCCAGTTGATAGTAACCTCGTTTGTAGACCAAGCCTCGATAGAGTCAACGAAGCATCTCTGTGACGGGTTGGACTTATCTCCAGGTGTGAAGCCCAAAGCACGAACGTAAGGATCCTGGAGACCTGCATTAGGACCACCTGAAAGGATTCCGTCAGGAGCCATAGGCAGAGTCTTATCAAGCTCGTAAGACCAGTATCTGTGGTGAGGATTCTTCTCCTTATATGTACCGTAACCTGTTACATATGAGTAAGAAAGCGGATTGCGTCCGAAGAGATAATCAAGACCGGTTACAACACCGTTCATGTACTTAATATCGTCTGTCAGGTCATAAGCGTAAGCCATAACGATACAGTTATTGATAACCATAGAGTTTGAGCCCCACTCGTAACCGTAAATTGTGATCGAAGGATCGAGGTTGTTAGGATCGTTGTAGCCCTCACCGTCATACTTGTAAGGAATACCGTATCCCTCTGCGCTCTCGCAGGCAATGTAAGCGTCAGCAGCAGCCTGAACAGCAGCCTTGATCTTAGCATTCTCGTCAGCTGAAAGGAGATCGCTGTGGAGAGCAAGTGTCAGAGAACCTGCAGATGCAGTATTACCCCAGTTGAATGAGGTGAATGAACCGTCCTTGTTCTCACCGCCGACCATTCTTGTGTCAACCTTGTAAGCATATTTGGAATCATCGATCTTTGCCTTATATGTTGCAGCGTCGTTATCTCCCATTTCCGAAGCGGATACGAAGATCTCACAAGCTGCCCAGTAAGCGTCGTCAAGAACGTTATCGTCACCGTAAGGTCCGCCGCCCTTTGCCTGCCACATTGGTGCGTACAGTGAATCAGGATTGATCTCTTCCTTTGTGCACGTACAGTTCAGTGTAGGATGAGTTGTCTTAGTATCGTTGTAAGGATACCAGTACTTTTCGTAAGCAGCAAATGCTTCCTTAGCGCTTTTGAGGTATTCCTTAGCCTTTGTGGAGTTGTATGGCTGCCAGAGTCTTGCGGCCTGAGCAGCAGTAGCAGCATAGTTAAGTGTAGCAGCAAACGTCGGAGGCTTTACGATACGAACAGTTTCCCATTCAGTCTCGTAATCCCAAGGTCTTGTAGCAAGTCCTGTCCACTTATGGTCATGGAGCTTGTGGTAGTAAAGACCTGCATACTTGCCCCACTTAGTATCGCTTGATTCAACCTTCATTTGTGAGATCCAGTCAAGCTCTACAGCAGCTTCGTCAAGAATATCAGGGATCTTGTTTCCTGCTTCAGGAATTACAACTGTGCCTGAATTATCGTCGAACTTCTTGTCATAGCCTTCCTGACCGATAGCTCTCTCATACATATTCTGGAGAGTCCAGATAGCGATACCGCCGTTAACAACGTATTTACCGTGGTCGCCGGCATCGTACCAACCGCCGTTTGCAGTAAGAGTTCCGCACTTATGCGTTGAAGTAGCATCTTCCTGTGAAGAATACTGAAGAACCCATTCGTCCTGGATCGTAGCCGTATCAGTCTTATGACCGCCCTCGTGACCCATTCCTGTACCCTTGCCGTCTGCACCGCCTGATGTACAATATGCATCTTCGATATCAACACCTGAACGGTTCTGATAGAAGTAGTTTATAGAATTAGTAAGGAGATTGTGAGTCTTATCATAGTAGATATCGTCGCCGATATTGAACTCAAATGATCTCCAATCCTGTCCCTTGATCTGGAGATAGTATCTACCAGGGGTCTTGTAATCGCTGAAATCGATCTGGCAAACCCTATCACCCGAAGCTGCGTCAGCCTTAGCTTCCGTAGTCTTGCCTGTGTGTACAGCAGTTCCTGTCTTTGTATCGATCAATTCGTATTCATACGAACCGCTAAGGTTGATCTTGGAAGAACCGTAAAGAACATCGCCGCCGTTATCGCCAAGTGTAGCAACCTTTTTAAGGTTTGTATAGTAACCGATCTGGTTTACTGAAATGAAGTTCTTAGTGTTGCCGAATTCGCCCATGCCATCAGCAGCAGTTGTACTGTAGTCACGGTTTACAGCGCCGTATGAGTTGCTTGTATCAGCATCGCAATCGTCGCAGGTTTTACAAATGATCGACATATCGTCGAACCAGATCTCGTCGCCTGCCTGAGCGTTTCCGCCGTAGCCGTTGTAGTCCATAGCGTAGTGGAATGCCCACTCAACGCCTTCGAGGTCACGTGTAGGAGTAAATGTACCCGAGAAAGTCTGATAAGATGTTGTCAGCTTAACAGCGCTTCCCCACTGACCGCCCATGTGAGGACCCATGTGCATATTATTTGAGCTTCCGTCAAGTTCGAAGTACTCTTCGTCACCCTTGATGTTACCGATCTTAGAGCAAAGCTCCATACCGTTTCTGCTTGCCTTAACCTTAAAGCTTACCTCATAGGTATGACCGGATTTGAAGTTAAGGTTTCTGTGTCTGAACTGGAGATCCCACTTTGATTTCTCAGCTCCAACAGGCTCTAAAACAGTGATGTGGAAAGCCTTATCCGACTTGAACTCGAAGTCCTGCTTAGCCGGAGAAGATTCACAAGTATGCCAAGGAAGCGCCTTGTGATCAAAGCTGGTCTCGCCGAGTACCTGACCGGCAAAAGCTCCCATAGGAACAATGTTTGCTACAGTAGGAGCAATCATTGTAGCAGCCATAAGGCTGGCAGCAATTGCCTTAGATATTCTTTTGTGCATTGTAATACCCTCCCTAAAGAATTATAAAATTTTAATTATAACGCAATGCCAGTGCAAACATTGCGGTTATACCAATATACATTTACGACGGGTGAAAAGCTGTAAGACAGCAAGCACCGATATTTCTCCCATCGATTTAATTATATTATATCCCATTAAAAAAGTAAATAGTTTTTTGGAAATTCGTGCATTTTCCTAAAGCTATACTTCTTTTTTTGTACACTTCTGCCAATTCGTTAAAAAAACAAAAGAGAGCGCAAAGCTCTCTTTTGAATGTTTTATGAATTTGTTATTTGATTAACTCTCGGGCAGCGAATCAATGTTATTTGCAAGGAATTTTTGAACGGAAACAGCATCGTTTGCGCTTACTCCGTCGCCGTTCTGATAAACGTCGGCGTTCTTTTTCCCCTGCTCTTCCATAGGAAACGCCTGACTGTCCGCACTGTAGCAAAGGATCTTTACAACGTCGTCGATATTTACGTTTCCGCTGAGGTCCGCGTCGCCCCAAACCGTTACGTCTTCCTCTCCGGTAGTAGCTTCTGTCGGCTTTTCGGTAGGCAGCGGAGTTGTTCCGTCCGGCTCTGTGCCCCAGATAAGCGTATCGCCGTCGTACATTGTTATATAAGGTGTAGAGATCATGTTATCCTCGCCGCCCTGAACAAGGTTCTGAGCCGAGTAATCGTTGTCTCTGTCCCAGGTTACCTTGCCGCCGTCAGCGGTCTTAAGGCTGTCCGGGATTCCAACTCTGAACTGCAGTTCGGAACGATGCTCGGACTGTCCCGTAGGCATTACGACTCTTCCGTCGCCGAACGTGATCTTAACATAATAGATGTTTCCGTCATACTGTATCGGCTCTGAAATTGAAGCCTTACCCTCGTCGCCCTGATGCTGATCCGTGCCGATCTTCACCTGAACGTCGTTGATAGAAAATCCCTGCTCGACAAGCTCGGAAATATCGAAATAATAGTTATATGACAGATCTTGTATAACTCTTGCAGGCCATGCGGAGTCGTTCATTGCATAAACCTTCAGCTCCGTGTAGCTGTCCGTTGCCTGATTGAATGAAGCCTTTATATAGAATTCTGCCCACTTAGGAGCTTCTGTCGGTGGGAAATCGGCAAGAGGAGTTCCGCCGTACTCGTCGATCATAGCGCAGAGACAAGCCGTAAATCCGGCATTGTAATCGATAGCTACCTCCGTATGCTCGTAAGCTGCATTATCGTCCTTAAAGCTTCCGTCCTGAGAAGGACCGCCCTCCAACGCGCCGTAAAGAACATGAGCATATTCGGTCTGCCACTTGGGATCCTGATACGGAGTTCCGTCCTCGTTGAGCTTTCCAAGCTCATTCCAGTGGTCATCGTGAGCGCCGCTGGCTGTTCTGTGGTGGATATTTACAGGATTCTTTTCGCCCATGCCGACAACGTAGCTCAATCCAAGATCGTTATTGCCGAAAGCGTAATCCATCTGAGTTTTTGCCCAGTCCGTATACTTTTTGCTGAGTTCGGCATCATCCTTAAAAATAGTATCGGACGCAAGCATAGCCAGAAACGCCGTATTTTCAGCATGACGGAGCGAACCCCAGTTAAAGAGCCATGCTAAACCGTCAGGAGTATACGCTACCCTCTTTGTACCGCCCCATTCCTGTTCAACGCCGTCAGTCCAGTATTGAAGATGCTTTTCAACATGGTCTATCCATTCCTGCTTGCCCGTATTCTGAGCGTAAAGGAGTATAGCTCCCTGCATGGTATCGTCCCAACAGTGTCCCCATGTGAACTTATAGTCGGTAGACTGATTCTCTCTGCCCAGATTTGGGAGATATTCCGTTTCAGCCTTGTCAAGATACGACTGATCTCCCGTTGCTCTGTAGAGCCAGTTTGCAGCAAAGAAAAGCTCGTCCATAAAATCAGCGTCGCTGCCGCTTTGCTGAGTGTTGTAATAATTTTTCTGAACGCCCTGATCGTCGTTGCTTCTTGTTTTATCGGCAAATTCGAAAAGGCTCTTTGCGTGTTTCAGATATTCCTCGGCAGCAGCAGGATCTTCGTCCTTGAAAACGATATATCCGGCTGCAAGAGCAGAAGCCATATCGGCTACGGTTGTAGTACAGGTGATCTCATCGTAAGGACGTTCGTCCGTTGAATACTGAAGCTTCATTTTGCGCTCGTAAAGCTCGGCGCTTCCCCACCAGACGTGATCCATTGTGGGGTGACCGATAGTTCCGATTACTTTATCGCCCTCATCGCAGCCCATAACGTAGTCAAGACCCCATTTAAGGTTCTTGAGGTAAAGATCATACAAGCCGGCTTTCTGAACGGCGTCCTTGTACTCGATAAGACCCCAAGCAAGCATATTTGCGGTGTATGCGTTGGTAAGAACAAACTTGAAGTGATCTCCTGCGTCGAACCAGCCTCCGGGAACGATATCCGTCAGCATTGAATCGTCGCGCCACGAAACCATATTCCAATCGGGAAGCTCGCCTGCCTGCTGAACCTCGTAGAAGAACATTGATTTCTGGAGCGCTTCGGCATAATTGACCTCGAAATCAGCCGCAGAAGCGGTAGTCACGGGTACAGCCGGAGCATTTTTCGGAACATATGCCGCAATCCCGGCAGACACGGCAAGAGCCGAAACTGCCGCAGCAATCCTTTTAAAATACATAACAAAACCCTCTCTCGTTATCATTATATTATTATATGCAATTACGCTTTTGTATCTGTTTTCACGGCAGCCCAAAATTATCCCTAAGCGCGCTGAAAACAGGTACTTATACACTTTAAATTTACTACATAAAGGAAAAAAAGTCAAGCGAAACGATGATTTTTCGCAAATATTAGGCAACCTGAACAAATCCGCCGCCGCATAATTGGGCAATACCATGATAACCGCAGTCTCCGCCATACCTTTATATTGAATTTTCCCAAAATTTACAAAATTTGTATATATTATATTTACATATTGACATTACTCTTTAAATTTGATATAATTATGATATAATATTTTGAATTGGAGGTCTTTATTATGACTATGAAAAAGTTTTTTTCTGTTATCGCATCCGCAGCGGTCCTCTCATCTGCTGTTTGCGCACTTAATGTAAACGCAGAAGCCGAGACTCCCGAGATGCCCGAAAACACCGTTGCTATCGCTGAGATCCGCGGTATGATGGGTACTCATACGTACTATGGAGAGGGCAACGACGGCAACAGCAACAATACGGAAATTTCCCCTGCTTATGTAAACGGAAACGCTAAGTATGAATCATCTATCACATTTACAGATTTCGGTACTGACAGCGAACAGTGCGTATGGCTTAATATCGCAGGTTCAGATCCCGACAGTGATGATAAGAAACAGTTTACCTCTCATCAGTATCCCGATCTTAAGATCACTGTTTATGAGATACTTGCAGACGGTGTTCCCGTAGAGTTTGAAAACAACGATGCAGCTTATAACCTTACTTATTATGATGGTCCCGGTCACTGCCGAATTCTTCTTACTAAGGACACATGGGGTATGACTGAAGCCGGTCTCGGTCTTAAGGACACACCTATCGAAACTACTCTTACTGTAAGATTCGAGGTTCAGGGACTTTACAACGAGGGTACTTCTAATATTAAGGAAATAGAGCCTGAATATACTCTTGGCGATGTTGACAGCAGCGGAGCTGTAGACGCTTCCGACGCTTCATTGGTTCTTGCCGACTATGCAACTGTTGCTACAGGCGGAGCTTCAACTCTTTCCGGACTTCAGAGACTCGCAGGCGACGTTAATAAGGACGAAGCTGTTGATTCTTCCGACGCTTCAACGATCCTCGCTTACTACGCTTATACGGCTACAGGCGGAACTGACAGCCTTGAGGACTTTATGGCTTGATCTTTTCCTGTGACACGCAGGCTTTGATTTTTCCATATAACTATTATATATCTATGCGGCAGAGATGTTTCTCTGCCGTTTTTTCTAAAATTATAATATTTATTTGTAAGATTTTAAAGCTTTGCGCGTCCTATATACAGAGAGGAGGAGACATGATGATCGAAGATATATATCGGGATTATTTTCATGACGTATTTTTGTATTTGAAATCTATTACGCATAACGATGATCTGGCTGAAGAATTGACTCAGGAGACTTTTTTCAAAGCACTCAAGTCCGTCAAGGAATTCAGAGGAGACTGTGATATTCGAATGTGGCTTTTGAGAATCGCTAAAAATTGCTACTATTCTTTTTTCAGAAAAAACAAGTACATGAGCGGAAATGATGTGCCTGAAACAGAACAGGACAAAACCGTTTCTGTTGAAACCAGAATAGAAGATAACGATACGGCAGCCGCAATACATCGGATACTCGACGAAATGGACGACATAAAAAAAGAAGTATTCCGGCTGAGAGTATTCAGTGAATTATCTTTTCGTCAGATCGGTGAAGTGTTTGGAAAAAGTGAAAACTGGGCAACGGTGACTTTTCATCGCACTAAGCTTAAAATAATTGAAAGACTGGAGGAGTCAAAATGAGTAAGAAAAATTGTGATATGATACGCGATCTGCTTCCGCTCTACGCAGAAAATTTATGCAGTGAGGAAAGCAGAAATGCTGTAGCCGAACATCTTTCTAATTGTTCGGAATGTAAAAAGCTGCTTGGGAAAATGAGCACATCTGTAAATGTTTCCGTTGACAGGGATATTACCGCAATAAAGAAAATTAAAAGGAAAATAATCATAAAACGCATCGCCGCTGTGGTTATTTCTGTGATCGTTGCTTACGCGACCTGCATTGCAATGATAGCCTTTATGATGTCTCCGGTGCGAATTCAATATGGTGATGGTATGGAGGATAATGTCACTATTCAGACCGACAGTGACGGCAATGTCTGGGTAGGCAGAAAAATGGACGCAGCTTCCGGATATATATTCCCTACAATAAGCGATGCCGACGGCAATCATTTTTATTATGATGACGATTTCGACAGCAATAACAAGGTCGGCTACGGTTTCAGCATAATAAAAGAACGATATAAAAATATTTCCATGTTTAATATCAACTCATCCGACTGGCAGTACAGCAAATTATTTAATCTTAACGATAAACCCGAAATAAGTTACATCTTTTACTACGATACAGAAGCCGATAAGGAAATTGTACTCTGGGAAAAAGATAAGTAAAGCAATAAATATCATTTGGATTATAGAATAACAAAAAGAGCTACCCGATTCAAATTTGAATCAGATAGCTCTTATCTTTCATACAAAAATCATATCATTTTTGAAAGTCATTGCTATGTTACCGGATTTTGCGCGTTTTCAGGATTTGTCACTCCCACTCCCCAGATTTCACCCAATACTAAACAAATTTGTTTAGGCGATTTGTGCTGTGGTATCTCAGTTATACATTTTGCTCTGTATAATAATGCCCACTGATGCCAAGTTATCATTTTTTTAGCGCCATGATAACAAAAACCAGCGACTTATAGGAGAATATGTGCCCGGTGGCTTGCTCCTTATTTGGTATTATAGCGCAGATTGGGGCGGTTGTCAAGAGGTTTTCGATGATTCATTTTCACCAAGCTTTTCTCCGAATGTTTCCTCATGAGCAGTAAAATACGCATCACGTACCACTTTGATCCATTCACTTAATAACTTACATCTTGCATCTGAATCAAGATGATGGAATAACGTAACAAACTCTCCGGTGATCCAGCATAAACATATTGCGGAATGTTCTGCTGCGGTTGCAATACCATAATTTGAATGCCCGACAGGAATCAGGTTTTCTGTACTTTCATTCGCAAGCCTTCCAAAAGTCCCTTGGGATGATGCGTGTGTAATAAAACAAGCCAATTTGTATTGCGACAACCAGCCAGAGTCAATGTTTACTATTTCTTGAATCTTTTTGAAGCTTCCAGCATCGAGTTTATTTCCTTTCTCATCAAAAGCGCCTGTTGCCCAACTATAATTTTGATCATCGGTATTTGATTGTTCATAGTATTGTTTGGCAATCTTTTCCCCATGATGCCTTATAAAATCTGCGCAGCAGCATAGTTCATATAGTGTTCTCCACCGAGCATATGCACCATCTGCAAACCCAAGCCTCATTAAGTGGAATATTTCCAAGAAAATCTGGCAAGCTCTACCGTGCATATGTTGCAACACCAAGAAAGAATACTGTTTATGCCTTCTTTCTGTATCATCCAAGTCCTCAGCTACAAATTTACTGAATAGTTCTGCCGACTCAACAGCCATGATATACATTGCTTGTGAAGCAGCTAATCCTGCGCCCCAAGTCTGCCTTTGTCTGGAAACAAATTCATCCGTTTTTGCCTGCTCAGTATAGGCAATCTCATACATATGCTCTTTGAAAAAAGAAAGTGAGTCTTCGGAAGATTTGTCCATAATTGCAAGCATTGTGTCTTTTATCTTTTCTTCTGTCAGTTTTTCTGATATTTCTTTTTCAGATAGTCCTTCTTCTAACCATTCTGAAATAATAGATTCCATTGTTTCGTTAAAGATTTCTCTCAGTTCGTCGTTAGCCATAAACTTGCTCCTATCAATTATTCCGTAATGCCAGAAAACTTTACAGCATCATCAATCTTATACATAAGAAGACTGGCAAACATTAATCTTCGCATAGCCTCTTCTTTTGTAACTGTAGCTCGTTCATCATTTGAGTGAGATTTAGGATTACGCAATGCAGACATAGCACCTACTAACATAAATCTTGTACCATTGTGTATGTTCTTGCCAGTTTCTGTCGTACGGTCGCAGATTTCAACGATTGTATTTTTTTCTGAAAACACCTTGTTCATAGCTTCTACACCATCAGGAATATCCGTTTCGTTTGGTAGTTTGACTTTGTATAATTTTTTTACACGGGCATTAATTTCAATAAAAGCATTTACTGCCGCCTCTGCATAATTGCCTTCACTGTAAAGCTTTTGTGATGATTGAAGAATTAATGGATGAATACACTTCCATTCCTCTGATTGTTTAGTCTGTTCACTTTCCAGTATAATACTAAGATACCCAAGAATTTGTCCCACCACAACAGGATTTGGATTTACTGTTCCGTTAATATTATATCGAAATAAATAATCTTTGGCATGATTTAGCTTCTGACTGATAATTGGAAATAATAATTCAGTATCTTTAACTATTATTGTTAATGCTTCATTTGCTTTTGCTACATCGTAAGCATGAATTATATTTGAAGGCATCATTATAGATGCGGAAAGAGTATTGAGATAGTTTTGCAATTCATGTATTTTATTAATCATCATAAAAATCCCCCTGAAACAACACAGTTATCCAGTATATCTACATTATACCACAATACCCGTATTATTTCAAGGGAATTCGCTTATATATTCTATTATTCCTGCCCCGACTTTTTCAAATTACAATCCCTGCACAGCATCTGCAAATTCTCCGGAACGGTCTTTCCGCCTGCGTGCCAGGGCGTGATATGATCGGCGTGCATCTTCTCGAAGTCAAAGTGCTGACCGCAGATCGGGCAGATACCCTGCTGTTGTTCGTAGGCTGTGCGGCCATCTTCCTCGTCAAACTGACGCAGGCTCAGGTATTTTTCTTTTCCTGTCAGCAGATATTCATATATACCGCTGTTCTTGGTGACTTCCTTGTCTGCCATGAGAGCGGTTATTTTTGTCTCCAATGCCGTAGGATCGAGTGCGTCACTTTTATGCTCATGATAGAGCCTTCCCCAATCCAATCCCTTCATCTCCTTACGCCACTTCGGGAAAATGGTATTCACCCAGTTAATGACGGTCTGGAAATACATCCACAGCGGAGCAGCGGTGCTGTCGTGTTGATGCTCCGACATATAGAGGTCAACAGACTTGCCCTCCGGCAGTGCGATCCACTCAATAGCAGTTTCGAGATATTCCTGGCGGATCATCTTGCCCGACAGGAGCTTATCTCCGATCTTGACAGCAGCACAGCCATTCTTGCTGAAATATCGCTTTGCATCCGACACCCAGGAGCCGGAGTATACTGCATTCCGAAGCTCCTGGTCAGAGAGCTGCACACCTGCGATGTTGATCGTTCTGAACCAGTCGAGCTTCTCCTTGTCGTTGCCCGTGCAAATGTAGATCATGAGCTTGTAGTCGAGGATCTGCTTCTGCTCCGTTGCGGTCAGGCTATGAAAATAGCGGTTGCCGATGGAGAAATCGCCGCTCACATACTGACACAGGCTGATCGTGCGCTGCTGTCCGTCCAAAAGCTCAAATGTGCCGTCATCGGTCGCACACCAGTACATAACATTCAGCGGAAAGTCTTTCATGACGGTATCAAGAACAGCATCACGCTCTTTCTGCCCATAGACGAACTCACGCTGAAATGCTGGTCTGATGTTCAACTTGCCGCCGTAGCCGGTCACGCCCTTTTCAGCACTGTCCTGATACCCCTCTGCAACGTCACGGACGGTAATCTCTTTCAGTTCGATTTTCATAAAATCACTTCTTTCTACGAATCAATATGCGTTTGAAAGTATTGCAGGCTTTTCCGTTAGTATCATAATATACCAAACTTGTCATATTAGCTGTATAGTGTCCTCTACCACCTTGCTCCCGATATTTTGCAATCCATTCCTCTCCAATTCGAGAAACGCCTATATCATCAGAGCCGTATTTTCCTGTATAATCGGCACAGCCTATTATTTCAAACTGTTCGGGATTGAATTTATCCATGAAAGTGACAGGAACGCCCATAACACCATAATAGTCAAATGGAATGTCGGCAGTTTTTCTAACGTCAACGGCATCATAATTTGAGTAATGCGGATATTCGTCCGTTGAAAAGGAACGATACAACACTAAATTCTCATGTCGTTTATCTATATCAATGTTCGTATACCACATTACTCCTGAAACTCGTATCATACCTTCTTTGTGCTGGCTTGATTTTGCATAATCTTCATAATGCGTATTGATAAAGAATCCAACATTTCCTTTGAAGCCATATCCAAGCCAAAGTCTGTTCTCCTTGAAAAGAGGAAAAATCTCCTTATATGTAATCGCATTCTGATTACCAATAATAATAAACTTCTTATCATACGCTACGAGCTGAGCAACATACTCACGAAATAGCGAAAAGGGTGGATTCGTTACCACAATGTCTGCTTGCTTTAGAAGCTCGATACATTCTGCGGAGCGGAAATCTCCGTCACCTTTAAGAAGTGTAGGTTTGCCGTCCACCGAGCGGAGCAGCAGTTCAACATCGGTCAGGTCAACAGCTCCATCACCGTTCAGATCGTCCACATGGGTTATCTCGATTTTATACGGTTTCTTGTCTGATGGTTCTTCACCGATCACTTCTTCATCTCCGAACAGGCTCAGTTGCGTATATACTACGGGAGAACCTGCATAACAGGTGCATATCAGCTTTTTCAAACCCAGATGATTGAAGTTTATTGCAAAGTATTTGAAGAAGTTACTCTCATATGGATCATCGCAGTTGCAGAATACAACTTTTCCCTTGAAATGCTCCTTGTAATGGCGCAGCTCGTTTTCTATATCAACAAGCTGTGTGTAAAATTCATCCTTCTTAGCCTGCCCCGCTGCGGACAGCGCTTTGTTATTATTTGCCATATCGCACCTCCGAAAACTTGCGAGTAGAGCAAGTTTTCACTCATTTACTTGCATCTACATTAAGTATTATAGCACAATCTTAATTTTAATGCAAGTGATTTGATGCATAATAGTACCAGAACGAAAGTGAGGTGCGACTATGGAAATATATGACAGAGGCGAGCTTATACGGAAACTGCGTACAGAAAGAAAAATCACACAGAAACAGTTAGCGGATCAGTTAGGCGTTTCCGAAGCTACCGTTTGCAAATATGAGAATAATACCTCTACTCCTCCATTTGAAACACTTCGCTCTATCGCCAGCATCTTCAACGTTTCAATGGACACCCTCTGCGGTATGAAGCATCAGGGGACGCTCTCTACTCACGGACTGACCGAAGCGCAGACCGAGACTGTCAAAGCCCTGGTCGATGCTTATCGTATCAAAAACGCTCAGACTGGCAGGCAGCTCACGCAGGAGCAGTTTGCGGTGCTGGGGAAAATAACAGCCGAGCTGACAAAATAAAGCCGAAGGACTCACGCAGAATCCTTCGGCTCGTTGTTTATGGGGAAATCACGGCATCACACATACACCATACCCGCATACACAGGCTCTCTGGCAATCAGGCGATCTATGTTCTCTAAGCCTCTCGCTTTTGCAAGATCACCGACCGCCACAGCTCTGAGATACTCTGTATCATTTTCGATCAACATTTCGACCTGGTGTTCAATGGCTTCCGCTACGGAATGGTCAAGGTCGGTCAGGTAGCTGAGAATCGTGCCGTCATTGACGAGCATTTTCAGCCTTGCAGGACGGTACTCCGCCGAGTAGTGCAGATGATACTTGATGTGGTCGGAGCTGAACTCTGTAATGCTCGGCTCTGCATCGGGTGTGTTGTGGGTAACGGTCAGGGCATCAGTGTCGAGAACCCATACGGGCTTGTTCTTGCCGCCCACCTGAACCTTGTCTTTGCTTCTGATTTTCATAATTAAACCTCCTGTTATTCCAGTCCCCACGATTTTTTCTTTCTGGTGGCGGACTGTTGTATCTGTTCTTCTTCACGCTGATCCTGAATATGCTCTTGAAGCTGTTTCACCTCAGCGAATTTCTGCGGTTCGCATCTTTTGAACAGACCGATAAATTCAGCCTGTACATTAGCCTTTGCTTGCAGAGAAGAAACCTCATGGGTAAGCTCGTTGATACGTCCTGAACGCTCCGCAGCCTTATGCCACAGATCATCGTATTCATTCTCTTTCTTCTGGAGAAGTTCACGCAGGTCATATATGGTAAGACTTTTCCTGTGCGAAGCATCAGCCGCTTTTGCTGCGATCTTGCCGAGCTTTTCAACTTTGGCAATGATATCGTCCTTGTGTTTCATGATTGACAGCTTACCGTCAAGCAGACTGTCAAGCTCCTGCCTGATAGCAAGACAATCTTCCTCGACCTTGTTATCTTTTTCAAGGTCGGGCAGATAGCTCATGATCGCATTGACCGTGGCGGTCTTTTTCTCGATCTGAGCATCGAGCTTTTCACTCTTTGCATGCTTCTCCGAAAGCTCCGCTGCTGCCTGAGCATTCTGCACCGCCAGCTCGTCAGCCTGCCTGCGCTTCTCTTTATACTCAGGTATCTCAACCGTCCCTCTCGCCTTTTCTGGAGCAAGGGGCTGGATACCATGTTCAAGGCAGATTTTGTTCAGCACTTCAACCTCAGCAGCCCGCCAACGGGCAATAGCCTGCTTACCCTCACCGAAGCCCATTTCTTTCAGAGCCTGTGCGATACCGTTCTGGGTGTCCTGCCCTCGCTTGTAGTGACCGACAGGAATGTAGTCGATGTGCAGGTGAGGTGTTGCCTCGTCCATGTGCAGGACGGCGTTAAAAACGTAAAAGTTCGGATTGCGCTTCTGGAAACCTTCCATGTACTCTTTCAGGCAATCAGCAACGAGCTGAAAGTCCTCTGTGCCGTATCCCGAATCTTCTTTTTTGCCGATCTGCACAACGTCCTCATAAAAACTCTTACGTTTGTCGGCGGCAGTGCGGACAGTATTGCAGGGCTTCACACCAAAAAGGTGTTCGTAGTAGCTGCCATGTATCATACGATCATTTCTTTTCTGACGGGCATTATATCGCTCGGTGGATTCAGCAAAAAGCTGCTCATATGCTTCACCGATCGGCTGACGCACGAAGGTGATGTTCTGCGGAGTGCGGAGCGGATCAACATTGTCCGCCATGAACTCTCTATTGTTGTGAGTCAGAGAACCCTTTCCCTGACCGAATGAGATTCTTTTCTGTTTCATCATTTCGCCTTTCTTGTTCATTGGATTTGCTTCTTTCTCTCTACGAAATCCAATACAAAAATCATAGGCATCAACTCCTTTCATGACCGCTGAGGCGGAAAGGCTATCGCCAGCCCTGACGGGCAATTTTCCCTGAACGACACAAGGTATGGTCGCAGGGAAAAAGCTGCGGAGCAGCGATTACAAGGGGGCAGAGCGCCGCTTGTAACTCCGTATTACTTGCGGCAGCATCAGACCGCCACAAGAACTACTCCGCCCTGCGGGGCTATCCCTGACGGGAGAAGAACGGCTGTCTGAGCAGCCGAAAATGTGGGCGCATTTATTCAAAAATCCGCATTACATTTTTCAAAATCAGCATTTCAGAAATGATGATTATGCTTAAAACCAAATGGGCAGAAATGTCCGATAGGATCTCAGCGCTTACAGTCTGAGTGGCGGACAAAAATGTTCATCACTCAACCCGTGACGATGCGTGTCGATGGTGACGGTCTTTTTGAGACCTCACAAACATCGTCACGACCGTCACACATCGTCACGCTCAATAACTTGTAGCGAGAAAGTTTTCCTTTTCTGCATCAGTCATATCATGAAAAGACTTGTTTCCGCTATCACCTCTGACATAGCACACCGTTGCTTTCGGATCGCCATCAACAGACTGATACTGAAACTCATCCTCGGTAGTATCATCGGTATCCGATTCAGGCTCAACAATGATAGGGTGATCCTTGTCATAGCGGAGCGTGATCTTCCTGCCCTTGTGACTTCTGGAATTGCTGTACTGCACAAAGTACAAATTGTACAGCTTTCCAGCATTGACATTCAGCTTCAGCGAAAGGGCATTCGGCTTGATGTTAAGCTCCAGCTTTTCAATCAGCTCGGTCGCCGTACCCTCCCAAGTCGGATTATCCGCGTTGATGAAATTGCCTATCGCTTCAAGCACAGAATCGTTGTATTCAGAAATGTGAGTATTTAGAAACACTTGCTAATATTACGTCTCGTCCTATTGACTAATCTTAGTTATCATGATATAATGACTAAGGGTGATTTATTATGCGGTTTTACATAGACTTTGAAAATATCGGAAGTATTGGTCTTGTTGGAATTGAATTGCTGACAGAAAACGATTGTGTAAGAATTTATTATAGCAATAATCCTAACATCGATATGCATACTGTGGAGAATATGATGCATTCGCCAGCCAAAATTCAATTTGTGAAATTGCCCGATTCTCTCAAAATGATGAATCTCTCAAATGCACTTGACATAGTTTTACTTACTGATATTTCAAGAATTGCTGCTACATTAGGCTCAAATTATGCAGTTGTAATATCAAATGATAAAGGGTATGATTCGGTGATATCTGAATTAAACCAGACAAACCGAACGCATAACATATTGCGTTCAGACAGCATAAAATCTTTTTCTGCACTTAAACCTGCAAATAACGGTTCGACATCAACCGTTGTCGATTATAACGCATTAGACAAGTTGTTTATGCAGACTTTATCGAAGTACATTCAAGATAAGGAAAAGATTATTAAAATCGTAAGCTCTTCTAAAACGAGATGTGAGATCAACAATCGTATAAATCAAACTTTTGATAGTAATCAATCAAAAGTTATCATGGGCGCTTTAAAACCAATTATCAAAGCGCTGCCAGGACAATAATTAAGTGACTGCTCTGCACCTGCGCCAACAGGTGCGTCAAGGCGGTCATTTCTCTTTCTCCGGTCATTCTCTATCTCCTTTCAGACCATTCAGAGTTGTTGTAATGAGCTGTATCGTGGACAGCAGCTCATCGTCCACAGCCGAGCCGTTCTGTATTCTTCGCAGCTCACCGAGGACTTCGGCAAGCTGGTTTTTCAGAGCCTTGTACACTCTCGGATTGCCTTGCACGACCACATTACGGCACAGCAGCCGCTTCACGATGAAGTCCTGCTTGGTCAGTCCCGACAGTGCGACTGCCGAGTTGATGAGCTTGTCTTCTTCGGGCGAGACACGAAAACCGATCGTCCTCGCCCTGAAACGTCCCTTGCTGTCAAGATTCTTTGCTGACATTAAAATCACCTCCCTTCTTCAGCTCACCGAGCCTATTCGCCATCTCCGCCTGCTTGGACGGGAACAGATGTGCATAACGGTAAGTGATCTCTATGCTCTCATGTCCCACACGGTCAGCAATAGCGACCGCCGAAAAGCCCAGCTCGATCAGGAGCGAAACGTGACTGTGACGCAGATCGTGAATGCGGATTCGCTTCAAGCCTGTCGCTTTCACGCCCCTGTCCATTTCGTGATGAAGATAACTCTTGGATATGGGGAAAATCCGCTCATCGGGCTTCTGGTCGTACAGCATACTGAAATACTCCTGCATCTCCTCACAAAGAAAATCGGGCATTTCAATGGTGCGGTTGCTTTTCTTGGTTTTCGGCTCTGTGATGACGTCCTGCCCCTTGAGACGCTGATAGGACTTGTTGATGCGGAGCTTTCTGTTCTTGAAATCGAAGTCCGCAGTCGTAAGAGCCAGCAGCTCACCGAGACGGATACCGCACCAGTAGAGCATCTCAAAGGCGTAGAACGAGATCGGCTTATCCATCATGACCTCGGAAAACTGCATATACTCGTCTTTCGTCCAGAAGTTCATCTCCTTGGCATTCTTCACGCCGATACTCCCCGCTTTTGCGGCTGGATTGGTGCTCAGGTCATAGTAGCGGACAGCGTGATTGAAGATACAAGAGAGCTGATTGTGCAGGTTCTTCAGATAGGTCTCCGAATAGGGCTTGTCGTTTTTGTCACGGTGACGGAGCAGTTCATTCTGCCACGTCAGCACATCCCTTGCCTGAATGTCCTTCATGGACTTTTCCCCGAAATAGGGGAGTATCTTCGACTTGATGACACAAGCCTTATGCTCCCAGGTGTTCTGCTTCAGACGTGCTTTCATGTCCTGCTCATACAGCTTGTAGAAGTCCTTGAACAGCATATCGAGGTCGCCGCCCTGCTGGAGAAGAAATCTGCGCTCCCAATCCTGAGCCTCACGCTTTGTCTTGAAGCCACGCTTGCACTTCTGCTTGCGCTGTCCCTGCCAGTCATCACAGCGAGTCATGACATACCAAGTGCCGTTTTTGTCCTTGTATACTGACATCAGTCCTCACCCTCTTTCTTTTCAGATGCTTTTACCGGGCGCTCTGCCGAGTACACTCTCTCGTTGAAATACTCCCGGTTCACTCTGCCTGTGATGGTGATGTAGCCCTTTGCGTCAAGCTCCTCATTGAGCTGCTTGATGATCTTGTATGCATACGGAACGGAGATCTCCATGATCTCTGCAAGTTCCTCTGCACGGATAAACTTTTCTGACATAGTAGTCAACCCTTTCTTAAAATATTGTTCTGTGTGGTGTCGGGTGCATTTGCGTATCCGATAAGCAAAATTCTCTATCTAAACATTTTTGCTTAGTCTTATTATACTAAACATTTTTGCTTTTGTCAACCCCTAAATCGAAATTTTTCTAAATTTTTTTGTTTAGTATCTATTGACTATCCTAAACAAATATGTTATAATGAGCTTGCATACAGAACTTGTATTATAAGGAGTGAACCACCATGAGCATTATAGGAGATAAGATACACCGCATTCGTGATTTCAGAGGAATGACACAGAAACAGCTCGGTATGGCAGTCGGCTTTGACGAGAAGTCTGCCGATGTCCGCATCGCACAGTATGAATCAGGCACTCGCACACCCAAACAGGCACTTGTCGAATTGCTTGCCGAGGCATTGGACGTGAATCCTCGTTTCCTTGCTGATGATGAGATACTCGGAGCGGAGGGCGTTATGATGATGCTCTTTGAGCTTGACGAGCATTACCCGATCAGCATTGAGGACTGCGAGGACGAGGACGGCAACAGAAGAAAGGGCATTGTTTTCGGCTCTATCCTGATGACTGACCTCCTTTCTGAGTGGCAGAGACGAAAAAAAGACCTTGCTGACGGTAAGATCAGCAAGGCCGAATATACAGAATGGAAGCTTAACTGGCCGAAAACGACCGATGACTGCGGAAAGCATGAACCTGCAAAAGAGTGGCGCAACTTATAAGCCACTTGAACCGCAGAATAATTCCGCTCAGCTCCCTGTTATCAAATTGTTATCACTGAGATTTTGAGACTTCAGAAATGGCGTATCTACGCCGTTTCTGAGGTCTTGTTTATCATTCCCACTCCACCGTTCCCGGCGGCTTGGAGGTTATGTCATAAACTACACGGTTAACGTGCTCCACCTCGTTGCAGAGACGATTGGAGATCCTTTCAAGAACATCGTAGGGAAGCTTCGCCCAGTCGGCGGTCATGAAATCGTCCGTAGTGACTGCGCGTATAGCGATAAGGTGATCGTAAGTACGGTGATCGCCCATAACTCCTACGGTTCTGACATCGGGGAGCACGGCGAAAAACTGCGTAAGCTCCGACTCTATACCGCTTTTTTTGATCTCATCGCGGAAAACTGCGTCGGCTTCCTGAAGAACTTTAATTTTTTCTTCGGTAATTTCGCCGATAATTCTTACGCCAAGTCCCGGACCGGGGAACGGCTGTCTCCACACAAGCTCGCGCGGTATGCCAAGCTTTTCGCCTACCTTGCGGACTTCGTCCTTGAAGAGGTCTGCGAGAGGCTCTATAACGCCGTCAAATTTAATATCGTCGGGCATTTTTACCATGTTGTGATGAGTTTTAATAACGGCTGTGCTGCCATGACCTGCCTCGTTTCCCTTTCCGGATTCAATGCGGTCGGGATAAATAGTTCCCTGAGCGAAAAAGCCGTCCGAAGCCGTTTCGCGGATCTTGTCCCAGAAAACGTTGAAGAATTCCGTACCGATAATTTTACGCTTTTCTTCGGGATCGGTAACTCCCCTAAGCTTCTCCAGGAATTTCTTCTGACAGTTTACGCGAACGAAATTCATATCAAAAAGCTTGGTAAAGGTTTCCTCGACGAAATCGCCCTCGTCCTTGCGCATAAGTCCCTGATCGACGAAAACGCAGGTAAGCTGTTTGCCCACGGCGCGGCTTAAAAGACCTGCCGCAACCGAGGAATCCACACCGCCCGAAAGTCCGAGAATGACCTTTTTATCTCCGATTTTTTCGCGGAGCTTGGCAACGGTCTCATCGATAAAGTTGTCCATCTGCCAGTCTCCTGTAAATCCGCAGACGTCAAACAGGAAGTTTCTGAGCATAATTTTTCCGTATTCGCTGTGAGTTACTTCCGGGTGGAACTGAACCGCATAAAGCTTTTTTTCGGCGTTTCCCATTGCGGCACACGGACAGTCCTTAGATTTAGCCGTAACGGTGAAGCCGTCGGGCAGACTGCTGATGTAATCCGTATGGCTCATCCACACGATATTTTTATCGGGAACTTCCCTGAAAAGCAAAGATTTATTGTCGGATTCGATCTCGGTTTTTCCGTATTCCGAGTTAATGCAGGTCGAAACGGTGCCGCCGAGCGTATAAGCCATAAGCTGACAGCCGTAGCAGATACCGAGTATCGGGATCCCGAGCTTGAATATCTCATCTGAAATATGAGGCGAAGTCTCGGCGTAAACGCTGTTCGGACCGCCTGTAAAAATAATGCCGGCAGGAGCAAGCTCCCTGATCTTTTCAATAGGCGTGTCGTATTTTATGATTTCGCAGTAAACGCCGCACTCACGCACACGGCGCGCGATAAGCTGATTATATTGTCCTCCGAAATCAAGAACGATACAAAGCTGATTCGTCATAAGTCCTCCTTCACCGAATGCTCGGTAAGCCGCTTTACGGCAGCGGTCGCCGTACTTTACTGCATCGGCAAAACCGCCCGCAGCTTCATATGCCTATATTATATCATTTTTTCCGACAGATTGCAACATATTTTTGATGAAAAAGCTTTAACCAAGATAAGATTCCGGCAGCTCGCTGATAGTGAGTGCGAGATATTTTTGCAGAGAAACAGCGTCGTTAGAGCTTATACCGTCGCCGTTCTGGTAAATGTCGGCATTGAGCGCACCCTGTTCGGACAAGGTTGAAAGTCCGCTTGCGGCGCAGAGGATTGCAACAACGTCGTCCATGTCGGCTGTTCCGTTTTCGTCGGCATCGCCCCAGACTGTTACGGACGGTTCTGGCTTGGAATCGAGAGCTACAAATTTATAGCCGTATTTTTCTGCATAAGTCTGAGCGGTAGAGTCGGTGTAGCCGTAAATTGTTGATGAGCTTGGTATAGATGCCAAATAATCTACAAAATTATAAATTTCACAATCGGGATTTTTTATAATTACAGAGGTCAGGCTTGTACAGTCGGCGAACACATTATCACTGATACTTGTAACGCTTTCGGGAATCGTTATGCTTGTAAGACCTTCACAACCCCAAAACGCTCCATCTCCTATGCTTATAACGCTGTCGGGAATTGTTACAGACGTTAAGTATGAACAGTCCTCGAATGCATTAGCACCGATACTTGTAACACTGTCCGGAATTGTTATCGAGGTCAGGCTGCTGCACATATAAAATGCTTGACCGCCTATACTTGTAACACCATTGGGAATCGTTATACTTGTAAGACTGTAACAACGATAAAATGCAGCGATCCCTATACTTGTAATACTGTCAGGGAGCGTTATGCTTGCAAGACTTTCACAATTATAAAATGCATAATCTCCAACACTTACAACGCTGTTTGGAATTGTTATGCTTGTAAGACTTTCACAATCTAAAAACGCTCGATCATCTATACTTTTAACGCTGTCGGGAATAGTTATGCTTTTAAGATTTTTACACCACCAAAATGCCTCATATCCTATTTTTGCAACAGGCAGTCCTTCGATTTCGGGAGGGATTTCTATTGATACTGCATCTTGATTACAGTCAATTATAGCAACATAGTCGTAAACATCGTCATTATCCTCATCAATTTTCTCGTAATATAAATTCTCTCCGTATATACCCTTATCCGTACTCGGATCAGTACTTGGCTCAATTGGAATTCCACCAATCAAAGCAAATTTAACGCCGTGATTTTCAGCATATTTCTGAGCCGTTGAACCGGCATAACCGTAAATTGTTGATGAGCTTGGAAATGTATTTCCCTCATTTAATAAATCATAAATTTCACATTTTGGATTTTCTATTATTATTCTTTCAAGTCTGTCACAATTATAAAATGCCCTCGCACTTATACTTGTAACGCCACTTGGAATAGTTACAGAGGTCAGGCGTGAGCATCCTTCGAACGCACTATTGACCATTCTTGTAACGCTGTCGAGAATGGTTACAGAGGTCAGGCGTGAGCAGTCTTTGAACGCATACTCTACAATACTTGTAACGCTGTCAGGGATTGTATATACAGTTTTTTTGTTTCCAATTGGATATTGTATCAGCTGTGTCATAGCTTTGTTGAAGAGCACACCTTTTTCACTGCAATAATTTGAATTTTCTTCTGACACTGTAATGCTTTTTAGACTGCTGCAACCGGAAAATGTACCACCCACTATATGTTTAACACCGTCAGGGATTATTATGCTTGTAAGACTTTCACAACCGGAAAATGCACTACTCCCTATACTTGTAACACTGTCTGGAATTGTTATGCTTGCAAGGCTTTCACAACCGGAAAATGCACTATTTCCTATACTTGTAACACTATTGGGGATTGTTATGCTTGTAAGACTTTCACAACCGGAAAACACACTCCCCTCTATACTTGTAACGCTGTCGGGAATTGTTATATTTGTAAGTTCGTCACAACAAGAAAATGCATATTCTCCTATTCTTGTAATGTTGTTAGGAAGCGTTATGCTTGTAAGACTGCCACAAAGGAAAAATGCCCTAACCCCTATCCTCGTAACAGGCACTCCGTCAATTTCGGAAGGTATTTCAACAGAAGTTGCCGAACTGACGCATTCTGAAATTTCTATGTAATCGCCGTAATTTTTATAAGTAAGCAAGTCATAAGTTCCCTCAGTATATTCGGAAGAAGCATAGGCTTGTGTGACGCTGTAATCCGCGGAATCACACACAGCCGAGCCTGTGCCGAAAACCATACTTGCAGCAAGTATCGCAGATAAAAACTTTTTCATGATGACCTCCTAAAATGATTTATACCTACATTATACGCGATTTTTTTAGATATTTCAAGTATTTTTTAGGGAATATTACCTCGGAATACAATTATTTTAAACCGCTTCCGCAAGACCGCCGAAAGCATTTGACAACTTGCGGCAAATGTGTTATAATTTAAACGAACTTGACAGGAGAAGCGCAGTGAGAATCTGCCGCAACAGCCATTACCGTATCTGCCGCCTGACGGCACAAGTCGGATCGCCTCAGAGTTCCCGCATTTCTGCGGAATCGGTATATAGTAAGTATTGCTGTAACGCTTTTGGGTGTATGAAGAGTGACCGTTTATTTTAGTAAAATATATTCGCATTAAGCCTGCCGATCGGACAAGGCTTAAAAGCATACTCTTTTTGCATTATGTTACAGCTCTGATTTATTGCGCCGAAATAATGTTAAAGGAGTTTTTTTATGAAAAAATCAGCAGAAAAGGTACTTATTTCGGTTATCGGAGCTTCACTGACCGCATTGTCCGCACCGTTTTCGGCATACGCTTCCGCAGCCTCGGAAAGCCCGCAGGACGATCAGCTCAGCGTTTCTCTGAGGATCGAGGGAATTGAAAGCTGTATCTTTAATGATACGTTAAGCGTTTCGGCAGACGGTGGTAAAATTTCCCTTGCAGATTTCATTTCGTTAGCCGACGAAATGAACGATTCATTCATTGTTTCAGGTATCGACAGCGGATATATCACGGCTGTCAACGATGATACGGAGAAAAGCTTCGGCGGCTGGGACGGCTGGCTCTACACGGTCAACGGCATTGAACCGACGGTCGGCATAAACGATCTTATGCTCGCAGACGGCGACAGCGTGATCTTGTTCTACAGTGACAAATACGGCGTGGGTATGCAGTTTCCAAGGTTCAGCCTTGACAGCGGTTACTGTACTTTTGAAAGCGTTGACACCGTTTACGACGATAATTGGAATCCTACAGACGTTGTGAATCCTGTTGCGGATATGACGGTAATGTGGGACGGAGTAAAGTATACAACGGACGAAAACGGACGTATTCCGCTGCCCGTATCGGCGATGACTAAAGGAGTTCACGAATGCAGCTATGAAAAGTACGCCGAGTCGGGACTGCCGCTTGTTCTGCGATCCGAGCCGGGATTTACAGTCTCGATAGATTTCATGCTCGGCGATACAAATCTCGACAATGCCGTGGACGCTTCGGACGCTTCTGTGATACTGCGCGAGTACGCACTTTCCGCAACGGGCGAGGATAACTCGGTTTCTCCGCTCCAGCTTGCGATATCGGATACAAACGGCGATAATGCTGTAGATTCTCTGGACGCTTCGAACGTTCTTGCATATTATTCTTATGCGGCTACAGGAGCATTCACGAGCAGCTTTGAAGATTTTATGGCTGATAAAAATTGAGCTTAAAAGAAAAAACGTTCCGCAAAGGAACGTTTTTTGTATTATCCCAAATAAGATTCCGGCAGCTCGCCGATAGCAAGCGCGAGATACTTTTGCAGCGATACCGCGTCGTTGGAGCTTATACCGTCGCCGTTCTGGTAAATATCGGCGTTGAGCGCTCCCTGTTTGGACAGTGACGCGATTCCGCTTGCCGCACAAAGTATAGCGACAACGTCGTCCATGTCGGCTGTTCCGTTTTCGTCGGCGTCTCCCCAGACTGTTACAGGCGGTTCGGGAGCCGTTCCGAGAGATAAAAATTTGTATCCGTATTTTTCGGCATAGGTCTGAGCCGTAGAGTTATCATAGCCGCATATCGTGCCGTTGAAATAATATTTGTCATCATAATCGTTGCATATAGTTGATCCATCATCATATATTTCACACTCGGGATTTTCAATTGTTATTGAAGTCAGTCTTTCGCAATTATAGAACGCATTTCCGCCGATACCCGTAACGCGTTCGGGAACAGTTATAGATCTCAAATTTGAACATTCCGCAAATGCGTTATTATCAATACTTGTAACGCCGCTGCCTATAGCTACCGAGTTCAGGGCAGCGCATTTCTCGAACGTACTGTCGTATATTCTTGTGACCTTGTCGGGTATCGTTACGGATTTCAGGCTTTTGCATTCATAAAACGCATTACAGCCGATACTTTCAACGCTGTCGGAGATCTTTACAGATGTCATCATCTTGCAGCGTTCAAACGCAGCCGCGCCGATACTTGTAACACTGTCGGGAATAGTTACCGAGGTCAGGCTGCTGCAGCCTTCAAACGCTGCCGTACCAATACTTGTGACGGTGTCGGGAATGGTGTATGACATTTTATTTTTATCTGTGGGATACGCAAGCAAAGCAGTTTTATTTTTATCAAACAGCACTCCGTTATCGCTTGTAAAATATTGATTATTTTCATCAACAAGTATCTCGGTCATGCTCGTGCAATAGCAGAACGCGTAATCGCCTATACTTGCAACGCTTTTTGGAAGACTTACCGAGGTCAGGCTTGTGCAGCCGCAAAACGCAAAGTCGCCGATGCTTACAACACTGTCGGGAATGCTTACAGAGGTCATGCTCTTGCAGCCTTGATACGCATAATTGCCAATGCTTTCAACGCTGTCGGGAATCGTTACAGACTCCAAGCTTGTGCAGCCTTCAAACGCGTAATCGCTTATGCTTGTAAGGCTGTTTGAAAGATCTACCGATATCAGATCTGTGCAAAAATAAAACGCATAATCTCCTATGCTCGTGACGCTGTCCGGGATAGTTAAAGAGGTAAGATCTGCGCAGCTGCTGAATGCTCCCTCGCCAATGCTTGTAACACCGTCCGGTATCGTTACCGAGGTCAGGCTGTCGCTGCCGAACGCCCAGTCGCCAATTCTCGTAACGGGAAGCCCATCGATCTCCGGCGGTATTTCAACCGACGTCGGAAAGTTTTCGGCACCGGCAATTTCTATGTGATCTCCATAATTATGATATACAATATATCCGTAATATCCGCTTGTATATTCTTCGGAAGCGTATACTTGCGCGTAACTGCGGCTGTCGGGAGAGAGATCAGCTGTCCATGCGCCGAAAACCATGCCGACTGCAAGCAAAGCAGATAATATTTTTTTCATGATAAGATCTCCTGTTTAATAAATTTTTTATTTCTTTATCTCGGTATACGCCATCAGATAGGGAGCTACTCCCTTTGCGTCGTTTTCAACTATGCGCTCGCTAAGGTAATATTTTACCGAGCCGTCGCGCTGCTGTGCTCCGCCAAGTCCTGCGGTAAGACAAATATTCGTGAGTATCGGCATATCGTTTTCAAATTTCACAAGCTTTTCGGTAACTGCACTAAGCAGCTTTTCGCCGAAGGCTTTATTTTTTTCTCCGCCGATACCGAGCCTGTAAGCTTTCAGTGCGGAATAAGCAATAAGGCACGTTCCGCTTGCTTCGGGATAATTCCCCTCCGCTTCCGGCACGGACGGCAGCTGCATCAGCAGACCGTCGCCGGCAGCAAATGGATAAAGAGCTTCAAGCAGCTCGCCGAGCATTTCTTCGGCAATGCGCTTCGTATTCGGGAAAACTCCCTCTGCGCTCTCGCAGATATCCGCAAGAGCCGCCGCCAGCCAGCCGATAGCACGAAGCCAGAAATGCGGAGAAAGTCCCGTTTTTTTGTCCGCCCAGACTGCGCTGCAAAGCTCGTCGTAGCCGTGGTAATAGAGTCCAGATTTCGGGTCGCGCATGATTTTTTTCATATTCGTAAGCTGGATATCGACATCTTCCGCCATTTCGTGATTTTTGTTCACGGCAGCATATTCGGTCATAAACGCGAGAGCCATATAGCTGCCGTCAAGCCAAATCTGCCGCGGATATATCGCCTTGTGATAAAAGCTTCCGCAGTCAAGGCGCGGTTGAGCCGCAAGCTGAAGCTCAACGATATTGTCCGCCGCGGTACGGTATCGGCTGCCGCATGTGAGAGCGTAAAGCTTCAGCAGATTTTTTCCTCCGTTCACGCTGTCAAGGTTGAAATCCTGCGGGTTCATAGTCGGTATGCTGCCGTCGGGAAGCACGAAAAAGTCGGTGAAATCCGCGGCATAGTCAAGAAGTCTGCGTTCGCCGTTAAGCTCGTACATCATAAGCACGGCTTTTATCATACAGCCGTCGATATAATTCCATTTCGGAGCCTTGGAGCAGATAAGGCTTTCCTTGTTCCAAAGCGGAAGCTGCGGCTTTGAGGGCAGTATCAGCCTGTCTGTGTATGCGTTTGCTATAGCGTCTAATTTTTGAATATTTATCATCCTGCCAGACCTCCGAAAGTGATACTGCTTACAAATTTTTTCTGCGCAACTGCAAAAACGGCTATGGACGGTATAAGTCCGATTACCGACATTGCAATGACCTTGTTTTGTTCGTAGCCCTGTCCCGTGCTGTCTACCGAAAGGCGCAGAGCGAGAGAGACGGGATATTTCTCGACCTGCTGCACAAGGATCAGCGGAGTCAGAAAATCGTTCATAGTCCACAAAAAAGTGAACATGGCTATAGAGACGACGGCAGGCTTTATGCAGGGCAGAAGCACGGAAAAGAGAGTTCTCAGCGTGCCGCAGCCGTCTATCCTCGCCGCCTCGTCAAGCTCCTTTGGAATACCCTTAAAAAACTGTATGAGCATGAACACGAACATTCCCTCGCAGGCGAAAAGTGACGGAAGAGTAAGCGGAATATAGGTGTTCAGCAGACCTGCGCCGAGCTTGCTCCACATAAGATAAGTAGGTATGATAGTCACAATCTGCGGCATCAGCATACTGCTTATAAGGAGAACGAAAAAGAAGCGTTTAAGCGGAAAATCAAATCTTGCAAAGCCGTATGCCACAAGAACCGAGGATAATACCGCAAAAACAGTCTTCGGGACGATTATCTTGAAGGTGTTAAGGAAATAATGTCCCATAGTGTACGGCGTGGCTGTTTCCCAGCCCTTTATGTAGGGAGAGATATCGAAGCTTTCGGGTATGAATCCGACCGAGCCGAATATCTCCTCGTTTGTCTTGAACGAAGCTCCGACAAGCCACAGCAGCGGATAAAGCATGACAAGAGAGACCGCCGCAAGAAGAAAATACGACAGAAATTTTTTCATATATCCTCCTTTCGGAGACGTCCCGAAACGGCGTACATTACGGCGATAAGGACTGCAAGGAACGTGAAAAGTATCCAAGAAAGCGCGTTTGCATAGCCTGCGTTGTAGTATCTGAACATTTCGTCGTAAATGAGCATACCGAGAGTATACGTGCTTTTCATGGGATTTCCTCCGGTTATCATGTACGGAGCGTTGAATTCCTGAACCGCTGCGATTATTTGCAGGATAAGATTTATAAATATCGTGTTTTTGAGAAGCGGAAGAGTGATCTTAAAAAACGCGGCGACTCTTCCGCAGCCGTCTGTCTTTGCTGCGTCGTAAAGCTCGCGGGGAATATCTTTCAGGGCGTTCAGAAAGATTATCATAGTCGAGCCGAATTCCCACAGCCGGAGCAGAATTATAACAGCCATAGCGTTTGCAGGCTGACCGTACCAGCTGACGGGAGAAGCTCCGATCAGCTCCAGAAGCTGATTTACAAGGCCGTTCGAGGTAAACAGGAACTGCCACATTATAACGATCGAAAGATTTGCTCCGAGGATTGACGGGATATAGAAAACAGTCCTGAAAAAGCCTATTCCGCGTATTTCAAGACTGAGCAGCAAAGCCGCAAGAAGCGATACGATCAGCTTGAGCGGAACAAGAACTGCCGTATATTTCAGCGTTACTGCGGCGGCGTTTCTGAAATCTCCGTTCCCGAACATAGCCGAATAGTTGTCCGTTCCGATAAATTTTGGAGTATGCACGAGGTCGTAGTCCGTAAGTCCCAGTACAAAAGAAGATACAAAAGGATAAAGAGTAAACAGGACAAACCCGATAATGAACGGCATTATCAGAAGCAGTCCTGTATATTTACTTACTCCTATGGGATTGCGGCAGACTTTTTTCATGATTTGAGTTTCTCCAGATAATCTGTTATTGAGGTATACATTTCCTGTGCGGCAGCTTTAGTATCGGCTGTTCCGTAGGAGACCTCTTCGATGGCGGTATTATAGAATTCCTTCATTCTTGTAAGCTCCATATACGGACTTATAGTGACGGTATCGAGCTTTGAGAGCATATCGTCGCTTTCCTTGGCAAGACCGTTAATGTTTTCCGATTCAATAAGAGCGCTCATAGCGTGCTCCGATGCAGGGATCCCCCTTGAAGTGCCGAGTATCAGAGCGCATTGCTCGTCGTTAAGGAGAAAATCCATAAACGCGGCAGCCTCGTCGGGATATTTGCAGTCCTTTCCGATCGCATACATAAGGGACGGCTTTATCATCCAGCCTCCTGAATTTCCGTTTTCATCGGTAAGAAAGCTTCCGCAGACAAGGGTATTTTTGTCAAGCACGGATTCGTATTTTCCAACGGCGCTGCTCCATTCAAAGACTCCCGCAACCCTGCCGTCAATAAATTCAGGCGATTGATAAAGCGCGCAGTTTCCGTCCTCGTCGGTGCGCTGCTGAACGGTGCGGACAACATGGCTGTCCTCCAGCTTTTTGTAGAAATCGAGAGCCGCCTGAATATCCTCAGCGTCAAATCCAAGCTCTCCGTCCATAGTTATAAATTCTTTGCCCGTATTCTGCTGAACGTAAACAACGGCGAGATACCAAGCAGTTCCTCCCGACTGGATATCGAGGTCAAGGGGATAGGAGTCATGCTGACCAAATACGTCTCCGAGCGCGAAAAGCTCGTCCCATGTTTCGGGATAATCTGCGCCGACAGCCTCGTATGCGGCGGAATTATAGAACAAACCTCTGCCGCTCATCGAAACGGTAACGGCATTGAGACGGTCGCCGACAGCTCCGAAGGAGAGAACTTCTTCATCAAAACCCGACAGATCGAGCTGATCCTCAAGAAGTCCGAGGTCATAAAAGCCCTTGCCGTCACGGGAATGCGTAACGAGCCAGTCGTAATTGATCTGAAGAATATCGGGCGTGTTTCCGCCTGAGATCTGGGCGTTGATCTTTTCCGTCCAGCCGTCCCAGCCGCCGTATTCGGGGACGATCTTTATCTCGGGGTGAATTTGGTTCCATAGGCCGATTGCCTCGATGGTAGCTTCATGGCGGTCGTCACCGCCCCACCATGAGAAGCGCAGAGTACATTCGTCGAGCTTTCCGTCGGGCATAGTGACAGCTTCCTCGCGTTGTTTTTCGCAGGCGCAGAGCAAAAGCAAACAGCTTATGCCTGCGGCAATGGGAATAAGCTTGTGCATATACTCAGTCCCTTCCAATAATATACACTTTGATTATACATTATATATACAAGCATTGTCAAGAGCGAATCGCGATAAATATACGCTCACAGACAAAACAAAGCCGACGCGCAGCTTGGCGCATCGGCTTGTGTAAATTGATTTTTAGAATGTTACTCTGTCCTTAACGGTAAGGTCTGCAATGCTTGCCGAAACAAACTCGCCGCCCGACAGCGCATAGACATGATCGCCTATATAAACGGCTCTGAGCATCTCGTATTCGCTCTCCCCTTTTATCTCACCGAGCGGCACAAATTTTCCGTCGGTAAACGAGTAAAACCTGTAGGAATAGCTCTGGGTATAGTTATAATCCACGTCCTCTCCCCATTCTTCAATTCCTATCGGCACTCCTATAATATTTTTTTCGGGAGCAATCAGCAAAGCCTTGCGCTCCCACAAAGCGGGCGAATATATATACTGATAGTGATCCGCTTCTTCGCTGCTGATTCGCACGGAATCTATCTCTCCGAGATTATTCGGGTCGGAATTATCGAACATAACAAATTTCACTCCGTCCTCGATTCCGTTCTCATCAGCATAAGCTCCGAAACCGAGCAGCATACCGTCGCCCCACTGCTGCATATAGGTGCTGTAGCCAAGCAGCTCATATCCGTCCATCAGAACGGGCGCGGCAGGGTCGCTGAGATCTATCGAGAACAATGGATCGGTCTGCTCATAAGTCACCACATAAGCGGTGTCTCCGCTGAAATTAACGGATTTGATAGTTTCTCCCTCGCCGAATCCTGTGAGAACTCCCACCTGCTCAAGCTCCATATCGAGCACATACACGTAATTGTTTATTCTTGTCTGAGAATAGGAAGCAATACCGTCAAAAATGCTTTCTTCATACTCATATTCGGTCGTTGCTATGCGGAAATAGCCGTTGTATTCGCTCATTGAAAACTGATCGATAGCCGAGCCCTTTACCGTACCCGACGCGGCAGGAGTAATAACTCCGCCGTCAAGCGCAAATCTTGTTATGACCGTTTCCTCCCAGCCGCTTGACGTATAGAGATTGTCAGACGAGCAGTAAACGTTTCCGGAATATCCTGCGATAGCTTTTATATCAACGCTTTCTGCTTTTCCGGGAGTATTTACGTCAAGGCTTCCGATAACTGTATAGGAAATGTTTTCGCTGTCCGCCAGATCGCCGTCGGGAATTACTATTCCGTCTGCGGGAACAAATTTGCATTTGCCGTTTTCCGAACAGGCAGGAACATATTCGTCAAGATTTTTTCTGTCGTCGATGCTGTCAAAGGGCGCGGAGCAGTATTCCGTCACAAGATAAAGGAAGCCGTCGTCGGAAATACGTACATCGTCGTAATAGCCGTCCTGAGTATAGGAGCTTACAAGCTGCGGTTCAAGTCCCGTGGTATAAACGTTTACAAAAACAGCGCAGTTACTGTCATACCAGCCTCCGCAGATACAATCCACACACTCGTTGTATATTCTCATATCCGAGGTTTCGTAATACTGATTAATATTTCCGATAACAATAAGCATATCGTTGTAGATATACATATCGCTTACATCGATGCTGCTCGATATAGCGTCGTTTTCCTCAACGGCAATATCCTTGGAAACATCGTAAACTGTCGAAGCGGTAAAGCTTCCGTTGTCGGTTTCGGCGATGTTAAGCTTGCCGGAGCCTGTATAATTGTCAAGAAAATAGATATATTTGCCGTCGGTTTTGGCGATATCCGCTTCAAGAACTCCTTCCTCCTGATTATAGGTATCGGAGTGCTCGCGGTCGCCGTCTCCCGGCGCTGCATTGTCATCGAAAGAATTATCCGGAGCGATTTCCGCACCGTTATTAACATAATCTCCGTCTGCTACTTCCTCTTCCGCTATATCAAAATTCTTGTCATTGTATTTTACATAATTTTTGTAATATCTTTCGTTGGCGTCCGAGAGCATAGAGTAGATCTCGCTGTAGCTTTTAGCCGTGTTAAGATACGAAACGGGAAGCTTTTCGCTGTCCTGTCCCACATAGTATATCGCTTCCGAGCTTGAATCGCCGCTCTCCGAAGCCGAATTGAATTTATAGTTATCTTTTTTCTGTTCTGCAAAATAAACCGACGTACCGCAGATCACAGCGCAGGCAGCCGCTCCGGCAGTGATCCTCGAAGCCGTTTTCAGTATGCTTTTTCTCTTTTTGACCGGAGCTTTTTTATCAAGCATTGTTTTTATATTTTCCGGACTAAGCTCATCGGGAACGCTTTCAGAGGTAAGCGCGTTCCTGATTTTTTCGTCATTTGTTTTCATAGCAATACTCCTTTCACTATCATTCCGTACCTTCAAGCTTTAGGCGCAGCTTTTGTTTTATCCGCGACAGTCTTGAACGGACCGAGCCTTCCTTTATACCGCATATTTTTGCTATCTCTTTGCCGGAGTAGCCTTCAAGCACAGCCATTGAAAGTATCAGCCGCGACTGCGGCTCAAGATCGCAAAGCGCTTCTTTAAGCTCGACGGACTCAAAATCGAAGTCGCCGTAAAGCTCCTCCTGCGGCTCGGCAGGGCTGTTAAATTTTTCCTTTTGACGCTGTTTGATCTTAGCCGAAAGAATGCGAAGGATCCAGCTTTTAAAGGCTTTTTCGTCTCTCAGGCTGCCGATAGAGCAATAGGCGTCCAGAACCGTATCGCTTACCGCGTCGCTTGCGTCATGGGAATTTTTCAGACTGTACAAGGCTATATAATAAAGGTCCTTATAAACAAGCGCATACAGCCGCGAAAAGGCTTCCGTATCACCTTTTTTAGCAAGCTCTGCGTCCTTGGAGAAGTCTTTCATACGATCTCACTTCCTTTGAATCGATTCGTAAATAAGTGTGAAAAATCGGAGTAATTGCTGCAGCAAAAAGAAAATTTTGGATAAACTCACAAAAAACCATATCAAAATCTATGTAAAATAACAAAAGGCGGTTGTGAAACCGCCCAAATTTATTACAGCGACGAGCTTACATTGATAAGCGTCATCGAAGTTATTATATATCCGTCATTTTTCTCGGTAAGCCTGAATTCCACCGTCTTTGAGACTTCACCCTCATATTCCCCGTCTTTCTTCATCCATGCGGGAACTTCCTTGATGTAATCGACCGTAACGACATACTCGCTGCCATTTTTCGCAACCGATTTAACGTCAGGCTCGTATGTAAAGGATATCGGCTGAACAGGCACGTTGTACGACTTTGTCTCTTCGTTGTAATAGAATTTCAGATCGCCCGTTCCGACTGTTCCGTGCTCGAAAGCAGGCAGCTTGTCGCCGAAAAGCTTTGCCGCGTAGGCTTCAACGTCCACGGCAGGAACGGAAATAACGTCAAAGGTGCGCTCGTATTTCGCCATATCGTCATCGGACATAACAAGCGACCATATCGCCGCAGTGATTATCTGATCAGACGGAAGCTCTTCCGGCTGAGCAAAGGAGCTTATATCCATGATTACAGCAGGATAAATAATATCCGTAAAGCCGTCCTTTTTCGTTTCTCCCTGAGTAAAGCTGCGGAAATGATTTATCCCGAATCTAATTGAAGATGCAAGTCCGACAGCCGCAAGCAGAGTAAATATCACGCCGCAAACCGCAAGAATACGTCTTTTCGCCTTGCCGCCCTTATTTTTGACAATGGGAACCTCGATCTCGTCCTTTTCGGGCTTTTCGCTGCGTTCCTCAACAAGCGCGTCGGGTTCCTCGTTCAATATCTGCTCAAGCGCAGCAGTAATGCGCCCCTTTTTCTTTTCGTCTTTAAGCTCGACGTCAATTTCGATATTGTCGGAATCGTCGGCTTCGGTTTCATCATCGTCTGTTTCAGGGACTTCGCTTTCCGTTTCGTTATCGGAAGCTTCACGGCTCTCTATTTCGGCAATGGCGCTTGCTGCGTCCTCGCGTATATCGGCGATAAGCATATCCGCGGAATCCGATTCTTCTTTGATTTCCTCTTTCTCGGATTCCGCAGGCTCTTCATCATTCTCCTCTTCAATAGCGGCAAGAGCGGCGTCGATAAGCTCTATAGCCGACGCAGCTTCGGCATCATCGGCTTCCTCGGATTCGGTTTCATCATCAAAGGTCTCGGCGCTGTTTTCATCGGAGCTGTCAGCCGTTTCAGGCTCTGTATCAAGCTCTTCAACATCGGGAGCTTCTTCCTCGGCAGCTTCGCTTATTTCGGCTTCATCATCTGATTCCGAATCGGGAGAATCTTCCTCCCCGTCCTCTTCCTTTTTATTGGAGAAAACGCTTTTTATCCTTGAAAAGAAGCTCTTTTTCGGCAAAGGAGCTTCCTCTTTCTCCTCAGCATGAGAATCGTCCTCGTTTTCGCCGTCCTCAGCCGTTTCCTCGGCAGCGCTCCCGATCTCGCTAACAGCCTCGGCTATTATAGAAGCGGCAGGATCGATATCGCCGCTGCTTTCGGGAATCGGGATCTCATCGCTCGGCACGTCATCTATAGTAATATTTTCCTCCTCATCGGCTTCGGGAATGATATCAGCCGTATCAGGGGCGGTCTCACCTGTAAGATCTTCCTGCCAAACATTTTCCTCCGGCTCGGACAGAAGCTCCTCGCTTGCAGGAGTATCAATATTTTCGGCGGTCTCGTTTTCCTTTTCAGGCAGAGCCTGAATCTCGTCCGCTTTATCTTCAATCACCGCTGCAGAAGCCGGTACAGTCTTGTCAGCATTTTTGCGCTTGACCCTTACTCTCGGCGCGGACGACGGAATATCGCCCTTTGAGAGCATAAAAAGGAGACTGTCGGGAATTTTTCCGTCATTTCCGCCGACGCGGTTTTGAACGGGATCGGATTTTTCGGCTTTCTCGGCAGGCTTCGGCTGAGGTTTATTTTCGGTTGAAAGAGCGCTTACAAGCTCGTCAACGGACATTTTGTCGTATGTGCTTCCGACAGACGTGCGAGCGGATACTTGTTTTTTGTCTGCGGACTTTTTTTGTGCGGGCGGCGCGCCGTTTTTCAGATTATTGAGCATTGCGTCCAGTTCGTCACGTATATCCATTTGTTCCTCCCGATAAAATTATCTTATCTGTCCGTCGCCGTTTATAAGATACTTGACGGTAGTAAGCTCGTTAAGTCCCATCGGACCTCTTGCGTGGAGCTTCTGGGTAGATATTCCTATCTCCGCGCCAAGACCGAATTCTCCGCCGTCCGTGAAGCGCGTGGAAGCGTTTACATATACGGCGGCAGCGTCGACCTCTTTCTGGAACTTTCTTGCGCAGTCAAGAGAGCGCGTTACTATGCACTCGGAATGCTTTGTGCCGAATCTCCTGATATGAGCGATAGCCTCGTCGATGCTGCTTACGACCTTGACCGATATGATATAATCGAGAAATTCTCTTGCATACTCCTCATCGGTAGCCTTTTCAACGCAGTCTCCAAGGATAGCGGCAGTTTTTTCGCAGCCGTAAATTTTAACGCTGTGAGCCTTAAAGCGTTCCGCGATCATCGGCAGGAATTTGTCGGCGCAGTCCTCGTGAACAAGAAGACTTTCCACCGCGTTGCATACCGAAGGACGGGAGGTCTTTCCGTTATCCGCAATATTTACAGCCATTTCAAGATCAGCCGAGGAATCCACATAAACATGGCAATTGCCAGTGCCTGTCTCGATAACGGGAACGGTCGCCTGATTAACGACAGCCTGAATAAGTCCCGCTCCGCCTCTCGGGATAAGCACGTCAAGACAGCTGTTAAGCTTCATAAGCTCAGCCGCTGCCTCTCTTGAAGTCTGTTCAACAAGCTGAACGGCGTCGCTCGGCAGACCTGCCTCCTCGATAGCTTTTCGCATTATATTGCACAAGCAGATGTTGGAGTTAATAGCTTCCTTGCCGCCCTTGAGAATAACGACATTGCCGGCTTTAAGGCAGAGAGCCGCAGCGTCTACGGTAACGTTCGGGCGCGATTCGAAAATTATTCCTATAACGCCGAGAGGAACGCGCGTTTTGATTATCTGCAAGCCGTTCGGGCGGGTGTAGCCGTCCGCGATGCAGCCGACAGGATCGTTCAGCGAGATCAGCTTATCAACGCCGTCCGCCATTCCCTTAATACGTCCCGGATCAAGGCGCAGTCTGTCCTGCATCGAGGAAGACATGCCTTTCTCCGCAGCGGCTTTCAGATCCTTCGCATTTTCGGCTATAATAAGCTCGGTATTTTCGAGCAGAGCCTTTGAGATCGCCGAAAGAGCGCTGTTTTTCAATGCGGTTGAAGCGGAAGCGACTGCGGCTTCGGCTGCCTTGGCATTTCTGCCGAGAGTTTCCATGTAAGTCATAACATTCACCTCATTTTTACTGTTAAAGCGCTTTAAAAATAGTGCCTATTTCTTTATTTTCGAACAGATCGTAGAGCATTTCGGGATTTCTTCCGTTCATTATTATCATGTCTATCCCCGATTCACAGGCGATCTTCGCAGCGTTTATCTTTGTAGACATACCGCCCGTTCCGAGAGAAGTTCCCGCTCCTCCGGCAGCCATTTCTATCTCAGGAGTTATACGCTCGACAACGGATATCGGCTTAGCTTCGGGATTTTTACGAGGATCGTCATCGTAAAGGCAGTCGATATCGGAAAGGATAAGCAGCAGATCAGCATCCGACAGCGCAGCCACCAGAGCGGAAAGCGAATCGTTTTCACCGATCTCAAGCTCCAGCTCATCGATAGCGATAGCGTCGTTTTCGTTGACTATCGGAATGACGTTCATTTTTACGAGACTTTCGATAGTATTCCTGAAATTGCTGCAATGGCTTGGATTTTCGACAATGGTTTTCGTCAGAAGTATCTGTGCGACCGTAACGCTGTACTTTTCGAACATATCGTCATAGATATGCATAAGCTCGCACTGACCGATAGCCGCGACAGCCTGTTTTGTACGCGTATCCTTTGGCTTTTCGGGCAGCCCGAGCTTACCTGCGCCCAGACCGATAGCTCCCGAAGATACTAAAATAATCTCCCTACCCGAATTATGCAGATCCGCAATAACGCGGACGAGATTCGTCATTCGCCTGATATTGAGTTTTCCCGTCTTATGGGCAAGAGTTGACGTTCCAAGCTTAATAACGATACGTTTTTTTTCGGAAATATTCCTCATCTTTATCTAAACTCCGTTCAATTGACTTTATTTATGGGACTTCCGCCGAGCCATGCTCTGATATTTTCGCAAACGATGTCCAGCAGCCGTCTGCGCGTTTCCTCCGGCGCCCATGCAATATGAGGAGTTATCACGCAGTTTTTCGCGTTTCTCAGCGGAGTTTCGGCAGACATCGGTTCTTTATCCAGAACGTCGAGATAAGCGGCGGCGATCTTGCCCGAATTCAGAGCCTCGGCAAGAGCCGCTTCGTCGACCGCGCCTCCTCTTGAAGTGTTTATCAGAACAGCTTCAGGCTTCATAAGCGACAGAAGACCGCCGTTTACGATATGCTTGGTCTGCGGAGTAAGAGGGCAGTGAAGCGTCAGAATATCGGCATTTTTCACGGCATACTCAAGCTCTGCAAGCTCGTAGGGACAATCGGAAGGCTTTGTGCGCGTGTTGACGAGCACTCTCATACCGAAAGCGTCGGCAGCGGCGGCTACTCCTTTTCCTATCGAGCCGTAGCCGATGATCGAGATAGTTCTGCCGCAAAGCTCGCGAATACGGTACGGAAAGTACGAAAACGACGGCGAGCTTATCCATTCCCCGTTTTTAACGGCAGCGTCGTAATCTCTTACTCGGCTGAAATGGTCGAGGATAAATGCAAACGTAAGCTGAACCACGGCGCGCGTGGAATATTGTCCCGCATTGCAGACGGTTATCCCCTTTTCGGCAGCGCAGACCGTATCCACATTATTGTAGCCTGTGGCGAAAAGCCCTATGTATTTCAGATCAGGGCACTGCTCCATGACCTCGCGCGTTATCGGAACCTTGTTGCACAGCACCGCTTCTGCGTCTCCGATATGCGCGGAAGCCTCCTCGGGAGCGGTAGAACCGTAAAGACGCACTTCCCCGAATTCTTCAAAAACCTGCGGAGACAGATCTCCGTCCATCGTCATAGTGTTCCAGTCAAGTACGGCTATCTTCATTTTGCTTCCTCATCGGCAGCGGCATTCTCGGCTTCCGTCTTCGGAGCTTCAGCGTTTTCCGCATTTTCCGCATTTTCCGCATTTTCTTCGTTATCTCCGGATTCCCCTATATGCTTTTTATTTTTACCCTTAAAAGCGATAGCAGTAATAAACGACGTAAAAATCAGAAGCGATTCAACGGCTCCGAGCGCATAGAAGAAGATACGGTTATCGGACAGCCAGATAGTCAGCGAAAGCAGTATCGCCACGGACATTATCAGCTGATAGGGTTTCTTTTCTCTTGAAAACTGAAAAAGCAGGAACAAAAATCCCAGTATCGCAAAGGGCAGATGCCATGAAAGCGGAAACGGGAACAGCGAAGGCGTCGGCACTTGCGTCTGCGTAATAGTTAAAAATATATCGTTCATATCCATATGTAACTCCAATCGTTTGAAGCCTGCACTTGAAACGGCGTACAGACAAGCCGAAATCTGTTTTGCACCGAAAAAAGTCCGTGCCCGGCAAGAATATGTGCCTATAGAAATTCCGCACGTCTTTTTGGCAAATCTAATTTTTATTATACCATAACAGCGCCGCAATTTCAACACTTTTAAAAAATTTATTGCAGAAATTTAAAAAATTTATTGCAGAAATTCAAACGGATTTCAGCGATGTATATAATTTTTATTCAGTTGAAAAATATAATTCAAGAGAACGCCCTCTCTTGCAGGGCGTTCTCTCTTTCAAAACAGTCCACCGGACTGTTTTGAAATTCACTCTTTGCGGAGCGCCCTACGGCTATATGCTATGCTTCGCTCCACACCCCACCAGAGGCGCCGCCTCTGGACTCTGCCAAAGGGACAAATTCCCTTTGGAATCCCGATATCGGCAAAAATCATGTATTGCCTAAAACGTCATACAAAAAGTACTATAATTCATTGCACATTCTGTGAATTTGTTGTATAATTATAATAGAAATTATTTTGAAATAAAGGGAGAATTGAACTATGAACAAAAATATCAGAAAGCTTACCGCTTTTCTGACAGGAACTGTCACTATGCTCTCCTGCGTTTCCGGCTACGGCTTTAACGCAAAGGAAGCGAAAAATATGGCTTCCGCAGCTTCGGGCAGCGTTCTTGCATTTCCCGGAGCAGTCGGCGGCGGACGCTATGCTACAGGCGGAAGAGGAGGCGAGGTTTACCACGTTACGAACCTCAACGACAGCGGAACAGGCTCTTTCCGCGACGCCGTGAGCAAATCCAACCGTATCGTCGTTTTCGACGTAAGCGGTACTATCGAGCTTAAAAGCAATATCCTGTGTCAGAGCAACGTAACAATTGCAGGACAAACCGCTCCCGGAGGTTCGGGAATAACTCTTAAAAACTACAAAATGGGTATGTCGGGCAACAATATCATCTGCCGTTATATAAGCTCCCGTCCCGGTCCGTATGCGGCTACAAGCTCGGGCAACGACGCATGGGGCGGCGACAAGGGTTCAAGCTCGATCATAGACCACTGCTCCATGAGCTGGACTACCGATGAACAGTGGGGACTTTACTCAAACAACGAATACTACACCGTTCAGTATTCGATCATAGGTCCTGCCGATTCGTGGGGCGGTCACAAAAAAGGTCTGCACGGCTTCGGTCTTATGATGGGAAAAGGCTACAGCACCTTTGACCACAACCTTATTATACATAACGTTTCACGTAATTTCAGAGGAAAAGTCGAGGGCACGGAAACAGCCGACTTCACCAACAACGTTATTTACAACTGGGCTTATCAGACCGCTTACGGTACTATCGGTCATCTTAATTATGTAAACAATACTCTTAAAATGGGCAACGGCACAACAGGCGGAAAGCATTATGTAAGCGTTGACAGCAGCACGAAGCCGCAGAATTTCAGGATCTTCCTCAAGGGAAACCGTATGCTCAACAAGGATAGCTCCATATATGACGATGTTACTTCCGACAACTGGAACGGCATCACCGTAAAGCAGAGCATCACGGATACCTACGGCGTTACAAAGGATACTCTGAAAAGCGACACGTCATTTCAGACCATCGTGAACGGCGAAAACGTTTCTACCGCCGATACCTGCGAGAGTGCGGAGGCTTCATACGAACACGTAATAAGCTTTGCAGGAAACGGAATCGCTCCCGACAAAAGAACAGCCGTTGACAAACAGTGCGCTGAGGAAACCCGGACAGGCACGGGAAATATGTCGGGTACCGCTTCATACGACGAAGCGACCGACACAAACAAGGAAAATATCGACAAATATCATATCGAATGCGGCGTGACTTATACTTATCCCGAAGCCGTTACACAAAAAACTATCACCGACACCGACAACGACGGCATGGACGACAACTGGGAGCTTGCAAGAGGCCTTGATCCAAGCGATCCGAGCGATACCAACGGCGATTACTGCGGTCTCGGCTATACGAATATCGAATACTATATCAACGATCTTACCGTTGATTCCTTCCCCAAGGGAGTTGTCACGCTTTCTCCCGAGGATTCAGTTGAACCTATCTCGGCTTTCGAGACAATTCAGGCTGAGGATTTCGATTCTCAGGAGGGAGTTCGCGCCGAGGATAACGCTTCGGGCGGACAGAATATCGGATTCATCGAAAACGGCGACTGGATAATGTTCCGCAAAGTCGATTTCGAGGACGGAGCAAAAAGCATAAAGCTCAATATTTCGGGAAATACTGCCGGGATAGAGCTTTACCTCGATAGAATGGACGGAACTCCTGCCGCAAGGATCTCGTTCGCAGGAACGAGCGGCTTCTCGGATTATCAAGAGCTTGAATACAATATCCCGACCATAACGGGAACTCACAGCCTTTATCTCAAGTTCACAGGCGGAGACGGCTATCTCCTCAATGCCGACAGCTTCGTGTTCGGGAAGGATTCACTGCCCATGAACGGCCGTCTTGTAAAAAATCTGAACATCATGGACGAATCCTACGCTCAGAGCTGGGGAATCAGTGATAACGCCGCTGTGGGAAGTCCGATTTTCGGCGACCGCGACGTTGTATACGCTCAGCTTCCCGACGAGCTTTCCGGCAGCGAATCGATCCTCACCGCCTGCGATTCAAAATACAGCACAGGAGTTCTCGCGCAATTTACCGCCGAGACCGATGTTGAAGTATATGTCGGTCTTGACGCGCGCGTTACAGCCGTTCCGCAATGGCTTTCGGCATGGGAGAAAACGGGACTTACCGCGGCAAACAGCGCAAACGTGACATTTAATTTGTATAAAACAACTCTTTCCGCCGGCGAGATCATCGAGCTTGGAGAAAACGGACAGTCGTCCGGCTGCGTGAACTATATCGCGCTCGTAAAGGAAAAATCCGGTGTCGCTCCCATCGTTTACGGCGACGCAAACTGCAGCGGAGAGGTCGATATGGACGACGTTATCGCAATCTTGTGCCACAGTGCAAATCCGAACGAGAGCACTCTTACGGCTGAGGGCAAAAATAACGCCGACGTTTACCAGCGCGGCGACGGAATTTCTTCAAACGACGCAGTTTCCGTCCAGAAATTCCTCGTTCTGATGATAGATTCGCTTCCGGAATCCTGACAGAGCAATTTAAACAGCGATATACAGGCAACACTGCACGTTCGATCTGCGGTGTTGCCTTAGAATTTGTTCTTATAAACTATTATCCGGAGGTCAAAAATGGAACTTATCATTAAACATTTCAACGAATTATCAGTCGAGGAAGCGTTTGAGATATTCAAGCTTCGCGTAGACGTATTTGTTGTCGAGCAGAACTGTCCCTATCACGAGATCGACGACGCGGACAAATCGGCTTATCACATATATCTGAAAGACGAAGAGGGCATAGCGGCATACCTGAGACTTCTTCCAAAGGGAGTGACATTTGACGACGTCTCGCTCGGCAGAGTTATTTCCGCAAGACGCCGCCGCGGATTCGGCAGCCGTATTTTACAGGAGGGAATAAAAGCCGCACGCGAAAAATTCGGCGCAAAGTCAATCACAATAGCCGCCCAGACCTATGCTAAGCCTTTTTACGAGAAGCAGGGATTTGTGCAGAAATCGGAGATTTTTCTTGAGGACGGCATTCCGCATATAATAATGACGCGCACGGAATAGAAGCTTGTCTGCGGTTAGATCACAAAAAATGCAGTCGAACCGTTATGTTATTTTTTGATATCATTGTGAATATAATGATACAAAATTGATAAAGGAGGTATTCTTTTTGCGATTTTTCAAGACCGTACTTGCAGTTCTCAGCGCCGCATCGCTTATATCCTGCCAAGCGGAAGCTCCGCCTCCTGCCGAAACGCCGCCGCCAATCGAGCCTGTCAGCACGTATATTCAGGAAAAGCAGCAGCTTCACATTGACGGCGATATCCCCGAAAGCGACTATCAGCCGCTAAACTACGCTCATCAGGTCGGACTGTGGTTTCCCTATATGCACTACGGCGAGTATATGTACGAAAAGTCGGAAAGCGAGTTCCGAAGCAGCGTTTCAGCTATGTACGGCGACGCGAAGGCCGAGGGCGTCAATACAATATACGTTCACATTCACCCCTGCGGAGACGCTTATTACAAATCAGAAATATTTCCGTCGGGCGATTATCTTGACGGCGATTACGATCCGCTTCAAATCATGATCGAGGAGGCTCACAAGCTGGAGCTTTCCGTTCATGCGTGGATAAATCCTCTCCGCCTGCAAACTGCCGAGCAAATGGAAAAGCTCCCGGACAGCTACATAACCAAGAAGTGGACCGAAGAAAAAAACGGTACTTACGTCAGCCTTGTGAACGGCCGCTGGTATCTGAATCCCGCATATGACGAGGTCGTTCAGCTGATATGCGACTGTGCGGACGAAATTTTGCAGAATTATCAGGCAGACGGATTTCACATAGACGATTATTTTTATCCGACAAAAGACGAAAGCTTTGACGCGGCTGCGTTCGCCGAAAGCGGAAGCTCCGAGCTTACACAGTGGAGACTTGACAATTGCAGCCGCATGGTGCGCTCGCTGTTTGAACGCATTAAACGCGCCGATCAATCGATACTGTTCGGAATAAGTCCGCAGGGCAATATCAGCGCAAATTATTCCTCCCAATACGCGGACGTTCGGCTGTGGAGCGGCTCGGCAGGCTACTGCGACTACATTGTTCCGCAGATATACTTCGGCTTCAAAAACGAGACCTGTCCCTTCGAAGAAACTCTTGCCCAATGGGAGAGCATTGTAAGCTGTCCGCAGGTCTCGCTCGTGATAGGTCTCGCCGAATACAAGCAGGGCGAAGCCGATAAATGGGCAGGAGCGGCAGGAGAGCTTGAATGGATAGAAGAGCCCGATGTTATAGAACGGCAGATCGCCCTCTGCGAAGCCTCCTCCGCCTGCGGATATGCTCTGTATCGCTGATATCAGAGCGCTCTGATAATTCCGCAGCCTATCTTCGTTCCCGAGCCGCCCGACGGCTGAGTATGATAATCGTCGGCGCTGCGGTGTATGACGACCGGATAACCTATCACCTGACCGGGAGTAAATCTGTCTGTAACAAATGCGATATATGCCGAACCGCCGCTGTTCATAAGCGCGGGAAGATCTCCCGTATGAAGCGGATGCTCACTGTCTGAAAGATTTAAATGCGTTCCGGCATCGGCAAAGTTATCCTCGCGGCTTCCGGTGCAGCTTTTCCCGTTGTGAATATGCATTGCCGCAAAGGGAGACGACTTTGGCAGTCCGAAAATTCTTGCTGTTACAAGACTACCTCCGTTCACGGGATAAAATCTGACGCTGCCGCGAAGCGTCGGAAATTCGTCAGAACCGCGTATCTCGGCAGCGGCGGCAGGCCGGCACGAAGCCGTACGTCTGTTCATTCTGTTCAATAGAATCACCTCCGTATATTCTATGCTTTGTCGAATAAACTGTTACAAACAAATGAAAATTTAGTGAAAATAACAGTCTGCCCTTGACTTTTACGGGAAAATTATTTATAATAATAATGTCGACGCGGCATGGGGTTCGCCGTCGCGGTACATCATTTATTTTTTACATGAAAAAGGAGGATTTAAAAATGGGTGTATTTAAAAGATTAAGCGATATTCTCAAATCAAATATCAACGACCTCATCGATAAAGCTGAGGATCCGGAGAAAATGGTAAAGCAAATTATTATTGATATGCAGGAAGAGCTTAATAAAGCTACTCAGAATTACGGTAAGGCTAAGGCAAGCGAAAAGCTCGCCGAGAGAAAGTATCAGGAAGCCGCTAAGGTTTCCGCCGACTGGGAAAATAAGGCTAAGGCTGCTCTCGCAAACGGCGATCAGGAGCTTGCTAAAAAAGCTCTCGCCAAAAAGGTCAAGGCTGATGAGGATGTTGCAAGCTATAAGGAAATGTACGACTCTATTTCTGCTCAGACAGAAGCTATCGGCGATCAGGTAGAGGTTCTTAAGAATAAGCTCGACGAGGCAAAGAGCCGTCAGGCTATGCTTATTGCACGTTCGCAGATGGCTGATACTCAGAAAAATCTCGCTAAGGCTTCGGGCGGATTCGACGGCGCAAGCTCTTTTGAAAAATTCAACAGAATGGAAGAAAAAGTCTCGCGCAAGGAAGCAGAGGCTGCCGCATTTACTGAAATTGCCGGCGGCGGCGACGAGGATCTTAATCAGTCTTTCGAAGAGCTTTCAGCCAATGCAAAGGTTGAATCAGAACTTCAGAGACTAATGGCTGAAATGGACGGCAAAAACGAATAATTTTACCAGAGGATCTGTATTATGAAAATTGAAAATTCCGATAATCAGAAATCACATATGATAAGTCTTGTTCTTCCGGTGCTGGCTGCAATATTTCTTGCGATCGGTTCGGTTGTGTATATAATTGCCAAAACTTTGAGCAATAAAGCGTACACGGAAAAGTGGAAGGACTATGACGAATGCGGCATCTGAATCGCGGCAGGTACAAAATAAAACAATAATAAAAATATCCCTCGGATAAACCGGGGGATATTTTTTGAAAGGATTTATACTGATCCTTGAAATGTTGACAGACAAAGATGACACATGATCGCATATATCCGCAATACGCTTTAAAATCAACTGCGCTTATCAGCGCATACCGCCTTTGATGTAGAAGTTGTCCTGAATAATCAGAGCACAGCCTCCAACGAAATTGTTCTTGCCTTCGATCTTGCTGAGAACGACTCTGTCAGCGATTTCTTCGCCGATAAGACGGATCATTTCTCTCTTTACATAATCAAACTGCTTTTCATTGAGCTTGTAATTATGAATAACGATCCTCTGGACAAAATGGCTTACCGCAATATTATTTACAAGAACCGCATATTTTGAGATAATATCGTCAACGACCGATTTAACGGCTTCTTCGCCTCTCATCAGAGCCAAAAATACGTTATCCGTATTGATCTTGTTCTTATCGCCGTCGGTCAGCTCATAAAGAACAGGGGTTTTTTCCTTTGAGAAAACCTCGCATAAAGCGCTGTGCTGAGCGTTTCTTGAAAGCTCTGCCTTGACCGAACCGTCGGGATAGCCTTCATACTGTCTGCCGCCCGGATTAACGATATATTTTTCGATCGTATATGTATATGAAAGATAATCGCTTGAAAGCTCGTTTTTATTGAGGATAGCGAGATTTACCTGATTTCCGTTATGCAGGAAAGCCTGATTGATCTGGCAGCCGTTTACTGCTCTGAAGTCATTGTTTGCAAGAGCCATAAGACAAACGGCATTTCCGCAGTGAACGTCGATATCTACGCCGCTTGATATCTTGTCGGTAAAGTTTGAAAAATCAAGCACGCCGTCCTTGTAGAATATCTTGAGCTTGCCCCACATTGACGGAACTACTCCAATACCAATACCGAGAACATTATCCTTTGTAAGGCAGCTGTTTTCCATCATTTCATTGCTTTTCTGGATAATAAAGCCGATGATGTCCTTGCTTGTAGTTCTCTCGTCGATTATCATGCTTGCCTTATCGAGAATATCCGAATTAAGGTTGGTAAGACCGATGCTTACCTCCTTTTCGTCAACCGTTGCGCCGAGAGCGAAGCGGCTGTTTACGTTGATATCGATAAGTATCTTTCTGCGGCCCTTCTGAAGCTTTTCGGCATTTACCGGAGCTTCACCGATCTCAACGAGTACGCCCTCTTCGATCATTTCGTTTGTAATGATCGTAACGGCAGCTCTTGTAATTTGAAGAGCGCTTGCAACGTCTACTCTTGAAATAGGACCTGACTCCTTGATAACACGAAGTATCTGCATTCTGTTTCTTCTTTTAAGATCCAGCTTACTAATTCCGCGTATATCCATAATTAAACACTCCATTTCTGTACGAAGCCTGATCTGCGAAGCTGATATGCGCGTTTTTCAACACTGAAAAAATTATGCACAAAAAATCCGCACATATTTTTTATCGATACAGGTTTCGATTTTTTAATAAAAATAATAACCGTGAAACGAATTCACATAAAAGAAAAAGGGCAGAATCATAAATTAAAAGCGTATTGCTGTCCTTAGATATATTATAACATATTTGATATAAAATAGAAATATAAAAATCACAAAAAACAAAATTTCGGCGCTTATTACAATAATTCTCTTTATAACCTGCACAACATTATGCATTTAAACTAAAACGATGTAATATTACACTAAAGTGTCTTTCATAAATAGTCAAATTGCACAAACAATTTCAACACAAAGTCTTGAAAGCATATACGAAACCGTTCTCATATTATTAATACTCCGAAAGAGATATGCCGTTTTCGCCGAGAGCTATTTCGTGGTCAAGACCGACGAATTTTCCGTCCTTTTGCCAGAGAACTTCTTTTACGAACTCGTACTTATCGGTATCCCATGTTGTGAAATCATCGAGGACAAGTCCGCCCGTATCTCCCGAGTTCGCATTGAAGCACCAAAAAGTATGATTTATTTTATTTTCGCTTATATACCGGCGCAGATACGTCATCCATGTAAGGTTCGGCTCGGTCATGTAGCCTCCCCATTCGCCGATAAGCAGCGGCGCAATATTTTTATCCTGAATGTAGAACCAGTTGTCGTACCAACAATCCTCCTGAAGCGATTCGTAATCATATCCGCCCTTGAACCACGGCTGCTCGTAAACGGACGGACCGTAATCGTGCGGCGAATACACGAGCTTATCCTGATGATCTCCCAGATCTACGGGATTATCGGCAGCTCCGCGGAGATTTCCTCCCCACCAGTTGAAAAGATAATCGTCCTCGGACTTGGAAGAAAAATCTCCGTTATTCTTTATATCCTTCGGGTATATCTCAATGCCCTCGACCATTACCAGAAGATTCGGATTTTTGCCGAGCACCTTTCCGGCAGCCTGTTCGGCAACATATTTCCAGTTATCCTCGTCCTTGGAATCGTCCCACTTTGCGCGCGGAGACTCGTTATGCTTGCCGTGCGGCTCGTTTTCAAGATCGACCGCAATGATCGTATCGTCGTTTTTATAGCGGTCGGCGATCCACTCAAGAGCGCGGTAATAATCGTCAACGGTAACGCTTCCGCCGTACCACATAGGCTTCATATGACCCATTGAATCCGTTTCGGCACAGTGGAAATCCACCATTATTTTAATGCCGTTGGCTCTGCACTGACTGATAACATGATCGAAGATCTCAAGGCTGTTCATTCCGTTAAGATACGCGTTTGTCGCATTATTGTAATTTGCGTCGGGATAAACGCCGTCCTCCCAGTTATTTACAAGCTCGGTCGAGATTGGAACTCTCAGCAGATTGAAGCCGTGATCCGCAATACTTGCCAGCGAAGCGTCAAGATCGCACGCCCACAGTCCGTCAAAGCAGTTCGTACCCGTATTATAGCCAAACCAGTTCACGCCCGTCAGCCATACCTCTGTTCCGTCGGAATCTACTATCTTTGAGCCGTCGGTCGAAAGCCAGTCGTCCGTTGACGGCTCGGGAACGTCCTTAGCCGCCGCGCTCACGACCTTATCGTTTCCCTCGGAAGTCTGCTGAGAGCTTTCATTTCCACCGTTCTGCGAATTAACATCGGCAGTGACGTTTCCCTCGGAAGCAGTCACGGTCACGGCAGACACGTCAAGCTCCTTTTCTCCCGAAAGCTGTATACCGAATTCAACGCTCTCTCCCGCATTTATCACGGAGTTATAATTTTCGGGAGTAACGGTTATACTTCCGTCTGACGCATTGCAGGAACAGCCCCACGAGCTTCCGACGCTGTTATCCGTGGGGATAACTACAGTCCAACCGTCGACAGGCTTATCGGAGTTGTTTTTAAGAGTTACCGTGTAGTCATAAGTCGTTGTTCCGCCCGACTCCCAGCTGCTGTTGAGCTTGAACGATACGGAAACATCGGCAGACGAGCTCTGCTCGGAGCCGCTTTCGGATTCGGTCTCAGGCTCTGTTTCCGAAGCCTCGCTGCTTTCGTCAGAAACGCTTTCGGACGAGGACTTCTCCTCCTTATTATCGCCGCTGCTGCACGAAAACGCAGCCGTAAAAAGAGTAATGCAGCTTAATACCGCAAGAATTTTCTTTAATTTCATTTTATCTCTCCTAAATATCGAATTTGTCAAATCTCTTCTTACATTATAATACCATAACGGCTCAAAGTCAAATACCGAGAAAAATTTTTACATTTGCCGCGTCTTAAATTCGATTCTCCTATTGATTAAATTCAAGAAATATGGTATTATTTAGATATTATATGATAAAGGAAGATATTATGCTTGTCAGCTTAACAAATATAAATAAATTCTATAACGGAAATCAGGTACTTAACAATGTTTCCCTTTCCATAGACGAAAATGACAAGATCGGTCTGGTCGGAAACAACGGCTGCGGCAAATCCACTCTGCTGAAAATAATCACGGGTTCGGTCGAGCCGGATAGATTTACGGAACGCGACGGGATAATTTCCATTGCAGCAAAAACGACTGTCGGTTATCTTGAACAGATGGGAGGTCTTAACTCGGAAAATACCGTCATTGAAGAAATGCGCAGCGTTTATGAGCCTATCCGCCGCGGTATCGAGCGTCTACGCGAAATAGAGCTTGAGATCGAGGGCGGCGATGTTTCCTCTGCCGACGAGTATCAGCAGCTCTCCTCGTGGATAGAAGCAAACGACGGCTATAACACCGACGTGAAGATTCGTACCGTGCTCAACGGCATGGGCTTTACGGAAGCCGACCTTGAACGCACAGTCTCAGGCTTCAGCGGCGGAGAAAAAACGCGTCTCTGCATCTCTCGTCTGCTCCTTGAAGAACCTAATCTTCTTATCCTTGACGAGCCTACAAATCATCTGGATTTCAGAACGATAATGTGGCTTGAGGATTACCTTAAAACATACAGCGGAGCCGTTCTCATCGTTTCTCATGACCGTTATTTTCTCGACCGTCTCTGCACCTCGATTTGTGAGATAGAGCGCGGAGTTTTGAAACGCTACCGCGGAAATTATTCCGCTTTTGTCCGCCAGCGCGAGGAAAACGATACGCGTCAGGAAAAGGAGTACGAGCTCCAGCAAAAGCAGATCGCCAAGCTTGAAGATTACGTTGCCCGAAATCTTGTACGTGCTACGACCTCCAAGCGCGCCCAGAGCCGCCAGAAGCAGCTCGATAAGATCGAACGGATAGAAAAGCCGTTCCACGATACAAAAAGCGCAAAGATACGTTTCACCTATGCTATGGAGCCTCCGATCGACGTGCTTAAAGTCAAAAATATCGACATATCCGTCGGAGAACCGCCAAGCCGCAAAACTCTTGTGAGCGACCTCAGCTTCGATGTGCGCAGGGGAGAAAAAATCGGGATAATCGGCGATAACGGCATCGGCAAATCAACTCTGCTTCGCATTATTCAGGAACAGCTTCCGCATAAGGGAACAGTCCGCTGGAACAGCAACATCAAAATTTCATACTTCGAACAGGAAAGCACGAATCTTCATCCTGAGCTTACCGTTATGGAGGAGCTTCACAGCCGTTATCCGTCCTTGTCGGAGCTTGAAGTGAGAAATCTGCTCGCTCAGGTGCGTCTGACAGGCGAAAATGTTTTCAAAGAAACCGGAGTCATAAGCGGCGGCGAGCGCGCCAAGCTCTGCTTCGCAATTATGATGCAGGAGCACGGAAACGTCCTCATACTTGACGAGCCTACAAACCATCTCGATCTTTCCTCAAAGGAGGCTATCGAACAGGCTCTTGCCGAATATACGGGAACGATTATTCTCGTATCTCACGATCGTTATCTTCTCAGCAGGATAGCCGACCGCCTTATTGAACTTAAAGCAGACGATTACCGCTGCCATGATTACGGCTTTGATAGGTATCTCGATACGCTGAGGGCGGAAGAAGCGGAAAAGAAGCGCGCCGAGGATGCCGAAAAGCTTGCCAGGGCTGCCTGCGCTTCAAAAGAAAAATCCGCGAAAAGCTACCGCACCAAGCAGCAGAGAAGCGCCGACGCTGCTCGGAAAAACGAGATGAAACGGCTTGAGGACGAGATCAACGAGCTTCAGGCGCGTATTGATTCTCTGAACGAGGAGATAACCCACGAGGAGGTCTACAGCGACTACGAGCTTATGAACAGCAAGTGCGCCGAAATTGAAGAGCTTAAAAATAAAATAGACGAAAATTTTGATCGCCTTGTTGAGCTTGACATATAAAACGCTCTTCCAATTGTTGAAAATCACCAAAATAAAAATTTAGCTGTTTTTTTTCGATTTTGTATTGAAATTGATCGGGAAATATGGTATAATTAATACAATCGGTCGGCTGTATGCCGGCACAGCATCTATATGGAGGTTTATTTTATGAAGCATATTAAAACTATGAATAAGGCTAATCTTAAAGAATCTGCTCAGAAGGGCGGCTGCGGCAAGTGTCAGGCTTCATGCCAGTCTGCCTGCAAGACTTCATGCACTGTTGCTAATCAGAAGTGCGAGAGATAAGCTTATAACCGTTTTTTCCGCATAATTGGTGTGCGGCGGTTTATTGTGTCTCATGGGCAGCATTTTTATGCTGCCTTAAATTTTTACCGTATCGAAATGATGCGGATATTTTCTATTAAAACTGTTTTCAAATTCTGAAAGGCTGGTTATATATGATACATAAATATAAACTGGGCGGTTTCAATATCGTCCTCGACGTAAACAGCGGCGGAGTTCACATAGTCGACGAGCTTACCTACGATATGCTCGACAATGTCGCTCCCCCATTCAGCGAAAAATGTCCCGAAAATGTGATCGAAAAGCTTTCTAAGGCTTATAGCCGCGAGGATATAGAGTCCTGCTACGGCGAGATCGTTGAGCTGTATAACGATAAGATACTCTTTTCCGAGGACGACTACGAGAAATATGCCAAATTCTCGGTTGCTTCTCCCGTTAAGGCTATGTGCCTTAATATCGCTCACGACTGCAACCTGAGATGCAAATACTGCTTCGCTTCTACGGGCGATTTCGGAACCGGACGCAAGCTTATGACGTTCGAAACAGGAAAGCACGCTATTGATTTTCTCCTTGAAAAATCAGGAGACCGTCAGAACCTTGAGCTTGACTTTTTCGGCGGAGAGCCGCTGATGAACTTCGATACGGTCAAGAAAATCGTTGAGTACGCAAGAAGCCGCGAAGCCGAATTCGGTAAAAAATTCCGTTTCACGATCACCACAAACGGACTTCTCCTTGATGACGAAAAAATTGATTTTATCAACAAGGAAATGTCGAACGTTGTTCTTTCAGTCGACGGCAGAAAAGAGATCAACGATTATTTCCGCGTTCGCGTGGACGGCAGCGGCTGCTATGATAAAATAATCTCTTCCTTTAAAAAGCTCGTGGATAAGCGCGGCGATAAGGAATATTATGTCAGAGGAACATTTACGAACCACAATCTTGACTTCTCAGAGGACGTTTTCAGCCTTTATGATGCCGGCTTTGACCAGATCTCGATAGAACCTGTGGTGTGCGACGATACCGAAGAGTACGCTCTTACCGAGAAGGATATCCCGGCTGTTTTTGCCGAGTACGACAAGCTTGCAAAGAAAATTCTTGAAAGCGAAAAGCAGGGCAAGAAATTCAACTTCTTCCACTTTATGCTTGATCTCGATCAGGGACCCTGCGCTATCAAGCGTCTCAGAGGCTGCGGCTGCGGAAACGACTACGTTGCGATAACTCCTGACGGCGACATTTATCCCTGTCACCAGTTTGTAGGCATCGACGAATATAAAATGGGCAATATCGACGAGGGTACTTTTGATCTTGAAATGAAAAAGGAATTCGCCAACGCTCATGTTTACGCAAAGCCTGAATGCCGTAAGTGTTGGGCAAAGTTCTATTGCAGCGGCGGTTGCAATGCGAATAATTACCAGTATATGGGCGATATTCACAACGCGTACAAAATGACCTGCCAGTTTGAGAAAAAGCGTCTTGAATGCGCGATAATGCTCAAAGCCGCAAGAACCTTCGGCGAACAGGAATAATAATATCATAAAAAAGGCGGCTGTTTAGCCGCTTTTTTATGTTTCAAAATAAATAAACTAAGGGGACGCTCTCTCTTACAGAGCGTCCCCTTGCCTAAAAACAGTCCACCGGACTGTTTTCTTAACGGCTCACCCCTTGCAGAGCGCCTTGTTTGGGGAATTTCGCCGTCTGCGGACGGCGACCAAGGCTCTGCCTTTGGAAACCGCAAGCCTTTAAAAAGGCTTGACCTAAACTTCATTTTTGTGTTATCATCAGAAATACAATGACTTTTAACAGTATTTCCAATCGTTTAGCCGTTTGCACGTCCGAGGAACGCTGCTCCTATAATTCCTGCATCGTTTCCGAGCTTTGCAATAACTATCTCGGCATTCTTCTCGGAATTTCTCGTGTAAACCTCTTTCTTCACGATATCCTTAACGGGAAGAAGAAGCGGATCGCCCTCGTTGCACACTCCGCCGCCGATACACAGAACATCAGGCTGGAAGATATTTATAACGTTTGTGATTCCTGCCGCCAAGTACTTTATGTACTTGTCAACAACTGCCTTTGCAGCCGCGTCGCCTGCTCTCATTGCTTCAAACGAGGTTCTTGCCGTTACCTTTCCGCTTTCCTCAGCCATTTTGCCCATAAGCGTTCCGGGATTCTCAGCAATAGCTTCCTTAGTCATTCTGATAAGACCGGTTGCCGAGGAATAAGCCTCGAAGCAGCCTTTTCTGCCGCAGGAGCACTGCGCTCCGTCAACCTCGATAACGGTATGACCTATCTCTGCTCCCGCAAAATTCGAACCTGAATAAATTTTGCCGTCAATTATGATTCCTCCGCCTACGCCTGTTCCGAGAGTTATGCAAACGGCATTTTTTGCTCCCTTTGCCGCTCCTGCAACATATTCTCCATAAGCAGCCGCATTGGCGTCGTTTTCAATAAATACGGGCTTGTCGATAGTCTCGCGGATATACTTTACCATAGGAGTATCCTTGAATCCGAGATTGTTTGAATACTCTATAATTCCTGTCGAGCTATTGGCTATGCCGGGAGTTCCGATACCTACCCACTCGATATCGTCAATTGTAAGATCCGCATTTTTAACTGCCTGAAGAGCCATTTTCGCCATATCGTCAGCTATTTCCTTTTCCGGACGCGGACAGTTTGTCTTAGTGCTTGCCTTGGCAACGATATTGTACTTTTCGTCGACGACTCCTGCAACTATATTTGTTCCGCCAAGATCGATTCCTACATAATATTTCATAATAATTCCTCCGTTATCATATTTCGTTTATTTCAGTACATATAATACTGCATTTGCCTTTTATCGTATAGCTTCCCGAACCTGCCGGGAAAAATATGCTTGAGCCTTTTGAAAGCCTGATGATCTCTTCTCCGCAGTCAAGCTCTCCGAAGCCGTCTACCACAAGAATATGGCTGAAAGAGCGTTCATCCGCCGTCACCTCGAAGCATGATTCGTTAAGCTCCGCCTTTGCAGCGGTAAAGTAATCGCAGTCGGCAAGAATAGTCATAACCGTTCCGCTCGACTTTCCTTTAAGCTTTACGGACGGAAAAGCTCTCTGCTCGGGCGCAGGCTTCAGCTCGGTGACATCTATAGCCTTTTCAATATGAAGATCTCTCGGTCTGCCGTCGGCTCCTACTCTGCCGTAATCGTAGACGCGGTATGTCGTGTTTGAATTCTGCTGGATCTCGGCGATCAGTATTCCCTTGCCGATAGCGTGAAGCGTTCCCGACTTTATAAAGAACACATCACCCTTTTTTACGGGAACAGTATTGACCTTGTCAAGCAGAGTATTTTCCTCGATAGCTTTTCTGAAATCCTCTTTTGAAATTTCGTCCTTAAAGCCGTAAATAAGGGACGCGCCCTCGTCGCAGTCCACGATATACCACATTTCCGTCTTGCCGTATTCTCCCTCAACGCGCTGAGCGTACTCGTTATCGGGATGGACCTGGACCGAAAGATTATCGCAGGCGTCTATCAGCTTTATGAGCACGGGAAAATACTCGAAGCGTTTGCAGTTCGTTCCCATAGCTTCGGGATTTTTGTCAAGGAACTCCTTGAGAGTCATTCCTGCAAAGCTGCCGTTTTCTATTATACTCATGCCGTCCTTGTGACATGACAGCTCCCAGCTTTCGGCAAGCCGTTCAAGCTCGCTTTCCTTTCCGAACTCCTCGCGGAGCTTCGTGCCGCCCCAGATATAATCCTTTACGGGCGGAATAAGTTTCATTGGATACATTTTCTACATTCCTTTCATAAAAGCCGCGATTGCTTCCTATATCGTTGGATTTTCCGGACAGAAGCGTTCGCGGAAGCCGGCTTCCGAACCGTTGTAAACATTGAGGTCGATATACTTTTCCTCGCCGTCTAAGCCGTAAAGCTCGCCCTTATCGCTGTACTGCCAGAAATCCCAGTCGATAAATTCAGGCTCGAAATTAACGTTTCTTATCCAAAGCGGATAATCCTCATAGCCGTCTTTTATATATCTCTCGTACACGGCAAGAGTAGTGTAAATTATCGGCTTCATTCCGTAATGCTCTTCAAGCGCGTCAAGAAGCGGTTTAAGGATACTGTCGCACTCCTCGATGCCAGGCTTGTTTTTATGCTTGTCGCCGTAATATTCGATATCCACCACAGGCGGCATATCGATCATTCCCGCATCGACGACTGAAATGAAATTCTGAGCCTGCGTTTCGCCGGGACTGTCGAAGCTGAAAAAATGATATGCAAAAACCATTATATCCGTTTCGGCAGCGCGGAGGAGATTTGCTTCGGCACAGCAGTCAACATGCTTACTTCCCTCGGTCGCCTTAACGAACGCAAAGGAAACATTCTGCTTCTGAAGCTCGCTCCATTCGATTATTCCCTGATAGCGCGACACATCTACTCCCATAACGGGATATTTCTCCTTATTTACCACAGCAGCGGAAAAATACGCCGCCGCGGTACAGGAAGCCGCAGTCGCCGCAGCTCCCAGAACTACACATATTATTTTCTTAAAAACAGACATTATTCCGCTATATCTCCCATCACGATTCCTCTGCCGTTGGTAGCGAAGTAAACTCTGCCGAAGATCTCGCTGTCGCCTGTAATAGCGGCTGTCAGATTACCGAAAAGATGCTGATCGTCGTTAATACGCTGCCATGTCTTTCCCTTATCGGTCGAGCGGTAAATGCCGTCGCCCTGGGGATTTTTGTTGCCGTCCACATCATCGTTGCCCATAACATAGATAGTCATATAATCGCCCTCTTTTTCGGGAGCACCAAAACCGAGCGCATTTGCGTTGATATTTTTCAGAACGGTAAAGGTCTGACCCTCGTCCTCGGAATACATTACAAGAGAGCCGCCCGTGACCCAGATATGACCTTCCTTGTCGCCGACAGTCGTAAGCTCGCAGTTATCGGTGAGGACTGCGCCTGTTTTCTCGAAATTATAACCGCCGTCTGTCGAGACATAGAACATTCCGTCGCACACAGCGTAGAACTTCTTCGGATTCACCTTATCGGCAACAACTCTGCTGTTATAGCCGAGTCCCTCGCAGTAATACCATGTTTCTCCGAAATCTGGAGTAATATATGTCTTTCCGCTGATAGACGACGAACGCCAGATTATCGCGCTTCCGTCACAGGCAACGGCAACCTTTCCGCCTTCTGCCTTCTCGGGCAGCACCTTGATGTTATTCCAGGTCTCGCCGCCGTCGGTAGTGTAGTTCAGAGCCTTGCCCTCGCTTGTATACACGGCGATATTGCCGTTCTGCCATGCGCAGTCGAGGTCGTCGGGCTTTCCGTTTTTCATGAAGTGAGCATCGTCCGGCGGAACATTTACGTCCATGTGGGAAAATCCCGTAAGGTCGCCCATTATGGAGTAAAGCTGAGGAGTAGTACCGTCGGTCGGAGGAGAGATCATATCGAATACAGCCGTTTCCTCGATACCCTTTGCATCAAATCCTATAGTAACGGGAGTTCCGCTTCCGAGGTCGGTCATATTTTCTGTCGAGAAAACAGTCGCGCCCGTACCGTAAGTCACCTCATCGGAATCGAAAGGATTAACTGCCACGGCAGCAGTCCACCAGCCTGTTTTAGCCTCTTCCCTGCCCCAGTCGAGCCACTGAGCCTCCGATGTATCCATAACATAATTTTTGCCGTCATTTGTATAGAGAGCGTTCCAAGTCTTGCCGCCGTCTGTCGTTCTGTAGATATTATCGCCGTTGTCGTGCCAGAAACCCAGCGAGGTAACGACAAAGGTATCCGGGTCGGACGCGTCAAGGGAAATACCGCCGTATCCGTTATAGTGACCGTCGTTCACATCGGGAGTGATATCGGTGAATTCCTGCGTTTCAAGATCAAGAGCGTAAACTGCGCCGTTTTTCGGGTCGACATTCGGACCTGCCGTATCACAGTAAACGAGGTACATATTTCCGTTTGGAGAGATCTCTGCCTGAAGCGGATACATACCCGTAGGGTTTGCCGGAAGCGTCTCCCACGTTGTGCCGTCGTCGGAGGATCTGTAAATGCACTCTCCGTTTGTCATGGCAACTCCCGCATATATGTCGTTTGAATTCGGGTCGAACTCTATCCACATGATTCCGGTATTGTTGTTTTCCTGATTATAGTCGCCGTTTACTGGGAACGATTCCACCTTGTTCCAGCTTTTGCCGTAATCGGTGGATTTCCACATACCTGCATTACGCGAGCCGAAATAAATATTCTTGTTGTTTTTGGGATCCACCTGCAAACGCTCGCCTACGCCGCGTCCCGACTGATTTCCGCCGCAGCTGAACTCAACGTCTACCTGAGTCCACGTCTTGCCGTAGTCGTCGGAGGCAAGCATTGCTCCCGGAGAGGACATATACGTGCCGCAGGCAAGATAAACTCGGTTAGGCTCGACAGGATCGGTGGCAACACTTTCGATTCCAATAAGATTCCACTGGTCCGAACCAAGATGATCGGTGATAGGCAGCCATTTATCCTGTTCCTTGTCGAATCTGTAAGCTCCTCCGATATCGGTGCGGACATAGGCAAGCCCCTCCTCCTTAGGATTATAAACTATGCCTGTGATGTAGCCTCCGCCACCGATAGCTACATTGCTCCATGAGTATTTCACAGCAGCTCCGTCCTTTGTTTCTTCTTTTTTTTCGCAGCCGGCAGCCGACGTAAACAGCATAGATGCCGCCAGCAGAACTGAAAGGGTTTTGATAGGTTTCATAATTTCTCCTTTATATTTTCGTTATATATATGAGTATGCTTCGGCAGTCGCCGTAAAGCCTCGGGATACGTATTCCGCAGTTCATGAGCGTTTTTCCGTCAAGCACACGATCGTTTGCTTTGTACGCCGAATCGGCGTCAAGTCCTTTAATTCTTATCATAGGCATGGGAAAATTCGGAAGCGGAGCAGTCTGAACAAATATCATAAGGGCTTCCGAGCCGTCCTTTGCCGCAAACTCCCACGCGGTATATCCGCTTTCGCCGCTTGTATCGCCGAGACGATAATGATCTCCGCAGCGCACAAGATGCGAATACTTCTTATAATCGGCGATCTGCCGAGGGATAAGCTTTCTTTCTTCCTCGGAAATGCGCGTCACGTCAAGCTCATAGCCGAACGTTCCCGCAAGAGCAATATGACCTCTCGCCTCAAAGGGAGTAACGCGTCCCGTGATATGATTGGGACAGTCCGAAATATGCGCGCCCATAGCCGACGGCGGATAAACCAGAGACGCTCCCTGCTGTATGGCAAGCCTTTCCGACGCGTCCGTATCGTCAGATGTCCAGATCTGCGGACTGTAATAAAGCATACCGCCGTCAAAGCGTCCGCCGCCGCCCGAACAGCTTTCAAGCAGCAGATCGGGGAAATCCCGTGTAAGGCGTTCCATAAGCTCGTAAACTCCCAGAACATAGCGGTGAGCAGTTTCGCCCTGTCTGTCGGGAGGAAGCGCAGCCGAACATACCTCCGTAAGAGGGCGGTTCATATCCCATTTTACATATTCGATATTCGCCTCGGAAAGTATTTTATACAGCTGAGAATAAATATGATCGCGCACGTCCTTCCTTGAAAGATCAAGAACGTACTGCTCTCTCGCCATAGTCATTTCGCGGTTCGGAACTCTCAGCGCCCAATCGGGATGCTGTCTGTACAGGTCGCTGTCGGGAGAGACCATTTCAGGCTCGAACCATATCCCAAACTTCATGCCGAGAGCGTTCACACTGTCAACGAGTGATTTAAGGCTTTCGCCCAGCTTATCCTTATAGACGTACCAGTCGCCGAGACTTGAATTATCGCTGTCGCGGTGACCGAACCAGCCGTCGTCCATGACGAGCATTTCGATTCCCAGAGAGGAAGCTTCACGGGCGATATCCAGCAGCTTATCGGCATTGAAATCAAAATAGGTCGCCTCCCAGTTGTTGATAAGGACGGGACGCTCAGAAAATTTATATTTGCTGCGTATAACGTGACTGCGGAAAAAATCGTGAAATTTCCGCGACATTCCGCCTATACCGCTGTCGGAATAAACAAGAACGGCTTCGGGCACGGTAAAGCTTTCGCCCGGAGTTAATTTCCACTGAAAGAGCAGCGGATTTATACCGATAGAAGCTCTTGCTCCGCCGAACTGATCTGCTTCGGTCTGAGCGATGAAATTTCCCGAATAAAGCAATGCAAAGCCGTAGACTTCGCCATGCTCCTCATCGGCATTGCTGTCGCACAGCGCGAAAAACGGATTACGCTGATGAGAGGATTCTCCCTTTATGCTGTCCACCGACTGCTTTCCTGCATGAAGCCGGTGCCGTGACTGATGAAATTCTCTCGCCCACGAGCCGTTCAGCGTTATCATATCGAAGCTGTTTCGGTTCAGGTCAAGGCTTGCCGACAGCGCTCTTTCAATCGTCAAATCGGAATCGGATCTGTTCGTAATTACCGCACTCCGAGTTATGATTCCGCTGTCCTCGAAAACGGTGTACAAAAGACGCACCTCAAGCTCTGCCGAGCCGTCGTAGCAGGTAAGCTCAAGAGTCTGAGCTTCTCCCGACTCCGCAAAGGAAGCAGGAAGTCCGTCAAGAGGAGGTTTTCCGTCATATATCTTATGGGAGAGATATTTCAGGCAGCAGGCATGAGCGCCGTATTTATCGATAATTTCGAGAGCGTGTTCGCGGTAATCGCCCGTATTAAAGCAAGGGTATTCAAAGGCAGCAGAATCCATAGTAACAGCCTTGTCGCGCAGCGCGGAAGCCTTTCCAAGATCTGCTCCGCTGCCAAGAAGATATGATATATCGTCGTTTCCCCCGATCTCCGCTCCGTAATATAGGTGGCAGACATATCCTCCGGATACGGCAAGAGCGTAGGTAACGCCTGCCGCATTCAGCCTGAATATACTCCGCTTTTCATCATAAACGACCGCCATAACGCTCACTCCCCGTCTCACACTTTTCATACACTATTATAATAACCGAAATTGCCAAAATAGTCAATATATTTCGGTAAATTTAAGCAGGTCTGAGCAATATTCCAAAATTATTTCGCGTAAGCACTTGAAATCATAACATTTATCTGATATAATAAATTGTAAGTGTGTATTTGTACACCGTAATTATTTTAATGAAAAGAGGAAATATAATGCCTGCTAATATTGTTGTCGGAACTCAATGGGGAGACGAGGGCAAAGGTAAGATCATCGATATTCTTGCCTCCCGTGCAGAGGTAGTTGTCCGTTCACAGGGCGGTAACAATGCCGGTCACACTGTTGTAAATAACGGAGAGGTCTATAAGCTTCACCTTATTCCTTCCGGAATCCTTTATCCGGATACTCTCTGCCTTATCGGCGCAGGTGTCGTTCTTGACCCGAAGGATTTCATAAGCGAGCTTGACGGTCTGGAGGAAAGAGGCATCTCAACGGCAAACCTGAGGATCGATCCCCGCGCTCATATCGTAATGCCGTGGCATATTGCTCTCGACGGTCTTTCAGAGGCTTTCAGAGGCGGAAGCGATATAGGAACTACAAAAAGAGGCATCGGCCCTACATATATGGATAAATACGAACGCTGCGGGATCAGAATGTACGATCTTGTTCACCCCGACGTTCTTGCGGAAAAAATTCAGGCTACAGGCAAGCTTAAAAATAAGATCATAACCGAGGTCTACAGCGGAGATGCCTTCGATCTTGATGCTGTTACAGCCGAATACACCGAATACGGAAAAAGACTTCTTCCCTATATGGACGACGTTTCCGTACTCACCTTTGACGCTGCAAAGGCAGGAAAAACGATCATGTTCGAGGGAGCACAGGCTACGCTTCTTGATATTGATTTCGGTACATATCCTTATGTTACTTCATCTCATCCGCTTTCAGCCGGAGTCTGCGTGGGCACGGGCGTAGGACCGAAGGTCATCACCAATATCATCGGCGTTGCAAAGGCATATACAACGCGCGTCGGAAAAGGTCCTTTCCCGACCGAGCTTGACGACGAGATCGGAGATAAGATCAGAAACGTCGGCGGCGAATTCGGAACAACTACCGGCAGACCGAGAAGAACAGGCTGGTTTGACGCAGTTATCGTCCGTCACTCCGTAAGAGTAAACGGCCTTGACAGCCTTGCTATCAACAAGCTCGATACCCTTGCAGGTATTGACTCGCTTAAAATGTGCGTTGCTTACAAAAAGGCTGACGGAAGCATTATCGAGAACTTCCCTGCTACTCTCGAAGAGCTTGAGGGCTGTACTCCGGTTTACGAGGAATTCCCCGGCTTTAACGAGGATATCTCAAAATGCGCAAGCTTTGACGAGCTTCCCGAAAACTGCAAATCATATATCGCACGTCTTGAAGAGCTTGTCGGCTGTCATGTCAGCATGGTCGGAATCGGCCCTGACAGAAGCCAGATCCTTGAAAGATGATCCGTCTTGTGACTGTCTTCTCTCATCAATAAAAATGAGGTGAATATTTTGAACGATGATAATAACTACAATCCGCAGGCTCCACTGCTGGACGATATAGATTATTCCGAGCCGAAAACGAAAAAGGACGATCCGCAGAACGTTTCCGCTCCCATACTTGACGATATAGACTACGTTGCTCCGTCGTCGCATAAAGGCGGACCGCAGAACGTTACCGCTCCAATTCTTGACGACATGGATTCCTACGTTCCTCCAACCGAGAAAAAGGGCGCTCCCACAAACGTGACCGCTCCGACGCTCGACGACGATTATTCATATTCCGCTCCCAAGCCGGCTATGACCGAGGAGGAGGAAATAATCGCAGGAATGACTGCCGAGCAGAAAACCATGTACGAAAATCTCCCTGCCGATAAGCAAAAGCAGGTCATCGAAATGCGCAAGGCTCAGCTTGCTCAGAAAAAAGCGGAGGAAGCTCCGATAGCTGCGCCTGTCCTTGACGACGATAATTATATACCGCCTCCGAAAAAAGAAAAAGCTCCCGAACCTGCCGCGCCTGTTTCGGCTCCAATACTCGACGACGAACCTGCTCCGACAAAGTATGTCCCGAAATTCGTGGACGAGGATCTGGAAAGAGCTAAAAAGGAGGGCGCAAAAAAGGCTGTTTCTTCTCAGCTTGTCTCCAATCAGAAGGACGAAAAGGAAAGTCTGCGCATGATGCTTGAGCTTAAAGCCGAGCGTGAGGCCGAGGCTGCAAAGAAGGGATTTATTTCCGTTATTGTGGTCGCTGTCATTGGAGTTATCAGTGCAGTCCTGTTCTATATGCTGTATTCATGCCAATTCTTCGGATTTGAATACAGTGATTCGGGCAACAAATTCTTCGGCATTCTCAAAAACTACTCGCTGTATGCTGCCGCCGTGGCAGGAGTTTTATCTCTGACGCTCATGACCGGAATAGGCGGATTAAAGTCGCTGTGCTCGTTCTACCAGCTGATTTTCAGCGCAGTTCAGCTTTTCGCATTATTTACTCTTGTTCCGCAGATCTCCGGAAGCGGAGTAAAATGGGTTCTGGCTGTCGCAGCGCTCGCTCTTTCGATCGCTGTACTTATTGTTCCCTCTGCGAGCGAAAATATCGGATTTTTCTATAAATCCAAAAAACCGCGGAAAGAATATGACCATTGATATTAAAAATGAAAAACGGCTGAGAGTTTATCTCAGCCGTTAATTCTTTTCCAAATACAATATGATACAAGGAACGCCCTCTCTTGCAGGGCGTTCTCTCTTTCAAAACAGTCCACCACCGGACTGTTTTGAATTTCACTCTTTGCGAAGCGCCTTGTTTGGAGAATGTCGCCGTCTGCGGACGGCGACCAAGGCTCTGCCTTTGGAAACCGCAAGCCTTTAAAAAGGCTTGACCTAAACTTCATTTTTATGTTATCATCAGAAATACAATGACTTTTCAACAAACCAAAATAAAATCAAACCTCGTATTTAGGCTCGCAGGTCAGATTTACTCCGAGTCTCTTAAAAATACGCTCGTCCACAGGAGAAAGAATAACCGTGGAATGAACCTCGCAGCCTCTGAGCTTCGATATCTGATTCATCGCAAGCTTCGCATTATCGTCCGTCGCTGCGCAAATCGAGAGAGCAAGCAGCGTTTCGTCGGTATGGAGACGAGGATTGCTGTTGCCGAGATGCTCGACCTTAAGATTCTGTATAGGCTCGATGACCTGCGGAGACATAAGCAGCGCGTCATCGGAAATTCCTCCGAAATATTTAAGAGCATTAAGAAGCAGTGCGGAGGACGCTCCGAGAAGATTTGAAGTTTTTCCCGTAATGATCCTGCCGCCGTCAAGCTCCATAGCAGCAGCCGGGGCTCCCGTCTCGGTCTCTCTTGCAAGAGCTGCTTCAACGACCTTTCTGTCATCGGTAGTAACTCCTGCCTGTTTCATCAGAAGCTCAAGCTTATATATTTCTTCCTCCGAAACAGTTCCCTTGCGCTGACCGCAGAGAGCTGCGTAATAGCGACGGATTATCTCATCATTCGATGCCTTGCAGACGACCTCGTCGTCGATTATGCAATTGCCTGCCATATTTACGCCCATATCCGTTGGCGACTTATACGGCGATTCGCCGAGAATTTTCTCGAACATAGCGTTGAGCACGGGGAATATCTCAACATCGCGGTTATAATTTACGGTAGTTTTTCCGTAAGCCTCAAGATGGAACGGATCTATCATATTAACGTCGTTCAGATCGGACGTAGCCGCCTCGTAGGCAAGGTTTACAGGGTGTCTGAGCGGAATATTCCATATCGGGAACGTCTCAAACTTTGCATAGCCGGCATTAATTCCGCGCTGATGCTCGTGATAGAGCTGAGAAAGGCAGGTAGCCATTTTACCGCTTCCCGGTCCGGGAGCAGTGATAACCACCAGTCGGCGCGAGGTTTCGATATAATCGTTTTTGCCGTAGCCCTCTTCGCTCATAATAAGCTTAAGATTTGACGGATAGCCGTTGATATGATAATGATGATAAACCTTTATTCCGAGAGCTTCAAGACGCTTTCCGAAAGCGTCGGCAGAGGGCTGTCCCTCATATTGCGTAAGAACAACGCTGCTTACGTAAAGACCTATTTTTGTGAACACGTTATAAAGACGAATAACATCCACGTCGTATGTAATGCCAAGATCGCCGCGCACCTTGTTTTTTTCAATATCTCCGGAATTTATTACTATAACGATCTCAGCTTCGTCTTTAAGCTGGAGAAGCATTTGCAGCTTGCTGTCCGGCTTGAATCCGGGAAGAACCCTTGAAGCATGGAAATCATCGTAAAGCTTACCGCCGAACTCAAGGTAGAGCTTGTCGCCAAACTGCGAAATGCGCTCTCTGATATGCTCGGACTGCATTTTCAGATATTTATCATTGTCAAAGCCTAATTTTTTCATAAACATTTCCTTCCTGATAATCTGATAATTATTATACAACAATTTTGGTTGAAATGCAAGAAAAAAGTCGGAATTTTTAAGAACTTGTTCTCATATTCAATTGCAGTTAAGCTTTTTTCTTTCTCAGCATATTTATGAGCACGTATATTCCCAGCAGTATAAGCGCGCTTACAGTGAGAACGGCGTACATTGCGGATTCCCCGACCTTATGGTCAAAGAAGTAAATATTGCAGTCCACGCTGTCCATCATTAATTTGACGGATTCATCGGGAATGCCTATCTCCTTCATTTCCTCGAAAGCTCCGCGCATTGCATGGTTGCGGATAAGCGATGTCCCATACGTTCCCGGGAGAAACATCAGGATCTTCTGCAAGCCTGTTCCGAACTGCGAGATAGGCATATATGCTCCGCAAATAAATCCGTATCCCGAGGAAACGATAGTACCTACCGCAGATATCTGTCCCTGCGTCGATAAAAATCTGTTTATTATAGATGAAAGAGCCGTTCCGAACATTACAAGCAGAAAAACGTCAAGTATCATGAGTAAGACGTCAGAAACGCTCATATACCAGCCGACAGAGGCAACGTATATCAGACCAAGTCCGGCAGCGACAAGGCATACGATCAAAGTCGTAATAAATGCGCCGATATAATATGATACGGACAGAGTCGATTTTTTCAGCGGTGAAATTGTCAGATCCCTGAAAGCTCCCGTCACCTTATCCTGAACCATGAGCATATTTGAGCAGAACGTAACGGTAACGCATGAAACGGCAAGCAGCGACGAAACAAGCTGTCCTCCTACAGCGCCCTTTACAAGCTTATCGGGCAGTATCATGCCTTTCGGTACGGACGCAATAAACGCGTCATTGTAAACCTTTGCAAGAAATGTCGAATACAGCACAAGCAGTATCGCCGGAGTTATAAGCGATGTAAAAAACATTGCCTTATCCTTGAAAAATATTTTCATATTTCTTCCGGTCAGTGAAAAAAGAGTCCGCATATCAGTTACCTCCCGTAATTTTTTTACCGGTAACGGCTAAGAAAACATCGTCCATTTTGCCTTTTGTTATTTCAAAGTCGCTGAATATTTCGGGATATCTGATAAGCAGCTCTCTTGCCTGAGCGGTATTTTTTACCGAGAGCCTGTAAGCTCCACCGATCACTTCATAGGGCAGCTCAAGCTTTTTAATAATATCCTCGCTTGTGCCGTAAACAGTAATGAAATCGCCGGAATAGGCATTTTTAAGCTCAAGCGGAGTACCCTCGGCAGAAATTTTTCCCTCGTCGAGAATAATAACATAGTCTGCGTCGGCTGCCTCCTCCATATAATGAGTAGTAAGAAATACCGTCATGTTTTTGGTTTTTCGGCAATTGTTGATGAACTCCCAGAGATTTCTTCTTGTCTGAGGATCGAGACCAGTAGTAGGCTCGTCGAGAATAAGCAGCTGAGGATCATGTATAAGCGCCCTTGCAACGTCTATTCTGCGCCGCTGACCTCCCGAAAGCTTTCCGACAGTCCGCTTCATAAGATCCTGAAATTCAAGAGCCTGCGCAAGCTCGTTTATCCGCTTTTCAGCCTCTGCGCCCTGGATCCCGTAAAGGCTCGCTCTTACCATGAGATTGTCGTAAACTGAAAGAACGCTGTCAAGCACGGAATTCTGAAAAACAACGCCCATATTGCGCGAAATTGCGGCAAAATCCGATTCAACGGATTTTCCGTCCACAAAAACCGTTCCGCTGTCCTTTGAAAGCTGACCGCATATAATGGAAATAGTCGTGCTCTTTCCTGCGCCGTTTACGCCAAGAAACGCAAAAAGCTCTCCCTTTTTTACACGAAACGTCAAATCGTTGACAGCATGAACCTCGCCAAACGATTTATTTAGATTTTTTATGTCTATGTAATTTATAACGATCCCTCCATATCATTAAATTGTCCTATGTATAAGCAGATTAGCCTTGCCGCGGCATTTACGCATCCCGCTGGGACAAACCTTTCTGAGGAAGGTTCTTCCCCAGACCCTTTCCAAAGACTTTTAATTTAAGCAGCATATTTGTTGTATGCTCCCCACCTCCCTTGGGAGAGGCATCAAAAAGCTGCCTTTTACAGGAACTTTAGTCAGGTAGGGGAAACGCGCCGCCGCTCGCTCAGCGACACTGTTTTAATTATAGCATACATTTGTAATTAATACAAGCATTTATTGCAGCCGATTTGCTTTTTTGTTAAAGATATCTGCAGACAGCATTTTTTCGCTGAAGCGGCGGTAATTAATATAATATTAACCGATGCGTAACCGGAGCGTAATCCAATATTTTTGCAAAGAGTGTATAATATAATTATGACAGAATTGTAAACTCCTTCGGTGCTGACGGCAGCTCCGACTCGAAATAATGGACGTGAAAGGAAGAATAAATGAAAAAAATTATAATACTCTCCCTGTGCTGCATGATTTTCACTGCTGCTTGCAGCTGTACAAGCGATAAAAAATCAAAGGGCACGGACAGTTCGATTATCAAAGAACCGACCGAAACAAGCAGTATCAGTGAATCCGAGGGAAATACCGTATCGGCTGACCCCGAAAAGCCGAAGAAAGAGCTCCCCTTTTCATTTTATCACTCGTATATGCAAAACGCAAATTATAACGATCGGCTTAATAATAATCCCATAGACGCAGATTTTCTCAAAGAAGAGTCCGCTTATACCACTATGGACTATGTGGAACTTTGCGGAAAATATGTCGATTACTGGCGCGATGAGATTGACAGCGCAATGAGCTTTCTCAACAAAAATCTTGACGAGGAATATCTTCAAAGACTGAACAGCTCTCAGGAATACTGGGAGCAGCTTGCCGCAGATACTGTTTATCTCGGCGACGCCGTTCATCTTCAAACGGCAGGACAAGGCTCTGAGATGATGATTTTTTCACAGTCAAAATATTTGCACATGATCCGCGAACGTGCGCTCCTGCTGACGGAATATTGTATGGTTCTGGATAAGAATTACGATTTTATTTACGGAAATGAAAAATCTCAGCCGGACAACGTTACAGAAATTGACCTGAACCTGCCTGAAAACAGCGGCTATCTTGAGTATGCCGTCAGCGAACCTGTCCAAAAGCTTGAGCTTTCCGACGGCAGGACAATTACCGCCGAGAATGACACGGTGATCCTCACCGACAGCGATAAAGCTCGTGAGATCGTATCTGCCGACGGAAGTCAGCTGCAATATATTCTCCTTTGGGGAATGATAGACGAAAATCGTTTCTGCTATATTGTCTGCAACGAAGAAAGCGCCGACGGATTCGGCATTTACGACCTTTCTTCGGGAGACGACCGTTTTTTTGAGGGAGATCTTACTCCGACAAGTCTCGTCGGGAACACACTTTTTCTTGAAGAAAGCTTTATAAGCTCGCTGCGCGGATTCGGAAAAATGAATCTTAACGATTACAGCATCGAGAGCATTTCTCTTCCCGACAGCCAAAGGAACTGGTGCGGAGCGGCGGTGTCTCCCGATTTGACAAAAATTGCGGCAAGAGCTTTTACGGATAGTTCCAACGGCGAATACGCGGTCGATATATATTCCGCTTCCGACGGCAGCCTGATAGAATCGTATACGTTTGCAAGCGAAAAGGATTTTGTAAATCATCAAACCGTCTGGGCAAGCGACAGTGAGCTTTATGTTTTCATGAACACTTCGGATAAAAATTCGAACGGAACTCTTTACATTATCAAAACCGAATAAACACAAAAACGGCGGTTCGTTATGAATCGCCGTTTAATATTAGAAACTTTAATTACAGCGGAGAAAGCTCTGTCGGTCTGATAGGCTCGTCAGGCTGAGTATAACCGCTGTTGCTATTGTCCGTATATTCCGCAGGATCAGAAACAATTTCGTCTGCTTCGGCACTTTCGGGAGCTACCGTATTTACCGCAGTCTCCGTCTTTGCTTCGCCTGACGGCGCGTATGCTCCGTACTGCGGCGCACGGTTTCCCGAATCTGCAAGCTTTCCGCCGAGGAATCCCGCAAGGATAGCTCTTATATCCACGCCGGTAGCTTCGGTAAGTCCGTCTGTTATCTTAGTCGTAGAACCGATAATGTCTCCAACAAGCTTGCTTGAATTGCCCTCGCCGTACATAGTGATCTTATCGACCTGCGCAAGCGGAGCGGCAGCATTTTTAACGACATCGGGAAGCGCCTTGAAGTACATTTCAAGAACCGCAGCTTCACCGTATTTTTTCATAGCCTCAGCCTTGGCGTTGATACCCTCAGCTTCAGCAAGACCTTTAGCGCGTATAGCGTCGGCTTCCGCCTTACCTACAGCGGCAATACCTTCCGCCTCCTGCATTTTTGCAAACTTCTGAGCTTCTGCCTCCGCTTTCTGAGCTTCAGCCTCCTGCTCTCTCTGGAAACGGTCAGCCTCGGCTTCCTTTTTCAGCTGATAAAGCTTTGCGTCGGCCTCCTGCTGAGCCTTATATTTTTCAGCCTCAGCCTTTTTCTTGATCTCGGCATCGAGAGCCTTTTCCTTGACCTCGGCTTCTTTTGTTTTCAGCTCAACGTCCTTTTCGGAAGCGGCAATATTTGCGTTAGCCTTAGAGATCTCAATAGTCTTACGCTGCTCTTCCTTCTGTATCTCATAGGCTGCGTCGGCGATAGCGAGCTGCGTATCGGCTTCCTTTTTAAGCTCTGCCTGACGGATAGCAAGCTCGTTGTTTTTCTGAGCAATCTCCGTCTCGGAAAGAATTCTCGCATCGTTGGCTTCTTTTTTAGCCTGAGCCTTGGCGATCTCGATTTCCTTTTCCGACTCGGCACGCGCGATAGCGGCTTTCTTCTGGATCTTTGTGGTATTGTCTATACCGAGATTTTCGATAAGATTCTGACCGTCGGTAAAATTCTGAACGTTAAATGAAATTATCTCCAGACCCATTCTGTTCAGGTCGGGAGCGGCATTCTCCTGAACCTTTTCGGCAAAAGCCTTACGGTCGTTGACCATAGATTCAAGAGTCATCTGTCCGACTATCTCACGCATATTACCCTCAAGAACCTCTCTTGCGACCTGAGCGATATATGTAGTGTCTCTGTTCAGGAAGTTTTCCGCACCGAGCTTGATAAGCGCAGGATCGCTGCTGACCTTAATATTTACGTTTGCGTCAACATGGATATTGATATAGTCGGCAGTAGGAACAGCGCTTGAAGTCTTAACATCGACAGCGATAAGCTGAAGCTTAAGTTTATCGACACGCTCAAAGAAAGGTATCCTTATACTCGCCTTGCCGATAATAATTTTCTTTCGCAGACCCGAAATGATATAAGCGGTATCGGGCGGCGATTTCAGATAGCCTGTGATCAGCACTATCAGCAGCAGAACAACTCCTGCTGCAATAGGAATAATAGTTCCCCATTCAAGATCTCCCATAATAATAACCCCTTTTCATAATTTTTCACGGTATCAAACCATGTAATGCCATTATATCACATTTTCCAAGGATTTTCAATAGCTTTTCGTCACATTTCGCCGATTTTTCAGTCCTTATTCACCGATATTTCACTGTTTTGGATCTCTCAGCAGCTTTTCCATAAACTCTTCCGTCGAGTACAGTCCGCTTCGGTTATAGCGGTCTATATTGTACAGACAATCCGCATTCCGCGTTATATAATTCGGACGCTCAAAGCAGGTCATAGTTATAAGGAATCCGTTTTCTTTAAGAACTGGAATACTTTCCTTACAAAGGCTGCCGTAGGGATATGCAAACACAAAAGGAACTATTCCCGAATGATCGTGAAGCTCGGTTTGCAGCAGAGAAATATCCTCGCTAAGAAGCTGAGAATAGGTCTCGCAGGATTCGCCGTCCATTATCGCGCAGCCTTTGCGTCCTCCCGATACGGAATGCATATTGTAGGTGTGATTGCCGATCTCAACTCTGCCGGAAGCAATAATATCGTTTATGTCCTCCCACGTAAGATAGGAATATTTGTCGTTGTGCGGATCGGCGGCAGCCTTGTTTTCCGCAAAAGCTCCCACGACAGATACTATTGCATACATATCGTATTTTTCAAGAAGAGGAACAAGTATCGACAGATTATTATAAAAGCCGTCGTCAAAGGTAAGCAGAACAGGCTTTTCGGGCAGTTCTCCGACTCCGCGCGTGTAGTCTGCCAGCTGCTGAGCAGTCACGGAGGCGTACCCGTTTTCTTTCAGATATTTCAGATCGCTTTCAAGCTGCGCAGGCGTGACCACATATTCCTGCGGAGCTCCCTCGTGAACGCTGTGATACATAATTGCCGGCATAAAGACGCGTTCTTCTTCGTCGGCGCTGAGATTGCCTGCGGAAAACGCAATATTTCTTCCAATGAAAAAGAAAACAAAGCAAAGTCCGAAGATAATTGCGTCAAGAACAAGAAGCTTCAGAAAACGTCTGACATTATAACACTCATACATGATAATCACTCCGCAAAAAATGTTGTCAACAATAGATATGAGAGATATTTTGAGATAATGCAAGTCCGCTAAAGAGAAAAAAACGATGCGCATGATATAATCCGTGAAAAAACGGAATATAATATATGTGTTAGAGATTGCATCATTGCATTACAAAATAGTTTTCAGTCATAAGAGCGCACGTTTTTCAGTGCGGTAACATGAGGTGATAATAATGACGCGTTACAAAAAAAGAAAGCTTCTCAGCGCCGTGAAGTGCTGCACGCTTCTGATACTTCCGATCTTAGCGGCAGGAGCTGCCAAGGGAATTCCGCAGGTTGGAAAACTTATCGAGAAAGCAGACGAAATGACTCTCGGAAAAAGCAAAACCGCTAACACCGCTGCCGAAGCGCAGACCTCCCACGACATTAAACGCGCAGAGGATTACGAGGATCTTATCAACGAAGAATATATTATCTCGGAGGGATACGGTTACTCTGAGGAATCGGACGATACCGCCGTTCTTGCCGGAGCTGTCAGTCCGCTTGAAGCCGTTTCGGAAAATCCCGGCTCAAAGCCCTATCCGACCGAGAGCGAGTGGACTCAGGGCGGAAGCATCGTGCGCACCACCTACGGTACTTTCAGCGGAGCTACTTACTTCGACCTTGAAAAATGCGGTCAGGTAAACAATCAGACAACTATACCAAATGAGACTCTTATAAACGAGAGCACGTATCTCCCCGATTTCACCATATCAAAAACCTCCGAACCGCAGGTCCTTATTTATCACACTCATACGACCGAAAGCTTTGAACCTTACGTCCGCGAATTTTGTGACCCGAATTTCAACTACCGAACCACCGACGATACAAAAAACATGGTCATGGTCGGCAACGAAATATGCCGGCAGCTTGAAGCTCAGGGTATCGGAGTTATCCACGCGACCGAAATTCACGATTATCCCTCATATAATGGCTCGTATGCGCGCAGCCGCGAAACTATCCAGCCTATCCTTGAACAGTATCCGTCCATAAAGGTTGCTCTGGATATTCACCGCGACGCTATTTCTTCAAACGGAAACGCATATCAGCCTTTCATTGAGATCGACGGAAGAGAAGCCGCTCAGATCATGATCATCTCAGGCTGCGACGACGGAACTCTCGGTATGCCCAATTATATGAAAAATTTCAGATTCGCCTCATACCTCGATCAGCAGCTTGAAAGCGACTATCCGGGACTTACCCGTCCCATTTTATTTGATTACCGAAAATATAATCAGGATCTTACAACGGGAAGTCTGCTTATTGAAGTAGGCTCTCACGGAAACACGCTCGAACAGGTGCAGTATTCCGGTCAGCTCATCGGAGCTTCTCTGGCAAGATCTCTGATCTCGCTTCAATAGGAGATTAAAATGTGCCGTAAAATGAAAAGAGTCCTTTTCAGGACAGTTTTCAGCTATATTCTTATCACAACAGGAATATATATGTTCCTGTTGTCTTATTCAAATTCCTACAATCGGCTGACTACGGAAAAAATAGCTCCCGCAAGCCTTAACATCACCGGCAGCGGCGCAGAGCTGAAAATAATCGGGCACAAGCTTACCTTTGGTATAGATAAGCTTATGCCCGACAGCAAAATTTATTATGTACTTTATATACTCACGCCGGACGAGCTTCGCCTGCTGCTTTCAGCTGCTGATCATTTTAGGTGAGTGAGTATTATAAAAGCTGTTAAGCTCGCCTGCATAGATCAGCGTAGATCCGGGGAAATCTCTGAAATCGTCCGGAGTATATAAACAGAACGGCTTTTCGAGCGGAATACCCATCTGCTCTATCGTATATGCCACAAACTGCGAGCAAAAGAAATTTTTCTTTCGGTTCCACGCAATATTCAGATAAACGGCAACCAGACCGAGCAGATTATACGAAAATACATTTCTGTTTTTGATAAAATATTTTATTGTATCCTCATAAATTTCCTTTTGCTTGTGCGTAACAGGTATGCGGTATATTTCGCAGGGAATTGAATCAAAACGTCCGAGCGTTCCCTGACCCACTATTTCCTTATTAAACGTCGCAGGAAGCGGAAAAGTATGATGATTACGGCAAAAGCTGTACATCTCCGAGAGCATGACGTCGCTGGCAAGAGAAACATGATTAAACGGTTTTTTCGTCATCATTTTGAAAAATTTAGCAGCGCCTGTGCCCGTCTGTGCAATTACCAGATATATGTAATCCAACGGCGATACACCTTCATTCAAAAAAATTATTATAATAATTATATCATAAACTATTGCAAATTTCAATAGTTTTTGCTATAATATATATAGCGGCACGGAAAATTATTCCTGCGCCTGTAGCTCAGTGGATAGAGCAGTGGCCTCCGACGCCATGTGCGCAGGTTCAACTCCTGTCAGGCGTACCAGCCGAGTTTCCTCGGCAGGACAAATCGATCCTCATTTGCAGAGAGCGATTTTCCTTTTTATCCGCACACGATTTTTCTGATTCCTTGCATGATTTTTGCCGCTGTATCTCTTCTGCAAGGAACCGTATGGGCTTGTAGCTCAGTTGGGAGAGCGCTGCGTTCGCAACGCAGAGGTCGAGGGTTCGATCCCCTTCAGGTCCACCAACCGCTTAGCGAGCGGTACACGATTCGGGTCTACTTTTTAGTAGACCCGTTATTTTTTTTGCACGAGCCGCTGAGCGAGCGGCGGCGCGCGTCCCCCACCCGACTTAAATTTACCATAAAAGGCTGCTCTTTGACGCCTCCCCCAAGGGAGGTGGGCAGGATAAAATCAATTTGCAGCCTGTGATTTCAATAAACTCTAAAGTAATAAGCTTATCGAGCGGCGGCGCATTTCGGGTCTGCTTTTTAGCAGACCCGATATTTTTTTGCACGATTACATTTTTATTCGACCCTGACAGCTCTTACCGTTACTCTGCTCTGACCGCTGAGCGTACAAGTAAAAAGAGTTATATCCCAGTCCTCGGACGAATCAAACTCCATAGCTTCGATATCGGTGCCGCGAATGTTATCCACAAGCGTTACCTCGTACCTGTAGAGCTTTCCGGCTGCGTCGGTAAAAATTATCTCCTCACCGCCGCTAAGCTCGTTTATTCTGCCGAAATGAGATTTATAATTATGTGCCGCAATTATCAAATCATTATCCGCGGCAGTTCCTTTGTAGCGGCAGGGCGAGATCTTCAAGGAGGGATAGCTCCACTCGTTCATCACGGGAAGCTCTATCCCCAATGACGGAATCGCAATTACGCCTATATAGGTATTCCCGTCAATATCTGCATACGGCTCGGCTGCTTCGGACGATTCGTACTCCGAATACAGATCGTCATTCACCGAGTTTTCAATATCCTCTTCGGAAGAATTTTCCATTATGTCCTCTTTCAGCTCCGCGAGAATACTCTGCGCCGTTTCTCCGCTTTTTCTGTCCTGATTTAAATTAAATAAAACAAAGAACAACGCCGCCAAAAGCAACGCTGTTCCGATTGAAATGCAAGCGACTTTAATTTTTTTCATTATTTACGATCCTTTTTACCAAGACGAAGTCCTATTCCGATCATCAACAATCCGCTCGCGCCGAGAACAGGCACAGGCCACCACAATTGTCCCGTCTGTGGTAGCTTAGTCTCGCCGGAAGTTGTTGTCGTCTGGAGCGTTGTTGTCGTTGTGACCTCTTCAACGGTTTTTTCATAGCTGTTTTTGATAAGATACTGCGTCATATTATTTTCAATGCTCACTTTATAATTCGCAGGGATATCCCTCTCCACAGCATTCCATGCCGCAGCCGAATCCAGATCCTTCCACTTATACTCCCAGTTATTTGATTCATCGAGTATGACCGTATCATATAAAGCATTATCCTTATAAATATCAACAGTTACTGAAACAGGGCGCGCCTGCTTGTTTTCATCGTCCCCGACCCAGACCTTTTTCACGGTGTATGTTTTGGAATCGAGGTTTGCCGAATCGTAATAAAATTTAGGATAAGCGTCGTAATTTAAGCTTCCGCCGTTCTCGCCGACCTCTATCAGAAGCGCCGAGGGAACATAATACACACTGCCCACCAGCAGGATCTCTCCTGACGCAAGATACAAGCCGGATTCAAGTCCGTTAAATTTAAGCTCGCCCTTTTCATCTGTTTTGCCCTCAGCAAAAGCAGATATCTGATCTGCCGCAGCATAAGCCTCGAGAGTTTTCGCCGCTGCGCTGATATTATCGGCGGACATATCATGCAGATCGACAGGATAACTTGCAAAAGCTCCCGTTAATACAAGCTCGTCATTCCGGCGCTCGCCGACCTTGTAGAGCTCCCATTCCATACCTGTCAAGGTTATATCGTCCTTGCGGCATATCAGCGTAAGAGTTTTATCAGCTTCCGCCGAAACAACAGCCGGAATCATAACAGCCACGGTTGAAATCACCATTACTATGCTAAAAATTATTGAAAACAGCTTTGATTTATTTATCGACATATTTCAACCCGCCTTTCTGCATATATTTATACTTTGATTTTATCGAAGATCGCTTTCTTGATTTACCCGTGATTCCCCAGAAAATAAACAGACCGATCAACAGCGGAACCGATATTACGGGAACAGCCAACATCGGATCAACCTGAACTGCGTCCGCGGAAGCTTTTATCCTTTGCTGCTCGTAGACCGTATCTATCCTGTGAGCGCGTATAAGGAGACGGTGAGTATTGACTCCGTAGGGCGTGCAGGTCATCAGCGTTACGTAGTCGCCGCCCTGAATTATCGCAAGCTTATCCATTTCCTCCGGCCTTACGGTCAAGATTTTTTCCACCTCATAGGTGAGAGTTTCATTAAGCACATTGAGCGTAAACGTATCTCCGACAACAATATCGTCAAGATCGGTGAAAAGCCTCGCAGAGGGCAGTCCGCGGTGTCCCGAAAGAACCGCATGAGTATTTGCTCCGCCTACCGGAAGAGACGAACCCTGCAAGTGACCGATCGCCACGTTCAACACTCCCTCGCTTGTGCCGTGATACACGGGAAGATTGACGCGTATCGCAGGGATAGTTATATAACCTATGATTCCCGAACCCGAAACATTAAGAGCCTCTTCGTAGCCCTCTATTGCGTCGTAATTCGTGAACGGATCGTACAATCCTGCCAGCTGCTCGTTATATGCCCGAGCTTTCTCCCAGATCCGGTCGTACTGCGCTTCATCGAGCTTGGCAACGGTTTCCTGATAATCGGAAATAACGTGCGATGCCTTGTTCTTGTTCCACCAGTCGCTGAAAGTTGGATACAGCATCACGGAGAGCCCCACAAGCAATATTAAAATTAAAATTATTGTTGTAACAATATCCTTGTTTCTTTTCATGCGTTCCTCCTCAGAGGACAGCACTTGCTTATGGAGTCCTCCCTGATGTCTCCCGGACTTGCCGGGAGATCAGGTTATTGGATAAGATCAAAATTTCTTAATTAGTTCTGTGCGTTCTTTGCGCGCTTCTTTGTGATGAGAAGTACGCCTGCAAGTCCTACCAGACAGCCGCCGCCGATGTAGAACAACTTTGTACCGATACCACCGGTCTCAGGGAGTGAAGATGTCTTTGTATCTACGATATCATTATCCATGCCCTTATTATCTGCGCTGAGAGTCATTGTAACTGCTTCTGACTCCTTATCTGTTTCGCTGTGTGTTGCACCGATCACGATCTCGATAGGCTCAACCTTATTAAAGCCTGTAGGTGCTTCATCCTCCACGAGGTAATATGTACCTGCGTCAAGACCCATGATATTGAATGTACCGTCTGTCTGAGATTCCATATACTCAGCTGCAGTTCCGCCAGTTGCTGTAGGCATATAAGCTTTCTTAGTATCATTCCATGTCATGTTAATTTTATCACCTGTTGCTGAACCGGTATGGAGCGAGAACTTAGCTCCTGCAAGCTCGTTGCCGTCTTTAGCTTCGAGCTCATACTTAGTATTGTCTACTTCGTATGTGAATACCCATACATAATCCTTAGGAGTTTCACCTGTTTCATCATCAGGTGTTGAGCCGCCTGCACCAAAGTGGTCAGGGTTGTTGGAATATTCAAGATATACATTGTTGTTGTTTGTATTCTCAGGTGTTCCGGCTTCCTGACTTGCCTTATCGACAATTGCATTTTCATTAAGGTGAGCATTGTAAATTACTTCTACGGTGAATTCAGTTTTACCGAAAATATCAGCGTCGTTTGCATTAACTATTGCCTTAACATCATCAATAGTGAGCGACCAACCAAGACCTGCTGTATCCTCTGTTGCCGTAGTTGTGTAAGCCTCAGTTGATTCACCGTTAACTGTAACGCTTGCGATATCTTCAAAAGTAACTCCGTCAGACATCTTATCGTTGAATACGAGCTTATAGGTCTCGTATGTAGCAAGATTAGCGTCAGCAGGTATAGTTGCTGTCAGCTTGAACTTGAATGTTTCATTGATAGCGTGGTCGGCAGATTCGCCCCAACCATTAGTATTACCTGATTCTGCATCAGCTTCTTCGTCCAGAACCTGTTTATCAACAGACGGCTTTGCGTTTTTAATGCTTACAGTAGTTGTACCTGCAACCTGAACGATATATGAAGAATTTGCATCGTCAGCTTCACCTAAATTGGAAACGTCCTTTATGATGTAATAACCGTCTGCAAGATTATCAATGGTAACGCTCTCTCCGTTTGATGTTACGTCATCACAAGCCTTTGTAGCACTTGTTACAATAGCTTTAGCAACCGTTCTTGCGTCACCTTTGCTTATCTCATCAATAGTAGCGCTGTCAACAAGATCACCTTCTGTAACAGCATTTCCATTATATGAAGTAACGCCAGAGCCCCACTTCAAATTGGTGAATTTATTAGTTTCTTCATCAAGGTCACCTGTAAATACCTGATAAACCTCGAATGTGTGCTCCTGATTTGCAGTAATTCCGTTAATTGTGATCGATGCTGCCGAAGCGGGAACTGACATAGCCATTGGGATTGAAAGTGAAGCTGCCATTAATGTAGCTGCGATTGCCGCTGTGATTTTCTTAAAGTTTTTCATAATAATTCTCCTTTAAATAAATTTTATCGTTGGTTTTATGCGGGACTGCGTAGGCTTTTCGGGCGTTCGCAGTCCTGCAAACGTTTGATTATTGATCGGCGCGTCTCCTGCGTCGTCTGATAAGATAGTAAGCGGCGGACGAGCCGAGTATCATTGTAATACCTGCTGCGTAATATCTTGCCATTCCCGTTCCGCCGGTTTCGGGCATGGTAACCGGTGTGTCCTCGACGTCTTTTGATTTATTCGTGATTATTAAGGACGTCACATCGTCGTTTTTAAGATTGATTCCGTTTTGACTGTACGAAATCGGGTAATATTTGTCAGGATCCGATTTTTCAACTATATAGTATTTATAGCAGTTGCCGTTTCCATCCGTAAGCGGCAGATCTTCGAGCCTTGTTGTCCAGCCATCGGCTTTTTTAATTGTGAATGTGCCGATCTGCTCAGCTTCTGCGGGAATTTCCACCGTTTGTTCTTTAATGATTACCGTAATTGCACACGTTACAACGCCGCTTGTGCTGTCTTTTAATGTTATCAAAGCTGTGCCTTCGTTTTTAGCTGTAAGCACACCGTTTTCATCAACACTTACGATATCGGGATTATCAGAACTCCATTGCGCTGTTCCGACAACATTTTCAGCCGTGAGCGAATATATTTCGTTCAGCGACATCTCATGCTCCGTAGGCGTTAATATGAGAGGCGCAACCTTAATAGTAAGCGTAGAGCTCTTTGTTCCTCTTGTTGCTGTGATAGTTGCTTCGCCGTTTCCTACGGCTGTTATTGTTCCGTCTGCATCGACAGTAACTACGCCGTCTTTATCGACGGTATAAGTTACGTCATCGCCCGGAGTTACGGTTGATGCCGAAGTGTCTCCGATATGCAGCATTGTTCTGTCAACCGTGAAGCTAAGCTCCTTGCTCTGAACGTTGATTTCGATAGTATCGGTTACGCCGTTGCCGTGATCTGCGGTAATTACAGCTTTTCCCGTTTTGCCTGTTGCCGTAACACGTCCGTTGTTATCGACTGTAGCAATCGACTCATTATCCGAACTCCACTCAACAGTACCGTTAGCGTTGTTTGCGGTAAGCTGAACCGTTTCACCCTCAGTTACCTGAACAGATGCCGCATCGTTATTTACGGTAAACGGTTTGACCGTTATTGCTGATGTTCTTGTGGCTGTGTCATCCTTGGCAGTTATTGTAACAACTCCTGCCTTTAACGCTGTTATAAGACCGCTGCTTTCGTCAACTGCAGCAATTGTAGGATTGCCTGATGTCCAGTGTACAGTGCCCATCGGCGTAACGGCATTCATCTGAAGCGTATCGCCTGCAACAACTTCCGCTGTTGTCGGGTTAATTTCAAGGGTTTCGCTTGGTGTGTAGTAGAAGCGGATTTCTTTCACTTTACAGCCCCAGTCCCAATACTTAATAGTTGTCAAAGGATTGGTGAATGACGAATCTGTTAATGTAGCAATATTATCAACAACTGTTGGTGTAATTTGAGTACCGTTAATAATAACTGGTCCCCCATAATAATACTCGTACTCTATCTCAATTATTGTAACAGTCTTATCTGAGCAATAATAATCCAACGTTGAATCATTAAGATAGTAGTCACGATCTGCAGTTAATGAACCGCTTGAATCTTTTAATACAACGCAGTTGCTATTATCACCCACCCTTGGCTCTGCCGCCATGATCTTAGGCGCTTTGAAATACTTTGTATTCAAGCTCAGCTGTGCGATCGCGTTTTCCATATCCTCGGCAACACGCCAAACTTCTACCTCGACCTCTGACGTTCCGCCGTCGTTATCCTGATACCAACTCTTATTCAACTCGAGAGAGCCTTTATCGAGCGTATTTACAACCGTGATAACGTCTGCATCCGTCTGAGTTCCGTCGTTGTTTTCGTATGTTACCGTCCAGCCGTTCGGAATTTCGGTTTCTTCGACCTTATAGAATTTGCTTCCCTTAAGATTTTCCCAGGTATAGCTCCAACTCTGTTCTTCACCGATTGTAACCGGCTCTCCGAATGCCGAATATGTTCCGTCCTTTGTATCCGCCGCAAGAAGCTGTAGTGTCACAGCATCGGGGTGAGTGATTCCGGAATTTTCCGGTATGCCCTCCCATTTCTTTTCAGCGGTTATCGATATAGGATTTCCCTCGGTAGTATTCTCTACGGTAATTATCTGATTGCTTCCCGGTTTCTGACCGTTGTTGTAATACTTAACCTCATAATATTCTCCGTTGACTTCCTTAACGTAGTAGATGTACTCGTTAGTTCCGTCGCTTACCGGAAGATTTATGAGCGATACCGACCAGCCGTTATCTGCGTTCAAAGTAACTGTGCCGTCTGCCGAGATTCCGCTGTCTTCCGCATCTGTTACCAGTTCCAGATCTTCAGCGTTGACTGTAGTTGTCGTGGTGGTTTCCGATGACGAACCGCCGTTTGTGGTAGTTGTTGTGGTTGTGGTGGTGTCGTCTAAGGTTTCTCCTTTGAGATGAGCGTCAATCGCCTTAGCAAAATACTTGCCCATTTTCTCAAAGCCGCCCTCTGTCGGGTGAATCTGGTCTACACGAATATCGCTCAATGTTAACTGACTGTTTACATTGACAAATACTACATCATGACCCTTAGCCTTTTCTGCATTAACGATTTCCTTAATATAACCTGTGTACTTAGAAATATTATCGTCAAATAATTTTTGCTTTGCTTGACTGTCCAAATTATAGCTGTTATATAAATAATCTTGCATAGCACTGGGACCGAGTATAGTCGGATTAGCTATAAATAATGTCAAGTCATTGGGATCGCTGTACTGACTGTAGATGTGATCTACAAGACTTTGGAGTCTTGCTTTAATATCCTCCGTACCGCCGTCAACTGTACCCATTTGATTATCAAGTATATCGTTCGTACCGATCATCAGAAGAATAATGTCAGGCTTATTATTTGATATTGTATTGTTACCTACAATCGTTTCGTACAAACCCGCTCTGTTTTGTACACTATACTTCTTTATAGCATATCCTGAATATCCCTCGTTGTCATCATCGTAATCCTTATCGCCGCTCCAGCCTTTTGTACCGACCATATCGATATTATATCCGGCTTTTACCAAATCCTTATACAGATATTGTCTGTATGCACCGGCAATATTATATCCGTCTGTAATGGAATCACCCAAAGCCATGAGCTTAATTTGATCTGTTGCAACAGTTTGTGAACCTGAAGAAGTCATAGTCGTTGTTGTGGTTGTAGTAGCTGCCGTTGAAGCTGCTGCAGTTGTCTGACGATAGATTTCAACCTTTACCTCATTTGGAACGCCTGCCATAAGTATACTGCCGTCCTCGGCGTCTATCCAGCGTTTCTTGATTGTGACTGCGCCCGGCAGCGAGTTTGTGATGTCCATGTGCTGACTGCTGTCATTATTTGTGTACTCATAAGAGGAAACATACTTCTCATTGCCCTTTGTTTCAACTGCGTAATACTTTACGATCGAACCGTTTTCCTTGTATGGAAGATTAGTCCACGTATATGACCAATCGTTGTCTTTGTCAAGCGTTATCGGATTTGTAATAGGATGTTCGGGATCAATCGTTTCCACAAGAGCAACTCCTGCCGGAAGCGAGCTTTCAAAGCCCTTGATATCATCGTTAGTGAATCTTCTGCCGCCTGTATACTTATAAAGCGTTACTTCAACGTTTTCGTTTGTATGAACGTCGTCACCGTCGCCCCACATTTTATCTACCGAAACGTCTATCTCGGAAATCTCCTGACTTTGGTTGATAAGAGTAACAACTCCGACCGTTCCGTTAAGCGAATAAACATCGCTGACAATGTAGAAATACGGCGCGTTCACTTCCTGAATCTTGAATTTTATATATTGACTTACAAGATACTGCGGTATTTCGACTTTCCAGCCGTTTGCTGCGCTCAATTTATTATTTTCGCCGAGCGCGATATTAACTTCTGTACCGTCCTCCTTTATACCTGTCAGCGTAAATTCGATTTCGGAATATTCGGACGGAGGATTTTTCATAACGCTTCCGTCACGATTCAGCCACTGCTTTTCAACAACGAACTCTCTTGAATTTGTAATACTTACAACTCCGTCGTTATTCGTACCGTTATCGGCATATGTCGGCTTATATTCGCCTTCAATTCCGCTTTCATCAACGTATACATTTCCGCTTCCGTCGACGTAATGACCGTTTTGGTCAAGTTCATAATTAACTCCGCCGATATTATAAGCAATTTCCTTTACGTAGTAGTAAAGAGGCTTGCCGTCAACTCCGTCGGGCAGGTTTTTCCATATTACATCGTCCTGCCAGATATAAGAATCTGTTTCGGAATCATAATCCTGTTTCAGTATCCACGTTCCGTCATTCGGCTGAGTTTTGTCGGAAGGCCTTGCAATATAACTCAATGCATTTTCTACCGGCTTTGCGTCAGCGGGAATCTCTGCGGATTTCGTATGTGACGAGAACAGCTGAACCGTAACGCTTATGTCCTTTGTATCAGCTCCGGGATCCTGTTTCCATGTTTTTGAAGCTCCGATCTAAAGCGGTCTAATATTTGCAATGCTTACAGTTCCGGGATCGATTACGTCCTGAACCTGCATATCGGAAATTCCGGCTGCTTCTTTCAGCTCTGACATATTTTCCACGTTATTTTTATAGATAAAGCAATATGTGAAATCCTTCATCTGATCGAGCTGTGTTATGCCAACCTCATAAGGAGTTTTAATAAATCCGTCCGGAGCCTTTATTTCGATAAGCTTATAAAGAGTATTCTCCTCCAGAACGATGTTGAACGCTCCGTTGATTACATCAAGATCCTTCGCCGTCGGCGGGAACGCATTATCCAATTCTACCGAATTATCACCGAATTCAATTGTATGATCAGTCTTTGATATCGTTTCCTTTCCATTTGACGTTATTACTCTGAACGGAAAATCAGTTGCATATATCCATTTATTTGATTCGGTATCAAATTTTGCAAGCTTAAATGTTGCGTTCAGATCAGTTATTGAGTAGTTACCAACGTCGATCTTTTTAACCTTTGGCACGCCGCTTGACTGGATCGTACTTGATGTCTTTTCTACGATGAATTTTGTTTCTTCGCTGTTATCAGTCTGATCTCCGCCTGAAGCATGAACCGTAGCGGCATTCTGCATTGTTACGAAATCTCCGGTTTCAAGATCGGCGTTATCCGTTTTCTTAAGGTGGTAAGCATATTCGATCTGCAAGTGCTTTCCGTCCGGAACAGTGAAATTGATTATATTGTTAGTTACATTAGTTTCAGTTTTTAGAATTGAACTAACAAGAACAAGTCTGTTCTTTTCGATCGAATTAGCCAGATTACTTATGCCGACAGCGCCAAGATATCCCTCTTCCGTAAAATCCTGCAAAAAAGTAATTTTGATTCTTGCGCATCCGTCTGAATCATAATGAGTATCAATTGCTTCTGCGGCTACAACACCATCAATTCCCGTAGTGACAATCTCAGCGTTTGGCGTTCCGCCGTTTACTCTTAAGATGACTTCCAGTCCGGCAGGATAAGTTTGTTCTCCATACCTGTAAAGAGCAAGTCCGTAAGTACCTTGCGGAGCAGTATAATCAATATTGAATGGGTGTGAATTTTCAGAAACGACAGCGCCGTCTTCCACCTTTGTTGAATAAGAATACTTATCGGCAGAAAGCAATGTACGTTTTCCGTTGGAATCCACTTCATACACGGCTACGTTTTCAAGGGAAGCGTCAAGAATATTTCTTCCGCTCTGATCCAGAGTGCCCGACTGGTAGCGGAGTATCTGGAAAACATCAGATATATTGACCATGCTGCCATTCGAAAGGAATCGTCCGTCCTTGTTGATATCGAGCGTATAATATGCATTTCCGTTTGACATTTTCGGATTGCCGCTTGAATCTGTTCCGGCAGAAGTATTATTTGTCTTGTTTATATAGTCTGCCGTGTCGTCATTCTTAACTGAAACAGTCGCCTCTTTAGGCAAAGCTTCTTTAGCTTCCTGTACCTTATTAACAATAGTGTATGAGCCTTTTTCCAAAAGTGCGTTATCGATCAGAGATTTCTTTGTCGCCGTATAATAAGTGATTTGAGACATATTAGTCGGGACATTAAATGTTATAGTATCATTTGTATAAGTGAACGGAGGTGTTTGCCAAGTATCTATTGTAGTAGAAGAATCTATGCCTTCTATATTATTAAACTTCCATGTAACGTCATACTCAGCGCCGTTTATATACAAGACAGTTCCCTCAGGCAAGGTATCGGTAATCGTGTACTGCATACCGGTACCGCCGTTGATCTTATTTCTAAGAAAATCAAGACGCCATTTGAAGATATAATATTCCTCGTTGCCAATTTTCTTAACCAGATTAGGCAGACGCTCAGGCGATATTTCAGAAACGAAATCATAATCCTCAGCTGTCACTTTTCCGTTCGTTACGGTATTTGCACTGGGATACAAAGCTCGCTTAGTATACGGAGCCTGTTCCGTGTTGGTAATTGTAACGGTTCCGGTCTCGGTGATCGCCTCGCTGCTATAGCTTACAGAGAATCCGTCGATGCTCTTTTCCTCAACCTTGTAGACAATATTACGGCCTGTAGCATCATCAATAATAGGAAGATCATTCCAAGTAACATCTGCATAATCTTCAGACTTGTTAAGAGTTTTCTCTCCGACCTGAGTCCATGTAGCGCCGCCGTCGACAGTCTTCATAAGAACAAACGTAATTGAATCGGGCTTTGAACTGTAAATCGGCGTTGGAGGATCCCATACTTTCTGAGCAGTAATGTCGATCTGACTTGAAACATTGGTCACAACCGTTGTTCCGCTGTCGTTTCTGCCGTTATCATATTTTGCGTGGAATAAATCGCTTGTCGTAAGTTCTTCAACACGATAATAAATATCAACACCGTACTCATCTTTCCGAGGGAGCTTCTCCCACGCATTTTCAAGCTGCCAGTTGTCGGATTTTTTTATCTTCGTTTCTGTGCCCTCAACAGGAGTCCACGCTCCGGCTTCACCGATCTTTCGCATTAAGCGAACCGAAATTTCATCAATATTGAGAGCGTTCAGTTCTTCCTCGGTAAATCCCGACCAGTTTTTAGAAACCGATAAGTTCATATATTTCCAGGTGTTGGTTGCAGTAATAGTAGATGTGTCAGCAACTCCGTTCGGAGCAGAATAGCTTACATCGTACTCGTCCGACATAGAGTTTCCGTTTTCATCTTCAATTGAAGCTTCAACGATCTTATAGTAAATGCGGTGACCGTTTTCGTCCTTGCCCGGAATTCTTGCCCACAGCGCATTGCTGAATACACCGTTGGAATTTTTTGTAATTGTTTTTTCCGCTCCGTCTACCTTAGTCCAGCTTGACGCATCGTCGGGAGTGATGCTCGACCAAAGCTCGAATACGACCGTTGAAGGTCTGTATTCAGGCGTATCGCCTACCCACTGCTTGACTCCGGTAACATTGATATGATTCGACGTATTGGTGACTGTTACCGTACCGCTGGTATTGACCGATTCCGTAGAATAGCTCGCGTCATAGCCCTGAGCCGGAGTTTCAACGATCTTGTAAACGACCGATTGATCGCCCTCCTTAACAGGAAGCTTGCTCCAAGTATACGAATCTACAGGCTTTGAAGTATCGCCGTCCTCATAGAATTTACCGGTTCCGTCATTTTTCAGTACGACCTTTTGATCGGTCTCGGTCCACTCGCCGTTTCCGACCTTTTTCCAAAGGGTCAGTGTAACATCAGGTCTTGATGCTTCAAATCCAAGATCGCCGCTCCACTGCTTTTCAGCCGTCAGATTAATGAAATTCCATACATTGGTAATAGTAAATGTACTGTTATCATTCACACCGTACGTCTTGTCAGCCGATGAAGTATAATCGGGATCTGTGTTAACTTCTATAACCCTGTAGTAAATGGTTTGGTTGTTTGAATCCTTTTTCGGCAGACCGTCCCAGAAGGCGCCGTCAAAGCTGCCGTCCGCGCTGCGCGCAAGAGTGATATCCTCCTTACCCGGAACATTTGTCCACTCATCGTCAGCAGCCCACTGATTCGAGCTTTGCTGAATGCGGAACGTTACCGTTTCGGGTCTTACATCGGGAGTATCGTTTGCCCAGTTTTTGGAAACAGAAACCTTAATATTAGAGTAATTATTCTGAAGGTTAATAGTTCCCGTTGCCGTAAGAACAGTATTTTCGCCGTCAACATAATAATTGTCAACAGGAGTTTCTCTTACCTGATACTGAACGGGCTTACCGTCCTTGTACTTCGGAAGATTCTTCCAGGTATGCGCATCGGTATCGCTGCTTCCGTCATTATTAATTGTTATTGTCCGGTCGGTAGCAGTCCATTCGCCGTCTCCGACCTTTTCCCATAACGTCAGCGTGATCGGCGGACGCTGATTTTCATAGCCGCTGTCTCCCGCCCATCTTTTATTGACGGTTACATTAAGGTTGTTCCAAGTATTTGCAGCTCCTATTGTAGGATCATTCGAAGAATAATCGCTTGCTTTGAAGCCGTTCATCCAATCATACGATGGTGTAAAATCAGAAACAACTTCATTTCCGTCAGCGTCGATCGCACTGATCTCCTCGATCATATAATACAGATCGTTGCCGTTTTGATCCTTTTTGGGAAGCTGAAGCTTCTGAGCGGAGTAATAATCGGCTTTATTCAGCGTAATTGTTTTTCCCGTATCAGTCCAATTATTTTTGTCCGTAGATTGTAAAACCTTAAACGTTACGCTGACGGGCTTATCCTCATCGTTTATGTCACGCCAGCTTTTATTGATGCCTAAATTGATATAATTCCAAGTATTTGTTACAGTGATTAAAGCGCCGTCGGTATTCGTACCGTTATCGCCGATAGAATAGCTCGGAGTATACTCGGACGGAGTATCGACCTCGACAACTCTGTAATAATAATTTTTTCTGTTATTGTCCCTCTTCGGAAGCTTATCCCAAGCGTATGTTTCATCATTGCCGACCGTTATTGGATCGCCGACATTTTCCCATACGTCCGAGCCGTCAACTCTTCGCTGAAGCTGGAGCTTTGCCGAAGTTGGTCTGTTGGGATCATTTCCCTGCCAGCTTTTATTAGCTTTTATAGACATACTTCCGGCAACTCCGGGAACGTCCACAGTACCCTCCTCATCCTTCGGACCGCCGTCATTTGGAGTAACTGTCACGTTATTTTTAAGCTGCATCGTTGCGCCTACTCCGAGAGACTGTCTCTGTGCTTTTTCCTCATCGCTCAAAGGCAGCTTATATTTCAGAATGAGCTTATCAATGTTCTTATTTACAGTATAGGAAGTTCCGCTTCCCGAAACGACATCGGAAGCATTGGTTATACTGTTATCCTTTGCATAATCATTGTACGCCTCTGCACTTATCCACTCGAACCCTGACTTACCGAAAGCTTCGTCCGAGATCACATAACCGTTCAAGGTTTCCTTGCTGTTGTTTTTTGCTGAAGCGTCGATAGTGATCGTCCACTCAATGTAATCATTGTCTCCGCCATTGGGATCTTCAACGAAATATCCGGATTTTACGACATTAAAGAGAGAAGTGTCATCGTAAGGAACTGTTATCTCTTTTTCATCATCGGGAGTATTTCCTCCGGGAGGAGTTACCTGAGCCTTATTTGTTACATTGGCCGACGTATTTGGCGTGACCGGAGATTTATAAGTAATGGTTGCTTCGCTGACATCCGCATCATTTGCAAAAGTCAGAGTCGAACCGCTAACAGTTATCTTGTCAGAAATATTATTTCCGTTTTTGTCAACTGCCGATACAACAGCGCCGCTGAGCATTGTATCCGTCAGCGTATATCCGTTAAGGTTCATGCCGTATTTTCTTGAAACCTTAACAGTCCAGTAAATAAAACCCTTTTCGTCGGCGATCTCATAAGAAGGAATTCCCGACTTATAAACATCGGCTTTGATGTCGGAATTTAAATTAACTTCTCCCTTATCCTCAGCTGTTGTCGGACCTGAAATCGTTACGGTATTTTCTGCCTTACTGATTTCAAGTTCGTCCGTCGTAGCAAGAGTATCGTACTCGATCGTAATATTCTTTACATTGTTACTGCTCAGATCTGTTTTTATCGCTCCGTTATCGAGATAGAACATATTCGGAGTTGAAACGAAAGAATTTGGGATTATGCTTCCGATTTTAGTATCCGAGATCGTGTAATTATTCAATTCATACAGATCAGAAACGGTAATTGTCCAATGAATATACGGAACGCCGTTTTCATCAACTTTGTTTGCATCTACCGAACCTGATTTCTTAACAGAAGGATTTCTGTCGGCAAACTTGATCGCTGCCTCTGCATCGCCAAGCTTAATATTAACATCACCCGACTGCGTAGAAGCTCTGTCAACGCTTCCTTCAAATGTAAGCGCGCCCTGAAAATTGTTATTCTCTTTGATATAATTAATGTATTCATCTTTGAGGTGTATTACTACCAAGCCTTCATTTTCGTTATCTGTCGGATAAACGCTGTATGTAGCCGGTTTGTAAGTCTGTCCCAAACCGTGTTGATTCCTGTAAGCGATCCAATCGGCTGTAGTATCGTCTGTTTCTTTATTAAGGAAATTGCTCATAACCTTTATCTGATCCTTAGGAAGAGTCAGGTAAATATATGGCTGATCCAGCGATATATCTCCCGTATCCTGAAAATCATACGATACTTGAAACCATACGCTTGCGGAATCCGCATTTCCGGCGTCAAAATCACCGCCGGAATAATCTCCGTCCCGATCAGAAAAACCAATACCGGTAATTCTATTCTCAAAATCGTAAGCATTAGCCGGAAGTCTGCCGTCATTTGCGCTTTTTGTTTTGCTCATGCTGACTGCCGGCATAATAAGTCCGAGAGGGACTAAAAACAAAATTAGCATCGACAGCGAAAGCATCACAGCTATCCATTTCTTATGACGCTTATGGTCTTTCAGCATTTTTCTGATTAAATTTTGTGTCTCTTTCAATTAAATTCCCCCTTTCGAATTATTAGAGCAAATTATATCAAAAGGTTTCTATTCGCTCCGGAGGCCATACCCTCATTATAACCTTGCCAATGACGTACTCATCGGCAATACAGCCGATCGACGTTGAACGGCTGTCAACTGAAACGGCTCTGTGGTCGCCCATTACGAATATTCTGTTCTCAGGAACCTGATACGGAAGCTCTATGTCGCACTCCCCCAAGGCTTTTTCACTGACGTAAGGTTCATTAAGAGCCTCACCGTTGACATAGACTGTACCGTCCTCGCTGATATCAATGATATCGCCTGAAATACCGATAACTCTTTTCAGCAGTATCTTATTATTAAAGTAAAAAGCTACAATATCGCCTGTTTCAAAGTTGCTGCGTTTATTACAGATTATAAGCTCGTCGTTCAGCATTGTAGGAGCCATGCTTGTCCCCGTGACTCTCAACACCGGCAGAAACAGCATTGAAACAAGTACCGCGACCGCAGCGACAACGATAAGCGAAGATATCGTATTTAATAATGTTTTTCTGAAGTTGGATTTGTATTTTACTCTTTCCAACTCATCTGAAAGCTGCTGCGCCGTTGGTATATCGATTATCTTCACTTCGTCACTCATCAGACCGCTCCGTTTCCTTTTCGGTTTTCTCAGAAGATTGCTGCTTTTCACGGATAGCCTCGCCAACCAATTTGTCAAGACGCTCCCGCAGGTTTTCATTTTCAGAACGAAGTTCGTCGATCTCCTGTCTCATATAGAGAAGAATTTCTATCAATTCCGGACGTTTCAGCTTTCGAAGCTCTTTATCTGTCATTTAAAGACCTCCGCATCAAAATTATACAATTTGCAAAATCTTATTAAAGCTTTCCTGACATTGATTGTAACATAAAGCATGAAAAAGTCAATAGATGTTAATTGGTTACCAATAAATTTGTGTAATTTTTCCAAAACCAACACTTGCAAATTGTAAAATCAATAGAACCCGTTAGGAAGATTTTTACAATTAGTATATGAAATTCTTGTTTATACTAAAATAAATATTGCAGAGATATCGATACAGTTATTTTTATAAAATCAATAAAATCTATTGAAATTAACAAAAGAATGTGTTATAATAATCTAAATATTATTGCTCTGAATAAAAACTTTGATAAAGCCATTGGAGGAATATTTATGGCTAAAAACGACAGCTTTATTCCGCTGAAAAAGTGGAACAGAAATATCTTGAAGGCCATGACGGTCGGAATGACGTGTTTTTTTGTTTTTGCGGTTGTGCTTTACCTGCTTTATGATCCGGGCGTAGAATTCGATCGGAAATTATATATAAATCAATTTATCATTATACCGACGGTCTTGCAGCTTATAGTTGTGGCTATTTTCGGACTTTCCATTGTTTTTCTTGAAAATCGCATCAGCGATATTGGAATGACCGTTATTCTTTCGCTGTGTATCACTGCATTCCTTGGAGTAATGGTCGAGGCGCATAATTCCGTTCCGGAAATGTCGATACTGCTTATTTATCCCATCTTCGGAGCTACGGTATACAACAGCAGAAAAATTATGATCATACAGAGCGTTGTCTCGACTCTTGCATACTTTTTGATAAAATCGGTCATTCTTCCGAATATACGCGTCTATGTGCCTGTAAATACGTCAAGAACATATATGATTATTTTTATCGGTCTGAATCTTGGCGCGGTCACGATTTCGTTCCTGCTGAGAAAAATGTCAACGGAGATTGCCATGAAGTCCCAAAAAGAGGTCGAACGGCTTGAACTTGCCGCAAAAACAGATCAGATGACGGGACTTCTCAATCACAGCGCTTTCTATAAAAAGCTCGATAAAAAAATAGAAACAGCCGAAGCCGAGACTGTTTTTTCGCTTATAGTTTTCGATATTGATAATTTCAAAAGCGTGAACGACAGATTCGGTCATGCTTCGGGTGATAAAATAATTATCAAGGCTTCCGATATAATAAAGGAAAATATAAGAGACTGCGACAGGGCATTCAGATACGGCGGAGAAGAATTTGCGGTTATCGTTGACGGCGCGGACGAGGCTCTTGCGGCGCGTATCGCCGACAGAATAATCCATTCGTTTTTTGACAGGGAGAACACCGAGGAATTCGATAAAGAAAAATTTTCTCTCAGCGCCGGAGTAGCACAGTATATCAACGGAAAAACTTCTTCCGATTTGTTCAAGGCTGCCGACTCCGCCCTGTATCACGCTAAGCGCAGCGGTAAAAACCGCTGTGTAAGAGTCACCGAGACGGTTTCTGTTTAAAATCGGAATTAAAACTATTTACCGCAGCGCCGCCTTGACTTTTTTGCTGCCGTATGATATCATAAATAATGGGAACGTTAAAATAAATTGACGTTTGCTGTAATATTTCCAACGCATTTTCATGCAGATATCATCTATTATTGAAAGGAAACAGTATTCGCCTTTTGCGATTCACATAAAACGTTATGAAAAATAAAGCTGAAAAAAAACTTGCTGCGCACGGTCAGTCTCATCTTTTAAAGTATGCCGACGAACTGAACGACGCCGACAGACAAAGACTTTTTGAACAAATTTGCGATCTCGATTTTTCGGTTCTTTCAGAGAACGGTGCGGAGACGGAAAGAGGAGCCTTTAAACCGATCTCCGTGACCAAAATCAGCGAAATAGAAGCAAATAGATCACGATATGAAGAAACAGGTCTCGAAGCTATCCGTGCAGGAAAGGTCGGAGCTGTTCTGCTTGCCGGCGGACAAGGAAGCAGGCTTGGTTTTGACAAGCCAAAGGGAATGTTCAATATCGGTGTTCACAGAAAGCTTTATATATTTGAGTGCATTATAAATAACCTGCTTGAGGTCGTTCACAATGCAAACTCGTGGGTTCCGCTTTTTATTATGACAAGCAGACAGAATGACGCGGAGACCAGGCAATTTTTGGAGGAGCATAGCTATTTCGGCTATAGAAAAGAAAGCGTCGCGTTCTTTGTGCAGGAGCAGCTTCCGACGGTCGATATCAACGGTAAGCTCATGCTTGCGGATAAGGGAGTCGTATCTGCCGCTCCAAACGGAAACGGCGGATGGTATACTTCAATGATGAGATCAGGCGTCATGAAATCTGACGAAGCTGCTAAGGTCGAGTGGATAAACGTTTTCGCTGTTGATAATGTTCTCCAGCGCATAGCCGATCCGTGCTTTGTCGGAGCTGTTATCGATTCCGGCAAGAATTCAGGAGCAAAGGTCGTTGCAAAAGCCGATCCCGAAGAAAAGGTAGGCGTTATGTGCCTTGAAAACGGCAGACCGTCCATCGTTGAGTATTATGAAATGACACGTGAAATGATCGAAAGCCGCGAGGCGGACGGTACTCTTTCCTATAATTACGGCGTTATACTGAATTACCTTTTTAATCTCAAAAGTCTTAACAAGACCCTTGATGTGAAGTTTCCGCTTCATAAAGCGTTTAAGAAAATCAATTATCTTGACGATAACGGAAAGGTCGTATCGCCCGAAGAGCCTAATGCATACAAGTTTGAGACCTTGGTTCTGGATATGGTCAAGCTTCAAAACAGCTGTCTTGCGTATGAGGTAGACAGAAACAACGAGTTTGCTCCGGTAAAGAATAAAACCGGAGTGGATTCCATAGATACCGCAAGAGAACTGCTCAGGCGCAGCGGAACGGAGCTTTGAGGCAACACCGTACTGCACTTTCGCAATATCAAAAATTAAGGACGGTAATATACCGTCCTTATGTTATTATTTCCTTCTTGTTCTTCTGCCGCAATTTTTATCAAATGCCGGATTGCAGGCATAAAAGTTTTTCGAATCCAGATTATCCTGCGTTATGCGCAAAGCTTCGCCAAATCTCTGAAAGTGAACTATTTCTCGTTCCCTCAAAAAACGTATCGGATCACGAACATCGGGATCGTCGGCAAGACGAAGTATATTGTCGTAGGTGGTACGCGCTTTTTGCTCTGCTGCCATATCCTCTGTAAGATCGGTGATAATATCTCCCTTCGACTGAAAATATGTCGCTGTGAACGGCGCTCCCGATGCCGCTATCGGATAAATTCCCGTTGTATGATCCACAAAATACGTATCAAAACCACTCGACTTTATTTCATCTATAGACAAATTGCGTGTAAGCTGATACAATATCGCCGATATCATTTCAACGTGTGCTAGTTCCTCCGTGCCAATATCCGTCAGCAGACCTTTAACCTCTCCGTACGGCATGACATATCTTTGATTAAGATACCTGAGCGACGCTGCAAGCTCGCCGTCCGGACCGCCAAGCTGAGAAATAATTATCTTAGCCATTTTTGGATCCGGATTTTTTATATTGACCGGATACTGAAGCTTCTTTTCATATTGCCACATAGCTTAACTCCTTTCCCAAGGCCATGGCTCATCGACCCATGTCCAGCGTCCGTCGTTATTATTCTGCTCGGGAGTGATCGGTCCGTATTTTTCCGAATATTCGGTTGCCGCCTTTTGTCTCATGGTGCGGTAATTATTGAACATAGCGATAGCCCGACGGCAGTTCGGATGAGTGTCCAGATAGAGATTCAGCTCCTTTAGAGCGAAATCGTATTTTTTTATCTTCATAAAAAGAGCTTGCTGATCATTCACCCGAAGCACCTCCTCTTTCAAACGGAAAATTCAGCTCGGGAAACAGAGTTCCGCAGCGCAGAGCCTCGTCCTCGGAATAAGTCTCGCCCCACTGCTGAAACGGCACATAAGCCATTGCAAGCGGAGTATGTTCAGGAAAACGGCTTGTATTGCCGTCGTGACAAATATTTTCACGATTCGTCATCATATCGCTCCGACGGGCAAGATCGTTTTCGCGCTCGCGCAGAATTAATCCGTCCATATTGTCAAACAGATTGAAATTCATAAGTTATCCTCCTTTCGATGCAGGAGAACACCGTGCAGATGTTCTCCGCACACTTTATATTATGCATATATCAGATACAGCGTGAATGCCGCAGATGATCTTTTTGTTTATCATGCCGATTATTCTTGACAATCAGATATTTTTATGGCATAATTTAATATGTATTAATGCGATGTTCAAATATAAATTGAAAGGAAAATTTTATTATGCTAAAGAGATTAACAAGCGGTATCATTTCTGCCACTGTACTTGCGGTCTCTGTCGGAACAGCCGCTCCTGCTGCCGACGCCGCCTTTTCCGCAAATTATGCTGAAGCTCTGCAAAAATCGCTTTATTTTTACGAGTGCCAGCAAGCAGGTCCTCTTCCCGATTGGAACAGAGTAGAGTGGCGCGCCGATTCCACTATGATAGACGAGGTCGGAGGCGGCTGGTACGATGCCGGAGATCACGTAAAATTCAATATGCCTATGGCGTATACCGCGTCAATGCTCGCATGGGGAATTTATCAATATCCGGACGGCGTTGAAAAATGCGGAGAAATGACAAATTACGTCAATAACCTTGAATTTGCTCTCGATTATCTTGCCGAATGCGATCTCGGCGACGAGGTGATCTTCCAGTGCGGTCTCGGTCAGGTAGACCATACTTGGTGGGGACCGGCAGAGCTTTACCAGTACGGTATGGAGGATTCGGGAACGTCATACGAAAATGCACGTTCAACGCTTAAAGCCTCCGAGGGCTGCTCGGCTGTATTCGGCGAAATGGCAGCTGCTCTTGCGGCTGGAGCCTGTGCTCTTGACGGACGCATCGGCAGCGATAAGATCTCGGATTATATAGCTCATGCCGAAAATATCTTCAAGCTTGCCGATGGCTCTAAAAGCAACGACGTTTATAATGCGGCTGAATCAAGCGGTTTCTACCGTTCAAGCCATTTTTACGACGACCTTTTCTATGCCGCCAACTGGCTGTATATCGCTACGGGAGAGCAATCGTACCTCGATAAAGCGACAAGCTATATTCCGAATCTTGATAAAGAGCTTGGTCAGGACGTTCTGAAATATACATGGAGTATGTGTTGGGACGACGTTATGCAGGGCGGTATGCTTCTGTATGCCATAAACACCGAAAATCAAACATATATAGATCATGTCGAAAAGCACGTCAATTACTGGACAAATACGATCACTAAGGTTGACGGCAAGCTCGGCTACTGCGATACATGGGGCTGCGCAAGATACGCTGAGGCTTCCGCATTCATTGCCGCCGTTGCCTGCGATACGATTCTTGCCGGAAAAGACATTTCCGCATACGAGACATTTTACGAGAATCAGATAAATTATGTGCTCGGAGATAATCCAAGCAATCAGAGCTACGTTGTAGGCTACGGTGAAAATTCTCCGAAAAATCCTCATCACAGAACAGCTCACGCATCATGGAAAAACGATCTTGCAATTCCCGATGAAAACCGCCATATGCTTTACGGAGCTTTGGTTGGCGGTCCTAATCAGGACGGATCTTACACGGACGACCGCCAGAATTATATCAACAATGAGGTTGCCGACGACTATAACGCAGGTTTTACCGCAATACTCTGCAAGATGATCGACAAATACGGCGGCGAGACCGACCCTGCGTTCCCTCCGAAAGAACAGCATGACGGCCCCGAAATATACGTTGAGGCAAAAATGGGACAGACATCTGACAGCGGAGTAAATCTCAGTCTCAAGCTTACAAATCATACCGCATGGCCTGCAAGAGTTGTGAATAACGTTTCTTACCGCTACTATATGGATCTCAGCGAGATCGTGGCTGCCGGAAAAAATCCCGGCGATGTCGTTATACGCTGCGACCGCGATCAGGCTGCAATGTACTCCGGCGAGGGCGTTGCTCCTGCCGAGATATCAGGTCCTATACAGTATGAGGGAAATATTTACTATATTGAGGTAACGTATCCCGACGGACGCGCTGCTCTTCCGATATCCGAGGGCAGACATCAGTGCGAGCTTATGCTTGCTCTTGTTTTCCCCGACTACGGAAGCGGCTGGGATGCCGAAAACGATTACTCAAATACCGAGCTTTTAGCCGCAGACGGCGAACCTGTCGTTTCGGAACACATTCCGGTATATATCAACGGCAAGCTCTACTACGGAACCGAACCCGACGGCACTACGGCAGGCGGCGACGAACCTTCATCAGAGACTACCACCGAGCCTTCAACTGTTGATGATATTGTCTGGGGAGACGCAGATCTCAGCGGAAAGGTCGATATAGACGACGTTATCAAAATTCTCTGCTACAGCTCGGACAACACAGCTTTCCCAATGGAAGAGACCGGAAAGAAAAATGCGGACGTTTATCAGAACGGCGACGGAGTCAGCGTAAATGATGCCGTTTCTATCCAAAAATATCTTTCACAGCAAATTGATTCGCTTCCGGAATCATATAATCAATAATCGCAAAAGCGGCAGGAAATTACTCCTGCCGCTTTTTCTTTTTACGTTTATTTTATCTTCCAGATATTTTCCGCATAATCCGCAATAGTTCGGTCGGAACTGAATTTTCCCGCATTGCACATATTCAGCCACTGCTTCTTCGCAAAAGCAAGTCTGTCTGCGCCGTAATCCGAATTTGTCCGCAGCTTTGCTGAAACATAGCTTTCAAGATCGCCGATTAGATAATAATGATCGGGAGAATGCCAGCTTGCGCCGTCAAGCAAAGACGTGTACAATTCTCTGAAATCGCCCGTACCTCCGTCGGAAACGCTTCCGTCTATCAGCGAAGATACGACACGCTTTATCTTCGGATTTTCGGCGAAAAGCTTTCTGCTGTCATAATCGGGAACTATCTTTTCAAGCTCCTCAACTCTTGCGCCGAAGATATAATTGTTTTCCTCCCCTGCTTCCTCCGCGATTTCAATGTTCGCGCCGTCGTATGTTCCGAGCGTGACTGCTCCGTTAAGCATTAGCTTCATGTTTCCCGTGCCGGAAGCCTCAGTTCCGGCAGTTGAGATCTGCTCGGAAACATCTGCCGCCGCAACAAGCTTTTCGGCATACGAAACGTTATAGTTCGAAACGAAAACAACCTTGAGAAGATCCTTTGTTTCGGGGTCGGCGGAAACAATTCTGCCGATCTCGTTGATATATTTGATTATAGCCTTTGCGCGTCTGTAGCCGGGAGCGGATTTTGCTCCGAATATAAACGTTGTCGGCTTAAAGTCCTTGATCGAGCCATCCTTTATGCCGTAATATATCCACAAGATCGAGAACGCGTTAAGAAGCTGACGCTTATATTCGTGAAGCCTTTTTATCTGAATATCAAATATGGAATCGGTATCGATCTTCACTCCGTCACGAGCCGCGATATACTCGGAAAGCTGCGCCTTTTTTGTCTGCTTTATGTCGATAAAACGCTGTAAAACCTTCTCGTCATCGGCATGTTTTTCCAGATTTTTCAGCATATCGAGATTTGTTATCCACTCGTCCGTGCCGAGCAGCTCTGTTATCATCGCGGAAAGCTCCCTATTGCACAGAGCAAGCCACCTACGCTGAGTTATACCGTTTGTCTCGTTGCGGAAACGCTCCGGATAAAGGCTATACCAATCGGCAAGAACGGTATTTTTCAGTATCCGAGTGTGTATCTCCGCAACTCCGTTTGTATGCGCCGAAACATAAACCGCCATATCAGCCATGTGTACAAGACCTTTCTTAATGATCTTGAGCTTGTTGATCTTTTCTTTTTGTACGTCCATGGCGTACAGCTCGCTGATAAGAGCCTCGTTTATCATAATTATTATTTCGTAGACTCTCGGCAAAAGCTCCTCTACAAGATCACATCTCCACTTTTCAAGAGCCTCCTGCATAATGGTGTGATTTGTATAATTGAACACCTTTTTGGCCGTTCCAAGGGCTTTTTCAAAGGTGAAGCCCTCATTGTCCATAAGTATTCGGATAAGCTCCGGGATAGAAATAACGGGGTGGGTATCGTTGAGCTGGACAGTTACATAGTCCGCAATATTTTCACACGTTCCGAACCGAGCCTTATGCTTTTTAACAATGTCCGTCAGTGACGCACTGCTGAAAAAATACTGCTGCTTTAAGCGGAGCTTCTTTCCAAAATCCGTATCGTCGTTCGGATAGAGAACCCTTGAAATATCCTCGGCGTAGATCTTCTCCTTTGAGGCTTCAAGGTATTTCTGACTGTTGAAGAGGTCAAAATCGAACTCCTTCACAGGCTCTGCCTGCCAGAGACGGAGAGTTCCAACATTGTTTGTCTTGCAGCCGAAAACAGGCATATCATAGGGAACGGCTCTGACCGTCTGACCGCTGAATTCAATAAGAACAGCGTCCTCGTCGCGGCGAACCGACCAGCAGTCGCCGTATTTTGTCCAATCGTCTATGTCCTCGCGCTGGAAGCCGTCCACTATCTTCTGCTTGAAAAGGCCGTATTTGTATCTGATTCCGTAACCGTCAAGGGGCAGTCCGAGGGAAGCCGCGCTGTCAAGGAAGCAGGCGGCAAGACGTCCAAGACCGCCGTTACCGAGAGCCGCGTCCTCTATTTCTTCAAGGTCGGCAAGATCGAGTCCAAGCTCGCCGAACACCTCCGCTACCTCGCCATAAATTCCCAGACACAGCAGATTATTGTAGACCGCGCGTCCGACAAGGAACTCCATCGAAAGATAACAGGCGCGGCGCTTTGAAAGATGACTGAGTCGGCTTTCGTCCCAATTGCCGGAAAAAAGCTCCATGACCGTATCTCCGAGAGCGTTGTGTAGCTGCTGCGGAGAAGCCGATTTTACGTCCTTTGGCAGCCTTGCCGTAAATTTTTCCTTAAAAATGCATTTATCCATAATGTCCTCCGTTTTGAAAATTTATCTGTTGTACAATTTATTAAGCCTGCGTATTTTTTTCGCCAAGGCAGGAGTGAAGTCGCTTTCAGACGTTCTGAACTGCCAGTTTTTTCCGAGAGTGGACGGCGTATTCATTCTGTCCTCCGCACCGCTGTCAAGGAAGTCCTGAATCTGAGCCGCGGCGACCTGCGCAACGCTCGACCACGCCGAGCGCACGACAGCCATTGGTATATCCTTTTTCTTATTGACGTTAAGATACTTTTTTGCAAATTTCAAAGACTTTTCGGAAGCCGCAGCCACCCAGCCGTTTAGCGTCTCGTTGTCGTGAGTTCCCGTATATGCGTAGCAGTTAGCGCTTGCAAAGTTATGAGGAAGATGCTCGTTTTCGCCGTTATCGAAGCCGAACTGCAAGACCTTCATTCCTGGATATCCGCATTTGTTGAGCATTTCGCGAACCTCGGGAGTTATAAATCCAAGATCCTCTGCTATAATATTCAGCTTGCCGAGTTTTTCCTCAGCAAGGCGGAAAAGCTCGTAGTCGGGACCTTTTTTCCATTCGCCGACGGTTGCGTCCTCATTGCCGTAGGGAATCGCATAATAGCTCTCGAAGCCTCTGAAATGGTCTATTCTTACAATATCATAAAGCTCCGAAGCGCGTCTGATACGGTTTATCCACCAATCATAGCCGGTTTTCTTATGATATTCCCAATCATAAAGAGGATTTCCCCACAGCTGACCTGTAGGAGAAAATTCATCGGGCGGACAACCTGCAACGGCAGTCGGTCTTTTTTTCTTATCGAAGCTGAAAAGCTTAGGCGAAGCCCATGCCTCGACGCTGTCCAGAGCGCAGTATATAGGGATATCTCCGATGATCTCTATACCGCTGTCATTGGCATATTGTTTCAGCGCGTTCCACTGACGGCTGAACTCAAACTGCACAAATTTATAGAAGCCAATATCCTTTTTCAGGTTTTTTTTCGCTTCGGCAACGGCATTCGGCTTGCACATTGCTATGTCATTATCCCATTCATACCAAGCTTTTCCGTCATTGACGAATTTCAGCGCCATAAAAAGCGCATATTTATCCAGCCAGTCCTTGTTTTTATCGCAGAATTTCTTATATTCCGCAAATCTTGACGGCTTAAAGCGCGAATAAGCTACCCTGAGAACGTCAAAGCAGCGGTCGTAAATAATGCTGTAATCCACGCGTGAGGGATCGCTCTCCCAGCATATCCGGGAATACTCCTCGCGTTCGAGAAGTCCGTCCGCCTCAAGTATCTCAAAGTCGATAAAATAGGGATTTCCGGCGTTTACCGAAAAGGACTGATAGGGCGAATCTCCGTAGCTTGTGGGAGAAAGAGGAAGTATCTGCCAGCATTTTATTCCGCTTTTTTTCAGGAAATCAACAAACCCGAAGGCGTGCCGTCCCATTTTTCCGATGCCGTATTCGGACGGCAGGCTTGATATATGCATAAGTATGCAGCCTTTGCGCATAATTATTCTCCTTTCGATATTTCGAATTATTTCAGCGCCGCAAAACAGCGCCGAGTATATGTATATTTATGCAGATCATGCAAATAATACAAACAGCAAAGCATCAATCCATGAAACGAGGTTCAACATGAAGCTTTCTCAAAGTATTTTTTCTTTTTTAATGGGATATTTTATCTACAGTCTTATAGAGATCCTTGCTCGCGGCTACACCCATTGGACGATGTCTCTGACGGGCGGCGCGGTTCTCGCCATTCTTTACAATCTCAACAGCCGAAAAACAATGACTCTTATAAAGAGCTGCATTCTCGGCTCGCTTGTAATTACCTCTTTAGAGCTTGCCGTCGGGATCTTCGACAACATTATCATGGGCTGGCACGTCTGGGACTACTCGGATATGCCGCTTAATTTTCTCGGACAGATATGTCTGCCTTTCTCGGCGGCATGGTTCATGATAAGCATTCCTGCATATTATCTGAGCATAGCCATTAAGCGGCAGTTCGAATCAAAAGCCGCTCCGCTGCCTGCGCGAACTCAATAGCCGCTCTCACGCAGCTTTCGGACGATATCGACGTAATACTCTCTTACGTCATAGCCGTCGATATTTTCACGCATGAGGTCGATAACGTCTCCGTGGCTTACTCCGCGCTTTTTCGTAGCGGGAATGAGAGTGAAATCGCCGTGCTTGGCCGATTCTACCCACACAAGACCGTCGTTTGCTCCGTTAAGCTTTTTTATGATAAGGTAGCTTATATTCAGCGGAAATCCTGCCGAACCTGCGCGGCTCATAACAGAACAGCAGCTTTGGTACTTGACCAGAGGAGAATCGGGCATTTCCTCGTCATAGCTGCGCGCCCTGACTGCGCTGAGATCCTTTACTCCGGCAAGGAAATCGGGAGCTTTGTCGCCGAGCTTTCCGAAGATCTTATTATACTTTTTCTCCACGAAGCTTACAAAACTGTCGGGGAGCTTTCCGAGAAGATAATCGACCATATCGCAGCCCTTATGAGGGGTATTTATCGTAGTCAGCGTGGCGACGTATTTATCCATTCCAAGGCGGCTAATGGCATAGCGCGAGTCAAGTCCGCCCTTGGAATGAGCGATAATATTTACCTTTTCCGCGCCTGTCTCCTCAATGACCTGCATTATCCTGTTCCGAAGCTCGGCGGCGCTCTCCGCAACCGAGCAAGCCGACTGCTGATTACCGTAGTAGACCTGCGCTCCGTTATTTATAAGAGACGCAGGGATACGTCCCCAGTAATTAAAGATCTGCCAATCGCGGAAGAAAATACCGTGAACCATAAGAATAGGATATTTTGTTTTACAGATAAACTGAACGGCACGGGCATTTTCCAGCTCGATACGGCTGCTCTCGATCATGATCTCTCGTTTTGCGACCTTATAGAACCGTCTGAACAGTACGATATTAACGATTGGGAACCACCACAGCATGAACATCAGCACGTAATCAATAATTTTCAGCTGACGTGAATAAACGGCAGTTCTTATCACTCCGACGAGCAGCATAAGGGAGATAAGCAGCACGGGAGTCACTATCGAAAAGACGCGATTGAGCACGCTTGCCTGAACGTACATGAAATAAAGGACGATTATGACGATCTCCGCCAGAGCCGATACTCCTGTAAGCATAATAAGCGTACAGGCGCTTTTAAGCCGTTTCAGCTTAGCCGAATTGACGGAAAGCTTTTCCGATTTTGCCAACGCAACGATATAAAAAACCGAAAGAGCGATTATCCCGAGCACCTTGAATACAACGCTTATGTCAAGAATGCTGCAGATCGGAACGGAGTTGAACAGGATCAGCAAAAGCAGAAGCTCTATCGCATATCCCAATTTTTTCATAAAATATCCCCCTAAAAAACAGGCTGTTCCGATAAAAGAACAGCCTTATTGTTGTTAAAAATTATTAGAATCTGCGTTAAAGAAGTTTCCGCTGCTTTCAGTATAGTAGTCGTTAGGTTCAAGAGAAGTGAAATCTTCATCTTCGGGATCGGGGAGTCTTGCTCCGCATCTTCCGCAGAACTGGAATCTCTCATTAACCTCGGCGTCGCACTTAGGACAGATCTTATAACCTCTGATCTGATTAAGCTCAAATCTCATTTTCTTGATACGTCTTCTTCTTGTGTCAATATCCTCACAAAGAACCCTGAGAGTATCGGGATCTTCGTCATGATTCTTATAATACTTTTTTCCGATGTCGGTAAAGATCTCTACGATTCTTTCTTCCTCATACAGAATCTTTCTTTTAAGGTTATTAGCTTCTGACACATTTTTAGCCTTATCAGTGACTCCTTTGCTGGCATCGTTAATTTTATCGAGAATACCCATTTATATCACTCCTGTTGAACAATTTTCTCGTAAATCACTAATATAATTATACAGCTTTTAGAAAAATTGTCAAGCATTTTCAAAATAAATTTAAAATTGTTTCACAGATTTGTGCAATTGTTACATTTCTCAGATGTCATTTTCGGTAAGTTGAATGATACCGCCCCTTGTCAAAGCAGCCGAAGCGGAAGCGTTATCGTCAACTCTGATAACAAATGAGACTGCGTTATCGTAAGCCGCAGTAAAAGCATAGAGATATTCAAGGTTTACATTTTCGCTTCCGAGAATATCAAGAATGCGGCTGAGCTGTCCGGCGGAATCGGGAATTGAAATTGCAATTACCTCTGTTACCGTAACGGTATACGAAGCATTTTTCAGTAGATCGACCGTCTTGTCCGTATCGTTTACAATGATTCGCAGAATGCCGAAATCCGCTGTATCGGCAAGACTGAGCGCTCTGATGTTTATTCCGCTTTCTTTGAGAAGCTTCATAACACCGGCAAGCTGATTTGGCTTGTTGTCCACAAAAACTGAGATTTGTCTGATGTTGTTCATAAAATTTCCCTCCTTGATTTACATGCGGTTTTATCCGCCGCAGAATAGTACGGAAGATCACTCTCCCGAAATTATAAGCATAGTTTTTCCGTCAGTTCCGACATACACCGTTGTGCAGCCGCCTGCCGCGCCGAAATCATAAAAGCATACCGCCCACATTTCCATTCTCTCGTCATACTGAAAGCCGACTCTGTTGTAATCGTCTCCCGTAAGCTCGTTTGAAGCCCTTTTGTAGGCTTCCTCCTCATTTGTAACAGGAACGCTGTCAACATTGGTAAAGAAGTCCTTATTCACGCTTTCGGAGGACTCCTCGTCCTTGTAGAGCTTGAGAATATCGACAAAATGGAAGCTTTCCGTTTCATCGAAGGCAATTATGTGACCGTCTCCGGCTTTCTCGTAAGAGCGCCAGTCAGAGGTCATATTCTGCTCCGGAGCGATCTGCTTGCAAAGCTCTCCGTCGCAAATGGTCAGAACTCCATCTTCATTTTCGGTGATCTCCGGCGGCTTTTCCTCGGTTATTCCTCTGTCGAGGACGTTTCCGTCCGAATCGAACGCAAACCATTGATACTGCGGAATATCATAGCGCGAGATATTGTAAACGATCATATGACCGCTTTTTTCAACGATACCCTCTTCCGCTTTGTTTTCGGCTTTTTCGCCGCAGCCGAACAGCGACGCCGCGATCGCAAATGCCGATGCAGCCGTAAGTATTTTCTCTGTCAATTTGTTTCTCCCATTTCCCGAGATCCGTCGGCGCGCACATCACGCGGACAGATCTTATTATCAGTGAAGCTTTCTCTTATCTGTAACTCTCTTAGCCTTTCCTTCGCTTCTTTCAATTGTTTTCGGAGCTACAAGGTGAACCTTTGGATTGATTCCGAGCATTGTATGAAGAGCGCCGACAAGCGCCTTTTCCTGACTCTGGAGATCCTTCACCTTATCCGAGAACTGATCCGCATTCATTTCAACATAAATATCAAACGTATCGGAATTGTTTACACGGTCAAGCTCTATCTGATAGTTCGGCGGATATCCCTGTGCGATGAGAACCGTTTCGATCTGGCTCGGGAACACGTTTACGCCTCTGATGATAAGCATATCGTCGCTTCTTCCCATAGGCTTTGTCATTTTGATGAGAGTACGTCCGCACGAGCATTTTTCTCTCGAAAGAACGCAAAGATCACGAGTCCTGTATCTGAGAAGCGGAAATGCTTCCTTAGTGATACTTGTGAAAACAAGCTCTCCGACTTCACCGTCCGGAAGAACCTCGCCTGTATCGGGATTGATTATTTCGGGGATAAAATGATCCTCGTTGATATGCATGCCCGTCTGTTCCGAGCACTCAAAGGAAACTCCGGGACCGCTTATTTCCGTAAGGCCGTAAATATCGTAAGCCTTGATGCCGAGCAGTCTCTGGATCTCCTGACGCATTTCCTCAGTCCAGGGCTCAGCGCCGAAAATACCTGCTTTAAGCTTTATATCGTCGGGAGTATAGCCCATATCTTGAAGAGTTTCACCGATATAAGCCGCATACGACGGAGTACAGCATAAAATAGTCGAACCGAGATCTCTCATAAACTGTATCTGTCTTTCGGTATTTCCCGAAGACATAGGAAGCGTAAGACAGCCGACCTTATGCGAACCGCCGTTAAGTCCGGGGCCTCCCGTAAAGAGTCCGTAGCCGTAGCACACCTGACAAACGTCTTCGTTTGTACCGCCGGCAGCAGTAATGGCTCTCGCACAGCAGTCCTCCCAGAGATCGAGATCGTGCTGCGTATAAAAAGCGACTACTCTTTTACCCGTAGTACCGCTTGTAGACTGGATCCTTACGCAATCGGACAACGGTTTTGCAAGAAGACCGTAAGGATAAGCCTCACGAAGATCCGCCTTTGTAAGAAACGGAAGCTTATGAAGATCGTCGGTAGATCTTATATCCTCCGGCTTAACGCCCTTTTCGTCCATAAGCTTCTTATAATAAGGCACATTCTCGTAAACGTGCTTGACCTGAGCCGCAAGACGCTCGTCCTGAAGCTTTTTCATGTCTTCACGGGACATGCATTCAATTTGTTCGTTCCAATATTTTTCCATTGGTACTTTCCTCCATAAATTTAAATTGTATATTCAATAATATTGCTTACTCTTATGTAGGTTCCGTTTATATAAGCGGTAAGATAAATGGTATATGTGCCGGGATCATTTCCGAAATACCGGTAGCTGAGTTCACCCTCCGCGTTTCTGTCGAGAACCTCGACGCCGTTGTATTTTACCGTCCATCCGAGATTCCAGAATCCTTCGTGCTCGTCACGGGTGACGGTGTGATCCTCGCTCATTGTGAGATTAAATGTCTCCACTATCTCAACATCGGCTTCACGCTTCTGACGATATGAAAGATACTCAAAAGGCTCTCCGTCAACTGTAACATCTGCCGTGCAGTCTCTGAAAGTGATATCCGTCTCTCTGCCGACTATCGCACCGTAATCATCGCTTCCTCCGCTCACCTTGCCCTGAGTATGAACATTGATCCACTCGTAGCACATATATAGCTGACCGCCTGCTATTCCGGTACAGCCTGTTGCCGAAACATCGGCGTTTGTAAAGCTGATATCCCTGAGCATTACGCCCAGACCATAACCGATAAAGCCGGTGTCTTCATAGCCGGAGCTTATCGTCATTCCGTTTACGGTATGTCCCTGGCCGTCCACACAGCCGCTGAACTGATACTTTGTTCCGCCGTTCGTCCAGCCCATTGGTTTCCAGTCGTATCCGGTAAGGTCAATGTCGTTTTCAAGACATACGAAAACACCGTCATCTGCCCCGATGCCGTTCACATACCACACAACAGAGGCAAGCTCCTCCGCATCGGACACATGAAATTCAGGAGCATTTTCCATAGCCCACTCCTTATCGGCAAGCTCCATGATGCTTCCTGTATCGCATTCGCGTTCCCAGTCGGTAGGATAATCCTCCGGACGTCTGTCGTACTCATACTCCGAAACATCGATCCCCCAGCAGTCATACCACTGATACGCGTCTGCGAGAAGATACACTCCGCCCTCGGAGATATCTGCCGAGACCGTGTGTTCGTCCTCATTCAGAACAGCATTTTCAACCGTATCATAAAACTGATCTTCCTCGTTATAATGAAGCATTATAAGATTTTTCTGTGGGATACCCCTCAACTCATCTGCATCGTAAATAAAACAGATATTTGTGTCGGAAAGACTGTCGTCATAGATCAGCTCTATGGGAACTCCCACAAGTCCCACAACCCCGCTGTGAAGAACGCTCACATTATAAAGATCGCTGATGCCGACCTTCCCTTTTATGCTTTCTTCGCACATTCCTGAAAGCTGAACCGCTTTAACTTCGGGTCTCTCACTGTTTTTGATTGTCTTTTTACAGGCTTGTCTTTTTACGACTGGCTCTGTTTCCGGAATGATCGTTTCTTCGCTTTCCTCTGTTTCCCGAACGATCGTTTCTTCGTTTTTCTCTGCTTCGGATCTCCCTGCGCCGTCCGTTCCGGCATCGGTATATCCGCATGAACAGCAGACAGCAGCTGTTATGACCAATGCGGCAATAAACGACAATATGCGTTTCATCGTATCTCCCCCCTTCATTTCTTATAATGCTGCGGTCTCTCAATTATGCATTCTTTCCCAATTCAAAAGCTTTTTGTTCAGTTCAAGGAATTTCGCTGTTACAGCTATTTATATTCGATATGAGAACTCAGACGGTTCTGCAAATCCATTATTTTCTCTTTCCATTTTTCATAAGCGCCGTTTGTTTTCATTTTCTCCGCAAGCTCCGAATCGCAGCCGATCCCAAGGACATAATCAAGGGCGTCAACGGCATTCCGAAGAATTTCCGAAAGATCATAAAAGGACTTTTTACTCAAAAACCTTTTCTTCGAGATATCCTGCCTCAGCATTTCGGCAGCCAAACGGTATTCGTCAGAATATCCGATACAATCTGCGGAATAATCATTGCCGCCCAGCACATCATCAAGCAGATATGCACTCGTCAGGATCTCAAAGCCGATTTCCGAATCAATATCATTATTATGCATTACCTCTTCGATATCTTCATCGGAAAGCGCAGAATATTTCTTTAAGGTTTTTTTCATTTCCTTAATATCTTCATCGGTATATTCTTTCGTTACGCTCAGAAATACATATTCGTTTATATATTCAAAAGGTCTGACATAATTATGTGTAAGATCGGTAATATGCTGTTTTGCAGTCTCCGTATCAAAGGGTGTCATCAATTAACGCAGCCTGCTTTCTTTCCAAGCTCAAAGGCTTTCCTGTTAAGCTCAAGGAACTTTTCGGGCACGCACTGTTCGATAGCCTTCTGCCATATTTCGTCCGAGAAATCCATTCTCGCCGCAAGCGCTCCCATAAGCGCAACATTTGAAGCCTTTGCCGTTCCTGCTTCTTCTGCAAGTGCAAGAGCGTCAACAGCCACAAGCTCAACGCCTGCTTCCTTGATCTTATCGGCGAGATCCTCGGGATATTCTGCCGCTCCCGTGATTACGGGCATAGGATCTATCTGCTGAGTAGAGGTCACGAGCTTGCCGCCTTTTTTCAGATACGGCAGACATCTTGCAGCTTCAAGGATCTCGAAAGAAATAACAGCGTCAGCTTCGCCCTTTTCAATAACCGGAGAATAAACCTTATCCCCGTACTTTACGTAAGTGACAACAGAGCCTCCACGCTGAGACATTCCGTGAACTTCGCTTACTTTAACGTCATATCCCTGTGCAAGAAGCACATTACCGAGGAGTCTTGAGGCAAGCAAAGAGCCTTGACCTCCTACTCCGACTATCATTATTGATTTAGTTTCCATAAAACAAATATCTCCTATCATTAATTATAATAACTGCCGCTGTCAGAGCTGTGAACGCAAGCCTTATTTTTTGAACTTTGCCAAAGCTCCGATTCCGCCTGCAGCAGCGCAGATATAGCTCTTTCCGAGCGACCATGCAAACGAGCCTTTGGATTCTACGGCTTCAAGGATATCATCGAAGTGATAGAAGCAGCTTGAAAAGGTTATCTCGGAAAATCCAAAGGTTTCGGCAAGAGCCTCCTGAAAAAGCTCATAGGTGCAAAGCTCTCTGACTTCGCTTTCCGTAACATCATAACCCGATGCCTTTGCAAGCGTCATAGTTTCCGCAACGGCGGTGTCGCGCCATTCTTCGAACATTCCGTCAAGCAGATCCATTATCTCCCATGACCAGACTATCCTTTCAGCCAGATAAACCGTAAAAGCAATTGCCAGAATACAGATAATAATGCCTATAACTGGCGAAACATCGCCTTTTTTTGTCATCATCGAATATCCCGCGACAGTACCGATAGCAAGAAGAAGTCCGCAGGCAACGGCAATGTAGCCTGCCTTGCCGATAATGATCCACAAAGCCATGCCCGGAAGCGCTCCGATAAGAGCTCCCAGAATTCACTTTACGAGTGTCAGCACCGGAGCTTCCTCCGGATAAAGATTAAGATCGCCGTATCCCTCCAGCTCGCTGCTTGAATATGTAGTTCCCATGTTTGACATTTTAAAATCCTCCTTTAATCGCTATATTGATTTCATAAAATCGTTTTCATCATCTTCTTTTTTGGGTTCAATAGTTCCGTTTGCCGATATTTCCTCCATTTCGACATCGTCGCCGCTGTATACATAGCTTTCACGCTCCTTTGCGATTCGCTGCTGCTCTTCCCAGCGTTCACTTTCCATTACACTTTGAACCGTCTCAAAGCTGGAAAGCTCGGTGTTATCAGAAAGACTTCCCATACTTTCTCTGTACATTGAAGGCAGACCGTCCTTTTCGCGCTTTGCATCGATAGCGTATTTAACCATACCTATCACCGCTTCTATCAGCATAAAAAGACATCCGCTGCTGCCGTAACGTGCCAATTTATCCCCTCCCCGATTGTAAAATCCCTATATTCTCCGAAAACAAGTAAAATATTAATTTTCCGCGCCCGCATCCTTTTTATAGATAACGGTAAGGGCTCCGTCCACAAAACCGCAGCATACTGCCTCAGCTTTGCGCAGAACAGTGGACATTGCTCCGTTTTCGAGATAATCGCGGATAAGTCCGCCTATGAACTCGATACCTCTTTCAGCATCGGCGTTTTCCTCGTCCGAATGATCGATATAGAAAACGTCCTCCTCCGACGACCAAACCTCGGAACAAGCCCAGTCGTCGTCATCGTCGCTGAATTCATCTGCCGCTATAAGCTGAATGCCGTAGGCTTCGTCCTCCTCTTCATACAGATTAAAGTTGAACGCAGCTGTATTTGCCGGCATATCGTTGTTTTCAAGCAAAGCGTCGAGCCACCTTGCAAACTCTTCATAAATCTCCATGTTTTACTCCAAAGTCGGTATTTACTCGACGATAGCCCCTTTCTTACACATCTCGCGGCAGATTCCGCAGCCAACGCACTGGGTATGATCGATAGTTGCTTTTCCGTTGACCATTGAGATAGCCGGACAGCCGAGCTTCATGCACATTTTACATCCTATGCATTTATCGAATTCAACTTTAAGCGCAGGCTTATGCTTAACATATTTAAGCAGAGCGCACGGACGTCTTGAAATGATGACCGAAGCCTCGTCGGCGGCAAGCTCCTCCTTAATAACGGCTTCCGTCTCGGCAAGAGAATATGGATCGACCACTCTTACGCGCTTAATGCCGATAGCCTTGCAAAGCTCCTCAAGATTAACGGCTGCGGCGGGATCGCCTTTAAGATTTTTTCCTGTGGTAGGATTCTGCTGGTGTCCCGTCATACCCGTGATCGAATTATCGAGAATGATGACCGTAGAATTTGAATCGTTATAAGCAATATTCACAAGACCCGTCATACCGCTGTGCATAAAGGTCGAGTCGCCGATGACCGCAACGCTTTTTTTCTCGCTTTCAGCGCCTCTTGCCTTGTTGAAGCCGTGAAGTCCCGAAATTGAAGCTCCCATGCAGACCGTAGTATCAACAGCGCAAAGCGGAGCGGCAGCGCCAAGAGTATAGCATCCTATATCGCCCGAAACCGTGACCTTCAGCTTGCTGAGGCAATAGAACAGACCTCTGTGCGGACAGCCTGCGCACATTACCGGAGGACGAACAGGAATATTAACGTCCAGCGCCGTGGATTCCTTCTTTTCGCCAAGAAGCTTTTCCGCGATGATAGCCTGTGAAAGCTCTCCGATACAGCCGAATATTTCCTTGCCCTCGATATTATTAACGCCGATATTGCGGCAATGCTGTTCGATTATGCCGTCAAGCTCTTCGATTATGTAGACCTTTTCAAAACCTGCGGCAAAGTCCTTGATAAGCTTGACAGGAAGCGGATTTGCTATTCCAAGCTTCAATACGGACGCTCTGCCGCCCAGAGCCTCTTTCGTATACTGATAAGCCGCTCCGCTTGTGATAACGGCAAATTCAGACTTATCGGACATTTCCACTCTGTTGAGAGGAGAAGTCTCGGCATACTCGATAAGCTTCTGTGTACGCTCCTCAACGAAAACGTGTCTGCCTCTTGCAAAAGCGGGCATCATGACGTATTTCTGCGGATTTTTTGTATATTCTTTAAGTTCTTTTTCCTCTCTGTCGCAAAGCTCCACAATGCTCTGGGAATGAGCGACTCTTGTAGAGGTCCTGACAATAACGGGAACGTCAAATTCTTCGGAAATATCAAAGGCAAGCTTTGCGAATTCCTTGCACTCGGACGAATCCGACGGTTCGAGCATCGGCACCTTCGAAGCTATCGCATGATGACGGCTGTCCTGCTCGTTCTGTGAGGAATGCATTCCGGGATCGTCTGCAACGGCAATGACCATACCTCCGTTTACTCCGGTATACGAAGCCGTGTAAAGCGGATCGGCGGCAACGTTCAGACCTACGTGCTTCATTCCGCAGAAGCTTCTTGCTCCGGCAAAGGAAGCTCCGATAGCGGTCTCCATAGCTACCTTTTCGTTGGGAGCCCATTCAGCGTAAATTTCGTCATATTTTGCCGCTGCTTCGGTAATTTCCGTTGACGGAGTACCGGGATAGCTTGATACGACCTTGCAGCCTGCCTCATAAAGTCCTCTTGCAAAAGCGTCGTTTCCTAACATTAATTTTTTCATAATGAATTTTCCTTTCTATTTTAGAACCTGTATTCATACTGTTTAAAACAGATTATTTAAGCAGATTATAAGCTGTCCGAAATATATTTTGCCACGCTGTTTTCGAGATTCGAGCCGATTATCTCGTCGGCTGCGGCTTTTAGCGTTTCATTCGCATTGGCAACGGCTATCTTCCTGTCGCTTGCCTCGAACATAGACAGATCGTTGAGATTATCTCCGAAGCACACGATCTCGTCAAAGCCGTAATGCTCGCGCAGAAATCTGACACCGTTATACTTTGAAGCATGCTCGGAAAAGATCTCAAGATACCATGAATTTTCGCTGTAAATATCGCTGTAGAACGCATATTTAAGAACTTTCACCTTTTCAGCCGCACTGCGCACCTTTTCAAGGCGTTCACGGCTTCCGAGGATAGAAAAATACACAACGCTCCCGTCGCATGACGAAGAGAAGCTGTCTATCTGCAAAAAAGGCTTATCATAGCGCGTTCGGCGTATCTCAAAGAACTCGCGCATTTCGGGAGAATCAAGACTTGTATACTCGCAATATATCTTATTGCCGCTTATCTTGTACATAAAAGCGCTTTGTCCGATACTGTCCAGAAGCCGTGCAACGCTCATTGAGCTATCAGCGGAGATATACTCATTTTTCACATATTCACGCCTTACGGTATCGTAAACGCTTACGCCATTCATCAATACACAAGGGATATTTACTCCTGTATTTTCGGTTATTTTTATTGCCGAAGCAGCCGTTCTGGCAGTTGCAAAGGTGAAATACTTTCCGTTTGCCGTGCATTCGCGAAGAAGCCGTTCCGATTCGGCAGATACTCTCTGGTCGTTGTTCAGCAGCGTACCGTCGAGGTCGGAAATATACAATCGTTTCATAATATCACCCCGGGAGTGCATTCACATTAATATGCGGATTTTGTTGCATAATTGCACAGTATACTTTTATATTATAACATACGTCCCGAATAAAGTAAAGAATAACATTTAATTTACAGTTTTTTTCTCCGATTCAACAAAATTTCAGCTTTTTCAATGTGCATCATGCACAAATCATTCTTTTATTCCAACGGTCAATACGGCAAAAAAACAAAAGAAAAGGACGCTCATACGAACGTCCTTTAGGATCAATATAAATCAAGCCGCGAAATTACTTGACTTCAACTGTCCAGCCGAAGGTATCCTCGATCTTGCCCCACTGGATTCCTGTCATTGTATCATAGAGCTTCTGAGAGATCTTTCCGATCTTGTTGCCGTTGATCTCCATTACCTTATCACCCCATTTAAGGTGACCTACAGGAGAAATTACAGCAGCTGTACCTGTACCGAATACCTCTTCAAGCTTTCCTGCATCGTAAGCGTCAGCGATCTCCTGAATATTTATTCTTCTTTCAGAAACCTTAAGGCCCCAGTTCTTGCATACTTCAATAGCCGACTTTCTTGTGATTCCGGGGAGTATCGAGCCCTGAAGCATAGGAGTTACAACTTCTCCGTCGATAACGAAGAAAATATTCATAGCTCCTACTTCCTCGATATATTTCTGCTCAACGCCGTCAAGCCAGAGAACCTGAGAATAATTCTGCTTATGAGCCTCGTCCTGACCGATAAGGGAAGCCGCATAGTTTCCGCCTGTTTTTGCAAATCCCATACCGCCTCTTACTGCGCGGACATATTTGCTTTCAACGTAGATATTAACGGGATTAAGACCGCTTTCGTAATATGCGCCCGAAGGTGAAAGAATGATTATGAAGAGATAGTGCGCGCCCGGCTTAACGCCAAGGAACGGATCGGCAGCAAAAATAAACGGTCTTATGTAAAGCGATTCGCCGTCCTTTGAGGGAACCCAGTCCTTCTCGATCTTAAGCAGCTCCATAAGGCACTGCATACCAAGCTCTTCGGGAAGCTCAGGAATAACGAGACGCTCATTTGACTTGTTAAGTCTCTTGAAATTTTCCATAGGTCTGAACAGCTGAATCTTATTGTCAGCAGTTCTGTAAGCCTTCATACCTTCGAAAACGGTCTGTCCGTAGTGGAGACACATAGCCGCAGGGCTAAGCTCGATAGGACCGTAGGGCTTTATTTCGGGATCATGCCAGCCCTGACCCTCGTCGTAAGGCATAACGAGCATATAGTCTGTAAAGATGTGACCGAAGCCGAGCTTTGCTCCTGCTTCCGGCTTTGCCTTAAGCGTTTCAGCTTTTGTAAATTTGATTTCCATTTTTATCAACCTCTTTGATTCGGAGCTTTACGCGGCATATTTCCGCAGTATCCGGCAAAAACCAAACAAAGCGAAAGCACGCGGCAAGCTCGTATATTTTATCCGCCGCTTCATTGCGGCGGCTTCTGACTTATCCGCAGATTCCGAATTATTCGACCGTAAAATACTTTTTATCGAACATTCTCCTGCACACAAATACGGCAGCGATACCGGCAGCTGTAAGGATCACGGCTAAAACCGCAGCAGCCGTTATAAGCTTTTTGCTTTTCTTTTTATTTTTCATAGCAACCTCCTGCGCACAGTCACAGCGCACCGCTTTTTCGGCAGCCGGACACCGACATTCCACTCAGCGCGGCTTTAAGGCAGCACTGTGTACATAGTAATATTATAACATATTTCCTGATAGATTTCCATAGCGGACGCAAAATTTTCAGCCGGCTTTTTTAACAACACTTTCAAGAGCTTTTTATCGTCAGCTGTGCATTTTGCACAAATTGCTCTCAGAAATCATATTTGCGCACTCTCAGAGCCGCTCCGAGCTTGCCGCTGAGAAGTCTTGCCGCTTCTATTTCCTCCGGAGGAATAACGTCCACCACTGTCATCATTATCTTGGCAGAACCGTTTTTAACGCAGTCGGAGGTAAAGCTCTGCAAGCTCTCGAAAGCGTTTTCAAACCGCGGACGCGTAACCTTCATATACTCTTCCTTTGTGCCTGCGTTAAGGCTTACCGAGATAACGTCAAATATGCCGCAAAGCTTATCCGCCGTCGCTTCTCCGTTTATAAGGTCGGAAAGTCCGTTCGTATTGAGACGAAGCGGAGGACAGTTTTCCTGCTTTTTGATATATTCAGCCGTTTCTATAAGCTCGGAAAGGCGGTTGGTGGGTTCGCCGTAGCCGCAGAAGATTATCTCCTTGTAATCCGAAAGATTGCGTGCTGCAAGATCTTTCTTTATTTCCTCCATAGACGGTTCATGCTCCAGCCAGAGAGGATCGGAACCGTAAGCTCCGTCGCCGTTGTTTCTTATGCAGAATGTACAGCTGCACGGACATTTATTTGTAATATTCATATAAAGCTTATCGCCTATCTCATAAGAAATCGTCATTGCCTTTTTCATAATTTTACCTCCTGAACTAATCAATATATATTCTCGGAACTCTCTTGGAGATTCCGCATACGACCTCGTAGCCGATCGTTCCGTAAATCGAAGCCAGCTCGTCGGCAGTAATTTCATCTTCGCCGTCCCTGCCGATGAGAGTAACGATATCCCCTGCCTCGGCTTCAGCGTCCGTCACATCTATCATCAGCTGATCCATGCATACCCTGCCCACGATCTTACAGCGGACTCCGCGCACAAGAATGCTTCCTTTTGAAGAAAGCAGTCTCGAATAGCCGTCGGCATAGCCTATTGTAACGGTAGCGATACGCATCCTGCGGTCGGCGGTAAAAGTTCTGCCATAGCTTACGCAGTCTCCGGCGTTGATGTCCTTAACATGAGAAATAACGGCTTTCAGCTCCATAACTGGTCTCAGACCGTCGGGGATAGGAAGCTCGGGGTCGGGATGAAGTCCGTAAAGAATGATTCCCGCGCGTGCAAGCGTGCTTTCCGAGGAATTACGGCAGCAGACCGCCGCGCTGTTCATAAAGTGAACATGGCGGAGATGAATCCCCATCTTATTCAGGCAGTCGTTCGTATCAAGAATAAACCTTTGCTGTCTGTCGGTATAAGCAACATTGTCCGAGTCAAGGCTGTCCGCAGCGGCAAAGTGCGTGTATATTCCTTCGACCGAAAGTCCCTTTTCGGCGCACAAAGCGGCAACCGCCTCCGCGCATTTTTCGGGAGTATCATATTTAAGACCTATCCTTCCCATTCCTGTATCTATTTTTATGTGACAGCGCAGCTTCTCGCTGCTGTTCGAGCAGAGCGCCGCGGCATATTCGGCAGAGACCACTCCCTGAATAATATTATGCTGAGCGATTTCATGGGCGTATTCCGGCGGAGTATATCCAAGTATCAATATCTCGGCTTCCGGACAGAATTTCCTTACGGCGACAGCCTCGTCAAGATTTGAAACGGCAAAATATTTTATTCCGCATTCCTCCGCAAGACATCGGCATATCTCCTCATCTCCGTGACCGTAAGCGTCCGCCTTGACGACCGCCATTATCTCCGTCTTCGCGGAGTTCAGTCCTTTAATAATTTCAACGTTTTTTTTCAGAGCCGACAGAGATATCTCCGCCCACGCTCTTTTCAGATAAGGCTTCATAATTATGCTTCCTTTCGTTGTTCTGTATCGGCGCATCAGGATTCCGCGCCGCACTTTTCAATGAACCGTCCGCCTTTCCGCATACCTGAGCATACGGAACCGCCCTTTATTAAAATTCAATTACAGGTTAAGAAAGGTTCTTGAAATATATGTTATAGTGTGTTATAATTTTATATGCAGGATTTTAAAAACTTTTTCTCACAAAAGCAGCTGCGGAGCTTCCAAGCTTAATTTTGTGGGAATAAGCTATAAATCTTAATTATTCTGTCAGGAGGATCGCCATGCTGTTTTCGCTCGATTCCGGAAAACCGGTTTATACCGCCGACGAGGCTGATATAAACGGCAAGAACATTCTTTGCTTTACAGGACACCGCGAAAAAAGCATTACCGCCTGCGCAAAAGCCTGCGGTCTCGGACGTTCCGCCCTTGTTTCGGTAAAGCTTACGCTGTACAGATATATCGACATGGCGGCTGATTACGGCTACGATACCTTTATAAGCGGTCTTGCAAGCGGCATCGACCTCTGGGCTGCCGAATATGTGCTGCTCAAGCGAAGAAAAAACAATGGCATCAGGCTTATCGGAGCTATGCCCTATCTTCGGCATTCTCAGCGTTTCTGCGCAGAGGACAAAGCTCTTCTGACCGCAGTTGAAAATGAAGCCGATATGCTTATATCGGTATGCGGAGATCCCGAAGCGTACTTCTCGAAAACCTGCTCCGGCAGAGGCTCTCCAACGCTGTACCGCGACCGCAACTATTATATGGTCGATCATTCCGACGCCGTTATAGCTTTTTTCAACAAGGATAATTTCTGTTCGGGAACAGCTCAGACCGTAAATTACGCACGGCGGTGCGGAAAACGCGTCGTCAGCTATGACTTTGACAAGGTAAGGGAAATTATCGAAAGCACCGGAGAAGATATCCGTAAGATCGGACGTGAAATAACGTTCATCGATAACCCTTTCCGCTCGAACAAATAAAACGCTGCCGAATAACATTATATCACAAATAAAAAAATATGCAAGGGCAGCGCCGCATATAATATCAAAATTTGTCTTTTCGACGATCTTTTTCAGTCGATCATGTTAAAATTTATCGTCATGCACGGGCGAATATTAAAAATTTTCCGATTTTCGGAATTTTCAACTTTCTGTTGAATATTGTGTTTAAACACTTTTCCACGGGCCACAGATGTTGAAAATGTTGAAAACCGTGTTGAAACATTTAGACAAGCCGAAAAGTTTTAAACTCTGCATATTAAAAACTTATGATAATTATTTTACCGCATAGCCTTATTCCGCATTTTATACTGAAAGTTATTTTCAGCCGCAAGGAAAAATATCACGGAATAAACGCGCTGAACTATGGAGGAAACTGCTATGAGCAACAAAAAAAGCGGAAGGATCGCCGTTCCGTTCCTTATAACAATTTTTATCGGACTGATAATCGTTGGCGGAGCCGCACTTTTCATATACAATTACTTCGGCTTCGGCAAGGAGGAAAAGCCCTCCAAACCGCCCGAAAGAACCGCATCGACCGCTACCTACGAGGACAGCCACACTGTTCTGTTTATTCTCGATGTTCCGGAGGAAAAATGCTCCGCTACCTACGTTCTGATGAGATCCGTGCCAAAGGAAAAAAAGCTTCTTTTTGTGGGGATACCGTCAAACACCATAGCCATTGTGGACGGTAAGCAAGCAAGCCTTGCCGACAGCTATGCCCGCGGAGGAGCTTCCTCTGCCGTTAATTTCAGCGAACAGGCGCTTGGAGTCAGCATCGACCGCTATATGACCTTCAGCTCAGAAGCTTTCCAAAAGCTCTGCGATATTGTCGGAGGAGTCAGCTATACCGTTACCGTGGATATCGGCGGAATGGAAAAGAACAAGGAGCAGTACCTCATAGGTTCAAAAATACAGAAGCTTATCACCTATCCGCTGTACAGCAAGGGCGAGCAGGAACGAGCATATACCGCAAGCTCGATCATATCTTCAATGATAAATCAGGCTGACGGTCCGCGTCTTGCCTCGAATCTTGACGGAAGCTTCAACACCATAATCAATATGGCAACTTCTGACATCACTTCCGTCGATTACAAGAACCGCAAAAACGGCATAAAGGATATGCTGAACAACGGAACTACGATATCACGGTTCAGGATCCTCGAAGGAGAAGAAAATTCCGGAGAATTTATTATCGACAAGGACGCTTGCCGGTCAATGGTCGACGAATATTTCAACGATTCGGAGGAAGCTTCTGAAAATGAATAACATCTTCGATACTCACGCTCATTATGCCGACCGCGCCTTTGACGTTGACAGGACAGAAATTCTCGCTTCTCTGCCCGAAAAGGGAGTCCGCTATGTAACGCTTGCCTCGTCGTCGGTCGAGGATACGGCGCAGAATTCAGCCATTTCGCGTGAATACGGCTACATTTATGCGGCGGCGGGAGTTCATCCCGAAAGCGTGGATACAAATCCGACGGATTATCTTGACATTATCCGCGAAACCGTGAAAAACAATCCGAAAATACGCGCCATAGGCGAGATCGGACTTGATTATCACTACGACGGCTTTGACAAGGAAAAACAGATCAGACTTTTCTGTGAACAGCTGGAGCTTGCAGCGGAGCTTAATCTTCCCGTTATAATCCACAGCCGAGACGCTTCCGAGGACACTCTTTCCATAGTAAAAAAATATAAGCCGCAGGGCGTTGTCCACTGCTTCAGCGGCTCTGCCGAGACCGCAGCCGAGCTTGTAAAGCTGGGTATGTACATCGGATTCACGGGAGTCCTTACATTTAAAAACGCTAAAAAAGCTCTCCGCGCCCTTGAAGCCGTTCCCAACGACAAGCTTCTGCTTGAAACGGACTGCCCGTATATGGCTCCCGTACCGTTCAGAGGAAAGCGCTGCGACAGCTCGATGATCGCTTACACCGCAGAAAAGGCTGCCGAAATAAAAAAAATGCCGGTTCAGGAGCTTCTTAACCTAACCTGTGTTAACGGAATGCGATTCTACAATATCAAAGACTGATTTATCTGCGAGGTTGCTTTATGTATTACTGCTTTGGAATAACCGAAAAAGGCACAATGCCGCATAACGAGGACGCAATGCTTATCGGACAGACGGTCGCTGACAGCGGCTCATGCGAACTCAGACTGAAAGGTCCGTTTATTGCCGCCGTTTCAGACGGAGTCTCCGGCGAGCTTTCAGGTGAGATCGCTTCGAAAATGTGCCTTGAGCTTATAAAAGGAATAAAATTCAACAAAAAAACAAAACTTGATAAAAAATTGCTTGAAATTCATCAGCAGCTTGCCGAATACAGCGCCGAACATGAAGAAACGCGCAATATGCAGGCTACGATATGCGGAGTTGCTGTCGATGAAAACGACAATATAAGCATTATCAACGTTGGCGATTCACGGCTTTACCGTTACAGAGGAGGAAAGCTAAAGCAGGTCTCGCGCGATCATTCGCTCGTTCAGCTTCTCTACGAAGAGGGCACAATAACTCAGGAGCAGAGGAAAACTCATATTCACCGCAATATTATCTTTCCCGTTCTTGGAAATTTAAAATCAGAGCCGAGGATCGATATACTTCCGCTTGAAAACGGAATCACATACGGCGATCTTCTTCTCCTCTGCACGGACGGTCTTTCCGACAGTCTGTCGCGCATAGAAATCGAAGAGATACTCGAGCTTCCTAAAGCGATGCCGGAGCGTATCGATATGCTTGTGAAAAAGGCTCTTGAAAACGGCTGTAAGGACAATATCACCGTCATCGCAATTGTTTACTATGAAGATTGATTCAAAATACTGTCTATATTAAAAAGGCATACTATAAAGTATGCCTTTTTATTATCGTTCGTAGGTAGAAAGTATCCTGAGCGCGACCTCACGCCTTGTCTGACGCGTATTCATCGCCTGCTTTTCAATATACTTATGCGCCTGCGGCTCGGTGAACTTCAGATACTGCATAAGAGTACATTTTGCTCTGTTTATAAGCCTCATTTCGTCGATCTTCGTAAGAAGCTTGACGTTTTCTTTTTTCAGTCCAAGCATTCTTGACCGCGTTGCCTGAACAAGCTTCAGCGACTGGTGGAACACCAGCTTATTCAGCGGCTTCGGAACTACGCAGACTCCGAAATCCGACACCTTATCGGAAACATCGTCGGAAATGTCGCTGCGGCATATCAAAATTATTCCTGCCGTCGAGGATTCCGAGATCATCACCGAAAGCTCGTGACCGAATTCGTCGGGAAGCGGCGTATTTATCACTACAAGCTCATATTCGACCGTATCGATGATCCTGCGCGCCTCGCTGCCGCTTGTGACTACCGTTATCTTTCCGTAGCCGGATGCTTTCAGAAGCTGTTCAAAAGTCTCCATGCCCTTTGAAGATCCTGAAACTAATAATGCCCTGTCCATGCTTACACACCCAATTAAATAGTTTTAAAGTAATATTTATCCTCAAATTCTGTCACATCGTCCGCAGCCTCGTAATCGGCAAGCTGTTTGTCAAGACGTTCAAATATATTGCGTCTTATCTCGTCGGAGAGAGTATTGCTGACAAATTCGCTTTCCTTAGCGATCCTTACAGCTTCTTCGAGAGACTCCGGGAGAGGTTCAAGGCTGTTGATATTACTGCGGTTTTTTACGGTGCGTTCAAGAAGCGAGCAGTCTTTTTCGGCGATACCCTCGATTCCTGCCGCAAGTATCAGCTTAAACGCTACGTAAGGATTGCAGCAGGCGTCAGCCGAACGTATCTCTATTCTGGGAGAAATTCCCACAGCGGTAGGTATCCTTATAAGCTGCGACATATTTTCATACGACCAGCTTACCGAGTTGGGAGCATAACCCATTCCGAGACGTTTATATGAATTTGTTGACGAATTGAGAAACGCGGTTATCTCGCGAATTCTTCTGAGTATTCCCGAAATGAAGCATTTTCCGTCGCTGCACATTTCTCCGTTTTCGAACTCGAATATATTATTTCCGCCCTTCCGAACGCTGAGAGAAATTATCAGCGCGCTGCCGTGCTCATCGGGAAGCGGCTTAGGCATAAAGGAAGCAAAAAGTCCGTTCTGCGCGGCTATGGATTTAACAACGGTCTTATAATGAACCATATTATCGGCAGCAGTCACAGGCTCGTTTTCTCTGAATTCGATCTCGTTCTGACCCGGACCGTGCTTATGGCATGAGCTTTTCGGGTTCAGTCCCATTTCCTCAAGAGAAAGACAGATCTCTCGTCTTGTATTTTCACATTTATCCAAGGGAGCAACATCAAGATAAGAGCCTTTATCGTGCGGAATTTTTGTAGGCTCGCCGTTCTCGTCAAGATCAAAGAGATAGAACTCACACTTGGTTCCCATTTCGCAGGCATAGCCGTCAAGGCGCAGGGAATTTATATAATTTGTAAGAGAACATCTCATATCGCCAACGTAATCGCTTCCGTCCATATTTTTCAGACTGCAAAAGAAACGAACCACTCTTCCGGACTTAGGACGCCAAGGAAGAACCGAAAGGGTAGAAATATCGGGAACGAGCATCAGATCCGAGCAGCCCTCCCTGATACATGACGCGTCAAAGGGAATACCGTACTCAAAGGCGCGCGGCAGCTCGTTCGGCATTATGGCGATATTTTTAAGATTGCCGAACATATCGCAAAAAGTAAGACGGATAAATTTAACATCATTCTCCTCGACAAAACCGAGGATTTCCTTAGGAGAAAAACAATTCATAAAGACCTCCGAAGCAAGCGGCAGAATGCGGCAAATATGCCTCATAACATTTACGCACAACATCTGCACTGGATTTATTACATCTAATTATACTACAAAAACTCGCCAAAGTAAAGAGGAACAGAATATTTTTACGTTTTCTGCATACTTGTACCCTGCCCCGAATATCTATATACAAAGCAAGCTTTTCAAGGAGGTCACTATGGATTTAAAAATAAACAAAGAAACGGTTTCCGCTTCCGAACATATTTATGACGGTATGCAGGAACAGGGCGTAGAGCTGGATTATATTCTTCCGGATTATTATCCCGATATCTTCAGACTTGTCCGCTGCGAAACTATCCCTTCGATCACGGACTATGCGGTCAGCGGCGACAGGCTGACCTACGAGCTTACCTGCGACATACGTATACTTTATTGCAGCGAAGGCTCGTCGCTTATCCAGTGCGTCTGTCAGCGTCAGCGATATTCAAAATCGCTTGATCTCGGACGTTTCTGTGAAAATCCCACTGTCAGTCTTTGTCCTAAATCGGATCATTTCAACTGCCGCGCCGTGAACAAGCGCAGACTGGACGTGCGCGGAGCTGTATCTGTCAAGATCAAGGTCGACTGCGATAAAAAACAGGAGGTCATCAGCGACGTTTTCGGAATGAATGTTCAGCTTAAAAAGCAGGCGCTGCGCTTTGCGGCTCATAAGCTAACAGCCGAAAAGAACCTCCAGCTTACGGAAGAGACCGAGCTTTCCGCTTCACAGCCGCCTGCGGTCAATATTGTAAGCTGCCGCTGCAAAGCTTCGGAATGCGACAAAAAAATGATATCGGGAAAGCTTCTTGCCAAAGGCGAGGTCGATATCTCGCTGCTTTACTCTTACGAAAAAGACGGCGAGGGCGCGCTTGAGCCCCTTTCCTTTTCTGTTCCCTACAGCCAGATAATCGACATAGACGGTCTGGACGATTCCTTTGAATGCGGCGTAACAGCCGAGGTCGTGAGCTGCGATATCATTCCTGCCGCCGATAAAAACGGCGACAACAAGCTGCTTAAATGCGAGCTTGAGCTTAGAATAATCTGCCGCGCTGTAAAAATCGCGTCCGTAACGCTCGGAACAGACGCGTTTTCAACCACATATCCCTGCGAGATAACGTCGTCCGAGATCACGGCAGAGCAGCTTCCGTCGGTAATTTCCGAGAGCTTCCGCCACACTGCCTCAATAGCCGAGGGAGATTCCGTTCCTCAGGAAATTTACAGTATGTGGTGTACTCCCAAAAACATAAACACCCGTTTGTCCGACGACGGCTCCGGATTGTTCATAAGCGGTATGCTTACTTATACTATGGCGGCTAAAGATGCTTCGGGCATGATAATAATGCCGGACAGAGACGAGGCGTTTGAACAGGAAATAGAGCTTCCCGACGACTGCCGCAATTCAAGAATAACCGCCGAGATCGGAGTAGGAAACGTTTCATACAATATATCACCCGAAAACGTCCTTACAGTTAAAGCCGAGCTTACAGCCAAGCTTCACTCCTGCGCTTCAGCTTCCATGACAGGACTCACCGACATAATGATCGACGATACGACAAAAAAAGAACGCGACGGAGATTACGCCATAAAGCTCTATTACGGCGTTGAAAACGAGGACGTCTGGGATATAGCGAAGCGTTACAGCACCTGCGTTTCTGCTGTTATGGAGGAAAACGAACTTATGGGCGACAGGCTTGAAAGCGGCGGTATGCTGCTCATTCCGATCATTTCTTGAAAACACTGAATAAGGAGCAGAATATGGTTAAAGACATATACAGCAACATCGCCGAGCGTACGGGCGGCGACATCTATATAGGCGTTGTAGGTCCTGTCAGAACAGGAAAATCCACCTTTATCAAGCGTTTCATGGAATCGCTTGTTATCCCGAACATCACAAGCGAATTCAAGCGCGAGCGTGCCGTTGACGAGCTTCCGCAGTCGGCGGCAGGCAAAACTATTATGACTACCGAACCTAAATTTATACCCGAGGAAGCAGTTGAAGTTGATCTCGGAGACGGCGCGGCTTTCCGCGTGAGAATGATAGACTGCGTCGGATATATTGTGCCGAGCTCGCTCGGATATATCGAAAATGAGATGCCGCGAATGGTCATGACCTCGTGGTTCGACGAAGAGATCCCTTTTAATATGGCGGCTGAAATAGGAACGCAGAAGGTCATAACCGACCACTCTACCATCGGTCTCGTTATCACCACGGACGGTACGATCTCGGATATCCCGAGAGCCGAATATGCCGAATGCGAGGAGCGCGTTATCCGCGAGCTTAAAGAACTCGGCAAGCCATTTATAGTTGTCATGAATACGGTAAATCCGTCAGCCTCGGAAGCCAAGAAGCTGTGTTCCGAGCTTTCCGATAAATATGACTGCAAGGTTCTGCCGGTCAACTGCCTTGATCTCGACGAGGAAAGCATACGCGAGATAATCCGAGAGATACTTTTTTCCTTCCCCATAAAAGAGATCAACATACGCACGGCTCGATGGATCAATTCTCTTGAAAAGGGACACTGGCTCAAATCTGAGATACTCGGCTGCATACGAAACGCGGCAAAGGACGTAAAGCTGGTTCGTGAAGCCGAATCCGCGGCAAATGCCATGTCGGACTGTCCTCACGTCGAAAAAGCCTTTGTCAGCAGCATAGACCTCGGAAAAGGCTCTGTGACCATCACCGCCGAGCTTGACGGAAGCCTTTTCTATCGCATTCTCGGAGAAGCTACGGGCATCGAGATCGAAAGCGAAAGCGATCTTATGCCGCTTCTGCTTGAGCTTAACGGCATCAAGAAAAAATATATGCGCCTTGAACCTGCGCTTGCCGAGGTCGAAGCTACGGGCTACGGAATAGTAATGCCCGAAATGGAGGAGCTTACTCTTGAAGAACCGAAGATAATACGTCAGGGAGGAAAATACGGCGTCAAGCTCAAAGCGTCCGCTCCGTCGATACACCTGATGAAAGCCAATATCAATACGACCGTTAGTCCTATCGTAGGAACGGAGAGGCAGTCCGAGGAGCTTGTCATGTATCTTCTTGACGGCTTTGACGATAATCCCAAAAAGATATGGGAATCAAATATCTTCGGAAAATCACTTCACGAGCTTGTCAACGAAGGTCTCCACAACAAGCTTTACAAAATGCCTGCCGATGCCAGAATGAAGCTTCAGGAAACGCTTGAGCGCGTTATCAACGACGGCTGCAGCGGTCTTATCTGTTTCATTCTTTGATATGAACTCACCTGCTGCTTTCAGGGACTCCCTCTCTTGTGGGCGTCCCTGTTTTTTCGGTTTTACTTTGCTTGAAAATTTAACAGTGCAAAACTTTTTGAAAAGCCCTTGACAAAAGATGTTTTGTATGATAAAATATTAAAAGTTAATGCGGATATGGCGGAATAGGCAGACGCGCTGGCTTCAGGTGCCAGTCGGGGCAACTCGGTGCAGGTTCAACTCCTGTTATCCGCACCAGGTGCGTGACCGCACAGGACAAATCGTTTCTCATTCGTGAGGAACGATTTTCTTTTTAGGCTCGACCATATAGTTTTCATCTATTATATAACAGCAATGCAATTGCGTGACCGCACAGGACAAATCGTTTCTCATTCATGAGAGACGATTTTCTTTTTAGGCTCGATGCTTGCTATTAATCTATTTTACAGTAACAATCAGCTTAGTCTCCGCTAAATGCAAAAACAGACGGCTCAATCCATCAAAAGTCATTGTATATCTGATGCGAGCATAAATATGAAGTTTAGGTCAAGCCTTTTTAAAGGCTTGCGGTTTCCAAAGGCAGAGCCTTGGTCGCCGTCCGCAGACGGCGAAATTCCCCAAACAAGGCGCTCCGCAAAGAGTGAATTTCAAAACAGTCCGGTGGACTGTTTTGAAAGAGAGAACGCCCTGCAAGAGAGGGCGTTCTCTTAAATACAAAAATTATGTTTTTCGACAGGCTAAGACCGAATGCAAAAGCAAACGGTCTTATTTTTATATCCGAAATTATTTGCAGCGAATCGCAGCTTTCATACATTTAACATATTCGCCTACATCATTTGCAGCATCGCTTCCGCTCGCTGCGATAAGCTTTATAATCGCCGAGCCGACAATCGCGCCGTCGGAAATATCAGCCATTTTCTTAGCCTGTTCGAAAGTAGAGATACCAAATCCGACAGCGCATGGAATATCTGTATTTTCACGCACAACATTTATAATAGATTCAATATCGGTAGTGATCTCGCTTCTTGTTCCCGTAACGCCAAGGCTGGAAACTACATATAAAAAGCCCTCAGCTTCTTTGGCTATCATAGCAATACGTTTTTTCGATGTGGGAGCTATCATAGATATAAGGTCAACATTATATTTTTGACAAATTGGCTGGAAATCGCCCTTTTCTTCAAACGGAAGATCGGGGAGTATAATTCCGTCAATGCCGATCTCAGCGCACGTTTTAATAAATCTTTCAGCGCCGTATGAAAAAACAACGTTAGCATAGGTCATGAATACAAAGGGAATTTTTACATCAAGCCTGATATTTTTTACAAATTCAAACACCTTATCGGTAGTTATACCGTTTTCAAGAGCTTTTATGTTTGCTCCCTGAATCACAGGACCTTCGGCGGTCGGGTCGGAAAAAGGAATGCCAAGCTCGATCAGGTCAGCTCCGTTTTCAGCCATTGCCCTTACGATTTTTCCTGTAGTTTCAAGATCGGGATATCCGCAGGTAATAAACGGAATAAAAGCTTTTCCGTTTTCAAATGCTTTTTTAATATTACTCATAAATGTTCTCTCCTCTGTAACGTGCAATGGCAGCGCAGTCCTTGTCTCCCCTGCCGGAAATTGTGATAACGATAATTTTGTCCTTATCCATAGCCGGAGCAATTTTCATTGCATAGGCAACCGCATGAGCAGATTCAATGGCAGGAATAATGCCCTCGGTTCTTGAAAGATATTCAAAAGCGTTTACTGCTTCGTCGTCGGTGACCGGAACATATTCCGCACGTCCGATATCGTGAAGATGCGCATGTTCGGGGCCTATTCCGGGATAATCAAGACCTGCCGAGATAGAATAAACCGGAGCGATCTGACCGTAATCATCCTGACAGAAATATGACTTCATTCCGTGAAAAATACCCGGTTTTCCCGTATTTACCGTAGCAGCCGTTTCAAATGTGTCGATACCTCTGCCGGCAGCCTCGCAGCCTATAAGCCGAACCTCCTTATCTTCAATAAAGTTATAGAAAGAGCCGATGGCATTTGAACCTCCGCCAACACAGGCAATGACCGCTTCTGGAAGTCTGCCCTCTTTTTCCATTATCTTCTCTTTTATTTCCTTCGAGATAACCGACTGGAAATCACGCACGATCGTAGGGAACGGGTGAGGTCCCATAACCGAACCGAGACAGTAATGAGTATCGTCTATTCTTGAAGTCCACTCGCGCATTGCTTCGGAAACAGCGTCTTTAAGAGTAGCCGTACCTGTTTTTACGGGAACGACCTCAGCGCCGAGCAGCTTCATTCTGTAGACATTGAGAGCCTGACGCTTTGTGTCCTCCTCTCCCATAAATACAACGCATTCCATATTCATAAGAGCAGCGGCGGTAGCCGTTGCAACACCGTGCTGACCTGCGCCTGTTTCGGCAATAAGACGCGTCTTTCCCATTTTCTTTGCAAGAAGAGCCTGACCGAGAACGTTGTTTATTTTGTGAGAGCCTGTGTGATTGAGATCCTCACGCTTCAGATAAATTTTAGCGCCGCCGAGATCTTTTGTCATTTTTTCCGCATAGTAGAGCCTTGACGGTCTGCCTGCATATTCATTAAGAAGCTCCTTTAGCTCGCGCTGAAATTCAGGGTCGTTTTTATAGTGATCATACGCTTCTTCAAGCTCTATGACCGCATTCATGAGAGTTTCGGGGATATACTGTCCGCCGTGAATACCAAATCTGCCTTTCGACATATTAAATCAATCCTTTCTGCCGAGAGCGTCCGCAAACGCTCTCATTTTGTTTATATCCTTATAACCGTCCGTTTCGAGGAAAGAGCTTGCGTCGACCGCATACGGTTCAAGTCTTCTGCAAATTTCCCCGACATTTTCGGGAGTAAGTCCTCCTGCAAGAAAATACGGACGTTTTATATTTATAAGCGAGTGGTCAAAAATTTTTCCCGAGCCTTTGCCCGAATCAAGAAGTATAAAGTCCGCAGATGAGTTTTCCGCTTTCCGTATATCTTCTGCCTTTTCAATCACAAAAGCTTTTATTACAGGCACATTAACAAGCTTACGGAGATCTTCAATATAGCCTTCATCTTCCGAACCGTGCAGCTGAACCATATCGATTATCCTGCGCTTTACAAGCTCGGCTATAAGATCAATATCCGCGTCAACAAAAACTCCTGCCGGAATTATATTTTTATCAAGCTTTCGACGAAGCTCACAAGCTTTTTCCGCAGAAACAAAGCGTCTGCTTTTTTCGGCAAACACAAAGCCTATAAATTCGGGTTTGACCTCATTTGCATACTCGATATCACAAAAGCGGCTTAAACCGCACATTTTTATTTTAGTCATATGATCCCCCGCAGTTCTGCAAGCTTTGCGGTCTTATCGTCCGCTCGCATGAGAGCTTCGCCTATAAGAACGGCATTTACGCCGCTTTCACGGAGCTTTTCTATATCCTTGGCGTCTTTGATACCGCTTTCGGAAACAAATATTATATCTTTCGGCACAAGCTCGCGCAGACGTCTGCTGTTTTCCGTATCAACCGAAAAATCTTTAAGATTGCGGTTGTTTACTCCGATGATCTTAGCTCCTGCGTTCAAAGCGATTTTGATTTCCTCCTCGCTGTGAGTTTCGACCAGCGCTGACATTCCAAGCTTATCGCATATTTCAATGTACCGCTTTATCTGCTCCGAAGAAAGTATCGAGCATATAAGCAACACCGCGCTTGCTCCCAGAAGCTTCGCCTCGTAGATCATATATTCATGGACCGTAAAGTCTTTCCTGAGACAGGGAATATTTACTTCCGATGAGATTTCTTTAAGATAATCGCCGCTTCCGAGGAACCATTTCGGCTCGGTCAGCACGGAAATACAGTCGGCTCCTGCCCTTTCGTAGTCCTTTGCAATGTCAAGATAGGGAAAATCCTCCGCAATTATCCCCTTTGACGGAGAAGCCTTTTTCACCTCGCAGATAAATGAGATATCGGGCTTCCCGAGCGCCTTCTCAAATGCAAAGTCTCCCTTCGGCAAAGCTGATGCCCGTTCCGTGATCTCTGCAAAGGAAAGCTTTTTCTCGGCTTCATGCAAACGCTTAAAAGCGTGTTCCGCAATAGTTTCAAGTATAGTCATAATTCACCTCAGCTGTTGGAGATCTCTATGATCTTATCGAGAGTTTCAGCAGCCTTTCCGCTGTCGATGATTTCTTCTGCAAGCTTTATTCCGTCAGCGATAGTATCAGCCTTATCGCCGATACAAAGCGCAGCTCCGCCATTCAATAAAACCGCATTGCGTCTGTGTCCTTTTTCTCCGGAGAGTATCGAGCGTGTAATTTCAGCGTTTTCCTTTGGAACTCCGCCTGCCAGATCTTCACGCTTGCAGCGCTCGAATCCAAAATCCTCGGGAGCTATTTCATAAGTCCTGAACCAGCCGTTTGAAAATTCCGCAATAAACGTCGGAGCGCAAAGAGAAATTTCATCAAGCTTATCCGTGCCGTAAACGACCATGCCCTTGCGGACTCCAAGCTTCATAAGAACCTGCGCCAAAGGCTCGACAAGCGAGCGGTCATAAACTCCCAGAAGCTGTCTCTGCGGACTTGCAGGATTTGTAAGCGGGCCTAATATGTTGAATACGGTACGAATGCCAAGCTCCTTTCTGATACCTCCCACATACTTCATCGAGGTGTGGTATTTCTGTGCAAAGAAGAAACAGAAGCCCGCTTTTTCAAGCAGTTCAAGGCATTTTTCGGGTTCGAGATTGATGTTTACTCCCAAAGCCTCCAGACAGTCAGCCGTTCCGCAGTCAGATGAAGCGGCACGATTTCCGTGTTTGGCAATTTTCAGTCCTGCGGCGGCGCATATAATGGCAGTTGTGGTAGAAATGTTGAAGCTATGCGCTCCGTCGCCGCCCGTACCTACGATCTCCATAACGTCAAGATCATGCTCAAGCCTTGTTGCTTTGTCGCGCATTGCAGCCGCGCAGCCTGTTATTTCCTCGATAGTTTCAGCCTTTGTGCTTTTGGTCGAGAGAGCCGCAAGGAAAGCCGCATTCTGTGTAGGTGTAGTCTCGCCGCTCATTATCTCCGAGATCACAGCGTATGCCTCGTCGTATGTCAGGTCCTTTTTGTCAACGATTTTTACTATGGCTTCTTTAATCATGATCTTACCTCCAAAAAGTTTTTAAGCATTGTTCTGCCGTCGGGCGTGAGTATTGATTCCGGGTGAAACTGTACTCCGAATATCGGATAATCCCTGTGCTGAACCGCCATTATCTCTCCGTCTTCTGTTTCTGCCGTGACCTTCAGGCATTCGGGAAAGGCATCGGGAGCCGCTGCAAGCGAATGATATCTTGCAGCGAAAGCGGTTTGCGGCATACCCCTGAACAGCGGAGAATCGGTGTCAAATCTGACAGCCGAACGTTTGCCGTGCATAAGCTTTTTTGCGTATGTTATTTCCGCACCGTAAGCCGCGCATATTGCCTGATGTCCGAGACAAACGCCGAGGGTCGGTATCTTTTTGGCAACGGTTTCGGCGGCCTCAATAATAATTCCCGCATTCTCGGGACGACCCGGTCCGGGCGAAAGAATAATATGCGAAGGATTCAGCTTTTCAATTTCCGAAACGCTCATCTCATCGTTGCGGATAACCTTGATGTCCGGATCAATTTCTCCTACAAGCTGAAATAAATTGTAGGAAAAGCTGTCGTAATTATCGATCAGTAATATCATAACTCCTCACTCTCCTTTAATGCATTAACAACTGCCGAAGCCTTGTTTATGCATTCATTATATTCGTTTTCGGGAATGCTGTCCGCAACGATACCTGCGCCGCTCCGGATAAAGACCTTGCCGTTTTTCTTGTAAGCGATGCGTATTGCAATACAGGTATCGAGATTTCCCGTAAAATCAATATATCCGATCGCACCGCCGTAAATTCCGCGTTTATTGTTTTCAAGCTCCGCAATAAGCTGACAAGCCCTGATCTTTGGCGCGCCCGAGAGCGTTCCTGCCGGAAGGACTGCGCTTACCGCATCGAGCGCGTCGTATTCTTCTCTTATTTCGCTTCTTACGGTCGAGCCTATGTGCATAACGTGGGAATACCGCTCTATGGACATATATTTTTCCACCTTGACGCTGCCGAATCTGCTGATCTTACCGAGGTCGTTTCGTCCCAGATCAACTAACATATTATGCTCGGCAAGCTCCTTTTCGTCCGCAAGGAGTTCTGTTTCAAGAGCCTTGTCTTCATCATCGTTCTTTCCTCTCGGACGAGTTCCGGCAAGAGGAAAGGTATGAAGCACGCCGTCCTCAAGCTTTACGAGCGTTTCGGGAGAAGCTCCTGCAATTTCCACGTCCATGCCCGAAAAATAGAACATATACGGTGACGGATTAAGAGTGCGCAATATACGGTAGGTGTTCAGCAGGCTGCCCTCAAAGGGAGCGGAAAGACGGTTTGAAAGAACAATTTGGAATATATCACCCTCATATATATGCTTTTTCGCCTTTTCGACCATCTTACAGTAAGCATCTTTATCAAAAAGCGGAGTGATCTCTCCGGTAATGTGTCCGCTTACGTCTTTTGCGGATTCGCCGCTTCTTAACAGCTCCGCGATCTGCGTAAGCTCGTGGATCGCCTTGTTATAGCCTGTTTCAGGCTCAGAGAGTGAAATATTTGCAATAAGGATAATTTTCTGACGGAAATTGTCAAAAGCTATGACCTTATCAAACAGCATCAGATCTACGTCCTTAAAATTTTCGCTGTCCTCGGTTTCAATATCAACGGACGGCTCGGTATATTTCAGAAAATCGTATGAAAAATATCCCACAAGACCGCCTGTGAATGTCGGAAGATAATCAAATTTCGGACTTTTATATTCAGCCAGAAGCTGACGGATATTTTTTGCGGGATCATCAGTTTCAAGCCTTATATCCCCTATTTTCATATGACTGCCCGAGCATACTATCTCCATTTTCGGGTCAAAGCCGAGGAACGTATATCGTCCCCACTTTTCCTTGTCGGCAACTGATTCCAGAAGATAACAGTGTGAAGAAAGCAGCTTCAATTTTTTCAGCGCCTCGATAGGATTGCATATATCCGATAATATCTCACAGCTTACAGGCAGGATCTTATAATTTCCGCTGTCTGCGATCTGCTTAATTGTTTTAAGTTCGGGTCTGAATTTCATAAAAACACCTCCAAGAAAAGTAAAAGCTCCTCTGACTTCTGTCAAAGGAGCTTTGTTGTGCACAAAAAACGCCCTCGACAGAATCAAATCAAAATTCTGTCAAGGACGAATAATCAACTTATCCGCGGTGCCACCTTGATTCACAGCCACGACAGCTGCGCACTTAGCAGGATACCCACATATCCCCGGCAACTCACGTATGCCAACACGTCGCAGAATACTCTGTGAAATACACATTTGACTGCGCCCTCAGCGGTCCATTTGTTAATCTGGGGTTTGCCCGGCTCTCAGCTTTCCGAACTCTCTGTGAAATCATAATTAACGTTATCTCCGCTTCAACGGTTTAAATTATTTTTTATACTATACCACATTAAAACGCATTTGTCAAGTATTTTTTCAAAAAATTTCCGACATCGGCAGCCGAACATTTTTACTGTAACAAATCGCAAAATATCTATTGACATAATCGCTGAAAAAGTATATAATAATTATGTTGTATTTATTTGCAGAAATATTACTATGGCAGTATATGCAGCTTTGTTTTAAATCATTATTGTGCAGCGGACGCTGCTCTTTAATAAATATGATACGGAACAAATCCGGACGTTTTCGTCCAATAATGTTTTCGAATCCTCTACGGGTTCTTAGTTAATATATTTTAAAATGAGTAAAATAACGCGGCATTTACCGCCTTTTAGTAATGAAGTTTATGATACAAATTTTATTATTTTTTGAAAAGGAGGTAATGCACTGTATGGATTTGATTTTAGCAATAGTTTTGATAATTGCAGCACTGATAGTCGGCGCTGCCGTTTCCGGATTCATTTTCTACGGAAAAGGCGTTGATACAGGTATCGAACGGCGTAAACAGCAAGCTGAATCCGTTATAGGATCTGCTGAAAAAGAAGCGGAACGTATTCTCGAAGACGCCGCAAAAAATGCCGACAGCGAAAAGAAAAGACTCCTGAACGAGGGCAGAGATGAGATACATAAGCTTCGTTCGGAAGCCGATAAGGAAATCAAGGACCGCAGAGCAGAGCTGTCTCGTCACGAAAGACGTATTCAGCAAAAAGAAGAAAATCTCGACAAGAAAAATGACAATCTTGAGAAAAAAGATGATATTCTTAATCAGAAAATTAAATCAGCCGACGAAAAACTGAAAGAAGCTGAATCTATCAAGAAAAGTCAGATGGATATTCTCGAAAGAATATCCGAATTCACAAAGGAACAGGCAAAGGATTATATCATTTCTACCCTTGAGGACGATCTCGTTCACGAAAAAGCCGTTAAGGTCGCAAACTACGAACAGCAGATCAAGGACGAATGTCAGGAAAAGGCAAGAAATTATATATCGCTGGCTATCGCAAAGGTCGCTGCCGATCAGGTATCGGAGGCTGCCGTTTCCGTTGTTCCTCTCCCGAATGATGAGATGAAAGGACGTATTATCGGACGCGAGGGACGTAACATCAGAACCCTCGAAAGTCTTACCGGCGTCGATCTTATCATCGACGATACTCCCGAAGCCATCACTCTTTCATGCTTCGACCAGATCAGACGTGAGGTCGCAAGGATCGCGCTTGAAAAGCTTATCGCCGACGGACGTATCCACCCGACCCGCATTGAGGAAATGGTCGATAAGGCTCGCCGCGAGGTCGAGTACCGTATCAAGCAGGAGGGTGAACGCGCTATAATTGAAACCAACGTCCACGGGATCAACCATGAGCTTGTTAAGCTTATCGGCCGACTCAGATTCCGTACAAGCTACAGACAAAACGTTCTCGATCACTCTATTGAAGTCGCTAAGCTTTCGGGGATCCTTGCTTCCGAGCTTGGCGTAGATGCAAATATGGCTCGGCGTGCAGGACTTCTCCACGATATCGGAAAGGCTCTTACTTCCGAGATCGAAGGCTCTCACGTTCAGATCGGCGTTGACGTTTGTAAAAAATACAACGAAAATCAGAATATTATTCACGCTATCGAGGCTCATCATAACGATGTCGAGCCGAAAACAGTCATAGCCTGTATCGTTCAGGCTGCCGACGCTATCTCCGCTGCAAGACCTGCCGCAAGAAGCGAAAACTACGAAAGCTATATCAAGCGTTTGCAAAAGCTTGAGGAAATCTGCAACTCCTATGAGGGAGTTGAAAAGTGCTATGCTGTTCAGGCAGGCCGTGAGGTCAGAATTATGGTTGTTCCCGAAGTCATCAACGACGAAAAGATGGTTCTCGTTGCAAGACAGATTGCCCAGCAGATCGAAACCGAAATGGATTATCCCGGTCAGATCAAGGTCAATCTTATTCGTGAAAGCAGAGTTTCAGACTACGCTAAATAATGCGGATATACTGCGGACGGTTATCGTCCGCAGTACTATTTTCCCGATAAAACGTACCTGTGATCGGAGCAGATCACAGGCAGGTTTTAACGGGGTGAATCCCTCTCAAATTTACCCTGGATTATAATAACAGTCTGTCGGATACAGACTGAAAAAAGGAGTTTTGCAATGAAAAACATCAGACGAAACGCAGCCGTACTTACCCTGACGGCTGCCTGCGCCCTGTCCGCCGGAGCGCTTGTCCCGATTTCCGAAGCTTCGGCAGAAAAAACGCTGCTCGGATATTTCGGCGACGTAAACCACGATATGTCCGTAAATGCGGACGATCTTACTCTGCTTGAAAGCCACATCCTTAACCGTGAAATTCTCAGCATGGACTGTGCTTACAACGCAGATATCAATCAGGATGGAAGCATCGACTCTTTCGACCTTACCCTTCTCAGAAAATGCGTCACCGGAGATATGGAGCTTATCGGTATCTACAGCGAGGACGAAACTACCGAACCTACTACCGAGCCTACTACGGAAGCTCCGACTGATACTCCGTCGGAGGACTTTATAACAGCTCCTATCGCAGAGCTTGACGCAGGTCTGCCGTCTCAGGGAAACGCTAATCTCGTTATATTCTACGTTGATTTCCCCGACTGCCAGTATTCCTACGCTCCGACCGCGGATGCAACTACCGAAATAGCTTTCGGAGAAGAGGATCCCTCAGACCCGAATTACCCGTTTGACAGTATGCACGCATTCTACAGCCGTTCGTCAAAGGGAGCAATGAACCTTCAGGGTCAGGCTTTCCGCTATACGACTAAGGAAAACCGCTCCTACTACGATACAAACAAGCTCGGACTTCTCAAGGAATGCTATGAGGCTTTTGACAGCACCGTTGATTTTTCACAGTTTGACGGCGACGGTGACGGCAAGATCGACGCTTCTCTCCTCACCGTTCCTACTGCTGCCGGTAACGACGACTGGTGGCCCTGCGCAGGAGATTCAGGCGGAGGAAGCTATACTGTAGACGGAAAGCAGCTCGGTCATCTCATAACAGGCAACGCGCAAATCGAAAGCGATACGAATTATTCTAACTTTATAAGCTCTTATCTCCACGAAATGGGACACTGCATGGGCCTGCCCGACTACTACCTCTATTGGGGCACAGACAGCGAGGGAATGCACGGTGCGGCAGGCATCGAGCTTATGGATACCGACGCTTCAACCGACTTCGGCGCTCTTTCCAAGCTTATGCTCGGCTGGTATAGGGAGGATCAGATCTCCGTTTACAATACTTCAATGGGAACTCAGACCTATACTCTAAGCAACGCTCAGACAGACAACGGAAACTGCGTTATAATACCGCTTAACAATACTCTTGACAGCAGTTACTTCTCGGAATTCTTCATTATCGAATACGCTTCTCTCGACCGCAACAACAGCGGCGTTCCGTGGTGGCAGAGTCAGGGCAGCGGTATACGTATTTACCACGCAAAAGCTGATGTTGAAAGAGGCTGGTTCAACTACTTCAAGTACCAGAACGGCTCGGAATACAACAACAGTGGCGACGGTATACGCTTCATCAAGCTTGTAAACGACGGCGACGGCGACAACTATCTCCACAGCGGCGACGTTGTCACAAACAGCACTCCCGGCTTCGGCTGGTATGACAGCTCCGGAAATCAAACGATCGATCCGGGCGTAACAATTAATATCGGCGACCTGGCAAACGATACTTATACCATTACAATTTCAAACAAGTAATCGTTCTGCGGTCTGCTCCGGCAAAGAAAGGTTCTGAAACAATGGCTAAAACACTGTTCAATTCATCGGAAAAATCAAATTTCATACTTAATATGACCGAGGAGAAATACTCCTCTATCGCCTCAAAGGCTCTTGCTGCAATGTGCTTAATAATTCCGATAGCCGCAATTCCAACGGAATGCTCGGATAGTGTGGGAGCTTCTCTTATATCGGCAGGCCTTGCTGTTTCGGGAGTTATATGTCTCGTGCTTGCACTCATTGCCGTCATGAAAAAATATGTAAGCAGGAAAATGATCTTTCCTGTTGCCGCTTTCGGGATAATGCTCATCTGGGGCATTGTCTCGCTTGCGACCTCGTATGACATTAACGTCTCTTTCTACGGATTCGACGGCAGAGGAGAAGGCCTGCTTGCACTTATTTTCTACTTTGGATTCTTTCTTACGGGAATGACCTTGAAAAACGAAAAGGCTATAGATATGCTTATCAACGGAATCCTTGCTTCGGGACTTCTTAACTCTCTGTGGAGTCTTATCCAGATATTCACAGGCAAGCTCGGCGAATACCGGATCGTCGGATTTAAACAGGCTTACACGGCAATAGAGCCTTACGCTGCGTCAGGACTTACCAGATCGCCTATCTTCCTTGCCATGCTCCTGAGCCTTGCGCTTACGGCAGCTGTTATCGGAGCAGTAATGAGCGGCAGCAAAAAGAAACGTATCTTTTGCATAGTCTGCTCCTGCATTTTCTCGTTCGTTATAATGTTTACCTACTCTCTTGTGGGCGTTATAGGAACAGTCCTTGCCGTTATCTCAGCCGTTATCGCAGTTATACTTTCAAAAGCTCCGAAGATCAGGCTTGCCGCAATAACGGCGGTTATCGTTCCGGCAGCTGCGGCGGTAACTCTTGCGGCAACCGGAATTATCGGAGAGGAAAACTGCTATAAGCTTTACGACGGAAATATAATGTGGTGGAGCTCCTATAACACGAATGACGCAAGCGGTAATTATGATCCGGATAAAGTCGATGTAAAAAGCACTGCCGACGTTTACTCGTTTATGTTCGGTGAAACGCTCAATATTATCAAACAATATCCGCTCAGCGGCACAGGTCCCGAACAGCTTGTGTATCCTCAGATATCAACAAGCTACGTCATTACAGAAAATATCGGTACTTTTGACAAGTGCTACAACGAGTATCTCTATACCGCCGCAACACGAGGAATCCCGTCCGCGATCGCGTTGATCGCCGCGCTTATCGGAATCATCGTTCTCGGAGTGGAAACATTCAGGCGCAGGAAAAATTCCTCCGCAGCTGCAAGCGTGTTCTTTATAACCGTCTGCGGCGCTCTGCTGCTCTTTATCTCATGCGGAAGCATCACTTTTTCACCTATGTTCTGGGCGGCGGCAGGAGCTTCATGCGCGGTCACAAAAGAAGCAGATTCGGTGCGTCAAAAGAAAAAGCATGAAAAAATTTACGGTTCTGCCAAATAAATTATTAAGGTATTTTAAAAAAACACTTGATTTTTTCGAAAAATATGATACAATGTTATTAAAGAGGATATTTCCTCAAATATTTATGGAGGTGTTCACAAATGGCATATAAAATTACAGACGATTGCATCAGCTGCGGCGCTTGTGCGGCAGAATGTCCTGTAAGCGCTATTTCAGAAGGCGACGGTAAGTATGTTATCGACGCTGACGCTTGTGTTGAATGCGGCGCTTGTGCAGGTGTTTGTCCTGTTTCTGCTCCTGTAGCCGAATAATAACGTACATAGAGCATTTCTGTATAATACTGCGGTTTCGCTCTAAATCATAAACAGCTCTTTTTAGAGCTGTTTATTTTTTCTTCTTCCGCAGCGGTTTACGCAAATTCTATTTTTTGCTATTGACTTTTTTATGCAATGTGTGATATACTGTAAAGTGTATTATATTGATAAGAAATTTCTACATTTCTCAGGAGGATATATATAATGAACAAACTAAAATTTTCAGCTTTTTTAATGGCTGCGGCTATTGCGCTTACTTCCGCTGTAGGCTGCTCGACAAAGAAAAGAACAAACAACGAGAGCAGTAATACCTCCGGCGCAGCTTATTCCGATATTTCCGGTGTCGGAGAGATCCAGCATGACGTAAATTTCGGCGACAACACTGATGTAAACGATATATCATATAAGCTTAACTGCGTTATTGATTCCGGAAAGGTCAAGGACGGTCTCAAATATATTTATCTCGATGTCAGCATCAAGAATAATACGGAGCAGTCCTGCGACTTAAGCGGCATCAATAACTTCTACCTCATTACGGAGGACGGTAAAGAGATCAGCACCGACGTACGTGCCGATATCTACGCAAAGCACGCACTCGAAGGATACGAACAGCTTCTCAAGGTAGCCGCAGGCAGCGAATTCAACGGTTATGTCGGATTTGCTGTAGACACTAATGTAAATGCGTTTACCGTTTGTTTCTTCCCTACCGGCACAGACCCGAACGATAAGAAAAATGTTATTAAATGCGAAGTTAAATCCGGTGATATCGTTACAGCTCCCGACGGAATGTTCACGGAAACAGAATAAACAGCGATTAAATAAGTTTGATCCCCGAAGCAGTTATAAAAATTGCTTCGGGGATCGTTGTATATAAATCAAGGTTTGCCCCAGTAAACTGCGTAACCGCTCAGCAATACGAACCGCGAAGTAATGCCATAAAAATGAAGTATAGGGCAGCTCCTGCGGTGACTGACGCGGCAATGATTATTACTCCCGACATATTGTGCAGTTCGAGTAAGTCTGATACCAGATATGCGGCAGCTCCGCACATCGCTCCCGAATACAGGATTGATAAAAACGGACGCACCTCCGGTTTGATACCTGCCTCGCGAAAATACACAACGACCGCTGCGGCAAGTATAAACACATAACAGATCGATGTAGAAACGGCAGCTCCGTCAACTCCCATAAACGGTATGAGAATTATATTTCCGACAAGCTTTAAAACCGCGCCTGTGATCATTATTTTCAGCGGAACAGCTGCTTTTCCTATAGCCTGAAGCATACTGAAAAGAGGATAGGACACGCAAAGGCACACCATTCCCGGCATAAGCAGCCGCAGCGCATTTATGCACACGCTTACCTCGTCGCTTTGTCCGGGGAAGAGAAAAGTCAAGATTTCTCCCGAAAGCGCTCCGATGCCAAAGGCGGCAGGAACTGCCATTGCCGCGGAAGCCGTAAGAGCCTGCATGGAACGCTTTTTTAGCTGCTCTGAATCGCGCTTTTCCCACGCCTCGGTTATAGAGGGAAGAATCCCCTTGCCGAGCATATTTGTGACCGACGGCACAAGATTGAAAACAGTCAGAGCTATACCTGCGAAGGAGCCGTAAATAAAATGAGGAAGCTCAGCCTCTGTTACTCCCGACGGCCGCTCGCCCGCGCTCCCGAAATACGATATACAGCCGATGACCGTTCCCATATCTATAAGAGCCGTAAGATTTGTTACAACCGCGCTTATTCCCACGGGAAGAGCCGTACTGACAAGCTCGCGCGCTATGCCGCGCCTGCTCATAAGCAGACCGTCAGAACCCTTCGGCAGCTTATTTCTTCCAAACAGACGCATCACCGCAAAATACAGAGCTGCTCCCACAGACGAAAGAGTTACTCCAAAAATACCTGCCGCCGCCGAGACCGCCCTTATATCCGTTATGTTCGGGAAATATGCCAGTACCGCTTCTTCGTTTTTCATGACAAAGCCGCACAAAAACAATCCTGCCCCGACCTTTACCAAGCCTTCGACTATCTGGGAAAAAGCAGTCGGATACATATTGCTTAACCCCTCGTAATAGCCGCGCTCTACCGCTGTTATACAGCCGAATAATACCGATGGAGCTATCATAAGCACGGCAAGCTCTGCCTCTGTGCAGTCGGCAGCATATCTGCAAAACGGCCGCGCAAAAACGATAACCGCCAGACTTCCGACAGCTCCTGCCGCAGAAAATAATATCAATGCGGTTTTGCGTATCCTGCGCGCATTTTCATAGATCCCAAGGGCAGCGCTCTGCGCGGTCATCCGAGCCACCGCTGTGGAAAGTCCCGTAACAACAAGCGCATATATAGGCATGAACAAGCTGTACGCACAGCTGAAATATCCCATTCCCACACCGCCGAGCATATTTGTAAGCGGTATCTTAAACAGCGCTCCGAGTATTTTTGCAGCAGCCGCCGAGATCATTAATATAAGCGAACCTTTAAAAAAATTTTGCTTTTTCAATTATATCAGCCCTTTTTTGCAATTATAAAAAAATATATGTTGCCAGTTGAAAAAATATGTGGTATAATTATAAGGTAATACCGCGCAAAAGCTGACGGGCATATTTGCATAACTAAATACGGTATAACTTGAATCTAATGAAAGGCTGGTTTTTTACTATGAATTATAAATTTTCAGATAAAGTCAGCGGTCTCAAGGCTTCCGCTATCAGAGAAATTCTTAAATTTACATCTGATCCGGAGGTAATTTCCTTTGCGGCAGGAAATCCCGCTCCCGAAGCTTTTCCGAAAGAAAAGATCGCCGAGCTTTCCGACGAGCTGCTGAGGAACGATCCTATCCTTGCGCTTCAATACAGCATTACCGAGGGATATACTCCTCTCCGCGACTACCTTAAAGGCTGGCTCGGCTCTAAAAATTGCTTCCACCCCGAATTTGACGACCTGATAATCACCTCGGGAGGTCAGCAGGCTAACGAGCTTTCCTGTAAGGTTCTTCTCAATGAGGGAGACACTCTTCTTTGCGAGTCTCCAAGCTTTATCGGTTCGCTTAACGCTTTTCGCTCCTATAATGTAAATCTTGTAGGCGTTGATATGGACTGCGACGGCATAAATATCGAAAAGCTTGAAAACGCCCTGAAAACCGAAAAAAATGTAAAGATCCTTTACCTTATCCCGAATTTCCAGAATCCTACAGGCAGAACCATGTCCCTTGCAAAAAGAAAGGCTGTCTATGAGCTTGCCTGCAAATACGATTTTATTATTCTTGAGGACGATCCTTACGGCGAGCTGCGCTTTGCAGGCGAAAATGTTCCGACGATCAAAAGCCTTGATACCGAGGGACGCGTAATTTATTCAAGTACGTTTTCAAAGCTTATTTCCTCAGGATTCAGAACAGGCTTCGTTTCCGCTCCCGCTCCGATCATTCAGAAGATCGTCGTCTGCAAGCAGGTTGCCGACGTTCATTCAAATATCTGGGCACAGGTCATCTGTCACCGCTTCATGAGCGGAGTTGACGTTCAGGAGCATTTTAACAAGCTTCGCGGCATCTACAGAAACAAGTGCGAGCTTATGTGCTCCTATATCGACAATGGATTCTCCGATAAGATCACTTACGTAAAGCCCGAGGGCGGTCTGTTTATCTGGTGTACGCTGCCTGAGGGAAGCGATATGAACGCTTTCTGTACAAGCGCTGTAAGAGATTATAAGGTTGCTGTCGTTCCCGGAAATTCCTTTAATATCCGCGAAGACGACAAAAGCTATTCGTTCCGTCTTAATTATTCGACTCCTACAAACGAGCAGATCTCTGCCGGAATGTCGATACTTGCAGATATGACAAAGAAAATGTTCGGCTGATATATCCGATAATGCCGAAATCAATTATAATATAAACGAAAGGAAAATTATTATGGCAAACAGACTTGGCGACAGATACCCTGTCACTCAAAAATATCTTATGACAAGAGGTCAGGCAATAAATTTCCCTGCCGGCTATTTTAAAACAAACTTCAAAAGGGACGACGTTTACGGAGTAGTTGTCGATATCCCTATGACTTCAGATGTTCTTTCTACTATGGTTTGCTTCATTAACGGAGCAGCCAACCTCTACTTCAACAACGGCGGAGAATATTCGGGAGCAGCTCAGAAATACAAGAACCTCGTTCAGGCTTCACACGCTCTTGTAGCCAATGCAGGACAGCTTCTTCCAAAAGCTGAAAAGGTAAAGGCATACGATCTTCCGACCGGCAGAAACCACTTCATTTACCTTCTTACAAAGGGCGGTATCTATAAGGTAGTTCTCAGACCGGGACTTATTCCGGAAACGGAAACAGAAATGCGTACAGTTTACGTGCTTTATCAGCGCGTTCTCAATGAGCTTAGACAGTGCCAGCTCAAGGACGACGCAGAAAGACGCAGCAGCGCAAAATAAGCATTAAGGAGCATTTTTCATGGACGATAAGAAACTTATTTTCAGCGGTATCCAGCCTACAGGTACGTTCACGCTGGGAAATTATATAGGCGCTATCAGAAACTGGGGCCCTCTTCAGGACGAATATAACTGCATTTACTGCGTCGTTGATATGCACGCCATTACTGTAAAGCAGGATCCGGTAAAGCTGCGAAAAAATACTATGGACGCTTACGCGCTTCTCATGGCTTGCGGCGTAGATCCGAAAAAATCAATTCTGTTTATTCAAAGTCACGTAAAAACTCATGCTGAATTAAGCTGGGTTCTCGGCTGCAATACACAGTTCGGCGAGCTTTCAAGAATGACTCAGTTCAAGGATAAAAGCCAGAAACACGCCGATGATATCAATTCAGGTCTGTTTACATATCCCGTGCTTATGGCTGCGGATATTCTCGCTTACAATGCCGACCTCGTTCCGGTAGGAGTAGACCAGAAGCAGCATCTTGAGCTTGCAAGAAATATCGCTCAGCGGTTCAATCAGCGTTACGGCGATTTCTTCACTCTTCCCGAGCCGTATATCCCCGATGTCGGAGCTAAGGTTATGTCGCTTCAGGATCCGTCAAAGAAGATGTCAAAATCAGACGAAAATCCTAACGCCTGCATTCTTATACTCGACGATAAGGATACGATAATCCGCAAGTTCAAGCGCGCCGTTACCGACAGCGAAGCCGAAATATGCTACCGCGAGGGCAAGGACGGCATCAATAATCTTATGACGATCTATTCGACTCTCACAGGCAAAAGCTTTGACGATATCACCAATGAATTCGCAGGCAAGGGCTACGGAGACTTCAAGCTCGCTGTAGGAGAAACCGTTGCCGACTACCTTGAACCGATACGCACCGAATTCGACCGCCTCAGCAAGGACAAGGCTTACCTTAAAGAGTGCTATACCGAGGGCGCTGAACGTGCTCTGCGTTATTCTCAGAGAATAGTCTCAAAGGTATACCGCAAGGTAGGATTTGTCGACAAAGGCTGATCTTTATGACATAATTTGTAAAAATCTACAAAAGAAATGCCTGTATTCCGTATTATTACGCAAAATCTACAAAATTAAAAAAATAGGTTGCATTTTATCTTAATTTAGGGTATTATATTAGATGTACCGTCTTGTGAGGTGTATATACATGGTTGAATTTACGCAGAAGGAACGCTATAATATCGACGACCTGCTTGAAATTGTCAGACTTCTCAGAGGCAAGGGCGGTTGTCCGTGGGACAGAGAACAAACTCATTCCTCTATTAAAAACGACTTTATCGAGGAAACCTGCGAGGTTCTTGAGGCAATCGATCTTGAAGATCCTATCCTGCTTCGCGAGGAGCTTGGCGATGTTCTTCTTCAAGTGGTTATGCACTGCCAAATGGAAAACGAAGCCGGAAATTTCGTGTTTGACGATGTCTGCAACGAGATCTGCCGTAAGCTTATCGTTCGCCATCCACACGTTTTCGGCGATACTTTAGTCAATAATACTGAGGATGTTCTCAGAAATTGGGATTCTATCAAAATGAAAACCAAGGGTCAGGAGTCTTATACCGATACGCTTACAAGCGTTGCCAAATCTTTGCCCGCTCTTATGCGCGCTCAGAAGGTCGGCAAACGTGCAATGCGCGCCGGAATGGATTTCAGGTCGGCTGAGGACGCTATGGCTTGCATCGGCTTTGAAAAAGCCGAACTCGACGAAGCCGTGGCTCTTGATGATAAGCAGAAAATTGAGGAGGAACTTGGCGATCTGCTTTTTTCCTGTGTAAATGCTGCACGTCACCTCGGTGTTGATGCGGAGCTTGCCCTCTCGGCAGCTACCAATAAATTCATAAAACGCTTCTCTAAAACCGAGGAGCTTGTTTCGCTTGACTCGTATGATATGAAGGATCTTCCTATAGAAGAACTCGACGTCTACTGGGAAAAAGCAAAAAAACTTATAAAAAATAACGGAGGTAATTAACAATGACAAAAACAGAACTTATCAATTCAATCGCAGATAAAGCTAACTGCACAAAGAAAGACGCTGCTGCTGCTCTTGACGCAACACTCGCTGCCGTTCAGGAAGCTCTTGAAAACGGTGAAAAGGTTTCTATCACAGGCTTCGGTACTTTCGAAGTTCGCGAGAGAGGCGAAAAGACTTGTATAAATCCTAAGACTAAGGAAAAGATGACTTGCCCTCCATGCAAGGCTCCTGCTTTCAAGGCAGGCAAGGCTCTTAAGGACGCTGTTAACAAGTAATTGAGCTTACGTAAAATTCAGCAGGGACAGATTTGTACAGTCCCTGCTTTTTTCATGCTATGAAAGGAGAATCATTATGAGATTAGATAAATATCTTAAGGTCACGCGCCTTATCAAACGCAGAACCGTTGCAAACGAAGCCTGTGACGCGGAAAAGATATCCGTAAACGGGAAAATCGCAAGAGCTTCCTATAACGTGAAGATCGGGGATATCATCGAAATAAATATGGGAGCAAAACCGCTCAAAGTCAAGGTGCTGAACGTTTCCGAGCATGCCACAAAAGAAACTGCGGCTGATAATTATACCGTTGTGGAGTAATGCCGTATCCCTAAAATGCTAAAAAAAGAGTACACATTTAACGTGTACTCTTTTTCATTACTTAGTATTATGTATATCCCATCTGAACGAAAGAAGCTTTGATGCCTTTGTATTATCAAGCATATTATTATATTCAAGCTTATTCATATCAAGATAACGATAATTCGTTTTACTGTCCTTCGAACTTATCTTCTGAAGCAGCTTGGAAACCGCGCCTCCTGCGCTCTTTCGCTGAATAACAGGTCCAAGGCGGTGATTCTCACGCATAAAATTAATTATATCCGCAGCCGTTATAAGAAGCTTATCGCTTACGTTATATACGCCCGCATAGGTAAGATCATCTGCATTTTTAACATAACACAGAATAAAATCAACAAGATTATGCACACAGCAGAACTGGAAACCGTACTGTCCTTTTCCAAGAACGAATTTGGTTCCGTCTTTCGGATCGGTTATCTTTGAAGTAAGATTATCGGTGAAATTGAGCGTATACACCGGAGAAAATCTGAGAATGCAGCACATAACGTTTTTGTGGTGAGCCATCTCTCCCACAAGAGCCTTTTCAGAATTAAGCTTGAGCACGGCATAATTAGTTACCGGCTTAAGATCGTTATCCTCACGTATAGGTTCGCGCGTATCCGCAAAATCATATACCTGATCGGTACTGAGAAGAATAATCTTCTGAATCTCCGAAGTCATGGCATATCGGTAGATGAACTTATCGCAAAGCTTAGCTTCGTTCATTTCCTTATCTGTAATGACGGCGCCCCAGTCATTATCGACCGTACAAGCTGCATGAACGAGAACGTCTATTTTATTATTTTCGAAGATCTCAGCATAAGCGTTCTTATCGGTAGGCGCAGCTTCGATAAAAGAGTAATTGGCCTTACCGTCATTATAGTGACCCTCTTGAGCGTCCACAGCAATAACTGTATTGCCCTTTTTCAGCAATCCCGAACAGATATGCTGACCAATCAGACCGCAGCCGCCGGTTACAAGAACTGTTGCCATTATATAGCCCCCTGTCAATAGCATTACAAATAATTATACCACATTTCCGGCACAATTGCAATACCTAAAAAAATCTATTTGCATACAGCAGCAAAAATCTGCAAATTGAACAAATAAGAACTCAGTTTTTATGTGCTTCCTTAAACAAGGAAGCACATTTATTTTACTATTCATTTGCAGAAAATCATTTATACGCACAAATACTGCCGTATGTTTTCTTCCACAAGCCGACCCAACGATCAGTTAAAATGAAAGTATTTTTACCGCCGAGCACATTATTCGGCGTTGTTTACTTCCTCAAGATAAGTGTCAAGAGTTGCGTTGATCGAATCAAAGGTTTCATTCCACGGCGTACCTCTTGCGGAATTTCTGAGGTTGCTGTCAAGCAGGCTTGCGCAGTCGGACGAAACTCCCGATGAATAATCAATGAAAGTATTCTCATCGGCAAGCTCCTGCATACTGTTCTTCATATCGATCATTTCCTGAGTCCAGCCATACTCGTCGATCATCTGCTGATCTGCTATGCTGCGAAGCTCGTCGTTAAGAAGAACGCAGCGTTTGCAGTCGAGGTACTTAGCTACGCCCTCGGGATTCTGACCGCCCTTAACGAACGTATATGAATCCATACCGCAGGTAATGTAATGCTCGTCTGCTTCGGGATCCTTAGGCATAGGAACAAAGAATGCGTCCTCGCCGAAGGTAGTCTTCCATTTATCGGGAGTCGTGTAGAACTGATAGAGACCGCAGGGATAGAAAAGCTCCTTGCCCTCGCCGATATAAGCCGGCTTATCCGACCAGCCGAAATCGCCTACGCCGATAGCTATACAGTTGTTATTGTAAAGGTCGTAAAGGAAGTTCTGAACGCGCTCCATGCTCTCGTCGCCAAGATTATTCACAAGCTTTCCGTCCTCAAGGCTTACGGCAGGAACGCCTGTTGTGTTCATAAGACCAAACTCGAACCACCAGCCGTCGATTCCGTATTTCTGATTATCGGTATCGACAAAGTTCAGGAGCATATCCTCGAAAGTATCCCATGTCCACTCGCCTTTTTCGTAAAGCTCCGCGGGATCATCAAAGCCTGCCTCCTGAATAGTATTTCTGTTATAAATAACGGCGCAGCTGTCTCCCGTTGTCTGGACGATAGCCATATAGTGCTTACCGTTCCACATAGCGGAATCGTTCACGTCCTTAACGTCAGCCCAAAGCTCGGAATCGAAGTCGATGTAATCATCGGCAGGAACGAACATACCTCTTACAGCGCCCTTAGGAAAAGCGTCCTTATCGCCTGCCGCGAAGAAATCAATACCGTCGCCGCTGTTGATAGCGTCGGCAAGCTTCTCATATCGATTGTCCCATGTAACCTGATGCCATTCAACCTCGCCGCCGTAGCGTTCCTGGAAAACCGCAAGCTCGGTAGGAACGTTTTTTCCGGTGCTGTCGGGATTGATATCCCAGATCGACATCCACTTAATCGTTTTGTTTTCAAGTTCTCCAGTAAGAAGCTCAGAATCATTAGCGAGTCTGTTGATCTCATCACGAGTAGCCTGATCCAGATTCTTATTGTTTACAACTGACTCTTCCTTTGAATCGCCGCATGAAAAAGCTGAGAGAGATAATGCGGTAATAAGAAGAGCGTAAACAAAGTTTTTAATTTTTTTCACAATAAAAAACTCCCTTAAAAATAATACATTTTTTCTATTATAACATTTTTTTGCTATATATGTCAATGTCCATTTTTCATAGATTTTACAAGCGATTATCGTCACATTGCAACATTATTGCACCTTGTTTTTGTATTTTCTGTAAATTTGTAAATACAGAATCCAATTTTAAACTTTATTAATTTTCGAAAAAGCGCAGCTTTCTCTCATCTCGCATTCGGAGCAGTTATGTTCTCCCTTGTGAACAGGCTTATCCGAGATCCCGATAATTGCCGTTACCGATTTGGTCGGCACAAGCATGAAGCTGTCGCTCACGGTAAGACCTATCCTGCGCTGCGCATTCAGGTAGGTCAGCAGCGGCTTTTGCAGAGTTATAGGCAAATCTCCGTAGCCGGGACTGAATCTCCATGTTCGGTAATCTGCGTGCTTTCCGCTAAAGATCTCCCCTTCTGCCATATTGCAGACTCGCTCCACAGCCGCGCTGCAAACGCAGTCCATAGCAAGTGCTTCAGCGGTGCTTGAGATTACCGCGCGCCGTATAAGCTTATCGGCTTCCGAAGTAAGCGTTGCCGCAAGAAGAACCGCTCTGTTACAATTTTTCAAATGATTATTTATCGAATTTCCTGTAAAAGGAACGTCAATGCCGCTGACAAATATTCCCTCAGGAGAAAAAAACAGTTCAGCCTCACGATAAACGTATTTTGGCTGAACGCTTTCCAGCAGCTTCTTTTCGGCATCGCAGATAAGCTGCATAACTTTATCGTCGGGTGTGCCCTTAACTCCCATATAACGGGCAGCTTCGAGCCTGTCGATACTGTCGAGCCTCATTTTCCTACACCTATGATACCTGATACCGCCTCGCTGATCTTCCTTGCCACATAGGAATTATTCATGGTATAGAGGTGGATTCCGTCAACTCCCTCGGCAGCAAGGTCAACTATCTGATCTATGGCGTAGGCTATTCCCGCGTCGCGAAGAGCTTCCGGACTGTTTTCATATCTCTGCATGATACGCGTAAATTTACGCGGCAGACTTGCTCCGCAGGTCGTTGTCATTCGTTCGATCTGCTTTTTGTTGACAACGGGCATGACACCTGCTTCGATCGGCACGTTAATTCCTGCTATCGTCGCTTTTTCGCGGAAATCATAGAAGAGACCGTTATCGAAAAACAGCTGCGTTATCAGATGATCTGCTCCCGAATCTACTTTTGTTTTCAGATTGCGAATATCGTCTATCAGGCTATCCGCACTGGGGTGACATTCCGGATAGCAGGCGGCGGCAATATCATAGCTGCCCTTCGAGCACAGGTACTTTATAAGATCGCTGGCATAGGAAAAATCCGTTTTCGGCGGAATGTCAGGATTAATGTCGCCTCTGAGAGCAAGAATATTCTCGATTCCTCTTTTTTCCACCTCGACAAGAACAGCGTCTATTTCCTCCCTCGAATAATTTATGCAGGGAAGATGAAGCATTGGAGTGATACCCATATCCTTTATTTTGGTAGCAACATCGCAGGCAAGCGAACCGTTTCCGCTTCCTCCTGCGCTGTAGGTAACGCTTATAAAATCGGGCGAAAGATCGCGCATTTCATCGAGAGTTTTATAAATAACGTCTATCGAACTGGTTTTCTTCGGCGGAAAGACTTCAAACGAAAAGACCGTTTTTTTATCAAATAAGCTTCTGATTTTCATAATTTTCTCCTATTCTATAGACCAGTCGATTTCGGGAATCGAATTTTTTCTCAGGAATTCATTTGCCTTTGAGAAATGCTTGCAGCCGAAAAATCCGTTATATGCCGAGAGAGGACTCGGGTGCGCGGATTTAAGCACGAGATGCTGCGGATTTGTTATCAGCTGAGCCTTAGCCTTGGCGTCGTTGCCCCAAAGCATGAAAACCATTGGCTTTTCGCGCTGATTCAGAAGCATAATGACATCGCTTGTAAAATTCTCCCAGCCAATGCCGCGGTGACTTCTTGCCTGATTTGCGCGGACGGTCAGGACGGAATTAAGCAGAAGAACTCCGTTTTTCGCCCATTTTGTCAGTTCCCCATGTTTTCCCGTATTATCTATCCCAAGATCATCGCGGATCTCCTTGAAAATATTCACAAGAGACGGCGGAGGTTCGATTCCCTGCCGAACGGAAAAGCTCAGTCCGTGAGCCTGTCCCTCTCCGTGATAAGGATCCTGACCGATTATAACGCACTTGACGTCATTATATGACGTAAGCTTTAACGCATTGAAAATATCGTACATTCCCGGGAAAATCCTATGAGTGCGATACTCCTGAATCAAAGTCTGCCTCAGCTTAAGATAATATTCTTTTTTAAATTCATCTTTAAGCAGTTCATCCCATTCGTTGTTAAATTGTACCATGATTCCTCCTGACAGTACAAGGCATTTAAGTCATGCCGTTCAATTATTGTAGATCGTATCCTCGTAGTACTTGAATTTTACCAGCGTATTCCGTTTATACGTAAGCGAGCCCTGCTGATTAAACGGGATCTTATCATAAGCGGATCTTGAACACTCTATTTTAAGATTTTTTCCCTTTCTGGTGACAAATACAAGCTCATAATATTCGTCGATAAGCTTGACCTGACCTGTGCTTTCAATTACTCTTAAACGGTCGTCGCTCTTACGGATAATGGTTGCCATTTCAACAATAGGCTCGGAAGTTTTTTTCTGCACATCGGTATTTTTATGCCGCTGAGAAGTATTTACATTTTCGCTGTAGTTTTGTCTTTCGCGTCCTGCCGGGCGTTCGTTATCCTGCGAGGTATCTTCAAGAAAAATTGACATAAAACGCATAAATGAACTTTTACCTCTGAAAAGTATAATTATAACAACTAAAATTACTACGATCCCTGCAAGCAATATAATCAGGTTTTTAAGTTCTTGTGTCATCCCGTCTCTAAATCCTTTCTCTATATAATTCCGTTTGGATTAAGCTTTGTAAAATTCCAGCTGTCAGCGCACATCTCGTCGATACCGTACTCAGCCTCCCAGCCTAAAAGCTTTTTAGCCTTTGAAGCGTCTGCGTAACACTCGGCGATATCTCCGTCTCTTCGCGGAGCAAACACCTTTGGAATTACTTTTCCGCAGGCTTTTTCATAGGCGGCAGCGATCTCAAGTACGCTCGAACCCTTTCCCGTTCCCAGATTTATCGGCTCAAAGCCCTTATTCGAGAGCGCATAGTCTATCGCCGATACATGACCTCTCGCCAGATCCTGAACATGGATATAGTCTCTCACTCCTGTTCCGTCGGGAGTTTCGTAATCGTTGCCGAAAACATTGAGATGATCCAGCTCTCCGGCAGCGACCTTAGCAATATACGGCACAAGATTATTGGGAATTCCGTTAGGATCCTCGCCTAAAAGTCCGCTTTTATGTGCGCCTATAGGATTAAAATATCTCAGAACGACAGCGCTGAAACCATCGTCTGATACACAAACATCGCGCAGTATCTGTTCGATCATAACTTTCGTATAGCCGTACGGATTTGTAGCGGAAGTAGGCATATCCTCAGTATATGGCGGCTTATTATTCACTCCGTAAACAGTTGCGGAGGAAGAAAAAACGATAGCTTTGCAGCTATTCTCTCTCATCGCTTTAAGCAGAACGAGCGTGCCGTATATATTGTTGGAATAATATTCAAGCGGCATACGAACCGACTCACCGACAGCCTTAAGTCCGGCAAAATGAACAACAGAGTCAATTTTATTTTCTTTAAATATTTTGGTCATTGCATCATAACAGCAAATATCAGCCTTATAAAATTTCACGCATTTTCCGCTGAGCTTCTCAATACGTCCAACGGCAGCTTCCTTAGAATTGTACAAGTTATCCGCGATCACGACCTCGTGTCCGGCTGCAAGCAGCTCAACGCAGGTATGACTGCCAATAAATCCGGCGCCGCCGGTAACAAGTATAGTTCCCATAAAATCACTCCAATCTTACACATTCTATTATATTATATTTTTCCGCAATTTGCAAGATATATTTGCAACTTTCTCTGGTCTGTGATATAATTATTGGTATAATGGTGTATTTTATTACAAATCTGTCCGCTTTGGAGGTATTTATGCAGAAAATTTTAGGATATATGAGGAAAGCCATTCAGGAATACGACCTGATCCATGACGGCGATAAGATTTGCGTCGGAGTTTCCGGCGGTAAGGACAGCGTAGTCCTGCTTAACGGGCTGATTCTGCTGCGCCGATTTATCGGTATTGAATACGACATTGTCGCGGTCACTCTCGACCCCGGATTCAACGGCGAAGCGGGCGATTACTCCCCTATCTCCGAGCTTTGCGCGAGCTATGGTATAGAGTATCATGTTATCCCGACGCAAATCGGCGAGATTGTTTTCAATGTAAGGCAGGAAAGCAATCCTTGCAGTCTCTGTGCGAGAATGCGCCGCGGAGCGCTTCATGACGCTACTTTAAAGTACTGCTGCAACAAAATAGCCCTTGGACATAACTATGACGACGCTGTTGAAACTTTCCTGATGAATCTTTTCACCGAGGGACGAATCGGCTGTTTTTCGCCGATCTCCTATCTTTCGCGCAAAAAAATACATCTTATCCGCCCTCTTGTTTTTGCTCCCGAAAAAGATATTCGCCGAGCTGCGGCTAAGGGCGAGCTTCCGATCGTAAAGTCCAAGTGTCCTGCCGACGGTCATACTAATCGTCAGCGCATGAAGGAGTTCATCATGCAGCGCGAGCGTGAGGACAGCGGCTTCAAAGACAGGATCTTCGGCGCAATGAAGCGCGCCAATGTTGACGGCTGGGGCGGCGTAAATTATGTTCCTCCCGTTAAAAAAGACTGATTTTATTATTTCATAATACAAAAAAGTCTCCTCATACGAGGAGACTTTTCTTATATAGTACGTACAAGACTAATTAATTAGTCTTCCTTCTTTCTGAGAACGAAAGCAGCGCCAGCAGCAACAGCAAGACCAGCAGCAGCAACGCCAACACCAGCTACACCAGTCTTAGGTGAATCCTTCTTAGGACCAGTAGTTGTAGTAGGAGCAGCGGTTGTAGGAGCAGCAGTTGTAGGAGCAGCTGTAGGTGCCTGTGTAGCAGCATCAGCAATCTTGATGTAACCATCCTGAATGTTATTGAAAGCGTAAGCCATCATAGCCTTACCAGCATCGTCCTTAGCATTGTTAAGGAAGAGGTCGCCTGAAACATACTTAAGGTCGAGGTTGAATACGTCGCCAGCCTTAACGTCGTCAGGAAGCTTGAACTGATATGTGATGTAAGCTCCGTCCTTACCCTTATCTGAAGAAGCAGCAGAAGCAGCGAATACGCCAGTTGAGCCTTCAGCCTTTACTTCCCAGCTAAGCTTTGAGTTGTTAGATGTATCATAAGCAACATCTGAACCGTCCATAACGAGTGTAAGTCTCTCGTCGAAGTAGAGATGTACACCTGTAGCACAGAACTTGCCGTCAGCGCCTGCAACGTTGATTGTTACTTCAACGATCTTGTCAGCAGGAACTTCTGAAAGCTGCATTTCAATCTTAGGAGCAGAAATTACAGGCTTTGTTGCAGCAGCAGCTACATCAGCAGCAGAAATTACCTGACCGTCAGGGAAAATGAAGCTTCCGTCTTCCTGAGGACCAACAGCAGCCTCTGTAGGAGCCTCTGTTGTTTCATCTGAAGGAGCCTCTGTTGTTTCGTCTGAAGGAGCTTCTGTTGTTTCATCTGAAGGAGCTTCTGTTGTTTCATCTGAAGGAGCCTCTGTAGGATCCTCTTCGTTTGCAGCAAAAGCTGACATTGAGATTGCGGATGTTGCAGCTACAGCTGAAACAGCGAGTGCTGCAAAAATTCTCTTTAATGAATTCTTTCTCATTGTTAATTTTCCTTTCAAGTTTTATAGTTTTAAAATTTATGTTATGCCTGCCGCCTTAAGCGGCGGCAAGCTTTAACATTGCATAATAGTTGTAAGTTAAGCGTGTGATTACTTCTTAACTTTATCAGGGAATATCTGCTTCCAGATATCATATGCAGCGCGGTCAACATTTACCTGCTGCTCAGCGTAGAAGCTGAGGATAGAAGATGCATCGGAAGCATCAACAGCACGTTTGCCGTTATTGTTATTAGCAGTTGTCTTATCTGTCTTCCAGTTATCTGCATCATATTCATCCTTGTCTACATCAGAGAGGAAAGCAGAAAGGTTTTCAAGATTAGCATCATTGTTGTTAGCAATAAGCTTTGTTGACTCTGGAGCCGCACCTGTCTGGATCTCAGCATAATACTTGAGAACGAGTGATGCGTCGGAAGCGTTAGCAACGTTATCAAGGTCTGTGTCGCCCTTAACGCCGATGTAAGCTGTTACAGTAACAGGCTTGCCGTCTTTGTCGGTAAGAGCTGCTCCGTTATAATAAACGGGAACATCATACTTGAATGACTTGTTGCTTGCTTTATAGGTGCTCTGCGGAGTAGCATTATTGAATCCAATAAGTGCCTTGTCAACAGTTACAGCAACCTCTGATCCGTCAGACATTACGTTATAAAGTGTAATATCTGTGATCTGAGCTGCATTGAACGAATCCTTATCGTGTGAGAAGTAGTAACCTGCAACTGTCTTAACTACAGCATACGAAGATACTACAGCAGTAGTTGTGGTTGTAGTAGTTGTAGATGTTGAAGTACTTGTTGAAGTTGAAGTACTCGTTGATGTTGAAGTGCTTGTTGATGTTGAAGTACTTGTTGATGTTGAAGTGCTTGTTGATGTTGAAGTACTTGTTGATGTTGAAGTACTTGTTGATGTTGAAGTTCTTGTTGATGTTGAAGTTCTTGTTGATGTTGAAGTTCTTGTTGATGTTGAAGTGCTTGTTGATGTTGAAGTACTTGTTGATGTTGAAGTGCTTGTTGAAGTCGAAGTACTTGTTGAAGTCGAAGTACTTGTTGATGTTGAAGTACTTGTTGAAGTCGAAGTACTTGTTGATGTTGAAGTACTTGTAGTTGTTGTTGTAGTTGTTGTTTCAGGTGTTTTTAAAATAATAAATCTTGCCATATCGATCTGAATATCGCCGGAACCTGTAGTTGCAGCGTTGAGATCAACTGTTACAGTAACTTCCTTCCAAGTTTTTTCTACATTTTTACCAAGCTCTGTCTTGTAATAATCAACAACAGCAGCCTGTTCAGCGTCATCAAACTTTGCGTTTGCTACGAGAATTCCGTTGTTAAGTGTAGCATTGATATCCTCAAGTGAATCAATTGCCGCGCCAAGCTCATCGGCTGTAATATCGATTGTGTAGTTTGAACCTACAATGTCTTTCAGCTGTGCAAGCACGTCGTTGAAGAGTGCTGCACCGTCAGCAGTTGAAAGAGCTGCAGTTGCAGAAGCAGGGATCAAATCAGCCTTAGGAAGATTCTTAGAAATAGCCCAAGCCTTCACATTAGCCATGAAATCAGCTGTGTCATCGTAACTCTTCTTGGTATTGAGATTAAGAACCTTATTTTCAAATCTGTCAGCCTTGTCAAGCCATTTTTCATATGTACTGAATGCAGCGTTTACCTTTTCAACAGCATTGCCATCGATATTAGCAGCTGCGTCAAGTGCAATATTCTTATAAGCCTGCATCTGATTTGCAGCGTAATCAAGAGCTGAATCAAATGTAAAGCTTCCGCCGTTGCTGTCTGTAAGCTCATAAGATGTAGAAATTACAGTACCTTCTTCAAGACCTGAGCAATCAACAACAGCTGTAAGTGTACGTGTGATATCCTCAGTCGCAAAGTTAATATCTCCTACAGAAGGAGCAGCAGCGCTTATCTTCTTCTGGATGTCATTGATAATCGCATCCGAAATATCGTCAAATTCTACAGTAAATGTAATTACGCCGATCGGAGAAATCTCACACTTTGCGTCTGAAGCGTTATCCATTATCTCCTGAACCATGTCGCTGTAGGCGCCTGCGTTTGAAACGAGAACCTTTGCTGCAGCGTCAAGACTTATGTCCTTTGTAATTGTCTGGTTACCTGTAATAGTACCAAGCATACTGCTTACAAGTGTATTCCATGTTGATACCTGCATCTCGTCAGCGGCAAGAGCCTCTTCCGAATATGCGCCTGAAGGAGCTACACCGTCAGCATCCTTAGAAATTGCAAGGAGTCTATTTACAGATATCGATGTGTCTTCAGCAGCCAGAACAGCCGGACCTTCATTGCCAAGCGTGATGTAATCATCAGCAGCTACAGCCGAAGGAAATGTAAGACACTGAGCGAGAACGAGCGAAGCTGTTGAGACAATAGCAGCTGTTCTCTTGAAAAGTGACTTCTTCATTTTTCTAAACCTCTCTTAAATTTTATTTTACCTGAATGATAAGCTTTCATGCTTAAAGCAGCTTCCTTATGTACAAGGAGGAGAGATGCTTTGATTCAAGTATTTCTCCGGGGCGCATACGAATATATGCAGCTATCCCAAAGATTCATACTTATATTTTATCATATAATGTTTTACAAGTCAAGCCAAATAATATATTTTCTGCAAAAATTATCAACGATTAATGAAGCCGTTTTTTGTACGGATTACACAATCGGCGTTTATTTTTGCCAAAAACTGGTAATTTTACTTTTGCCGACAGACTTATCATTTCCAGATCAGTTTTATGACCTGATTTAGAAGTTCCTCTGCTGTAACTATATTCTATCACCCGTATCATGTTTTGTCAACACACAAATTTTTGCTTTTTTTATAAAAAAAGGCAGACCATAAACGGTCTGCCTAATTTTAATTAGTTCGCTGTAATAACATTATCTTTTCCGAGTACCTCGATCCAGATGTCGTGCGGCTCACGAGCCGTGTCGATCTGCTGGAATGCGTAGAACGAAAGGATGAACGATGCGTCTGATGCGTCAACCGCACGTTTACCGTTGTCCTTATTTGCATTCGTCTTAAGTACGCTCCAGTTTTCAGGATCGTATTCATTTACGTCTACGTCTGAAAGGAACGCTGAAAGGTTCTCAAGATAGAAGTCGTTACTTGTCTTGAGGAGGTGAGCATTCTCCGCCGGTGTGCCGGTCTGAACCTCAGCATAGTATCTGAGTACATCCGAAGCATCGGAAGCGTTTGCTACATTATCAAGGTCTGTATCGCCCTTAACACCAATGTAAGCTGTAACTGTCACTGGCTTGCCGTCCTTACCCTTGAGGAGAACTCCCTTGAGGTAGAGATTAATATCATACTTAAAGGTCTTATTATCCTTTTTGTATGTATTCTCAGGTGTCTGGTTACCAAAGTCTACAGAATTGGTGATTTCAGTTTCGTGATCGATTGCTCCTGCTGCATTTACATATACCATGTATACGCTGCCGAGCTGACCCTTATTGAATGAGCGATAGTCGTGTGAGAAGTAATATCCAACTACAGGCTTTTCAATTCTTACATAAGAAGAAAGCGTTGTGGTAGTTGTTGAAGTTGAAGTCGAAGTACTTGTTGATGTTGAAGTGCTTGTTGAAGTTGAAGTTGAAGTGCTTGTTGATGTTGAAGTGCTTGTTGAAGTTGAAGTACTCGTTGATGTTGAAGTGCTTGTTGTAGTAGTTGTTGTGGTTGTGCTGGTAGTTGTAGTTGTTGTAGTTGTTGCAGCTACGACAGTGATAGAACCACCAAGTGTGATAAGTTTATCTGTGATATCATTTTCATTCTCATCAAAGATCTGGCAATCGCCGAAGTTGATATCGTAAACACCAGGGGCTGTTCCGCCGGGAACTGTAATTGTAAGAACAAATACTGAAGATCCGTTTGCAGCTGTAACACCCTTACCGTCTGCCGTTGCAAAGTCGTATGAGCCAATAGCTCCGTTCGCAGCGATTTCAGCGCCGTAACCCTCAGAACCTGCAATTGCTTCAAGTACAAGTCCATCAGCTGTTACAATTGTAAACTTAGCGCCTGCAATTGGAAGAGCCTTTGCGCCGTTCGTAACAATAGCAGCTATAGTAACTGTCTGATCGTCAGGTGAAGCTGTTACAGTCTTATCCTCGAGATCCCAAACTACTGCGCCCTCAGGAACTGTAGTTGTGGTGGTTGTTGTGGTGGTAGTTGTTGTAGTTGTTGTGGTTGTAGTAGTTGTCGTAGTAGTTGTTGTGGTTGTGGTTGTAGTTGTTGTAGTCGTTGTGGTAGTTGTGGTTGTAGTTGTGGTGGTTGTTGTTGTCTCCGGAATAATTTCAATCGCACCATCGCTGAATACGATATTTCCGGTGATATCATTACCAAATTCATCACTGATAAACTGCGAACCTTCTACCCAGATTACATCATATACGCCTGCTGCACAATCTTCTGATACGTCAAATGTAAGTGTAAGAACTGTTGTACCGTTTGCGGCAACCTTACCCTCTGCATCGTTGTTCGAGAAGTCATACTTAAGAAGCGTATCATTCTTGTTAAGATCCATGTCATATCCAACTGAACCTGTTGCAGAAACATACTTGATCTCTCCGTTTGCATCAACGTAAGCGATCTGGAACTGTGCTGCTGCTACTGCCAGCTTAACATTGTCATAAGGATCATTTACAGTAACGTTCATTGTTACCGTGTCTCCCGGTTTAGCAGTTACTGTTGGGATTACCCAACCGATCTTGCCTTCAGGAAGAGTTGTTGTAGTGGTTGTAGTTGTCGTAGTTGTTGTGGTAGTTGTGGTAGTAGTTGTTGTAGTTGTAGTTGTAGTTGTTGTAGTTGTTGTGGTTGTAGTAGTTGTCGTAGTAGTGGTTGTTGTTGTGGTTGTAGTTGTTGTAGTCGTTGTGGTAGTTGTGGTTGTAGTTGTAGTGGTTGTTGTTGTCTCCGGAATAATTTCAATCGCACCATCGCTGAATACGATATTTCCGGTGATATCATTACCAAATTCATCACTGATAAACTGCGAACCTTCTACCCAGATTACATCATATACGCCTGCTGCACAATCTTCTGATACGTCAAATGTAAGTGTAAGAACTGTTGAGCCGTTTGCTGCAATCTTGCCTGCACCGTCATTGTTCGAGAAGTCATACTTAAGAAGCGTATCATTCTTGTTGAGATCCATGTCATATCCAACTGAGCCTGTTGCAGAAACGTACTTGATCTCTCCGTTTGCATCAACGTAAGCGATCTGGAACTGTGCTCCTGCTACTGCCAACTTGATATTGTCATAAGGATCGTTTACAGTAACGTTCATTGTTACTGTGTCACCCGGCTTAGCAGTTACTGTCGGGATTACCCAACCGATCTTGCCATCGGGAAGAGTTGTTGTGGTGGTTGTAGTTGTTGTTGTGGTAGTGGTAGTTGTAGTAGTTGTTGTTGTAGTTGTAGTTGTTGTTGATGTAGTTGTGGTTGTTGTCGTAGATGTAGTAGTTGATGTGGTTGTTGTTGTGGTAGTTGTTGTAGTTGTGGTGGTGGTTGTGGTGGTTGTCTCAGCCTCAATGAGGATCGAACCGCCGATAAGTGTTACCTGTCCTGTGATGTCATTTCCGTTTTCGTCAGAAATGAATACAGAATCTGTAAAGTCTACCGCATACTCGCCAGCTGCGCAGTCGTCTGCAACTTTAAATGTAAGAGCGATTACTGTTGCTCCGTTTGGTGCTGCTACTCCTGCACCTGATTCATTGCCAAAGTCAAATCTTAACAGACCATCGTTTGCTGCAATTTCTGCATTGTATGCTTCTGAGCCTGTTGCTCCGGTATATTCGATCTTGCCGTCAGCATTATCATATGTGATACCGAACTGTGCTCCTGCTATAGGAAGTCCTGCGTTGTCTTCATCAACAACGAGTGCCTTTACTGTTACAGTGTCACCGGGCTTTGCCTTTACCTGATCTTCAAGATCCCAACCAATATTTCCCTCAGGAAGTGTTGTGGTTGTTGTAGTTGTAGTTGTGGTTGTGGTGGTGGTTGTCTCAGCCTCAATGAGGATCGAACCGCCGATAAGTGTTACCTGTCCTGTGATGTCATTTCCGTTTTCGTCAGAAATGAATACAGAATCTGTAAAGTCTACCGCATACTCGCCAGCTGCGCAGTCGTCTGCAACTTTAAATGTAAGAGCGATTACTGTTGCTCCGTTTGGTGCTGCTACTCCTGCACCTGATTCATTGCCAAAGTCAAATCTTAACAGACCATCGTTTGCTGCAATTTCTGCATTGTATGCTTCTGAGCCTGTTGCTCCGGTATATTCGATCTTGCCGTCAGCATTATCATATGTGATACCGAACTGTGCTCCTGCTATAGGAAGTCCTGCGTTGTCTTCATCAACAACGAGTGCCTTTACTGTTACAGTGTCACCGGGCTTTGCCTTTACCTGATCTTCAAGATCCCAACCAATATTTCCCTCAGGAAGTGTTGTGGTTGTTGTAGTTGTAGTTGTTGTGGTGGTAGTTGTTGTTGTGGTGGTGGTGGTTTCTTCTGTGTCGGCTACACGAATGATCGCCTT